>JAVHVE010000046.1:0-108632 GCA_032160705.1 Acidobacteriota bacterium | reverse complement strand
AAGGTTCATGCCTGTGACGGAGAGAAACAGTTGCGGCTTCCGGCTGAGTTTGTGATAGAGGGACATATTGGATGACTCCGTTACGCAAACTTAGCTCTTGAAGCCTTATCACGCAACAGGTCTACTGTTATTACCAATAATGCGAACTTCTTTATTTTAAAAGCCGGCGTATTTGATAGCCTTTCCTAACAGAGTTGAAGCGTTATCATATTTAACGCCCCCTACCAACTCCTCCCCTTTTTCCTTTTACACGTTTCTTCCATCCTCTAGGTGGGGGCGCTTTTCTCACCGCCGGAGCTGGTTGGATGTTTGCAGGCTGGTCCACACGTGCAATCTGAATACTAACAACCTGCCACCCTTCCTGTTTTTTCACGAACGCAGCACCCAACCGGAATTGCCCGCTAAGATCCTGTTCCTTATACTTCCCTTTAACTACCGCATGGCCTGATTCGACAGCAGTATCTCCATATACACGGACGGTAGCATCATCAATGTTGATAGATTCATACGCCAGTTCACCGGAATTGAGCGCCGACACCACCTGAGTTCTATTCATTACTTGGCCGAGGCTACCCATGATGACACAATCAATGGCGAGATTTTGTTCTAGGGCTGCCGCATCACGGCGCATGAGGGCTTCAACAAGTATGCGCTGCTTATCCCTGACAACTTGCTCGACGTTGTTTGTAGTACCAGAACTATCGCCAGTAGTATTTAACGCTGTGATCCCGGTTTTTACGATTAAGCCTGTAGCTACAAGGAAACTAACAATCTGTAAAAAAGAGAGGAGTCTCACGTTTGCGCCTTGAATTGTAGCTACAGGCTCGACTTGTGCGGCGGAGGCAGCCACTGTTTGATCAATAGCCTCTCCACTATATGTACTTCCCTGTTTTTTCTTTTTTCTCTTTATTGGATCTAGCGTGCCGGTGAGAGCTAATAAAGTCATTATCCCAAAGAAAATCGATACTAGGTAAACTATCCAAGCGTATGTCAGGTTGTCCTTGGTACTAGCATCCACTTTCTGCAAAACATCCTTACCAAAGGTTATGGTTAATGTAAGGATTGCTGTTGAGAGCGTGATGAGCTGCTTGGTGCTATCGCTGGCGAAGTCGAAAGCTTTCTTGACTTTCTCTTCCATATCAGTCATGTGAGGTCTCTCTTGGCGAACAGCTTCGACTAGCAAAACGGCCATAGGGGGCATAGGAAGCTAAAGGCTGAGAAGTAATCAGTCTCTTTTAGTTCAGTCCGCCCTGCAGCCTTAGCTACAATAATCATTCGGCGGGCGAAACCGCGTATATCTTTCTCGGCTTGCTCCACCTGATGGTTCTGCGTGGTACTTTTAATCAACTCCTTGACACCTTTTTTGACCATTTGTCGGACATGCTCTCGGCTCTGGTCTGAAATAGTGAAATCAGCAGCAAACACCTCTTCATTGAAAGCTCTCATAAGCATTTGAATCAACGAGTTCGGGTCCCTCGCGGGTTGTCTCGGTTGCATAGGTTGAGACGCTGGCATTGATGTTATTCTCCTCTCTTTTGGAATTTTGCTCTACTAAAATGCCGGTAAGACAGGCGGTAAAGATTAGACGGCCCGCCTGAAAGACCCCTTTATGGCTTTTGTAATCGGTGTCAACTTAATATGGCCTTGCCCCTCAATTTTGTGTAGTCTCGACAGAAGCTATCAAGCTAGCTTCCTGAAAGGATAAACATCACACACAATGAACAGTAGAAGCGTTTCGTGTGTAATCTATCAGACATTTATCATTATCAGGTTTAGCGTGAGGCTGACGAGGAAAGGCTCTCGACAGCAGGAATGCGAGGAGCAGACGCGCAAAAGATAGTACTGATGATGGTGAAAGTCAATAGTTGGTAGTCGCCAGCTTAATAATTGACAAAGACATTATCTGGGCATAGAGTTCCATCCGTTTTAATGGGAAGTAACTATATGTAGCGTCCAAACCATGCTGCCTCATGACTATCTCCTACGGGATAGTTTTAGTAAGGAAAACTGACCACTTCCATCATCTTCCTTATCAGGTTCGTGGTCACCACCACATCGCGCATGGATTTACTCATACCGCCGTAGATTGAAACGCAAAGCTATATCAGGAGAAGTCCCTCATGCGTTACTTGCAGTATACGAGATCTCACCCTCATCGAACCCTTCACCTTACAGTCATAGGGTTAGTAGGTTTAATCGGATTGGTTTGTTGGGTATTCCTGCCACATGAGCATGACTATTCAGACCAGCGGCAGTCATCGCTAAACTCCTCTTCAATAATAGTATCTAAGGGGGAGCAACAATCACTCTCAAAAGACGCCGCAATAGTCAATTCAATCCCCCCTTCAACTACGACTACGGCTAACGAAGCGGTGCAAGCACAGGTAATCGAGGCTTACGGTAAATTGCCCTTGAGTTTTGAAGCTAATGAGGGACAGACTAACTCGCAAATCAAGTTTATGTCGCGCGGTAAGGACTACAATCTGTTTTTGACATCCACCGAAGCGGTTTTAGCTTTTAGTAACTCCTCCACCCCCAATGCCCGCGAAGGGTCATCCCTTCCGAACAGAAAAGGACAAATACGATCCGCAATGGCGCATCGCGCCGTGCTCCGGATGAAGTTGATAGGCGCTAACTCCGGGGCTCAAGTAATGGGCCTTGATGAATTACCCGGTAAGAGTAATTACTTCAATGGCAATGACCCCGGGAAGTGGCGCTCCAACATTCCCAGCTACGCTAGAGTTAAATACAACGAGGTCTACCCTGGTGTAGACATGGTCTATTACGGCAACCAACGCCAACTCGAATATGATCTTGTTGTTGCTCCCGGTGCTGATCCTGGCATTATCGAACTCGCTTTTGAAGGAGCGCGGAAGATGCGCTTAGACGCGAGTGGCGACTTGGTGATTCAGACGGCGAGCGGAGAACTTCGACAGCATAAGCCCGTAGCCTATCAGGAGGTAAATGGCATCCAGCAGGCGGTCGCTAGCCACTATATTATCAAAGGCAACAAGCGTATCGGCCTTCAAGTAGCGGAGTACGATGGGAGCAAGCCGCTGGTAATTGATCCGATTCTCTCCTACTCCACATATCTCGGCACTGCGAGTTGGGAGACTGGTTACGGCATCGACGTTGACTCCAGCGGCAATGCTTATGTTACTGGCTTTACGGAGTCAGTCAACTTTCCATCATCAAATCCTTTCCAAACAACTTACGGTGGAGGCGTTACAGATACCTTCGTGACGAAACTTAATAGCACGGGTTCAGCGCTAATTTATTCTACTTACATCGGAGGCAATCACAATGAGCATGGTTATAAAATTAAAGTGGATGCATCCGGCAATGCTTATATCGCGGGGTTCACCTACTCGACTAATTTCCCGACGGTGAACCCTGTCCAGCCAACTTCGGGCGGGGAAGAGGATGCCTTCGTGGCGAAGTTGAGCGCCGACGGTTCGGCTCTGCTTTTCTCTAGTTACCTCGGCGGCAGAGGTGACGAAAGGTGCTTTGGTCTTGCGCTCGACTCCTCCAGCAATATCTATCTCACGGGAGGTACGCTCTCCAATAATTTCCCTACGGCCAATCCACTTCAAGCAACTTTAGGAGGACCCTCAGATGCGTTCGTCACAAAACTAAGTCCGACCGGCTCTGCCTTCATTTATTCCACTTACTTTGGTGGTAGCAATGCTGAAGAGGGCACTGACATCGCTACGGACTCAGCAGGCAATGCCTATATCACGGGATTCACTGGCTCGAGCGATTTCCCAAGGGTGAATCCTTTCCGATCTGTTTTGGCAAGTGGCGAAGCTTTCATATCTAAAATAAATCCCGCGGGCACGACTCTTGTTTATTCGACTTATCTGGGCGGCAACAGTTGGGACTATGGATTCGGTATAACTGTGGTCGCCTCGGGCAAGGTTTACGTCACGGGGATCACCGATTCTACTGACTTCCCTACAGTTAACCCCTTGCAATTGTCTAAGAGCGGCGGCTCTGACGCTTTCGTGACGGAGTTAAGTGCCGATGGCTCCACGCTGCTCTATTCGACTTATCTGGGCGGCAACAGGGAGGATCGCGCCCATGGCATAGCCATTGATTCATTGGGTAATATTTATGTTGCGGGTGTGACGGCGTCCGGCGATTTCCCATTATCGAACCCATTGCAAGCTGCTTATGGAGGAGGCAGTCTCGATGCTTTCGTATCAAAGCTCAATGCAGCAGGCAACGCAATGATCTACTCCACATATCTCGGTGGCAGCGGCGACGAGGGATTACCTTCTACTGGTCTGGGTCCGGGACTAGCGATAGACTCTGCAAGTAGTGTTTATATAATGGGAGGAACTGGCTCGACAAACCTTCCTATTAAAACTGGTGCCTTTCAGACTTCCTACGGCGGTGCTAATGACGCCTTTGTCATCAAGATTAGTGATGTGTCCGCCGTATGCACACTGACCTGTACGGCTTCCGCATCCTCATCAGGCACGGTAGGCGTCCCAATCTCATTTCAAGCGACGGCAACGCCTTCATTAGAGTGCAGCGGCAGCCCTATCTATGAATGGGATTTCGGTGACGGCTCAACTCACTCCTCGCAGCAAAACCCATCTCATAGTTACGAAGGGTCTGGAACTTTCACATGGACTATGACAACTAGCTTCGCCGGGTCAAGCTCATGCGCTAAAACCGGAACGATCACAATGACACCAACCTGCACTCTTGGTTCAATTAAAACCCAGCCGGCCAACCAAACTATAGCGAACGGGCAGTCTGCGACTTTAAGGGTGGAGCTCAGCGAACCAGACCCGATGAAAACCACTTTCTATTTTTGTGATTGGTTTGAAGGCTTAAGCGGCGACACATCAAAACCTGTTAGCAGCGGCCCTATTGGTTCTAATGGAATCTTTACAACTCCTTCTTTAACTAGGACTACAAGTTACTGGGTACGAGTGAGTTTTAACCATGACCTTTCTTGTGCTGTAAACAGCAACACGGCAATGATTACTGTGGCCCCGTTGCACACACCAGTCCTGATTGTACCTGGTGTTTATGCAACTAATTTGTATAAAGGAGAAGACCAATTATGGCTAAATCTAACCAAAGCTCTTCTTCCAATAGATCCAACTGATGGATTTTTGGATCCGTTAGAAATAAAGCCAAACTTGGAACCTACAGATGGAAGTATAGTCGCGAGGGATGTCGTTCGTAAGATCGACCCACCTACTCATATTTTCGATTTCGACTATACCCAGGGATTAATAGATGAGCTTAAAAGCCATGGCTATAAAGAGGGGACAGACATATTTCTTTTTCCTTATGATTGGCGGTTTGGAGTGAGCACGGCAACCGTGGAAGCGTTGCAGAAAAAAATAAATGAAATCATCTCTAAGCCAGGCTTCTCGAAGGTAAATATAGTGGCCCATAGCACTGGCGGTCTTATAGTGAAGAAATACATCCAACAAAATGCTTCACCTAAAATAGAAAAGGTTGTTTTTGTAGGCGTGCCAAACCTCGGAGCGCCGAAGGCAATAAATGTTTTGCTTACCGGCGATACGGGATTGATCGGTCATAACAGGGACAAAATGAAAAAATTAGCGATGAATATGCCCATAGTTTACGACCTTTCGCCGAGCGCCCGCTATTTTTCTATCAAGGGCAGTTTCATGCAGGTTACTACGGCAACAGGTTTTTTCTCTCAAACTATACAGAACATGAATGATGCTGAAACAAGAGATCACCTAGTGAGAGAAAGAGGAGCCAATCAACAAGCGTTCAGTAACTCTATAAACTTACACAGCACAGAGTTTGACAACCTCGACCTACGAACCAAAGGGATAGATTTTTACAATATTATTGGCTGTGGGAAAGGAACTGTTGGTCGGGTTCATGAGCAAAGGTATTTATTTGGGAATTCTACCTATAGTGTGACCTACACGCCTGGTGATGGCACGGTCCCAATTGAAAGCGCTCGCAGTGTACCAGTAGATTCATCCAAACTTTACTACGCTACCAATGCAGATCACGGAAAGATGCCAAGCCAACCCGGTATCCGGGAACAAATTGCCAAAATATTTACAAACGACCCGTCTCCGACAACAGGCATTTATAATGCTCTTCAATGCCAGCTAAACGGTAAGGTCATCTTCATGGCGAGTCCTGTAGATATTATTGTGACCGATCAGGATGGCAATTATGCAGGGCCGGTCGAAGATGGGACTCTGGTAAATAATATACCGAATGCCGACTACAACATCATAGGAGAGCACAAATCAATCTATCTTCCCGATGATGAGGGTCAAATTTACTCGATTCAACTGAAAGGAACAGGCAACGGAACCTTTACTCTGAAGATAGATGATATAAATAATAGTGGGACGGTTGGCTCAGAGATTTTCCCCAACATACCAGTGAGCACGAAACTTGCCGGAAATCTCCAGGAACAGAATAATCGGTCTGTGCTAAGGCTTGACACTAATGGCGACGGAACATTTGATCAAACACTCACGCCTCCTGTTGTAGTAACCCAACAGCAACTAACTCAACGCCAGAACCTCAACACAGGCACTATCACATTAAGGGCACCTGAAGGGACTCCTGCGCCAGGAACATATCCCCAACCGCAAACAGTGTCCCTGTCCGCACCTGACTGGGACATGATCTATTACACGACTGATGGAACTGATCCCTCTTTTGGTAAAGGCCAGATATATATAACTGAAGTTGCAATACCTTCCTCAAAAACAGTCAAAGCGATTGGCTGCTTCGCTGATGGTTCATGCTCTAATATTGTAACTTTTTCGTATACCATAAGTACGATGCAACTCAGCCAAGCGAACTACACAATAGGAGAAGAGGATGGGAGCTTGGCCATCCAAATCAATCGCACTGTCGGCTCGACTGGTGAGGCTCGTGTAAACTACGCAACCAGTAACGTCACAACCACTGCCGGTTCTGACTACATGTCAACCTCTGGCACACTGGTCTTCGCTGATGGCGAGACGGTCAAGACCTTCAACGTTCCAATCAACAGCGATGTGCTGGATGAGAACGACGAGACCGTCATGCTGACACTTTCTAGTGCCACAGGCACAAGCAGTTTGGGAGAGCAAACGACGGCTGTCTTGACAATCATCGACGATGACCAGCCGCCGGGCATCACGATCAACGACGTTTCAGCGACAGAGGGCAACAGCAGTACTACCAACGTCGTCTTCACCGCCATGCTCTTAGCTCCATCGAGCCTCACCGTGACAGTCAACTACCAAACTACCAACGGGACGGCGACAGCACCTTCTGACTATCAGGCGATAACGAGCACACAGCTTATCTTCCTACCTGGCGAGACTACGAAGAACATCACAGTACTGGTCAATGGTGACATCCTTATAGAAGCGGATGAGACCTTCTTGATCGATCTCTCAGGTGCGGCCAACGCCACGCTCGCTCGCGCGCAGGGGACGGGCTTGATTCTCAATGATGAGGCCATGCCGCCTCAGCTCAGCTTGATTCTAGATGAATCTGGGCCCAACTCGGCTCAAGCAGCAGCACTGGATTCAATACTCTTTCTCAGAGATCCATTTCTAGTAGTTAACGCGGCGAACTTGTTGAATCAATTGCAGGATCGAAACACGAGGGTCATAATCTTCGTGACGAACTTACAATTAGAGCAAGGCGAAAACTCTTCCTCTGTAATCGTCAATCTGATTAGTAACAACCAGAGTTACGATATAGTTGCAGAAGATGTGCGGCCCATACCTCTGTTCAGCTTCACGCAGGTAGTCTTCAGACTGCCCGATAATCTCTCGCCTGGTACGTGCTCCATCAAAGTCAAAGTTCATGCCCAAGAGAGCAATGTCGGGACTATCAGAATCAGGAACTAGGGCACTCCGCACTGCCTGTAGTAATTTTGTTGTAATCCTTCATCCCACTTGCCACATAGCTATGTGTGCGAAAAGTGTGCGAACTCCACGAATTCACTCTGTCTCAATCAATCTCAACCTAAGAAACAAAGATGCGGAGCACGCCAGAACATCAACTAAGACGTACTCCGCGAACTGTATCTAACTCAGCCAAACTCAGCTAAAAAACTCTGAAGGTGACTGGCAGTCATGAGGTCAGGGGTTCGATCCCCCTCGGCTCCACCAATAGATTTGATAAGTTAGGGGCGGCTCAAGAGCCGCCCCTAACTGTTTGGTGTGCCAATTCATAGCTTCTAAGGTTGTAGCATATGCAGTTCAAAAGAATATTTGACCAATTTCCTGATGTCATGAAAATGCTTTTCGCTGCTCGCTTACGGTATGGATAGGTTGGATTTATCGCGGGATAGTTATTCACTCTGGCGTGCTGGTCACTAACCCGTCGCGCAAGGTGGCGGTGAATAGCGATTTGTGTGAGCCTTCCTGCACGTTGTCCAAGACAGCGATGGATGCCACCGAAACAGGCTGAAGGGGCGTCGGGGTGCATGCTGTTGTTATGCTGCGGCTTGACAGGGACATATCATTTCTAATGTAGGGAAGTTCCGGCTCTAATTATGCCCACAATACCTACCATTACCCAGAACACGTTGAGTAGTGTGTAAGCTGAATCCTTTTTCAACATCGCGCACCAGGACAGCAAAACTGCATCAATAGTATTGACCGTCCAGACAAACATAAACGGACTTTGCGGCCCCAACCAACTGACCAACGTGAAACTGGAAATTCTCATGGTGACGCCGATCAACTCAAACAGCTTGATGTGCGATGAAACGAAGCCATTGAGCGTTGAAAAAATCAAGACGCGCCCCCTATTGAAAGACTAGCAGCCTAATGCTCGAATTAACCGAGAGCGCATTCAACCCACCAAGCCTTCGAGCCTTGCGGATCAAAGCCGCGCTCATTCCGCTCCGGTTGAATGAGTTGTCAGGTGCGGCTGGGCACTAACAGACCTCGATAATTATTGTCCATTTCTACAAACACCTGCAACTACGTCAACGGCAACCTTCACATTAACTATCCCACCTCATTGGTTCGTTGCCTATTCACGTTCAATCGCTCCTGTCGCCATAAACTCATTGACTTTCATTTGTAAATTAAATGAAAATAGAGGCTCAGTCGTCTTCTATCAAATTGCAAAAGGAGAAACCCATGAAAAGACCTCTCGTTGTTGTCTTGGTGACAACCGTGCTCCTCATTTTCAGCCAAATGATAGTGAGCGCTGGCTACTTTCAAAACAATGATGAAGCTGCGCTGAAGGAGCTAGTGCGTGAGTGGGCCAATGCTGTAGTACACGGCGACCTCAACAAGCTTGATAGAATACAGACGGATAATTTTAATGGCAACGCCCATGGCATGGGATTCAATAAGAGGATGCTGAGAGCCGCGCTTCAATCGCGTGAGCTGGTGGTCGCGGCCTGGTCTATCGACGACGTCAGAGTGAAGATTACAGGCAACACGGCGGTGGTCACTGGTCGCAGCACATTGACGAATGCCAAGTATAAAGGAATGGATTTCAGTGGCGATTGGGAATGGTCGGACAGGTTCGTTAAGCAGAAAGACGGAGGCTGGCGAGCCGTCAATTCTCAGGCGAAACTTATCAAGAAGTAACGGCACAACAGAGCCTAACAAAATCAATCTTAGATTTTGGAACCCCTCAACTGTCTCGTGCGGAAGCTAATTAGGCGCTCTTAAGTAATCACGACGAACTTTCTCCCAAACACTGTAGGGCAGCGCGACGCGTCTTTGTTCGCGTCGTTTGCTCTGCGGCTTCAGCTAACAGCTATTGTTTCTGCTCGCTGAATCTGGTTTACTCTCTCTCTACAATTAGAAAACCCGCGCGGGGAGCGTCCCTTTGATGAATGCCATCGAGATTAGAACCGCAGTTAAGAGGACGATCTCAACAACTGCGAATTTAGAGACGGCAGAGATTGGGGACAACGCGTCCTACAAAGACGATCTGAAACTAGATTCCCTGACTATTCTCGAAATAGCCGTCGGGCTTGAGTATGAGTTTAAGATCAAAATACCCGACGAAGAGCTTTCGGAAATTCGCACCGTAGGCGACTCAGTTAGAATCATCCAACAATATCTAGCGTGAAACAGCCCTGACGTATGGAACACCGCGTCGTGATTACAGGAATCGGGCTTGTCACTCCTATCGGTACTGGGTGTGCAACCGTCTGGCGTAATCTCCTCGCAGGCCGGTGCAGTTTCGCGCCCGTGGAGGCTTACGACACCAGAGATTTCAGTGTTCATTATGGGGCTGAGGTAAAAGAGTTCTCGGCGACACACTACCTTTTAAATACTGACGTCGAAACTATAGGCCGAGCGTCACAGTTCGCCATCGCCGCCTCTCGTCTGGCGCTCGAAGATGCAGGGCTTGTGCTGGATACTATCGGACCTGAACAGGTGGGAGTATCAATGGGAACGACATCGGGCGAGCCTTTGGAGATTGAGCGCTTTGATGACTGCTTCGTGAATGAAAAACTGGAAAGGGTCGGTGCTGAATTTATGGCGCGTTACCCTTGCCATAATATTTCGGCGAATATAGCGAGCGAGTTTGAGTTGGGCGGTCTTAACATAGTGATTCCGACGGCCTGCGCCGCAGGAAACTACGCCGTCGCCTATGCCTTCGACGCTTTGCGCACGGGGCGAGCTTCAGTGATGCTGGCAGGAGGCGCTGACCCCTTCTCGCGCATCACCTATACGGGGTTCGCCCGTCTCGGCGCAATCGCGCCTGAGATTTGCCAGCCCTTTGATCGTCACCGCAAGGGGATGATTCCCGGCGAAGGCGCGGGCGTGCTTGTTCTTGAGACACTTGCAGGAGCAATTGGGCGCGGCGCGCGCATTTACGCGGAGGTGACGGGCTATGGCCTCTCTTGCGACGCGCATCACATGACGGCGGCGCATCCTGAAAGCGATGGCGCAGTCCGCGCTATGGAAGAAGCGCTTCGTTCAAGCGGCACGCGCGCCGAAGATGTGAGCTACATCAGCGCGCATGGCACGGGCACTTTGACCAACGACCGCTTGGAAACTATCGCCGTCAAACGTCTCTTCAAACAAGCGGCTTACCGTCTCCCTATCAGTTCGATTAAATCTATGATCGGGCATACGATGGGCGCAGCCTCTGCCATAGAGACTGCGGTCTGCGCCCTCGCAATCCATCAGGATCGCATTCCTCCGACTATGAACTTGATAGAGCCTGACCCCGAATGCGACCTGGACTACGTTCCGAATCAGGCGCGCGAGCACAAGGTCAACGTGGCGATGAATAATGCCTACGCCTTCGGCGGGAATAACTCATCGCTCATCCTCAAGAAGTGCGAGGTCTGAAATTATTTGAGGCAGGTTGTCATCACAGGCGACGGCCTTATCTCGTCACTCGGCGACCACAGAACTGTGCTGCATACTGCGCTCTGCGATGGTCGAAGCGCCATTAAGCCTCCTGAATTCTTCAGCACTGAAAAACTTGGTTGCACGCTGGCCTGTGAGATTACAGCTTTTGACGCGCAAAAGTATTTAGGCAAGAGAAATCTTCGCCCACTTGATCGGACAGCGCGGCTCGTGGCTGCCGCCGCGCAACTGGCTCTCGAAGATAGTGGATTCACTGACGAGATGAAGGTGCACGAAGCAGTTGGTCTGGTCTTGGGGACTATGTTCGGAAGCATCCACACTATCTCGGAATTTGACCGGCGAGCGCTGACGGCGGGGCCTTCCTACGCCAGTCCTATGGATTTCGCCAACACAGTCATCAGCGCGGCCACTGGTCAGACGGCGATCATGCAAAACTTGCGCGGCGTGAACTCTACCATTTCGACGGGCGCGTCATCCGGGCTTCAAGCAATCGCCTACGCAGCAGACCTGATACGCATGGGCAGCGCGCGAGCGCTGTTAGCAGGCGGCGCGGAAGAACTCTGTTTCGAGTCGTTCTATGGTTTCGAACGCGCCGGGTTATTGTGCCCTTCAAACAATGGTGACCAGGTTAAATATCCAATTCCCTTCGACGTGCGGCGCGGCGGCTTTCTCCTGGGGGAAGGCGCTGCTCTTTTGATGCTTGAAGACGCATCGCGGGCGCGCGAGCGTGGAGCGCGTGTGCTGGCAGAGGTTAAGGGAACGGGCAGCGCCTTTGACTCGTCGCGTGGTAAGAATGGGGAAAAGGCTATTAAGGCAATAGCCCACGCCGCTCGCCTGGCGTTGAAGGATGCCGAGCTTCAGCCTAACTCAATTGATTGTCTCAGCGCATCGGCCAGTGGTAGCCTACGCGTTGACCGGCATGAAGCGCATGCGATGGCAGATGTATTTGCGTCTGCGGCGCAGAAACTTCCTGTCACTGCCATTAAATCTATGCTGGGCGAGACGCTGGGCGCTGCGGGAGCTTTGCAGGTGATAGCGCTCATGGAGACAATGCGCGACCGTGTGCTTCCCGGCATCCGAGGATTAGAAGAGACGGACGGGGACTTTCCGCTCACAATGATAAGTCCACAGAATCGTCAAGTTGATGTCAGCTTTGGTCTCGTCAACTCAATCAGTTTTGACGGCCACTGCTGCTCGCTTGTGCTGGCGCGTTATCCGTAAGGTTAAAGCGAATTTCAAATGAGTGAAGGTAATCTTCCACTTCATTGGTGAAAATTATTATGGCCGATTCGCCAGTGCTGACGCCACGCCCAGACTCTGCACCTTTAGAACTCGTCCCGAGGCTAAAGGAGCAGGGCTATTCGACCGATGATGTGGAGCGTCGTCGCCGTTGGGTCGAGGAAAAGACCGGCTGCCGTTTGACGCACGTCGGTTCACATTCGATCCCTTCAGAATCAATGCGCGGCAACGTGGAGAACCCAATCGGCGCGGCACAGATGCCGCTCGGAGTGGCGGGGCCTCTTCTGATTCACGGCGTGGCCGCTAATGGCACTTTCTATGTTCCTCTGGCGACGACCGAAGGCGCTCTTGTCCGCTCGTATGAGCGCGGGATGGCGGCGCTCACGCGCGCTGGCGGAGCTTGCGTGCGTATATATACAGATGAGAACCGCGTTTCGCCCGTCTTCTTTTTCGATGATGTGGCAAGCGCCCATGAATTCGCACGCGGCATCGAGCACGATCTGGATTGGATTCGGTCTGAGGCCGAATCCACCACACGCCACGGAAAACTACTGCGCCTTGAGTGCTCCGCAATTGGTCGAGAGGTCATAGTACATTTTTGTTACTTCACAGCAGACGCGCAGGGTATGAACATGATCGTCAAAGCGACGGACAAAGCGTGTCGCCTGATTATGGATCGCAAGTCGGGCGTGCGGGGCTTTCAAATCTTCAGCGGCCACTGTTCGGAAAAGCGCGCCAGCGGGTTTCTCTTCGCGGGCGGGAAGGGCAAAAGAGTCGTCGCCGGTGCACGCCTCCCTGAAGGGGTTGTCAAGTCATATCTTCACACGACACCGCAGCAGTTGATAGAGATGTGGCATCACACCATGCTCGGTCATGTCTCAGCCGCCGCCGTAGGCTACAACGGTCACTATGCCAACGGCCTCGCGGCGCTCTTTATCGCCTGCGGCCAGGACGTGGCTAATATTGTGAACGCCTCGGTTGGCATTACTAACTTTGAACTCACGAATGCTGGGGAACTCTACGCCAGTGTGACCTTGCCCTCACTGACGGTGGCGACAGTTGGCGGCGGCACAAATCTTGGAACAAGCCGCGAGTGCCTGGCAATGCTGGGCTGTGCGGGAGCGGGGTATGCAACAAAGTTCTCTGAGATAGTCGCCGCAACGCTGCTGGCGGGCGAGCTTTCGATGGGCGCGAGCATTGCTAGCGGCGAATTCGTCCAGGCACACGAAGAATATGGTCGGAACAGGCCATAAAGCAGTTTTCAGTTTTCAGTTTTCAGTTTTAAGCAATTTGCTTTTCTCTTAACTGAAAACTAAAAACTGAAAACTGAAAACTGTTTAATATGATTCGTCCCTTCAAAGGCCTGAAAGGCCCGCCACGTAATTCTTATGATGCTGTGATTGTGGGCGCGGGCATAGGAGGATTGGTGTGCGCGAATCTGCTCGCGCGCGAAGGGTTGCGCGTGCTCCTTATTGAGCAGCACTACATGGTCGGTGGCTATTGCAGCACTTTCCGGCGACGGGGCTACACCTTCGACGCCGCGACCCATTTTTATCCTTTGCTCGGCAACCCTGCGACCATTACCGGAAAACTGCTTCTTGAATTGGGCTGCCTCAACGGCTGGATCAAGATGGATCCGGTGGATAAGTTCCATTTTCCAGACGGAGCAAGCTTTTCCGTCCCGGCTGATTTCGATAGCTATCTGACGCGGCTGAAGGCCGAGTTCCAGGATGAAAGGAAAGCTCTTGACCCCTTTTTCGATGTGGTACGCGAAGCCTATCTGCTGGGCCTGCTCTATTACTTTCGCGGGTCGAATACTGACAGGCTTAATCCTTTCAGGGAGATGACCGTCAGGGATGCACTTGATAAGTTTTTCCGTAACCGGAAGCTCAAACTCCTGCTCGCAGCCGATTGCGGCCACTGGGGGTCGCCGCCTTCCCGCACCTCTTTTATCTTCGACTCCATGCTGAGGCTCTCCTATTTTCTGGGCAACTACTACCCGCGCGGCGGCTCGCAAGCCTTTGCAGACGAACTTGCCGCGCGTTTTGAGCAGAGCGGCGGTCACATTTTGATGCGTTCATTGGTGAGCCGCATCCTGACCCGAGATAGCGAAGCCTTCGGCGTTGAAGTTACGACGAATGGACAAGGCGCTGCTCGCACCGATAGCGTTCGCGCGGGCGCGGTTATCTCGAACGCCGATATGCTTCAGACACTCGAAAAAATGCTTCCACGCGAAGAACGGGTCGAGGATTATTTGAAACAGCTTCGAGAGCTGCGGCCAACTCATTCCTGTTTCCTGACACACATCGGCTTGAAGAATATGCCGACCGAAGTATTGCGCGAAATGGAAGGTTACCACTGGAGTTCGTGGGATGCTGAAACGGTGACACAGAGCGCCTTCAAAATCTTTGTGCCGACTCTATTTGAGCCGCGTATGGCACCCGAGGGCGGCCACATTGTAATTGTCCAGAAATTGATTGACATTGACTACAACGCAATTGACGATTGGCCTCAGCATAAAGCTCACGTGGAGAAATATATTATGGACAATCTGGAGCGGGTGATGCCAGGTTTCTCGGAAAAGATTGTAGTCAAGATGAGCGCCTCCGCACAGACTTCCCACAAGTACACGCTTAATCATCAGGGTGCCATGCTGGGGTGGGAGATGTCGCCCGCACAACTAGGCGACGCACGACCCGGCCTCGTTGGCCCTGTCAAGAATCTCTACTTCGTAGGCCACTGGACGCAGCCCGGAGGCGGTATCACTCCGGTCATCGTCTCGGCGATGCGTGTCGCGGCTATTATCACAGGCGGCAGCGTCTTGCGTTCTTCAACAAGAGCGCAAACGGGCGAGGGGAACACCCAAGACACCGCTGTATTTTCGATGTCTGCCGAAGCATTATGAAGAGCTTGATTATTAGCCAGCCTCAAGTGAGGTGACAGTCACATGGCGTGGAAAAGAAAGATAAAGCTTCTAGCACGAATACTGATTGCGGTTGCGCTCGTCATGACGATAGGCATCGCCGTCGCTCTACACGTGATGGGGCTCAGAGATAAAGAGCACGCGCGCTTTCTTGAGACCGGCAAATCAATCAACAAATTTCTATCCGATTACGGCCACGCCATCAAAGATAGTTTCGAGCAGAAAAATGCGGCGGCGGTCATACATTTCTACTCCGAAAGCTACTCCGCACCTTCGCGCGGGCGCTCTGTCATGCAGCAGGGTAATGATGAAAGCGGCGTGTCGGTTCTCAGGGTAGTGAGCGAGGGACAGGAAACGTACAATCGTGAGAGCATTGCCGATGAGGTCTCCGCTTATCTCAACACCCTTGCCTCAATCCAAAACATTTGGTGCAAGATAGACCTGATTGAAGCGGTCGAACCTGAGCGCCGCGTCACGCTCCGCGTCAAATTCATCCTCGACGGGACTAACCCGCAAGGCGCGATTTTTCAAGACCGTCACTTCTATCGCTGGCAACTAGTCAACGAGGCCGCGCCCGGCGCGGGTTACGATTGGAAGATCGTTAAGGACGAAATGATTGAAGGCGTGCGCGTGGCGGGCGACGGGCACGGCTTCGTGGAGCTTGACCCGACCTCAATCGGTATCAACTACAAGCATGAGCGCGACCCTAAGCTTAATGCGGAACTCTACGGCGGGCAGCTAAAATTCGACGTCATGGAGCACGCCTTCGGCGGCGTCAGCGCGGTGGACTACAACAATGATGACCTGACCGATATTTTCTTCGCCGATGGCGTGCGCTCACGCCTCTTCAAAAACGTGAGCGCCACAGGCTCCGGCGAAGTCAGGTTCGTTGATGTCACTCAAGAAGCTGGCTTAGACGGAATTGACCAGGCGAACGCTGGATTATTCGCAGACGTTGACAACGACGGTTTTCAAGACCTCTTCGTCGCACGCTATCTTGCTCCTAACAAATTCTTTCACAATAACGGCGACGGCACGTTCACAGATCGCTCACAGGAAATGGGTCTGGATGCGCTGACGACGAGCATGGTTGCGTGCTTTCTGGACTACGACCGGGACGGCTACTTAGACCTGTACGTGGGAACCTACGGCGATGCCTTCGAGAGCATACCGCGCACCCCATTCTTCGCCGAGAACGCCCTGCCGAACCGCCTTTATCATAACGAGGGCGGGCGCGGCTTTAAGGACGTAACGGAAGCGAGTGGGACAGGCTACACAGGCTGGACGCTGGCAGTCGCCGCTGGCGATTATGACGCGGACGGATTTCCAGACATCGCTGTCGCCAGCGATATGGGGCGCAAGTGTCTTTACCATAACAACGGCGATGGAACTTTTACAGACGAGGCAAAGCGTGCGGGCGTGCTAGACTTCAGCGCGGGCATGGGCGTGGCGTTCGGCGACTTGAACGACGACGGACGACTCGATCTTTACACCTCTAACATCAACTCGAACCAGCGATGGTTTGGCGAAGACCAGACTGTGAGCCAGTACATGCGCAACGTCATGCGCTCAAGGTGGCTCGTTCTGGACGCCTACGAGTACTGGAAATTCTATCGTCTAGTCGGCTCTGATTGGAGCGGGATAGGCAAGATGGTCGGCGAGGGCAACTCGCTCTTCCAAAACAACGGCGACCGCACGTTCCGAGAGTTAAAGGACAGCCACACTAACCGCGCCGGATGGGCTTGGGGCATAGCTCTCTTCGATGCCGACAATGATACGGACCTGGACATCTATGTCGCGAACGGATGGATTAGCAATAAAAGCAAGGATGACCTTTGACTGCCCTTCACTTCGGGTGCGGTCGCACACATAGAAAAGTACAAGCAAGGGTTCTTCTTTAGCCGGGAGTTCGTCGGCGACAATTCATGGAACGGCTATGAGCATAACTGTCTCTTCGTTAATATAGGCGGCGACCAGTTCATGGACATGGCGCGTCCCACAGGCACGGATTGTGTCAAGGACAGTCGCGGCGCGGCGGTCGCCGATTTCAACCGTGACGGTCGGCTAGACATAGTAATCAATAATAACAACGAGACGCCGACCGTTTACCTGAACAATTTGAAGGCAGAGAATTCGCTGGAGATTAAGTTGGTCGGGAGGCGTAGCAACCGCGACGCCGTGGGTGCTGACGTGCGGCTGACTACGGCGGGTAAGACCATGCTGCGACAGGTCGAAGCCGGATCGGGTTACGCTTCGCAAAGCATGCTTCCGGTTCATTTCGGTCTGGGACAATCTGCGGCGATTGATGCCATAGAGATTCGATGGCCCAGCGGACAAGTGCAGCGCATTGAAGGCCGCGCGCTCACTGAATTAATCGCAAACAACCGTCTAATTCGTATAGAGGAGACCGCTGATTCTGCCGAGGCTAATGCCAGGTCTTCTTCTCTCAGATAAAGGATGAGAACTATGTCTAAAAGAAAGAGGCGGCTGATTATCCTCGGCACGCTTCTTACTATTGTTCTTGGCGGCGTCATCGCTATCAAAATCATGATCGACCGGATTGAGCGCAGCGCACAGCAGTTTGCGCAGATGGGACAGACAGCGCAGAAGGTTTTGGGCGAATACAAATCCGGGATAGAGAAATTCGATACCGCGCAGGCAGCAGCCGTTTATGACGAGAGCTATCTGGGCGAGAGGGAAGGTTTCTGGGCAGAGGTGCTTCAATCCGAGCGCGACGGCGTGCGCGTCTTTGAGTGGCAGATGCAGGATGCACGATCCTTTACCAAAACTGATGAAGCGGAGCAGATTGCTCGCTACCTTAAGAAGGTCAAAACATTTGAGGATATAAAATTCAAGCTGGATTCTCTCGAACAGGTTGTCTCTCCGCAGGAGATAGTCATCCGCTCGTTCCTCTGGATTCGCGGGACTCGGGACGGCGGCGCGAGCAATATATCTGAAAGCAGTAAAGCACCCCTGAGTATGGGCGTTGCCAGTGAGGCGTTTGAGGCGCAGGTCTTATTTCGCATGTGGCTGCACTCGGAGAACGGCGTCTGGAAAGTCCGTAAGCAGGAGATGCTGCACGGGACGACCGTCACGGGTGACAGGCGCGGGTTCACAGACATCACCGCTCAAGCAGGAATTGATTTCGTCTCGCACATGAATCCCATGTGGTTGCAGCCTGAGTGGCAGCCGAAGAAGACGGAGTTCGTTAAATACGGCTCGTCAGGCGTTGCGGCAGCCGATTACGATAACGACGGTTGGTACGACATCTTTTTCGCCGATGGCGAGCGCCCGCGTCTTTATCACAACAACAGCGACGGCACTTTCGCGGATGTGACGGCGAAAGCTGGCCTCTCAGGTGAGATGCCCGGCGTTTACGTGGGCATCTTCGCCGATTTCAACAACGACGGATACAAAGACCTTTTTCTGGGCAGCACCACGACTCCGAACCATCTGTTTCGCAACAACGGCGACGGCACTTTCGCTGACGTGAGTTCAGACGCACTCGGCGGCTACTTTGTGACAGTCGCAACGGTCGCCGATTACGATAATGACGGCGACTTAGACATCTACGCGGGTCGCTACCTTGACCCACGCAAGGATGTCCCGACCACACTCTTCTACGCTCGAAACGGCGTCGGCAACAGTCTCCTCAGAAACGATGGCAACTTTCATTTCACGGATGTTACTGCTCAAGCGGGTGTGCGCGAAGGAGGTCTCACACTCGGCGTGAGCTTTGGGGATTACGACAATGACGGCAATCAGGACATCTATGTTGCCAATGACTTCGGGCGCAATGCCCTCTTGAGGAATAAAGGCGACGGGACTTTTGCAGATGTGTCTAAGGAGACCGGCACGCTGGATTTCGGCTATGGCATGAGTTCCACGTTCGGCGACATTGACAATGATGGCGACCTTGACATCTACGTCTCCAATGTTCACTCAGGCCAGCGCTGGTACGGTCAGTCCATAACACTCTACCGATACCTGCTCAACAGCCTGCGAGAGCGAACACTCCTGGAAGACTTTCCGACTTACAGAGAGATTTTCAGTCTTGTGGGCATGGACTGGAACTCTTACGGAGACCGCATGGTCAAGGGTAACAGCCTGCTTCTCAATGACGGCAAAGGCCATTTCACCGATGTCTCAGAACGAGCGCGCGCCAATCCGTTCGGCTGGTATTGGGGTTCGACAATGTTCGACTACGACAATGACGGACGCCAGGACATCTACGCCGTTAATGGGTGGATCACATCCAAGACTACCGCTGACCTTTGACTGCCCTACATTTTGAGCGCGGTCGCGCACATCAAAGAGTACAAGACGGGCAAGTTCTTCAGCGATGAATTTCGTGGTGACTCCTCATGGAACGGCTTTGAGCACAACGTGCTGCTTCGCAATGAGGGATTGGATGCGAATGGCATCCCCTCCTTCAACGACGTGTCGATGGCAGTCGGCACAGACGACATACGCGACGCGCGCGGAATGGCTGTCGCTGATTTCGACAACGACGGCGACTTGGACATAGTCATCAACAACAATCCAGGCGATAGCGGGCGCGCGGAGATGACGCAGGCAGTGCTGCTGCGCAATAACACGGGCGAGCGTCGCAACTGGTTGGCCGTAGAGTTGCGCGGCAGTCAGAGCAACCGCGACGGCGTTGGCACAGTGGTCACAATCGAGAGTGGTAGCGGTAAACAGTTGCGCTACGTCACCGCCGGTTCGGGCTATGCTTCACAGCAAAGCGCTCGACTCTATTTCGGACTTAACGATCAGATACAGGTTGATTCCCTCATCGTGCGCTGGCCTAACGGCATCGTCCAGCGGTTTGAGAATGTGAAGGCCAATCAGTTGTTACAGATTACAGAAGGAGGAGAGTTGGCTAACCTTGTGCTATCAACCAAGAGCAACAAGTTGGCTAAGAAGTAGAGGGCGGGACAGTTCACGTGCGCGAGGAATTTTTGTCGGGCAAGGAAGCTATGATGAGAGTGACAGTCATTGGTGCTCATGACTATCTTTCGGAGGTGATTATCAATTGCCTGCGAGAGATGCCTAATCCGGGCGCAGACCTGATTGCGTCAGGGCGCGAGCGCGAAATAAAACAAGGGCGCAGTGCGCCGATAGCTGACAAGGTAGACTTCTCTGCGTTTCTTAAGCCGGATACGGAGGTGATTGTTTATCTGGCTCTCGCGCGCTCGCGCGACGGCATGACACCAGATATTGGTGATGCAGAAAGTTTGCTTCGTCATTGCATCCATTCAAACATCAAAAGATTTGTGCTGGTATCGAGCGCAGCCCTGTATGGAGCAGACCCACACAACACAGGGATGCTTTCCGAAACCTCCCCGACTGTCCGCTCAAGCAGCGCTGCCGTTAGCGGCGCATGGGGTGCGCTTGAAGCGATTGTCAGTGAACAGTTGAAAGAGCGTCCCGACATCGAACTCACCGTCCTGCGTCATGCGTCTGTGCCTGCGCGCGACGGCTTGGATTATTTCAGTCGGCTCTTTCAAAGGCCTGTCGCTGTTGCTCTCCCCGGCCACGACCCAACCATTCAACTACTGAGTGCGGACGACTTTGCTCGCGCGGTCCGCTGCGCGGTTGAGCGCGGCAAAAACGGCATCTATAACGTCGCGCCGCGCGGTGTAATTACGCTTCGCGCGGCGCTTCGTCTGACAAAAACAAAGCGTCTTCCCATCTCAAGACTTGTGCAGCGCGCAGCCCGTGCGCTGCTTTCCCCCACAGGCTTAGCGCTGCCAATCGAGCAACTGGACTACATCCGATACTCCTGGACTATCTCGGGCAGGAAAATACAGGACGAGTTGGGATTTATCCCGCGCCATTCGAGCGGTGAAGCCTTGATGAAACTCGCGGAAAGTGATCCTGTTTGCAGCAGTGGCGCGAAGAACATCGAGCGCGAGTTCGACGAATTCGGCATGGACGAAGATTACATAGCGGCCTACAGCAAGACTATGTTCAAGTTCCTGGAGCGTTATTACTGGCGCGTGGAAGTTGACGGAATCCAACACGTGCCGCGCGAAGGGCGCGCAGTGTTGACGGGTATGCATCGCGGGTTCATGCCCTGGGACGCCGTGATAACTCTGAATTTAATCGGGCGGCACACGGGGCGCTACCCGAGATTCCTGATTCATCCGGGCCTGATTAAGTTTCCCTTCCTCTTCAACTTTCACACCAAGCTGGGAGGCGTCATCGCCTGTCAGGAGAACGCCGACTATCTGCTTGAACGCGATAATTTGCTCGGCATCTACCCTGAGGGCATTCGCGGAGCGTTCTCGCTCTATCGTAACGCTTATCGCCTGGGCAAGTTCGGGCGCGATGAGTTCGTCAAAACCGCTTTGCGCAACCGTGCGCCCATTATCCCGTTCGTCAACGTTGGCAGCGCAGAGATTTTCCCCATCATTGCCAAGATTGATTGGCGCTGGTGGAAGCGCCACACGGAATGGCCTTTCTTCCCCATTACTCCGACGTGGCCGCTCGTGCCCTTCCCGCTTCCTTCAAAGTGGCACGTGCAGTTTCTGCCGCCGGTTCACGTCGAAGAACGCTATCCGCCGGAAGCCGCAGACGATGCAAAGATAGTGCGCGCTATCAGTCAAGAGGTCAGAGAAATGATGGCTGCGGCAATCAATGAGATGCTTAGTCGCCGCCGGTCTGTCTTTTGGGGGTCAGTGTTTGAGAACAAAAGCAAACCCATGACTGACAAAGATACCGCACAGAATTTCGGAATAGACACCTGAACGAGCTATCACAATCCTAAAGATTTATCTGGAGTTTGCATGAGGTCACCGCTCTCGAAGTTAATCATTTGTCTTCTGCTTCTGACCATTGTGGCCGCGTGCGAAAGTGAACCGCAGGTGGCTCAAGTGGGCGCGCCCGCGCCCAAGTTCACTCTGATGTCGCTTGATGGACAGTCCGTCGAAAGCAGTTCGCTGAAGGGACACATCGTCGTGCTCAATTTCTGGGCAACATGGTGTCAGCCGTGCATGACGGAGATACCCGAATTGAAGGAGCTGGCCGCAAACAATTCGGACATCAGGGTTGTTGGGATAGCCCTTGACGAAGCGGGCGCGGGTGTCGTTAAGCCGTTCGTCACGGCGCGCGGTATTAACTATCAGGTGCTCATCGGCAACGAGGAAACATTCCAGCGTTTCAGTGGAGGCGGCATTCCTTACACGCTTCTTCTGGATCGCTCTCAACGCATCATCAAAATGTATCGCGGTGCGACGACCAGACAAAAACTTGAGCAGGACATCAAAGCGATTCCTCCGGGCAGCTAGGGCGCGATAGAAATTTAATGCAGACGAAGAATCATTACGATGTGGTGATTGTCGGAGCGGGACTGGCCGGGCTGGCGCTGGCGCGGCAGCTCCTTCTCAATTCCGACAAAAGAATTCTTCTTTTGGAAAAACGCGCCGCAGTTCCGCCCGTACATCAGAAGGTAGGAGAATCATGCGTCCAGGTGAGCGGCTATTACTTCTCAAAGGTGCTTGACCTTGAAGAACATCTCCTGCGTGAGCACTTCATGAAGTACAACCTCAGATTTTACTGGAAGACCACAGGCCACGAGAATCGCTCTTTCGAGGACTACAGCCAGTCCTACATCCGAATGATGTCTAACATTCCCACCTATCAGCTTAACCGAAACAAGATCGAGGCTGAGCTGCTGCGTCTGAATCTTGAGAGCGAGAACTTTAGTTTCTGCGCTGCCGCGACAGGTCTTGATCTATCCCTCTCGGAAGCGGACGGCCCACACGAGCTGAGTTTCACCTACAAAGGTGAGGGTGTCACCGCCTCTGCCGGTTGGGTGGTAGACACGTCGGGGCGCGTCAAAGTTCTGGCGCGTCAACTTTCTCTGCGCCGACAGAACCCGATTCGGCATGGCACAGTGTTTCTCTGGGTTGAAGGTCTAATCAACTTCGAGAAGCTGACAGACCTTTCGCCGCGCGAGCTTCGCCTGAATAAAGATCGTTCACACACGGGGCATCTGCCTTTCTGGCTGGCGACAAACCATTTCTGCGGGGAGGGCTTCTGGTTCTGGGTGATTCCGCTTCAGGGCATTACCAGCCTCGGGTTGGTTTACGATAACACCCTGATAGATCGCGAGCGCGTTTCGACTCCGCAGAAATTAATAGATTGGGTCTGCCAGGAGTTTCCACTCTTTGCGCGTGACCTACCGTTCAGAAAGATTCTAGACCATTCCGCTATCAAAGACTTTTCTTATGATTGCGCGCAGACGATCAGCGCATCGCGCTGGGCGCTTTCGGGCGAAGCTGGAAGATTCACAGACCCTCTTTATAGTCCGGGGGGTGATCTCATCTCGCTACACAACACTCTGATTACTGACGCCATTCTGACAGAAGATGCGAGCGAGTTAACGTTTAAGCTGCCTCTCTATGAACAGTTGATGAAGTCGCTTTATGAGGCGTATGTTCCGAGCTATGGCACGAGCTACGATGTGCTGGGCGATCAGGAAGCTATGACGCTCAAATACACATGGGAGCTTTCGGTTTACTACTCGTTCTACGTCTTTCCGTTCATCAACGAGCTATTTATTAATCGCCATTTTCTAGTCTCTTACCTCAACAAATTCTCTCGTCTGGGTCCCATCAACAGAAAACTGCATGACTTCTTGAGCGCCTACTACCAGTGGAAGAAAATGAACATGGAAGCGCCCGCGCGCAAGATTTTCAATGACTTCACAGCCTTAACTCCACTGCGCCGCGCCGAGTCAACTTTTTACAACGTCGGGGTGACAACCGAGGAGGCCAGAGAAATTCTGGATGCTCAACTGGATAATCTCAAAGAGTTGGCGCTCTTCATCATCGCCCACGTTTACTCGGTCGTCTGCGGCGAAAGGAGTGCCGTCACGAACCGCGCGCTTGTCGAAAGCATTGATCTCTATAACTTTCGCTTCGATGTCGAAGAAATGCGCGAGCGTTACAGTCCGCACAGCCATGTGGAGGAGCGATTTGAGTGGACATTTGACCCGTTCGTGCTCAATCCGTTTCGCGCGAGCGCGGAGGCGTCTAGTCCAGGCGAGCCGCTCGATGAAGATGGCCGACGCGCGCATTGTGAGGTGTAAATCCCTTTGAAAGATTACGCGCCTTTAATCGAGAGAGCATTTTCTCTGGAAGCCGTTGAGGAGTCTTACGACGTAGAAGAGATTGAAGGGCGCGTGCCTGACTTCATTCACGGGACGTATTATCTGAACGGCCCCGCGCGTTTCTCTCGCCGAGAGTTTCGTTATCGCCACTGGCTGGACGGGGACGGAATGATTTGCGCCTTACGCTTTGAAGCGGGGCGCGTGCGTTTCACGAACCGTTTCGTGCGAAGCGCCAAGCTCAAGGCCGAAGAAAAAGCAGGACGCCCTCTTTTTCGCACATTTGGCACGGCTTTCGAGGGTGACAGCTTAAAGCGTCGTCTCGCGCTTGAATCGCCAGTCAACGTCAGCATCTATCGCTTCGGAGAGACGCTGCTGGCCTTCGGCGAACAGGGCTTGCCTCTGGAGATTGACCCCGTAACGCTTGAGACGCGCCGCGAATTCAACTTCGGCGGCGCGTTGAATGACCTCACACCGTTTGCCGCGCATCCGAAGTTCGACAGCCAGACGGGCGAGATGTTCAACTTCGGAGTCTCATTTTCCGCAGAGCCATTGTTAAATATCTACCGCTTTGACGCGCAAAGTGCTCACTTGATTTACCGCCAGCGCGCGCCGCTACCTTACGCCTGCTCGGTTCACGACTTCGGCCTCAGTCAAAACCACCTGGTCTTCTATTTAAGTCCGTATATTCTGGACACGGGCGCGTTTGTTCGTGGCGGGCGCACGCTCCTTGAATCTCTGGAGTGGCAACCAGAGCGCGGCAGCGGCTTTCTGATCGCGTCGCGCGAAACGGGCAAGCAGGTCGCGTCTGTTTCCGTAGGCTCGCACTACTGTCTCCACCTGATTAACTGTTTTGAAGAAGGCAACTATCTGATAATTGACGTGCTGGAACTGGAAAGACCCGTTTACGGTGAGTACCTCATACCGGAAATCTTTACAGAGGTCAGCGAGGGTCAGCCCGTGCGATTCGTGATTAACTTGAAGAGCAGTGAGTTAGTTGAGCGGCGCGAGTTGAACTATCGCCTAGCGCCCGATTTTCCGTCTCTCGATCCCAGACTGTTGGCGCGAGCTTATGATGATTTCTGGATGCTGGGCATCTCAAATACGGGCAAGCGGGGACGCAAGTTCTTCGACGAAATTGTACATGCTCGTTGGTCACATCCTAACGCGCATGAAATCTATCACGCACCTCCGAACCATTATTTAGGAGGGGAACCCATATTCATAGCAAATCCATTTCATCACTCCGATGGCGTTATTATCTGTCAATTATTCGACGCCAAGCGATTGAAGAGTGCCTTCCTGATCTTTGATGCTGCTGAC
The DNA here is from genome assembly GCA_032160705.1 of Acidobacteriota bacterium. GTDB lineage: Bacteria > Acidobacteriota > Blastocatellia > Pyrinomonadales > Pyrinomonadaceae > QHXM01. The sequence continues at coordinate 82,708 of JAVHVE010000046.1, read as the reverse complement.
GTAGCACGCGGGCCAGTCTCGACTCTCTGGCTCAAGCGCCCGATTCACCTGGGGTTTCATGCCACCTTTTGTCCAAACGAGGCGACCTAAGTCTTAGAGACTGTGCTTCTTTATTTTCCCGAAAATGCATTAGCGACGATCAGGTGTATGCTCTGCTATCATCTGGAATAGGCACTGGAATGAGGTCAGCACATCGCTAGGAGCGCATTGATGGCCGCGAGCACAAAGCCAATCCTGAAGGTACAGGATATCGTTAAGTCGTTTGGCCGACGCAGCGTTCTAAACGGCGTGTCCCTTTTAATGCGCCGTGGTGAGTTGAGTGCGATTGTCGGAGAAAATGGCGCAGGCAAAAGCACGCTGCTGAAAATCCTCGTCGGTCTGACGGTGGCCGATTCAGGCAATGTGACCACGAATGGCCGTGTTGGTTATTGCCCGCAGGATTCTTTAGTCTTCGAAACGCTTACGGTCAAAGAGAACTTCCATTACTTTGCCAGCGCTTATGGACTTGAGAGAAATAAAGAGGACGGTGGCGATTGGAAAAAAGAGAAGGACGTATGGCTTGAGTATTTCAAGTTCAAGCAGTATGAGAATGCCCTCGTCTCGACACTGAGCGGGGGCACAAAGCAGAAACTAAACCTCTCGCTAGCGCTCCTGCACGCGCCCGACATGCTCATTCTTGACGAACCTTTCGCGGGTTTCGACTGGGAGACATACCTGCATTTCTGGGAACTGACCGAAGGATTGCGCTCCGCAGGGAAAAGCATCCTCATCGTCTCACATTTTATTTATGACCGTGAGAAGTTCGACCGGATTTACGAGTTGAAAGATGGTGTCATAGAGTGCGCCTGAGATACCTCAAAACCGGCTGGGTAATGACCATGAGAGAATTGCTGCGCAGCCGTATGGCCATCATTCTCATATTCTTAATCCCGACCCTTTTTTACATACTGATTAGCTTAACAACTCCTCATCGCATGATACCTTTCAAGCTCCCCTCTGTTTCAGGCGAGCCAGTGATTGAAATCAGTATGCGCTATGAATCGCTCGTTTTTATAGGCCTGGCGGCGGTCGGCTTTATCGTCGCTTTTCTCGCCATGAATCTGATTCAAAAACAGACTGAAGCGAACCGTAGATTGATTCTCTGCGGTTACTGGCCGATGGAGCTAATCATCTCCAAACTCGCCGTACTCCTGTGTGTGATTGTTCTAATCTCATTGTTCGTGGCCGCTATGCTGTCGCTTTTCTTTCGCCCTGAGAGATTCTTGATGGTTGTGATGGCCTTCGCCCTGGGCGGGTTTGTCTACGGGTGTTACGGCTTGCTCATCGGCGCGCTCTGCAAGCGCGAGTTGGAAGGGATGCTCTTCATCGTACTTCTAACACAAATAGATGTTGGATGGCTGCAAAATCCGACCTTCTACGCCGATGCCCAACACACATCAATCATTCGCTATTTGCCCGCCTTCTACCCCTCGCAAATGAGTATGGTCACCGCCTTCACCGCATATTCGATCATGAACTCATTGATTGGAAGTCTGCTGTATGGCAGCGCTTTTATGATTATTTCCATACTGATCTTCAGGTGGAAGATGGGCACACGCAAACAGCGAATATTCTTATGAACGCAATATGCCCAAGAGCTTTTGGTTCACCGATGTCTGCCAAATGGTGTGCCAACTCAGCCAAATTCAAGAATACTCAGCAGTGCGGAGTGAAACTCGGGCTTCCGTGAAAGCTTAACAAAACCGCACTCAATAGCACTCAAAACAACTCGACAATACTCATTAGAAGATGGATAAAAGTGGCTGGCAGTCGTGAGGTCAGGGGTTCGATCCCCCTCGGCTCCACCAATAGATTTAGAGCGCATCTCATAAAAGCTAAAAAACATGAACCACGAAATAACACGAAACGGCACGAAACAAATTTTAGTGCTCTTTCGTGTCATTTCGTGGTTTCGCTGTGATGCGTTTCTATTTATGAGATCGCTTCTAATAAGTTAGGGGCGGCTCAAGAGCCACCCCTAACTTATTTGGGTCACTTGTTGTATCACGCACGTTTGAAAAGTATCTTTTCGAGCTTCTCCGTTTCAGAGAGACCCCTCCTTTCAGGAGACAGCTCGAATTATTTAGTCCAACGTGAAGACTACGAGCGAGCTGTTCTCACTATCAAGCATCCCAAACGCACCCGCCTGCGGTCCGGTTGTGATGGTGGAAACGTCGTTCGGGTTGATGACACCCAACTTCACGCGGCTGTTGAATTCTCGAAGCAGGTTACCGTTGAAATCCGTGAGCATGACGCGACTCGGCGCGGCGATGATAAGAAACTGGCCGCCGCTTGGATGTGCCGGATTGAAAAAGGCTACCGACGTAACATTCAAGGTGCCGATACCCAGATCAATGGTGCGGACGAACTGGCCGGTACGCGAGAGGATGTGCAGTTTGTGTCGGTGTGATAGATCTGAGGCGATGCCATTGTATTTCACGGCGAACTGATTTGTGCTGGGGATGTAGGCGACCGCGAACGGCGCGCCGAAACCATTCATTTGCAAGTTTATTGTTTCCGCCAACACCCCGCTACTATTGTAAAGCAGGAGCGTTCTCTGGCCTGCGTCCACAACAGCCGTGAGGTGCTCAGCGGGTAGATATGTCATTCTTCGCAAAGTCACCGCGCCATCATTGGTCGGGTTTGCGAACTCCGTAGCGGTTGTGAGTGTTGTCGGCACGGTGAATATCTTGCCCGGGTTCTGGCGCGCGATGACGTGCTCGTTAGTGTCCGTATTCCAGGCCAGGCCGATTGCCTGGCTCACACCGATACCCAGGTTGTAGGGGCGGTCGTTCTGCGGAACACGGTTAAAGTCTTTATCATAATAGAAGATCGTACCTTCATCATGACCTGCCGCTGCAATGCTGCCGTCGCCCGTCTCGACGAGTGCTTCAAACCCATTAACCCCGGCAGGCAGCGCCGGGCTTAAGAGCACATGTCCGTTAAAGTCAATCACCTTCATCGTCAGATCCGAGTAAGAGACAACCAGACGATTGGATGATTGGTACGCGACGCCGAGTATGAAATTGCCGTCCGAAGGTTGCCCTTCAGGGATAATCTCTGCGACCGCCTGACCGTCGGGGCGCATAATCTCCAGGCGCGACGGGGCCAGGTCGTTAAAATTCATTGCGACCATAATCAGGTGATCGGGAAAGAAGGAAGAAGACTTGGGGAGGTAGACCATTCCTTCAATATGTCCCGGCACAAAATTATTCAGATATTTGATGGTGCGGGTTCCGCGATACTTGCCGGTCGCATCGCAGAGGAACAGTTTTGTGTTCTGAGTGGGGTCGTTAAAAGCGAAGAGATCTTCGGAGCCTATGTAAGCTATGCCGCGAGGGGCTATATCTAACACGTTCGAGGGCAGGTCAAACAACTTGACGACCGCGTCACTTGCTTTAGCTTTGCCCTTGCCGGGCGCACCGTAAACCTCAATCCCGTCCACGACGGCCAGGTAGTCTTTATAGATGCCGCCAGTAACGTAGGTGATGTCCTCCGTGCTGTTGCCGAGGCGCGTTCTGCTCAGGACGGTCTGGGCTTGTCCCGTGGGCGTCGCAAGGAGCATCGCGGTAACTGCTATTAGAAGAGCAAACGCGCCATGTGCAAATTTCCTCCATGCTCGAACCTTACTTATGACCTGTTTCATTTTAGTTTCTCCTGTGGGGTTGGGGGTTCGGTCTATGTGGATGACATAGAACCGTTAAGGGTCATCGGGCGATACTAATATCACCACGCGTCTTGCGTGGCTGAAAGCCAAACTCGTTACTTGGGAGTTTCCACCGGTTAGATGCTGCTAGTGGGAGGCTCAGACTCTGCCTAACGGGCCCGCATCATAAACATAAATCGAATTTCGCGCAATAGGATGTGGTATTACGAATAGACAGCCTCCGGGGGAGAATATGCTCGAACTTATTGTCACGGGTTGGCGAAGATAGTTGATAATGAACTATGGAAGGGCACTAGCAGCACCTGTTCGATAAGATATAATTGCAGTCATGAGGTTAGGGGTTGACCCCCTTAATATGAAAACAACGGATCGCATTCCTATCGGCGCTTCAGCCTCTAAGTCCGTGATCGTGACCCGTGAGTTGACTGTGGCGCACTTTCACCCGGACATGCCGGAAGTCTACGGCACGCCCCTGATGATCTATTTGATGGAGGTCGCAGCGGCGGCTGCCATCCAGGAATATCTTCCTGAAGGCTGGGTTTCGGTAGGCGTCGTGGTTGACATCAAACATCTGGCCGCCACGCCGGTCGGGCTCACCGTCACGGCCAGAGCGGAGGTTATTTCTATGGATGCGAACACTGTGACTTTCAGCGTCGAGGCGCACGATGGGATTGAGAAGATCGGGGAAGGCAGACATGTCCGTGCCCCGATTCATCTAGAGAGATTTACGCAACGAGTAAAGGTGAAATCACCCGGAGATTGATAAAAACATCCGAATAGAACAGGATTATTACGATCCGAGAACGTGTCTCGTTAGCCTCACTTTTTTCCTTCTCCAGAGCGTACTTTTCGCCGCCAAATATCATCATAGAGGCTGACAAGCTTGACGAGGCCGGTCGCTGCCGGTAGCCCGCCTCAGTTCAGGCTATTTTCTTTTTACGGAGAACCAGCGGTGAAAGAAAAAGAACCCAAACGCGCACTTCTGGCCGCAGCTATTCTTACTATCATCACGGTGGTGGCCTTGCTCCTCCTGCCCGGTTTGAAACAGCGCGGGCGGCTGAGCCTTGTCACTTATATGCCCGCTGCTGCAACGGCTCAGGCCGCCGAGGTCGGCTCGTGGACGCAGGCCGTGCTCAAGGTCAAGGAGGATCGAGGCGCGCCCGTCGGCAAGCAGGCCAAAGTGGACATCCCGCAGCAACTCCGGCATTACAGCGATACGCGCCGCTTTCTCGCCGTCCAGGTCGCGGAGTGGCGGGAGCACCGCTTTAAGACCCCGCAAGATTTTGTTGATCTCGCCGCCATGATTCAGAGTGGCGAGATGGTCGAGCTTCAAAGTGTTAGCCAAAACTACATTCTCTTCGGTGTTGGCGGGAGCGCCGATAAAGAGCCATTCACACGTTATCAAAACGGCAAGAGGATTACTCTTTACGACGAAACGGAGCTGGCGCAGGAATACGCCCGCATGACAGAGGCGCGCGCAAATCTTGAAAACGAAATCGCCGGGTTCAAGCGGGAAATCAATTCGCTAAGCAAACGGGAGCGTTCCTCGCGCGCCAGGCTGCAAGCTCAAATCAATGAGAAGGAGAAGGCGCTGAAAGGCGAACGGGAGCGTCAAGAGATGCTCGACCGCTCCTACGGTGATATTGAAAGACGGCAGCAGCTTTTCAAGGATTATGAATCTCTGGAGAGTCTGGCCAGGAGTTTTTCAGGTCGTACGTATGACATCAGGGACGCACACGCGCGCCAGGAAATGAAGGTCCGCATGCTCAGTTTCCTGCGCCCTGAAGCTCTGAAAGTTCTGGAGGAGATTGCCAGTTCCTACCGGCAGAAGTTTGATAGACCATTGCCGATAACTTCGCTGGTACGCCCCGAAGAATACCAGCACGCTTTGAGCAAAGTGAATCCTAACGCCACGCTCATCGCGACGCCTCCGCATTCGACAGGGCTGGCCTTTGATATTAACTATAAATATATGACGGCGGAAGAGCAGTCGTTTGTGATGGACTACCTCGCGCGGCTCAAGGATGAAGGCCGGATCGAGGTCTTGCGTGAGAACCGCGATCACTATCACGTCTTCGCCTTTGTTGACGGGGCGAGGCCGGACGAGGCGCTCATCCGCGCCGTTTTGAGCAAACCTACAGCGGCGGAAGCTCAGAAGGAAGCACAGCTCGGCGAATAAGCTTCTAATGGTCAGTGCCTTTTAACGTCAGTTCAATATAAACAGTAAACGAGAGTGAAACCCAGCCCCGGAGGGGCGACATAGATTATGTCGCCCCTCCGGGGCTTAACCATTTATTCGACACTTGTTCCCACGGCTGACGCCGTGGGCTACTGATATACCGCCCCTACCGGGGCTGGGAATGCAAGAGCCTCTTATGTCAAACTCACGCTTCTTAATACTTTTTCTGCGCTCCAATTCTTCTCATGAGACATGTGATAATCTCTTCAAGGAAAGCATCGCCTGATCGAACCCTTAAATGCATATTCTCTCCATCGAAGCAATCAGTAAGAATTACGGTATCAGACCGTTATTTGAAAACGTGAGCCTCGGCCTGGATTCGAGCGACCGCATTGGCGTCGTCGGCGTCAATGGTTCCGGCAAGACCACTCTGCTTCGTCTCATCGCCGGAGAAGAGAGGCCGGACACGGGGCGCATCGTGTTCGCTGAAAACGTCTCTCTTGGCTATCTGCCGCAGAATCCGCCCTTCGATGCGGAGCAAACGGTGCTCGATGCGGTGTTTGCCGCAAGCAACGCCCGTATGAAGTTGTTGCTCGATTACGAGCGCGCATGTCAGGAGCTTGCGGCTGCCGGTAGAGAAGAGCAGCGGCTGTTGAATCGCGTCTCGGAGCTGGCGCATGAACTGGAAGTGTCGGGCGCATGGGATTTGGAGACCAATGCTCGCGCAGTCTTGAGCAGACTCGGCATCAGCGATACGACGGCTCGGATGGGCACGCTCTCAGGCGGCCAGCGCAAGCGCGTCGCGCTCGCCCATGCGCTGATTGAGAATCCTGATTTACTCATTCTGGATGAGCCGACCAATCATCTGGATGCGGAAACTATCACGTGGTTGGAAGCCTACCTGGGACGTTATCGCGGTGCGCTCCTGCTCGTGACTCACGACCGTTATTTTCTGGATCGCGTCACCAGTCGAATCCTGGAGATTGATAGAAGCAGCGTGCAGGCGTTCGAGGGAAATTACACATACTATTTGGAAAAGAAGGAAGAGCAGGAACTCGCGCGCGCTGCCCAGGGACAGAAGCGAGAGATGTTGATTCGGCGTGAACTTCAGTGGCTGCGGCGCGGCGCGAAGGCGCGCACACGCAAGTCCAAAGCTCGCCTTGATCGCGCCGAAAGCTTGATGGCTGAGCCCAAGGAGACGGCCAGAGTCGAACTAGACATCTCGGTCAGCTCAAGCCGAATCGGCAAGAAAGTTTTGGAGCTGCGCGACATCACGAAATCTTACGACGGTCGTATTTTACTCGACGGCTTCAGCCACATTCTGAAACCAAGTGAGCGCATCGGCGTCATCGGCCCGAACGGAGCGGGCAAGACCACGCTGCTGGAAATCATCACGGGGCGTATCGCGGCAGACGGCGGCACGCTCTCAAGAGGCCAGACGGTTCGCTTCGGATATTACGATCAGGAGAACCGCGCGCTCGATGAAGCGGAGCGGGTGATAGACTATATCCGGGAGGTCGCCGAGCGGATCGAAACGGCTGATGGAAAGTTGATTACTGCGGGACAGATGCTTGAAAAATTTCTCTTCACGGGTGCGATGCAGTATGCGCCTATCGCCAAGCTTTCGGGTGGTGAGAGAAGACGGCTCTATCTGCTGCGCGTGCTGATGGGTACTCCGAACGTCCTGCTGCTCGATGAGCCGACCAACGATCTGGATATTCAAACGATGGTCACGCTGGAAGACTATCTGGATAGTTTTCAGGGCTGCCTGGTGGTCGTCAGCCATGATCGTTACTTTCTTGACCGCACGGTCGAGCATATCTTTCGCTTTGAGGGAGAGGGGCGCGTGCGCCAGTACCCCGGAAATTATTCTGCTTTTCTTGAAGCTCGCCAGAAGGAGGAGAGAGAAGCCGCAACCGTCAAGACGGAAACAATAGTCAGAGTGGAGAAACAGGAGAAGGTAAAACCTCCGACCGTCAAACACAAGCTCTCTTTCAAAGAGCGGAAAGAGTTGGCGGAATTGGAGACACGCATCCAGCAAGCCGAACGGCGTCAGGCCGAAATAGAAACGGAACTGGCAGCCAATGCAAGTGAGGCATTCCTCGTGCATCAACTCTACGAAGAACGAGAGAGGTTGACAGGACAACTCGCACGCGACCTGGACAGGTGGTCAGAACTGGCAGAGAGGGATTGATTCATTGAATCAATCATTTCACTCATGGGTTCAAGACTATGGTACATGAATGCCGATTTCGAGACCGAACTGTCTCACACTAGCGGCGCATACCGTCGTCTTCCCCCGGCAGATGCTCTCAACCAACGTCTTGCTCCGCACCTGCTCTGGCTGGCGCAGAGAGGTGACGCGCTATTGCTGAGAGAGTTCTGGTCTGAGCATCTCAAAAGCGAGTCCGAGCAGCGCGGGGTGGAATTGATTTCCCCCAAACATGCGACTAACCTGAGCACACATCGCTTCACGCCCTGGGGTTGGACTCCGAGCGCCCTCGCCGCCGGGCACAAGGCCGGAGCAGAAGTTTTGCCGCCCGCACCTTTGAGCACCATCGCGCGTGTTAATTCAAAGCTCTGGAGCCATGCGCTCGAAGTCGAGTTGGGATGGGCGCTTCCCGGAGCAACGACCGCCGCCACTTTCGAGGAGTTACAGGAAGCGGTCGCCAGCGCTTGCCCCGGGGCTGGCGACAAGTGGGTTATCAAGAGCCCGTTTGGCTTCGCCGCGCGTGACCGTGTGCTTGGCAGAGGCGCATCATTGGAGACGGCACAAGCCAGATGGTGTGAGCGACGACTGGCGAGAGGTGAACAACTCATCTTTCAGCCCTGGCTTGAAGTGATTCGTGAATACGGCATCGTCATGGAAATTTCGACGGACGGAGCATACGTTATTCAGGGCATCAGCGACCTTCAAACCAATGGCGCAGGCACAGGGCAAGGCTACATCCTCGGTCGGCCCCCTGCTCCGCATCGCATGGCTGAGCTTGAAAGTATTGCCGCGATTGTGGGGAAGCGTTTATTCAAAGAGGGTTATTCCGGCCCTGTCGGGATAGATGCGCTTGAGCACTCCGGCGGACTGCATCCGCTCTTGGAAATCAACGCTCGCTATACGATGGGATTTGTCGCGGTCGCGGTCGAACGCAGTCTCAAACCCGCAGCACCAATGTTCTGGAGTCTTAATTGATCCATTCAGAGTCTAAGGGTTCGGGTGTAAATTGCTATAATGAATTTTGAGCGAACCCACGCGCGCGTCTGCCAAGCTTAGAGTTGGTTAAATGCAAGGAGTCACTTAAGATGCCCTCGGCTGAAACTGTCCAGGTAACTATCTTCAATCAGACCTATAGCCTTCGCTCCCTGAGCGGCGCGGAGCACGTCATGGAAATCGCCAGCCTGGTGGATGAGCGCATGAAGCAGATGGCTTCTCACATCACCACCCACGACGTTTCCAGAATCGCTATCCTCGTAGCCTTGAACATCGCCGATGAAATGAAGAGCCTCAAAGCCCAGTATGAATCGGAGATCGAGCGCTTACTCAAAGGCTCTTCCGCTGAGACAGGTGCTGAGGATAACAATGCCCGGCGGTCTGAAGGCGAGAGGGGATCATGGTTCGATGAGATTTTCGAGGCGGATGTTCAGCCTAAAGACAGAGCCGAACGCTTGAGCAGTAAAATCTCAGCCAAACTCCAGGCGCTCCGAAAAAATGAGACGCCAGAACCCGGCATAGACGTGTCCGAAGACTAGCCTGAGATGATTCCCATCTGCCAGCATCAACCATCAGTCGCCAGATCATGCGTTGAGACTTTCCAAAAATGAAACACCACCCTCTTGCTTCTTATTTGCTCAGGATGAATGTCACAGCAATCTTTCTCCTCCTCTTCGCATCCGTTTCTTATGCCCAGTGGGAAGACCAAAGGAGTGGGACGACCGTTCGCTTGCGCGGCGTGAGTGCTGTCAGTCAACTGGTCGCATGGGCGAGCGGCGACAAAGGAACATACGCGCGCACCGTTGACGGCGGAAAAGTGTGGACTTCCGGCCATGTGCCCGATTCGGAAGACCTGGACTTTCGCGACGTGGACGCTTTCAGCGCCGATGTCGCGTACCTACTTTCCATCGGCGAAGGCGAGAAGTCGCGCATCTACAAAACAATTGACGGCGGCCTTCACTGGACGTTGCAGTTCAGGAATAGCCGCCCGACGGCATTCTTTGATGCGATGGCCTTCTGGGATTCCGATCATGGCATCGCTGTCAGCGATCCCGTAGACGGGCGGTTTCTGATTATCACCACTGCCGATGGAGGCGCAACGTGGAAAGAGATGCCTCCTGAGGGGATGCCTCTCGCACTCGCTGGCGAAGGCGCGTTCGCGGCCAGTGGAAGCTGCATTGCCGTGCAGGGTAAACGAAACGTCTGGTTCGGCACGGGGGGCCCCGGTGGCGCGCGCGTCTTCCGCTCTCCTGATGGAGGTCGGACTTGGAGTGTGGCCACAACTTCGATGACCGGCGGTAAGTCGGCTGGCATCTTCTCCCTTCTCTTCACCGATACGAATCACGGAGTAGTGGTCGGGGGAGATTACGCGAATGAGCGTGAGGTGGGGAACAACGTGGCATGGACGAGCGATGGCGGAAGGACGTGGCAGCCAGTTGAAACCAAGCGCCCGAACGGCTACAGGTCGTGCGTCGCGCTCGTTCCCGGAACAACGGGGCGTTCCCTCGTCGCCGTCGGCCCGACAGGGTCGGACTTCTCTGTGAGCGGCGGGAAGAGTTGGCGCATCCTCGGCGCAGAAGGATTTCACAGCGTGAGTTTCGCACAGCATGCAAAAGCGGGATGGGCTGTCGGAGAGGGTGGCCGGATAGCTAAATATGCAGGCACGGCGACAAGCGCCGGCAGGTGAATTCCGCCAGCCCGGCTTTTTACCCTTGATGGGGTTAGACCGAATCATTCAGCACAATAGTAGTTCGGCTTCCGTACGGTTTTTATGATGGTTGGTGTCAGTGCTTTAATCCTAAAAATCAGGTGGACAACTATGAAGCGATGCAGCGTGATATTTTGTTTATTCATTTTGAGCGAACTCTTTGCCGTAAACTCGGTAGCTGCTCAAGAAAAAAAGAACTGCGGGAAACAGAGCGACGGAATCTCGCACCTGATCGGCAATTGGTCTGGCGAATCTATTTGTGTGAACAAAGATAAGTTTCCGGCTTGTCACGATGAGCAAGTTATTTATCGCATAGTCGAATCTTCCGGTAAATCGAATATGCTGACCGTGACAATGGATAAAATTGTGAACGGCACGCCGGAGACAATGGGCGTTTTAGATTTTGTCTATGACGCACAAAAGCAAACACTCTTTAGTGAATTCACGCGCAACAATCGGCATGGCATTTGGGAGTTTGCGGTTAATGGCGACCTGATGGATGGGACCCTTGCTACTTTGCCGGACAAGATAATTGTCCGCCGCATTAAAGTAAAAAGATAAATGAATAGCGAAGCCGAACAAGTCGAATTGCTTGCACCATGATTATGATGAAAATGCTTTCTCCAAACCTCAAGATAGGTCATATAATTGCCGATTAGTATGATAGCGCGAGCAGGTGTTGCTAAGTTGATTGATTATTATTGGAGACAAACCATGAGAACTGTCTTACTTTTGTCGCTTCTCCTAATGTTCGTTTCGCCAGGTCAAGGTCAGAACGCTACAGGCTCAGATGAAGGTTCTTTGGTGGTGGTGCTCGATTTCAAGTATCTCAAGAGCCGCCAGATAATCAAGAACCTGAATTCCCCGACAACCGCTCCCGCAGCAGATATGATGACGGCGAAAAATGTCTCCCCACGAAACTCGAGGCCACAACAACAGGTCGGGGCCAGAGACCCGAGCACCGAAACCGTTGACGCGCGTAGCGCGGCGCTGGAAAAGAACGTGCAGGAAGCGCGGTTGCCTGAATCAACTACCGTAGACGGCTATGCGTACCAGGCTAGAATCAGAAATGCGCACACACAAAACATCGGGGTCGTGTTCTGGGAATATCAATTCATAGAACGGTCGAATCCGACGAATGTGGTACGCCGACAGTTTCTTTGCAGCGTCAAGATAAAGCCAGGCAAAGAGAGCGCACTACAGGCCTTCAGTAAGCTAGGCCCAGGCGATGTAATCAGCGTGGGCAGCTTGACCAACAAATCTGGAAACCTTTTCGAGGAAAAGGTTGTCATCAATCGGGTGGAATACGCGGACGGGTCGATCTTGCAGCGCAAGGACTGGAATTTCGCCGAGGTGAAGTTGGGTATTGAGCGAGCTATCAGAACGCCCTGGGGAGCAGAGATGTGCCGAGGCCTTTGAGGCGCACTGAGCGTTCTCTGGTGCGCGCTCTATTTAATCGTTAGACTCCCTCGTTGCGTCCACTCGCCGCCGCGATAAATTGCATCTGGCGGAAAGCGCGTTTCCAGGTCAGACGCCTCCCAATCAACTTTCCCAGCCCTGTCTTTGCGATAGAAAAGAAGCGCGGCCTCGCCCCCCGGTCGTAAATCACCCGGCGCGGTCGTCACGTAATAATCGCGCGCATCCACTTCCTCCAGTCCCCGGAACACAGAGAGGTCTCCAACATCCTGGATAGATGCCCTGCTGCGCTGGCTTCGCCCCTCGCGCGGCGCGGCGGCCTCTGCGTTGACGGCCACGTCCGAAACGTATGGCTGCACCTTCGTTCCTCCGTCGCGCGGGCGATTGATGAGGGTTGCACCGCGCACGATGAGGTCGTAGATGATCCCGCCTTCGTTTACCTTGAGCGCGTCATAGACGGCAGGGTTCGCTTCCTCGACACTCCCGTCGGCGAGAGACTTCAAGGCGGCGGCGAACGCGACGAAGTTAAACCCGACGAGGTCTTGACTGCTCTTTCCTTTGAGCGCGCCGGTCTCGATGAGGATGACGGGCGTTCCCCACTGGCTGATGAGGTCGCCGAAGGCGCGCGGGTTGAACGTGTCATCGTAGCGACCGATGTGCCCGTAGATGAAGGGCGCGAGCGCCTCGACCATCACGGCGCAGAGCTTTTTGTTGCGGATGCGCCCCGGCGTATCTGACCCGGAGGCATCCGCAACAACGGCGAGCAGTGAAATCGTCGCTTGCTTCCCCGTCTCGCCGACAGACGTGCGAATGCCTTGATTGTGAAGGTTGAAGCCGATGTCGGGCCGCCACTCGTCGCGCAGCTTTTTGAGCAGCCGCCCTTCGGGTGTGGCAAGGTTGCGTGCGTCGCGGTTGATGTCAATCGCTTGCAGGTTGCGACGCTGGTAAAGCTCAGCCCCATCCGGGTTGAGCATCGGGACGGCGCGCAGCGTAATCCTTTCCTCAATCGCTTTGACCCAGGCCTTGCCCCTGTGTTGCTGCAAGTAGGCGAAGAAGTCTATGAGCGCGCTCGTTGCCGTCGGCTCGTCGCCATGCATTTGCGACCACATGAAGACCTTGAGGGCCCCATGTCCGAATTCAAGCTGGTAGATGGCGCGCTCCGCAAGCGAACGCCCGACTTCCGAAACCTTGACGCCGCGCGCCCGAAGCTCCATGAGATATTTTTGAAGATCGGCGTGCCTGACGAGCGCTGGCTCAAGGCTGGTCAGGCGATTGTTCTGCCACTCGTTGAAAAGCTCGCGCGGCGACTGCGCGAGCGCCGCACCGCTTGAGAAAAAAATCAATGTAGCCAGCGCCCACAGCTTCAGCGTTGAGGCGCAAAGGAAGTTTTGAAGTGCTCTTCGGGTTAGTCTCATGGAGGCATCTTACACTGGGGGCTTTTGAAGCGATAGAGGTGTGCTAAGATTCTTCCGTCATGCAAAAGGTCTTAAATGAAACGGAAGTGCGCGTCCTCGGCTCTCTGGTCGAAAAGCAAATCACGACGCCGGAATACTACCCTTTAACGCTTAATGCCCTGACCAACGCCTGTAACCAGAAAAGCAATCGTGATCCCGTTGTCACGTTCAACGAGTCAGCGGTCACTCAGGCCATCGAGACACTGCGCGAGAAGAATTTGGTCTACGTGTTCTACGGCAGCACCAGTCGCGTGCCGAAGTACAAGCACATGATGCCTGAAGTCCTCCACCTCGATCAGCGAGAAGTGGCGCTGCTCTGCGGGCTGATGCTGAGAGGGGCGCAAACCGTCGGCGAGTTGAAAGAACGCGGCGGGAGGCTGGCAGAATTTGCGGCTCTCAGTGAAGTTGAAGAAACGCTCAATTCCTTGAGCACGAAAGACGAACCTCTGGTTTTGAAATTAGCGCGCCAGCCGGGACAAAAGGAAGCGCGCTACATTCATCTTTTAGCCGGAGATGTTTCTGCCGACTACGCGGTCGAGGAAGTTTCCGCAGAGAACAGGTCGGCGACCAATCGCACCGGCGCTGGAAGGCTATCGAATTTAGAGGATGAGGTAGCAGCACTCAAGGCAGAGGTCGCGGAACTGCGTCGGCGGCTCGAAGATTTTATCAAGCAGTTCGATTCATAGCCCCGGAGGGGCGACATATCAGTAGCCCATGACGTCAGTCATGGGAACAAGCATCGAATAAATAGGTAAGCCCCGGAGGGGCGACATAAATTATGTCGCCCCTCCGGGGCTTAATAAATATTCTTGCACCTTAACCCAGGGCTTACGCCCTGGGCTACTGTTATATCGCCCCTCCGGGGCTGAAAACGCAGTCAACTCTGACATCAGTCTCATCTATCATTTAACTGATTCGGTCTGAACGAGAGTTGAAGTGAGAGCAGTGTCGAAGCTTTCTTCGGTTGTGCCGATGTTGATGTCCTGAAACAGCGACCAACGCTCGGTGTGCTCTGCGGACGCGCCCGGCTCCAGGCGTTGCAACGGAGCGAGCGACTCGACCTCGATAAACGCGCCCGCCGTGTAGGTCTCGAAATTGCAGCCATAGTCCGGGTACGTCGCGCCTTCTGTGTAACCGGCGCGCTTGACGAACAGGGTTTGTTGGCGCAGATAGGCAGCCCATCCCTGCTTATTCAGGAGGCCCATCTTCTGAGGCTCAATCAATTTCTCGTCCGACCTCAAACGGATGTACTTCTGGCTGAACGTCCAGCGCGGGTCGCTCAAATCAGTGTAATGCCACAGCACCAGCGGACGCGCCGGGAGCAGGTATTCGCTCCAGGCGCGATATGGCTCTTGCGGAAAAATTGCTTCGCCGCCATCCTTCATAATCGTCAGCGCCCACGGGGCTGTTTCAATCGCCCACAGATTCCGGTTCGTGATTTTATGATGCACGGAGACGCCAGTGCCTTCTGCGTCCAGCATGACTGTCATCTCTTTTTGAATGCCCGTTGCGGCTTCCGTTTGCGCCGTCAACCGAATCAGATTGCTTCCTTCAATCTCAAACGTCACCGCGTCGCTGTCCGGTGCGTAAGAACGAGGGTTACCTTCAGGTGCTGTCCAGAGACGATGGCCGCCAACGGGTCGCCACTCGCCGAGTTCCGTCTCGACGACCGCGTCGGGCACTTCGCCGAGAATATTCTCATCATTGCAAAAAGCGTAACGGACGATGCGCGGGCCGACATTCGTCGTCACGATTAATTCCACCGCCCCGTTCGATAATTTGTAACAGTCCGGCAGACCTAAGTATTCAACCTTTTCCACTTGTTCCTCGAAGCCGATTGAATGCAGGGCTAGTAAGCGAACGACTGGTAGATTTCCGTCTCGGATTGTTCGTCGAGCGATTCAACTATTGGGTTGAATCGCAGGAGACGGCGCGCGCGCTCCGATAAGGTGTCGAGCGCAAAGCGCGGGACACGGATCGAAACTTCCGGGCGGAAGAGCCATCGTCGGCTATAACCGAGGACGACCATCGGGCGGGGCTCGCGCGTGCGATTCGGCGTCCCGCGATGCAGCGCGCGCACGTCCCGGATGATGACATCTCCCAACTGCATCGTGATCGGCTCTAATTTAATCTCGCCCGTTGCTAAAAGCCGCAAGCCTTCCTCTTTCGACATCATGTGCGTTCCACGCGTGACTTCAAACGGGCCGTTTTCCAGAGTCACGTCCACGAGCGGAAAGTTGACGGCGAGTTGAAAGGGCGGCGTCTCCTGTCCCGTCTCAGGGAAGAGCGGCGGCGTGTCCCTGTGTATGTCTTGATACTCGGAGCCCAGCAGCGGCGTATCCGTCGCCAGTTGGCACATCACGGGGTCTTCGCCGACCAGTAGCTCGACGATGGCCAGCACGTCCTCGTCCTCGAAAATCAACGGATCACTGAATGGCTGTGTGAAAGGGAGCGTCACGTAGTAACGCGCCGCGCCGCGATTTTGCAGATGTCCCTCGCGCGCGATGTGCGCTTCCAGAAGCGGCATGAACGCCTCGCGCCACGCGTTGAGCGTCGCCTTCGGGAAATGCCCCCGCAGCACGCAATGCCCATCACGCAACGCCGCTTCAGCGAACGATTCAATCTCAGTTTTGCTATAAAGCATAAAAATTTGAATACAGAATACAGAAGACAGGAGACAGGAGACAGAAGAAAAGAAAATCAGTAACAGTGGTTCTCCGCCTTATCTTCTGACTTCTGACTCCTGTCTTCTGTATTCTGCTTTTCATCGTCTCCTGCCTTTCATTTCCTCCTCTGGCTGAGCCGGTTCTGTACGATGACGACGGCGAGCAGAATGATGCCGCGCAGCACCTCTTGCCACCAGGGGCTGATCTGCCCCTCTAAATTGAAAATATTGAAAATGATGCCAAGCAAAAGGACGCCCACCAGCGTTGAGATAACGCTGCCCTGCCCGCCGGTCAGGAGCGTGCCGCCGACCACGACTGCCGCAATCGCGTCCAACTCCCAGCCTCTTCCAGATGTCGGCTGCCCCGCTCCCAGACGCGACGCGAGAATGACACCAGCCAGCCCGGCCAGCGCGCCGCTCAAAGCGTAAACGTAGATGGTGACGCGCCCGACGTTCAAGCCCATCAGGCGCGCCGCCTCTTCGTTGTCGCCAATCGAATAGACGTGACGCCCGAAGCGCGTATGGTTGAGCACCAGCCAGCCCAGGATGAAGGCGACGAACAGAATCACAACCGGCACGGGCAATGGCCCAACGTAACCGCGCGCCAACCAGCCAAACTCAGAGACCGAGGCACGATCAATGCTCACAGACTTCTCGTTCGTCACGGCCAGAGCCAACCCACGCGCCGCAATCATCATCGCCAGCGTCACGATGAACGGCTGGACACGCGCCTTAGCAATCACGACGCCGTTGATGAGCCCCAGCAGCGCGGTGGCGGCGACCGCCGCGAGCAATGCTACGAGCAAACCCTGCCCGGCGAAGTACGCCGCGACCACACCCGCAACGGCGAAGAGTGAGCCGACCGAAAGGTCTATGCCGCCTGTCAGAATCACGAACGTCATGCCGAGCGCGATGAGGCCGACCATGCTGTACTGGCGCAGGACGTTGAACAAGTTCTCCGGCGTGAGAAAAGTCTCGTACCGGGCGGTGGCGAAGATGCAGACAAGGATGAGCGCGATCAGCGCACCATGCCGCTGAGCGAAAGAGGCGAAACGAGCGCGGGCAACGCGTCCCCGAGTCGAAACGGCTTCATCAACAGTCGTTGTTCCAGCCTGATTCATCTACCCTCCTCCACATGTGGGACAGGCATTCTTAGCGAAGAAGAAATTAGACAGGATTAACAGGATTATCAAGATTACGCAGAGAAGGCAGGTGAATATTGCTTGACGCTTTTTCTTTTATCCTGTCCATCCTGTTAATCCTGTCTATTTCTCCTTCGGCGTGATTTTCACCCAGTCGAAGCGCGCGCCTGTGCCGCCCGCCGTCAGCGCGACGTGCGCGCCCTCGATGTTGCTGGCATAAACAGCTTCGCCCAGTTCCTTCCAATCACGCCCGTTCACGCTGTAGGTGAAGCGAAACTGTTCTCCGTCCGTCACGGTCATGCGCAGGTAAACGAGCGGCGCGTTTGGCGCGGGTGTCGCGGCGGGCGTTTGTTGATTCTGGCCGTCACGATGCCAGACGAAGACGCGGCCTCCACCTAAAGTGATGCCGACCGCCGCATCGCGCCAGCTATAGGCCGCAAGCCCCGCCGTCGCTCCCGCCGTCAGTCCGCGCGCGTCAACAACCGTGGTCGCCACGTAATTGCCCGAACTCGTCCGCTGCGCCAGCACCGCGCCCGTCAAGTTATCCGTGTTCTGCGGCGTGCCTCCGGGCGCGAGGACGAGATAGCCGGATGCGACATCTACGCGCGCTGTCTGCTTGGCCTGCATAGGCCACTGCCATGACGCATCCAGTTCTGGATTGGTGAAGCCGTCAAAGAATTCCATTGACGCGGAGCTATTGGGGAGATTCATTGGCGCAGGCGCGGTGCCGCTCGGGCCCCTACCCTCGTTAACGCTCGGCCACCCGTTTTCATTCCATTTAACTTCGTCGAGCACCGCTTCTCGCCCGATGCTGAAAGCGTCCGCTCGCTTTCGGTAAGCGTGATAGAGCAAAAAATCTCGCCCGTCGGAAGTGGTGACGATGCTGCCATGTCCCGGACACTGCCACGTTTCGTTGGCGGCAATAATCGGGTTCGCAGGGTTCTTTTCCCACGGCCCTAAAAGTTTGCGCGAGCGCGCGACGCCTAAAGCGTACTCGCACGAGCGACCGCAGCAGGCGTTGCCGGAATAGAAATGATAAAACCACCCATTGCGCCGGATGATGTAAGACCCCTCGGTGACATGCTTTTCCCACGCGGCGGTGTTACGCAGGATTTCCTTGCGCTTGCCCAACAGTTTCGTTCCGTCTTCCGCAAGTCGCTGGGCGAAGATGGAGGTCGGCTCGTCAGGCTCGGCATCGTTGCCGTCTGCTTTCCAGATCAGGTAAGGATCATCATTCTCGTCGCGCACGAAGAAGGCGTCAATCGAGCCGACGTTCTTCAATTCGGAGATTTGACACACCAAAGCACCGTGATCCGTGTAAGGCCCTGCGGGCGCATTGGCAGTTGCGACCGCCACGCACAACGTGCCACGCTTCCGGGGGCCATCATTGCGCCGCGCCGTGTAGAAGACGAAGTAGCGCCCCTTGTCCTCTCTGATTTCAGGAGCCCAGAAATCATCTTTCACCCACAATGGAGGCGTCTGGAAAACCGCGCCGACCACGCGCCAGTTGACCAGGTCAGTCGAGCGCAGAATGGAAAAATGCGGAGCCCACCCACCCGTCGTCGTCAGCGCCCAGAAATCGGCGCGGACGCGAATCACAGACGGGTCTGGATAATCGCCCGCCATCACAGGGTTGGTATAAGTGCTCTGGCTTTGCGCCGCCGCTCCCGCCGAGAGCAGGAGGCTGAGCAAGAGAGCCGCGCACATTTTTGGCGAAGCGGTCATTCGTTCTTAAGCCACCTTCGGTCGCTGAATGTAAACTGCAATGAGAATGATGGCCGCCTTGATGACGAGCGACCAGGCGTAGGAGTAGCCTTTCATGTTGATGCTCGTCGTGATGACCTGCATGATGAGCGCGCCGATGAGTGTGCCGACGATGGTCGCGCGCCCGCCCGTCAAAGGCGTGCCGCCGACGACCGTGGCGGCGATGGCGTCGAGTTCGATATTGAGGCCCACCTTCTGCGCGTCGCTCGCTCCCAAACGCGCCGTCTCGATCAACCCGGCGAGTCCTGCGAGCAGGCCGCTGATGGCATAGACTGCGATCTTCGTTCGATGAACTTTCACGCCTGAGAGCCGCGCCGCCGCTTCGTTGCCCCCCACCGCCGCCACGTAACGCCCGAATGCGGTCGCACGCATCACGAAGATCGCGGCGGCGACCACGATGAACATAACCAGCACCTGCACGGGGAAAGGCCCAACGTAACCTTTGCCCAGATACTCGAACGTCGGGTTATCGAACGGAATCAATTCCCCGCCGTGGCTGATGACCTGCGCGACGCCGCGACCCGAAATGAGCAGCGCGAGCGTGACGATGATGGGCTGGATGCGAAAGACCGAGATGAGCGTGCCGTTGAACGTTCCGGCGACGACCGAGATAAAGAGCGCCAGCAGGATGGCAACGCCGACGCCGCTGCCGAGCGTCACAGCTCCAATCGCCGAAGCAATCGCCATAATTGAGCCGACCGAAAGGTCTATGCCGCCGGTGGCGATGACCAGCGTCATGCCGACGGCGACCAGCACAGTCGGCGCGACTTGGAGCAGAATGTTGCGAAAGTTATTAACGTCCGAAAAATTCGGAGTGAAGATCATGTTGGCGACGACGAGCAACAACAGCGCAGCCGCCGCACCATACGTCGGAGCGTAATCGGCCAGGCTCGACCTTCTCCCCACCGCGCCCTTTACTTTTGCAGCATCAGACATGAGCCCTCCAAGGGCAGGAGTTAATCAAAAGCAGAATTCAGGAGGCAGAAGCCAGAATCCAGAAGAAAAGAAAATCTGTCACAGTGGTTCTCCGCTGCTTTATTCTGACTCCTGGATTCTGGATTCTGGATTCTGCTTTTCCTCTGAGTCCTGCTTTTCCTCCGCTTTTCCCTCCGCCATTGCCTGAATGATGTTGGCCTGAGAAATTTCCTTTCCGCGCAGCTCCGCGACGCATTGCCCGTCGCGCATCACGAGCACGCGCGAGCTGCCTTCAACCAGTTCTTCCAGTTCGGAAGAGATCATCAGGACGCCCAGCCCCTCGTTCGCCAGTTCGTTCACCAGTGCTTGAATCTCGCCCTTCGCGCCGATGTCTATGCCGCGCGTCGGCTCGTCCAGCAGCAAAAACTTCGGGTTCTTGCACAGCCAGCGCGCGAGCAGAACTTTTTGTTGATTGCCGCCCGACAACTCACGAATCTTCTGCTCGGCGCTCGACGCCTTGATGCCAAGCCGCTTCATGTAGCGCTCGACAATCTCGCGTTGCCTGGCAGCCGAGACGATGCCGAAGCGCGTCAGCGTGGGCAAGGCCGCGAGCGTCAGATTCTCGCGCACGGAAAGCTCTGGAATGATGCCCTCGGCCTTGCGATCTTCGGAGAGAAAGGCGAGCCCCGCGTCAATCGCATCGTCCGGCGCGCTCAAGCGCAAGAGACGACCTTCGAGATAAACCTGTCCCTCTTCGAGGCGGTCTGCGCCGAAGATAGCCCGCGCCGTCTCCGTTCGACCTGAGCCGAGAAGCCCCGCCACCCCGACGACCTCGCCGCGCCCGGCGCTGACCGTCACGTGATTGAGCTTGCGCCCGCGCGTCATGTTCTCCGCACGAAGGAGCGCGGGTTCGTCCGCCTTCAACTCGTGCTGCTCAAACGCGGTCGCGCCTTTCTTCTGCAACTCCTCGCGCGCTTTGCCGAGCATCAGGCAAACCAAATCTATCCTTTCTAACCCGGCCAACTCGCGTGTGCCGACCAGCTTGCCGTCGCGCAAAATCGTCACGCGGTCACACACGGCATACAATTCGTCGAAGCGATGGCTGATGTAAACCACGCCGACGCCTTCCGCTTTGAGCCGTCGAATCACGTCATAAAGAATCGAGACCTCGTGCTCGGTCAAAGAGCTTGTCGGCTCGTCCAAAACGACGACCTTCGCGTTGAGCGACACGCCCCTGGCAATCGCAATCATCTGGCGCAAAGCGATATTGAGACTCCCCAATGTGGCGTGCGGGTCAATGTCCAGACCGAGCCTTGCGAGCAGCGCGCCCGCCTCCCGGTTCATCTTTTTCCAATCAATCAAGCGGAAGCGGCGCGGCTCGCGCCCGAGATAAATGTTCTCGGCCACGGTGCGGTAGGCGAGCAGGTTGACTTCCTGATACACGGCGACCACGCCCGCGTGCTGCGCATCTTCCGGCGAGCGAAAATCAACCTCACGCCCCTCCAACCACATGCGGCCTCCGTCGCGCCTGTAAGCTCCGGTCATGATCTTAATCAGCGTGGATTTGCCCGCGCCGTTCTCGCCGATCAGAGAATGGACTTCGCCCCTTCCAAGCGTGAAATCAACACCGTCAAGCGCCGTCACGCCGGAAAATATTTTCGTGATGCCCTCCATGCGGAGGAGTGGTGAGTCCATAAGTGCAGGAGTCAGAAGACAGAAGACAGGAGACAGAATGGATAAGGCGGAGAACCGCTTTTGTTTTTATTCTGTCTTCTGACTTCTGTCTTCTGACTCCTTCCTTTCGTCAGTATGCTTCGTTCACGTATTGCGCCGCGTTCGACGGGTCGAAGAATTTGTCCGGGACGATGATCTTCGGCTCGATCTTTTCGCCCTTGAGAAATTTTTCGAGCGTGTCGAAGGCGACGGGGCCAAAGCGCGGGTTGCATTCGACGGTGACGTTCATCTCGCCGCGCATGATGGCTTCGAGCGCAGATTTTTGACCGTCAACCGAAACGATCAGCACGTCTTTTCCGGGCTGCATCCCGGCGGCCTTCAACGCCTGAATCGCACCCAGAGCCATTTCGTCGTTGTGCGTGTAGACGGCTGTAATAGTTTTGCCGTGCGCCTGAATCAGATTCTCCATCACCTTCTGCCCTTCGGCGCGCGTGAAGTTGGCGGTCTGCGAGGCGATGATTTTCATGTCCGGGTGCGCCTTAATCGCCTCTGCAAATCCGTCGTGACGGTCGCGCGCAACCGACGCGCCAGCCGTGCCGAGCAGTTCGATAATGCCTGCCTTGCCGTTCGTCTGCTTCGCCAGCCACTCACCTGCGCGCTTGCCTTCTTCCACGAAGTTCGAGCCGATGAACGTGATGAAATCCTGACCGGGAGCGCCTTCGACTTCACGGTCGAGGAGGAAGACAGGGATTTTGGCGTCGCGGGCAGCCTGCAAGACCCCCTCGAAACCTTTCTCCTGCTGCGGCGCGAGGAAAATGGCGTCAACGCGCTGCGCGATTAAATCCTCGACGTTGGCGATCTGGTTGGCGATGTCTCCGCGCGCGTCCGTCACGACCAACTCAAAGCGGTCGGCGCGCTTTGCTGCCTCGTCGCGCATACTCTTTGTTTCGGCGATGCGCCACGGGCCGTTATTCTCCATCTGCGAAAAGCCGATGCGCAGCTTCCCTTCTTTCTTGCCTCCAGCGCCGCTGCTGCTGCCACCTTCCTTCCTGCAACCTGCGAGCGCGAGTGCCGCAACGGCGAGGACTACCAAAGCGAAGACCATTACGGGTCGTCTGTTGATGCGCGATTTCATGATTTTCTCTCCAGTTAGTTTTTGTCTCAAAAGTCGCTTACGCTAGAAAATTATTTAACGCGACGGCTCGATTCGCAGAAACCCGAATCGTGCGCTCATGCCGCGTGCCCCGCCCGCCGTGAGCGCCACGCGCACGCCTCTATCCCAGGGTGGCAGGTAGCTTCCATCTACTTCATCACCGACGTTCTTCCAATCGCGCCCGTCGCGGCTGACGGAGAAGCGATAGCGCTGGCCATCGCGCGCACGCATTCGCAAATGAAGCGATGTGCCCGGCGGCGCGTCAATCGTTTCCAGTGTGCGCTGCTCGTTCTTCTCGCGCCGCCAGAGGACAAGCTTGCCGTCGCCGACGCTTAATCCGAGCGCGTTCTCCGTCTCCCCGTAGGCGGAAAGTCCGGCCATCGCGCCCCCTGTCAGCCTGCTTGTCTCCACAACGGTCGTCGCTGTGTAATCGCCGACAGTGGTCGAGCGTGCGACCACCGCGCCGGTAACGCTCGCGGCCTGCGCCTCTGTGGGAGCGAGCACGAGCCAGCCTTGCCGCGCCGTCTCGATAGAGATGACTGGCTCGTTCGCCTGCGGCCACTGCCAGCCCGGGCGTATGCGTGGAGCGACGAAGTCGTCGAAGAATTTATACTCGGCGTTCAGCTCGCGATTGTTCATCGGCGCGGCGGCGTGGGAGCTTGGCCCCTTGCCTTCGTTAATCGTCGGCCAGCCGTTCGCGCCCCACTTCACCTCGTCGAGCAAAGCCTGGCGACCGACGTAAACAAAATCTTTTGGATGCATGGCATGGTACATCAACCAGTCGCGCCCGCGCGCATCTGTCACGACTGTTCCGTGTCCCGGACATTTCCAGTTGTCGTTGCCCGCGAGAATCGGATTCGCAGGATTCTTCTCCCAAGGCCCCAGAAGTTTGCGCGAGCGCGCCACGCCCATCATGTAATTGCACTCGCGCGCGCAGCAGAAGTTTCCAGAGTAGAACATGTAGAACCACCCATTGTGACGAACGATGGCAGGCCCTTCGATCAGATCACCGTAAGGCAACGAAGCGTGCTTTTCCCAGGGCTGGTCGTTGCGCAGGATTTCGCGCCGCTCGCCGACGAGCCGCGTTCCGTCCGCCGAGAGCTGTTGCGCCCAGATTGGCGTCGGCTTGCTGACGCTGTTCCCATCTTCCTTCCAGAGCAGGTAGCGGCGACCACGTTCATCCGTCACGGGGAAGCCGTCAATCGAGCCGACCTCCTGGCAAACGAGCGGCCCATGATCCCTGTAAGGGCCTTGCGGTCGCGCGGCAGTGGCGACCGCAACGCAGAGCGAGCCGCTTTTTTTACGCGCGGCGTAATAGATGAAGAAGCGCCCGCGATATTGCGAGATTTCCGGTGCCCAGTAGCTTCCCGTAGACCACTCCGGGCGGCGCTCAAAGACTGCGCCGACGACTTCCCAGTTAATCAGGTCTGTCGAATGCAGGATAGGAAACTCCGGTGCCCACTCGCTTGAGGTGGCTGCGGCCCAGTAGTCCTGCCCGACGCGAATCACCGACGGGTCGGGAAAATCGCCCGCCGCGACCGGGTTGGTGTAAGTGCCGCGCTGCTGCGCCATGACGCTTGCGCTCAAGGAAACGCCGAGCAGGATTAGGCCTAAGGCGAGCGAGCGCCAGCGCATGATGAATCGTGTGGGCTTCATGTCCTCTCCAGTCTCTTAGTCTTAAATTGCGGTGGTGCGTTTTTTATTTTTTCTGCCGCTGCTTTTGCCTTCAGTCTTCTTCTTCTTCCGCTCGCGCACCGGCTTGTTCGAGCTATCGGCGCGCGTGGCGCGAGCAGGCGCAGTTGAGCCGCGCATGACCAGATAAGTCGGAATATGTATTTCCACGCCCTGCCTGTCTGGATGTTCAATCGTCATCATCAAGGCTTCGACTGCGCGACGACCCAGTTCCATGCGCGGCAGGCAGATGGTCGTCAGCGGTGGGTCTGTCAGCGCACTGAACGCGATGTCGTCGAAGCCGACGATGGAGATGTCGTAGGGAATCTTGAGCCCCGCCGCACGAAACTCCTGCATCGCGCCAAGCGCCATCAAATCGTTCGCCGCCATCACAGCCGTCGGCATCCGTCCTCGCTCGATGATCTCGTAAGCCGCGCGTCGCCCGCCCTCAATCTTGAAATCCCCTTCGTAAATTGCCGGGCGAGCGCCCGGAAGATGCTCGGCCACGCACTCGCTAAACGCCTCGCGCCGTTTGGCCGCCGAGCGCAGGCGGACAGGGCCACTGATGTAGGCTATCTGCCGGTGGCCGAGCGCCACCAGGTGCTGGATCGCCTCTTTAATCCCCACCGCGTAATTGACTACTAAATTGCTCATGCGCTCTCCCGAAGAGCCGAGGTCTAGAAAGACGACGCAGACATCGCGGCGTGCCAGTTCGTCAATCAACGCTGTGTCAAGTTCTGAAGTCATCAGGGCCACACCCGCCACCTTGCGCTCGATCAGGCGACGAACGTAGTTAGACGTTCGCTCGGCGTCGTAGCTCGTGTTCGCCAGCACCACATCGTAGCCGCGCTCGAAAGCCGCCGTCTCGATGCTTTTCACGAGTTCCGGGAAGAACGGGTTGACAATATCAGAGATCAGAATTCCCAGCGTATGGCTGCGCCCTGAAGCGAGACTACGCGCCTGCGCGTTCGGGTAGTAGTCGCAGCGCTCAATGGCTTCGAGCACACGCGCCCGAACTTCAGCGGAAACATATCGGGTGTTGTTAATCACGTGCGAAACGGTCGCCGTCGAAACGCCCGCCTCACGCGCGACATCTTTGATACGCATAATTGGTGGGTGACAGGTGACAGGTGACAGGTGACAAGTAAGAACGTGCTTTTCTCTTGTCACCTGTCACCTGTCACTTGTCACTTCCTTTGCTCCATCGCCCGCGTCCGAGACGTAGATGTTCGGGCTGATGTTGGTGACGCGAGAGTATTCGCTGGAGATTGCTTCCTGAAATTTTGCGAGCGCGTCGCGGCGAACGAGGTTGACGGTTGAACCACCGAACCCACCGCCCGTCATCCGCGCTCCCAGGCAATCATGGAAGTTTCCCGCAATCTCTACCAGCAAATCCAGCTCAGCGCAACTGACTTCGTAATCGTCTCGCAAAGAGCGGTGCGATTGCTTCATCAAGCGCCCCATCTCTTCCATATCGGCACGCCGCAGGGCTTCCGCCGCAAGGAGCGTGCGCTCGTTCTCCGTGACGACGTGGCGACAGCGCCGTCGGATGGGCTGCGGAAGACTCTCCTCATAACGTTCAAAATCTGCGACGCTGACATCGCGCAAAGCGCGAATCTCCGGCATGACTTCCCTGAGAATCTCGACCCCGCGCTCGCATTCAGCGCGCCGCGTGTTGTACTCCGAGGAGGACAGCTCATGCTTGACCAGCGTGTCGCAGATGACTATCCGTGTGTGCGACGTATCGAGCGGCACGAGCGAAGCAGTCAAGTGGCGGCAATCAATCAGCAGGGCGTTTCCGGCACGTCCGAGTGTGGCGACGAACTGATCCATGATGCCGCACTTCGTGCCGACGTATTCGTGCTCGGCGCGCTGGCCTGCGAGCGCCAGCTTGACCCTATCCACTTCCTGCCCCGACACGCACGCGAGAGCCAGCCCAACCGAGACTTCGAGCGCAGCGGAAGACGAGAGTCCAGCGCCTGTGGGCACGTCCGAAGAGATTATCAGGTCAGCCCCGCGCAAGCGCACCCCGTCCTGTTCCAAAGCCCACGCCACACCTTCCAGGTAATCGAGCCACAGCCCGCGACGAGGTGTCCCAGGATGGTCGAGATCGAATTCAACAGCTTCGTTGACATTCAAAGAGAAGGCGCGCACGCAGCGATCATCACGCGCTGCGGCGGCGACCATCGTTTCGCAATCAATCGCCATCGGCAGGACGAAACCCTCGTTATAATCCGTGTGCTCGCCGATGAGATTGACGCGACCGGGGGCGCTGAACAGACGGGGTGCTCGCCCGTACCGTTCGTTAAATGCTTTGCAAAGCGCCTCCCGCTCGATCAATTCCTTCACCCTTTCTCGCTCGCCCAGACAACCCGCTGGACGCGTCCGCGTAGTTCTGCCGCTTTCTCTTCGGCCAGCGTATCGTTGATGAACATGCCCGCGCCGGTTTCACTTCCGGCGAGATATTTGAGCTTCGTCGCCGTCCTCAGCGGCGGGTAGAACTCTATATGAAAATGGTAGTAGTCATAATCGCCGCCGTCCGATGGACGCCCGTGCAAAACCATCATGTAGGGGAACGACAGATTGAAGAGACGGTCGTAAGCCGTGAGAATCATCTTGAGCATCGCGGCCAGCTCGCGCTGCTCTTTGTCTTCCATGTCGGAGAGCGCTTGCAGGTGGCGCGACGGCGCGATGTGCACTTCGTAAGGATAGCGTGCGAAGAACGGGACGTAGGCGACGAAAGATGCGTTCTCCGCGACGATGCGCCGCCCGTCTCGCCGCTCATCGTTGACGATGTCGCAGATCAGACAGCGCCCGGTCTGTTGATGATGCTTGATTGATTGCTCCAACTCCGTCAACACGCGCGGCGGGATGAACGGGTAGGCGTAAATCTGCCCGTGCGGATGATGGAGCGTGACGCCGATGGCCTCGCCCTTGTTCTCGAAGATGAAGACGTAATCAACGAAGGAGAGAGCGTCGAGCGCGCGGAAGCGATCTGTCCAGACCTGGACGAGTTTATAGATTTGCTCGACGGGTTCTGAGGCGAGTGTCGAAGAGTGATTGGGACTGTAGAGCACGACCTCACAAACTCCCTGGCCGGGGCGTACCGGGTAGAGTTCGCTGCCTTCGACAGCAGGCGCGGGCGGCGCACTTCGTAAACTCGGAAAGCGGTTCTCAAAGACGACGATGTCGTAATCAGATTCTGGAACTTCCGTGGGGAAACCGCCAGGCTTTGTCGGGCAGAGCGGGCAGAAATCTGCGGGCGGCAGGAACGTGCGCTCCTGCCTGTGCGTGGCCGTCGCCACCCATTCTCCCAGCAGCGGATTCCAGCGCAGCTCAGACACGACGCTCCTCCTCCGCCTCTGGCTTCGCTTCAGGCTGCCTTTCGGCAGAATCACTACGATTCTCTTCCACATCAACACGGAGAGGCGAGGTCTTATCCGTAAACGTGTAGAAAATCAGGTAGCGCCCGTCATCCATCCTGATCTGTCTCTTCTCCATGACCATCCTTTGAGATTCAACGCTTCTTCAAATCGTGTGATAGACATTCACAGTCTGTTATGGGACAGACATGAATGCCTGTCTTACTTCTCACTTCCAATCAAGCGCGGGGGCGAAGTTGTTGCCTGCGACGTAGCGAATCATCGCGTCGAGCAAATGAGTCGCGTAGGGGTCGCGTCCGTAATCGTCGAAGCGGAAGGTGGTCGCCAGAAGTTTTCCTTCTCCCGCCTTCATCTGCACGGCGAGCGCCGCGTTGTTGTTAATCCACCCGTAGAAGATGCCCGACAGAACATCTCCATACGCCGCATCGGGTATGCCCTGAATGACGAAGCGCGGCACGCTGCTGACGCCCTCAAAGCCCAGTATCCGATTAAGCGCGACGGCGCTGAACGGCTCCCTATTCGTCCTCACCCAATTGAAGTTCGTCACCCAGTTGCCGTCGAGGTCTCCTTCGCGTGGCACGACATGGAAGGCCGCGTCCGCCGGGAAAGCTTCTTTAGAGTTGGCGAGGATGATGACGCGCCCGCCGCCACGCAGATGAGCTTTAACAAAATCGTCGAGCATCATTGCGAGCATCAAGGTGCGCGGGAGCGGCGTCCCGTTTGTGCCGACCTTGTAACCGGCTGCGGAGAGCGCCCGACTCAACTCCGGGTTAGTGTTCTTCGGATCGTGGAAAGCGAGCACGGGTAAGCTGGCGTCCTTCGTTTCTCGCGCTGCGGGGTAGATGAAGATTTCCGCGCTGTTTTCGGCGACGAGTTTGCCTTGAGCGTCGCGCACTTCAAGCAGAATGCGCTCGCGACGAGGGCGCTCAGTCTTGGGCGCAGGCGTTGAGTGACGCGCAAGCACCGTGACGCTCCCTGGCACAACGAAGCCTCTGATCTTCTGGCGGCTCTGCGCCTCGCCCGTCTCGGTGCGCCAGATGAGTTCCGCGCCGGTCAGATTAATGTTGCTGTAGTGTGACAGCAACACCTCAAACTGAATTTGCTCGCCGCTCATGTAGTTTCGTTTATGGGTGCGAGCCATGACGAGATCGGGCTGCTGAATCTTCGCCAGCTCTTCGGCATAAGCTTTCTCGTTGCGCCACATGTCCATCAGGCCGTTGGCTTCCCAGTTGATGTCGGTAAACTCTGTGATGACGTAGCCCTGAATGGAAGCGTGGCGGCGAATCTCTTCAATCTCATGCTTGAGCGAGCGGAACTGATGCCACTGGGTCGCCTCTGCCAACTCGTCGTAGTCGCGGAACAAAGGCGAAAACTGAAACTCTCTGAAACGCTCATGCACGCCCGCAGGGCGCGTCACATCTCTCCCGCCGAAGTCGCGCGCGAACCACCACGGCAAATCTTTGGGCAGCTTTGGCAAGCCCCAGTTGCCGAACTCAGAGACGACGAGTGGCTCGCGCCCCGTCGCTTCCGAATCATTATGCGGGCTGAACGTCCATTTCGGGCGCGTAGCAAAATCTGCGACCCACTTGTCCCAGCGCTCATAATTGTCGGGCTGCGAGAAGTATTGATGGAAGTCGTTGATGTCGGTCTTGACGTGGAAATTGTCGCAACAGGCACTGTTGTCCACGACGAGGGTGCCGCGCAACTCAACTAGAAACTTCGCGCGGCCAAAGGCTTCACGCAGCCAGCGTCTTTGTTCGGGCTGTTTCAGATCAGCGCCCCACGATTCGTTGATGATCGACTGGATGACGATTGACGGGTGATTCCAGTCGCGCTCCGTCATCTCGCGAAAGATGCTCTCGCCGCGCTCTGCCGCCTGTTGCGAGAAATGGTTGAAGTCGTTCCACGAAGGAATCTCGTACCAGATGAGCATCCCGACTTCATCCGCGACTTTCAAGTAGACGGGTTCGCAGACCTTGATGTGGCAGCGCAGCATGTTGAGACCCAGACGCTTCGCCTTCTGCATCATCTTGCGCACGTACTCTTCCGAAGGCGCGGTGTAGATCGTCTCCGGGTAGAAGTCTTGGTCGAGCGCCGCGACCATGTAGAACGGCTCGCCGTTCAGATAAAACTCCCCCTCGCGTGCCTCGAACGAGCGAAAGCCGAAGCGGTCGGTGAAAACATCTTCACCTGCCTTAACCTCCACTGTATAAAGCGATGGTTTATCTAAACTCCATAGTTGGAGATTCGAGATTTTACCTTCGTAGTACGGAAAACCTGTTTCCGGCTTCGACTTTGGAAGCACAATTGATACGCCCTGTGGATTAATCACTCGCACTTCGATTTCGCGCTGAATCCTTAGTGTGTGTTCACCGTCAACTGAATCGCCGGACTTGCCAGCTTGAAATGAGTTTTGCTTTCTACCAGGCTCTATCGTGGTCGTACGCGGAACAATGCTGGAAGGCGGCTCGACATAAACGCCAACAGTACCGTCAACTCGCGGATAAACTTTGACACCACTTATGTAAACACGCGGTTTGATTTCCAGCGTCACTGGTTGCCAGATGCCGCCGGTCTGCACGTACCAGTTCTGCTTGCCGTGCGGAATCTCGTTGTACATCATCTCGGGAAAACGCGCGCGGTTTTCCTTCTCGTCCATCGGCGGGTCAACGACGCGCACCAGCAACTCGTTCGCGCCCGGCTTCAATGCTCCTGTCACGTCGAAGCTGAAAGGCGTGTAGCCGCCTTCGTGCTCTCCGACCTTCTGGCCGTTGACGAAGATTTCGCTGAAGTAATCAACCGCGCCGAATTTGAGCAGTGCGCGCCGCCCATCCTTTAACTCCGGCGCTTCCAATAGCGTGCGATACCAGGCCACTCCCATGTAGTCGCGCAAATCCGCAAATTGCGCGTTCCACGAAAGACCGACCCGCACATCGCGCCAGCCTTTGGCTGTGCCGGTCTCGCTTGCTTTCAGCATGCCCGCTGTGTCGGCAAGAAACTGCCAGCCGCGTTCCAGCTTGATTGCCTGCGCCTGTGCGGAGAAAGCGCCCGGCAGCAGCAGAAGCAGCGCGCAGAGTACAGCGACACCGCGCGGCGTTCGCAGCGCGTCCATGAATACATGAGCCAGAATTTTTCTCTTAGCCTGCGGCATGAGGTTGATTAATCAACTTCTCTCTTTCCGAAAGAGAGCGATTCAAATTTAGATTCAACGCACCTTCGGCGCTGACTGGCGTCGTGTCGAGGGGCTGCTCTTTTCAATCGTCGGCCAACCCTGACGATAGACGAGCCGATCCATCAACATGATTCGACGCACATCGCGGTCGCCGCTGATGTCATTCTTCAACAAGCGATTTTTAGAATCTATCGCGTGGTAGAAAATCCAGTCCTGCCCATTGCTGTCTCTGATGACGGAGTTATGGCCGGGTGCAATCCAGCGCTCGTTGCGTTCGAGAATAGCGCTGTTTGATTTGCGCGCAGATTGCGCCAGTGATTCAAACGGGCCGGTCGCGCTCCGGGAGCGTGCGACCATCACAGCGTAGTGGGCACGATCACCGCAGCAATTATCGCCCGAATAGAAAAGGTAATAGTAGCCGTCGCGCTCCGTCACCCACGCGCCTTCGACCAGGCGTTGGTAGTTAGCTGGATTCTCGTCCTTGATCGGAGCAATCAAGTCAACAGGACGGCTTCCCGGCATGAAGCTGATTCGATCAGGCGCGAGTTCCTGCACCTTGATCGGCTGAAAGCCTGAACCCCAGTACAACAACCGCTTGCCCGTGCGTGGATCGTCAAACGCCATTGGATCAATGTTGACGAATGATTCACCACACTGGAGCGGTTTGCCGCTGTCCACAAACGGCCCGCGCGGCGTTTTGGAAGTAGCAACCGCAAGGCACAGGCCGGTGAGCGTGTTCGGGTCTGCGGAGTAGTAGAGGTAATAGGTATCATTGAACTGGCTGACGTGCGGAGCCCAGAACTTCTGCGTCTGGTTAGCCC
Organism: Acidobacteriota bacterium; assembly: GCA_032160705.1. Lineage (GTDB taxonomy): Bacteria > Acidobacteriota > Blastocatellia > Pyrinomonadales > Pyrinomonadaceae > QHXM01. The sequence goes on along the minus strand of JAVHVE010000046.1, from coordinate 50,680 downwards.
ACAGAGGCTTGATGGGGAGCGCATCTCCCAGATGCTCCCAGACAATCAAATCAAGGGAGCGTGCCACCTGTATGTTGACCGTCCGACCGTTGATGATCGTCTGCGTGGCGTAGGCGTAGTACCAGCCATCGCTTGCTCGCATGACGGTCGGGTCGGGAAAGTCTGCATCTAAGACCGGGTTGGTATAACGGGTCGCTCGCGGCGGCTGCGCTTTCAGTTTTCCGCTGCTGATGCTGCGTTGCGCCGCCGCTGCGGATGCCGACAGGATGATGAGAGTGAGGACTCCACAACAGAACAGCAGCGCAGGTCGTCTGATCTTAAACAACCTCATTGATACGGATTCCCGCCTTTGTTGATGCTAGAGACCAACTTCCCACCGACAATCTTCAGGATGCTCCGGGGTCTAAAGGACTACTTGACGGTCACGACGCGCACTGAGTCCCAGTTATTTTCGGAGGAGCCAAAACCGTAGAGCATAACGTGAAAGGAGCGCGGCAAATTTTTGATGGTTTTCCGCAAGCCCTCCTGCCCGTTGAGCATGAAGAGATACTCGTCGCCGCGCCGCACGATGCCGAGCGTCGGATTCCTGAGCTTTGTTCCGAGCTTGCGATTGTCCAACCGCTCCCCACGCCCGTCAACAACAGCCCACGCTTCAAAGGTGCCTTCGCTCGTGAGCAGCCATTCGATTCGATTGCGCCCCGACCCGTCAAAGAGGATGGTCAGGATAGCGTTGCCAATCGGGAGCTTGTTCGTCGTCAGGTCGGGGAGCGCCTCCCCCACTTTTGCGATTGTGCCCTCGACGATAAAACGCTCGCCCGTGAATGCCGGCTTGCTTCTGACACCGGCACGCGCGCCGGTCTGACCGCGCAGGCGAAGCTGTCCATCCCTGATCTCGACTTTGCCGTTGCCCCCAGCGAAATTGAACAACTCCCACTTGCTCGAATCCAGCGAGTCGCCGTCGAAGCCATCGCTCCACTCCTGAGCGCCAGGCTGAGCCTGTGGATTCGGGGTCTGGGCTGAAGAGTTAGAAGTCCCCTCCTGCGCTGCTGCTGTCACCAGCATTCCGAGGGAAATGATGAGAGCGACAAAAGCCCCGCGTAAAAAATGTGATCTCATATGCCCCCGCCAGTAGACTAAAATTTGACATTCGCGAGACGACGAACCAGTTCCTGGCGCTCGCTCTGCGCCTGCTTCTGTTGATCGTCGCTCAGCCGCTTGAAAGCGGCCAGCGCTTTTTGAGCATCCTCGGTCCGTTTGAGCCGCATATAGACACGTCCCAAATGATATTGAGCTTCGGCCAGATTCGGCTCAGCCGCGACGATGGTTTCGAGTTGAGTTGCAGCTTCTGCAAAGCGCTCTGCACGAATATAAAGCCTGGCCAACGCCAGGCGCGCCGGGGCGAATGACGGCTCTAGTGAGACAGCTCGGATGAGATGTTTCTCTGCATCGGCGATGTCGGCAGTGGGTTGTTTGAGAAGCGCGTCGGCCAGAAGATAGCGGACGACCGCCAGCTTGTCATCAGCCGCCACCGCACGTTTGTAGTAAGAGATGGATTCAGTATATCGCCCTGTCTCATAATAGGTTATTCCAAGATAAGCAATGGCGGGGGCGAACTTCGGATCAAGCTCGATGGAGCGCTCGAAAGCTGCGGCAGCCTCGTCATGTTTATGATTCTTAAAGTGTGCCACCCCCAGCGCGAACCAGAGCTTTGAAGAGCGCGGGAATTCTTTAAGCGATTCGTTCAAGCGGATGACGGCTGCCTCCGGCGCTTTCGTGTCCGTTAAGAGCATCCCATAGCGGAAGCGGTAGTATTCGTTCTTCGGATCGTGCTCAATGGCGAGACGCATCGCGGGAATGGCGTTTTCGATATGGTCGGAGGCCTGGTAGATTTCGGCGAGCGCTGCATAGATCGGTGCAGCCTCAATGCCACGCGCCACGGCTGATTCGAGCGTTCGACCGGCGGACGGAATATCATTCGATACCATATAGGAGCGGGCCAGCAGGATAATGGCATCAACATTCGATGGGTCAGTCCCCACCACGGCCTTGAGTTCTTCGCTTGCTTCTTTGCCCATTCCGGCGGCGAGCAAAGCAGCGCCCAGTTCGGCGCGCGAAGTCGCATTGTTGATTTGAGCCGACGCATTGCCGATGCGCCCGGCGTAGTCCTGGTAGTAAGCGACGGCAGCCGGACGATCATTGAGTCGCAAGGCGATAACGATCAGGGCACGCGCGATCTCGGCATCGGGTGCAAGGGCTCGCGCTTTCTCGAATAAGTCACGGGCGGCGAGCAAGCCTTCCGGCGTCCCGGTGGCGAAGCGCAACTGTCCCAGGTTGACCAGTGCGCCCGGCTGCATCGGATTCAGTTTGAGGGAAATCTCAAATTGCCTGGTCGCCTGCTCAATGCGCCCGAGCCGGAGCAGAATAGCCCCGTGATTATTGCGAGCCGAGGGTGATGTGGGCGCGGCGATAGCGGCAGAGGCGAACTGCCGCTCGGCTTCCGCAAGGTCTCCGGCGCGATCCGCGATCACGCCGAGAAACGTGTGCGCCAGCTCATTATTGGAATCGGCTTGCAGCGCTCGCTGAAAAAGATTCCTGGCCGCGTTATCATCCCCTCTCTCAAGCGCCGAAACTCCTTCGGCCACCAAAGCTGCCGCCTTCTCTTGATTTCCCTTTTCCTGACTCCAGGCAGATGCGCTACAAATTACATTTCCGCCAATGATGATGGTTAGGACGAGAGCCGCTGCCATCATCAATTTGAAGTGGGTGTGAGCCGAGAATTTCATAATGCTGGTTGCGAAGGCTTAAAGCCAGTGAAGCTCTATAAAAACAGGCGGCGCGGGAAGAGTTGATAAGACTTTCCCCGCGCCACCCCGGCTGATAGCAGTTCAGGCTAAAAAATCACCTTTGCGCCAACCTGTATGGTCCTGGGATTGCCCGTCGCTTCGGAGAACCCGAAACCGCCAGCGTCCCCAAAATTGCCATTAGGCTGCGTGTAGGTATGCCTGTTAAAGAGATTGAAGAACTCTCCGCGTATCTCGAAGACAACAGTTTCGGTGAGATGTGTCTTCTTCAGGATGCTGAAGTTTTCGCTTAAGAATGGCAGTAGGCGCAGGTCGTCGAAGACGGGCGAGGCAGTGCCAAAGAAGCGTGCCGGGTTGGAGTAATAAGCGGCATAAGCCGGATTGGTGACATCCGTCGTCGGCGCGGCCTCGAAGTTAAGCGGTTGCGAGAAAGCGGCTGGATCCAAAATCTTGGAACGAACTCCGGTCGGATCGCCTATGACAATCGGCTGCCCCGTAGTATTAGGCCGCAGGTTGCCCCCGCGGAATCCGACGAAACCAACAAGGTTCAGCCAGCCAGTATTGGCACTGGTGACAACGACCAGAGGTACTCCGCTCTGATAACGATGGATGCCTCCGACCTGCCAACCACCCAGCAGCTTATCCACTACCCCACCCTGATTGAAATAACGCTTTCCCTTACCGAAAGGCATTTCGAGGATGTAGTTGAAGACGAGCACGTGCGGCGTGCTGTTGGGCGAAACCGTTCGCGGTCTTTCGTATGGATTCTGCGGCGCATTGAGCGGAGAACCCCCGTACAAGTCTTCCGCCGCGGTCCCCGTCAGCCTTGAAAAGGTGTAAGCAACGTCAAATTGTATTCCCCGCGAGAAACGCCGACCAAGTTTGACCTGCAAGGCGTTATACCAGCTTTGCCCCTCGCTCTCTAGAATATTATTGATTCTTCCGTATTGCGGGAACGGGCGCAGTGATTGCGCGACACTACAGATAGGATCACCGCAGCCGCCATTGAAGCCCGTATATACCGCATTGCTATTGGCTGGAATAGTGAAACCCAGACTCTGGGCGAAGGCCCGTTCCGCTGCCGTCACATTATTGAACGGCTTGCTTAGCAAGGGGAACCCTAATTTTAAGGCTTCGAGCGGTAACGCATTTGGCCGGCCAATGTCGGAGCGAAGACGCGTGCCTCTGCTCCCGATGTAACCGGCAGACACTACAAAATTGGCCGGAAGCTCGCGCTGGACATCGAGACTCCACTGCTGAGTGCGACCGGCTTTGTAATTCTTATTGATGTACGAGATGTCTTCACCGCCAATGAACTGGCTGGTAGGGTCTCCCGTCGGGAGGGCGGGGAAACTGCGCAGGAAGAAGTTTGAAGTTTGGTCGAAATTCCTATAGAGCCCATCGGTGTTGTAGCCTTCAATACCCTGACCGGTAGCCACGTCCCCGGCAAAGCCGAAGAGAATCGGCGAATAGTAAATACCATACCCGCCACGCACCACCGTTCTATCGTTAATCGCATAGGCAAACCCGACACGCGGACCGATGTTGGAATAATCAGGCTTGGCGAGACCTTCATACTGCGATTTCAGAACACCCTGAGCATTAGCCGAAACGATTGCTCCCCGGCGTCCTATCGCCGGATTGATGACGTCTGGATCAAAGCTTCGATAGCGGTCTCTGGATTCGGTGCGTGGATAGTTTATCTCATAGCGAACGCCGACGTTCAGTGTCAGGCGCGGCGTCAGCTTGATATCGTCCTGGACGAAAATCCCCGGATAAAAATAGCGCCAGCCTGGATCCATCGTCTTGTTGGCGTTGAAAGACCAATCGGTCGCACCCGTGATCAAACTCGCAATGGGCCAACCCTGGTTCCGCTGCTCCACTGAGTTATTGCCCGTCTGCGGAGCACGGAAACCGAACCAGCCGGCGGGAGCACGTAACTCGCGCGTATTAAATTGCTGCCAGCGCATCTCGCCGCCCATCCTCAACGTATGACGCCCACGCACCCACGCCACGAAGTCGGAGACTTGAGCGAGATTGTCAGAAAAAGGAGAGTTATTGACCCATGCGCCGCCGAACCCCTCATAACGCTTAACATCAGTGAAGTCATAACCAGGCATTTCAACTACCGGCAAGGCCCCGCCGAGAACTGAGCCCCGAGGAATACCTATCGCGAAGGGATCGGCTGCTCCGATGCCCGGGCTTTGAAGAAAGTTTTCAGAGTGATTGAAGCCAGCGCCGAAGTGATTAACCATCGTCGCGCTTAATGTCCAGTCATGCTGCAAACGGAAGATGTGTGCCGAGACAATCTGATCTGCCGTGCCCCATGAAGCAAGCGGATCAGGAAAGCGCGGGAACCGGCCCGCGCCACCACAGCAACTCCCCGTCGTGTCGCTTTTGCGGTACGAGTAACTGAAGGAGAGTCGCTGCATATCCGTGACCACCTGATCGATCTTAAACACAGCGTTGTTCATAGTCGTTGGCACAATTGATGTGGAGGTGTAATTGCCAACCACTCCGGGCCGCTGCGGATGAGGATAAAGCAGCAGGAGATTTTGACCTGCCGGATCAATGATTGAACGTCCACCGAGGGTGAAGAGATCAATCCGGTTGCCGGGTATCAGAATACGCGATCCCGGAGCTGCCGGGATGGGATTGCCATTACCATCAAAGCCCGACATCGGAGCATAAAGTTGAACTCCTCCGGGAATCTGCGCGAGGACGGCTGGATCGGTAAACAACTCCGAGAAATTGCCCTGGCGCATCAACTCCGTAGGCACTGAGATAATCGCTGTCTCTGACTGATTGAAGCGATAACCTTCGTAGTTGAAGAAGAAGAAGGTGCGATTTTTGAGACTAATGACGGGCGACCCAGTGCCTTCGCCAAAGCGCGGAAGATAAACAGGGCCACCGACATTAAAGCCGAAATCGTGCTGGAGATCGCGTCTCCTGGGTGTTCCCGTCGCGTTGTTAAAGAAACTGTTTGCGTTGAGGGCATCGTTACGATGCAGCTCATAAGCCTCACCGTGGAATTCATTGCCGCCGGACTTGATCGTGAAGTTGACAATCCCGCCCGATGAGTTGCCGTACTCCGCCGAATAAGTGCTCGTTGAGAGAGTAAACTCCTGGAGGGCGTTCGGTCCCGGTGAGATTTCGGTAAAAGCAGTGCCGTTTTGCGCGCGCCGCGATGACCCACCGTCGATCAGTATCTCAGTGCCCAAGGCCTGGCCGCCGCTGATCCTAAAGCGGTTGGCATTAGAGCCGCTTTCTTGCCCTCCGATTGTTCCTGACGAGCTAACGTTGCTGTCAAGGAAGATGAACGAAAGAGGCGTGCGCCCCCCGGATTCAGATGTGACCTGGAGCGGCAACTCCTTCACTTGTCGTTCAGTGACGTTGGTCTGCCTCACAGGCGTGTCGGTCTGAATAGCCGGCGCGGCATCGTTAGTGACAGTGACCACATCTGTGATCTGGCCGATCTCAAGCGTGATGTCAAGGCTGCGCGTTACCTGCACAGCCACTTTGAGATTTTCAACGGTCGTGGTCTTGAATCCCTCAGCCTCGACGCTGATTTTGTACTCATCAGCCGGCAGTTCCTGTAGGGTGTAGTTACCCTCGGAAGTTGTGGTCGCCTCGCGAGCTTCACCCGTGTCGAGATTTGTGGCCGTGACTTTAGCACCGACCACTACGGCACCATTCGGGTCAGTGACCGTGCCCGTGATAGACCCACGGTCGCTTTGAGCATAAGCGGGAGATGCGCACACCATAGCGAGAGCTAGGAGTACGAGTACGATAAACTTGTGTTTCATGACCCCTCCTGAATGAAGCTCGACCTTAAGCTAAGAAGTACAGACTGAGAGCTATATTCGGCTGACAAAACCAGATGTTTGCGCTTGAGTATCAAGAAAAACACTGGCCAAGCTTACTCTCCGGCAGACTGAGCAGCGACAAACAGGCAGCGAAGTCTATCGCCGCCCGAGCCATAGCCAATGGCTGGAATTGATCTTCAATCTTTGAAAAAAAAGGAGCTTGGAAATTTACTTAACCGATTACGTAAGCGATTAACCAGATGGAAGTGCTTATAACAGGAGCGTTTATGATTGTCAATAACTTTTTCAGAGCAAATCGAGATACTATCTTTGTTTTACTTGAGTATCGTGCATTGGATGAACCAGGTTCTATCAGGTTCATTTACTTAAGTGGGGATCAGCCATCTCATTTTGGCGGATCTATTAGTCTGAAACCGACCATTTCCTGCTTTCGCTGCTCGTCGCTCAATTTTTTATTAAGCTCAAACATAGATTGTGAACGCTCTTTCTCCCCGAGGCGCGCGTACACGATCCCTAATTGATAGTGCGCCGTTGCGTCTTTCGGGTTGAGTTCGATGGCGCGCTCCAGCGTCTCACGCGCGGCGTTGTAATCCTTTGCCTTAACGTAAAGAAGACCGAGAGCTGAGTGTGCTGCCGAGTTAGTCGGGTCGGACTTCAGGGCGCGTCGCAGCCAGACAATAGCCTGCACGACGTTCCCTTCCTCGTGTGCGATCAGCCCCAGGTAGTATTCGGCATCGGGATAATAGACCAGCGCCAGGCTGCGCTCCAACGCCCTCCGTGCCTCTGAAAAGTTCTTCAGCACATAGAGAATTGCGCCAAGCACGTAATAACCCCGTCCATCCTGAGGACGTAACTCAATGTAGCGATTGATCAATGCCTGTGCTCGTGGAGCCTCACCGTTGTGCAGGCGCGCAATTGATAGCGCATACAGGTAACCGGGATGGTCAGGCTGCATTTTATGCAGGCGCTCAAGAACTGACAGCGCGTCGTACAACAGGTTCATGTTCAGCGCCGTCCATCCAAAGTCATAAAGCACAGCCGGGGAGTCTGGCGCGATTTTGCGAGCGCGAACCAGGTATGAGAGCGACTTCTCTAAATCACCGCCAGCCCGCGCGAGATCAGCCAGAGCACGCAAGGTTGGCACGTCGTCAGGTTTCAGCGCGAGCGCTGCCAGGTAAGACTCTTCTGAGCGCGCTCGCTCTCCTTTCTGGTAGTAGCTTGTACCTAGATTGTAGAGGAGCGCGAATGAGGGCGTGCCGCCTGCTCTGGCCGCTTCGAGAATTTGAATGGCTTCGTCAAACAATTTGTGTTCGGCAAAAAGAGCAGCGAAATCGGCTGCCATGTCCGCCGGAACTGTACCCTGTTGTTTGAGCGGCTCAGCCAGCCTCAGCGCTTCCCGCGCGTCGCCTAACCCAAGATGGATTTTGATGAGCAGGTAAAGATGATCCGTGCTCATTTGCGAAGAGGGAATCTTCCCCAGATATTCAAGGGCACGTCCGTACTCATGTTTGCTTTCATACAGGGAGGCAAGGTTGAAATTGATCTCTGCGTGATCGGGCGCGAGCTTGCTCGCCTCCGTGAAGGCCCAGAGAGCACGATCAGCTTGCTGAAGGTCTAAGTAGAGATGTCCCAGATTAAGATAAGCGCCAAGCAGAGTCGGCTTGGCATTGAGCGCGCGAAGAAAAAGCTGTTCCGCCTCTCCTGTTCTTCGCTGCTCGGCGCGAATTACCCCGAGCAGGTTGAGAGCATTTGCTTCGCGCGGAGCTTGCCGCAAGATGGCGTTTAGCTCCGCTTCCGCGCCTGTCAGTTGCCCCTGTCGGATTCTCTCAGAAGCCCGCTCCAGCCGATCATAGTTCTGTCCACCCTGAGCCCTGATGACGAGCGGCGCGCTTACCAGACACAGAAGCACACAGAGTTTGGCGAAGCCGGACTTTTGAAACTTCTTCCAGCTCATCCCTGTTCCTTTGCAAGACAGATTCGGCAGTGCTTCTTTCATCAAGTGTTGCGTCAGTGAATTAGAAAGAATGATGCTATTTTTAGCAGCGCCAGGGGAACGCGGCGCTGCTTGGCTGCCAAGGTTGAAGCTCGACCCGGAGAAGCGCAGGATAAAACCGCTCCACGCTGCATTAACAGTTCGGAGATTACTATACTATCATTATTCAGCACTCACGCCGAAAGCTGACCCAAGAGGCGAATTTCCGTTGAGACTCAAGCGATTTATTTTTTTACTGATTATCACCGCTACCTTTTCTCTGCCGCTCGCAGCCTCCGCACAGCAAGCCCCAGCCAGAGGCGCGGCGGCGGCTGTGACATTTATAGAGGTCTCGCCCGTAGCCAGCGGCCTCAGGTGGGTTCATAACAATGCGCGATCAGTGGAGCATTACTTGCCGGAAACGGTTGGTGCGGGCTGCGCCTTCTTCGACTATGACAATGACGGGTGGATGGACATCTATCTGGTCAATAGTGGTTCGTCAGATTTTTATACTCCGGCTCCGCCGCTCAAAAACGCGCTCTATCACAACAACCGCAACGGGACGTTCGCGGACGTGACGGACAAGGCCGGGGTCGCAGGCTTTGGGTTCGGGATGGGAGTGGCGGCTGGCGATTATGATAATGATGGCTGGCCAGACCTCTACGTGACAACCTACGGTCGCAATCTTCTCTACCGCAACAATGGCAACGGGACATTCACGGATGTGACGTTGAAGGCGGGCGTGGCCGCGCCGGGCTGGTCAACCTGCGCCGTCTGGTTCGATTACGATAATGATGGGCGGCTTGACCTGTTCGTCTCCAGCTTCGTTTTTTATAACAAGTCGCTGAACAGTCTCTGCGTTGATAGTCGCAATCGCAGGTACTACTGCATCCCGCGCGTTTTTAAGCCGAGCCCCAGCCGCCTTTTTCATAATAACGGAGACGGCACATTTACAGAGACAAGCCGCGAATCGGGGATTGCAAATTCTCCCGGCAAATCATTCGGCGCGGTGGCGACTGACATTAACAATGACGGGTGGATGGACATCTTCGTCGCTAACGATACGGTCGCAAATTTTCTGTTTCTCAATAAAGGTAATGGAAAGTTTGAAGAGATCGGACTCCTGGCGGGCGTCGCTTATGGTGAGACGGGTAATCCGCGTTCGGGAATGGGTGTGGACAGCGGTGATTATGACGGGGACGGATGGCAAGACCTGTTCGTCGCAAACATAGATCAGGAACTCTTCAGCCTCTATCATAACCAGAAAGACACGACGTTCGCGGACGAAGCCGGAGAGATCGGGCAGGCCACACGACTATTGAGCGGGTGGGGTCTCAAATTCTTTGATTATGACAATGACGGCGACGCTGACCTCTTGCTGGCCAACGGGCATCCAGACGATATGATTGAAGCTCAAACTCCGCGCGTAAAGTACAAAGAGCCTTTGTTAATGTTTGAGAACACGGGGCGCACGTTTAGAAATGTCAGCGCGCAATCGGGCGCGGTTTTTACGAGAGACTTTCCGGCGCGTGGGATGGCTTGCGGAGATTTCGATAATGACGGCGATGTGGACGTGCTCATTTCAAATAACGGCGAAGCGCCCCTGCTGCTGCGCAACGATGGCGGGAACAGGAATAACTGGCTCGGCCTTCAGCTCATCGCAACAAGGAGTAATCGCGCTGCCGTGGGGACGGTGATGACGTGGCAGGCGGGTGGTGTCAAGCGAAGCCGTCTGAAGATTAGCGGCGGGAGCTATCTGGCATCGCACGACTCGCGCGAGATTCTTGGCGCGGGGCGCGCGGGCAAAATTGAGAGCCTGGAGATTCGCTGGCCAAGCGGGATGGTGGATAAGCTCTCCAATTTGCCGATCAATACTTATATCAAGGTCGTTGAGGGTAAGGGAATAAAGAATTGAGATGGCCGAGGGTTTTAATTCGTCTCGTTATGCATTTCCCTCCGCTTTACTCTCAAGGGATTAAATGAGCGAGGGCAGCCGTTGATGGCCGCCCTCGCTTATCACTTTTGCAAACAGGAGTGAGAACCGGGAATATTTTCCAAGTGTCTATCACTTCCACTTTGCACCGCGAAACTCTCTTGACAATCACTTACCCGGCGCGCTCCCTGACTCCTTCGATGATGCTGAAAGGTGATTTGGTCGGGACAATGCGCGTCAGGCGCAGACCTGCGGCGGCGAGCAATTCGCTGTACTCCCGCGCTGTGCGTTCGACACCGCCGGGCGAGACGAGCATTTCAAGGTCAAGCAGCTTGCTGTAATGCGGCTCGTTGCCTTCTGGAACAACCACCTCGACGATTAAGACTTTGCCGTCCTCTGACATCGCCTGCTGGATGTTCTGTAGAATTTTGGTGGCGCGCTCGTCATCCCAATCGTGGATGATGTGCTTCATCATGTAGGCATCAGCATTCTTCGGCACTGCCGCGAAGAAGTCGCCGGAAACTTTTTCCACCCGCTCGTTCACGCCCTCTTTTTCCAGCAGCGCGCTCGCGCCCGCGATGACCGGCGGGACATCGAACAGGATTCCTTTCATGTTCGGGTTCGCCCGCAAAATTTGCGCGAGCAGGTAGCCGTGCCCGCCCGCGATGTCGGTCAAAGTCTTGATGCCCGAAAAATCGTAAGCCTCAACGACTACCGGGGCTATGGCCATGGACATGTCCGTCATGGCGTTGTTAAAGATTTCCGCTTGCTGTGGATTCTCGCCCAGGTAATCAAAGACTTCCGCGCCGTGGACGTGTCCCCAGGCGGGTTTGCCTGTCTGCACGCTGTAGAGCATGTTGCCCCAAACTCTCCAGTGCCATTCTTCGCCCATGAAGAGCGCGCCGCTGCGCATAGAATTGGGCGCATCTGAACGCAGGGGTTCACTGTAAGGCGTGTGCGCGAAAACTTGCGGCTCGATCTCTTTGAAGATGCCCACACTCGCCAGGCTTCGCAGCAGGCGATAGAGAGAGCGTTCGTGCGTCTTCGTCGCGGCGGCCAGATAGCTTACTGTTTGCGGTTTGGCGGCGAGCAGATCGGCCACCTCTAGCCTGGCAGCAACATACAGGGCTTGCGTCATCATAGCGCCAAACGCCAGTTGTGTAAGGAAAGCTTCGGGCGGAAGGGCTTGTGCTGCTGGGGCAACTTCGGCGGCGGTGGATGTGGCTGCCGTGCTCTGTTGGTTACTCATTAATAGTTTCTCCTTTATCTTCTCAGCCGGGCTCTCAATTTTACCCTTCACTCGCTAACGCGCAAGGGGCGAGGGAAAAGTATCAAAGAGCAGGGGTTTTTATTTTTGTGCCCGGCGGGTCTCGGTGGACGGCGGGCAGAAAAGCGAGCCGATTCCGCTTTCAGACCGAATCGGGTTTTTACGGCGCTCAGGTTTTGTTTATACTTATACCGACCCTCGGAATTTTTATGAGAAAGAAACTTGACGGATGAATGGCCCAGGGATGGAAAACATAACGCAACTGTTAATCGAAGTGACGAACCGCAACAGCGCCGCCGTTGACGTCCTGTTGCCGCTCATCTACGATGAGTTGCGAAGCCTGGCAGCGAATTATTTACGCCGCGAACGCTCGAACCATACGCTTGAACCGACCGCGCTCGTGCATGAAGCTTACCTGCGGATGGTGGATCAAACGCAGGTCAACTGGCAGAATCGCGCGCATTTCTTCGGCGTGGCAGCGCAGATGATGCGCCGTATCCTTGTTGACCATGCGCGCGCGCATAATGCCGAAAAGCGCGGTCAGGATTTTCAAAAACTCTCCCTGGATGAGAATATAGACAAATCGGACGAGCGCGGCAGTGAACTCATCGCCCTGGACGATGCGCTTCACGCGCTGGCCGAGTTGGACGAACAAAAGGGCCGGATCGTCGAACTTCGCTTCTTCGGCGGCCTCTCGATTGACGAAACGGCTGAAGTCCTGGGCGTCAGTGCCCCCACGGTCAAGCGCCAGTGGCGCATGGCCAAAGCCTGGCTCTACGGACAAGTGCAAAGGCAGGGATGAGGGATAAGGGATGAGGGATGAAATAAAAATATTCTTCCTTCATCCCTCATCCCTCCGCCCTCATCCCTTGATTTATGACCCCTGATCGCTGGAAGCAGATTGAGGAAGTGTTCCAGACGGCGGTTGATTTGCCGCCGCGTGAGCGCCGTCGGTACATCGTCGAGGCTTGCACGGGTGACGACACTTTGCGCGAGCAGGTCGAGCACCTTGTCGCGCAGCACGACCGCGCGGGCGATTTCATCGAAGAACCCGCTTTTGCTGCCGCCGACTTGCGCCACACGCACGACCCGGACGCCACGACCCTGACGACGACCGACTCGTTTGACGACCCTTCCATCGGGCGCAAAGTCGGCGTCTATCGCATCCTGCGTGAGATCGGGCGCGGCGGCATGGGCGCGGTTTATCTGGCCGAGCGCGCCGACAGCGAGTTTCGCCGCCAGGTGGCCATCAAACTAATCAAGCGCGGGATGGACACGGACTTCATCCTGCGGCGCTTTCGCAACGAGCGACAGATTCTCGCCTCGCTAGATCATCCGTACATCGCGCGCCTCTTGGACGGAGGAACAACCGAGGACGGGCTGCCCTACTTCGTGATGGAATATATCGAGGGGCTGCCCATCTATCGCTTCTGCGACGAGCGCAAATTGACCATCCCGCAGCGACTGCGCCTCTTCCGGCAGGTCTGCGATGCTGTCCACTACGCGCACCGTCACCTCGTCATTCATCGTGACATCAAGCCTTCAAACATCCTCGTCACCAACGAGGGCGTGCCAAAGCTTCTTGACTTCGGCATTGCCAAGCTGTTGAACCCTGAACTCGCCGACATCACGCTTGACCCGACGGCGACGGCCATGCGTTTGATGACGCCTGAGTATGCCAGCCCGGAGCAGGTGCAGGGACAGGCCGTCACGCCTGCGACCGACGTTTACTCGCTGGGCGTGCTGCTCTATGAATTGCTGACCGGCCATCGCCCCTACAGATTTTTCAGCCGCGCTCCGCATGAGATTGCCCGCGTCATCTGCGAAGAGAAGCCTGTGCATCCGAGCATCGTCGTCTCGCGCGCTCACGATCTGCTGCCCGCGCAACTGGAGAGTCAGGAGACGAGCACGCTTGAATATCTCTACGTCACTCGCGGCTCGACTGCGGAGAATTTGCGGCGCGAGCTGTCGGGCAATCTCGACAATATCGTGATGAAGGCTCTCAGGAAGGAGACGGAGCGGCGCTACCAGTCGGCGGATCAATTGCGCGAAGACATCACACACCATCTTGAGGGGAGACCCGTCTCCGCGCCTCCTTTTTTCCCGACAGCGGCTTACTCTGCAACGCCGGTCGGCCATGAAGCTCTGACCGGCGAGAAAGCAATCGCCGTGCTGCCGCTCAAAATCTTTGACGCCCATCGCGGCGAAGAAACCGGCGACGAATATCTCGGCGTCGGCTTGACGGACGCCCTCATCACACGCCTCTCCAACGTCCACCGCTTCGTCGTGCGCCCGACGAGCAGCGTCCTGCGCTACAGCAACGTGGATGTTGATCCGTTCGTCGCAGGTCGTGAGATCGGCGTTGATTACATTGTGGACGGCAATATCAGGCGGGCAGGCGACGTGCTGCGCGTGACCGTGCAACTCTTGAACGTCCATGAAAGCTCAACGCGCTGGGCAGGTCAGTTTGATGAAAAATTCACAGACGTGCTCCAGCTCGAAGACGCGATTTCCGAACAGATCGCCAGCGCGCTTGTGCCGCAACTGACGGGCGACGAACGCGAGAAACTGCTAAAGCGCGGCACGGACAATGCCGAGGCTTTTGAAGCCTATCTGCGCGGGCGTTTTCACTGGCATAGCCTGACCGAGGAAGGTTTCGCCAAAGCGATTGTCAGCTATTATCGCGCGGTCGCGCTCGACCCGAACTACGCGCTGGCGTATGCAGGCATCGCCGATTATTACGTTTTCCTGGGCATCCAGGCCGTCCTGCCTTTCGCCGAAAGCTCCGCAGCCGCGAAAGAGGCGGCGCAAAAAGCGGTCGAGTTAGACGATACCCTCGCCGAAGCGCACTCGGCGCTGGGCTTCGCCATCGCCTGCCATGATTTTGACTGGCGCACGGCGGAGCGTTATCACCTGCGCGCCATCGAACTCAACCCGACCAGCGCGACGGCGCATAACTGGTACAGCTTTCTTCTCCTGCAACAGGGGCGCTTCGACGAGGCTTTGATCGAAGCCAGGCGCGTTATCGAACTCGACCCGCTCTCGCCCTTGAGCCTGCATTCGCTGGCGTGGTGTTACTACCACTCGCGCCGTTTTGAAGAAGCCATCGCCGTTCATCGTAAATTGTCCGAATCGGAGGAGCGTTACGCCTGGGCTAATTTCACCTATAGCTGGACGCTGCGGCGCGCCGGTCTGTACGAGGAAGCCATCATCCAGGCGAAAGAGGCGCTTGCGTTGGCCGGGGGGAATCCGCTTTATTTAACGGCGGTCGGCGCGGCCTATGCGGAGGCAGGCCAGCGAGAAGAGGCTTATGAGGTGATCGAACGGCTGAACGAGATGGCGGTCACACGCTACGTTTCGCCGTACATGCTCGCGTTGATTCACTGTTACCTGGGTGATACGGCGCGCGCCTTCGAGTTGCTTGAAGAGGCCGTCACAATTCGCGACGCGTGGGTTCTCTGGTTTGCCGTTGACCCGCAATTTGATCTGCTGCGCGACGACGAGCGTTTTCTGTCGTTGTTGCGGCGGACAAATAATCCGGCAGTCACACGAACCATTGCGCCGCCAGCGAAACTCAAACTCGGCGAAAAGACAATCGCCGTCCTGCCGCTCAAGCTGTTGGGCTCGCCCAAGGGAAGCGACACGGGTGACGAGTATCTTGGCGTCGGACTCGCCGATGCGCTCATCGCACGGCTCTCGAACGTGCGTCGCCTGATTGTGCGCCCGACGAGCAGCGTGCTTCGCTATCAGAGCGGCGACGTAGACCCACTCAAGGCCGGGAGCGAGCTGGGCGTTGATTTCATCGTCGCCGGGACAATTCGCAGTGCGGGCGAGCGCATCCGCGTCACGGCGCAGCTTCTCAGTGTGAGCGAAGGCGCGACCCGTTGGTCAAGCACGTTCGACGAAAATAATACGGACGTGCTCAGTCTCGAAGACTCTATCTCCGAGCAGGTGGCGCGCGCGCTGGTTCCGCAGTTGACCGGCGACGAGCGCCGCCAGTTGTCCAAGCGCGGCACGGATAACCCGGAGGCTTATGAGGCCTACCTGCGCGGGCGTTACCACTGGAGCACGCTGACCGAAGACAGCTTTGCCAGAGCCATCGAATGTTACTACCGCGCGATTGAGATTGACCCGGAGTACGCTGCCGCCTACGCGGCCATCGCCGAGTATCACTGCTGGCTCGCCATTTTCGGCGTGACGCACCCCGCCGAATGTCTCGCTGCGGCACGCGATGCCGCTGAGCGTGCCGTCGAATTGGATGACACACTTGCCGAAGCGCACACGGCGCTCGGCTTTGCTCTGCTGGCGCATGAAACACAGTGGGATGTCGCCAAAGCTCATCACCTGCGCGCGATTGAACTCAACCCGCACTACGCTACGGCTTACGTCTGGTACGGCGGCCAACTCGCGATGGAGGGGCGCTTCGACGAAGCGGACATAGAGATGCAGCGCGCCGTCGAGCTTGATCCGGTCAATCCTTTCAATGCTTACAATCGCGTCTGGTATCTCTACCAGGGTCGCCGCTATGAAGAGAGCATTCGGCTGGCTCGCAAATTAATCCAGAGCGATTCGCGCTACGGCCCGGCATATTTTGGTTTGTGCTGGGCGCTGCGGAGAACGGGAGCGAACGAGGAAGCAATCGAGGCGGCGAGAAAGGCAATTGAGTTTGGCGGCGACACTCCGCAAAACCTGGCCACGCTCGCCGCCGCCTACGCCGAAGCAGGGCGCACAGAAGAAGCGCGCAGTGCGCTCTCCGAGTTGCACGACCTGGCCACCAAAAGATTCGTCACGCCGTATCACCGTGCGCTCATCCACCTGCACCTGGGTGAGCGTGACGCGGCGCTCTCCTTACTTGAGCAGAGCGTCGAGGCGAGCGAGCCGTGGATTGTCTGGTTCGGCACAGAGCCGCAGCTCGACCCGTTGCGTGGCGACCGCAGGTTCAATGACCTGCTGCGGCGGACGAAGAATCCGGCTTACGGGCAAGACCTGAGCATCTTCCGCAGGGACGCGGAAGTTCGCAAAGGGCAGGCCGCGTCCCTCTCCAAGCAGATCGTCTCGGCGGATGCGTCGCCCGCCACGCCCGTCCCGAAGCCGCGCCCGACCGAAGACGAAGAGGCCAACAAACTTTACGTAGCCGGTCGCTACTTTGCGACCAGGCGCACGGCTGAAGGACTTCGGCAGGGCATCGAGAGATTTGAGCGCGCCGTCGAGCGCGACCCTCAATTTGCGCTCGCCTTTGCGGAGATGGCTGATTGTTATGCGCTGCTCAACTGGTACGTCGAGCCGCCGCCCGCAGAGGCCTGGGAGCGCGCCAAGCAGGCCGCGCTTCGTGCTGTCGAAGCCGACGACCAGTTGGCTGAAGCGCACGCCTCGCTCGGTTTTGTTAAGCTCCACTACGACCGCGACCTTGCCGGAGCTGAAAACGAATTTCGCCGCGCCATCGAATTGAAACCCGACAACGCTGTCGCACACCGCTGGCGTGCCTTCAATCTCTCGGCGATGGGGCAGCACAAAGAGGCCATCAACGAGATCAGGCGCGCGCAGGAGATCAACCCGCGCTCACCCGTGATTGCGACAGCATTCGCCAACATTCTCTTCTTCGCGCAAAGGTACGAGGAGGCTACCAACCAGTGCCAGAAGGCGTTGGAACTCGACCCCGGTTCTCTCTCCACACACATCATCCTGCGCTGGTCATACGAAAGCCGGGGCATGAATGATGAGGCGCTCGCCGTCTATGAGCAGGAGCGCGCCTTTGCGGGTGATACACCCAATACGCGCGCCAAGTATGCACACGTGCTGGCCGTGTGCGGTCGCACGGAGGAAGCACGGAGTATCCTCCAGGAGTTGGTCGCGAGGCGCGATGAACAATGGGTGACAGCCTACGAAATCGCCATCATCTACGCGCTCCTTGATGAATATGACGAGGCGTTTAATTGGCTTGAGCAAGCTGAGCAGGAGAATGCGGTCGGGCTGACCTACGTTCGAGTTGACCCGCGCCTCAACAGCCTTCGCGCCGATCCGCGATTCGATGAGTTGCTCAAGCGCAGGGGCAATCCGGTTGATGCTCCCCCAGACGGAAGTGCGGCGTAGAAATAGTCCGGTGCTGTAATCAGGAAGCTTTATAAGCGATCCGCCCCGCTACAGCGAGCGCTTCAACCCCACGGTACGCACACTCCTGAGCGCCGCCTTGTACTCGACGAAGTCGAAGACAGCTTCGCCAATACGCAACAGCCCGTCAGCGAAAGACCCGTCGGCGCGTCCCAGCAGATAGCTTGCGCTTACCAGCGCGAAGATGCCGACCAAAATCAGTAAGAGCATTTCCCACACCTCCCGCCGATTCAACTTTCATCAAAATCATTTCAACCCTCAACCGTTAACGCGTAAAACGGGGACACTAAAAGATCATCCATCTTTTATTGAGCCATCGCTGATCCCTTTTTCCGGCGAATCTCGCGTTTACCAAGTGGAGGGGAAATTTTATGCAACAGCATCGACGGGTACGTGTTATCAAGCATCAACAGCGCGCGGGCACAGAGAGTCTCACAAAAGCTCAGTGCAACTCCGGGACAGAGCCTTCCGAGCGTGAGTTGAAGACGGTCGTGTCCGGCTGGATAAGCGAGCACCGGCAGCGGTCTGAGGAATACAGGCGAGCGCTTACCGACCTGCTCAAAGAATCCGGCTTCCGCTCGCCGCGAGCGACATCGCTTGCGTGAAATGAATAGCGGCGCGCTTCGCGTCTGTCTTCTCTTCACTCTGTCCTCTTCGTCTGAATCAAATGGCGTCGGCCTGCCAGAGCTAGCCCGACGCCTCCGAGAATCATCATTGCGGAAAGAATGAGACGCATGGAGATGCCTTCCGAAAGAAGTATCACTCCGCCAATGGCTGCCAGCACAGGAACGAGTAGCTGCACGGTCGCCGCACGCGTCGCCGTCAATCCCTTGAGCGCGGTGTACCAGACGACATAGCCAACACCTGAAGCCAGCGCTCCAGACAAAACCGCGAACAGGAATCCTTTCGCGGACACGTGCGTGTCGCGCACCATGATGAGGTTGATGATGACAACCAGAGGCACAGCGCAAACAAAATTATTCGTCGTGTCAGCCAGCGGGTCAATGGCGCGACGCCGCCCCCGAAGCGAATAAAAGCCCCAGGAGATGCCTGCGATTGCCATCAGCGCAGACCTGAAAGGCTGCGGCGCAGCCAGTCCCGGAAACACCAGATAGATCAGACCGGCCAGCGCGACGAGCAGCCCCGCCCATTCCAGCAAGTGAGGCCGCTCGCCCGAATGTAAGGCCGCGATGAGCATAGTCGCCTGCACCGAGCCGAACAGAATGAGTGCACCCGTCCCTGCGCTGAGGCCGATGTAGGCGAAAGAGAAAGCTACGGCGTAGAGAAAGAGCAGCGCAGCGGAAGTCCAGTTGCCGCGCCGCAGAGAGGAAATCTTTCCTTTGGAGAGGACTGTTATCAGCAGGAGCGCGAAAGCGCCGGAGAGCAATCGAACGGTCGAGAACGTAGCAGCATCAATGGCAGATGCGCCGAGAGCCAGCCGACAGAGCACCGAATTCATGGCGAAGGCGATGAGCGCGAATGCTGTGCAGAGAAGCGTTTTCACGATGAAGAAGACGATCCGCGAAGTCACACGAAACAGCACAAAGAAGAAAGAACAATCTTTCGTGTCGTTTCGTGTGACTTCGTGGATTAAGGTTTTTCCGGGTTGCTTTCTCTCGAACTGATGTTCAGCCGGGGAAAAGAAGCGCGAGCAAGGTAATCGCCCCGGCAGTAATCAGAGCGCGACGGTTGATGCGTCGCGCTTTGCCTCTCAGTTGCTCGATTAAACTTTCGTCCGTCAGGCTCTCTTCGCCCGCATCCATGTTGCATTTGCCGCTCGCAGCCAGCGCGATGCAGACCTTCTCGCGCGCCTGCATCAGACCTAAGCCTGCTATCCAGATGGGAAAGAAAATGATGGCTCGCGACCAGCGCGGCGCTTGCATGATGACCAGGACGAAAGCGAGGCTGACGCCGACGGTCAGAGCTACCACGCCGAGCAATCGTCGCTTGCGCCGCTCGCTCGGCCCAATGTTGGTTACTTCTGAAACCATTAACAGCCCCTAAACAGAATCGTCAAATAGACAGGATTAACAGGATTAGCAAGATTAAGCAGAGAAGGCAGGAAAAAGGAAGCTTGCTGTTGCTTTTTCCATCCTGTTCATCTTGTTAATCCTATCTCTTCCTTCTTTGATTCATGGCTGCCCGGCGCGGAGTGTGGCCAGCGGTTGCCCGGCGGTCACACGCTCGCCGACACGCGCGTTGATGACGCTCAAGGTTCCGGCGGAAGAAGCGCGCGCGGTGACGATCTGCTCGGAAAACGTCTGTGCAGGGACGGAAGAGTTTTGGGACTGCTGGCGTGCGGTGGCCAGACCGGATTGTGCGTTCTCAGCTAACGACTGAGCTTGCTGCAAGCGTCGCTGCGCTTTTTCAAACTCCGCGCGCGCCCCGTCCAATTGCGCCTGTGGCGCATCGCCTGAAGCAACGAGCGGAGTCAGACGCTGCACCTCCACCTCTTTACGAACCACATCGGCGCGTGCCGCTTCCGTTTCTGCCTGTGCCGTCTGCGTGTTTCTGGCGGCGCGCGCCTGCGGGTCTTCCGCTTGAGGTGGCGGCGTGCTCTGGCCTTCCACGCGGACGGCGATCTCGACAATCGGCGCGCCTTCGTTGACCGCCATGCCTTCGCGCACGAGGACGCGGCGTATCTCGCCCGTCGCAGGCGCATTCACGATGATGATTCCGCGCGCCTCAACCCCGTCGCTGCCTGTCTGTGATTGACAGGCGGACGAGGCGACGAGCGCCAACACAGCGAGAACTCCAAGAAGCTGTTTCACAACTGGCGGCGCGAAATCATTTATCATTCGCTTTCACCTCGACAGCGGCGGCGCTGGCTGCCCCTCTTTCGGTGAACACTGACCCACCGCCGGAATTGCTCACACCTGCTTCCGGCGCAGGTCGCTGTATTTCAAGCTGACGCGTGGGTGTGTCGGAACGCACGGCGACGTTGTTGGCTGCGAGCGTGTTGCCGGTGGCGCGCTCGAATTCGGCGATGGCTTTGTTGAGATCGGTTTGCGCCTGCAATTCGCGCCCGCGCGCGGCCAGCAATTCATTTTGCCGCTGCAAGACCAGAAAGACCGTGCTCGTGCCCGCCCTGAATTGTCGCTGCTCGCTCTCGTACTGTTGCTCTGTGGAGAAACGCGTGGAAGCGGCGGCTTGAAGGCGCGCTTCCGCCGATCTTAATGTCTGCGAGGTGTTGCGCACGTCGGCTTCGATTATTTGCTCTGCCTGCGCGCGTTGATTCTGAATAAAACTTCCTTGAGCGAGGGAGCGCCCCAGATTGGCTTCGGCAGTTCGGTTACGCAAAGGCAGCGCAACGCGCACGCCGACGCGATAGGTCGGATAATCCTGCCCCAGCAGATTCGAGAGCGACTTCCCATATCCGCCGACCAGATTGGGCGTCACCGTTCCGCCGCTCGTAGTAGTTTCAAGTGGCGTCAGCCCCGCGAGCGTGGACAGTTCGTTGACTCGCGCGCGGAACTGCGCGTTTGAGCTGCTGCCCGAACTCGTGCTTCCTCCTGATGCTGCTGAAGTCAGCGCTCCCGCGAGGCCGACAGAAGTATATGTTCCGACGAGATCAACCTGCGGCTTGGTCTGGTCGCGGAAAAAGCGCGTGTCTATCTGATTAATCTCGGCGTTGGTCTGAAGCTGCGCCAGTTCGGGTCGGCTCTTGAGCGCGGCGTTGACAGCCTGCTCAAGCGGCACGCGCGGGGCTTCCAGGTTGATGGGCGTGATGGGCGTTAAAGGGCGCGACCAGAGCGCATCGGTGCGCGCGGGCAGCATCAGCGTCTTCAAAGTATTCTCGGCGCGCGTCACAGCCTCCTGCGCCGTGTAGACATTTTGCTCGAAGGTCGTCACCTGCGTATTGGCGGCGATAATGTCTATCGGCGCGAGCACGCCTTTCTCGACCAGTCTCTGGTTGCTTTCGACCTGTGTGCGCGCCTGCTTGACGGCGTCTATCTGCACCTGCAAGTTTCGCAGCGAGAAGACCAAATCCCAGTATGCCTGCTCGACCTGCGAGATCACTTCGATGGCGCGCTGGCGAAACTGCGCGTCCGTTAATGAGAGATTCTTCTTGGCAATCTCAATCTGGCGGCGGTTGTTATCAAAGCGCAAACCACGCCAGAGCGGTTGCGTGTAGGTCAGTGTGAAGGCGGTCGGAAATTGCGGATTCAAGGTGACGTTCTGATTATTCGTCGTCAGGCGCGTCGAAGAGAAGTCCAATTGATAAGCGCCGCCCGCAAACGGCGAGAAGCCCCCTAAGCGAGCTGCGCCTGTCAGGTCTGTTTGCATGACAGAGCCGTTTTGCGCGCCGCCGAGAGTCGAGCTGGTCGGCGTGACGCGGCTCTCGTAGTAACTCTCCGATGAAAAAATGGGATCGTAAACTCCACGCGCAGCCTTTAGCTCATACTCGGCAATCTGCACATTGATGCGCGAGCCGTCAATGTCATTGTTATTCTGAAGCGCCAGCGCAATCGCGTCGTTCAGCGTCAGCGGCATCTGATCGGAGACATCCACGCCGACGCGCTCGGCGCTTGGCAGAGGGCGCGCGGGCGCACGGAAATTCGGCGCAACCGGCGGAGGCTCCTGCGGAAGTTCTGCGGGCGCTATTCCGGCTGACACTCCGACGTTTTGACCGGGCGACTGCGGAACAACGCCGTTCGCGGGCGAAGCTGTGGGAGTCGTGCCCGGCGGAGCTTGAGTCCCGGCGGGCGTGGCCTGCGTGGGCTGCTGCTGTCCGGGCGCGGTCTGTTGCGATTGCGGCTGCACCTGCGGCGAAGGAGGACGCGGCCCCTGCGTATTGGGTGTCGTCTGCTGGCGCTCCTGCTCCAGGCCGGTTTGCGGCTGCGTGCTTTGCTGCGCTTCGTTGTCAGGGCGCACCGGAGCGGACGACGAATTCGGCGGCAGTTGTATCCGTGAAGGCGGCGGCTGACCCGGTTGCTGCTGTTGCTGCGTCTGCGTGCCTGCGGGCGGCGCTTGCTGCGGCGTCGAGGGAGACGGTGCAGGAGTCTGCGCCGACACGACGCCCGCCGTGAATATAAACAGCGCCGTTATGATTGCGGATTGCGGATTGCGGATTGCGGATTTAAGAATACGGGCGATTGTCTTTCCAATCCGCATTCCGAAATCCGCATTCCGCATTTCGTTAGTCGCCTGAAGCTTGATCAACATATCTATCCTTTGCGGTTTTGCCGGAGGGGGGAATGACAACTTTGGGTTTGCGGGCCACGGCGCGACGCACGCCCGCGTATGCTTCCGCGAGACGGCGACCCGTACCTCCCTTAAAGTTACTGAAGCGCGCCCCGATGTAGCCCCACACGCGCGACTCCTTCGCATCTTCAAAGAGCGAATAGAAGACCGGGACGGCGAGAAGGGTGAGCAGCAGGCACAAACTCTGGCCGCCAACCACCAGCACGCCGATTGAGCGGTTGGTCGCAGCGCCAGCGCCACTGCCTACGATGAGCGGAATCATGCCCGCGACCAGCGCAATCGTCGTCATCAGGATGGGGCGCAGACGGTCGCGGTTCGCCTGAAGAATGGCGCTGTATCGCTCCATGCCGTGCGCGCGCAATTCATTCGTGTGGTCAATCTGCAAGATGGCGTTCTTCTTGACGATACCGAAGAGGAGCAGGATGCCGAGCGCGGAGAAGATGTTGAGTCGTTGCCCGGCGATCAACGTCGAAAGCAGCGCGAAGGGAATCGAGAGCGGCAGCGTTAAGAGAATCGTCACCGGGTGAATGAACGACTCGAACTGCGCGGCCAAAATCAGGTACATGAAGACGAACGAGAGCAGGAACGCCAGCATGAACGACTGGTTCGCTTTCTGGAGTTCCTTCGACTGTCCCGTTACGCCCGTGCTGTAACCTGCTTCCATGTTCAGTTCGGCAGCGTAACGCTGGACGGCGACGAGGGCGTCGGCCTCCGAGCCGTTCGGCGCGAGACTCGCCGAGACTGTGACCTGCCGTTGGCGATTAAGGCGATCAATCGAAGCGGGACTTTCACCCTCTTCGAGCCGCACGAGTTTCTCCAACCCGACCGTGCCGCCCGAAGACGACGCCACTGTAAAGTTGCTCAAATTCTCGCGCGTGCGCCGGAACTCTTCTCCGGCGCGCACGACCACATCGTATTGATCTGAGCCTTCGCTGAAAGTGGTGACGCGCGCTCCGGCGGCGAGCGTGTTCAAAGCCTGCGCCACGTCGCCCGCCTTGACGCCGAGGTCTGCGGCGCGCTGGCGGTCAATGATGATTCGCACCTCAGGACTGCTCAGTTGGAGCGAGCGGTCTGCGTCGCGGAAGTTCTGATCCTGCTTGATACGCTCGACCAGTTTGTTTGAATATTCGTCGAGCTTTTGAATGTCGGGGCCGCTGATGAAGAAGCCCAGAGATGACCCGCCGCGCCCCTGGCCGAGGCTCGCGCCGATGGAAGACCCGCCCGACGCGTTGATGACATACTCTTTCGGATACTTCCTTTTACGTATCATGTCGCGCGTCTGCTGAATCAAGTCGGTCTGCGAAAACCGGCGCTCGGCGACAGGCTTGAGCCTGACCTGGA
This sequence comes from Acidobacteriota bacterium, assembly GCA_032160705.1. Taxonomy (GTDB): domain Bacteria; phylum Acidobacteriota; class Blastocatellia; order Pyrinomonadales; family Pyrinomonadaceae; genus QHXM01. Next base: position 26,226 of record JAVHVE010000046.1, on the reverse strand, counting down.
CGGAGCCGGAATTCGGCGCACCGCCGCCTCCGCCTCCGCCCGCGTTGACAAGCGTGTTCTCGACACCGGGGATTTGCTCACGCACGTCGCGCGCGATGCGCTCCAGCACACTTTGCGTCGCCGCGAGGCTCGTGCCCTGCGGCAAGCGCGCGCTCACTTGAAAGGCAGACTCATCTTCGTCGGGCAGGAAGTTATAACCGACCCACTTGTAGAGCGGCACGATTGAGGCGACGACCACCGCGCAGACGACCACGATGATCCAGCGATGCGCCATCGACCACTTGAGCATCCACATGTAGGAGCGATCAATCGGGCGATAGAAGCGACCGCCTTTAGAACCTGAGACGTGTTCCTTCTCCGCACTCTTCTCTTTGCGGCGCGGTGCAGGCAATAGCTCATCATTACCGTGACCGTCTCCTTCGCCGCCAGCTCCGGCAGGAATGCCTTCAGGCGTGACCGTCTCTTTCGGAGGTTTAATCCAACGCGCTGCGAGCATCGGCGTCAGCGTAAACGAGACGATGAGCGAGACGGCAATCGCCGCCGCAGACGTGAGTCCGAACGACGACATAAACCGCCCGACGATGCCGGTCATAAAGCCGACGGGAATAAAGACCGCGAGCAAAGAAAGCGTCGTCGCCATGACGGCCAGCCCGATTTCCTTCGTGCCCTGAATCGCGGCCTGATAGGGATGCATTCCCTTTTCTTCCACGAAGCGGTAGATGTTTTCCAAGACCACAATCGCGTCGTCAATCACGATGCCGACCATCAGCGTCAATGCGAGCATCGTCATCTGGTTGAGTGAATAGCCGAGCGCCGAAATCAGCGCGAAGGCAGAGATGATCGAGGTCGGGATGGCGAGCGCGGCGATAATCGTCGAGCGGAAGTTCCACAGGAACAGGAAAACAATCAAGGCGGCGAGCAGGCCGCCGACGATTAAGTGTTCCTCGATAGCGTGCAAGCTGGTTTCGATGAACTCCGACTGGTCACGCGTGACGGCGATTTTAACGTCCTTGGGCAGCAGCGGTTGAATCTCCGCCATGCGTCGCTTGACCTCTGAGATGACGGCGATGGTGTTTGCGCCAGACTGCTTGCGAATGCCGAGCGAGACGGAGGGCACGCCGTCCAAAGATGCCGCCGACTGCGGGTCAACGCCACTGTCTTCGACGCGTCCGATGTCTCGAATTTTTACCGGGTAGCCGTTCTTCGTCGTGATGACGATGTCGTTGAAATCCTCCACGCGAGTGACGCGCGAGAGCGTCCGCAAGGTCACGGTGCGTGCGCCTTCGTCCAGGCGTCCGCCGGGGAGTTCAAGATTCTGCGCGCGCAGGGCGTTCGAGACTTCCGTCACGGACATGTTAAAGGCGCGCAGACGCTCCGGGTCAACGTAGATTTTGATCTCGCGCTGGCGTCCGCCGAAGACGACCACTTCGCCGACGCCGTCGGCTGATTCAATTCGCTCCTGAATCTGATTCTGGACGAGCGTAGTCAGCTCAATCGAAGAGCGCGGCGCGCTGATCGCGTAAATCAGAACCGGCTGCGAATCCGGGTCGGATTTCCTGACGATGGGCGGGTCGGCGGTTTCCGGCAGGCGATTGATGATGGTGCTGACTTTGTCGCGCACTTCCTGCGTGGCGAGGTCCGGGTCTTTTTCCAGATTGAAGTTGATGGTGACGTTCGAGCGTCCCTGCGCGGAGGAAGAACGTATCTCGTCAATGCCGGGAACGGTATTGACCGCGCCTTCGATGATGTCTGTAATCTCTGTTTCAATTTCCTGCGGCGCAGCGCCCGTGTTGGAAGTCGAAACGGAGACCGTCGGGATGTCAATTTTCGGGAAGCGGTCAACGCCGAGCGTAAAGAAAGAGAACCCGCCGATGACCGTCAGAATCAGAATAATGACGGTTGCGAAGACCGGACGCCGCACACAAATTTCAGCCAGCTTTTGCATAGAACAAGCTCCGCTTGTAAGTTTTCAGTTTTGAGTTTTCAGTTTTCAGCAAAGACCCGGTTGCTTCTTCTGAAAACTCAAAACTGAAAACTCAAAACTAAAAACTGTTCATTGTTTGACCCGCGCCCCTTCGTAGAGTTGTTGAAGGTTGCTGGTCGCCACCACGTCGTCTGCCCCGACGCCCGAAAGAATCTGTACCTGGTCGGCCTCTTCCTGCCCGATCTGCACGACACGCAACTTCGCTACGTCGCCCTGAATGACAAAGACGCGATACGATTGCGTGTTCTGATCGCCGAAGACTGCCGCGCGCGGGACAAACACCGCTTTATTTCCGCCGGGCCTGACAATGCGCGCGGTGGCGAACATGCCGGAGCGCAACGCGTTGTCACCGTTCTCGATTGATGCCTCGACCACCGCCGAGCGCGAGACCGGGTCAATCGCCGGATTGACCGCCGAGACCTGCCCCCCAAACTTTTTATCACGGTGCGCTTCGACTTCCAGCGAGACGCCCATGCCAGTGGTGATGAATGGAACATCAGCCTCCGGGACTTGCAATTGCAATTTGATTGGATTGGTGCGCAGCACCGTTGCCACAATGGACGCGGGCGTCACGTATTCACCAACGGCGATGGGACGATTGCTGACGTAACCCGCGTAGGGCGCGCGGATGACGGTATCGGCCACAGCCTTCTGCGCGATGGCCACCTGCGAACGTGCCGACTCAACGGCGGCTTCGGCGCTCTGAATCGCCTGATTGCTCTGGCGTGCGGTGTTAATCGCGGATTCGAGCTGCTGGCGCGCGCTCGCGGCGCGTGCCCTCGCCGTGTCTCTCTGCGTGCGATATTGATCGTAGATGCTCAAGGCCACGTCGCCCGTTTCGACGAGTTCGCGGTAACGCCGCTCGTTGGCTTCCGCCAGACGCAACTCCGCGACCGCTTGATCGTAGTTGGCGCTCGAGGCGCGCACCTCTGGATTTGTGCTGGCATCGAAATTCCCGCCGGGACGCAAGCCCAAACGCGCTTCCGCCTGACGGACTCCGGCGATGGCCTGCTGGACGCTGGCCTGCGCTTGCCGTAGACGCAATCGGGCGTCTCTGTCATTCAAGCGGGCAATCACAGTCCCCTGCCGCACGAATGCGCCGACGCCGACCGGAGTCGCAATGACTTGCCCCGAAGCTTGCGAAGCAACGTCTGAAGTTTCATCAGCTATCAGACTCCCGGAGGCTTGAATGTAGGAGGGCACTTCGCGCGCAATCGCCTTCGCGGTGGTCACCGGAATGGCGGGTCCTTCCGCCGCCTCCCCGCCTCCGCCTCTTCTTGTGTTTCCGTTAGAGCCTTCCCTGCTGGCATTTGCCCTTGGCTCAGAGCGCCCACCACAGGCTGCGCCAAGCAGCGAAAGGGTGAGCACACAGCCGATGAGCGCGGACTGGCGAACCTTGCGGGAGAGAAATGAAAAAAACATGAGTAGCATTTATACCTGTTTCTTATTTAGTAAGACATCTTTATTGAAGACGTTGCAGGGCTCTCTCCGGTTACGATTTTTTAAGCAACTTACCCTATAGGTGCGCGGAAATAATTCTGCTTGATTCTATCCGAACGCCCTGGCCTGACTGTCATCACAAGAGATTTATGATTAAAATGTATTATAGTGCGTGGCATCGCTGAAAGGTATGTCAAATCACTCACTTACATCTCACGTTCGCTTACCGGTTGTGCGAACAGTGTGCAAGACTCCTTAAAAAGCATCTTTTCGAGTCCATCGGAGGCGCGCTCTCGCATAACCGGCAAAACCTTCTGATAGACTTCCTGGTTGAAGTTTACCTTCGAGTGGCCCATCAGCTCGGCGAATCACCTTGTCGCGCTCGCCAGACATCATCTGCAAGGTGGCGAAGGTGTACCGCAGGGAGTAAATTTCACCACCTTAAAAGTCTATGCCACGCTGATTGTGCGGAATCCTTGTGCCTACAGACAAACTAAGAGGCTGTAGTTCAGGGTCTGCATTTGCCCTGCATCTCTTATTCAGCACTCAATAATGATTCCCGACGTAATTTCCATCGCGGCACTTTGATTAAAAGGAGACCCACATGAACATTAGGAGACGGTTAACCGTTACGCTTCTAGCAGCCTCTTGTTTGCTCCTGCCGTCCGTCGCCGTTGCCGACCCTGTAGTGCTCGGTCAGATCGATACTTTTGAGAGTGGAACAAGCGCGGGCTGGTTTACTGGTGGCCCCATGACCCCGCCCCAGCCAGCCCCCATCGCAACAGGCGGCCCCGCAGGCGCGACCGACCATTACATGTCTCTCACCTCGCTAGGTGGAATAGGGTCGCAGAGCAGGCTCAGCGTGCTCAACGAGTCCCAGTGGGCAGGAAACTACATCGCTGCCGGTGTTAATGCTATCGTGATGGACGTAAATAATCTGGGCACGACAGACCTTTACCTGCGGCTTGCGTTCGAGGACCCGATGTTCGGCCCGCCGAGCAACGTTGCGTTCTCGACTAATTCTATATTCCTACCTGCGGGAAGTGGCTGGACAAGTGTCACCTTCCTCATCAGGCCCGAGGACCTGACAGCCGGACTAGGTGATGTCTTCTCGGCGCTAACGGGAGCGACCGCAATCCGCCTCTACCACAGCCCCAATCCAAATTTCCCTAATCCGGTATTCCCGATACCGGCGGTTCAGGCACATCTAGGTGTGGACAACATTAGAGCAGCCGCTATCCCGGAACCAGCGACATTGCTACTACTCGGCACGGGACTAGCAGGAGTAGTGATGAGGGCACGCAAGAAGCGCCACTTGTAGTTTGCCAGTTATGTAATCTGTCTTGACATGGTAGGGGTCTGCGGTTCAAACCTGCAAGCACTTACCATTTATTGCAAGAACCCAAGAAAAGCAAAACCGGCGCACCCTCACAAATGCGCCGGTCTCTATCCATCACAGTCATTGGATCATTTAATGCGGTGAAGATAGTTCCCTTTATCCACGAAATAGTGTCAGGCGATTACGATTTAGAATAGCCCGCTAGAGATTTTTGTTGTCTTTTTGACAGAAAACCACCAAATCCACATTCACACTCCCTTCATATCTCAGAGGTACAAGACTTGCTCTTGCGCTTGATCAGCAATTCAGGGATTTAGCTCTAAGAGCTTGGCGCGTGGTCTCAATTGATCTCAAAGGCGCTGGCCGGAGTTAAGCTGTTTATCTTCCAATTTACTCGTACGCTGACAAGACAGTCAGTTCACCCCCTTGCCCAAGGAGGCACTTATGAAGTGGCTCACCCTTACATTACTCTCAATAGCGTTTATCCTGGCGTGTTTTGTGCCCGTCCCTGTGGCAACACAGACCCGCGAAAGAATCGTCGGGCAGCCCCCCGGTGATGTCGTCAAAGTGGATATTGATCTGGTCGTGCTGGATGCGCTCATCATGCAAAAGAAGACCAGCCGCGTAGTCGGGGGACTGAAACAAGAAAACTTTATTCTTTCTGAAGACGGAGTCAAACAGCAGATCACGAATTTCAGCCAGGATGCCTATCCACTATCCGTGCTCTTACTGGTTGACAGGGGTGGATGTCTGGACCCGTTTGGCTCAGACGTGCGCCGTGCCACTATGGAAGCCCTCAAACGCCTCAAGCCTGAGGATGAGGTGGCGCTGATGACTTACCACAACACGACCGAACTGATTGAGGGCTTTAGTCGTGATCGAAGCAAGATTGCAGAAGCCTTGAACCGCGTCCCCGATCATGACGAAGAAGCAAATCACTGTTTGAATCGGGCTTTCTATGAAGCAGCGCACTATATGATCAGGGCGAGCAATCCCACAGGTCGCCGGGTCATCATCGTCATTACGGGTGTCACCAGTAATTTCGATTGCGCTGGCCCTTCGGGGAATGCGGCGATGCAGGAGGTCTTTGAATCCGGCAGCGTCGTCTGCGGATTGATTCCCAGTAGTGCGGGGCAGCGCATGGAAAGCGGGATCATGCGCACGGCCACAAGCATCGGCGGGTTGTTCAAGGCGCACAGTTTGAGGATCAACAAGCTGGCGGAAGAGACCGGCGGCGAGGTGCTGGACGATAAGCCGGAGAATCTTGATCGCGCTTTCAATTCGCTGATAGATCACCTGCGCTCACGCTATAGCATAGGCTTCGTCTCTTCAAACAAAAAGCGCGATGGCACTCTACGCAAGCTCAAGCTCGAAATCTCTCCGGCGGCACAGAAGAGCCAGCCGGGCAAGCTGGTGGTCAAAACACGTCGCTCTTACGTCGCTCCGAAAAGCTGAGTCGCAGCCCGAACCAAAGCGAAACCACTATGCACCCTACATAGCTTTTCGCACAAAAATGAGTCTGTACGAGTGGCATTGGATTGCTTCGACTTTGCACCAATTCAAAATCTTCACAAGTAAACGGGCGTTTCCAAAGTCACACAGAGATTCATCCTTCAAATTAGTTTGATACGCGACCCTTTACTGCGTTAGCCCGGGCACTATAGGTGATCCGGCCAGCAGCATCTGCTGGCAGGTGCGCGCGCATCCGCGCACAGAGTCGCGCGAGATCACGGGACGCCATCGCTGCGAGATGTGGACCGACGCTCGGCCCCCCGAGGATGGTCGTCCAGTAGTCGTCGAAATCATTGAATGTCCGTCGCACGGTGATCTCCCGCGTTTCGACCCGTACCAAACCCGCACCAGTCCACAAGTCCCGCATTGCGTCTATTCGAGACGCGTCAGGGCTCGGCGGCGTCGGAACTTCAACGCCCAGCGCACGCATTTCATCGTGCAACGCCTCGTAAGGGAAACCGCTGCCTTCCATGTCCCAAATGTAGGCTGCAACGGTGCCACCCGGGCAGACCACTCGCGCCATTTCGGCAACGCCCCTGGCCGGGTTGGGAACGAAGAGAATCACCAGCGGCATGACAGCAGCGTCGAACGTGTCGTCGGGGAAAGGCAGTGCCATGGCATCGCCCTGACAAAACTGTGCGACACGCGACGCGGGTCGTGTGCGAGCAAAGGCGAGCTGCCCCTCAGACGGGTCTATCCCCTGTACTGAGGCTGGCGCACACCGCTCGACGAGCATTTCGGTAAAGGCTCCGTTGCCGCAGCCCACGTCGAGCCAGCGCAAACCTGATTGTGGAGCCAGCCAGTCGAGGAAAGTTTCACCTGCAAGCTGGCTCCACTTGCCCATGTATCGTTCGTAGGCAGCCCCGTCGTCGAAGCGGATTTGGTTGGTCACATTAGTGTTTTCCTCCGGTTGGACTACCTGCGAAAAGTGGTGCTATATTGCGGTATCCCGTGCCACACAACGCCCTGCATCAGCAGCGCGCAGGTCTGCGACCAAACGCCAATGCCCGAGACGACCGCAGCCCCGCGCGCATTCTCTTCCGACAGATGGTAGAATACCAGGCAGGACAACGAGTGATATTAATAAAACTACCTTTGATATAACCCTGTGCGAAAATTGTGCAAGACCATTCATGCCTACTCTGAAAAAGGGGCGGTAAACCTAGTTAATTTACCGCCCTTCATGCCTATCACAGCCCATTGGCGACGCTTGCTCTATCTGTATTACGGTGTCAAATATGTCACTTCCTAAAGGCGAGGGAGGAAATATTGTTATCCGATTTTGTAGAAGAAAGCTCAAAGAAGCAGCGTGATTTCTTTGAACTCCCGAGGGATACGCCCTTAATAGCTCCCGAAGCTTTGAAGCCTGAGTTGCGGCCAGAGATGGCCGAAGGTCTCGCTCACTTCAACATCGAATGGCACGTCATCCCACAGGCGAGCGCACTCCCGCTCGACGATTCCTACCTGGCGCGTCTCTACCCCAGGGCTCCGCGAGATTTCACAAAGCCGCGCGAGCACGCGCCAAGCTATCGCGACCAGATCATCACCGGTCACAAGCTGCATCAGGGACACGTCATCGGCGTGGAGACGACGCCGAAGCCGCGCTACCTTCCCGAAAACAAGCAGTTCTATGGGACGCCTTATGGTCACGATGCTTCCGCCGACCCGTTTGCGGCCTACCTGGGACGCGCCGGAATGGTGAACGGCACGCGCTACGCTCACAACTATCTTTCCCTGCGTGAATTCATCCGCGTCGTGAATGAAGATTGGCGTGCGCGCTCTATTCTCCCCACAGGCTACCGCGTCACGGTCTGCCCGCCCGCCGTCTTCAATCTCATCGGCACAATCTTTCACACGGAATGGAGCGAGACGGACACGCTCGAACTCGGCTTTTACAGGGATGAGCAAGGCAACGCCAACTGCTACGCCGTCGGCTCGAATGCGCCAGGGGATTTTTCCTACATCAACGAAGTCGAGGGCGAAGCCGATTGGTCGCTGATGGGATTCCGCGTCGCCCTCGTCTCCGACGAGAAGTGACGAGTCATTAGTGTAAGCCGAACGCTTTTGCTAATCACTCAGCCGCAACGACTGATAATTATTCTTATGTTGTCAAGCACTTTGCAATATAAATTAAGATTGAGGAAGCAAATAAAGCTTCATATTTTTAGCCCGGAGCGTAATCCTATTTGCCCTGGAATATAGCTAACTGTTTTGATATGACCTCAATCCCGAAAGCTGCGGTCGATGGCGAAGATGATCGACAGGCGCTCTTCCATAGCTGCGTTCATCAACTCTTGTTCGGTCTCATTTTACCGAGGCGGATAAGCCTCAGTATCTCACCAGCCGCGGCAATGATGAGCACGCCAATGATGACATTAAGCGCATCTGTTTTAGTCTGTAGAGCACCAAGAGCGCCGTTTTGAACTCGAACTGCGAAAAAACTGTAACCGTCATGCCTCGCCGCTCGTCTTGCATATAGACTGGCCGGATTAGGGCGTCATTCTCTCCTGTGTCCGACTGCGGCTCTACTTACAATTCACACAAAATGGAGAAAGACAAATGAAATTAGTTAGCTCAAAGAAAGTCATCGGCGCAATCACACTGGCCGGGACGATGTTACTGGTGGGAATCATCGGATTCGCGCAGCAGTCTTCAACACAGGGACAGGGTGGGCAAGAGCGTGGCGGGCGCAACTGGCACGGCGGAGGCGGTAAAGGAGAAGGCCGTGGCATGAGAGGCGGGATGGGCGGTGGCATGTTCGAGAAGCTCAACCTGACGGATGCCCAGAAGGAGCAGATGAAGCAGATCGCTGCTCGCTACCACGAGAGCTTTAAAGCACAGCGTCAGCCGGGTGGGGAAAGACGCGGCGGCGGTGGCTTCGATGCTCTCAATGGCGGCACGTTCAACGAAGCTGCGGTGCGCGCGGCTGCTCAGGCGCGTGCCAATGCTCAGGTCGAAATGGAAGTGGCGCGGGCGCACATGATGTTCGAGATGTACAACGTCCTGACAGCGGAACAGAAGGCGCAGTTGGCCGCAGAGCGCCAGCAGTGGGAACAGAAACGTCAGGAGCGGCGTGCTAATCGCCAGGCAAATCCCGTCCAGAACCAGTAAATCTGCTCTAACCTAGAGCGCAGAGGCGCGTGGGATAGCTTCAGGTTAATTCAAGGCAGCCCTATACTCAGGGCTGCCGCTTTATTTTCACGTGTCAGCCAAGAGATAGTTTGGCCAGATGTTTTGTTAAGATGCGCGCGCGGCGGGTTTACAACTCGATGGATGAGATGACAGATAACTCCGACCCTACGGCGCGGCAACAGTCGCAGACGAATTTAGCGAGAGAGCCAACGGGCGAACCGTCCGACCTTACGCTCGTGAACGACGCCCGCGCTGGTGATGAAATGGCGTTTGAGGAATTGTTCAATCGTCACCGGCGTCGAGTCTCGCTTATCGCAAGCCGTTTTTTTCGCCAGCGCGAACAGATCGAAGAGATTGTTCAGGAGAGCTTCACCAAAGCCTATTTCGCCCTCTCTGATTTTTCCAACACACAGGATAACTCGTTTGCCGCGTGGCTGGCGCGCATCAGTTTCAACACGTGCTATGACGAATTGCGCCGCATGAAACGGCGACCGGAAAGCACTTTGAATGATGTTTCGGAGGAAGAGTCGGCTTCGCTGATAGAACATCTGCTCGCCACAGACACTGGAGGGCGCGACATCGAATCCGCGCTCGTCGCGCGTGACCTGGCGGCCAAGCTGCTCTCCCGTCTCAGTCCTGAAGACCGCCTGGTGCTCGTGATGATGGACGCGGAGGGCATGTCCGTCTCCGAGATAGCAAAGTATACAAGCTGGTCAGTTTCCAAAGTTAAAGTGCGCGCACATCGTGCGCGGGCGTCGCTCAGGCGTGTGCTGAAGAGATTCTTGTAACCGTAAAACGCGCGCGCGCGTTTTCATTGATGAAGCTGCCACTTCTCTTCTGGGGGTGATGGCTCTGGAGCAGATGAAGAATATGGTCGGCAAAAAGAACAGTCGTAGTTCAGATGAGCATCTAGACCGCATTGGTCGTGAGCTTGTCCGCGCCTCCGCCGCGAACAGTGACGAGGCCGAGACGGTCGCCACATCGCCTTTTCTTTACGCGCGTCTTCGCTCACGGATCAATAACGAGCGAGAGCAACGCGAAGCAGGAGAGAGTTGGTTGACGATGCTGGGCGTCATCTGGCGCGCTATTCCGGCGATGGCGATGGTCGCCATTTTCGCCGTCGCCTTGTTTCTGTCCGCTGGCTCTGGAACGCGGCGCTCGGTTGCCATGCTCCCCGATGCGCGCGACGCAGAGTTTGAGAGCGTAGTCTTTGCCGACACCCGTTCGCTCTCCAGCGATGAGGTTCTGGCGACGATTCTTAACGAGGATGAGCAGGAGGCTTCAAGATGACGCCGCGCGGACTGACACGACTAAAAATCTGGCTTGTGGTCGTCGGCGTGTTCGTCCTCGGCTGCGTGACCGGCGCATCCCTGGACAGTCTCTATCGTTTGCGCGCCAGCGGTGACGAGCGTATGGAGCGCGGGGGTCGGCGCGACAGAGGCAACCGCTTCGAGGAAATGAAGCGCGACCTTAATCTGACCGATCAGCAGGCAACCGCGATTCAGGGCATCATCGAGCAAAGCCGAGAAAAGTATCGTGCGTTGCGCAGCGAGACAAGCCCGCGCTTTGACGCGGTGCGCGCCGAGGCGCAAGCGCAGATACGCGCCCTTCTTAACCCTGAGCAGCAGCAGCGTTTCGACGCCGAGATTGCGAAAAGGAACGCGCGGCGCGAGGAAGGCAAGAGGCGCGAACACTGAACACCGCGCCCTTTGGGAAAGACTCTCAAGCGGCGCGTGGCCGAAATGTGGCCGAGATATTTTAATCAAGCATTGAAGTAGCCGCTCTCTCAGGAAGGTTACATGAGTGAAAAACAGTTCGATGAATCCAATCAAGGTTCTGGCTTACCGCTTCGTGAGCTTACCGCCTTTGGTGCGGATGGAAGTCACGAAAAAGCTGCTCGAATTGTATAGCTCGGATCAGGCCGCGAGAGGGGTTGAGCAATCGAACGATTCGCGCCGCCCGGTGACGGGGAAGAGTTTTCTGGAACAGTTCTGGGATGAGGTTGAAAATGCTCACGGAGACCATCGCGACGCGGTCAATCCTTTCACACAGGAGAGGAAATCGAGAGAGCCGGAAGTTAAAGCTGTAGACGACGCTGGCGAACAAGAAGGGTATTTCCCCTGGCGCATCCCCCCAACAAATTTATTTGCACTGCTCTAAATAAGAAGGTATCGAGAATGATAAAGCTTTTGAGAATTTCCATAATCTTAACGTGCCTGCTCACCGTGAGCGCGCACGCCTTCGGGCAAACAACGGCCAGCCCCGAGGGAAAAGCGGGAGCGCAGGCGGGGACTGGGTTGACGCCGAACCGTGTCATCGGGGATGTGACGGCCATTAACCAGGCGGCCATGAGCATCACGCTCAAAGTTGAGGGAGCAGTGGGCACAGTCAATGCCGTGCTCAACGACAAGACCATTTATTACCGAGCCAAATCCGACATCCTTTCACGCGCGGCCACAGCGACGATTTCGCCTGCCGATCTGGAGAAGATAACGCTGGCGGAAGTCGGAGAGGGCGACCGGGTAGTCATCCTGGGCAAGGTTACCGAAGATCAAAAGTCTGTCCCGGCACGCATCCTGATTGTGACGACCAAAGCAGACCTCGCGCAAAAGCAGGAACGCGACCGCGAGGAATGGCGCAGGCGCGGGCTGGTCGGCACGGTCTCCGCGCTCAACCCGGAGACAAAAGAAATCACGCTCCAACTACGTTCCTTCGCGGGGGCGCAAACAATCACCATCGCGGCAGGTGGAGAGAAAGTGAAGTTTCGTCGTTACGCTCCAGACTCCGTTCGCTTCGGCGATGCACGCCCAAGCTCGCTCGGTGAAATCAAAGTCGGCGACCAGCTTCGCGCGAAAGGTGACAAATCGGAAGACGGCGCGCGCTTCACCGCCGAAGAAATCGTCACGGGCACTTTTCGCTCGATTCGCGGCGCGGTCGAAAGCGTCAACGCGCAGTCTAACGAGATCAAGGTGAAAGACATGATCTCAGGTCAAACAGTGACCATCGTCATCAGCAAAGATTCGATGGTGCGCCGCATTCCGGCTGAATTCGCCGCGCGGCTGGCGATGAGAGGCCAGCGCAATGGCGGCGGTGGCGGCGAGGGCGCACAGGGAGAGGCTTCAGGCGGGCAACCACGACCGCCGCAGGGTGAGGGTGGTGGCGCGGGCAGGCGTCGTCCAGACGGAGCGGGCGGCGCAGAAGGAATGGGTTATCGGCGAAGGATGGGCGGAGGCGGCGCGCCAGACATTCAGGAGATGTTGGAGAGGATGCCTGCCGCGACGGTCGCAGAATTGAAGCCGGGCGAAATGGTGATCGTCTCCAGCACAGCAGGCGCAGACCCTTCGCGCGCAACAGCCATCGCGCTGGTCACAGGTGTTGACGCACTCTTGCAGGGAGCAGCAGCACGCCAGGGCGGTGCAGGCGGCGCGCAAGGTACGTCTCTCGGGTTACCGAGCGGCGCGCTCGACATCGGAATCGGAGCGCCGTAGTGAGACAGCAGAATTCAGGAGTCAGAATTCAGAATCCAGAATGAATTTGATCGTCGCTCTTGTGCGGCGACTATAACTGAGCAGAGGGAAGATGGAAATGCATTCATTTTTACGTTTGATAAAACAGGGCGCGGGACTTGCGCTCTCGATAATTTTAATCAGTACAGCGGTGTTTGCTCAGCAGGTGGCGAGCGGCACATTGCGTGGCCGGATCGTAGACCAGTTTGGCGGCGCAATCGTCGGCGCGACCGTGACGGCTATTGATGCGGCGGGCGTGGAGAAAACTGCCACGAGCAATGATGAAGGTCTCTATGTGCTCAGCGGTCTCGCTCCCGGCACGTACACCGTGCGCGCACAGGCCGAGGGCTTCGCCCTTTATGAGAACGCGACCGTCGAGGTTACGGCAGCGCGGCGCGAGGCTTTTGACATCACGCTCGAAGTCACGATTGAGCAGGCGGAGGTAACGGTCGCCAGCGATCCACCTGTGAGCACAGACCCCGAAAATAACGCGGGCGCAATCGTGCTGCGCGGCACTGATCTGGAGGCTTTGCCGGAAGACCCGGACGAATTAACCGAAGCTTTGCAAGCGCTGGCCGGGCCTTCTGCCGGGCCTAACGGCGGGCAGATTTTCGTTGATGGCTTTACCGGCGGACGACTCCCGCCGCGCGAATCAATCCGCGAGATTCGCATCAACTCGAATCCTTTCTCCGCAGAGTATGACCGCCTCGGCTTTGGTCGGATAGAGATTCTGACCAAGCCCGGCACGGACAAATTTCGCGGACAGGCTTCGTTTAGCTTCAACGACGAGAGCTTGAACTCACGCAATCCGTTTGCGCCGAATCGCGCTCCCTTTCAATCGCGCCAGTACGGTGGCAACCTGAGCGGCCCCGTCATCTCGAAGAAGGCATCGTTCTTCCTGGATTTCGAGCGTCGTGCGGTGGAAGATAACGACATCATCAACGCGACCATTCTCGATTCCAATCTCAACATCACGCCGTTCAGCCTGGCGGTCTTGACGCCGCAGACGCGCACTAGTTTCAGCCCGCGTTTCGATTACGCTTTGAACGCCAGCAACACACTGGTCGGACGTTACACTTATTCCCGCACTGAGCGTGAGAACGCCGGAGTTGGAGATTTCAATTTACTGTCGCGCGCCTTCAACACTTCAACAACGCAGCATAGTTTCCAACTGACGGAAACAGCTATTCTGACTCCGTCGGTCGTCAACGAGACGCGCTTTCAGTTCGTTCGCAGCAGCCGCGAGCAGGAGGGCGACAATTCAATTCCAGCCATCCGCGTGCTCGACGCTTTCACGGGCGGCGGCGCGCCGTTCGGTCTTTCTTTCAATCGTGAGACTCGCTGGGAATTGGCCAACAACACTTCATGGGCGCTCTCCGGTCATGCTCTAAAATTCGGCGTGCGACTGCGCGGCGTCTCGCTCAGGGATGTCTCGTCGAATAATTTTGCGGGCACGTTTACTTTCAGCGGCGGGACAGGCCCGCAGCTTGATGCCAACAATCAAGTGGTGCTGGACAGCGCGGGACAACCCGTGCTCGTGGCTCTGACGAGCATTGAGCGCTATCGCCGCACGCTCCTTTTCCAGCAGCAGGGGCTTTCCCGCGCGCAGGTACGCGCGCTCGGCGGCGGCGCGACGCAATTCACGATTGCGGGCGGCAACCCTGAAGCCAGCGTCAGCCAGGTGGACTTCGGCGCGTTTGTGCAGGACGACTGGCGCGTGAGACCCGATCTGACGCTTTCGCTCGGACTACGCTACGAGGCGCAGACGAATATCAACACGGGGCTAAACTTCGCTCCGCGCATCTCCTTCGCCTGGTCGCCGGGCGCAAACGGGCAACGTCAACCCAAAACGGTGATTCGTGGCGGCTTCGGCATCTTCTATGATCGCATCAGCGAAGACTTGAGCCTGCAAGCCACGCGCTTTAACGGCACAAACCAGCAGCAATTCCTGGTTACCGATCCACTGGTGTTAGACCAGGCGCAGTTTACCTTCGCGGGTGTGACGAACGTACCGACGGTCGAAACCCTGTCGGCGTTTGCGCGCCCGCAGACGACATGGCAAATGGATGATAGCTTGCAAGCGCCTTACACTATTCAATCATCCATCAGCCTTGAACGGCAGCTTCCCTACAACTGGACGTTCTCCGCAACGTTTATCAATTCACGCACGCTGCATCTGCTGCGGGCGCGCAACATCAACGCGCCGCTGCCGGGAACTTTTGTGGCGGGAGTGTCAGGAAGCGGTGTGCGCCCCTTTGGAGACAACAGCAACATCTACCAGTATGAATCGAGCGGGCGGCTCAATCAGAATCAACTGCTCTTGAGCCTCCGCAACCGGCTCAATCGCCGCTTCTCTCTCTTCGTCCAGTACAGTCTGGGCAAAGCCCAGAGCGATACGGACGGCGCAGGCTCGTTTCCGGCAAACCAGTATGACCTGAGCAGCGAATGGGGACGCGCCTCATTCGACGTGCGCCATCGCTTCATCGTCGGTGGGACGATCAACGCGCCCTGGGGCTTGCGCTTAAGTCCGCTCGTCATGCTGACGTCGGGTCGTCCCTTCAACATCACGACAGGCCGCGACACAAACGGCGACTCGCTCTTCACAGAGCGTCCGGCGTTTGCCACAGATTTGACGAAGCCGGGCGTGATTGTGACTCGCTTCGGCGCTTTCGATCCGAACCCCGCTCCGGGGCAGGAACTCATCCCGCGCAACTTCGGTGATGGGCCGTCTTTCTTCAACGTCAATCTTGGCCTGAGCAGGACGTTTGGCTTTGGCGGCAGCCGCGACAGCAGCAACGTGGCGGGCGCGACGCCGCAGGACGGCGGCGGGCGTGGAGCAGGTGGAGGCCGTGGCGGCGCAGGCGGTGGTGGTGGTCGTGGCGGCGGCGCTGGTGGCGGCGGTTTTGGCGGAGGGGGTCGCGGTGGACGCGGCGGGGCGGCTTCGTCCGACAGCCGCTACAATTTGACCTTCTCCATACAGGTGCAGAATCTCTTGAATACGACCAACAAGGGAACGCCCGTCGGCAACCTCAGCTCGCCGCTCTTCGGCGAGTCGCTCTCGACCGCCAGCGCGTTCGGTGGTGGCGGTGGTGGCGGTAACGCCGCAGCGGGCAACCGCCGCGTCACCGGCCAGATTCGCTTTAGCTTCTAAAAAAAAGCAGGCGGCAACCTTCCCCTTGCCGCCTGCACTTCAACTTACTTGTTTCTTCCTCAGCGTGTACCCATAGTCTTGACAGGCATGGGAAGCTTGCCGTCTGCGTCATGAGTAAGCGCGAGGAAAGCCGGGTCTTCACGCAGGGAAATGAACACGCCATCAACGCGAGCTTCCATCATTTCCTTGGAGCGTACCGCCTGATAGCGCTCATACTGGAAGAAGTGGCGTTTGAGCAGCGCGAGAGCTTTTTCTCGCTCTCCCGCCTGCGCGTAAATTGCTGCGAGGTTGTAGGAGGCGGGCAGCAGTGCTTCATTCTCGCGGGCGATCTTCAAAGCTTCAGCGCCGCGTCCGGTGGCTGCCATAAAGGCGGCGGCAAAGACCAGATTGTAAGGGTCTGTCGGGTCAACGGCGAGCGCTTTTGTAATGTAGTAATCGGTCTTCGCCAGGTCTCCCTCAGAATTCCAATACACGACCAGATTGCGATAGCCGAGCGCCAGTGGATAGGTCTCGACGGCCACCTCCATCAGCGCCAGTCCTTTTTTGAACTCTCCCTCATGGATGGTCATCTTTCCCAGCCCGTGCAGCGCGACTGCGCGGGAGAGCGGATCAGCGGGCATGTTGAGAATAGCGTCGAATGTTGCCCTGGCTTTGTCCCACTCGCCTGTATGGTGGCGATAGAGTTCTCCCAGATAGCGCAGCGGCGCAGGGTCGGCGGGGTCCAGACGGTGCGCCAGGCTATAAAGTCTTTCTGCCTGTTTGTAGCTTGAGTTATTTTCAACCCTGAGACCGCTTCGCATGATTCGTTCGATTCGCAGGCTCTCGCGTGCATCGAACACAGGGGCGGCGGGTACATCAGCAACTTCAGTCACACCGAGTTTCTTCAGTTCCTTCGCCGCTTCCTTCGCCTTCTTCGGGAACATGCACTTTTGTTCAAGCACTCCACGCAGGAGCTGGATGGCGGCTGTGTTGTCGCCAGCCTTCGCCTTGTCCCTGGCATCTTTTAGATTTGTGTCGAGCGCGTCCTCACGCTTCTTCACTTCGTTCTCGACCAGCTTCTCGACTTCCGCTACCTTCAAGCGTCCATCTTTGTTCTCGATCTTGCTCACAGGCAAGCCGTCAGGTGTGGCGAGCACTGCGACGGGCACCTTGGACTCGCCCAGGAGTTTCTCTGCGGCGGGCGTGTTACCATCTGCCAATTCCATCGAGATGCATTGAGAGGCATAAAGAGAGAGAACACGCGATTCGCGCAGGCTGGATTTTTGTAACTCTTCCTTCGAGGAAGGAAACCAGTACAAGACCAGACCGTTGTTGGGCGGATCATTTTGCTTCCTGACTTTCCAGGGCACGTGATAGACAGGCGGACTCATGCCACCGTTTGAGCCGCCGGAAGACATGCCGCCGCCACCACCACCACCACCGCCGCCGCAAGTGGCAAAGGCTGGATAGCTGGCTAAAATCAGGATCAGAGCAAGGGCGAGGGGGCGTGTGTTTGGTGATTTCATGCGCGGGAGTGTAACAAAATACACATCAAAGGACTATTGCTTCCAGGAATGATGATACGGGTTTGCGAATGGATGTAGCCGCTTCCGCAAATCGTTCAAGTAAGTATTGCTCGGCTTAAAGCCAGCGGTACTGACACGTAGTGACACTCAATCGCAATTCGCTATAGAAGGCCGGATCGCCCGCCACCTGAGACTCAATTAAAGAACGATTACTCGCCGAGCGCAGCATATTTGAACAACTGGAAACGGTAGCGCTGCTGCTCGCGAATGTTTTTCGCCACGACCCCGTGCAGATTCTCGTTCCACGTCGTGTATTGCTCGATGAATTTGTCGGATGCCACCTTGTCGCCCTCATACTGCACTTCGAGAACCTTCGCCAGCAGCTTGCCGACCACTCCGTGATACTTGTCGTAATTAATTTTGAGCTTGCCTGCCTGTGGGTCGAACGCGAGCAGTCCATTCTCCATGAAGAAATTCCATTGCATGAGCTGCATGGTGTTGTAAGGCTGATCGCGCCGTGGCTTGTTGTTCTGCAAGACGCGCAGGATGCCGCCGGCGTAAACCGAGCGGAGTTGCTCCGCTGTGTAATAACCCTGCTTGCGTAGTGCCTCGGCAACAAAGAGGGAGACCAGGTCTGCTTTCATCTCCTCCATCGCGGAGGAATTTTCTTGGAGCGCAACGTCCAGGTCGCGCCCGTCTTTGGTCATGTCCACGCCGAGGTAATGGCCGACCTCGTGCCAGAGCGTGCGATAAAAATTACCTTCCGAGGTCAATTCATTGTGATGCGCCGAGACGACCGCCGCCTGCCAGCGCTTGCTCGTGCCGCCGAACAAATCCGGGTTTCGCATGATGTTCGAGCGCAGCAGGATGGTGCGCCCGTAGCGGCGCGCGAGATAGCTTTCGTTGGGGAGAATCGTCGCCGTATTGCCGCCGCGCGCCTGTCCGAAATCGGCCACCACATCATAGACGCCGACGGGAATGTCTTCTCTCACATTCTTGTGATGCTCATAGGGAAGCGAATCTTCGAGCGCCTGTAAGCCTTTCATGGCTTGACGAAGCGCCTCCGTCTCCGACGAGCGCGTACTCAGGAGACTGAAGGCGAAGAAGCTTTTCACACCGTACAGGTCATCACTGTAAACCTCGTAAGACCCTATCTGCGCGTTCAGATTCTTGAAGCGACCCGTGACCCAGGCCGCGTCGCCCGACTCGTAGTCGTCCGTCAACAAATCACGGCTGCGATTTCTGAGGTAGCGTGCGAACTCTTCGTCGTCCCTTTCGACCAGGTCAGCGGCTTCGTTGAGCAATGCGTGCGCGCGTATAAGCTTGTCGGCGTAGGCAACCGAGTAGGGCACACTGTAAAAGCTTTTCGGGTTCGGGCGCGACAGCAGCATCGTCAGTTCCCGTTGCAGACCGGGATGCAGTGTCGCCAGTGCCGGATACTGTTTGAGCTTAGCGATGTCTTGCCTGAGACTTTCCACCGTTGCGCGGCGGACGACCGAGCGCAGGTCTAGGATGGAAGCGCGCTTTTCAGGACGCGCGTTCAGAAAAGCTTCCAACTCCTCTTTGGTGACGCCTGACGGGTACATGTTTGAGCCGACCTGCCTCGGTTTCACCGGCAGAAAGGTCTCGCGCTTGTTCTCAAGCGTGGCGGCGATTGGCCCTTGATTCAAACGATAGAGCGTCAGTAGATTTTGCGTGGCGGTGGGTGACGCGAGCCTTTTATCCAAAGCCAGAAGCTCGCGGTGCGCCGTGATGGCCTGTGCGTGCAATTGCTCCTCGTGAAGCTCCTGAAAGATTTGGCCGACTTCGAGCAGTTTGCCTAAACTAGCGCGCTCGCCCGGACTGAGGTGCGAAAGATCAGGGGCGAGCCGCACCGTCTGCATCTTCTCGATGATTGCCTGGCTTTTCTCCAGAGGCCAGTAGCCGCTCGGCACGCTCGCACCGGAAGTTCTGCGGGAGGCCGTCTGCGCCGTCAGGGCAGAGAAAACGATGAGCGAAATTGCGGAAGCGCAAAGAATTCTTTTCATTGTCTTAGTCCTTTCATTTTCACTTTAGCACGAGTCAAGACAGATTGACTTACCGCCGAGGCGGGTCTATTCTTTTGCCCTCATAACCGGTCAGGGCTGGCTTCATTGAATCGCGATAATGCTCTCGGCCTCTCTAGTCCAGCCTCGTGATTGATTCTCAAGCTCGCAACGGAGGAAGTGATGAAACACCTTCGACAACTCTGCCTCGTTTTTCTCATGGCGCTGGCTCTCTCCATTCCCGCTTTCGCAGGAGAAATGGGCGCTCCCGGCGTCACAGGAACCATAGAGTGTGGCCTAACAGGGGACATACAGAACGGCATCGCCGGGGACATGCCGGCTCCGGGAGACGGGCATTCTCCCGGTTTCACAGGAGACATCGGCATGCCGGGCATTGTCCAATTCCTGCTGTCCCTTTTTTAGTTCAGGGAACGCTCCACGAGCGGTGCAACGCCCAAGCCGCGCCACGCCTCAGTTCGCATAGCAAGGAATGACTATCCGAGGCGATGAAAACACTTTCGCCCTGCTTTGCTTCACGCAGAGCAGGGCGAAAGTATCTGACACGAAATTTCCTCTTAGATTAGTTATACGCTTTCGACCTTGCGCCGGACTTATAGGCTCACTCGCGCTCATGGATTGAGAACCATTGACGCGGTTCTCGTCAAAGATGCCAGATGCTCTTTGGGGGAATCGTAGTAGTAAGCGCCCACCATTTCCCATCTCGCCGGATCAAAATCGCGTCGTGCGCCGCACTCCAAACAAGTGCGATAAGACTGGCCATCGCGCGTGAAGGGGCGGCTCATTTCGCTGTGCCAGCATCCGAAGACGCGCGTGAGCCAGTTTGAAAGTTGCGCAGTCAACCCCTGCGGCTCGGCAATCGTGCGCCCGTGCCCGTATTGCTTTAAGATTATCTGTGCGGCCTGCATTGCTACTCCACCTCTCTTTTCTGGTCGCGGCATATTCGCTCCCACTTGGATAACGCGGAAATCCGAGACTGATGAGATCACGCCAACCCGAATAAAAATTTTCCACCCCGAACTTTTTTTAGCTCGCCTGATACTTTTCATCTTCCCGCTGCGCGTTATCCAGGTAGGAGGTCAAAAAAGTAAGAATCATGAACACGAATCAGGTACAGGTTGAAAGTTTTCCGTCTCGCGCGCTTGCGCTCGTGATGGGGGTGGACAGGGTTTTCCTTTTCAGGGAGTTGTTCGTCGCGCTGGCGATAATTCTCGCCGTGACGGGATTGGTCTTCGCCCAACGCCCGGCTAATCACAGGAAGCCGACGAATCTAAATAGTTCTCAACCGGCTGCCGTCACCGAAAGCTCGACCATCTCGAAAGAGAAAACAATCGTCGGCGAGACAAAGCCGCTAGGTCTCGGCCAGGTTCGCTCCTGGGTGAGCCTCGATAGAAATGGCAACCCGACGGCCATCGGTCTGACGTTCAGTGAAGCGGCGCTGTCAGCTTTGCCGACAGAGCCGCCGCCGGGAGAGCTGGGAACGGAAATTTCGCTCGCTCTGCCCGCAGAAGCATCCAGGACGGCGTTCAAGCACATTGGGCTGAACTGGAATCCGAATGGGCATGTCCCTGTGAAAATCTACGACACGGCGCACTTCGATTTTCACTTCTACATGATTGCTGAAGCGGAGCGCAACGCGATTACGGCCAAGGGTGACGATCTACTGAGAGCCAAGAAACAACCTGCGGCAGAGTTTGTTCCCGAAGGGTACATCTACGTGCCCGATTCCGAACACGCGCGCATGGGGGCACACTGGATCAACCCGCTCTCGAAGGAGCTTCAGGGGCAGACGTTCACCTCGACGTTCCTTTACGGCAGCTACAACGGCAGTCTCATTTTCGGCGAGCCGATGATTACCAGGGCTTTTCTGGAGACGAAGACAAACCTGACTGAATTAATCAAGCTGCCCGGACAGTACGCACGTCGTGCTTACTACCCGACGAAGTACAGCGTCCGCTACGATGCGGCTACAAAGGAATACACCGTCGCGCTTGAAGGTATGACGCTGCGGTAACACTCTGTCAGCCCCTTTAGGGGCGATATATCAGTAGCCCAGAGCGTCAGCTCTGGGTAAAGAGACAGAGATATTGTTAAAGCCCCGGAGGGGCGACATAGATTGCCAAGTTGACTAATCCTCAGCTTGAATTTATGCCGCCCCTCCGGGGCTTTAACATTTATTCGATGCTTGTTCCCACGGCTCACGCCGTGGGCTACCGTTATATCGCCCCTAAAGGGGCTGTGACTCGACGACTTAGCAGCTTGCGCCCGCCGTGTCATATAATCGAACTTAATTAAGTTCGATTCGTTGTCTTTGGTGTCATGGCAATAGCTTCCGGCACACGTCTTGGTCGTTACGAAATCAGCTCGCCGCTTGGCGCGGGTGGGATGGGCGAAGTCTATCTCGCGCAGGACACGCACCTGCGCCGCCCCGCCGCACTGAAAATTCTGCCCGCCCGTTTCACGGAGAGCGAAGACCGCTTGCGTCGCTTTGAGCGAGAAGCGTCTGCCGCTTCCGCCCTGAATCATCCCAACATCATCACCATCCATGAAATCGGACAGGAAGACGGCCTGCATTTCATGGCGATGGAATTCGTTGACGGCGAAACATTGCGTGCGCGCCTCGGCCACACAAGAATCTCTTTGAAAGATGCGCTCGACATCGCCGTGCAAGTGGCCGACGCTCTCTCAGCGGCGCATGAGGCCGGAATCGTTCACCGCGACATCAAGCCTGAGAACATCATGATCCGCAGGGACGGCTATGTGAAAGTTCTGGATTTCGGGCTGGCCAAGCTGACGGAGCGTCAGACGGCTGTGGATTCGCAAGCGCCGACGATAGCCAAAGCCGACACCGATCCGGGAACGGTGATGGGCACGATGCAATACATGTCGCCGGAGCAGGCGCGCGGGAAAGATGTGGACAAGCGGACGGACATCTGGAGTCTCGGCGTGGTGCTTTATGAAATGGTCGCCGGGCACGCTCCGTTCGAGGGAGAGAGCACGAGCGATGTGATTGTCTCTTTGCTCTCGCAAGAGCCGCCGCCATTGTCGCAGCAGGTGGAAGAAGTGCCGCATGAACTGGAACGAATCACGCGCAAGGCTTTGCAGAAGAACAGGGATGAACGCTATCAGACCGTCAAGGATATGGCGCTCGATCTCAAGAGCCTGCGGCGCGAGCTGGAAGTCGGGTTGGAGATAGAGCGTTCGCTTCCGCCGGGTTTGAGCGGCGGCAACCGAATCGCCAGAAGCAGCGCATACCGGGCAGCGACGACAACGCTCAAAGATTCACGCGCGTCCACAGGCGGCTGGGGAGATGCATCCTCGACAAGCGCGGGCAGTAGTTTTGTCGGCAGCATCCTGCATAACAGGCGGCGTCTCGCGCTCGGTCTTGCGATAATTGCCCTGAGCTCAGGTCTCGTCTTCGGCTTGTACAAGTTCTTCGGCCAAAGCAAGAGCAAAGAGTCTGTGGGTTTCTTCAAACAGGCGCAGGTCACACGGCTCACCACCAACGGTAATACCAGAATCGCCGCCATTTCTCCTGACGGCAAATATATCGCCTACGCGATGGACGAATCAGGGAAGCAAAGCCTCTGGCTCAGGCAGGTGGCTATTTCCAGCAACGTCCGGCTTCTTCCTCTGGCCGAAGTTGAGTTTTACGCCTGTGGATTTTCGGCGGACGGTGATTTCGTTTATTACGCGATGGCCGAGAAGAATAATCCACCTGCGATTTACAAAATCCCCGTGCTCGGAGGCTCACCGACAAAAGTGCTCGGAGATTTGACCGGCCCGGTTTCGCTCTCGCCCGACGGCAAGCAGATCGCCGTCGTTGACATCAATCGGGAACAGCAAGAAGCCATTTTATCAATCGCGAACGTTGACGGCACGGGAAAGCGGAAACTCATGTCGCGCAAGGCTCCAGAGTTTCTCGATTGGATGGCCTGGTCGCCGGATGGGAAATCACTGGCCTGTCCCATCAGCAGTTTCACAGAGCGCAATCCTCTCGTGAAGATTGTTGAAGTACAGGTCGCCGACGGCGCGGAGAAGGTCATCACTTCTCAAAGATGGCTCAACAGCAGCCAGATCGAATGGCTCGCGGACAAAAGCGGGCTGGTCGTCATCGCCCAGCATCAGGATTCATCCTTTAGCCAAATCTGGCACGTCTCGTATCCAGAAGGCGCGGTGCAACTCATCACCAACGATTTGACGGATTACAGAGGCGTCAGTCTCTCGAAAGATTCAAAGGCTCTTGTCTCCGTGCAAATTCAAAAACTCTCCAATCTCTGGCTCTCCAAAAGCGCAAAGGACTACAGCACGACGCAGATCACACCCGGCGCAGGCACTTACTACGATCTGGCCTGGACGACAGACGGCCACGTGCTTTACGCATCGGATGCCAGCGGCAGCTCGGACATCTGGGAAATGGAGTTAGACGGAACTAACCAGAAACAATTGACGGCTGGCGCGGAAAGAAATTATTCGCCGGTAGCCACGCCCGACGGTCGCTACATAGCTTTCCATTCCAATCGCTCCGGCACGTGGCAAATCTGGCGGATGAATCGCGATGGCAGCAATCCGAAGCAACTGACCTCCGATAATACCGACAGCAACTGGCCGCAGGTCTCGCCCGACAGTCAATGGATCGTCTACCATCATGTGGACGCCAGCGGGACGATGATTTTGTGGAAGGTGGGGATTGACGGCGGCGCTCCTGTCCAACTGACCACCAAGCTCGCGGTGCGCCCCACCATCTCGCCTGATGGGAAGTGGATCGCCTACTGGTATTTTAGTAACCAAACCTCCCAGTCTATTCAAATCGCCGTCATGCCTTTTACGGGCGGCGAGCCTGTCAAATTTTTTGATCTCACGCCGAACGCGATGGCCGGATGGGATTCTGTCTTGAAGTGGACGCCGGACGGTCGTGCTTTGACCTACACTGAGCGGCGCAATAATACAGATAACGTCTGGGCACAGCCGTTCAGCGGCGGCAAGCCCACACAGTTGACGGATTTCAAAGACTATCAAATCTTCTCGTTCGACTGGCTGCGCGATGGCCGCCTCATCTGCTCGCGCGGATTCAGAGCTGGCGACGCCGTCCTGATAAAAGATTCACGATAACTTAGCGTGAATTCGCTATAATTCAACATTACGATGAGAATGCATCTCAAGTCTGATTCCACCAGATGCTAATTCGCGTGGCAGTTAAACGTGATAAAGCTGCCAGACTTTTTAACATTTTCATCAGGCACTCAGGACAAGGGCTTCTTCTTTACTGCTCCTGCGAATTCAACAGAAGAGTTATTTCGTGGAATTAGAAAAGTTGGTCTAACGTCGGAGTTGACGCGGGGGCGCGATTTCAATTCATCCTTCCACCTTCATCCTTCATCCTTGCA
Source organism: Acidobacteriota bacterium (assembly GCA_032160705.1). Lineage (GTDB taxonomy): Bacteria > Acidobacteriota > Blastocatellia > Pyrinomonadales > Pyrinomonadaceae > QHXM01. The sequence goes on along the minus strand of JAVHVE010000046.1, from coordinate 1,228 downwards.
GTTCACGCTCCCGCCGCTCGCGTCCAACGATTTGTTGGGCGGCTCGTGCAAGAACTTCAGGCGCTCTTGTTCTTTTCATCCCAAATCATCGGCTCCCACAGCTCGACCTTATTCCCCTCAGGGTCCATGACCCACGCGAACTTCCCGTTTTCATGCGATTCGGGGCCGCCGACGATTTCGACCCCGCCCGCGCTTAGCTGCGCGATCATCTCGTCAAGATTGTCAACCCGATAGTTGATCATGAAAGGCGAGTCACTGGGGCTGAACCACTGGCTCTCTTTTTCCGCGATGTGCCAGACGGTGAGTCCCTTGTCCTCGGCCTTGTCGTCCGGCCATCTCAGGACAGCACCGCCGAAGCTCTCTAGTGGAATGCCCAGGTGCTCCTGATACCAGGTCGCAAGCGCGGCACGGTCATTTCTGCTCTTGAAGAAGACGCCGCCGATTCCGGTAATTCTCGCCATCGTTGCCTCCATTCTCACTAATTGCTAACGGCCTCAGCCGCCCAACGCTCGGCATCAGCGGCGCGCGAAGCCCGTCCGCCGCATGCCGTTGCTATGCCGCAGTCGATCATTGCTGTTCAACTGCGGACTTAATATCGTTTAGGTCTTGTAGGAGGGCCTTTTTCGCCACGCCCTTGAACAGAAACCCCCTTGGGATCGACAGTAATCTTGCAGCGATACCTTGAGGCTTGGAATCATGAGAACTAGTCAACGTCATGCCGCCACTGCTCTCTGAAATACTATTGGTGGTTAAGAACACAAATCCACCATCTTCTGCTCTGGTTTTGAAGAACTCGTTCTCAGCAGCATCCGTGATCCACTTGTCCGCGGTAGCTGACTTGCCGAATAGCTTTCGGGTCTCTCGCCACTTTAGTCCTACGAGCCCGTTTGCCGGTTTTTCGAGAACCTCAATGTTTTCGATTCCGCTGATGGTTTCCGAGGCGTTCTCGATGTTGGTGATTGCGGCCCAGATCGCCGCCTTGGATCCGTTGATGGTTACCTGTGCTTCAACGAGCATGGTGTTCCTCCTAGGGTTCGAGTGATGGTCTATAGCCCATGGGCAACACGGGGCGTCGATATCGGCGGTGACGCGCGTCTGTCGGCCTAACGCCCGAATTTGTATGTTGACTGAAGTCGGCGCAAGCATCAAGCTTCGAGCCAACCGAGGGTGCCGGAGAAGCTGTGCTCGAATTATGACCACAGAGAGTCAGACGGTTAGAGAAGCTCCC
>JAVHVE010000045.1:0-7415 GCA_032160705.1 Acidobacteriota bacterium | reverse complement strand
CCGGTTTCTCCAATACGACAATCTGACCGAACTCTTCCGGCGTCTGAAGGCGTCCCTGCGAACGGACCGTGTAGGTCATCTCCTTGCCGGTCGGGGCCGGCTCCGCGCCCACTTGGCCCGAAGGGTTGACGGTGCTCTGCTGTCGAACCGCATTAGCTATGTCGGTGACGGAGATGCCCAGCTTTGCCAGCACGTCCGGGTTGACCCAGATTCGCATCGCGTATCCGGTGGAACCGAAAACAGTCACATCACCTACGCCCGGAACACGGAAGAGCGCGTCCACCACATTGATGTTGTTATAGTTTGCGAGAAACAGCGAGTCATAAGTCTTGTTAGGTGAATAGAGCGAAATCAACAACATGGGACTGCCCGTAGATTGGCGGATAGTGACTCCATACTGGCCGACATCCGTAGGCAAACTGGACAAAGCTTGTGATACTCGATTCTGGACGTTCACTTGGGCGAGGTTTGGATCGGTGCTGATGTCAAAGGTGACGGACAGGCTCGCCGTGCCGGCATTGGCGTTGGTCGAGAGCATATAGAGCATGCCCGGTACACCGCTGACCTGTTGCTCGATTGGCGTGGAAACAGACTGCTCGATGGTCACAGCGTCGGCCCCGGTGTAAGTCGTCGAGACGTTAATCTGCGGCGGCACAATCTGCGGGAACTGCGCCAGCGGCAGCCCGCGCAACGCCAGGACGCCCAGAATGACGATCACAACGGCGATCACCATCGCGAAGATCGGGCGGTTAATGAAGAAGTTTGAGATCACTGCTCACCACCATTCGCACCGGCCCGGTTGAAGGTCGCTGGCCGACTCAAGGAACAACCAGGTTTCATTGACCGGACGCCGTGCTCGAGTTGACGCTCGCTGTCGCTGTAAAGGCTTTAGGGTTAACCGTCATTCCTTGTGTAACTTTTTGCGTGCCGGCAGCCACGACCGTTTCGCCGGGTTTGAGTCCATCTTGAATAATCCGCATTGACCCTACCTGAGGGCCGAGCGTGACCGGCTGAATGCTCACCTTGTTATCGTTGCCGACGACGGCGACGCGGTAGCTGCCCTGCAATTCGGTGACGGCGCGCTGAGGCACGAGCAGAGCGCCTTCCTGCGTGCTGGTCGCCGCGCGGACGCGACCATACTGCCCGGGCCGCAAAGTATTTCCGGGGTTCGCAAAGACTCCCGCCATGCTAATCGCTCCCGTCTTCGGATCAACCTGACGATCCGCAATGAAGAAGCGCCCCTTGTGCGGATAGGCTGTTCCATCTGCCAGAAACAACTCCAGTTCGAGTTGTTGGGTTGCCGCATCGCGCTCCGCCTGCGTTGGATACCGATTGACAAAGGCGAGATACTCCTGCTCGCTGACCGTGAAATAGACCTTAACGGGATCGACCGTCGAGACCGTGGTCAGAATCCCACTGGTCGGATTGACGAGGTCGCCGACCTGCGCCTGGGCGATTCCCACTATGCCGTCAATGGGAGAAGTGATTCGTGTGAAGCCGAGGTTCAATTCTGCAGTCCTGACCATCGCTTGTGACGATTCCACCTGAGCTTTGGCTGCCACGATTGCCGCCTTGGCTGTGCCCACGCCAGCGTTAGCCGCCTTGATCTGTGACCGGGCCGTCTCCACCCCTGCCTTCGCCGCTTCGACCTGGGCCTTGGCGGCGAGGTTGGCTTGAACAGCATTATCCAAGTCCTGTCGTGTGACCGCTTTCTGCGCGAAGAGCGGCGCATATTTGTTCTCGTCCAGTTGGGTCTTACGCTGGTTGGCCTCGGCTTGGGCGAGGTTGGCTTGCGCCTGTAACAACTGACTGTTCGCCTGAGCGAGATTGGCTTGAGCCTGTTCGAGTTGAGAGTTGGCCTGGCCCAATAGACCTTCAGACTTAGCAAGGTCCCCCTTGGCTTGACCAAGTGCCGCCTCAAGCGGTCTGGGATCGATCTCGAACAGCAACTGGCCCTGTTTGACGAAAGACCCTTCGGTGTAATTCTTCCTGAGCAAATAGCCGGAGACTTGCGCGCGAATGTCTGCGTTCACCATCCCGTCGGTCGTGCCGATCCACTCGCTGTAGAGAGGAACATCCTGTTGCTCGACCTGGACTACTTCAACCGCAAGCGGTGGAGATGCCGCCTGAACCGGTTTCTTCGAGCCACCGACAAAAACGAAGAGCGCAATGACAAGCAGAAGGATTACGCAGGCTGCTATGGATGCCAGCGCCTTATGTTGCCGCACCTTGTTTTCCAATGACATCAGGGTCGCGCGCATGATTCTGTAGCCTCCTGCGCTATTTTTAGTTTTGGCGTCTGTTTCCATCTCGCGGCCCGTGTCCAAATTAAGCGGTGAGGGGGTGGACAAGAGCGCACGCGCGCCCCACCCACTCCCGGTCACAGGCCCCATTCCTTACTCCTGGGGGTCTGCGATCTCCTTGAAGGCCCCTTCTCGCATCCCTGCTCGTTTTTTGTAACAGCGGTCTGACTTTGGCAACTTGCGATTCCAGCCACCCTTTACATAGCAACAGCCTTGCCACGCCAATTTCGTACAGGGCGCTCCAGTGTGGCCCATGAAATCCTCTGATTATCGGGGAGTTGCTGTTTAGTAAGCAGGTGCATGGTCAGATTGTGGTGATTAAATAACGACACGTGATGATATAGCGTCAGGCGGGGTTATTGGGTGAGCGGTATAGATGAAATGACGAACTGGCCTTGCGGTAAAACCTTGGCCTTCATGCCGTCATCAACCTTCAATACTTGAAAAGAGCTTTTCGCTTGTACTCACTAATGAGATTAGTGTCAGACTCTTGATACGGCCTGACACTAATCTCCGGTAGCGTGACTCATAATTCATAGAGTAATGAGCCATTAACAGCATCCTAACGGTTCGATACAAACGCTGCGACGAGCCTTGCTGATTTGCAATCTCATTAATCGTCTTCGCCGTCCTGCTCGACGTGAAGGACGCGACCATCGCCCGCATCAACCTTGACATCGCTTTCGCCCTTGGCCGTCTTGATCTCGACGCCGTAGACGACGTTGCCGTCCTCGTTTTCGAGTTCGACTTTCTTGACCGTGCCGGGCACTTGCGCGAGCGCGGCCGACTGCGCCTGCTCCGGCGTGATGCGCGCGAGGCTCTTCAAGCGTTCGCTCTCCGCGCCCTCTGTTCGGCCCTCCGCCTCTTCACGCTGCTCACGATTTTCAGATTCGCTCGCCTCGTTAGCTTCGGCGGTCTCGTTTTCTTTAGCCTCTTCAGACTCGTTCGCTTCTGCTCGCTCGTTCTTGTCATCCTGTACCTGAATGCTCGAAGTGTATGCCGCCTTCTTCTGCTGTTTGTTTCCTTCGCCCTGTGCCGTCACTTTCAGCATGACACCCGCTCCGGCAAGCAGGACTGCCAGATACGCGAACACCATCACCTTCACGTTTCCTCTTAGCTTTTTCATACCACGCGCTCCTTGCAAAATTTCCTATCAGTAGAACCAAGGTTTCCCCTTCGTTCACAAACTCTGGATGCAATCGTCGTCGTCGCCCGCGCCGGACCGAACCTGCGTTAAGCACGGCGCGGGGTATGACGGTTGCTAGCCAGAGCCCAAAGCTTCCACTTCGGACTCGTGCCTCCCTGAACTCTTCTTCAGGTTGAGACGCACTTTACAGGGGCGCAGGTTAACCGGTGGTAAATATAGAAATTTATTTTAATGAGATGTTTTTAGCGCGCCGTTGCGGGAGCAGGCAGGATTAATTGAAAGACGGTGCCCTCGTTAGATGAATGTAGTAATTCAAGCGTACCGTCGTGCGCTTCGGCGATCCAGCGCGCGATTGAAAGTCCGAGGCCAGCGCCGCTCGTCAGACCCGCGCCGTCTTCTTCAGCACGCGAGCGCGCACTATCAGCCCGGTAGAAACGGTCGAAAACGTGCGGCTGCGCCTCCGTAGGGATGCCCGTCCCGGTATCGCTGACGGTGATGATGTATTGCTCTCCTGTATGTCGGCAGGAAATCGTCACTGCGCCTCCCCTGGGGGTGTGCTTGATGGCATTGTCGAGGAGGTTCAAGAGTAGACGGCGCAGCAGGTTTTCGTCGCCGCGAAACGGCATCTCCTCGGTGGCGTCGAGTTGCAAAGTCAGCCCGCGCTCCGCGACGAGCGTACGCAACGCATGAGCAACTTCACTCGCGAGTTCGTCCAGGTAGAAGTCCTTCGACGTGAGTCTATACTGCCCTGCATCGGCGCGAGCCAGAGTAAACAAGTCTTCGACGATGCGCGTCATCCGCCTCGTCTCGTCTTTGACGATAGCGAGCGATTCTCGCAACTCTTGGTTTGACCTCTCCTGCTGAGAGAGCGCGACTTCCGTCTCGCTGCGCATGATCGCAACGGGAGTGCGCAGCTCATGCGAAGCGTCCGCCATAAAACGACGTTGCTGCTGGAACGAGGCGTCGAGCCGCGCCAGCAGCGCGTTGATGACGCGGGCGAGTCCGCCCAACTCGTCACGCTCGTTCGCGACAGGCAACCGCTCATGCAGGTTAGCTGCGCCGATGTGCGCCGCAGTCTGGCTCATCCTGACCACCGGCGCGAGACTCTTGCGCGCCAGGAAGTAGCCGCCAATCGAAGCCAAAAGGAGCGCGAGCGGCACTGCGATGAGGAGCGCATAGCTCGCCCTTTCGAGCAAATCTTCCTGATCGTGGAGCGAGCGCAGCACGACGAGCGTGTACGCAGTTCCGCGCGCCTGCACCCGGCGTCCGACAACGCGGTACTGGTCATCGCCGTCCGACAGAGTGGCAAAGTAAAGTGCTGAGCCGGGAGAGCTGGCGATCGCGTCGAGCACACCTGCTATCTGCGATGTCATTGGCGGGCGCGTCCAGCCAGACCTGTTACCCTTCTTTTGGACAGCACTTGATGCAATCACGCGGCGCGCGTCCCCGAACACAACTAATTGATAATCTCTGAACTGGTTCTGGCTGACGGTTTCCCTCACCGCATCACCGGAGCTGCTGCTTCCGTCTTCGCCATGAGCAGCATTGTCTTCGCCTGCGTGACTGTCGCGCTCATCATCTGCGAGCGTCGCCGCGAAGGCGTCAGCCATCTCTCCCAGCGCATCGTCTGTGCGCCGGTTAAGTGTGAATGAGAGGAAAAAGTAGCCCGCGAGCGCAAATGTAATGAGGACGAGCGCGAGCACGCCCGTGTACCAGAGCGTCAGCCGGGCGCGTACTGTGCTAAACATCTTCGCCCTCGCGTTCCTCTTCGTCAGATGGAACGCGCAACTCGTAGCCCGCCCCGCGCCGGGTGTGGATGAGCGGCACGTCGAAAGGCTCGTCCACCTTTCGGCGCAGCCTATTGATGTAGACTTCTATGAGTTTGGAGAACGGGTCGAAGGTATCGTCCCAGACGTGTTCAGAGATTTCTTCACGCCCAACCACGCGCCCGGCGTTGCGCGCCAGAAACTCAAGCAGCGTGTACTCTTTGGTGGTTAGTTCGATGGGTCGCCCGCCTCTCCTGACTCGCTGCCCACGCGTGTCTATCTCAAGATCACCGACTTCAACGATGGTCGGGCGCAACTCCTGCCCGCGCCGCAGCAGTGCGCGCAGCCGCGCCAGAAGTTCACCAAACTCGAAAGGCTTGGTCAGATAGTCGTCCGCGCCTGTGTCCAGGCCGCCGATGCGATCTTCCACCGCGTCGCGCGCCGTGAGCATCAGCACCGGGATGCGCGACCCTTGCTCACGCAGTTCGCGGCAAACCTCGAAACCGTCTCGCTTGGGGATCATCACGTCAAGAATGACGGCATCATAATCGTTGATCGCAACCTGATAGAGCGCGTCTTCGCCATCACGCGCCACATCAACCGCGTAGGCCGCCTCGCGCAAACCCCGCCTGATCGCCTGCGCCATGCGCGCCTCGTCCTCTACTAATAAAATTCGCATCCACGTTCTCCGGCATCACCCAGTTAGATGCGCTTCACGAATTTAGCGGTTATGCGCAGCAAGTCAATAAAACATGTGGCTCACCGCAACCTGATTTCTTCCGACTGCGAACGACCATTCTCCGCTACAAGCAGGCTTTGACTTGGAGCTATCGCCCCCTCAGAATATTGAAGTCTGAAGAGGAATCGTGAAGCGCCAATCTCGATGAGAGACCCTTCTTTCAGTGAACCGGCATTGACACGCTCGTCGTTGACGTAAGTGCCGTTCGCACTATTCAAATCTTCGATCATGTACTCGTCGCCCTCAGTTCTGATGACACAGTGATGACGTGAGACGTACAGGTCTACAAGGCAAATGTCGTTTGATACGAGACGGCCAATTGAGAAGATTGGCTCGTCAACGTAGAAGGTCCGACCACTTAAAGGCCCGTCAATGGCTACCAGTCTGGGAATCGTACCTAAGACCAATTTTTCAACAGGTGATTCAACTATCTTGTTGTCCGTCATTTCTCTTCACTCCTCTCTCGAATCGGCGCGTGCGGCGCATCAATGATCGCGTCTGCGATTTGTGGCGCGTCGCCTGTGACTTCGCGCTGCCACTCTTGATTTAAGGTGATGGGCTTCCCCTTTTTGTAACAACGCAGCATGACTTGTGGCGTGCTCCTAGCTCAGGGGAAGAGCTTTTCCAGATTGTCCACTTCGTCGAGCACGGGCGTCGCCACACGCTCGTAGGCGGCAGGCGTCTGAGCCCCTTCGACCTGCGCGACCAAAATCTCAAACTTCTTCGCTTCCGTTGCGCTCTTGGCCTCGATTGATGGGCGTAAAGTGTCCCACTCGCGCCGCATCTCACGAGTAGTCGCTTGCAATTTGCTCGCATCTTTAGCCTGTGCCCAAACCTCCAGCTCACGACCGTAGTAATCCAGCCTGGTCACCTCGACCGGCACGCTCAGCTTGTAAGCCGTAGTCATATTGGCTACGTCAAGTGTCACTTGATTAGCCTCGCGCATCGCCGCCTGACGATCTTTCGCTGTGACGGCGCGGTCAAGAGCCGCAACATTCCCATCGAGAAGGTCTACTACCGCGCTGCTGTCCTTGACATCGGCGCGCGCCTGTTTGACCGACTCTTTGAGCGCCGCGAGTTTAACGTCAGCGTTCTTCCAGTCTCTCGCCTTCGCGTAGTCATAGACGTTCTCGCCGTATTCTCCGGCGTTCGCGAGCGATGGCGGCACGCTCTCCTCTGTGGTCATAGCCGCGCTCGCTGGATGAGGCGTCGCCGCCTGAGTAATCGTCTTTAACGCCGCCGCTTTCGCTTTGTTTGCTTGAGCCGCGTCCGGCGAAACGGACGAGCAGGCGTTAAACCAGATCACCAAAAAACAAACCACTGCCACTACGCCGAGCGCAACCGTATTCCACCAGTCACGCGGCTCTCTTCTTATTACTGTATTCATCGTCTTACTCCTCTTTCTTCAACTCCCCCGCGCGCCGGGTGCTTTGCTCCCCAGGCAAAGCACCCGGCGCGCT
>JAVHVE010000044.1:0-46262 GCA_032160705.1 Acidobacteriota bacterium | reverse complement strand
CCCCCCCCCCACGCCGGTTAATCTCTCGCTCAACTGACCCGGCCTTGAAAGGCCGGGCTAAATTCATGTCGCCGCTCACGCGGCGGATTGACGCAGGCTGCTCACTTACTTCTCACTTCACCGCTTTTTAATCCGCATTTCGCAATCAAATTCTCTTGCCACACTGGAATGATGCAGGCAGAATGCTGCTCGGTCAATCAAGCGAACACCTTCTTCCATATTTTCGGAGCTTTCATGAAATCAACCGTTGCGCTCAGTTCACTTCTGAGTATTGCTGCTTTGCTCTCTTCAGTAGTTCCGCACGGCGAAGCGGAAGCCCCACCGCAATACGATCTGCTCATCAAGAACGGTCGTTTGATAGATGGGACGGGGCGACGCAGCTACGTGGCGGACTTAGGCGTTAAAGGCGACCGCATCGCGCGGATTGGAAAGCTCTCAAAGGCGCGCGCCCATCGTGTGATTGACGCGCAGGGATTGATAGTCGCGCCCGGCTTTATAGACCTGCTCGGCCAATCAGAGACCAACTTGCTGATTGACCCACGCGCCATGAGCAAAGTGATGCAGGGCGTCACGACCGAAATCACAGGCGAGGGCAGCACGGTCGCACCCATCAACGAACGCCTGATTGCAGAAGAGGGCGAATACTACCGGCGCTATAACCTGACGGTTGATTGGCGCACACTCGGCGAATATTTCAGCCGCCTTGAAAAGCAGGGTATCGGCCTCAATCTGGGAACATTCGTCGGCGCGACACAGGTGCGCGCTTTCGTCATCGGTTTCGACAATCGCCCGCCCACCACAGATGAATTGATACAGATGCGCCGCCTGGTAGCGGACGCGATGGAGGATGGTGCGCTCGGCCTCTCGACCTCTCTGCAATACGTGCCCGCGCGCTTTGCCAAAACGAACGAGATTGTGGAACTGGCAATGGTGGCCAAACGCTACGGCGGGATTTACGCGACGCACCAGCGCAGCGAGGCCAACGCTATTGACGCATCGCTCGAAGAAGTTTTCGAGATCGGACGCCGCGCCCACATCCCCGTCGAAATCTGGCATCTCAAAACAGCTTACCAGAAGAACTGGGGACGAATGCCCGAAGTCTTAAAGCGCATCGAAGCGGCGCGAATGCGCGGGCTGGCCATCAGCGCAGACGTTTACCCTTACACGGCTGCGAGCACCGCGCTCACCGCCTGTCTTCCACCCTGGGCTTTGGAAGGCGGCACGGAGCGTATGCTTGAGAGACTTCGTGATAACAAGACACGCGAGCGATTGAAACGCGAGATTACGAAGGACGCGAACGATTGGGAGAACATCTATCTGGGGAGCGGAGGAGCAGGAGGCGTGCTGATTAGCTCGGTGGTCAACCGCGAGCTGGAAAATCTTCAGGGCAAGCGTCTCTCCGAAATTGCCGCCGAGCAGAAGAAAGATGATTTGGACGCGCTCTTTGATTTGATTCTCGCCGATCACGGGGCGACGAGCGCAATCTATTTCATGATGGCGGAAGACGATCTCCGCGCCGCGCTGCGCGCTCCCTTTGTTGCAATCTGCACAGACAGCGGAGCACGCGCCACGGACGGCCCGCTCTCGTCGGCCAAGGGACACCCGCGCGGCTGGGGTTCGTACCCGCGCATTCTCTCGCGCTACGTGCGCGACGAGCATTTGTTGACACTTGAAGAAGCTATACGGAAGATGACGGGGATGCCCGCCGCCCGCGTTGGTCTGAAGGATCGGGGCGTGCTGCGCATAGGCGCGTATGCCGACATCACCATCTTCGACCCGCAGACGGTGCGTGATCGCTCGACGTTTGAGCAGCCGAACCAATACCCGGAAGGCATCCCCTACGTCATCATCAACGGTCAGCTCAGCGTTGACAACGGACAACGCACCAAGGCGCTCGCAGGCCATGTGCTGCGCGGGCCGGGTTACAAACCGTAGGATAGGCATTTCTGTCTGTCCTACACCTTGATAAAGATTCGTTTCCGGTAGAGCAGCCACATCAGGAGCAGCCAGAAAAAGATGTAGGTGATGGCGTAAATGAGCGAGGCGTTGATTAATGATGCCCACGAAGCGAACAGGTTTTGGAAGAGGTATGGCTGAAGCGAAATTGATGAGCCATCGCCTCGCGGCATTTTAATAACGCTCATCAAGCGCGCCAGCAAGCCGGAAAAGACAAAGAGCGCGAGGGCATTGACGCCGAAGATGATGAAAGGCTTTGCCCAATTCCTATAACCTTTAATATCCACCAGCCAGTAGCAGATGGCCAGCAGTTGCAAAGCCATTCCTGCCGTGAAGACGACATAGGAGCTTGTCCACAGAGATTTGTTGATTGGAAAGAAGAAGTGCCATGCCCAGCCGATGGCGACCGCGCACGCCCCGGCGAAAAATAAGCCCGCGACTTTTTCCATTGGCGTGCGACGGGAACGCAGCCAGTGTCCGGTTAAAACACCGAAGAGCGTTGTCGAAATCGCAGGCATCGTGCTCAACAGTCCTTCCGGGTCGAAGACCACCCCGCCTTTCCAGATGTGCCTGCCCAGCAGCCAGCGATCAACATAAGCCGCCAGATTCCCTTCCTTGCCGAGACCGCCTGCGCCGAATCCGGGCACGGGCACAACCGTCATCAGAACCCAGTAGAGCAAAAGGAGAGAGACGGCGACGACGGCCTGTGTGCGCCAACTCGATTTCAGAAAGATGAGCGAGGCGACGAAGTAGCAGACGGCTATTCGTTGCAGCACGCCGGGAATGCGAATCTCCGCGAGATCGAAATAGGGAAAGCCGTTGAGGAAGAGTCCGAGCGCGAAGATGATGGCCGAGCGTTTGAAGACCTTCTTCAGAAGATCATAGTGGTCGTTGCCGCTTTCGACGCGGCGCGCGAAGGCAAGCGTTATCGAGATACCGACGATGAAGAGGAAGAAGGGAAAGATTAAATCCGTCGGCGTCCAGCCGTGCCACTCCGCATGTTTCAGAGGGCTGTAGATTGCGCCCCACGTCCCCGGATTGTTGACCAAAACCATGCCCGCGATGGTAATGCCACGAAACACGTCGAGCGAGAGCATCCGCTTAGGAGAACTGCTTTGATTAACTTCGGAAGCTGCTTCCATCTTAGTTAGCTCAAAATGAACTTGTTGCGCTCGCCGCCCCTTTTCATTATTGTATGCCGCGCCGGAGACAACTATCACGGCAGCAATTTCGGTGTCAACGGTCTTCTTTCAGCGGAAGCTCAAACGAGCAGGCACTCAAAGGATCATGTCTTGTCTTTAATGCTTCAGGAAATTGCCGAGCAACCGGCGGCGCTACTGAAAACCATTCAGGAAGAAAAAAGCAAAGTCGAGCGACTCGGCGCGTTTTTGAAAGAGCGCGACGTTGACCTGATCGTCCTCGTCGCTCGCGGCAGCTCCGATAACGCCGCTCTCTTTGGTCGTTACCTGCTGGAAGTGACAACAGGAATTCCCGTCTCGCTCGCCGCACCGTCCGTCTATACGATCTACAACGCCAAGCTGCGGCTCAACCGCGCGCTCGTCATCGGCGTCTCGCAGTCCGGCGAAGGCGAGGACATCAATCGCGTGCTGGAAGACGCGCGCTCTAGCGGAGCTTGCACCATCGGGATGACGAACGAAGCAGCTTCGTCAATGACCAAGATTGTAGACGAGACGCTCCTCATGCACGGCGGGCGTGAGCGCTCCGTCGCGGCGACGAAAACTTTCACCGGGCAGATGCTTCTCTTTTACATGCTCGCGGCTGCGCTCTCGGACGACGGCTCTGCTCCTGCTTACGATGCGCTTCCCGAATACGCCGCCCGTGCGCTTGAATGTCAGGCAGCGATCACCCAGCTCGTTGAGCGTTACGTCTTCATGGAGAACTGCGTCGTCGTCGGGCGCGGGCTGATTTACGCCAACGCATACGAGCTGGCGCTCAAGCTGATGGAGACCTGCTACGTTGTGGCCGAACGTTTTTCGTCGGCAGATTTCCTGCACGGCCCACTGGCGATGGTCGAACGCCATTTTCCCGTCATCCTCTTTGCTCCGCCGGGCGCGATGCTTCCAGGCGTTAAAGAACTACTCGAACGCTTGAAAGAGCTGCGCGCTGAAACTCTCGTTATTACGTCTGACGAGGAAGCTGCCCGCGCATCTTCGCGCGCGATTATGATGCCGAGCGAGATTAATGAATTTCTCGCTCCCATTCCCTACATCATTCCAGGTCAGCTTTTCGCGGCGCTGCTGGCGGAAGCCAAAGGACTCGACCCGGACGCCCCGCGCTCTTTGTCGAAAGTAACGCGCACGCTCTAATAGAGCAGAAACCATCCGCATGCAGCCGAAAGCAGTTGCTTCATCGTTGCCGGGAATAAGTCGTGGGCACTTGCTGCGAATCTTAGGCGTTGGCTTCGGCCTGGCTGTGACGATTGGCGGGACAATCGGGATGGGCATCTTCCGCACGCCCGGCGAGATTGCAGGGCATCTGCCGAATGCCTGGCTCTTCATCGGCGTGTGGGTGGCAGGCGGCATCTACGCGCTGCTCGGCACAATCTCTGTCGCGGAGTTGGGGACGATGATTCCGCGCTCCGGCGGCTTTTATGTTTTCGCGCATCGCGCTTTGGGTGATTACGCCGGATTCGTCGTCGGATGGAGCGACTGGCTCTCGACGTGCGGGACGATAGCCGTCATTGCGATGGTCATAGGCGAATACGCTGGCAAACTTTTCCCCGCACTGACCGGGCAGGACGTTTATGTTGCGCTGGCCACTGTCGGCTTCTTCACCTTTCTCCAGTGGAAAGGAATTCGCCGGGGCAGCCTGACGCAGAATTTCACCAGCCTGCTCAAGGCAATCGTCTTCATCGTTTTGATCGCAGCCTGTTTCATGCTCGGAGGCAGGGGCGCTCGCTCTCATACGTCGCAGCCGGTGTTGTTGGGGTTGCCGCTCGTCGCCGCGTTGATTAAGGCATTGCAGGGTGTGCTCTACACTTACGACGGCTGGTACAGTGTGATCTACTTCGGCGAAGAAGTGCGTAATCCCGACCGCGATATTCCGCGTTCGATGATCGGAGGCGTGCTCCTTGTCATCCTGATTTACGTTCTCGTCAACGTGGCGCTGATTTATGTTCTGCCGCTCTCGGAGTTAGCCGGAGCACAGCTTGCGACCGGTGCAGCGGCGCAGGAGCTTTTCGGTGCGCGCGGCGACACAATCATTAGAGCACTGGCCATCATCTCGATGCTGAGTACGATTAACGCTTACCACCTGACAGCGCCGCGCATCCTGCTGGCCATGAGCCGCGACCAACTCATCTCGGCGCGCGCTGATAGGGTCAACGAAGGAGGCACGCCGACCATCACGTTGCTGCTCAGCGCACTCACCGCGATAGTCTTTATTTTGAGCGGCACTTTCGACAAGGTGCTGGCCGTGCTCGCCTTCTTCTTCGTCATCAACTACTCGATTTCGTTCCTCTCGGTTTTTGTCCTGCGCTTCAAAGAGCCGTTGACGCCGCGCCCGTACCGCGCCTGGGGCTATCCCTGGACGACCGGACTGGCACTCACCGGCTCAATCGCGTTTCTTGTCGGCGCAGTCGTCAGCGACATTGGAAATAGCGTCTACGCGCTCGTCCTTCTGGCGGCAAGCTATCCTGTCTTCCTGCTGCTCAGGTGGATTAGCAAACACGGTAAGGGACTGTAAGGTGTAACACTCGATGATGAATCAAAAACTCCAGGTCAGTCTGGAAAGTCCGCAGCATGGCTTCATGTCGCTTCGCTTGAGCAGTGGAAAAGAGAGCTTCGTCACGGTCGTTTCCTGTACGCCTTATGATTCATTGCGGGATTTAATCGATGCGCTATGCAATGTGCTGGAGAGCGACTACGAGGCAATCGTTAAATGGAACAGCGAGCCTGAAGAATTCGATTTCAAGCTGGCGGCGCTTGGTGATTCCGTGCAGCTCGACATTATTCGCTACCCGGATCATCGCCGCTCACAGAAGCTTTCCAGCAAGGTCTTTTCATTTCGGGGCTCCAAGCTCGAAACGTGCTGGCCGTTCTGGAAAGAGTTGCGGGATTTGCATCGACGCACAATGCAAGATGAGTTTGATCGCCAATGGCGGCGAGAGTTTCCCGGAGAAGAGTTGCAGGAGTTGACGAAGAGGATCAGAGCTATTAAACGTGAAGTTGAAACAATCCCAACTAATAATCCAGTTTAGAGCGTCTAACAAAATCATGTAACCACGCGCATCACACGAAACAACACCAAAATAATTCGTGCCATTTCGTGTGATTTTGTGGTTTATCTCTTCGCATCGCAGGGTTTTGTTAGGCGCACTTAGTTTCTCTCGCTCGCTAGACAACATAGCGGCAATCTTTTAATCTTCTTTCGTTGATTTTTGGACAGCTCAGTAAAGTGTTTGCTAACTAAGTTGAAAGTGCGAAAGTGGCGTAATGGCAGCCGCGCACGGCTTAGGACCGTGTCCCGAAAGGGGTGGGGGTTCGAGTCCCCCCTTTCGCACCAACAGTTTTAATGAAATAATTTTCGACCAGAGGAAGGATGCCCGTCCGGCTCATTTCGTGCGTGCCGGAGCGGGCTTCAAATTTTATGAAGACAGAAGTGGTTGACCATTCTCCAACACGCAAGGAACTCAAGATCGAGATTGAAGCAGACGCTGTGCGCTCGGCTTACGACCGCATTAGTGACCGCTACGCGCAATTAGCGACCGTGCCGGGATTTCGTCCCGGCCATGCGCCGCGTTCCATAGTCCGCACGCGCTTCAAAGATAAGATTCGCAGCGAGGTTTTGCAGGAGCTTGTGCCGCAAGCTGTCCAAGATGCGATCTCCGAACTCTCGCTCAACGTGATTGGCGAGCCTGATCTGCATCTGGACAACTCCGAGGGTCTGGACAAGATAGGCGCTGAGCCAATTTCCCTGCACGTCCATGTCGAAGTTCTCCCCGAAGTCACGCTCGGCGAGTTCAAGGGATTGGAAGCCGGGAGGCGCGTTCGCGCCGTTGGGGATGAAGACGTTGACCGTGTCATCGAAGGCTTGCGCGACGCCTCCGGCTCTTTACAGCCCGTCGAGGATCGCGGCGCAGAGGCGGGCGATACTGTCACAGTGAATTTTCATGGAAAATTTGTCGAGACGCCCGACGAAGAGGACATCAATGTTGACGATGTAGAGATAGAATTGGGTGGGGCGGGCGTGCAGCAGGAGTTTACGGACAATCTGACGGGAGTGCGTGCCGACGAAGAGAAGACTTTTATGGTCAATTACCCGGAAGATTTTACCTCGAAGGGTTTGGCCGGGAAGAAAGTTGAGTACACGGCGAAAGTCGTGGCGGTGCGTCGTAAGGAATTACCGGAGATTGATGACGAATGGGCGAAGAGCTTGGGCGAAGAGTTTGAGTCTCTTGATAATTTGCGCGAGAAGGTGCGCGAGGATTTGGTGAAGCGCGCGAGCGTGGAATCCGACAATCATTTGCGCAGCGAGGTGATGAGGAAACTCGTCGAAGCGCACCCGTTTGAAGTGCCGCAAACTTTGAGCGAGCACCAGGCGAACAATCGTCTCCAGGCGGCTGTGCAGGATATGATCGGGCGCGGGATTGACCCACGCGGCCAGGAGATCAACTGGGACGGCGTGCGCGAGCAATTGAAAGCTCAGGCTGAATTCGATGTGCGCGGCTCGATGCTGCTGGAGTTGATCGCCGAGCAGGAAAAGATAGAAGTCACGGACGAAGAAATTGAAGCCGAGATCAATTCAATTGCCGAAGCATCGCGTCAAGCGCCAGAGCAAGTGCGTGCTGCCTTGACAAAGCAGGGAGGCGCTACTAGCATCGCCGATAGGTTGCGCAATCGCAAAGCGCTCGACCTGATTGTTGAAAATGCGCGCGTGACAGACGAAGAGTGGAGAGAAGAAGAACTGAATCCAGAATCCAGAATTCAGGATTCAGAAGAATAAGGCCGCAGCCGCATTCACAGATTTTCTTTCCTTCTGGCTTCTGGATTCTGACTCCTGAATTCTGCTTTTGGAGAAGTTGCTATGCTAGTCCCGATGGTCGTCGAGCAAACGTCGCGTGGCGAACGCGCCTTCGACATTTACTCGCGTCTCTTGAAAGACAATATTATTTTTTTGGGTACGCCGATTGACGACATGGTCGCCAACCTGATCGTCGCGCAGCTTCTCTTTCTCGAAGCCGAAGACCCTGAGAAAGACATCAACCTGTACATCAATACCCCCGGCGGCTCGATCACAGCCGGGATGGCCATCTACGATACGATGCAGTTCATTCGTCCAGACGTGACGACGATCTGCGTCGGGCAATGCGCTTCGATGGGCGCGCTGCTCCTGACTGCCGGCGCGAAAGGCAAACGCTTTGCTCTACCAAATTCGCGCATCCTCATTCACCAGCCTTCGGGCGGCACGCAGGGTCAGGCCACAGACATTCGCATTCAAGCCGAAGAGATCATCCGCATGCGCGAGCTGACCTCGCAGATCATCGCCAGGCACAGCGGGCAATCCTTCGAGGCGGTCGAACGCGATGTCGAACGCGACCGCATCATGTCCGCCATGCAGGCGAAAGAGTACGGCTTGATTGACGAAGTGATAGCGCACCGGGAATAAGTAAATCGTGACAAGTGACAGGTGACAAGATAAAACTTCTTTCCTGTCACTTGTCACCTGTCACTAATTTAATGCGATGATTGCGAAGATGAAAGCACGCAAGTATCGCTGCTCGTTTTGCGGGAGGTCGCAGGGCGAGGTCGGACAGATTGTCGCTGGCGCACCGCAGGCCTCTCGTGGCGTGCCGCGCCGGATGGTTGGTAAAAGCGCATTCATCTGTGATGAATGCGTCAAGCGTTGCAATCGAATCATTGCGGGCTCAGAAAGTTCTGCCACGCCCGCGTCTTCTCCCGAATAAACCCGATAAGCTCGACCGAAATCAAACGGAGTTCCCCAGACGCCTATGGTACGACGAACCGATGACACGCTGCGCTGTTCCTTCTGCGGCAAATCGCAGAACGAAGTCAAAAAGCTCATCGCCGGGCCGACTGTCTACATTTGCAACGAATGTATAGACATCTGCAACGAAATCATCACCGACGACCAGCAGGCCGATTCGGTCGCCGCCCGCCCGCCCTTGCCAAAGCCCGGCGAGATCAAGAGCTTTCTGGACGAATACGTCATCGGGCAGGAAGAGACGAAGAAGCGGCTGGCGGTTGCTGTCTACCAGCATTACAAGCGCATCGAGATGGCGAGACGGCGCGCGGATGTCGAGATTCAGAAATCGAACATCCTGTTAATCGGCCCGACGGGCACGGGCAAGACTTTATTGGCGCAAACGCTCGCGCGCATGCTCTCAGTTCCCTTCACCATCGTTGACGCCACCACGCTCACCGAAGCCGGTTACGTCGGCGAAGACGTTGAGAACATCATCCTGAAACTCTTGCAGGCCGCCAACGGCGATGTCGAGCGCGCGCAGCAAGGCATCATCTACATTGACGAAGTTGATAAGATTTGCCGCAAGGATGAAAACCCTTCGATCACGCGCGACGTGTCGGGCGAAGGCGTGCAGCAGGCTCTCCTGAAAATTCTTGAAGGCACGGTCGCCAACGTTCCACCACAGGGTGGACGCAAGCATCCGCACCAGGAATTCTTCCCCGTAGACACAACCAACATTCTCTTCATCTGCGGCGGGGCGTTCGTCGGACTGGAAAAAGTTGTCGAGCGACGGCTACGTAACAAGTCTCTGGGCTTCCACGCTGAAGTCAAATCCGGTGGAAACCGCCACGCCGAGGCGTTTGCCGCCGTCCAGCCTGAAGACTTAGTTCGTTACGGGCTGATCCCGGAGTTTGTCGGACGTCTTCCCGTCTGCGGTGTGCTGCATGAGTTGGACGAAGGCGCGCTCATCAAGATTTTGACCGAGCCGAAGAATGCGCTGGTCAAGCAGTATCAGAAAAAGTTTGACTTCGACAACGTCAAATTGAAGTTCACGGACGACGCGCTCAAATCTGTCGCCAAACAAGCTGTCGAACGAAAGGTCGGCGCGCGCGGCCTGATGATGATTCTCGAAGAGTTGCTGCTCGATGCGATGTACACCTTGCCTTCGCAGAAGCGCATCAAGGAATTCGTCATCACGAGCGAGATGGTCGAACGCCGCCGCGCCATTCCCGGCGAAGGCTTATCCGGCGTAGACGGCGCAGCAGCTTGAAATCAGGGATGAAGGATGAGGGATGAGGGATGAAAGGGGGTTTTCATCCCTCGTTTTATTTTGAACTCAAAGACTGTATATTGTGCTTCCACCCGCAAGAACATCTTGATGGAAGGAAGGTCAATGAGAAATGAGTGAAGATTACACCAAGATCAAGCGGCGGGTGAAAACAGTTGAAGAGGCCATCCAACTGCTTACGCATATGGCGCGCAGAGCGGATGAGCGCATGGACGAGGCAGATGAGCGTATCGATGGTTTCGAGGCCGCCCTCACGAATCTCACGGTGAAACTTGAGGCTCTGGCAGACGCCCAGATTCGCACCGAAGAATTAGTGGCGCGCGCTCAGGTTCGCACCGAAGAATCGATGGCGCGGCTGGCCGAGGCACAGGCGCATACTGATCAACGTCTGGATGCGTTGATTAACATTGTTCGGGAAGGCCGTAACGGACAGTAAGGGAAATCTTACTTTTGTCTTTTACCTTTTTACATTTGCCTTTCGAGGGTCTACAATTAGATCTGTTAATTGAATAGGGCGAGACGGCGTCAATCGGCTCGCCCTTCTTCACAGGTTGAAACGCTTCAGGCACAGAATAAAGAGTAAAGAGTTATGGAAGAATATTCAGACCACACACCCTCAGACCTTGCGCGCTACCCGATGGTGCCGATTCGCGATGTCGTTATCTTTCCTTTTACCAAAGTTGCTTTTAAGATCGGTCGCCCCGGCTCTGTTCGCGCGCTCGAAGAAGCGTTGGCCGGTGATCGCACCATCTACCTGGCCACACAACATGACGCCAGCGTTGACGAGCCCACCCCGGAGCAGATTTACGGCATCGGAACGCTGGGGCGTATCCTGCAATCACAGAAGCAGGAGAACGGCCAGATCAAAGTCGTGGTCGAAGGCCGTGAGCGCGCCACGACCGTGCGCGTCGAGAATAACGAGGGAGCTTTCACGGCGCTGGTTCGCCGTGCCCCTGTAGTCAACGAAGAGGGGACGCGCGTCGAAGCTCTCGTCCAGAAAATCAATCAGTTAATCGAGCAGCATCTGCGTCTCGCGCCTGACGCGCAAACAGATGCCCTGCAAACTGCGCTTCGCAACCAAGACCCATCGCACCTGGCCGATGCCCTGGCTTCGCAGCTCCACATCTCCGTCGAGGATAAGCAGGGACTGCTGGAAATCTTCTCCACGCAGGCGCGCTTGCAGCGACTCGTCGAATTGCTGGAGACGGAGCTTGATAAGCGGCAGCTTGACCGCACGATTCAGACACGCGTCAAACGGCAGATGGAGAAGGCGCAGAAAGAGTATTACCTGAACGAGCAGATCAAGGCGATTCACAAAGAACTGGGCCGGAAGGACGAGAAGGCCGAGTTGGAAGACCTGAAGAAGAAGATCGAAGAAGCCGGAATGTCGGAAGAGGCTAAAGAGAAGGCCATGCAGGAGCTGCATCGTCTGGAAGCCATGCCGCCGATGTCCGCCGAAGGCACGGTCTCGCGCACCTACATTGACTGGCTCGTCAGCGTACCCTGGAAACAAAAAACGAAAGAGCTTAGAGACCTGACCAGAGCGGAAGAAGTCTTGAACGAAGATCATTACGGTCTGGAAAAGGTCAAAGACCGCATCCTTGAATACCTGGCCGTTCGCCAGTTGGTGAAGAATCCGAAAGGTTCTATTCTTTGTTTTGTCGGCCCGCCGGGAGTCGGAAAGACATCTCTGGGCAAATCCATTGCGCGTGCGACCGGGCGTAAGTTCGTCCGCCTCTCTCTGGGGGGCGTCCGCGACGAAGCGGAGATTCGCGGGCATCGCCGCACTTATATTGGTGCACTGCCCGGTCAGATTATCCAGATGATGAAAAAGGCTGGAACGGTCAACCCGCTCATCCTGCTCGACGAAGTTGACAAGCTCGGCGCGGATTTTCGCGGCGATCCTTCGTCTGCTCTGCTGGAAGTTTTAGACCCTGAGCAAAACAACACTTTCCAGGATCATTACCTGGATGTGGAATACGATCTGTCTCGCGTCTTCTTCATCGCGACGGCGAATGTGCTTCATACCATCCCGCCGCCTTTGCAGGATCGTTTGGAGATTATTCGTCTTTCGGGTTACACCGAGCGCGAGAAGATGGAAATTGCCCGGCGGCATCTCGTCGTTAAGCAAGCGGAGGCCAACGGCCTCAAGCCTGAGCAGGTTGAATTCACAGAGGAAGGCTTGCTGGAGATTGTTCGCCATTACACGCGCGAGGCCGGTGTTCGCAATATGGAGCGCGAAATCGGCTCGTGCATGCGCAAAGTGGCTCGCAAGCTCGTGACGGATAGCGCCGGTGAAGGTTTCAAGGATGTCGTGACGGCGGAGCGCGTGCGCGACATGCTGGGCCCCATCAAGTTTCGCCAGCAGGGTGTGGCTGCCGAAAGTGAGATTGGTCTGGCAACCGGACTGGCCTGGACGGAAGTCGGCGGCGAAGTTTTGCAAATCGAAGCGACGCTCACCAAGGGTCGCGGCGGTGTCATGTTGACCGGCAAACTCGGCGATGTGATGCAAGAGTCCGCGCAAGCTGCCCTGACCTGCATCAAAGCACGCGCCGAACGGCTCGGCATGAGCCTTGATTTCATTCGCAAACGCGACCTGCACATACACATTCCAGAGGGCGCGATTCCGAAAGATGGGCCGAGCGCCGGAATCACTCTGGCGACCGCTATGGCATCGGCCCTGGCGCGTGTGCCGGTTCGCAAGAACGTGGCGATGACGGGCGAGATAACTTTGCGCGGGAAGGTGCTGCCCATCGGCGGCGTTAAAGAGAAATTGATGGCGGCGCATCGCTTCGGCATCACGACGATTATCTTACCGAAGGACAACGAAAAGGATTTGATCGAAGTCCCGGAAGAGGTGCGTGAAGTGCTGGACATTAACCTTGTCGAGACGATTGACGAAGTGCTTAATCTCGCGCTCGAAGATGCGTGCCCGACAGATGCCGGTGCGGTTGACGAAACAAAGACGCCTCCGCTCTGGTCTACGGATCAACCATCGCAGGGCGTGCAGACCATCGCCGAGTAAACTTGCGTGTTAAGGCGGCGGGCGCGCAGGGGCTTGTGCTCCAGGGCGCGCTCGTCGTGGTAAATATTTTATCTTTCACCTCGTTTAAGCCGCCTTTTCGCGCGGCAGCAATCAATCTAAAAGGGCGCATCACGCTTCAAAGCATCGCTCAAAACTATCTGGCGACTGCTATCTGGCCTGAGTGCGTTCAAACAAATGGAGACTCTATGGACACAAAACACGAAGATGCAAACTTGATTCTTAAACTGTATGAGCTTCGCCGTGAAGAGGTCATGCGGAAAGCGCGCGACTGGTTTATTACGCAATTCAATCCAGGAAGCATACAGGATTTTACCGAGACTATGATGAGCGACAAGGCCGTTTATTTCCGAATGGTCACGAGCTACTGGGACATGGCGGCGTCTTTCGTCAATCACGGCGCGATTGATGAGCAGATGTTCACGGACGCGAATGGCGAATACATGATCGTCTATGCCAAGGTCGAGCCGTTTCTCGCAGAGATGCGGACGGGGATGGGCAGCCCGCAGTACCTTCAGCATCTCGAAAAGCTTGTCATGCGCAAGCCCGATGCCAAAGAATCCCTGACCGCCCTGCGCGAGCGCATGAAGCAGTGGGCAGCCATGCGTGCGGAAGCAGCAAGCAAGGCGCAAGCGGGATAAAAGGCCGTAACGGGTGACAGGTGACAGGTGACAAGTAAAAGCGTTTTTCCTGTCACCTGTCACCTGTCACCTGTCACTCATGAAAACTACCAGCGCCGAATTCATCAAGAGCGCGTTTGATGAGCCGGATTGGCCTCTTGATGAGAGGCCGGAGATCGCTTTCCTGGGTCGCTCGAATGTTGGTAAATCGAGCTTGATTAACTCCCTGCTGGGTGTGAAGGGGCTGGCGCGCACTTCTTCGACGCCCGGAAGGACGCAAAGCTTAAACTTCTTTCTGATAAATAATCGTTTCCGTTTCGTTGATCTGCCAGGCTACGGCTATGCGCGCGTCCCTAAAGTAATCAGAGCTTCATGGGGAGATATGGCGACCAGCTACCTTGCCAAGCGCAGGCAGCTTATGCTATCAATTCAGATTGTAGATTCGCGTCACGAACCCACGACATTGGATTTGCAGCTCAATGAGTGGCTTGCTGCTCATGCGAAGCCCCGCATTGTAGTTGCCACAAAATCCGACAAGCTCTCGAAAAACGAGTTGCGAAAGAATTTCGAGCGGGTCAAAAAAACGCTTGACGCCGGGCGAATAATAGCCTATTCAGCGACGACGGGTATGGGACGCGAAGAAGTTTGGCGAGCTATCGAAGAAGCGACAAAATAATTGCGGATTGCGGATTGTGGACTTTAAGAGCCTTGCGGCTTTCTTGAACAATCCGCAATCAAAAATCCACATTCCGCAATTATAAGAGGCCACGCGCACGGCGCATCAGGCATCAAATCGAGGTCCCTAACATTTCTGGAACAGTTGACTGGATTTCCATAGACGTGAGACAGTTGGGTAGAGTTGCACCGTTCTCCTCGCCTTTAGTTTAGAGAGGGTAGCCCCACACGCTCCCGCCCAAACTGGTTCGCGCAACCTTAGAGATTTCATTCCCGATTCAACCATTACGGCACTAATCAAATTGACAACAACAGCAGCAGCGCGGCCATTTGAGCCGTCAAGAGAGAAGCACAAATGAGCGGTCATTTAAATGTTGACCGCATAGAGAAGAACTGAAATGTCACAACGCACACCACGCACGCGCGCGAGCAGCGCCAGCACTACCAATAACAACGCCAACGGTGAAGATGGCTCGGCGACAATCACCGCCACAGCCGAAGCGCCTGAGGAAAAAGCTCCTGCCAAAGAAACCAGACCCGAAGACATCTTCAATCTGTCTGACTTGAAAGAGATGTCCATCTCCAAGCTCACACAGATCGCCAAAGGCATGGATGTCCCCGGCGCAACCGGCATGCGAAAGCAGGAACTGATCTTCAAAGTTCTCGCGGCGCAGACCGAGAAAAGCGGCCTCATCTTCTCTGAAGGCGTCCTTGAGACACTACCTGACGGCTTCGGTTTCCTACGCGCGCCGGAGTACAACTATCTTCCCGGCCCGGACGACATCTACGTCAGCCCTTCGCAGATTCGCAAGTTCGATTTGCGGACGGGCGACACAGTGAGTGGCCAGATTCGCCCGCCCAAAGAGGGCGAGCGATATTTCGCGCTCATCAAGGTCGAGGCGATTAATTTCGAGGCTCCCGGCGAGTCGCGCGACAAGGTCTTTTTCGACAACCTGACGCCGCTCTATCCCGATGAGCAATTGAGAATGGAGACGTTGCAGGAGAATCTTTCAGCCCGCGTGATTGACCTCGTCACGCCCATTGGCAAGGGGCAGCGCGGCTTGATCGTCGCCCCGCCGCGCACCGGCAAGACGATGCTTTTGCAAACCATCGCCAACTCCGTTACGACAAACCACCCGGAAGTGACGCTCATCGTCCTGCTGATCGACGAGCGCCCGGAAGAGGTCACAGACATGCAGCGTTCGGTCAACGGCGAAGTCATCTCTTCGACGTTTGATGAGCCGCCGACCCGCCACGTGCAAGTCGCAGACATGGTTATCGAAAAGGCCAAGCGTCTCGTCGAGCACAAACGTGATGTTGTCATCCTGCTCGACTCGATCACGCGCCTGGCGCGCGCGCATAACGCTGTCGTGCCGCCTTCGGGTAAGATTCTCTCCGGTGGTATTGACTCAAATGCCTTGCAGCGTCCGAAGCGTTTCTTCGGCGCGGCGCGCAACATCGAAGAAGGCGGCAGCCTAACCATCATTGCCACCGCATTGATTGACACGGGCTCGCGCATGGACGATGTCATCTTTGAAGAGTTCAAAGGCACGGGCAACTGCGAAATCCATCTCGACCGCCGCCTCTCGGATAAGCGTCTCTTCCCTGCCATTGATCTCCAACGTTCCGGCACGCGCAAGGAAGAACTGCTGCTCAGCAAGGAAGACCTGAATCGCGTCTGGGTGATGCGGCGCGTCCTGAACCCGCTCTCGCCCGTCGAGCAGATGGAAGTGGTGCTTGAACGTCTGGAGAAATCCAAGTCCAACGCCGAATTCCTGGCCTCGATGCAGAGCTAAAAGCCGTGACGGGTGACAAGTGACAGGTGACAGGAAAGAGCGTTTTTACTTGTTACCTGACACTTGTCACCCGTCACGGTTCTTGCTAGTATCCGGCTTAACGTTCTATCAACCTGCTCTTTTTGGTACGCCCCTTTTTGGGCGCAGTGTGAAGAGTTTTGCGCGTTGCAATACTTTCGTCTGAAGCCGTGCCTTTCGCCAAAACGGGCGGGCTGGCGGATGTTGCGGGCGCGCTTCCGAAGGCTTTGCGCGACTGGGGCGAAGACGCCCTGCTCGTGATGCCGCTCTTCGAGCAGGTTAAGCGCCAGCAGCTTCGAGAACAGATCATTGACAACCTGGACGTGGTTTGGCGGGGGCAGAGCTACCGCGCTCGCGTCTGGTACTCGGACGCTCCCGGAGCACCGGCTTTCCTGATAGACGCTCCCGAATATTTCGCGCGAAATTCCATCTACGGCTTTCGCGACGATCACGAGCGGTTCGCTTTTTTCTGTCGCGCATCGCTCGCGCTGTTCAAGCGTCTGGGCGCGCCGCCAGACATCGTTCATCTTAACGATTGGCCGGGTGGCTTCGCCGCCGCAGACCTTCGCTCGCGCCGCTCCTATGATCCGTTTTACGCGAAGACGCGAACGCTCTTTTCGATTCACAATCTAGCCTATCAGGGCGCGTTCGATCCCGAACAACTCTGGATTCTTGGGTTCGGCGAACAGGAGCGCGACGCCTTTATGATGAACGGCGCGGCCTCGGCTCTGAAAGCCGGTCTGGTGACGAGCGATGCGCTCTCGACCGTCAGCCATCGTTATTCGCTTGAGATTCAGCAGCCTGAGCACGGGCACGGTCTTGATTGGATTCTGCGGGCGCGGCGCGCACGACTCGTCGGAATCACGAACGGCGTTGATTACGAGATTTGGAATCCGGCGACCGACCCGCATCTGCCAGCGCATTTTGACGCGGCCAATCTTGAGGGCAAGCGCGCGTGCAAGCTGGAATTGCTGCGCGGTTTTGGATTACCCGAAGATTTGGGTCGCCCCATCATCGCGAACATTTCCCGGCTGACTTCGCAGAAGGGTTACGACCTGATTAAAGAGGCGGGCGGGGCAATTCTCGAAACGGGCGCTTACTTTATTGCGCTCGGCTCAGGAGCAAGCGAGTACGAAGATTTTCTGCAAACGATGCGCGATCATGCTCCCCGGCAGGTGGGCGTCTTCAAAGGTTTCAACGAACCGCTCGCGCACAGAATCGAAGCGGGTGCAGATATTTTCCTGATGCCGTCGCTCTTTGAGCCATGCGGGTTGAACCAGATGTACAGCACGCGCTACGGCACTGTGCCGGTGGTGCGGGCGACAGGGGGTTTGGACGACACGGTTCAGGATTTTGACCGCGTGCGTGGCGCGGGCAATGGCTTCAAGTTCGGGCCTTATACGGCTTCGGCGATGCTTGATAAAATCTACGAGGCGCTCTACTGTTATGCTGAGCCCGACGTCTGGCGCAACATTCAGCAGAACGGGATGCGAGTTGATAATTCATGGCGAGTTGCGGCGCAGAAGTACATACAGCTTTACCGCGCTATGGCGCGGATGTAAGAGATTCCCGGTGGTTTAGAATTCGGAGAAAAACGGGACGCGCGCAAGGGGGAGTTTGGCTCACGTTGCCTTCGTCCAGGTAGAAATTAAGGAGAAACAAGAATGAGTGAACATGTGAACGAAGTGAGCGACAGCTCTTTTGAACAGGACGTGCTGCAATCAGACAAGCCTGTCCTGGTAGATTTCTGGGCGGCCTGGTGTGCGCCCTGCCGGATGCTTGCGCCGACAGTCGAAGCGGTGGCCGAGAAATACTCGGAAGCCGCGCGCGTCGTCAAGCTCAACGTTGATGAGAATCCGTCGGTCTCTCAACGCTACGGCATCAAGGGCATCCCGACACTGATTCTCTTCAAGGGTGGCAAGGAAGAAGAGCGCGTCGTCGGCGCGACCAGCAAAGAAGCCATCTCACGCATGATTGACAAGCACGTCAGCGCAGCGAGCGCCTGAAGCACACAGAGCGCACTTTAGTGGCGCGGGCGGTTTTCCAACAAGCATTCCGTTCCGCGCCACTTTTCTATTTGAAGAGAAGTACGCAGTTCTAAAACCAGAGGTTAGAAGTTAGAGGTCAGAGGATAGGATGAGCTGACATCTAGCATCTTCCGTCTAACATCTGACTTTATGAAAACTTCGCGTCAGCGTCGCCCCCCGCGACATCACTCGATGGAAGACCGTCTCGCCGCAGCGCGTCGCTCGCGCGCAGTCGAGGATGCCAGATTCCGCGCCCGTCAGGCACAAGGTAAGCTCCGTCGTTTCGTCAGCGCAAATTTTCGGAAGGAAGAGGTCATCGCACAGCTCGCGCTTCGTCGCGGCGATTGCAACCGTTGCGGGGCTTGCTGCGAGATTCTTTTCAAATGCCCTTTCCTGAAAAAGCATGATGATGGAACGACCACCTGCGGCATTTACGAAGACCGCCCCAATCAATGCCGCCTCTTTCCCATCGAAAAGCGCGATCTGGAAGAAGTGCGCGGAAGCTGTAGCTTCTATTTCATAGAGAAGCCGGTCAAATTAGAGAGAGCAAGCTGAAGAGCAGTTTTCAGTTTTCGGTTTTCAGTTTAAAGCAAAGACCACGTTGCTTCTTCTGAAAACTGAAAACTGAAAACTGAAAACTGACTTATGATAATTGTTGTAATAGGCGCGCAGTGGGGTGATGAAGGCAAAGGCAAGATCGTTGACCTTTTGTCCGAACGCTTCGACATCGTGGCGCGTTATCAGGGCGGACACAACGCGGGGCATTCCGTCTACGTTGGAGACCGCGCGTTCGTTCTGCGCCTGCTGCCTTCGGGTATCGTCCATCCCGGAAAAATCTGTGTTCTCGGCAACGGGATGGTGATCGACCCGAAAGCCTTTTTTGAAGAGGCCGACCAGTTGGCCGAACAGGGTGTGGAGGTCTCGCCCGAACGTGTCCGCGTCAGCTCTCGCGCCCATCTCATTCTTCCCTATCACCGCGCGCTCGATCACACGAGCGAGGAACGTCTCGGCAACGAGAAAGTCGGGACAACGCTCAGAGGCATCGGCCCGGCCTATGAAGACAAGGCCGGACGGCGCGGCATTCGCGTTGCTGACGCCCTTCAGCCGGATGTGTTGCGCTCACGCATCGAGCGCAATCTGGAAGATGCCAACCGGATCATCGTCGCCTACGGCGGAGAAGCGCTTGATCCCGATCAAATCTTCGACGAGACTTCGCGCCTTGCTGAACGTCTCGCTCCATTCATTACCGATACGACTCATTTCCTGAACCGTGCCGCGCGCGAGAATCAAACCATTCTGATTGAAGGCGCGCAAGCCACACTGCTCGACGTAGATCATGGCACGTATCCTTTCGTCACTTCGTCGAACACGACAGCGGGCGGTGCATCCATCGGCACAGGTCTGGCACCGCATCGCATCACGGGCGTACTCGGCATCGTTCGCACCTACACGACGCGCGTGGGCGAAGGGCCTTTCCCGACAGAGATGCTTGAAGGCGAAGAAGAACTCGGTCAATTGATACGCGAGCGCGGGCGCGAATATGGCGCAGTCACAAAGCGTCCGCGTCGCTGCGGCTGGTTCGATGCTTTCGCCACGCGCTATGCGGCTGACATCAACGGCTTCTCTTCGGTCGCACTGACAAAGCTCGACGTGCTTGATGCCTTGGACGAGATCAAAGTCTGCACCGGCTATCGTCTGGACGGGCAGGAGATTGATTCATTCCCGGCGGTCTCGCAAGACCTGCGTCGCATCGAACCAATTTACGAGACCCTACCCGGCTGGAAAACTTCGACTGAAGGAATCACGGAGATTGACGCCCTTCCCTCTGAAGCACGACGCTACGTTGAATTTCTCTCAACGGAAATCGGCGTCGAAATCGGCCTCATCTCAACCGGGCCGGAGCGCGGGCAAACCATCACCTGCGAAGATTCCACGCTCGCTAAATGGCTTGGAGCTTAACTTCCAAGGCAAGAATTCAAGAGATACCCTTGCGGCTCCCGCAGCGCGTATGTAAAATGCCCTTCATCAAGTAGATTGTGGGCCGATAGCTCAGTCGGTAGAGCAACTGGCTTTTAACCAGTGGGTCGCAGGTTCGAGTCCTGCTCGGCTCATAACCCACCTCAGGAATTTTTCATTTGAGTTGTTATGCAGCGTACTTAAGTGTCACCGTCACTCTCCAGATGAAACTCCACTATGTCTTTGATGTGTTCTGCGTAACCTGGCGGCAGCTTCTTAAACTCGACGCCTAATCCAACCTCGGGCAAATGATACGCGACCCGTCCCCAGACAATACCTTCCATTACGCGCTCGCTCTTAGGAGCTAATAAAAGGCGGATGAAGACCGGCTTGCCTTGAGCAACCTCCAGCGGAGTCTGGACGAAGCACCCCCCGACGCTGAGCGTTGTGACTTGACCCTTATTGATGCAGGCGGGCGTCTCCCCCCAATCGACATCGAGAGAGTACTTAATGCGCGGGTATCTACGGCGGTCTTTGAATGATGAAGGAGAGGGATTTTTCATGTCACTATTTCTCTGGGCGGATCACGCCGCGAACATACAGCAATCGAGATGAATAAACCAAGCAGAGATGTCTACCGCAAAAACAACAATCCTTAAACCCCAACGGAAGTTATATGAAAGAAACTGGCAGAATCATCGATCACTGCTCAACGCTTGATAGTTTCAACCTCTATCAGCGCAGCGGGACTATTCTCGCTGGTGGCCAGTATCGCCTGCCCATCGAGACGGTAGCAGACCGCTTCACCCTGCTGGCGCATTCCGAGCCTGACGATGGCTACGGGTTGCTTCCAGAGGTCATCGAAACTGCCGCCTGAACGTTCAGGCAAGCTCATCTCGTAGGCGTTGAAGTAATCGCACAGGATTATTTTCCGACCGTCGGGAGAAATGTCTGCCCCGGTTATCATTCCCGGAAAGAGGCTGGGGACTCGGATGTCTCCGACTTTTTCAAGCGTATTAACGGTTGAGGTGGAAAACGGCGCGGAGAGTTTATAAACAGCGGCAGCGGAAGTCGTGTTTCTTGTTTTGGTGATGATGTACAAATCGCCTGTGATTGGATGAACGGCCAGTGCCTCCGCATCGTGTTTCCCGTCCGCGTACCGCAAATGAATCGCTTCGGCAGGCTCCGTCTGTTGAGGCTCAAATCGGTTGGTGTCAGCATCCGCACCTGTGATGACGGGTTCGGCAACGCGATAGACGATAATCTCCCGCCGCTCTTTACTGTTATCACCGATGTCGCCCACGTACAGAAAAGATTGCCCCGGCTGCGTTCCCGGCCCCGCAGTGATGTCCTCCCAATCAACAGCTTTGGCATCCGTCACGCGCCACGTGCCGCGCTTCCCGCCCCGGCGGTCGAAGGCATAGAGAAAGGGGCCGTCGCCGGAATCGTTGTGTGTCCAGAAAAAATCTGGATGCCGGCGAGAGGCGACGATCCCGCTGCTCTCATCTATTGCTTTGTCTTCAAGATCGGCCAGATGAACGGGTGTCCCGTAGGCTTTTGATAACTCGCCTGTTTCCGCAAACGGGTGATTGCGATCTGCCTTTGCCGTGCCTCTTCTTTTTTCTTCGCTCGACTGGCTTGTGACGTTGTGACAGGCGCTCGTTATTATGACTACGAGACAGAGGATTGAGACGATGACAACTTTCATATTGCTCCGGGCTACTGATTAATTATCCATTGGCGAATATACAGGAACTGCGCAGACAATTCATTAGCTCGTCATCAAGGATAAAGAAATCCAATTTGGCTTCGTAGGTCGCTGGCGCGTAAGTGAGCTACTGAATTAAGATACTTGCCAATCGTTTTCTGCCGGGGGATTGAATATGGGAAGAGTAATCGGGTCGCTTCATCGTTTTTCGAGGCTTGCCTTGTCCAGCATCGTCATGGCGTTGCTTGCATCTGCCGTTTTCGCGCAGCGCCCACCCGAACAGGATTACCTTGTTTACGTCGTCTCGGAATCTACGGATAAGATTAGCCTGGTGCGCTTCGGCCCACATGGAACAAGCGTCGAGCGCAGCTTCGCGACGGGGCTGATGCCGACGGACGTTGACGGGCCGCACGGTGTCGCCATCTCGCCGGACAAGCAGTTCTATTATGTCTCGCTCGGTCACGGCAGACCATACGGGTCTGTCTGGAAATATGCGGCGAAGAATGACACGGTCGTCGGGCAAGTCACGCTGGGGCTTTTTCCCGCGACGATGGATGTCTCACCAAATGGCGAGTTTCTCTACGCCGTCAATTTCAATCTGCATGGCGACATGGTTCCATCTTCCGTCTCGGTTGTCGCGACGAGCGAGATGCTGGAAGTCGCGCGCATCAACACCTGCACGATGCCGCACGGCTCGCGTTTCAACCCGCAGGGAACGAAGCATTATTCCGCCTGCATGATGGACGACATGCTGGTCGAGATTGACACGCGCACTCTTCGCGTCTCGCGCCACTTTCTCCTGACCAAAGGCAAAGAAATGGGCATGACGGGAGCGCCCCCTGTGCGTCCCACTCATAAAGGGATGCCGGGCATGGACACGGGCGGGCATGGGATGGAGATGCCGAAACCGGGAGACGTTTCCTGCTCACCAACCTGGGCGCAGCCGTCTGTTGACGGCTCATCGGTCTTCGTGGCCTGCAACAAGTCGAGCGAGATTGTCGAGATTGACGCCGTCAACTGGAAAGTCTTGCGGCGCATTCCCGCCGGGCAGGGCGTCTATAATCTGGCCGTGACCAAAGACGGGCGACTGGTAGGGACGAATAAACGCGGCCAGTCGGTCTCTGTCTTCGACTTGAAGACGGGGCGAGAGCTGGCGCAGATTCCGACAAAACGCAAAGTGCTTCACGGCGTCACAGTCTCACCCGACAACCGCTACGCCTTCGTTTCAGTCGAAGGCATCGGCTCTGAACCCGGAACAGTCGAGGTTATTGACTTGGAGGCACTGAAAACCGTCGCCACCGTTGACGTTGACCCGCAGGCCGCAGGAATAGATTTCTTTAAAATCCAGAAGCCAGAATAAAAGCAGAAGACAGAAGACAGAAGTCAGGAGTCAGAAGATCAGGCTGAGAACCGCTTCAACAGAATTTCATTTCTTCTGTCTCCTGTGTTCTGACTTCTGACTCCTGCCTTACCTTCCCGGTTCTGTCGTCGAGCCTGTGTCAGTCCTCGGTGCTCCGAGCTTCATAATCCACAGGCCGCTGTTGATGTCGTTGAAGAAGACGAGGCCGTTGTGCGGTTGCGCGCCCCACGCGAAGGGTGAGTTGACGCGAAACCCGTCTTCGCTTCCCGTCCAGCGGCGGGCGATTTCCCTTCCCTGCCTGTAGAGATCGCCTCGCAATTCGCCGGAAACGTCCAACACGCGCGCGCCGCCGTTGTAATAGCCCATGTAGAGAATGTCGTCTTCGACCCAGACGTTATGTGACCCGGCTTCGGGGACGCCGTATTCGGCGACCTTGCGCGGGTGATTGATGTCGGAAACGTCCACGACGTGAACGACGCCGCGCACAGGGATACGCTTTTTACCGCCGATGTCGAAAATTTCCGGGAAGACTTCGTCGCCGACGAAGACGTAGTTTTTGTAACGGTAAACAGCGTGCGCGCCAGACAGCCAGCCGTTCCCGTAAAGCTCGTGATAGTTGAAGCGAAGCTGGCTCACGAATTGAGGTTTTTCCGGGCTGCCACCCTTGATTCCGTTCCCCACATCCAAGATGACCAGCCCGTCTCTCCAGTAGGCCAGGTAAGCCAATCCGTCTTTGACCTGCACGTCGTGGACGTAGCGCCCGCCCTGTAAGCCTCCGCTCGTGACGAGCGGGCTTTCGATCTGCCAGCGGGCCACTTCCTTCGGTGCTTTCGCGTCCGCGAAATCTATCACGCGCAGAGACCCCGTCGCATCGTCCGTCAGATAAACGTAGTGAGAGTCAATGAAGGCGCTGTGAACGCCCCCCGTCACAGTCTCCGTGTACTCGGAAAGAATTTTCGGATGCGCCGGGTCGGTCGTATCCAGAAAGACGATACCGTCCTTACGATTCGATGACCCTTCGCGCGTGATGACTCCGATCTTACCGTCGGGAGTGACGCTTACGTCGTTGATAGTGTGCGCGTCAACCTTGATCGTGTCCGTCAACTTCGGCTTGGCCGGGTCGGAGATGTCATAGACCAGGAGCTTATCGGAGATGGTGGAGACGTAAGCGTAGTTGCCGAAAATCCACTGCTCGGCTGCCATCGCTGTGAGAGGGGCGCGCCCGACCACGCTCAGCTCACGCTCGACGTTGCGCGGCGCGACGACGATGGTGGCAACCGCTATCTGATTGCCGCTCGCCGCCGTGATGACGTAAGAGCCGGGACGCTCGGCAACAAAGCCGCCGTCTGCTTCAATGACCGCCCCGTCGCCGCTGACAGCCCAGCGCACAGACGGATTCTGCACCTGACCGCCCTTGCTGTCTTTGGCCTGCGCTGTAAAGTGCACGACATCGCCCGTCCGAGCGGTGGTTGTTTTAGGCTCGATGGCAAGTGTCCGCACAGGGTTGGGCACGACCTCGACCGTCACAGTGTTTTTCGCCCCTTCCCCGCTGGCGCTGAGTGTCGCTTTGCCCGGAGCGACGCCGATGACAAAGCCTGCCGCATCAACGATGGCGACTGCTGGCGTATCGGAAGTCCAGGCCACGGCAACGTCACTGCGCGGGTCGCCATTCGCGGCGCGCGGCGTCGCGTTGAGCTTCAATGAGCCACCGACCATCACCGGCCTTGTGACGGGATCAACGTCAATTCGCGTGAGGCGCGCAGGCTTGACGTTGACTCTTGCGAAGCCGGGCTTGCCGCCGACGACCGCCGCGACCTTAATCTCCCCGGGCTGAGCAAAGGTGACCGTGCCGGTCTCATCCGCGAATGCGGAATCAACTGGCAGCGCCACCCAGTATGGCGACTTGATTTCGATTGGCTTACCCGCTTCGTCCTTCGCCGTCACGGTGAACGTCTTTTTTTGCCCGACCTCGGCTTCAGACATCGCCGGGCTGACTTCAACCGTGGCGACTTTCGGCCCAGCCGGGCTGGGAGTCGGCTCTTGCGCCTGTGCGACGAACGCAGTAGTGAGACCTAAGATAATCAGCACAAATATTCTGATGGTAAACGTCTGAATCGTCTTCATGTAATTTTCTCCAAACCAATGAGTCGGCATGACAGTCGGCTGCCTGCTAGAGAGAGAGACGGCAGCGAACCAGTTTAGCCGGAATCTACCGCCCGTCATCGTGTGTGTCAAGAAACGGATTTGCCTACAGGCGAGAGAGTCTGACATATTGCCATCCAGGCCACAACTTTTTACGCTCTTCTATCGTATGATAAACCGATTTGTCGGGCAATCCTCTGGAAAGCTCTATCCGGTTACCACACTCGTAGAAGATTGGAGAAAATTTGGATGCGATACGTCCTGCTGATTTGCGCTTTGCTGACCATTTCTACCGCCGCCCAGGCGGGCAAGGTGAAGACCTCTGAAGACTTGATTCGGGAGATGCAGAAAAAGCACGCCAAATCCTGGTATAAGACTCTGACCTTCAAGCAGAAGACGACGGAGTATCATCAGGATGGCACGAGCAAGGTGTCAACATGGTATGAAGCCTTCTCTGCTCCGGGCAAACTGCGGATTGATTTCGACCCGGTCAAAGACGGCAATGGAATCCTGTTCGCCAATTTCACGCTCTACAGTTTCAAAGAGGGGAAGCAAACCAACTCTCGCCCCTTCGTCCACCCGCTGCTGCTGTTGGGCTTCGATGTGTATTTTCTCCCTGTCGAAGAAATTGTCGCCAAGCTTACTGGGCTCAAGTTTGACCTTTCGCAATTGCGTGAAGATGTCTGGCAGGGCCAGCCCGTTTACGTGGTCGGCGCGAAAGCCGGGGATTTACATTCACGCCAGTTCTGGATAGATAAGAAGAATCTTTACTTCGTGCGGCTGATTGAGCCCGGCGGGAAGGATGGCGCGCTCACGCAGGAAACGCAATTCAACAAGTACGAGCGCGTCAAAGGCGGCGGCTGGGTCGCTGCGGAAGTAATCTTCTCGGTCAACGGCAAACCCGTCGTCACCGAAGAATACACAGAGATTCGCGGCGGCGTCCCATTAGACGAGAAACTTTTCGACCCGCAACATTGGAGCGACACGCACTGGAAGCAGTAGTTCGATTCTTATGAGGAAAGAAACGATCCACGAATTCACACGAAGCTGCACGAAGAAGATGTGTTATTCGTGTTGTTTAGTGTGAATTCGTGGATCGTTTCTTTCCTCATTCGGCAATCAAATCACTGCCAGCGGAAAGTTTTGAGCGCAACGAGGAAACTGAGCACGCACCAGGCCAGGAGCACGCAAATGGCCACCCAGCTTGTGGTCATTGCTGCGCCGTCGTTCATCACTCCACGCAGCGAGTCGTTGAGCGCCGTGAGCGGCAGCGCCTTGATGAACGGTTGAAGAAATTCGGGGAAGCGCGAGGATGAAAAGAATGTGCCCGAAAGCAACCACATCGGCATCATCACCAGATTCATCAGACCCGACACGCCTTCGATGGTTTTGGGTCGCGCGGCGACCAGCAAACCTATTCCGGCAAACGTGAGCGCGCCCAGCAGTAGCAGAAATGCCATATCAAGCCAGGAGCCGCGCACAGTGAAGCCAAAGGCGAACCGCGCGAACACGATTACGACCGCGACTTCCAGCACGAGAAAGAAGAGACGTGAGAAAACGAAAGAGAGCAGGTAGTGCGAGCGTCTCATGGGCGTCGCGGCGAAACGCTTGAGCAGCTTTCGCGTCCGCGCATTGACGACGGCAAAGCCGACACCCCACAGGCCGCTTCCCATCAGGTTCATCCCCAGCAAGCCCGGAATCAAAAAATCTATGTAGCGCGCCCCCGGCTCTGTAAACGTCTCATCGCCAGCACGCACCACGTCGCTTCGACCCGCCGCGCGCTGCAAAGCATCGTCAACGACCATTCGCGCCTGCCTGCTTTCGGGTCGCGTCGGATCATAGCGATAAACAAAAGGTGAGGAGAGCCCTTTCTCCTGTCCCGGATTGCCCGGCGCTGCTCCCGTGGTTTCAGTCTTTGGCTGAACCACCAGAGCGACTTTTCCGCTGCGCAATGCCTGCGTCGCCTCGCCTGGCGAAAGGAGCATTGCCTCTACGTTGCCGGAGTGAGAAAGCGCATCAAGAAACGCGGACGATGCAGCAGCATCCGAGTCGCTTCTTTCGACCGCAATCCGAATCTTCTCCGGCCCGGTGTTGCGAAAGGCGATGCCGAGTGCGCACACCAGGAGGATCGGAAAAGCGAAGACCCAGAAGACCACTTCCGGCTCGCGCAGGAATTCGCGGACGCGCGCCAGCGTCAATTCGACGAGCGGGTGCAAACGACGCGCGCTTGTCGGCTCACGCTTCCCGGCGCGCGTGTTCCCGCCGCCACTTCCCTGCGCTTTGCCGCTCGCGGGCGGATTTTCAATCTCGACCGCTGTGCTTTTGATAAGTCCCTGTTCAGATTCAGCCATCGCGTAACATTCTTCCGGTCAAACTCACAAAAACGTCCTCAAGCGTCGCCTGGTGTGTCGTCAGCGTCAGCATCTCCGCTCGCTGGCGCTCAATCTCGGAGAGCAGCGCGGGCAGTGCCGTGCTGATATCGGAAACCGTCAGGGCATATCCATTGTTGACGGCGCGCACGCCCCCCACTCCCGCCAGATTTTCCAATCCCTTCTCATCCATCTCTCCCTTAACGCTGAACTCGACAATCTGATCCGCGCCGAGAGATTCAATCAGCTTTGTCGGGGTGTCGAGCGCGATCACGCGGCCATGATCCATAATGGCAACGCGATCACACAAACGCGCAGCCTCTTCCATGTAATGCGTCGTCAGCACGATTGAGCCGCCGCGTGCGCGAAACTGCTCCACCATGTCCCACAGCTTCAGGCGCGCCTGCGGGTCAAGCCCCGTTGTCGGCTCGTCCAGAAACAGTAGTTCGGGATCGCCGGAGAGCGCACAGGCCAGAGCCAGCCGTTGCTTCTGCCCGCCCGACAGTTTTCCAACACGCGCATCGCGCTTCTCTTCCAACTCCACCAGGCTAATGAGGCTCTCCACATCGCGCCCTCGCGTGTAGAAGCTGCGGAAGAGCTTGACCGTTTCCCTGACCGTGAGCTTTTCCGTCAACTGTGTTTCCTGCAACTGAACGCCGAAGCGATTACGCAGGGCGCGATCCTGTCCCTTGCCCCAGCGTGAGCCGAGCACTTCGACCGTGCCGCCATCAGGCTCTGTCAACCCTTCAAAAATCTCGACAGTCGTCGTCTTCCCAGCCCCGTTCGGCCCCAGCAATCCGAAGCACTCGCCCGTGCGGACTTCCAGATCAATGCCGTCAACCGCCGTCACGTCAGGGTATCGTTTGACCAGCCCGGTGCAGCGCAGTGCGACCGGCAAAGGTGTAGCGCTTGAGTGAACCTGTGTGTTGTTATGTGCCGTCATCATCGTGAATGCATACCTTGCCTCAACCAACACATCATTGCAAGCGGCAGGATAATTTAATGCGTCCGTATCATTCCGCCGCGCGAGCGGCGAATTATGCAATTATTAATCCCACTTACTGAGTTGAAAACACAGCGCGCGGAATGTTACCGTCAAGCTCGTTTTGAGCACCGTGATTACTTACGAAAAAGAGCAGGGGCAAACCGCCCTCGACCACGAGCTACGGCCATATTTTTCAGAGCTGGCGCAGTTTACCTCGACCAAAGCTTTGAAATCGTCGCCGCTCTACGCGAAGCTGCAACCGGAAATCGAAAGAGTTTTGAGCAGCATCGTGCAGGAAGACTTTGCGCCGGAAGTGACTCCAGCCCAATCTTCGCACAGCAGCCCGTTCATTCGCGCGACCGCCTGGAACATCGAGCGTGGCCTTCGCCTGGAGAACATCATTCGCGTCTTCGAGAATCATCCGGTGATTAGCCAAAGTGACGTGCTCCTGCTGACCGAGCTTGATTACGGAATGGCGCGCACGGACAATCGCTTCGTGGCGCGTGAGATTGCCGAACGGCTTGGACTCAACTACGTCTTCGCGCCCTGCTACATCAATCTAAACAAAGGCAGCGGCCTGGAAGTCCACACGTCAGGCGAAAACAAACAGGCGCTTCATGGCAATGCCCTTTTTTCACGCTACCCTCTAAGGAGAGCGCACCTGCTGGCGCTGCCGAACGGCAAAGACAAGATGAAGGGCGGCGAGAAACGGCTCGGCTCTCAAACGGCAGCCATCGCCGACGTGGAGCATCCTGCGGGAACGGTACGAATGGTCAGCCTTCATCTGGACGCTCACTCAACGCAGCGTCACCGTCATCATCAGATGAAACTTGTGCTCGATCATCTGGAAACTTTGCGCCCGCTGCTTCCCGTGCTGATCGGCGGTGACTGGAACACTTCAACCTACAATTCGCGCCGCGCCGTCTATTCCATCGTGGGCTTCTTCCGCCGCGTTTTGATGGGCGTGAGCCACGTTATCGAAAATCACTATCTTCATCCCGAACGCTGGTTCGAGCGCGGGCTTTTCAAAGAGTTGGAGAAGCGCGGCTACGATTATCGAAATCTGAACGAGCCGGGCGTCGGAACACTGCCATACGACGTGAAGGATTTGGCGGTCAATACAAATATGGCCGATTGGGTGCCTACCTGGTGCTTCTGGTTTCTCAATCGTGCGCTTGAGCCGCACGGTGGCCGCTGCTCGCTCAAGCTCGACTGGTTTACAGGGAAAGGCATCACGCCCGATTCCGACACTCCCCCGCGAGTCATAGGCAATCTGAACGATGCGATGGGCAAACTCTCAGATCACGACGCGATTGTGCTGGACTTTAGAGTATAAGGAGAGCCATGAAAACATCACTCTCGGCAGAAGCAACACGCGAGATTTCAAATCGGCTGCAACAGGCCAACACTGCTTTCGCCAAACGCTACCCCGGCGAAGTAGGCCGTCGCCAGCCCGTGCATACCGTTTATGGCGGCGCGCATCTCTTCAAATCCGATTCCGCTCCGAGGCTCGGTCAGCTAGCTCGCCGTTCGCTCGAACAATTCGCGCCGGATTTTCTGACGTTCGCCAAAGCAATCGGACTACCCGGTGCGGAGACTCTGCCGGAATCGGTTGACCCTGCCTCCACGTCGATTGCGCGCCTCTACGCCAACCCGAATGAAGCCCGCCGCGAGAACAAACCGCTCTGGCTGGCTCACACTATTTACAATCGTGTCTCTGACAAATTGCGACGTGAGCCGGTCGAAGATTTTCGGATTGACTTTGAGGACGGTTACGGCAATCGCCCTGACGATGAAGAAGACGGGCATGCCGTATCAGCCGCCAGCGAAGTTGTCGCCGGAATGAACAATAAAACGCTCTCGCCCTTCATCGGAATTCGCATCAAGCCCCTGACGGAAGAGTTGCGCGAGCGAAGTCTTCGCACCCTCGACATCTTCATCTCCACGCTTGTTGAGAAAAGCGGCGGGCACTTGCCTGACAACTTCGTCGTCACACTCCCCAAAGTCGTTATGCCCGAACAGGTCACAAGCCTCGCCGATATCTTCGATCTGCTCGAACGAGAAATCGGTCTCGCCCCCGGCTCGCTCAAAATGGAGATCATGATTGAAACCACGCAGGCCATTATCAACGAGCGCGGTCAATCGAATCTACCTCCGATGCTCGATGCGGCGCGCGGTCGTTGCACGGCGGCACATTTTGGCACTTACGACTACACGGCAAGCTGCAACATCACCGCCGCGCACCAGCACATGACGCACCCGGCCTGCGATTTCGCACGCCACATGATGCAGGTCGCTTTCGGCGGAACGGGCTTGTGGCTCTCCGACGGCGCAACCAACATCATGCCCGTCGCCCCGCACCGCGCTGTCGAAGGCGGCGCGGAGCTTTCGCCGGAACAGGTTGAGGAGAACGTTGCAACCGTTCATCGCGCATGGAAATTGCACTACGACCACATCCAGCACTCGCTCATCAATGCCTACTATCAGGGCTGGGACTTGCACCCCGCGCAACTGCCGACGCGCTACGCCGCCGTCTATGCCTTCTTCCTCGACAGCCTCGAAGCGGCGTCCGAGCGGTTGAGTAATTTTGTCGAAAAGGCAGCGAAAGCAACGCTCGTCGGAGATGTTTTCGATGATGCGGCTACGGGTCAGGGCTTGCTCAACTACTTTCTGCGCGCGATCAACTGCGGAGCCATCACGGAACAAGAGGCATTACAACTCTCCAGCCTGACTTTAACGGAATTGCGCTCAGGCTCGTTCGTCAAGATTCTGAAGAGCCGCACGAAGTAGGATACGAGACAGACAATGGACAGGATTGACAAGATAGACTGGATAAAAGAAAGTCAGCCCATCTTTGTCCTGTCAATCATGTGAATCCTGTCTATTGTCCTGTTTTGATAGGGAAGGCAGGTAATCTATCCTAAGCTCGCCTGATAATCTTCGCTGCGCCCCAGCCTAATAGAATCAGAACCGATAGGATGATCCAGTTGTACCTGCTGCCGTGGGTTATAGTCTCGTAGTGATTACTAATCATGATGAAGACTGTGGGGACGACAATGAACGTATTGTGCTTGGAGCGGAGCTTGGCGCGTGCCGCAAGATTTGCATCAGGTTCGCGCCCTTCTTTGGTTGCCGCGATCATCCGAGTTTGCGTGGGCAGGATACGCATCCAGACGTTGGCGGCCATGATCGTGCCAAACATCGCGCCCATGTGCAGATAAGCCCAGCGTCCACTCAGGACGTGAGTCAGCCCGTAGCTTGCGCCCACCACGAGAGCATAGGCAACGAAGGCGAAGAGCATCTCATTCCTGCCGAGGGGCGATTGCACCAGCAAGTCATAAACAAGCCAGCCGATGATGAGCGTGCCAATGCCGATAATGATGGCCGTCGTTCCTGAGATGTCCAGCACGTCTGTGTCTACTATCCCTGTGCCGCCGCCCAGATAAGCCATCAGCGTGAGCAGGAGAAAGCCGCTCAGCCATGTCGTGGCCGCCTCCCAGCGAAACCAGTGCAGCGTTTTCGTTCCCGGCTTCTTCTGTTTTTCGACAACGTAGAAGCCCCCGCTGTGAACCATCCAGACCTGTGCTTTACCGTCCTTGCCTTCCCGCTCCTCCTCGGTCAGGCGACCGTCGAGCCAAGTGAAGTAGTAGGTCGAGCCGACCCACATGATGGCCGCGAAGATGTGCGTCCAGCGCAGAATCAGATTGAGCCACGCATTCAACTCAGGATTAATTTCCATCAAATTAGCTCCCGCGATAGGTTGAATAGCCGTAAGGGCTGAGTAACAGTGGGATGTGGTAATGCTCAGCCGCATCTCGCACAGAGAAGATGATTGTCACTTCCGGGTAGAACCCCTCGATTTTCTGCGAAGCAAAATAAAGGTTAGTCTCGAACGTGAGCCGGTAGACGCCGACCGTCAGCACGTGGCCTTGCAAAAGCAAGTCGCGGACGCGCCCATCCGCATCCGTTTCGCCCTTGCCTATCAATTCCCAGCCATGTTCCCCCGATTGAATCTCAAGCGCCACCGGCACACCGCTCGCCGGGCGACCTCTCGATATATCAAGAATATGTGTTGTAATCGCGCTCATTGGGATAAAAGCAGAATCCAGAATCCAGAATCCAGGAGTCAGGAGCCAGAATAAAGCAGCGGAGAACCACTGCTACAGATTTTCTTTTATTCTGGCTTCTGGCTTCTGACTCCTGACTCCTGCTTTTCCAAAATTTTCTCCAATCTCAAATGGGTGATGCGGCGCTGTTCTTCGGCGGCGATGCGGAGTTCCTTGCTCGCATCGTTCTGCAAACGCTCCTTGAGAATCAAGAGCATCTCGTCTGCGGTCTTGCCTGTGGCGCAGATGATGTAGATGTGGCCGAATTTTCTCGCATACTCGCGGTTGGCTTCCGCCAGCGCGAGACGTGTTTCTTCATCTGCCGTGCGAGTTCCGGCTTGCTCCTGCCGAGACCACTGGCGCGCGTCCTGCGCTTGAAGACGCTCCGACTCTTTCTCGCCGATCTTTGGATGACGACTGAAAGCTTCCAGCCAATCCTCCGCATCGAGCGCCCACCAGACGGCGTCAGCCGCCGCGAGAAGCTGCTGAAGATCATGAAAGGGGCGCTCTGCCGCCATGCGCCGCGCCCAGAGGGTCGAGCCGCAGCACTTCAAGAGTTCCGCTTCGGCTTCTCTCTCCGAAAGATTATTCAGTTGCTCTAAGCCTTCTCTCAATCTACGCCCCGCTGATTGTCCCGTATATCCGCAGCCGACTGACTCCGCCATCCGGGTAGATGTTGAATCGAACGTGAGTGACCGCTCCCATCTTTTCAATCTCTTCTTCGTAGAAATGGCGCGTGTGCGCCTGCAACTTCGTGCGCGGCAAAATCTCCCTCCACGAAAGTGACAAGACGTTTGCCTCATCCACGACTTTCCCTTCGGCGTCGCAGGCTTCGAGCGAGCACGTGTCCGGGTAATTGCCTTTGAAGTGCGCCGTGTCAACTTCGATTCTCTGGATGCCCCCCCTCGTCGCCAGTTTGATGACTGCCCAGTCATAGCCGGGGCCACGGCGACGCTTCGTCTCCCAGCCGTCGCCCATATCCGCGCCGCGTCCCGGCATGATGAGATTGTGGCGATGGCCGAAGAACATGTCGCTGCATGCGAGGACGAGCGCACCGTTCTCGGCAGCAGCCAGATCAATCTCGCCCCGGCGCGCAAGCGCCTT
Organism: Acidobacteriota bacterium; assembly: GCA_032160705.1. Taxonomy (GTDB): domain Bacteria; phylum Acidobacteriota; class Blastocatellia; order Pyrinomonadales; family Pyrinomonadaceae; genus QHXM01. The sequence continues at coordinate 12,164 of JAVHVE010000044.1, read as the reverse complement.
CCAGTCGGGCACGACTTCCCCGTAAACTCTGAGACGCGCCACGCCGCCGTCCGGGAATATCTTGAAGCGCAGATGCGTAAAACGCCCCTCGTTCTGAACCTTAAACGGATTTTGCGAATCTCCCTGAAGCTTTGAGACAGGCAGAATCTCTGTCCAGCGTATCTGGTCGCTCATCAACTGCTCAACATCCGGTTGGCCGTCAACCGCGCACGCCTCCAGAGAACACTGCTCCGGGTAGTTGCCTCTGAAGAAACTCGTGTCAACGACGACGCCGTGGATGATTCCGGGCAGCCCCAGGCGGATGATGCACCAGTCGAAACCAGGCGTGCGCCGACGGCGCGATTCCCAGCCGTCCATCCATTTCCCTCTGTCAGTGTATTTGCCCTCGATGAAGACAGGCGCGCCGGGTTTAAGCAGATTCTCCTTCTCCGCGAAGAAATCGTCGTTCGCGTAGAGCACTGCGCCGCCCAGACGATCAGACGCCAGATCAATCAACTCTGTGTAATCGCTCACGCTTCACCTCGTCTCAACAATACTCCTGACGGTTTTTCCAGGAACTGACCGCGATCATAAACCTTCTGCCCGCGAAGGTACGTTTGCTCCACCACGCCGCTCAGGGTCTGTCCCGCGTAAGGCGTCAGCTTGTGCCGGTGATGAATCATCGCAGGCTCGACGCGAAACGTAGATTGCGGATTCCAGACGACAAGGTCTGCATCGAAGCCTGCGGCAATCGCCCCCTTGCGCTTGTCCAACTCGACGAGCCTGGCAGGCGCACGGCATAACCATTCGGCTAGATGATTGATTGAGTAGCCACGCTCGCTACCCTGTGTCCACATGATGGGGAGTCTCAATTGCAAGGAAGAGATTCCGCCCCACGCCTCCAGAAAATTCCCTGTGCCGAGACATTTCATTCCCGGCGGGCAAGGGCTATGGTCTGACACAATCATCTCAATCAATCCTTCGTCGAGCGCGCTCCAGAGTTCTTCGCGGTTCTCGCGCTCGCGCACCGGCGGGCAGCATTTGAACTCAGTCGCCCCGTCTGGAATGTCTTCGGCTGCAAACGAGAGATAATGCGGGCACGTTTCAATCGTCAGGGGCAAGCCCTCAGCTCGCGCCTGCCTGAGCGCGGGCAACGCATCCGACGACGAATGGTGGACAATGTGGACTCGCGTGCCCATCTCGCGGCTCAAGCGAATCATTAACCGGATGGCCTCGTTCTCGGCTTCACGAGGACGCGATTTTAGAAACGTCGAATACTTACGCGGCTCGGATAGAGTCTCGCCAGCTTCTTTAAGAGCCTCGTCTATCGCTTCAGGAACTTCCGCATGCACGATAAGAACCGCACCCAATCTTGTCAGCTCCGGCATCGCTTCCCGAAGATCGGTCTCTGTTACATTTGGAAACTCGTCAACACCGGAATGAACCAGAAAGCATTTGAAGCCAAGCACGCCTGCATCGAAAAGACGCGAGAGTTCTTGGACGTTTCTCGGCACAACGCCGCCCCAGAAGCCCACATCAACCGCGCATTGTCCTTCAGCCGCTGCGAGCTTGGCTTGAAAATTCTCCAGCGTGGTCGTCGGCGGAATACTATTGAGCGGCATCTCGACAATGGTCGTGACGCCTCCTGCCGCCGCCGAGCGCGTCGCGGACTGAAAACCTTCCCACTCCGTCCGCCCAGGCTCGTTGACGTGAACATGCGTATCCACGAGGCCGGGCATCAAGACAGACGTTTCACCTGCATCAATCACCTCGCACCCTCGCGGAATATCGTCATAAGCTCCAACCGCCCTGATAACCCCGTTACGGATATGAACAGCCGCCGGAGCAATCTCGTCAGGCGTGACTACCTTTTGACCGCGTATGATGAGATCAGATGAAGGCATCGAGTTCATTTGTAGGGGCAGAGGACTTGTCCCTGCCCCTACAGGTTTATCAGAAATTCTTCTAAAACATTCATCGCGACTTGCAGACGATAATTCGCGGTCGAACGAATGTCGTCTATCGGCGAAATCTCGCGGGCGAGTTCTGCGCGGGCGGCGCTCACCGCAGCCGCATCCACTTTTCGACCCTTCAAGGCATCTTCCGTCCGCAAGCATCTGACGACCACCGGAGCAACGCTGCCGACGGCGATGCGTATGTCTTTGATTTGTTCTCCGTCCAACTGTGCCAGACCGGCGAAGCAGATTTTAGAAATCGCCTGCGCCTTGCGCGTTCCAACCTTGCGGTAATACTGTCGCCAGGGTTCACCTGTGCGCGGCAGGCGAATGCTTTTAATCAACTCGTCGGGGCGCATCAACATCTGTTTGTAGCCGGTGTGAAATCCGTTATAGGGAACAAGGCGTGAGCCAGTGCTAGAGACAAGTTCAAGCTGGGCGTCATAGACCAGCAGGGCCGGGGGGGAATCTCCTGCCGGGGAAGCATTGGCGACGTTGCCGCCGAGCGTGCCGCGATTTTGAATCGCCAGCCCGCCCGTCTCGCTGGCCGCCTGGCAGAGCAGCGGGAATTCCCTTTGCAGGATTTCGTTTCCCTGTACCTCTGTATAAGTCGTCAACGCGCCGAGCGTGATGTGCTCCGGCGTGACCTCGATTCCGCGCAGCTCCTTCAGACTCCAGATGCTAACGAATCTTTTGTGCTGCAACTTTCCGGTTTCAAACACCACCATCAAATCCGTCCCGCCTGCAAACGGCTTCCAGACGCCCGGCTCGTCAGCCAGAAACTTGAGAGCCTCGCTTAAGTCAACGGGCGTTTTTAACTCATAGCTTGGAAGATAAGCTCTCATGATTTAGCTTCAGTGCTCTGGCAAGCGTGGACGACTGCTTCAAAGATTCTCATGTAGCCGGTACAACGACAGAGATTGCCCGCGAGGCCGGTGCGGATTTCGGCTTCGTTGGGCTCAGGCGTTCGTTCCAGAAGATTGACGGCGGCGATAATCATGCCCGGTGTGCAGATGCCGCACTGCGCGCCGCCGCAAGTGATGAAAGCCTGCTGGACGGCGTGCAACTGTTCACTGCTGGCAATGCCTTCAATGGTCTTGATCTCCGCTCCTTCGACTTGCAGGACAGGAACGAGGCAACTGTTGACCAGCGCGCCGTCAACCAGCACGGAGCAAGCCCCGCATTCGCCTTCGCCGCAGCCTTCCTTAGTGCCCGTCAGGCGCAGCTCTTCCCTGAGTGCGTCGAGCAGCCGCGCCATCGGATAAGCATGCAGAGTCTGGCGCTCACCGTTCACGGTGCAATTGATTTCGACTTTGCGGGAAGCGTCAGGCACGTTCACCTCCAAGAATTTCGAGGAGAGATTCCGGCATGAGCGGAATGTAATTGATGCTCATGCCTGTCGCATGTTCAATGGCGTTCAGGATAGCGGGCGCGGGGCCGTCCATCGGTAACTCGCCGATGCCTTTCGCTCCGGCAGGGCCGTAAAGGTATGGATTCTCCTCAAAGAAAACTCTGAGCGGAGGAATATCCGCCGCCGTCGGGATGATGTAGTTCGTCATCTGGTTATTAATCATGCGGCCATCCTTCCAGACCACCTTCTCAAATAGCGTGTAGCCGATGCCCTGCGCCACGCCGCCTTCAATTTGTCCGGCGGCCAGCACGGGATGAATAACTTTCCCGACTTCCTGCAAAGCCAGAAAATCATCAACGCGCGCTTCGTAGGTCACTGTGTCAACCGTCACTTCCGCCACATAAACAGCCCAGGCAAAAGCGCCGTAAGCATCGCCCTCATACTTCTCATCGTCCCAGTTGATGCCGGGAGGCGCTTTGTACTTGCTGGAGGATTTGAGTGCGCCGTGTTGCTCGATGTAGCTGCGGCACGCTCCCGCGAAATCCGCCTGTGTGTAGTTCTCTTTGAGCAATCCACTGCTGATGAGCGTTTGTTTCAAACCGAGCACGGCGGATTCGACGAGTTTTCCCACAATCATGGTGGTGCGCGAAGCGACGGTCGGCCCGCTGTTGGGGACATTGCCCGTGTCTGGCTTGGCCACTTCGATTGAATCGTAATCGAGATTGAGAGCTTCGGAGGCAATCTGGGCGAAGATGGTGTTTGTGCCCTGGCCAATCTCGGTGCTTGCCGCGAGAATGCGCACACGCCCCTCAACGGTCGCTTCTGCTCCAACAACAGATTCAAGGTATTTCTCGCCTGACCCTGTGAAGCCCGCGCCGTGCATGAACGAAGCAAAGCCGATGCCCTTCTTTTGCCGCGAGGTCGGGTTCTGTTCCGCGAATCGCTTTTGCTTCGCGTGATAGTCGGTTAACTCGAAGGCGCGATTCATCAGCCCGTCCATGTCAACCTTCTCATGGATGACTTGGTTAGTCGCCGTTGTCTGTCCTTCCTGAATGAAGTTGCGGCGGCGAAACTCTTCCGGGCTGAGACCCAACGTTCGGGCGACTTTGTTCAAATGGCGTTCGAGCGCGAAGATACTTTGCGGTGCGCCGAAGCCGCGAAACGCCCCGTGCGGTGGCACGTTCGTCGCCACAGCGCGACTCTTGATCCGAACGTTCTGGCAAAAGTATGGCCCGGCGGCGTGAATCGTTCCGCGCGAGAGCACAACGGCAGAGAGCGTGGCATAAGCTCCGCCGTCAACGACGAAATCTATCTCCATGCCCAGCAACTTTCCATCACGCGTGACCGCCGTGCGATGCTTCGTCCAGGAAGGATGGCGTTTGGTCGTCGCCGCCATATCCTCCGCGCGGTCGTAAACGATCTTGACGGGTCGCCCGGATTTCCATGCGAGCAAAGCCGCGTGCCCGGCAATCATCGAAGGATACTCTTCCTTGCCGCCGAAGCCGCCGCCCGTCTCGACCTGCACGACGCGGATTTTGTCTTCCGGGAGATTGAACAATTTCAGCAGCGCCTTATGAATGTAGTAAGGGCACTGCATAGAGCCCCAGACCGTCACGCCGTCCTCCGGGCTGGCAATCGCAATCACACCGTTGTTCTCAATATAAAGCTGCTCCTGCGCGCCTGTCCGGTATTCACCTTCGACGATAAAATCCGCGCTCTCCCAAACTTCATCGACATTTCCTTTCTCAACGTGAAAGGATTTGAAGACGTTATCTTCGCCCCAGATGATCTCTTTCTTGTTGACGGAATCGTCCAGCGAGAAGATGGCAGGCAGCGGCTCTATTTCCAGTTGAACGTTGCGCCGCGCTTCTTCGAGCAAATATTTGTCAGGATGCGCGAGCAGCAAGATGGGCTCTTCCGGGTGATTGACGAATTCTTCGGCGAGAAATGGCTGATCCAGCAAGATGAGCGCGACCGCGTTTTCTCCCGGAATATCTTTCGCCGTGACGACGACGAATTCATCCCAGGGGATGTCGCCCGCAAACGAAATATTCTTGATGCGGCCACGCGCGACCGGGCTGCGAATGGTCGTGCCGTAGAGCATTTCGGGGAAATGGAGGTCGTCTATGTAGCGCGCCTGACCCGTAACTTTGTCGCGGCCTTCTTTGCGCGGGACGGCCTTGCCGACGATGTGCATCTGTTTCTTTCCGATCTCTCAGCCGTTAAACGAGCGAGCGATGCGCGAAGTAATCGCGTCGAACGTGCCTCGCTCCTGTTCGTCATACTCGATAATGAACGTCTTGAACACATCGCCTCTCAAGAGCGTCTTCTGGTAAAAGATTTTTCCGTTCGCATGACCTGAGACGACGAACATATCGGCCCTGAAAACCTTGTACGTCACCGTGCGATTCTCTTGCGCCGATTGAAACTCATCTCGCAGACTTCGATCCATCCGGTTTGAACCGAAAGCCAGCAGAGTTGCACTTCCGTCTCTCGACACAAACTTTTGCCCGTCGCTGTTGTCGGATTCGCCCTGCGGCACAAGCAGATTGACAGGATAAGCGATAGAAAACCCATAGCGGGCGTTTGAGTAAGTGTGATATGTGACGCGCTGGCTGGCAGTAAAATGATGCTGGTCGACTCTTTTGTAAATCTCAGCGGGCGTAAACGATTGGGAGAAGAATTGCTCAGGCTTGCTATTTGAGCCACAGAGCAAAAGGCTCATGGCGATTGAAAGAGTCAAAGGGGTCATTAAAGAACTTTCCTCCAGTTTGATAGGTCTTTCTGAGATTGCTTTTGAGGTGATACTTTACAACGCTTCGCCCGGTTATGAAAACTTTCCGTGCTCCAGGATGAGTAATCCTACAGAAATGAGCGCCAGCGCGTACATCACCGGATGAATCTCACGGCTACGCCCGGCCATCAGATAGAGCCCCGTGTGCGAGATAAAGCCCCAGAGAATCCCCTGCGTGATGGAGAACGTGAGCGGGATGAGAATGATCGTCAGAAACGCCGGGAGCGAATCTTCGATCCGCTTAAACGAAATCCCGGCGACGCTGCCAAACATCGAAGCGCCGACGAGAATGAGAACCGGCGCGCTGGCGTATGTCGGAACCATGCCCGCCAGCGGCGCTAGAAAGAAGCATGGCAGGAAACAGAGAGCCGTGAAGACGGAAGTCAATCCTGTCCGCCCTCCGGCCTGGATGCCCGCGATGCTTTCGATGTAGGCCGTGCCCGACGACGTGCCCGCCAGACCAGCGCCGAGTGTCGCACAGGCGTCCACCGTCAAACCCTGCTTGAGATTCTTCGGATTCCCTTCCTCATCCACCAACCCGGCGGCGTGCGAGATGCCGATGAAGGTCGAGATCGAATCAAAGAGGTCTGTGAAGAGAATCGAGATAATCGCTGGCAGCAGTGCGAGCTTTAATGCTCCCCAGATGTCCAGCTTCAAAAAGACGCTTCCGAAATCCGGTAAGCTAAAGAATCTTTCGGGTGCTTTAACTTGCCCTGATGCCCACGCGATTAATGTCACTAGAAAGATGCCTGAGAGAAACGCCAGCGAGCTTTTCATCTTCAACAACCAGACAGTGACGACGACTCCGAGCAAAGTCAGCAGCGCTCTGTAATCCAGTTGCCCCAGCTTCAGAAACGTCACGGGATCGGACGCAATGAAGCCTGCGTTCTTCAATCCGATGAAGGTGAGAAAGATGCCTATGCCTGCGGCGGTGGCAATTCTCAAACCCGGCGGGATGGCACGGGCGATGGTCTCGCGCACAGGCGTCATAGAGACGAGCAGGAACAGCACACCCGCCCAGAAGATAATTCCGAGCGCCGTTTGCCAGGGAACTTTCTGGCCGAGAATAATTGTGAACGTAAAGAAAGCGTTGAGCCCCATACCGGGAGCGACGGCAAACGGCAGTCGCGCATAAATCCCCATCAGCAAGGTCATCACAAAGCAGAGCAGAACGGTTGCCGTCAGCACGCCGCTAAACGACATTCCTGTTCCTTCCGTCGAAAGAATCGCAGGATTGACGACGACGATGTAGGCCATCGTGAAGAACGTTGTGACGCCTGCGATTGCTTCCGTTCGCAAGTTTGGTTTCTGCTCTTTGTCCATCATCACTTTCAAAGGTTTCATCTCTTAGTCAAAGCGCGAGGGTGAAAACGTTGGACGTATTTCCGAAACTGTTCGACTTCATGCGCCCTGCGCTCATCACTCCAGCCAAGATATTTTTGGGCAACTCTTGCAGCAGCCTCGACCGCATCCAACCCTACTGCCGCGTTCATCCCAACCATCGTCCGCCGCATCAGGCAATCGGAGAGAGTCTGCGCCATCTCCCTATGAAATGAAAAAAGAATCTCCGCACCAATCGCGCCGGTCTGTGAATCGAAAGGTTTTAGTAATTCCGGGTCGCCGACGCCAAGTTCCAACACATCTTTTGCCCGCGTACCATAAATTCTGAGGAGACGGTCAAGGATTGCTTCCGGCAAATTGCTGTCGGCTTTGAGCTGCTCGGCGAACGAAGCAAAGTCTTCCGCCGAATTTTCCGCCGATGCACCCGGCAATGGCTCGTCTGCTGTTCTGCACTTTACTGATTCTCTTCCGAGTTTCCTGAAAATCAAGTCAACCGCTTGCTCTGAAAGATTCCGGTAGGTGGTCAGTTTTCCGCCGATGATGGAGATGAAACCATTGAGAGCCGGAGCGTGATCGCGTATGAAGTGCCGCCGCGTGATACTCGCCGGATCATGGCCTGTGCGACACGGCAGAGGTCTTATGCCTGAATAGGTATAGCGTATCTGTTCGCGCCCAAGACCCGCCTGCGGAATCACGCGGTTTGTCTCGGCGAGAAGGTAATCAATCTCTGCAATCTCCGCTTCGATTGTATCGAGATCGCCATTGTAGGGCAGATCGGTCGTCCCGATGAGATAAGCATTATTCCAGGGAATGATAAAGAATGGCCGACCATCGGCTCGCGCTTCCGCATAGAGCGCGCAGGCTGGCGCACCGGGGAATTTATCGACGATGAGATGACTACCCTTCGTCCCACAAATCATGCGGTCAAGCGGACGCTTCGTTTCTGCCAGCACTTCATCCACCCAGGGGCCGGACACATTAACCGTCATGGCCGCACGGACCCGATGGGTACTTTTATCGAGCAGGCTTGTGAACTCAACGCCGCGCACGTTTCCTTCTTCGAGGATGAATCCATCCACGCGCGCGTAAGTCTGAATGGCGGCTCCGTGTTGAAATGCGGAGAGGGCGTTTTCAAAGACGAGCCGCTCGGCGTATTCAATTTGCGCGTCGTAGTAGATGGCCGCGCCCCGCAAGCCTTCAGGGTTCAGGCCGGGGGCGCGTTTAAGAGTCTCTGCACGCGAGAGCATGCGATGACGTTTGAGAGATTTATCAAAAGAGAGGAGGTCATAAGCGATCATCCCCGCACGGATGGTGAGCAGCCCGCGCCTGGCTTTCTCATAGACGGGGATGAGCATCGGCAGCGGCTTGACGAGGTGTGGCGCAGCGCGCAGTAATCTCTCGCGCTCGCGCAAAGATTCACGCACCAGCCCGACCTCGCCGTGCTCAAGGTAACGCAGTCCGCCGTGAATCAGCCGCGTTGACCACGCGCTCGTCCCCGAAGCGATGTCGCCTTTGTCCAGCAGGAGAACTTTCAGGCCGCGCAGCGCCGCGTCGCGTGCAATGCCTGCGCCGTTGATCCCTGCGCCGATGACGACAATGTCAAAGGTTTGACTTTCAATATCAGATGAATGAAGTTTCACTTCAGAAAGCTGAACACCACAACTCTTCCGTTTTTCTTTTCTTCTGACTCCTGACTCCTGAATTCTGTCTTCTGCTTTTCAATGTTCTTCCCAATCTTTCGCTCGCTCAACAGCCTTGAGCCAGCGACTATGCAATCTGTCCCTCTCCGCTTCGCTCATCTGCGGCTCGTAACGGCGCGCGATCTTCCATTTCGCGTCCAGCTCTTCCCTGCTTTTCCAGAACCCTACGGCCAGGCCTGCCAGATACGCCGCGCCGAGAGAAGTCGTCTCCGTGATCTGTGGCACTTCGACGGGCACACCGAGAATGTCCGCTTGAAACTGCATCAGGAAACTGTTTGAGACAGCACCGCCGTCCGCTCTGAGTTCTTTCAACTCGATGCCTGATGTGCGCTCCATCTCTTCCACGACATCGCAGGTTTGATAACACGTGCTCTCAAGCGCCGCGCGCGCCAGGTGCGCACGGGTTGTCCCGCGCGTGATGCCGGTAATCGTGCCGCGCGCATAAGCATCCCAGTGCGGCGCTCCCAGACCGACCAGAGCCGGAACGAAATACACCCCGCCGTTTGACTCCACAGACCTCGCCAGCACCTCTGATTCACCGGCAGATTTGATTATTTGTAAACCGTCGCGCAGCCACTGCACGGCAGCGCCCGTGATGAAGATTGCGCCCTCTAAAGCATACTCAACCGGCTCATCCCGAATGCCCCAGGCGATTGTCGTCAGCAAGCCTTCGCTGCTCATGGCTGCCTCCCGGCCTGTGTTGAGCAATAGAAAAGAGCCTGTGCCGTAGGTGTTCTTCGCCAATCCTTCGCCGTAGCAAGCCTGTCCGAAGAGCGCCGCCTGCTGGTCGCCCGCAATTCCGGCGACCGGAATGCTTTCTCCGAAGAAACTGGCCGGGTCTGTATAGCCGTAAACATAAGATGAGGGCATAGCCTTCGGCAAGATTTCTTCCGGCACGCCCAGGATTTCCAGCCGCTCTTTATCCCAGCGGAGGTTGTGGATGTCGTACATCAAGGTGCGCGAAGCGTTTGAATAATCCGTGATGTGCGTTTCTCCTCCTGTGAGTTTCCAGACGAGCCAGGAATCAATCGTCCCAAAAGCTATCTCACCATTTTCCGCGCGCCCTCTAAGTCCCGCTACGTTATCGAGCAGCCATTTCACCTTCGTCCCGGAAAAGTAGGCGTCAACGACCAGGCCGGTCTTGCGCCTGAAGACATCTTCCAGCCCCTGCGCTTTCAAATCATCGCAGATTCCAGCCGTGCGCCGATCCTGCCAGACGATTGCCCTGCTGACAGGCTCGCCCGTCGCGCGATTCCACAGCACACTCGTCTCGCGCTGGTTGGTGATTCCGATGGCTTTGATTTCAGACGCTTGCACGCTCGCCCGTGATAAAGCTTCCGCGACCAGCTTGATGCTGACCGTCCAGATTTCTTCCGCGTCATGCTCAATCCAGCCTGGCTGAGGATAATGCTGCGTGAATTCCGAATACGCGCGGGCTTTGATGTTCGCTTCATGATCGAAGATCAGAACCTTCGTGCCCGTCGTTCCCTGGTCAATCGCCAGAATGTATCCGTCCGTCATCGCTTCAACTCCAATCTGGAATCGCCCCCGTATGCTCTCAACGCTGAAGACCCCTGACATTTTTGAAGACACGCCTTTCCGTCAGGGCAACCGAAGGAAAGAGAAGCCCTGAAGCGCGGCGTAAAATCGAATTGAGCCCCCTGTTTCGATGCTTCAGGTAGAGATAGCGATCAGTGGTCACGCTGCCGAGCCGCCCTTTCAGGTCGTATGATGTTTGACCCAACTCCAGAATTTCTACTCCGGCATTGATCGCTTCCCTCACCGACTCGATGACTATATTAAAATAAGAGTGGTACTGGCGATTCTGCTCGTAGTCAATGCCGACCAGAAGAAGAGTAGCGACGCGCCCTGTGAATAACATGACGGCGGCGGCCAGCAGTTCCCCGTTTTGCTCAAGAAGAATGGCACGCGAATGTCTTCTCAAATTGATATTCAACCCTTCAAAGAACGCCAGGTTGAGTCGTTCGAGTTGAAACTCTGCCCGGTCCATGACCGCTTGATAGAGCCTGTGGATTCCGGCGCAATCTTTACGGAAGTCCTTGACGACTCGCACCGAAAGTCCTGCTTCCCGGCGAATACGCAAAGTAGCCATCAACTGTCTACGATAGCCTGCCCGCATACTCGCCAGGTACTCGTCGAATGTGCGCCAGTTGATTGACAGTGTGCAACCCGGAAGACTGCTCGCGCGAAAGTAACCGGACTGTGTCAACTGATCCAGCGAAATGGATTCATCAGTCGTAAACTCCTTGAAGCACAGCACACGAGCGCCAAAATCCTGCGCCACAGAGTCCATCACATCGTTTATTATTTCTATAATCTGCGCGGGTGAAGCTCCTTCCCGAAAACGTATGCAGGAATTGCCGAAGGAGACAGGCAGCCCGCACAGCAAGAGCGGCACGCGCAGAAAGTTTGGTCGCAATCGGCGCATCAGGCGAATAATCTTGCGCGTCACACCCGACGAGAGCAGGTCGAGAGAGACCGTCATTAAACTCAGGCTCGCCACTGAGACTAGCTGATCTCCCTCGTAGATCATCAGGTGACGATACAAAGCGTTCTCAACTTCCGCGCTCTGGCACGTGTTGATAAATTCGTGTGTGGCTTGTATGTCATCAGGGCTCAGAATTGAATTCCATTCGGCAGCATCCGCTTCTTCAATCCGCTCATAGACACGGACCGTATATGCGCCGCTGACCTTTTCGCTGTGCGATGATTGTAGAAGCAGGCTCATCTTAAAGACGAAGGAGGCAAACAATTCGATTCCCGCGTGTGCAAAGAATTGAACGGGAGGCAGGAGACCTCAAACAGCAGCAGCATCATGTTCAGCCGGGAGACGACCGAGCTAGCATCTAAGCACGGACAAGTCGAAAAGCCTCAAGCGCTTCGTCCAAATCCTGCGATGTTTGCGCTGCCGTTGCGCACAATCTGAGCATGGCCGCCCCGCGAGGCACAGCCGGATGCACAACCGCCGAAACAAAAATGCCGAGGTCGTAAAGCTGGCGGGCTATCTTGTAAGTCGCTTCCTC
>JAVHVE010000043.1:0-38815 GCA_032160705.1 Acidobacteriota bacterium | reverse complement strand
GTTCGCTTATTCTTAGGAAGCCTCTGCCATGAACGTTCCACATAAAAAAACGCGAGAGGCGCACGGCGCACAGCCGTTCAAGCCTGTCGTCGCTCAAGCGAAGAATGCCGGGGGCGCGACACCAACTATCAGGCGACCCGTCGCGCCGCCTGTGTACAGGCCGCAAGCCAGGCCGGTCGTCGCGCAGCAAAAAAAGGCTGGACTATTCGGGGCAAAGACACCTTCGATGGCTCCTTCTGCGTCCCGCCCACGACCGACTCCTGGGGTGATGCAAACAAAGAGGGTGAGCCATCAGCCGCCAGCGTCACCATCTAAACTCGGAGAAAAACGACCCGTCGCACCTCCGCCCTATCGTCCGCAGCATATGCCGAAGGTCATGCAGACGAAGAAAGGAAATGAGCGTCCCGGTCTGACGGGGAAAGAGAACCGCCATCCGGTTGCTCCTCCAGTCTATCGCCCGGATAGATCGCCCGCAGTCTTACAGAGGAAAACAACGAAGGCAAAGAGTCAAGCTCCTTCCAGTCAATCAGGCCGCAAGCCGTCTGCGCCTCCCGTCTACCGCCCACAGCCCATGCCTAAAGCTCTCCAATCGAAGATGTCCGCCGCGTGGGCCAGGACGAAGTTCGATAGGATAATGAAGATTGGGTCCCCCGGCAGCATTGCGCAGATCATCCAGTGCAAGATAGACCCGGATTTCACCACGTGGCTCACGAATCAAAACGTGACCACGGCGAATAATACGAAAAAACTGACCGCCAAGTATGTGAAAAATTATGTGCTGCCGGAAGAGTTGCGCGCGAAGACACTCGGAGAAAACGAAGATCATATCAAGGCGGCGAGAAAGGCCGTCATAACGGAAAGCAGTAAACCGGTACCTAACTGGCAAACCGTTGCCACCCTCGTGGACACCTGGGTGAAAGAGATTAACGGCTGGGAGACTGATGATGATGACACGCACGTCGGCTTGGATGATAGCGCCCTGCGAAGAACCACTACGATGAGGGGGAGACAGGAGTTGTTAGACGCCTCGCGTGATGGGCGGCTCGAAGTTCTCCGGGGGCAATGGGCAAATGCCAGCAAGGCAGCAAAACCTAACCTGGAGCGGCAGATCGCCATCATAGAAGGCGAAGTTGATCAGGCCAAATGGCGGCTGCTTCGTTTGGAGCGCGAAGGGATTCTAGTCCCCGTCACCGAGACACTAAGATCAGCGACCGGTCTCTTCGCTCCGTTAGTAGTTCTCACTGATGACCAGAAGGCTCAACAGAAAGCGAGAAACAAAGCCGTGGAGTCTCAAGATGTAGACTTCAGATTGACTCGCGGATTTTTGAGCGCCGCCGAAGGCAACGCGCGCCTCACGGCATTGGCGACTGTCCTAACAAACAACGGTATTAACGACGGGCACGTGGGCATTAGAGGGAGCGCCGTGCGGGGGACTAATCTGGGAGCAGACCGCGATTACCGGCTCGGTGTTACGGATGATCACGACTTACATGATTCGAGCGATCATGACTATTACATTACGAGTCCGGTACTGGAGGGCTACGCGGACGCCCTCGCGACGCGGGCGGATTGGTCTCAGGGCGGGAGCATCGAACCGGCAGAATTCCTCAACTGGCTGCGGAACACAGCTATTAATAACGCCGCGTGGGGGGCGGCCAACGCCGCGAATTTAGCCAACGCTTTAGTCGCCTTTTCGACCGCCTCGCAGAACCTCACGGGACGCAAGTCCGACGTTACCCTGAACAGAGTAAATCTGGCGGTGCCCGATCCCCACGGCGGCATCCAACTTTAAGCTCGGCCTCCTTTAATCTCTATGCAGTTGGCAAACCATAAGCGCGTTCCGTTGGAGCAGAAACAGCGACTCTCCCGGTCTATCCTCTGGAAGCTCCAGCGAAATTTCTACAATGACCAGGGCGTCGAAGCCTGGAGGACGGCTGGCATCCCGCACCACATCACCAGCAATCCGCCCATAGCTGAAGCGTATGCGAAGGTTGTCTTCGGCTTCCTGCGCGACTGTCACGCTGCTCGTCATCAAACTGAAGGTTCGTCTTTCCCGCCCGTTGACAGCAGCCAGCCCATTTACATCATTGAGCTGGGTTCAGGTCATGGCCGCTTCAGCTACCTCTTCATCAAACGATTTCTGGACATCTATCGGCGATCTGTCTTGAAAGACATCCCCGTCAAGTATGTGATGACCGACTTCGTGGAGAGAAACGTGGAATACTGGCGTGCTCATCCCTGGCTCCAACCCTTCGTCGAAGAAGGCTCACTCGACTTCGCCCGCTTCGATCTTGAGAGCGACCAGGAGTTGAGGCTGGTTCACTCCGGCGCTCTGCTCTCTGCGGAAACCGTGCAGAACCCGATGGTCTTAATCGCCAACTACATATTCGACAGCATTCCGCAGGACGCTTTCCATATTGAAGACGGGCAACTGTACGAAAGTCTGGTCACGGTTTTATCCACCCGGCATGAACCCGAAGCAGACGACCCGGAGATTCTCACCCGCCTGCAAATCTCATATAGCTATCAGACCATCGGCGAAGATTATTATGGCGATCCTGAATGGAATCGAATTCTGCAAAATTGCCGTGAACGGCTGCCCGGCACTGCCTTTCTCTTTCCGACAGCCGCTCTGAAATTTATCGAAAATTTCCGACAGCTCTCCGGCGGTCGCGGGCTTTTGTTGTCTGCCGACAAAGGTTTTAACCAGGACGAAGCGCTCCTCGAAGGGCAGGGAATGCCGGGACTAACCATGCATGGAAACGGTTGTTTCTCCATGATGGTGGACTATCAGATCATCGGAGAGTATTTCCGCCAACATAGTGGTCACGTGCTGCATCCCGCCCACAGACATGCCAGCATCAATATCTCCGCGTTCATGTTCGGCAATCCGCCGGGCGGATACATCGAGACGCGCCAGGCGTATGAAGATGCCATTGAAAAGTTCGGGCCGGATGACTTTCATACCCTCATCAGAGGCATTGAAACCTTCTATGGTGCTTTGAATCTGGAACAGATTCTCGCCTCCCTGAGATTAAGCGGCTGGGATTACCAGCTCCTGCGAAGATGCCTTCCAATTCTGAAAGAATATCTGGCAGACATTTCGGAAACTCAAAAGCAGGAATTGTACGAAGCCATCCAGAAGACTTGGGATTCTTATCTTCCCATCGGCGAGGAAGACGACCTGGCCTTTCACCTGGGAACGCTGCTGTTGGAGATGGAGTTTTATGCTGAAGCTCTGGAGTTTCTACAACATTCAGCCTCTCTCTACGGTATGGAACCGGGCACGGCCTACAACATGGGCGTCTGTTATCACAGCCTCAGGCAGATGGAGAAGGCGCTCGAATGTATCAATCAGGCTCTCCGGTTAGACCCGGAATTTGATGCCGCCAAAACCTTGCGCATCAAGCTTCAATCCGCGCTTGGCTATCAGGCTGTGCAGCGCCTGTAAGCGAAAGCGATGCGCCACGATCAGGCATGACAGTGAATCGGCGATCAGGGGGATAAAAGATTGACAGCCTGACCCTCTAGGAATAAGCTATCAGGCATTACAGAGGCTGTGGCAGAAACCCCTTCTTGCAAGGCCCTAAACAATCATTAGTTGCCTTCTCGGAAATGTTACCCTCTTTTAATTTTCTCCATGCAATGCCCTGCTGTGTAATCACATCAGACCTGGTGCGGCACATTTAAAGTGGCGAAGTCGCCCGTGAAACTGAATCCCCCATGCGTCGCATTATCTTATCCCTCCCTCTTTGCTTCTCCGCCGCAACCAGCGGTGATGTAAGTCCGCATTTTCACCTGACGAATCTGGCGGTGCTTCGCCGCATCTTCTCTTTTCTGGCGCTCCTGCTATTCGTCACCGGGACGATGGATGTGGTGAGTGTCCGCGCCCAATCTCTGCGTGCCCCGCTTGACCGAGAGTTAGCAGGAGTTGACCAGCATTCCTATCGCCTGACATTGACCGGGGGACAATTCCTCCGCGCTCAGGTCAATCAGCGTGGCATTGACGTCATCGTCGCGCTGATTGGCCCGAAAGGTGAAAAGTTGGTTGAAGTTGACACACCCGTCGGTGACTGGGGAACGGAAGCTCTCTTCTTTGAGATTAAACAGAGCGGCTCTTACACCATCGCAGTCCGCCCGTTCAAAACATCCGCGCCGCAGGGAAGATACGAATTTGGTTTTGAGATGCGGCAGCCCATTGGTCAGGATGAAATGAGCCTCGACGGCGAGAGAGCCTTTGCCCGGGCCACGCAGCTCCTGATGCAGAAGACGCCTGTGTCGCAGACACAGGGGCTTGAGAAATATAAAGAGGCTTTGCGTCTTTTTGAATCCGCCAGAGATCATCGCGGCGAACTCCGAACGCTCGTCACGCTGGCCGAAGTCTATTCATTTCTCGGTGAGGGCGCGGACGCTCTCAACTATTTCAACGAGGCGCTGCTGCTCTCGCGGAGCATGCGTGATCGCGTCATCGAAGCCAGGACGCTCAGCAATATCGGCCTGGTTTATTACTCGTTCGGAGACAGAGAAAAAGCGCTCGATTATTTCAACCGGGCGCTGCTGCTCTTCCAGGCTCTGGCCGATACGCGGACGGCAGCTTACACGATCAACTACATGGGGTTGGTCTACGATGCGATGGGCGACAATAAGAAAGCCCTGGAGCGCTTTAACCAGACGCTTCCGCTTTTCCGTGCGGCGAAGGAGCGCCGTGGAGAGGCTCACGCACTTAATAACATCGCTCTGGTTTATGACGCGATGGGGGACAAAAAGAAGGCGCGCGAATACTACGAGCAAGCGCTGCGAGCGAGTTTGACACAGCCAGCAGCTTCAGCGACTCTGCACGGCGCGTGTAATTGCAACGAGGTCGCCCCCATCCTTTCCAATATCGCCTTTGACCTGATGGATTCAGGCGATAAGCAGAAAGCACTCGACTATCTCAATCAGGCGCTTGTCATGCAGCGCCAGATTAATGATCGTCAGGGAGAAGCCACGACACTTAACAACATCGGATTTGTTTACAACTCGATGGGCAAGGCTGACCAAGCGCTCGACTATTTAGTTCAGGCGCTTGCTATTCATCATGAAGTCAATAATCTTCAAGGCGAAGGTGACACGTTCAGCAACCTGATGTTTACCTGGCGCTCGCAGGACAATTCTCACACCGCGATCCTGTATGGCAAACAGGCGGTCAATGCCTATCAGGGTGTCCGGGCAAAATTGCCGCCATTGGATAAAAGGGCACAAAAAAGTTTTCTTAAATCCAGGGAAAGCGTCTACCGCCAGTTGGCGGATTTGCTCATCACGCAGGGTAGCATTCTTGAAGCCCAGCAAGTGATCGGCATGCTGAAAGAGGAGGAGTATTACCAGTATGTGCGGCGTGACGGCAAGACTGGCTCCACGCTTGACAGTCGCGCCTCGCTGGCTCCGGCAGAGGCGGAACTGGGCAAGCGTTACGAGGCGCTGGCCGGTCAGATCACAGCTCTCGGCAAACTCAAGGCCGAACTCCTCGCCAAGACGCAACTAACCGAGGGCGAAACTAATCTTCTCACCAAATTGAACGCGGACATCCTGTCGGCCAACCAGGAGTTCACGAAGTTTCTGAACCAACTCTCCACCCAGCTCGCCAGTTCCTATCAGGGCAGAGAAAAAGCCAGAGAGATAAAAGAAGCGGTCGGCTTTCAAGCAGACCTCAGAAAACTAGGCTCCGGCGCGGTCATTCTTTACACGCTCATCGGCGAAGAAAAGTATCAGGTGATTCTGATTACGCCCACCGCGCGTCTGTACCGGGAGTATCCGATCAAGGCTGCCGACCTGTATCGCAAGGTGGCCGAGTTTATCTCGGTTCTCAGAGACGGTTCGGGCAGCGAGGCCAGCGTGCGCCCGCTTGCGCAGGAACTCTATCGCATTCTGGTCGGCCCGGTGGCCAAAGACCTTGAGGGCGAGCAGGCCAAGACTTTAATCTGGTCGCTCGACGGCGTGCTTCGCTACATCCCGATAGCGGCGTTGTACGATGGCGAAAAGTACATGGTCGAGCGCTATCGTAATGTCGTCTTCACGATGCTCAGCCAGTCGCGCTGGCAGGAAACACCGAAGGCGCAGTGGACGGGGCTGGGTTTCGGAGTCTCCAAAGCTCAAGGCGAGTTCAGGGCGTTGCCGTCCGTGCCTGACGAACTGCGCGGAATTTTCCGGGAGGAAGAATCCAATCATCTGGTCGGAGGTGTGCTTGAGGGAAAGATTCTGCTGGATGCAGACTTTACCAAGGCCGCATTCACCAGCGGGTTGCAACAGAGGAAATATCCGCTCATCCACGTTGCCAGCCATTTTCAATTTGCGCTCGGCAATGAAGCCAGCTCTTTTCTGCTGCTCGGCAATGGCGACCGATTATCTCTTGAAGAGATTAATAATGAAACGGCTCTGTTTGACGGAGTCGAGTTGCTGACCCTTTCGGCGTGCGAGACGGCGACGAGCGAAGCGGGGGAAGTGGGAGCCGACGGCAAAGAGGTCGAAGGGTTCGGAGAACTGGCGCAGCGCCAGGGCGCAATATCGGTGATCGCGAGCCTCTGGTCGGTCAACGATGAGAGCACCAAAAGTTTGATGCAGAAGTTCTATAAATTCCGGGAGGCACAGCCGGGAATTCTGAAGGTGGAAGCTTTGCGGCAGGCGCAACTGTCGCTGCTTCAGGGCGACGGGTCTGCATCTTCGACACGCTTCGCTCACCCGCACTACTGGGCACCGTTCATCTTAATCGGTAATTGGAAGTAAGGGCAGAGATGCTAATCGCTGATGGCCGTTAAGAAAAAAAAGTCATTTGTGTCAGACCTTCTGCGCCGCCGGTACTGGGCGCTCGCAATCGGTGTGACACTAATAATCTGGGCGGGTCTGGCGCTGGCAATGCGCCCGATGAAAGATGCGGACGGCACTTACGGCTCGCATCCTTACGGGTTAATGGATGCGTGGGAAAATCAATCGCTCGACCTTCTTTTTCAACTGCGCGACGTGCTGCACCCGGAGCGCCGCACGCGCGGGCTGCAAGAGCCGATTACGATCATCGAGGTTGACGAAGCGTCAATCAGGGCGTCTAACGTGCGACTGCAAAAATGGCCTCGCACGTGGTACGCGAAGTTGATTGACCGCGCGAGCGAGGGCGGCGCGAGTGTGATTGGCCTCGATCTTTACCTGAGCGAGGCGGGCGGCACGACACAAGAAGACAAAGCAGCCGACCAGCAGTTGGTGGCCTCGATAGAAAATGCCGGAAACGTCGTGCTGGCACAAAAGCTGGAAGCCGGAGGCATCCCCGCCATCAAGCCTCTGCCGGAGTTTGCCGACGCTGCCTGGGGAGTCGGATTTGTGGACTTGCCATTTGATAGCGATAATTCTGTGCGCAGCGCGGTTTCCTTTTTTAAGGCGCGCCAGGATGGAGAAACGCAATTAAGTTTTGCGGCAGCCGTCGCGCAAGGGTTTAAGGATCAAACCCTGACTCCTGCCGGTGATGAGAACCTGCTGTTGGGTGAGCGAGTCTTGCCCCTGCGTAAAGACCGGAATCTGCAATTGGATTTTCGCGGGCGCACGCCTGCCTTCAATCGCGTCTCGGCCAGGGATATTTTATGCGGAGCGCAGGTTGATCCGCCTCTTCCGTGCGAGGCGAGTCAACCTGTTTCGGACGACCTCTTTCGTGACCACATTGTTTTGATCGGCGCGACCAATAACGACGCCCCCGACCTGTTCCAAACTCCGTTTTATAAATCATCGGCACTCGCCCGCCTCTTCGATAAGAATCTTTCAACGATCCCTGCGCGCATGCCCGGAGTTGAGCTGCACGCCAACTCTGCCGCGACCATGCTCTTCGGCAATTCGCCTGTGCGTCCGCGCTATGGTTGGCAGATTCTCTTGCTGCTTGTCCCTTTGGGACTGGTCGCTTTCGCTGTTTTCCGGTTGCAAGCTTTGTTGGGATTGCTGCTGGTCGTCCTGGTCGCCGCCGGCGCGCTCGCCGTCTCATCCTGGGCATTCAATAGATACGATTTGATTCTCCCACTGGCGAGCGCGTGGCTCGGCATCGGCCTGCTCGCACCCGTCGGCCTCGGCGTCCGTTACGCCCGCGAGCGGATGCTGCGTGAGGACAAGGAAGCTGAGCGCGCTCAGGTCATGGACATTCTCTCGCGCTGCGTCTCGCCGGACGTGGCGGAGGAGCTGTGGCAGCGCCGCGAGCACTTTTCCCTGAGCGGCGAGCGCCGCGTCGTCACGCTTATTTTCACGGACATTCGCAATTTCACCACGCTCTCAGAATCGGTCAGCTCGGAAAAGGTGGTCGAGTGGCTTAACGAATACTTCACCCGGATGAACAATATCGTGACGAAGTTTGGCGGGCACATCAACAAGTTCATCGGCGACGGATTGATGATCGTCTTCGGCGCTCCAGCCGAGCGTGGCGAGAAGGTGGAAGCACAGGCAGCGGTCGCCTGCGGGCTGGCGATGCTCTCGGAAGTCGAACGCATCAATGAAGACTGGGCGGGCACGGATCGCCCGCAGCTCGCTATCGGTGTCGGCATCCATACGGGCGTGGCAACGTGCGGGGTCGCCGGGGCAGAGCAAAGACTCGAATACACCGTCATTGGCGACACGGTGAATTTAGCCGCGCGCCTGGAATCAACGACCAAAGAGTTCGTCGTTCCCATCCTGATTAGCGAGGCGACTGCTGAAAGACTCGAAGGCGAATATGAAACTGAGCCTCTGGGCGAAGTGAAAGTCAAAGGCAAGACCATGAACACTGCGGTTTACACCGTCAGAAAAAAGGCGGCTGAGATTTCAGAAGCTGCCGAAACCACGCAGAGCGCCGGAGTAGTTTGAGTGAAAGCAGGGATGAAGAAAAGCAGAATTCAGGAGTCAAAATACAGAAGCCAGAATCAAAGGGCGGAGAACCGCTTTAGTCTTTCTTTTCTTCTGACTCCTGACTCCTGACTCCTGTCTTCTGCTTTTCAATTGTTGAGAAGAGCGAGGCCCATTATGTTTAAATTTTTCAAATCCGTTCGGTGGCAAACAATCGTCTTATCGTCGGCAGTCATGCTGTGTCTGCCTGGTTTTCTTTCTGTGGCCGTAGCGCAACAGCCGTCGCAGACTCCTTCGTCGCAAGGCCAAAGCGGCCCACGCCCGAAGAAACAAAAACTGCAAGTCGGGGCTGGCTTCGAGCGCTACGCGGGGCAAAATGCAGCTTCCAAGATGATCGCCGGAGGCGCAACTCGCGGGCCGTTGCAGCCAATCGCACCGGTCGAAGGACTTGCCTTTAACAACAGACCTTTCTTCAGGTGGGACGCCGCGCCCGGCATCAAATCATATCTTTTCGAGCTTCACGACAATACCGGCACATCCGACGCGATTGTTTACAAAACAGACGTGACCTCGGCGCAGCTCATTTACCCGAATGACGCGCCGCCTCTCTCGCCAGACAAGCTTTACTCGTGGCGGGTCTCGATCCCCGGCGTCTTAGGCACGAGAAAATACGGAGGCTCTGTCAGCTTCTCCGTCCTCTCAAGTGAAGACGCAAAGCTGATCGCTGATGCTTTGAAAAAAGCCGGACTGGTTGCGCCCAAGACTGTGCAGGAACGCTTGCGCGCGGCGGATGTTTTTAAGCGATATGGCATCTGGTACGACGCTCTGCGCTCGATCAGCGAAGTGCTAACGGAAAGCCCCGAAGATGCTTCGGCAAAGAGCTTCTATGACGAGATGCGGAAGCAGTTAAATCTGGAACAGGAGCAGATAAAAACTGCTGCGAAAGATTGAACCAGGAAAGAGATGCTTTGACCAGTAGGAGTACCTGAAAAATTCCCGACGATGAATATAAATCTCAAGTCTCTGATTGACAGGCTCGATACCACTTGCCGCACCGCGCTCGAAGCCGCCGCAGGGATGTGCCAGGGGCGCACCAACTACGATGTCGAACTCGAACACTTCCTAATCAAGCTCGTCGAAGCGCAGGATACAGACAGCACGCGAATCCTGCGCTATTACGAAGTGGACGAGGCGCAATTGCTGGGAGATTTGACGAATGCGCTCGACCGGCTGAAAAGCGGCAACACGCGCACGCCGTCGCTCTCGCCGCGCCTCCTGCACTTAATCGAGGAAGCCTGGCTGCTGGCCTCCGTCAATTACGGCTCAAGCAAGATTCGTTCGGGGCATCTTATTCTGGCGATCTTAACGAACGGCGATCTGGCGCGATTCGTGCGCGAGATTTCAAAAGAGTTCAACGAAATCTCTGTCGAATCGCTCAAGGAAAATCTTCCTAAACTCACTGGCGGATCAATCGAAGATAGAGAAACGTCTCCCCTGGGCGCGCAACCTTCCGCAGACAATAGCGCACCCACGATTAACAGAGTCGGCGGGGCGACGGGGACACGTGCGCTCGATCAATTCACGATTGATCTGACGCAAAGGGCACGCGCCGGACAGATTGACCCCGTGCTTGAGCGCGACTTCGAGATACGGCAGGTGATAGACATTCTCACACGCCGCCGCCAGAACAACCCGATTCTCACGGGCGAAGCAGGTGTGGGCAAGACCGCCATCGTCGAGGGCTTCGCGCTTCGCATCGCAGAGGGCGATGTGCCTGAGCCTTTAAAGAACGTCGGTGTGAGAACTCTTGATCTGGGACTCTTGCAGGCGGGCGCAGGAGTCAAGGGAGAGTTTGAGAATCGTCTGAAATCGGTCATCGAAGAAGTGAAATCTTCGCCGCAGCCGATCATCCTCTTCATAGACGAGGCGCACACGATGATCGGAGCGGGCGGGCAGGCAGGCCAGAGCGATGCTGCCAACCTGCTCAAGCCTGCGCTCGCGCGCGGCGAGCTTCGCACCATCGCCGCGACCACCTGGGCTGAGTACAAAAAGTATTTTGAGAAAGACGCCGCGCTCGCCCGCCGCTTCCAGGTCGTCAAGGTTGATGAGCCGACCGAAGAGCAGGGCATCATCATGATGCGCGGCCTGACAGAGATGCTGGAAAATCATCACAAGGTGCGAATCCTGGACGAAGCTGTGACGGATGCCGTGACGCTTTCTCATCGCTACATTTCGGGACGACAGCTCCCGGACAAAGCCATCAGCGTGCTCGACACCGCCTGTGCGCGCGTGGCACTGGGGCAGGGGGCGACACCTCCGGCAATCGAAGACGCGCAGAGACGAATCAATCAACTGACCATCGAAACGGTCGCGCTCGAACGCGAGGCCATCACCGGCACTGCTTATCACGAGCGCATTGAAGAATTGAAATCCGGTAAGGCGAAAGAAGAAGAGCGGCTCGCGCGCCTGCTGGAGCAGTGGGAAAAAGAGCGCGAGATAATTGACGGGATTCGTGATGCCCGAACACAATTGGAAGATCATGCGTTGAAAAGCAAAGATGCAGGCGGCGTCAACGAGACTGTGGCTGATGCGCCGCCCGCGCCCGTCGAGATTAAAGATAAGTCTGTGGCGTCGGCGGGCGCAGGAGCGGTGGCAGCAGCAAGCGCAGCTCAAGAGGCGAAGACGATTGACGTTGATGCGCTGCGCGCCGAGTTGAATAAGTTGAACACTGAGCTTGAGCAGGTTCAGGGCGAACACCCACTGATGCAAGCCTGCGTTGATTCACAGACCATCGCCGAAGTTATCTCCGGCTGGACTGGAATTCCTGTGGGCAGGATGCTGACCGATGAGGTCAACACCATCCTCTCGCTCAAAGAGCGACTGGAACAGCGCGTCATCGGCCAGTCACATGCTTTGGAAGCAATCGCCCAGAGAATTCGCACGGCGCGTGCGCGCCTGACCGACCCGCGCCGTCCCGTCGGCGTCTTCCTGCTGGTTGGCCCAAGCGGCGTCGGCAAGACCGAGACGGCTCTGGCGCTTGCCGAAACGCTCTATGGCGGCGAGCGCAATCTGGTCACCATCAACATGAGCGAATACCAGGAGGCGCACACCATCTCTTCCTTGAAGGGTTCGCCGCCGGGCTATGTCGGCTACGGCGAGGGCGGGGTGCTGACGGAGGCGGTTCGACGCAAGCCCTATTCGGTCGTGCTGCTCGACGAAGTGGAGAAAGCCCACACGGACGTGATGGAGCTTTTCTATCAGGTCTTCGACAAAGGAATGCTCGAAGACGCCGAAGGGCGCGAGATAGATTTCAAGAACACCATCATCCTGCTGA
The DNA here is from genome assembly GCA_032160705.1 of Acidobacteriota bacterium. Taxonomy (GTDB): domain Bacteria; phylum Acidobacteriota; class Blastocatellia; order Pyrinomonadales; family Pyrinomonadaceae; genus QHXM01. The sequence goes on along the minus strand of JAVHVE010000043.1, from coordinate 26,661 downwards.
CCTCGAATGTCGGCACCGATACGATCATGAAGCTCTGCGCTGATCCGGGTAAACCGCCTGAACCCGAAGCACTGACGGAAGCGGTTCGCCCACAGCTTCTCAAAGTCTTTAAGCCTGCGCTGCTCGGTCGGATGGTGACAGTGACCTATTATCCGATCTCGGACGAAGTCATGCGCGAGATTATCAAGTTGCAGTTGAGCCGTGTCAGCCAGCGCCTCATGGAAAATCACGGCACGCAATTCAGCTTTGACGAGGCGGTGGTGACGGAAATCCTTAATCGCTGCAAGGAAGTCGAGAGCGGCGCGCGCAATGTGGATCACATCCTGACCAGAACGCTGCTGCCGGAGATGTCCGGCGAATTTCTCTCGCGCATGGCGAGCGAGCAGAGCATCTCGCGGGTGCATGTCGCGGTGGGCGATGGTGGGCAGTTCACATACGAAATCTCCTGAGCGATGGACGATTGACGTTGATAGAGAAACACGGCTTCACGCCGTACAAGAAGGCGAAGCGATGAGTAGACAAAAGGACTTCACACCTCAAAGGCAGAGCGCGCCGCGCCAGCCTGAACAGCACGCGGGCCGTCTGCGACTGCAACAGCCGGTCGCCGTGCCGCCACAACCGGGCGCAGCGCAGCCGCGCCCGCTGCGTCCCGTATCTCCTCATGCGTATCGGCCACAGTCGCTGCCCAGAGTTTTACAATTAAAGACAGGTGCGAATCTATCCGCGACAAAGGCTGCGGCGGGCACGCGACAGCAGCCTGTGTCTCCCCCCGCCTATCGCCCACAACCATTGCCGAGGGTATTGCAGCGAAAGGTTTCCGGGCAATCACATGGGCGCGCTCAAGTAGCTCCGTCAGCCTCAACTCCCGCGCGGCTGGCCGGGCAAGTTTCTCAATCAATTCAGCCGAAGACCACCGCTCACAAAATAAAATCCGGCCCATCGCCGGTCAAAGCTGCTGGCCCGGTCGCCCCTCCGGTTTATCGTCCTCAGCCCACGCCGAAGGTTCTGCAACGCGCAACCGCTAATCCGAAGAGCGCAGCCTTACAGCGGAAGGTGAGCGGAGGCGTCGGTAACGGGCAGCGCCCGTCGGCCCCGCCGGTTTACCGGCCACAAGCCACACCGAAAGTTTTGCAGAAGAAGATGATTCAACCGGCTGGCGTCGCGCAGGCGAAATTATTATCACCCAACGCCAGCGCCCACAACAGGCGGAGCGGTCAAAGGAGTCCGCTCAATCCGAGGGCCGGTGTAATCCAGCCGATGATTGGTGTGCTGAATGATAATCTGGCTGATATTCATATCTGGCATCAAGTCTACAACATGCTGAAAAAGGAGGGACATGGGGCGGAGGACGTTGAAGTGTTCGAACACATTAAGGAAGTGAAATCAGGAGACCGCCTTGCGTTGGTCGGACATGGAAACGAAAAGGGTATCGGTCGTTGGTACAACCCAAACATCCTCGCAAATAGCTTAAACAAAATAAAGTTACCCGGTGACCTCAAGCGAATTGAAATACTCACCTGCCGGTCAGGGGTCGGGGATGAAAAATCTTTTGCTGCCGAACTCTCAAAACAGATCATGCGCAAGCACCCCGTGGTGGGATACAGAGGAGACAACTTTACAACCGGGGAAGGAAAAAACCGGGCAGAACCTCTCGGCTCCACTGTGGCGGATTACTACCGCAATCTATTAAAAGAATTAGCCAAAACGGGTCAACTTCCTTCCGAAGTGGCTACCAAGATCACTCATGCACAAGACCCGCTCGCGGTAATCGGGCTGAGCAATAAAACGTTTGAAGGGATGGACGATATTGAAGTGGCGATGCCGATAGTTATGGAAGCGTTCAAGAGCATTATGCCGGAAGAAGACAAGCAACAGGCTATCGAAGAGGAAAACAAGACGGATCAAAAGCTGATCGTCTTTATGGAAAAGTTCAATCAGACAGTCGAACTCATCAGAGGCAACAAAGAGCAGAGCCTCAAGCCTGTCCTCATCGAAACCGTGGAAGAATATTTGAGCATCCTGGGCAACTCACCAACGATAGGAAACATAAAAGAAATAGTGCCGCAGGGGCGTGTCATCTTCCAGCGAGAGTCTGGCGAGATGGTCATCAAAACTCACAAAGAATATCTGTAAACATAGAAAACAGAGCAGCCGCCCGCCAGTCAATGAATACCTCGGGCTGCCAGTGTCTCTGCGAACGCCTCTCTGGTGCGTTCACGAAGTAGCTGCCGGTCTCTGTGTTCCTCGCGCGCAAAAATATTGTTCAAGAGGAGAGCAATTGGTACATAATGCGTGTGGAAGACGCTCGTGAGGTTGTCTGGTTAAGGAGGTTGGCACTGATGAGCAAGCGCCCCGGTGGTGAGTTGGCCACGCGTCCTTTGCATTTCATCTGGATTGCCGATTGTTCCGGCTCAATGGATGTTGACGGCAAAATTCAGTCCCTGAATACGGCGATCAAGGAAGCTATCCCGAACATGCAATCGGTCGCGGACGAGAATCCCAACGCGCAGGTCCTGGTGCGCGCCATCAAATTCTCAAGCGGCGCGCAGTGGCACGTCTCGCAAGCGACCGATATTGCGGATTTCAAGTGGGAGGATTTGAGCGCCGACGGCGTGACCGACATGGGCAAAGCTCTCGTGATGGTTGCAGAGCAACTCAAGATTCCGCCGATGAGTGACAGGGCATTGCCGCCGGTTCTGGTGCTGATCTCCGACGGCCAGCCGACCGATGATTACGCGAGCGGCCTCAAGGCGCTGATGGATCAGCCCTGGGGCAAAAAGGCCGTGCGGATTGCGATTGCTATTGGCGAGGATGCCGACCACGAAGTGCTTCAACAATTCATCGGCAATCCTGAGTTCAAGCCTTTGCAGGCGAATAATCCTGAAGCGCTCGTCAAGTACGTCAAATGGGTTTCCACCGCAGTGCTGAAATCGGCTTCATCACCGCCGAGTCAACTCGCGGATTCATCGCTGACCGGCATCAACGTTCCCATCCCGGCAATACCGGACGCCGGGCCGTCTTCGGCTGACGATGTCTGGTAGGGCGAGGTCGCATGGCTGTTGAAAAGGGCGCAGCACAATGGCAAGTCGTGGGTCGAAGCGTGCGTGGGGCTTCGCACGAGCGCGCCGGGCAGCCAAATCAGGATGCCATCCACTGGCTGGCAGAGCCTTCTACTGGCTTACCCTTGATTCTGGCAGTCGCCGATGGGCATGGCAGCAGCAGATATTTTCGCAGTGAGACAGGCGCGCGCCTGGCTGTTGAAATAGGCGCACGGGTAATTTACGACTTCCTTGTCAGCCAGGCTGGTGTTGATAACCTGTCGGTCATCAAGCGCACGGCAGAGGAATGGCTGCCCAAAATGCTGGTGCGAAGATGGCTCGAAGCAGTGGGCGAGCACACGAGCGCGCATCCGCTCTCCGAAGCTGAACTCGGTAGCCTCACCATTACGCGCGGCGCTGCGGATGGAGAAGCCGCTCAGTCAAACATGACGTTGGCTTACGGCGCGACCATTCTGATCGTCGGTGTCGCTGAATCGTTCATCCTCTATATGCAGCTCGGAGACGGCGAGATGTTGACTGTTTCCGATAAAGGCGAAGTCTCCAAGCCTCTTCCGGCGGATGAGCGGCTTTTCGCTAACGAGACCACCTCACTTTGCGCGCCGGATGCCTGGCGCGATTTCCGAGTCTGCTTTCAAGCCACCTCTCACACGTCGCCTGCGGCTATTCTGCTGTCGACCGACGGCTATCCTAATTCATTCCGCGACGAAACAGGTTTCCTTCAGGTCGGCTCCGACATTCTTGAAATAATCCGCACCGACGGACTTGAGAGAGTCAAAGACAGCATGGAGACGTGGCTGATGGATTCGACACGCGCCGGGAGCGGCGACGACGTTACTCTGGGAATTATCTGTCGAACGGATGTCATAGCATCATCATCCGAACAGGTCTCTCAAACGCAAAGTCTGAATCCGGGAAACGATGTGACAGCCTCGGAATTCAAAAATGAAGAAGATCAGAGCGCGGCACTCTCCGTAAGAGGGAGCATTGAATGAACCAGATTCTTGAATCTGGACGATGGGTTCGCACTGAATTAACCGGGATGAAGTGCGAGGTGGGAAAATTTTTGGGCGGCGGTGGGCAGGGCGAAGTTTACCGCGCGATGCTCGGCACGAAACCTGTGGCGTTGAAGTGGTATTTCTCCGGCTCAGCCACACAAGAGCAGCGAAAGGCGCTGGAAACTCTGGTCAAAATGGGCGCGCCAAGCTCCAGGTTTCTCTGGCCTCTGGAACTCGCCTCCGCTAACGATGTCTCAGGCTATGGCTACATTATGCCGCTGCGCGAAGCTCGCTATAAAAGCATCGTGGACATGATGAAGCGACGAATCGAGCCGAGCTTTCGCGCGCTCTCCACTGCCGGGCTGGAGCTATCGCACAGCTATCTGCAACTTCACGCGAAGGGCTTGTGCTACCGCGACATCTCTTTCGGCAATGCCTTCTTCGATCCAGATTCAGGCGAAGTGCTGATTTGCGATAACGACAATGTTGCCGTTGACGGTCAATCGGAAAACAGTGTCTACGGCACGCCGCGATTTATGGCCCCGGAGATTGTGCGCGGTGATGCCGTGCCGGATACGCAGACCGATCTGTTCTCTTTGTCCGTCCTGCTCTTCTACATGTTCATGATGCATCATCCGCTGGAAGGCAAAAAGGAGTTGGCCATTAAATGTCTAGACCTGCCCGCGATGAGAAAGCTTTATGGGACTGAACCCGTCTTCATCTTTGACCCAATAGATACTTCCAACGCGCCCGTTCCCGCTCATCACAAAAACGCTCTGGCGTTCTGGACGGTCTACCCTCAATTTTTGCGTGACCTCTTTACCAGAGCTTTTACCGAAGGAATACGCGATCCCAAACATGGTCGTGTGCGTGAAAGCAACTGGCGGGCAGCGATGGCGCGCCTGCGCGATTCAATTATCTACTGCGGCACTTGCAACGCGGAAAACTTTTATGACCCGGAAGGGCTGGCTGCATCTGGTGGAGTGCCCGGCGCTTGCTGGTCGTGCCGCCGACCGCTTCGCCTCCCCCCGCGCCTGCGCATCGGTCGAGACGTGGTGATGCTGAATCACGACACCAAGCTTTACCCTCATCATGTTGATGATGATGAGAAGTACAATTTCACGCGACCGATTGCGACCGTCACACGCCATCCCACAGACCCGGACATCTGGGGACTCAAAAACCTTTCTATCCAGAATTGGTCTTCGACCAGCACCAGCGGCGAGGTCAGAGATGTCTGGCCGGGGCGCAGCGTGACTCTGGCGCTGGGAACAAAGATTAATTTCGGTCGAATGGTCGGGGAAATCAGATTTTGAAATCCTGCTGATGAACGAATCGGTTAGACAGACTCTGCGCGAGATCGTCATCAATCATGGGCACGCCCTGCTCAGCGATGCGAGACTCTGTGAAAGCTTGCTCAAAGATTACTGTGGGCAGCACAAAAAAGAAATCTTCGTCCTTGTCTGCGCTGTCAAGGAACAGGTCGCCACAGACCTGCTGGCCTCGCAAGACGGATTGCCGCGCGACGTGCTGCACGCGCTCTTAATCAAACGCCTGGAGAAAAACCTCGCCCTGACCGAAGAGGCTTCCCGCTGGGCTGTTGAAACATGGGCGTCAGCCCTGACCGAGCTATCAAAGGTCAGTGCGGATCGTCCGGCATGGCGCACGACAAGCACCGGGCAAAATCCTTCAACAGCTTCAACACTAAAAATTGAAAACGGCGTTCTCGGAAGATGCGAAAAGGCCCTGCGCTCGGTCGCAGCCTCTCCCGTGGGGACGAGCATCGCTTCAGGGAGCGAGGATCGAAGAGTGCGTCTCTGGAATATTTATACAGGACAGATGGAAATCGTGGGCGAGTGCGACGGCGCGGTCTCGTCCGTGGCTTTTTCACCTGACGGGGATTTTATCGCCTCGGCCAGCGAAGATGAGCGAGACGGTGCAAGCCCGCAGGTGCGCCTCTGGGATATTCAGTCGGGGCAAATGCGCCAAGTGGGAGAGTGCGGCAGGCGGTCTCCCTCGGTCGCTTTCTCGCCGGATGGCCGTAGCGTCGCATCGGGCAGCGCAGATGTTGAGAACAGTCTGCGAATCTGGAATCTGGACACAGGAGAACTGAAAGTTTTCACGAATGATTCGGGTGGTCTCCCCTCGATCTCTTTTTCTCCTGATGGACGGAGCATCGCCACAGGCGACGGTCGTTTGACCTCCCCGGCGATTCGCATCTGGGAACTGGAGAGGGGGCGAGCGCGCGTCCTCGGCAGTTGCAATCGCCAGATTACCTCTGTGGCCTATTCCCCGGATGGCGAAAGCCTCGCTTCGGGCGGGAGGGACGAGACGGTCAGGCTGTGGAATGTTGAGACCGGGCAAATCCGCATCCTTGGGGAAAGATGCTCGTATATCTGTGAAGTAGTTTTTTCGCCGGATGGGAAAAAAGTTGCCGCCTGCTCATTGGACAGTAAAGTTCGCGTCTGGGATGTACGGGAGGGAGCAAGAGCACGCACCATCGGAGAATGTCCCGGTGTCAACTCCCTCACATTCTCGGCGGATGGGATGAGCATTGTGACGGGGAGTTTCGATGGAACAATCCGCATCTGGAGTTCGCCATAAAGCGATATAAAGATAGATACGAAATGCTCAGCTAAATCTTCAAAGCTTCAATCATATTCACGGCCTCGCGGGTGTGTTTGATGGCCTTGCGCCAATTGATAGCAGCGGTATAGTTCACCACGTTCGCGTCGAGCTTAGAAACGTGCGTCTCGTCAGGCTCGTTGAAAGAGTTGACATCAACGACCAGTTGGCTCCGGCGATAAGTCTTCTGCCACCAGAAGAGCCCGTCCACGTAAGAGTTTCGCGCGTGGTAGAGAGAATAAAACAGGGGGCTTCTGGGCAGCGAGAGCAGAACCCTGTCAACCGATTGGAGCATCCCCGCGACATCTTCAGACAATCGCTCGAAAGGCACACGGGCTAGTCGCTGGTGCTCTTCAAATTCCGCCAAAGATGAATAATCGCAGACTTTCTTCTCCAAAGATTTCAGAGCCGTGACCGCCTGTTTGGCGAGCACAAGATCGTTGCGGCGCTCCCTGCGCATCTCTGCTAACGTCGCGGTTGTCGCGGCGTCTTTGATTCCATGATAATCGTTGATTAAAGCCTCCGCCCATCTTGTGTGGAGTCGCGCTTTAGCTCTCAGAAAATTCGCGACCGTGCCTCCTTGATTCTCGACACACAGTTTCGCGTAAACTTCCCTCAGTTCATCTTTGCAATCAGGTTCGGCGCTGTTTGATTCAAACATCTCGCGCCAGGCTTCTTCGTCAAGGAAGATGGCGGTCGTCAGGTCTGTTTTGAGGTCGCCCGCGCGCAATTCTGCGACCTGAATAAATAAGCCCGGATACATTTTCTCAAACAGCTTTCGCTGACTCCGCAAGTCGGCAGACTCAGTTCTCGATTGCTCCAGGCGACGCAGTTTCCCGACGATGCTCTCGGCTCTGTCAACATCTTTTTCTCTTAATGAGAAGTCAGATGATCCGCCGTAGGCATTGACGCCGGACAGAAAGGAGAGCGCGAGGAAAATTATGAGATACGTTTTCGGCGATGGTCGTAAAGAGGCCGCCATCGCGAGGGCAAGACTTTTAATCAAACTTGAGCACCCCGCTTTAACCTTAGAGTCGGGCGAAATGGAGTAGACTTCTTGACCTGCTCCGGGGCATTTCACCGCACAAAGCCAGGCCAACAGTGTCCTGAGCCCCCTCACATGCTTCTTCCTTGCACGGAGAGTGCCAGAATTCCGGCGATCCGAAAACCCTTTCCCTATATAGATGATGAACGGGGCGGAAATTCCAAGCAGACCGGCGGGGATTGACTCATTGATTCATCTGAGCATTGAAGCATTGAGTCAATGAACAGATGAAGCGATGAATCAATTCTTTCCTTTCTTTTCTTTCACGTCTTCGACTGCGGCGCGCAGCACTTCCGCCACGCTCCATGCCTGCGCGATACAGCCGTTGGGAGTATGCGGCGCATCGCCATCGAAGATTTCCGAGATGTGACCCAGACCCGCTTCGCTCAAGTGCGTGTGAAAGAGCGCGAGCCACCCGCGAGCCCGCTCGCGCGCTTCCGGCTTGCGGTCGTGAGCTTTTATGTAAGCGGTGATGAACGGCCCCAGCAGCCATGCCCAGACAGTTCCCTGGTGATACGCGCCGTCGCGGCTCAGGGAATCGCCTTCGTAGCGCGGGCGATATTGCGGATCATGAGGCGACAAAGTTCGCAGGCCGTAAGGCGTGAGCAGTTCGCGCTCGACCGCTTCAACAACGCGCCGCGACTTCTCGCGCGAGAGCATTGAATGAGACAGACTGGCGGCGAAGATTTGGTTGGGACGGATTGATGCGTCTCGCGTTTCATCGTCAATGACATCGTAAAGGCATCCGGCCTCTTCATTCCAGAACAGTTCGTTGAAACTCACACGCGCAGTTTCCGCCATCTCTCCATACAAATGTCTGTTCGCCTCATCAGTGAACTTCGCGGCCAACTCTTCCATGACTTTCAGCGCGTTGTACCAGAGAGCCTGAATCTCGACCGGCTTGCCACGGCGCGGCGTGACGACCCACTCGCCCACTTTCGCGTCCATCCAAGTCACCTGCACACCCACCGCGCCCGCATTGAGCAGACCGTCCGCACAGACGCGAATCCCGTAGCGTGTGCCGCGCACGTGCCACTCGATAATGTCTCTCAACACGTCGTACAGATGGGCGCGCACGAACTCATAATCTTCCGTGTAGGTGAGAAGCTGGCGCACCGCTTCAAAGAACCAGAGGGACGCATCAACGGTATTGTATTCGGGCGTCTCGCCCGCATCGGGAAAACGATTCGGCAGCATGCCGCAATCAACGTAGCGCGCGAACTCGGTGAGAATGCTGCGGGCGACCGCGAAGCGCCCCGTCACGAGGGTGAGTCCCGGCAGCGCAATCATCGTGTCGCGTCCCCAATCACTGAACCAGTGATAACCGGCGATGACGGTTTTCTCACCCTCGCGCGCGACGATATATTGATCGGCGGCGGCGACCAAGGCAGCGACGAGTTCATCATTACATGGCGCTCGCTCGACTATCTTCTGTCGTCGTTTAAGCTCCGCTTTGGCGTATTCACAGGCGCGGCCTACCTCGCGCCGCTCGGTTGATGCAATAACGTTCACATCGGGGCTTCGACCAAGATCGAACGTCAAAACGAAAGGGTTGAACAAGTCTTCTGTAAAATCGAAGCCGCGCGCACGCTCCCTTCTGTATTCAAAGTTGTGATACCAAAGGTCAGCCCCGTCAATCTCGTCCGCCTCGTGCGCCAGATAGAGCGCAGGCAAATCCTCGCATGGCTTGAGCATGACTAGCTTGTCCTCAATCTGCGTGTGAGGATTGAGGACGGTGCGCTCATGTATCAGACTGTGGTAATCGCGAAAAGCGATGAGCGGTCGCAACTCGAAAGAGCAATTGGCTGCGAGGCTGGCGGCAGTCTTGCTATGCCTGCGAAACTCATACCGAATGACAGTCGTGTTTTCTCCGTAAACCATCAAGACGGATTTCTCGATGATGATTTCTTCGACTTCGTAGGTGAAAATCGGGAAGGGATCGAGACGAAAGCCGGTCTGATACTCGTAGCCTTGCGGGTGAATGACGCCCCTGTACTGATTCGCGGACAAGTCATAACGCCGCCCGTCAACGATCAGCGTCTCTTCCAGCTTCGAGAGCAAACAGGCGCGTCCGACCGGCGGCTTGGTGGCGGCGACTAACAACCCGTGATAGCGGCGCGTATTCAACCCCGCGATGGTTGACGAGGCGAATCCCCCCAGCCCATTTGTCTCAAGCCATTCGCGCGTGAGCGCAAGGTCAGGGTCGCCGCAGATTTCCTGGTCGAATCGAATCATTTTCAAAGTGTAGGGTTATTTAATTGAAGCGTGTGCATAATCCGCCGCGCTAGCGGCGCGTGAATTTAGCCCGGCTTTTCAAAGCCGGGAACCGTGCGTGATAAGCATTCTCGTCGCGTTAGCGACGAGTGAATTGTGGCATTCAAGAATCAACCGTCGCTAACGCGACGAGACGGAGTTCAAAACACTCTCTCCCGTGCATTTCAATGCACGGCTAAATTCATTCAGCCGCTAGCGCGGCAACAGAATCGCCGGGATTAGGATTTATGCACAGTCTTCATTTAATTAACGCTCGATGAGGCGCGCGACGATAGCCATCAACTCGGCTAGCTCCACCGGCTTGGAGACATGCATCTGGTAGCCTGTTCTGAGCGCGCGCAAGCGGTCTTCGGCGCGCGCATAAGCCGTCAAAGCTACAGCGGGCGTTCTGCCGCCGCGCTCCACCGGCAGCGCCCTGACCTTACTAATCAACTCGTACCCATCTTCCTCCGGCATCCCAATATCACTGATGAGCACGTCCGGCCTCAGCTCTTCAAGCAGCACCAACGCTTCCGACGCCGAGGCAGCGGTTGTTACTCTCGCGCCGCACTGTTCAAAGGCAGTTCTGAGCACTTCTCGCGTGTCCGCTTCGTCGTCTACGGCCAGGACCTTCAGCCCGTCAAGCCGCTCCGGGCACTCCAAAGGTAGATAGCTGGAGCTGCTCATCGAGTAGTCCGACTGTTCCGGCGTTGACCTCCTTTGATAGACGGGCATCAACGGAAGTCTCACTGTGAAAGTCGCACCCTGATCTTCACCCGCACTCTCGGCGTTGACAGTGCCACCGTGCATCTCGACGAGATGGCGCACGATGGCCAGCCCCAGCCCCAGCCCGCCGTGCCTTCTCGTCGTTCTCGCGTCTGCCTGCCTGAAGCGATCAAAGACGTATGGAAGAAAGTCCGCGCTGATGCCCTCGCCCGTGTCGGTCACAACTATTCGGACGTGTGAGCCCGTGCGCTCGACCCGAATAGAAACCTGCCCGCCGCCTGGCGTGAACTTAATAGCGTTTGAGAGCAGATTCCAGACCACTTGTTGCAGGCGAGTCGGATCACCGAAAATTGAGCTGACGCTTGTGTCCAGCGTTTTGAGGAGACGCACCCCCCTGGCTTCTGCGGCGGGGCGAACAGCCTCCAGCGCGCCCTCGATGATACTGGCAGGCTCGACTGGCCGCGCGTCCAGGCGCAGGTTTCCGGTGATGATGCGCGAGACATCGAGCAGGTCTTCGATAAGTTGCGCCTGCGAGCGCGCATTGCGCTCGATGGTTTCAATAGCATGAGCCGTGCTTTCCTCATCAAGCGTTCCCGCCCGGAGCAGGTGAGACCATCCGAGCATCGCTGTCAAAGGCGTGCGCAGCTCGTGCGACACCGTTGCCAGAAACTCGTCTTTCATCCGGCTCGCCTCCTCCAGTTCGCGTCGCGCCTGTTGCTCTCTCTCCAATAATTCTTCGCGCGCCCGCTCAATACGTTTACGCTCCGTGACATCGCGGCCAATACCTTCGACCGCCACCGGCTGGCCGTTACGGAAGGCGATTCGGGTGCTGATCTCAAGCGTCAGCCGCCGCCTGTCTTTGGTGAAAATATCCACTTCGTAGACGGTTGGCGAGGGATCGTTGAGTTTGCGTCGAGTCATCTCTTTAGCCAGCTCAAGGTGTTCGGGAACGACGACCTGCGCGATGTTCAAGCCTCCGAGAATCTCTGTCCGTGTGTAGCCCGTCACCTCTTCGCACGCGCGGTTGATGGTCAGGTAATTCCCTTGCAGGTCATGCGAATAAATGATGTCGTTGGCGTTCTCTAAGAGGCTGCGATATTTTTCCTCGCTTCGCTCTAATTCCTCCTGCGCCCGCTTGCGCTCGGTAATCTCGCGGGCGACGCAGAAATGAAGACCGGGAACAAAATTGCCGCGCGAAATCCAGTCGAGTTCGACGAGCTGGCCGTCGGTGGTCATCAAAGGGAATTCTCCCTCGAAGGTGCTGAAAGTCTTCAACTCGGTGAAATCCTGTTCGGCCTCTTTCAGCACTTGCGGCGGAATGAACTCGCTAAAGTGCGCGCCGACCAATCGCTCTCGCGGCGCTTTCAGGATGCGGCACAAACTCTCGTTGACTTCGACGTAATAGCCCTGCTCGTCAACAATCATGATGCCGTCCTGGGTGGTTTCAAAAAGCGCACGATAGCGCAGCTCGCTCTTTTGTAGTTCCTCCTCGCTTCGCTTGCGCTCCGTGATGTCAATGGCCATGCCTCCGACCATCACCACTTCGCCGCCGGGTCCGAGGATTGGGAACTTGCTGACGATGGAATAATGAGCGCCGTCTTCCTGCTCCAGAGTCTCAATGGTTTGCACTCCCGCCCCGCCCGATAGTGCCAGTTGGTCGTTCTTCTTGAATTGCGCGGCAGTCTCCGGCGGGAAAATCTCCTCGTCCGTCTTGCCATAGAGTTCAGAGCGCGCGGTGCGAAAGGCTATGACGGCGGCATCGTTGGCGTAAACGTAGCGCCCCTGTAGGTCTTTAATCCAGGCCAGGCCGGGCAGGTTCTCTGTGAACATGGTGAAGCGATGCTCGGTCGCTCGCAGCTCATTTTCGATTCGTCTTTGCTCGTCTATCTCTTGACCGAGTTCCTCTATTTTCCGGTTAAGGTGAAGAAGTTTGCCGGAAACAGGTTCTTCAATTTGGAAGCGCAGGAGAATGAGCGCCGGAGAATCATCAGAGAGCGAATTGACAGCAACGCCTTCGCAGGCGGACTGTGAGTTATCCACATCCGTTGCGCGTAAGCGAAGTGAGCCGGGAATCAAAGCGCTGCTTTGCGAGCAGGCGCGCAGGTAGTCTTTGATTTTCTCAGGCGGGTCGGCGACGATATCGAAGAGCGCACGAGCGTGCAACGCATCAAGAGGCAGCCCAAGCAGAGCAGCGAGCGCAGGGTTCGCGGCCAGAAGTCGCCCGTCGCCGGACAGGAGACACATGGGCTCCGGCAATACCCTGGCTATTTCGAGGAACTGTTCAGGTGTCACTCCCCTTGGGTCTCCACTGGAATGTTCTCGCCTGCAAAGCAGAGCATCTGGGTGCTTCCGTGTCATGCGGGCGAGGGAACTTTGAGCAGTTATTACGCCAATTAAGTATGCGAGTCAATGTACGAGAGAGGTTTCCGCAATCCATCTTCGTTGCGCCCACCATCAGGTCAGTAATAAGCTGTTACTTGTTTCGGTCCTCAGTCGCCCTGCTCAAAGGAACTATTATGCCTTTCCAACAAACACCGCCCGGTCTCGGCAATCAATACGAAGATGATCGCGTCCTGCGTTCATATCTGGCGCGCGTCCTTCCGCCCGAAATGCTTGGCGACATCGAGCCTTCTTTGATGGAGATGGGACGACTGGCTGGCGGCGATCTCTACCGGATGCAACTTGCCGACAGGCTGAATGAGCCTGTGCTCACCCAATGGGATGCCTGGGGAAATCGCATTGACCATATCGAGTTGACGCACCTGTGGCGTGTGGCCGAACGAATCGCCGCCGAGCACGGCCTGGTGGCCACAGCGTATGAACGCAAGCATGGCAGCTTATCCCGTGTGCATCAGTGCGCGCTCGCCTTTCTGTTCACGCCGTCAACAGACATTTATAGCTGCCCGCTGGCGATGTCGGACGGGGCGGCGCGCACGCTCCTCGGTTCAGGCAATCAACAGCTCATCGAGCGTGCCGTGCCGCATCTCCTGACGCGCAGCGCGGAAGAATTCTGGACGAGCGGCCAATGGATGACTGAATTGACGGGCGGGTCTGACGTTGGTTTGTCGGAAACAATTGCGCGTCAGGACAATGAGGGCGTCTGGCGTCTCTACGGCAGGAAGTGGTTCACTTCGGCCACGACATCGCAGATGGCGCTGACTCTTGCGCGCCCTGAAGGGAATGCTCAGGGTGGACAGGGGCTTGCCCTCTTCTACGTCGAGCTGCGAGATGAAGACGGCAATTTGCGCAACATTCAAATCAATCGTCTCAAAGACAAACTCGGCACGCGCAAAGTTCCGACGGCTGAATTAACTTTAGATGGGACACCTGCGACGCTCGTTCAGGGAACGACCGGCGGCATTCGCAATATCGCGCCGATGCTCAACATCACGCGATTGTGGAACGGCATCAGCGCCGTCTCTCTCATGCGCCGTTCGCTCGCGCTCGCGCTTGACTACGCGCGCAAGCGTGTAGCTTTCGGCGCAACGCTCTTTGAAAAACCTCTTCACCTGGATACTCTGGCAAGCCTCCAGGCCGAGACGGAAGCAGCCTTTCATCTGGCCTTCTACGTGGCTGAATTAACCGGGCGCGATGAGACGAATGAAATCAGTGAAGAGCAGTCGTCACTGCTCCGCCTGCTGACTCCGCTAATGAAACTCACCACCGGAAAGCAGGCCGTCAGTGTCGCCGGTGAAGCAATAGAAGCCTGCGGCGGCGCGGGCTACGTCGAAGATACCGGACTGCCCCTTCTGCTGCGCGACAGTCAGGTCTTGCCGATCTGGGAAGGGACGACGAATGTCCTTTCGCTCGATGCTCTGCGCGCTCTGGGTTCAGACGGTGGAGCGTTTCGTGCGCTGAAGGCGGAAGTCAGCCGCCTGGTCAATGTCGTTCGTGAAGACAGTCTCGCTCATGCCGCGCACCTTGCACAACAGGCATTGGAACACGCCGAAAGCTGGCTGAGCAGCGCGAAAAAAGAGGGACAGGCGGCTCTCGAAACTGGCGCGCGCAGGTTCGCCATGACGCTGGGGCGCACGATGGAATTGGCGCTCCTGCTCAACCACGCGCAATGGTCACTAGACAGGGAGATGGACAAACGCGCAATGGTCGCGGCAAGACTGTTTGCCGACTCAGGCATTGATCTTCTAATTGACCGGAAGATTGATGACGCGCGCATTTTATTCAACGACCGCTCTCAGCTCTGACTGACGCCCTCTTGACAAGGGCGAGGGCAGACCGTTAAGGTTTGTCCGCTTTGCGAACTTGATCTTTTTCAATCAATGTAGAGGCGCGATTCCCAGGAGTAGCCGAGCCGGAGAAGATGAAGGCTTCGATGATGGCTCGGACGAAAGGGGCGGATCGCCGAAGCTTATCAGCTAGTGTGTGTGCCTTCATGGCTGATTGAGTTGGTCGCTGCGGCTAAATCCGCAGGACTGTCACCGGGCAAGGTTTGTGCATCGGTGGAGAGCTACGACTAGGATGAGTTGCGAGCGCGCCCTTGAGCAAGCGCGTCGCGTCGCAGCTTCCGCTTTCTCTCAAACAGAGGCCGGTCGTGAGCACACACGACCGGCCTCTTTGTTTTTCAGGCGAATTGAGGCAGCGAAGGAAAACCTGTCCATCGTTTTTCATCAACCATTTTGTCAATTTTAGCCATGATTCCAACCATCATGAAGTTTGGCGGCACGTCGCTTGAAGATGCCTGTGCGTTCGAGCGCGTCCTGAATATTGTGCGCGCGGCGCGGAAGGAACACCCGGTGGTCGTTGTCGTTTCCGCGATGAGTCATGTCACGGACGCCCTGCTGGCGAGCTTCGAGCATGCGACTGAAGGATCGACAGATGAAGCGACGCAATTGCTCCAGGAGCATCTGGAGAGATATGCAAACGTCGGACGCGCACACCTCTCCGAAGAGACGCAAGGCGCTACGGAAGCCGCCATTGAAAGCGCACGGCACGAGATCGCAGAGTTATTGCAGGCTCTCACCGTACACTCGATGCCCCGCCCCGCATTGCAGGACATGATCGTTTCATACGGCGAACGCCTTTCGGCAACTTTGCTTGCGGCAATTCTCAGTGAAGCCGGATTGAGCGCTGTGTGCGTTGATGCGCGTCGTTGCATTATCACCACTGCCGACCACGGGCGCGCCGAGCCATTACCGGAAGAAACCCGAAGACGCACGCGCAACGCACTTGAGCCAATCCTCAAAACTTCAACCATCCCGGTGCTCGGTGGTTTCATCGGCGCTACGGAAGATGGAGCGACGACGACGCTCGGACGCGGCGGCTCGGACTACACGGCGGCGCTCATCGGCGCGGCGCTCAGGTCAAGCGAGATTCAAATCTGGACGGACGTTTCCGGCGTGTTGACGGCTGACCCGCGCGTCATCAAAGAAGCGCGCACAATCCCACGCATGTCTTACACGGAAGCGGCGGAATTGGCCTACTTCGGCGCGAAGGTGCTTCACCCGAAAACAATTCAGCCTGCGGTCGAGCAGCGTATCCCGGTGCGAATTTGCAACACGCGCGCGCCGGAAGAGGCTGGCACTCTCGTCGCGTCAGAAGCATTGACCTCACCGCACACCGTCAAAGCCATCGCACACAAAAGGGACGTCACCACCGTGCAAATCACTTCCGCGCGGATGCTCGGCGCATACGGTTTCTTAAATGCCATCTTCAATATTTTCAACCGGCATCGCACCGTCGTTGACGTGGTGACGACCTCGGAAGTGAGCGTCTCGCTTTCGCTGGACGACACGAGCGCGCTGGAAGACATTATCAGTGAACTAAAGCAACTCGGCGCGGTTCAGGTGGAGCGGCATCGTGCGATCATCTGCGTCGTCGGCGAAGGATTGCGCGGCACGCCCGGAATCGCGGCGCGCATCTTCAGTTGCCTGACCGACATCAACGTCTCGCTCATCTCGCAGGGGGCTTCCAGTATCAATCTGACCTTCGTTATCGAAGAAGATAATCTACACGAAGCCGTCTCGCGCCTTCATGCAGAGTTCTTTGAGTGCGAGCGCGATGCGGCGGTGAGTGCGGCCAATACTTTTGAATTACGAGAAGCGGCACGGTGATGCTCTCAGAGGGCATGATGATTGTATGAATTTGATCGAGCTAACGCGAAAGCTGATAAACATTCCGTCCCTGACCGGCGATGAGTTGGAGGTCGGGAATTTCCTCAGCTCATATCTCAAAAGTTTAGGCTACCGGGTCGAAGTCCAGGAGGTCGCCGAGCACCGCGCCAACATCATTGCGACCACGAGCGCACGGCCTCTCGTCGTCTTCTCGACGCACCTGGATACGGTTCCTCCGCACATCAACGCGCGCGAAGACGGAGACTACATTTACGGTCGCGGCGCGTGCGATGCGAAGGGAATCATGGCGGCACAGATTATGGCCGCTGAGCAATTGCGCGCCGAAGGACACACGGAGACGGGGCTGCTCTTCACTGCGGATGAAGAAGCTGGAAGCGCAGGCGCGCGCGCGGCAAACCGTCATCCTCTGGCCGTCGCGTGCCGGTATTTGATTAACGGAGAGCCGACGGACAATCGGCTTGCCACGGGTTCGAAAGGCTCTCTGCGGCTGAGTCTCAGGGCTGAGGGACGAGCCGCGCACTCGGCCTACCCGGAGCACGGTGATTCGGCCATCGAAAAGCTGCTGGACATTCTGTCGGACATCCGCCGCTTCACCTGGCCGTCGGATGAATTCTTTGGCGAGACGACCTGCAACATCGGGACGATTCAGGGAGGAGTCCGCACCAACGTGATTCCGGCGGAAGCGAATGCCGACTTGCACTTCCGCCTTGTCACGCCTGCGGCGGCTGTGAAAGAGAGGTTGGAGGAGTTGGTGGCCGGACGCGCGAGCGTGGAATACTTATCGCTCACAGAGCCTGTGAGGATGCTTGAGGTGGAAGGATTCAAGTCGTGCGTTGTGCGTTTCACGACCGATATTCCTCATCTGTCAAACTGGGGCACACCGCTCCTGCTCGGTCCCGGCTCGATTCTGGACGCGCACACTGACCATGAGCGCGTCGGAAAACGCGACCTCACGGAAGCGGTTGAGTTGTACGTGCGCCTGGCGCGAACTCTGCTGGCGCGTGAATCCGTTGCAGCCGGAGAGCAGGGAAGCTTTTAGGAGCAGGAGGAAGATGAAGCTCGCTTTATTTGGAAACGGCGGGATGGGGCAACTCGTCAGAGCGCAGGCCGTGGATGAAGGTCATGAAGTGGCGCTCGTGCTGACTTCCCGCGATGCTGCGCGAAGCGAAGACGAGATTGCAGACAATTTGCGCGGCATTGATGCGGCTATAGATTTCTCCGTCGCGGACGCAGTTCTCGCTAATGTCTCGGCGTGCGCGCGTGCCAATGTGCCGCTCGTCGAGGGAACTACCGGATGGAACACACAGCTAGAGGATGTGCGGCGCGTGGTCGAGGAGCAAACGAGCGCATTCATCTACGGCGCAAACTTCTCAATCGGCGTCAACCTCTTTTACCGCATTGTCGCGCGCGCCGCCGAGTTGTTTCAGGGGATTGAAGGCTATGCCCCGTTTATCGAAGAGGCGCACCACGCACGCAAACGCGATGCGCCTTCTGGGACGGCGCTTAGGCTGCGCAAACTGTTGGCTTCGAGCGCGCGTGAGATTCCCATCGCGAGTACGCGCGCAGGCTTCATTCCCGGCACACATCGCGTCGGCTTCGATTCCGCTGCCGACCAGATCACACTTACGCACACGGCGCGCACGCGCGAGGGATTTGCCGCCGGAGCACTGCTCGCCGCGCGCTGGATAATTGGTCGCCGGGGCGTTTACGAATTTTCAGAGATGTTGGACAAGATTCTTGATGAAAGGACAGAGCAAAATGACGATAAAAGTTGACTGGTTGCGCGGCTGTGCGACGGCGCTGGTGACGCCCTTCAAGGCAAGCAGCGCAATTGATGAAGAAAGATTGCGCGCGTTAGTCGAATACCAGATTGCGAATGGAGTGCATCTGCTTGTCCCCTGCGGCACGACGGGCGAAAGCGCGACGATGACCGAAGAAGAAGATCGGCGCGTCATTAAAATTACGTTGGAAGCGGCGCGCGGACGCGCGCGTGTCATTGCCGGGACGGGAAGCAACGCGACCAATGCGGCCATCGAATACTCGCGCACCGCGCGTGATCTGGGCGCAGACGCCGTGCTCGTCGTCGCGCCCTTCTACAACAAGCCGACGCAGGGGGGGCTCTACGCACACTTTCGCGCTGTGGCGGAAGCTGTGAGCGATCTGCCGGTTGTCATCTACAACGTGCCGGGGCGCACCAGCTCGAACATCACCGCACAAACTGCGCTCCGCCTCGCGCGTGAAGTTGAGAACATCGTCGCCGTGAAAGAAGCTTCCGGCGATCTCACGCAGATCATGGCGATCCTGCGCGGGCGGCCAGAGAATTTTCGGGTTCTTTCGGGTGACGATGCGTTGACCTACCCTCTCATCGCGCTCGGCGCTGACGGTCTCATCTCCGTCGCTGCTAACGAAGCTCCGGCGCTGATGTCCCGGATGGTCAACCTGGCTCTCGATGGTGATTGGGACGCCGCCCGCGAACTTCATTACAAATTGCTTCCGCTCATGGAAGCGAACTTCATCGAATCAAGCCCGGGTCCGGTCAAGGCGGCGCTCGCGTTGATGAACTTGATTGAAGAGAATTTTCGGCTGCCGCTCGTCCCCGTCGAGGAGAAAACGCGCTCGCGCATGCGCGAAGTGCTGGCCGAGGTTGGTTTGTTAGAGGAAGCAACACATGTCGCTGCGTGAAGAAATCGAAGAGTTGTCTCAGAGAGACACGGGGAGTTTCACTGATCGTGATCGCGCGCTGTTCGTTGAATTCAAAGAGGCGCTGAATCGCGGTGAGGTGCGCGCCGCAACACGCGCTGAAGGCGGAGAGTGGCGCGTCAATTCATGGGTCAAGCGCGGCATCCTGCTGGGTTTTCGCATGGGCGCGCTCTCCGACATGTCTCCGGCAGACAAAAGCCTGCGCTTCTTTGACAAGGATACCTATCCGGTTCGCGCGCTTGAATTGGAGAACAATGTGCGAATAGTTCCAGGCGGGTCGAGCATACGCGACGGAGCTTACGTTGCGCCCGGTGTTGTCTGTATGCCGCCGATGTATGTCAATGTCGGAGCATACGTTGACGAAGGAACGATGATTGACAGCCACGCGCTCGTCGGCTCATGCGCGCAAGTGGGCAAGCGTGTGCATCTGTCTGCGGCAGCGCAGGTGGGCGGCGTGCTCGAACCCATCGGCGCAGTGCCGGTCATCATCGAGGACGATGTGCTGGTCGGCGGAGGCTGCGGAGTTTACGAAGGGACGATTGTGCGCGAGCGTGCGGTGCTGGCAGCAGGCACAATCCTGACAGGCTCGACGCCGGTTTTCGATCTCGTCCGCGAGCGCATCTATCGCCGCACTAATGATTCGCCGCTGGAAATACCAATGGGCGCAGTCGTCGTTCCCGGCACACGCGCCGTCGAAACAGAGCGCGGGCGCGCTTGGGGACTTTCCGTCTACGCACCCATCATCGTCAAGTATCGCGACGAGAAAACGGACAGGGCGGCGCAGTTGGAGGACTATCTGCGTTGAGCGAGTTTCAACCCGCGAGGCGTTTACGCGGCATCGAGAAGAGCATGATTCGCCAGCTTTTCGACCGCGCGCGCCCCAATAGCATCAATCTCGGATTGGGTGAGCCGGACTTATGGACGCCGGAGATCGTTCGCCGTGCGGCGGCGCGGGTCATCATGGAAGAACAGAACGGCTACACGTCGCACGCGGGGCTTCCCGCCTTGCGCGAGCGTGTGGCGGCTGACTACGCGCACACTAAGAATGCGCCGGAGCGGGTCATCATCACCGCCGGGTCACAGGAAGCGCTCTATCTGGCGTTGATGACTCTCGTTGATGAAGGTGATGAAGTCTTGTTGCCCAACCCAGGCTTCGTCGCCTATCCAGCAATCGTCAGGATGGCGGGCGGGACACCGACCTTTTATCGTCTGCCCGCCACCGAAGGTTTCGCGTTCGACGCGGAAGATTTCCGCCGTCGCGTGACGAAGCGCACCAAGGCGGTGGTCTGTATCAGCCCCTCGAATCCGACAGGGCGGACGCTCACGCCCCGTGATCTCGCAAAGATGTCTGCTGCGCTTGATGGGACAAACGCTTACGTCATCAGCGATGAGATTTATCGTGAGTTGTACTATACCGAAGAACGCCCCGCCTCCATCTCAGACTTTTACGCGCGCACGCTCACTATCGGCGGCCTCTCGAAATCAATGAGCATGACGGGCTGGCGCATCGGCTGGCTCTGCGGCGACGAAGATGTCATCAGGAGCGCGCTCATCCTGCATGGTTACGTGACCACCTGCGCTTCGACCATCTCACAGAAAGCCGCTGTCGCAACGGCCTGGACGATTGAAGCCGAACAAGCCAGAGCGTTGATGCGTCAGATTTTTCGTGAGCGGCGTGATTACCTGCTTGCTCTTGTTAACGACATACCGGGCTGGAGCGCAGTTGCACCCGACGGAGCTTTCTACACGATGGTCAAGACGGGCGCTGAGGTTGATTCGTTGAAAGTCGCCGAGAAGCTGCTCGCAGGCGGCGTCATCACCGTGCCGGGTGTGGCCTTCGGCAGCGAAGGTGAAGGTTACTTGCGCGTCTCGTTCTGCGCTGAAAAGTCTGTGCTCGCCGAAGGTGTTCGTCGCATGTCCCAAGCCCTCTCTCAAAACACCTGACAAAACTTGGCGCGGGAATAATTATGTAGGGGCAGGGCTTGTCCCTGCCCCTACAATTATATTCTTCGATAAACGAGACGCTTCGCAATCGCTGCTTCGGTGGCCAGCACCGCGCCGCCGGCAGCGCCGAGGATCGCGTTGTGAGACAGCCCTGTGAAATAGACTGTGCCGTCATCTTCGATGCTCAATTGTCCGAGACTGACGGCCATCCCGTTTTCGGTCATCACGTCCAGGCGCGGCTGCGGTCTGTCGGGTTCGGGCAGGTAATGAAGAATTTTACGGGGTGCGGATGGGAGACGACCGGGCATTTCAAATTTCTCCCAGCGCTCCAGAATTTGCGCTCTCGTCGGAGTTGTTTTGAATTTGACGGAGACGTGAGCCATGTGTCCGTCGGGCACGCTGACTCTGACGCACTTTGCTTTAATCTTCGGATGGGAAGCCGGAACGATGCCGTCCGCTCCAATTGTTCCCCAAATCTTCAGCGGCTCTGTCTCTGATTTCTGCTCCTCACCGTCAATCAACGGGATGAGATTCCTTTCCATCTCAGGCCAGGTGTCGAACGTTTTACCCGCGCCGGAAATCGCCTGCTCGCTATGAACGTTGATTTTTTCAATTCCGAATTCCCTGAGCGGCTCCAGCGCGATGACGTAGCTCTGGATCGAGCAATTACTCTTCACGATAATCGCGCCCGTCTTGTAACCTCTGGCCACGCGTTGCAGTGGAATCATGTCCAGGTGCTGCTGGTTGACCGCCGGGATGACCATCGGGACGAACGGGTCTGGACGGTAGGCTGAATTATTGGATGTCACCCACACGCCCTTTGCAGCAAAGGCGTGCTCCAGTTTGAGCACGCTCTCTTTATCCAGGCTGACGGCACAGAATGCAACATCCACGCGCCGGGCTATCTCGTCCACTTCCTGCACGTCACGCACATCGAGACGCGCAATTTCTTCGGGCACGGGAAACTCCATCGCCCACCGTCCGCTGACAGCCTCCGCGTATGATTTCCCAGCCGAATGTGCGGAGGCGGCAACTATCACCACTTCAAACCAGGGATGACGTTTGAGCATCCTGATAAACTGCTGGCCGACCATTCCGGTTGCGCCCAGAATGGCGACTTTCAGCTTGCCGCCAGGCAACTCGCGCCCGCCGTCTTCACATTGAACGATTTTTGTTTCTTCAATCATTGATTGCTTCACTCATTTTCCGCAAGCCGAGTGACCTTGGGCGGCAAGCCACGCACGCGCGCCGGAAGATGGTCTGGATCATTCGCGGGAATTATAGGGTTAAGACAAATCATTTGCCATCTGTGATTGCTCTCCGACAGGTAGTGGGGTCGGTAGTGGGGTCGCAAAATGTTGCTCGTGACCAAAAATACTTGACAAAAGAGACCGCCGATTATCGTATAATCTCCCGTGGGAACTGTCCCCTTGCCTCATCTCAGCTAACAATACTATCAGTTCAGGAGTAGGGGCCGTCCGCGCCTCAAAAAGCAATGAGAAAATTTTTGAAATATATAGAAGCGTTGAGCGACACAGACGCCCAACCAATCGCCAACATCGCAGCCATTACGGTACTCTTACTCGGGGCGATCTTCTGCGTCAGAATTGTCATAGCCGCACAGCCCTATCACTACCAAGTGCAGTGTAAAGCGCCCGCCAACAGTGATAGCCGCGTCACCCTCGTCAGCCGCCGTACCGCGCTGATAACTGTTGGTCCAGCGCCAGACGCAACAGGTATGGCAGCCATCACCAGCGACAGACGCTTTGAGGATTACGACGTGACGTTTGAGGGCGGCCCTTGCCGTTACGTCGAAGGCAAATAGACTCACGGCTCACCGCCCTCAAACCACATCTACCTTCTGTGCGCCCAAGCCTGTCAGGTGGCGAGCAGGTCTTTCAACTCCCAGATGCGCTTTGTGACTCCGGCCTCCATCGCTGGCGTGCATCTCAGCGTCTTGTGGATGCGACAGAAGTTGTAGTAAGCGAAGTATAGCGCCAGGGCCGCGTGCAGGTTCTCCCACTTCTTAGAAAAGCCATTCGTCAATCGCGTAAAGCGACGCATCGCCATTCTGATGTTGAGATTTTGCCTCTCAACATGAGACGTGCAGATCGCGCCGGTCGAAGGTTCACCGATGACAGGCACTTTGAAGACTTCGAGGACGCGCGAAGGCGAGTAGCGCCGCTCGCCTTCTGGACTCTGTGCCGGGTGTGCGGCCCGATACGTCTTGATGAGTTGTGCATAGTCAACTCTCACGCCGAGACTGAGGGAGACCGCATTCGGGTATGCCTCGAAGCCATCAGTGGAAAGTTGAAATTGCCCGGAAGTGGCACGACCCAGTTTTTCGGTGAAGGCTTCTGTGTCCTCAACAGTACGATGGCCGAGATGCCAAGCGAGGATCAATTTGCTATAGCGTTCCATCGCAACGAAGCAATAAGCGTCGCCCCGCTCATCACCGTAGCCCTTGAGGTTCTTGGTTTTCTGCTTGCACCCCACGAAGCCCCAAATTTCGTCTGCCTGTACATCTGCCACTTTCACTCCCCGAATTAGCCTCGCTTGAAGGCGTTCGCACTTTCGTCCAGCCAGCAGCAGCAGCGAGAGGATTGTACGTTTGCCGATGCCGGTGTAACGCTCAATTGCTCTAATGCTCATGCCTTCAACCAGCAGGTGTAGGCAGCCCATAGCCTTCTCGACACTCACGCGCATTGTGCCAAGTGGCTTGCGAGGGCGTTGAATGAAGGTCTTTGAACAGGTGAGACAGTACCAGCGTTGTTGGCTGTAAGGATCAAGGCCGTGACGTTTGCATACTGCTCCGCAGTATTTACAACTCATTGTAGCTTTTCCTTTCTGCGGCGATTAGCTACAATGAGATTTGCGTCTATCTCGGACGTAGCCAATCGCTGCGTTTGAGTTGAGCGGCCTCGTCAGTTGTTACTAGCAACTGGCGGGGCCTTTAATTTTTCAGTTGACAGGAAACAGCTTCCTGCCGTACTATTTTTGACACAAAGACTCCCTATGCGTGCAGGGATGCGCCGCTAAAGAGTTTGCAGTTTTAGAAGGTCGCTGATGGATCAGATCAGCGGCCTTTTCTGCTTTAATGTCGCCCACAGTCTAGCATGAAAAAGTTTACGCTTCAAGATGTAAATGCTTGCCTTTATTATGTTTAACAAGGCGAGGGTTTAGGTTTCTTCTTCCGAATATGGAAGGTTTCCAAAGCGGTCTGGTAGATCCCATTCATCATCTATCAGCACATCTACCGGCAATCCTGCGAGACGCGCATATTGCAATAGCACAACTAAGGGCGGCTCCCTCAATCCGTTCTCATACGCTGAGACATGTCCCTGATAAACCGGCACTTTCTTGTGAGTTAATCTTTCAGCCATCTCTTCTTGAGAGAGGCTGAGTTCCTTGCGAATAAATAAGAGCTTGTATTGAAGGAACCCCGGCACATGGCGTTGCTTGCGTCCCACCAGATGATACCTCTCCGTTTAACAGGACGATAAATAGGTTTTCAACATCTTTTATCTGCTTGGCGCAGAGCATTCGTCCTGCATTCTTTGAGAAATCAATGCGTTGAATTGATTTGAGGTTTGTGGTAGAAAGACAGACGAAGACCTCCATCACGAGTGGACTCTTCAAAATGTACAAAGTTAAGCGGATCGTGTGTTGCAATCACGCGATCCGCTTTTTCTTTCTTTAAGCCGTAACTATCCCTGTTGATGAATCCTGCTTGTACTCCTTCCACAAGGCTTCAATTTGTATCGCCACAACTTTCTGCACATGCTCTGGAAGCTCGTTGAAATACTCGATACAAACTGGTAGGTAAACGTCCTCTGATGGCGGGACGAATCCTGCGCGCCGGTAAGTCTCATGCAAGTCTGCTTTGATTGCTTTGGCGATCTCAGGGATATTTTCACGCCGCGTTCCGCTCTCGCCATTCTCAAGGCGTGTCTATTGCGTGCGCGACATACCGGCACGCCGCCCCGCTTCAGCTTGATTGAAACCGAGCCGTTCGCGGTGCGAGCGTAGCCACTCGCCGAACTCCCGACGCTGCTTCTCAACCCTGGCCGTGTTTTTCACTTTTGCTCGCATGAAAATAGAAATGTCCATGCGATGCTACATTTATGCCCTGCACGTTACAATGCACTTTTGTCCCATAAAACGTTGACCAGAAAGACTGTCTCCACCTACAATCTCTACGCATGAGTTATGTGCCTCACCGAAGGCCGCTCGCTTTGCTCATCTTGTGAAAAAGGTGAATGTATGTCCGGTGGCTTGTTTATTTTCGGGCGTCAGACGAAGAAGGATTACGGCCCGACCTTGCTCTTAACCTGCCCGAATTGCAGGAACGAGACCTGCTTTCTTCTGGTTTACATAAAGACCTGGCTGGAATACTTCTGGATTAAGATTTTCGCTTACAAGAAACGTTACTACCTGCTATGCGATATATGTTCGAGAGGCGTCGAGCTACAGGGGCGGGAAGTTGATGCCGCTAAGAAGCTGAATGAAGCTACGGTGGCTTATCTGAATGAGTCCATCTCCGCAGAGCAGTACAAGACCGCTCTTAATGAAGGGCGGAGTGAATTGGGAATGGCTTTAGGGTATCTTCTGAAGTAATCCTGAGCCTCACCGCTAAGTCTCCTCAAAGCAACAACCAAAACTAAAATTCCAACCTTTAGCTTTTTGATTGCTGCTCATTATTTGAGCCTTGCCGCGTAAACCCGTTAGGACTTCAACGAGGGTAGGTGTTCGTTGATTGCGCTTTTTAATTCTGTGAAATCCGCCCGTAAGGAATAAAGTTCAGAGTGAGTCTGTTTGACTTCACTCTCAATACGATCAAGCCTGATGCCTAATTGTTCCTGCATTTTATCCAAGCGATTATTAACCCCCCCTTCAAGCGCGCTGATGCGCTCTAAGACCGTTTCGATGGTCGGCTTGGTATCGTACTTCTGCGACATATCTTTGGTTGGGTCTTCGCTCACTTCTTAACTCCCGTGAGAATATCGCCGTGCGCTCGGCAGCCCCTTTAGTAGTCAGCACGTCCGTTGCTTGACAAATATACACGCTAGTAAAATCTTTTTGCAAGATCAACCACTTCTACAATAGACCTGTTGCGTGATAAGGCAGCTTAACAAAAGACAAAGCTGCCGTTCAGTTCACTGACATTACAACTGCAATCCTGTTCTTTGAAAGATTCTCTCATAAGCTCTGAGGTTGACTAACCC
>JAVHVE010000042.1:0-38762 GCA_032160705.1 Acidobacteriota bacterium | reverse complement strand
CGCCCTCTTTCATCGAGATGGAGTTAACCAGCGGCTTGCCCTGGACGCACTTCAACCCGGCCTCGATGACAGCGAATTTCGAGCTGTCGATCATCAGCGGCACGCGCGCGATGTCGGGCTCGGCCGCCAGCAGGTTGAGGAAATCGACCATCGCCTTCTCGGAGTCGATCAGGCCCTCGTCCATGTTGATGTCGATGATCTGGGCGCCGTTCTCCACCTGCTGGCGCGCGACCGACAGCGCGGCGGCGAAGTCTCCGGCCATGATGAGCTTCGCGAAGCCGGGCGAGCCGGTGACGTTGGTGCGCTCGCCGATGTTGACGAACAGCGTGTCGTCGCCGATGTTGAGCGGCTCCAGCCCGGACAGGCGCGTGCGCGGCTCTATCGTGGGCACCACGCGCGGCGGCGCCTCACGCAGCGCGTCGGCGATCGCCTTGATGTGCGCGGGCGTCGTGCCGCAGCAGCCGCCGATGAATTTCGCGCCCGCCTGAATCAAACGCTTCGCAAATTTGGCCATGTACTCTGGTGAGCACATATAGAATTGCCGCCCCTGCACATCGCGCGGCAGTCCGGCGTTGGGCTGGGCGGATAATTTCTTGTTCGTGACCGCGCGCATCTTCTCCAGCCCTGTGAGCACGATGGCCGGGCCGACGCCGCAATTAAGACCGATGACATCCGCGCCCCATTCGTCGAGTCTCGCAGTGAAGACTTCGGGTGTCGTGCCAAACGTCGTGTTGCCGTCGGGCAGGATGGTCATCTGGGTGACGATGGGCAGATCGCACAACTCGCGCACGGCGCGCATGGCCTGCCGCATCTCGGAAATATCGGAGAAGGTTTCCAGCACGAACAGATCAACGCCACCGTCCAGGAGGGCTGAGACCTGCTCCTTGAACATATCCTTCGCTTCATCAAAAGAGGTCGGGCCATAAGGCTCGATGCGTAGACCCAATGGCCCGACCGCGCCTGCCACATACGCGCGTTCCCCAGCGGCTTCGCGTGCGATGCGGGCAGCGGCGATGTTGATGAGACGCAGGCTTCCTTCCAACCCGTACTGTTGCAGGTTGTGAGCCGTCGCGCCAAAAGTGTTGGTCTCGATAATGTCGGCTCCGGCGCGGATGTACTCTTCGTGAACCTCGCGCACCAGATCAGCGTTGGTCAGGTTCAGCTCGTCATAGGAGCGATTGATGTAGACGCCTTTGGCGTAGAGCATTGTGCCCATCGCGCCGTCGAAGACGCTGACATCATCGCGTTCGAGAAGATTTCGGAAGTTTTCCATATAGCAAAATAAGAAGTCCCGCGCTAAACAACGCGGGACTTCAAAAATATTTTGAAGTTTGCGGGGTCGCCCCTTTTGCTGGGGACTGGCCGAGCTGTTTAGCGGGTTATTTTACGTGGCCGCAAGTCGCCTTAACTCACCACGTTTTCCAAGTTGCTTATACGCCGCTCATGGTTTGCTGTCAAGTAAGGGAATCTCTTGGTAGTGGATCAGTTCAGAGTTCAAGCTTTAGCTTGTATCTTCCCAAATGCACAACCTGAAGGTTGGACTCTAAACTGCTTCTTCAAATTGACCCACTACCAATCTCTTGTTCAAGCTTAACGCCGCTGGCAGCGCGGGCAGAAAAATGTCGAGCGTCCGGCGTGAGAGATGCGCTGGATGCTGGCTTTGCAGGTCGGACACGGCTCGCCTTCGCGGTCGTAAACGCGCCAGTGGCCTTCATAATTGCCACCGTAATAGCTGCCGTCTATGTTTTCGGGGTCAACGTTCATCGTCGAACCGTGAGCGAGCGATTCCGAGAGCACGTCTAAGATAGCGCGGTGAAGACGCGGCACTCGTCTCTTCGTCAACTCAGCGGCGACCGTGAAAGGATTAACGCGCGCCATGAACATGACTTCCGCCGCGTAGATGTTTCCCAAGCCCAGCACTCTTCTTTGATCCAGAAGAGTTTCTTTCAAAGTGCGGCGCGAGCGTGAGAGCGCCGCGTGAAGCTGGTCGGGCGTAAATTCCTCAGAAAAAGGTTCAGGCGCAAGCTCACGCAGTTCTTTCGCTTCGTCAAGCTCACTACCCGCCACAATCTTCATCATCCCGAAGTGGCGTTGGTCTGTGAAGACGAGCCGCCGCGCATTGTCCAGGTGAAAGACGGCGTGCGTATGTTTGGGCAGAGGAGCTTCGACAGGTAGGTAAAGAAATCTCCCGGTCATCCGCAGGTGCGTAATCAGCACGCGCTCCGTATCGAGTCGAATCAGAATATGTTTTCCGCGTCGCCCGACCGCTTCGATTCGTGCGCCCCGCAAGAGACGCGCGAAGCTGCGCGGCGAGGTTTCGGGCGCAAGCCCGGCACGCAGCAATTTGGCCGCGACGATACGGCGACCCGTCACGAGACGACCCAGGGCACGTGCGACAAGCTCAACCTCCGGCAATTCAGGCATGTCTGAGATAATTGTAGGGGCAGGGCTTGTCCCTGCCCCTACAATTTAGTTCTTCTGTGCGAGTTGTTCGCCCACGTCCAGCAAAGCTTTCACTTTCGCTTTCGAGGTCGCTTCAGAATAGATGCGCAGCGCGGGCTCGGTTCCAGATTGGCGAAAGAGCAGCCACGATTCATCTGCAAACAGCAGCTTCGTCCCGTCCAGAGTTTCCACGTCACTGACTGGATAGCCTGCGACCTCGCCCGGCGGTGATGAAGCGAGCCGTGCCACCAACTCCTGCCCGCGCCTGACCTCGCAATGAAGATCGCGGCGGTCGAAATAAAATTCGCCGAACTCGCGGTGCATCTCTTTCACCATCACGGACGGCAGCTTGCCCGAAGTGATGACCGCTTCCAGGAGGAGCAGGCAATTGAGTATCCCGTCGCGCTCCGGGATGTGGCCACGAACTCCGATGCCGCCAGACTCTTCCGCGCCCATCAGGATGTCTTCTTTGAGCATCAGGTCTGCGATGTACTTGAAGCCGATGGGCGTGTCGTAAAGTTTAAGATTATGAGCCTCGGCGATGCGCTTGGTCAGGACGGATTGCGAGAATGTGCGGACAACACCGCCCGTCATCTTTCGCTCGCGCGCCAGATGAAGCAGGATGAGCGGAACGACTTCGTGCATCGTCATCGTCTCAGCCTGCTCGTTAACCGCGCCGAGCCGGTCTGCATCGCCGTCGGTCGCCAGCCCCAACACTGCGCCTGTTTCGTGAACGCGCGCCTTCAACGCCGCGAGGTTGCGATCAATTGGCTCCGGGTTGACGCCGCCGAACAAGGGGTCACGCTCCGCCCTGATGGTTTCAATTGAAAGCTCACCATTCTGCAAAAAACTCTCGACCCAGCGGGAGCCTGAGCCGTGCATCGAATCAACAATCGCTTTCAAACGCGAGCCACGCAATCGCTCCAGGTCAATGTAAGAAGCAATTTGCGCGCGATAGCTCTCAATGGATGCTTTGAGGATTCCCGGTTCATCCGGCGCCTGTATGCGCGAGCGGCGCGGCGGTTGTCTGTCCATCAGCGATTCGACAATTGATGTGATTTCCGGCGAGGCGCTTCCGCCCCAATGAGCTTTGATTTTGAAGCCGTTAAATTCGGCGGGATTGTGCGAGGCCGTGATGACAACGCCACCAGCCGCGCCGTTTGACTTCACCGCCCACGACACGACGGGCGTCGGCACGGCTTCGTCAAAGAGAGCGATTCGCAGATTGTTTCCGGCTAAAACTTCCGCCACGCGCGCTGCGAACTGTTCAGAGAGAAAGCGCCTGTCATAACCGATGACGACAAGCGGAGGTGGCATTTCATCGTACTCATACAAGATATTTCTGACAAACGTTGATCCGCTGGCTTCAGCCTGAAGGCTCTGGCGTATTTCGACAATTTTCTTTTTTGACTCTTCAACTCTAGCCCCCAGGTTCTGAGCGTCAAACTCCTGAATCAGATAGTCACTGTAAGCTTGCGCGACGCGCTCAAGGTTGGCGAAGGTGAAATCTTCCGCGATGACCGCACGCCACCCGTCTGTGCCGAAGCGGATGGGCGTCAACTTTTCCCCGCCGCTCACAATGCAACGCCTCCGGTTTGCGTGTAGTCCGTCAGCGAAGTCTTATCGCCAAGCACCGCGCCGGAATTAACGCTGACCGCGCGCCCGATGTGACAGCCGCGCCCGACAATCGCGTCTGCAATCTGCGCGCCTGCCCCGACGCGCGTATGCGCCCAGATGATCGAGTTCTCCACACGCGCTTTCTCTTCCACGTAGCAGCCCGCACCGAGCACGGAATTGATAATCTGCGCGCCGGGTTTGATAACGCAGTCGTCGCCGATCATCGAAAGCTCGTCAATCTCCGCGATGGTTGCCGAGTCGAAATTCCCGCGCCTGTCTTTAATGTGAATCCGCCCGACGCGGTCTGCGAGCAGGTCTTGATGCGCTTGCAGGTAGCGCTGAGGCGTGCCGATGTCAATCCAGTAAGTGCGCGTCGGAATGTGCGCGAAAAACTCTTCACCGCGTTTGAGTAGATTAGGAAAGAGACCGTACTCGAAGGAATGGTTCTCGCCCACAGGGATATAGTCGAGCACGCGCGGCTCCAGGATGTATGTCCCGGCGTTGATGTTGTTCGTCGTGATTTCGTCTGCTTTCGGCTTTTCCAGAAAGCGCGCCACACGACCATCCGCTGTGGTTTCCACCAGACCATATGCGCTCGGATTCTCGACAGGGGTGAGCACGATGGTCGCGGTCGCTTTGCGTGCGGTGTGCTCGCGGATGACCGCTTTCAGATCGAGGTCGGTCAGGATGTCGCCGTTGAA
The DNA here is from genome assembly GCA_032160705.1 of Acidobacteriota bacterium. GTDB lineage: Bacteria > Acidobacteriota > Blastocatellia > Pyrinomonadales > Pyrinomonadaceae > QHXM01. The sequence goes on along the minus strand of JAVHVE010000042.1, from coordinate 34,002 downwards.
GACGACGGTCGGCTCGCGAATCAGTTCTTCGGCGTATTTGTAAGCTCCGGCTGTGCCCATTGGCTGCGACTCGACCGTGTACTTGAGGTTGACGCCAAAGTCTGAGCCGTCGCCCAATTGCTGCTCGATCTTTTGCGGCTGGTAAGAAAGCGAGAGCGTGATGTCTTTAATGCCTGCTCTACGAAGCGTGTCTATTTGATAAAGCAGGAATGGACGATTGCAGATGGGAACGATTGGTTTCGGGGTGTAAACCGTCAGTGGTCTGAGCCTTGTTCCTTTGCCCCCGGCGAGAATGAGTGCTTGCATGATTTTCCTGGTAACAAGTGACTAAGTGACAGGTGACAAGTTAAAGCATCCACTATCACTCTGGCTTAAATAAGAAACAGCGCGGGCGAGTCTAACACTCGCCTGCGAGCCATATCAAATCAGTGTTTTTCGAGTTCGGTTCAAACTACAGGCTTATTCTCAAGCGCGTTCTGAGGATGAAAGGGTAGTGGGTCAGATTGAAGGCAGTATAGAGTTCAACCTTTAGGTTGCGCCTTGCCGCACGCGCAAGCTAAAGCTTGTACTCTGAACTGACCCACTACCGATGAAAGGCTTTGCTTGACACCCAGTAATGAATGGTAAATAGTTACTGGTAAATCCTAAATCGTGCAGTCATCAATAGACGAACATTCTTTTCTCCTGTCACGATTTACGATTCACGATTTACGTCCTTGTTTGAGGTGCGAACCATTATGGAGCGAAGAGAAGCCGTCATTATCAGCGCGGTGCGAACGCCGACGGGGAAGTTTCAGGGCGCGTTGAAAGATTTTTCCGCGACTGATCTGGGCGCGCTTGTTGTGCGCGAGAGCGTCAGGCGAGCGGGTGTCAAGCCGGAAGACGTTGACGAAGTTATCATGGGCTGTGTGATTCAAGCAGGCCTGGGGCAAAATCCTGCCCGGCAGGCTGCGCTTCATGGCGGCATCCCGTTTGGCGTCTCCGCTGTGACGATTAACAAAGTCTGCGGCTCAGGTTTGAAGGCCGTGATGATGGCGGCGCAGGGGATTCAGCTCGGCGATTCCGAAATCGTGGTGGCGGGCGGAATGGAATCTATGACCAACGCGCCGTACCTGATTCCGAAAGCGCGTGAAGGTTATCGTCTCGGCAACGGTGTGCTGGTTGACGCGATGATTAATGACGGTCTGTGGTGCGCGTTTGAGAATTATCACATGGGCAACACGGGCGAGGTGGTCGCGACACGCTACCATGTCACGCGCGAGGAGCAGGACGAATATGCCCTGAACTCTCATCGCAAGGCGGCTGCCGCGATTAAGGCCGGAAAGTTTAAGGACGAAATCTTAGCCTTGGAGATTCCGCAGAAGAAGGGCGCACCCCTGCTGTTTGAGACAGACGAGTCCGTGCGTGAAGACACCTCGCTCGAAGCTCTGGCGAAGCTCAAGCCAGCTTTTAAGAAAGAGGGCGGGTCTGTAACCGCCGGAAATGCTCCCGGCGTCAACGACGGCGCGTCGGCTCTCGTCGTTACATCATTGGAACGCGCCCGCGCGCTCGGTGTCGAGCCGATGGCGCGCATCGCGGCGCAGGCAACTTCCGGCATCGAGCCGGAGCTGGTGATGATGGCTCCGGTCGAAGCCATTCGCAAAGTCCTGAAGAAGGCTGGATGGTCGCTCAGCGAAGTTGATTTAATCGAGCTGAACGAAGCCTTCTCGGTGCAGGCCGTCGCCATCATCAAAGAACTCGATCTAGACCCGCAGAAAGTCAACGTCAACGGCGGCGCGGTCGCGCTCGGCCACGCCATCGGCCAATCAGGCTCGCGCCTGCTGACGACGATGCTTTACGAGATGAAGCGGCGCGACGTGCATCGTGGGCTGGCTGCGCTCTGTTTGGGAGGCGGCAACGCCGTTGCGATGGCTGTCGAGCGGTAATAGTAAGAGATTTAATTGAAGCGTGCGTGTAAATCCACCGCGCGAGCGGCGGAATGAATTTAGCCCGGCCTTTCAAGGCCGGGGAAATGCGTCACGCGCGCATTACGTCGCGTCAGCGACGTGTGAATCTTTCAGGCGTCGCTGACGCGACGCGGGGATGAGCCGCCCGTCTGACCCGGCTCTAAAGAGCCGGGCTAAATTCATTTCGCCGCTACGCGGCGCATTTATGCAGAGTCTTTGTTCAAGTTGATGGAGAAGGCGTTTTCAATCGAGACAATCGGCGTGGTCGGCGCGGGCACGATGGGCAACGGCATCGCGCAGGTGGCCGCGCGCGCCGGGCTTCAGGTCATCATGCGCGATGTCAAAGAAGAATTCCTGGAGCGCGGGATGGCCGCCGTTGATAAAAGTTTGCAGCGCGACGTTGATAAAGAGCGGCTGAAAGAGGAAGAAAAGCGCGCGATCATAGGCCGCATCCGAATCGTGACCGAGATGGGAGCGCTCAGCGAAGCTGATCTGATTGTCGAAGCTGTGACGGAAGATTTGAACGTCAAACGGGATGTCTTTGGGCAGTTGGACGAATTAACAAAAGCGGAGGCGATTCTCGCTTCAAACACTTCCTCCATCTCGATTACAAAACTCGGCGCAGCGACGAAGCGCCCCGCTCAGGTTATCGGGATGCACTTTATGAACCCCGTGCCTGTGATGAAGCTGGTGGAGATTATTCGCGGCATCGCCACGTCGGACGAAACCTACAAGGCCGTCCACGAGCTGACGCTGAAACTGGAAAAGACGCCGCTTGAATGCAACGACATGCCCGGTTTCGTCTCCAACCGCGTGCTGATGCCGATGATTAACGAAGCCATCTTTGCGCTGTATGAAGGCGTGGCCACGCGCGAGAGCATTGATGGGATTATGAAGCTGGGGATGAATCACCCGATGGGGCCGCTGACCCTCGCGGATTTCATCGGCCTCGATGTCTGCCTCGCCATCCTCAACGTCCTGCACGATGGCCTCGGCGACCCGAAGTACAGAGCCTGCCCCTTGCTCAAACGCTACGTTGATGCGGGCTGGTTGGGAAGAAAAACGGGACGAGGGTTTTACGAATACTGATAGGGAAGTCTGGAGTCTAGAGAGTCAAAAGACAAAGAATTGTTTTTGACCAGTTGACTCCAGACTCCTTGACTCCAGACTCTTATGCGAAGCGTCCAGCATTATTGCCAAAAATGTCTGGCGGGGAATCCGCTGGGGCAGGAGTTGTGCCTGCGTTGCGGGACGCGCTTGATGTTGATTGTCGAGCCTCCGGCGGCGCGTTACGAGGATAGCGGATTGGCTGCCACGCACGAGGAGCATCTCCTGGAGCGCATCTCGGCGCTGGAGAACCGGCTCATGCGCCTGACCGAGAAGCTGGAGCAGACGCTCGACCTTCTGCTCAGGCAGGCGCGAAGCTCTTATCATGACCACGCCTTGATTGACACGCTCATCACCGTGCTGAGTGAATCGGGCGCGCTCGATGCCGTCAAGCTAGGTCGTCTCTGGCGCGAGCGTTGCCGGAGAGACACTGCGGAACAGGAAGCCGCCGCTCGCCGGGAGCGATTGCGGACGAAAATTATCTCGGCTTACCGTGGAATCGAGCGTGCCGCGTTCGAGCAATATCTGAGCGAAGGATTCAAGCTGCTCAACGAAAAGGAATCTGCTCGCGGCATCCGCGCTCTCGAACGCGCCGCTGCGCTTCATCCCCGCAATGCTCCGTTGCACGCCCTAATTGGCGAGCACTTTTTTGAATCCGGTAAGGACACTCTGGCCAGAGATTATCTTGAGCGCGCTTTAGCCGCCGACCAGACAAATGAAAGGATTCGTTTACTGCTCGGCCTGGCCTGCGGCGATGCCGGAGAGGTTGAACGCGCGCGAGAATTGCTGAAAGAATCTATCCGACGCGCGGGCGATTCGTTCGCCGCCCATTACGGGCTGGGCAGGCTGCTCGTAGCCGAACAGAAGTGGGCGGAGGCTGTCAAAGAGTTTAAGGGTGCGTTGGCGGCGCGGCCTTCACCGGAAGCTCATTACGCGCTCGGGTGCGCTTACTATCAGCTTCGTCGTGATCGCATGGCGGCTCGTCACCTGCGCAAAGCCGTTGAATTGGACGAAGAATATGGGGCGGCCTCTTACGTGCTCGGGCTGGTGCTCTGGCGTGCGGGTGAAAATGAGCAGGCGCGCGCGGCTCTTGCGGCAGTCTGTGAAAGTGAAACGGATGAGCCGCGTTATCGTTCAGCCGCCCGGCGTGTGCTGAGGACAGATGAGCTGCCTGCGAATCCAAAGATTTTCGGGATAAGTGGAGATGCCGGAAAACATCTCATCACGGGTGGCGACAGGCGGCTGGCGCAAATCGTGCGCCAGGATGCGCTCCGGTCAAACGAGGCGGAAGACAGCGGAAGTCAGCCTGTGGCGCGTTGACTCTCGTCTGCCAAAGGCTATAATAACGCCTTTTGCGCGCGGGTCGCCGAAAAAGCGATTTTCAACCAAGGTGGGTGAGCTATTGCGAATTGAGCTTGAGAAGCTGGAAGAGGCAGGCGACAGGTTCGCTCATGTTTATGAACCTGAAGAGATTGTGCTTGATGAAGAGCACGTCCGCTTGACCGATCCGCCGGAAATTTCGGGGCGCGTCCGCAGAAGCGGACACGAGGTGCGCGTCAAGGGAAAGCTCAGCGCACGGGCGGAAGTTGATTGTGACCGTTGCTTAAAGACGGTCGCCGTGCCCGTCGAAGCGGAGTTCGATGTCGGTTACGTCCCCGTGGAAGATTACCAGTCGAGCAGCGCGGCGGAATTGCAGGAAGAAGATTTGAGTCTCTCGGTTTTTGACGGAGAGACGATTGACCTGGACGAGTTGGTTCGTGAACAACTGATGCTGGCATTGCCTGCGCGCGCCCTCTGCGGCGAAGAATGCAAAGGCTTATGCCCGACCTGCGGGGCTGACCGAAATACCAACCCGTGCGACTGCCACAGCCAGGAGATTGATCCGCGCTGGGCAGGACTAAAAGCCGTGACGGGTGACAGGTGACAGGTGACAAGAAAGAACGTTTTTATCTTGTCACCTGTCACCTGTCACTTGTCACTTTATTACCGGAGTTATTATGCCTAATCCAAAACGTCGTCATTCCAAGGCCCGGACGCGCAAGCGCCGGGCGCACGATGCTCTGCGCCAGCCGCAGACTTCCACCTGTCCGAATTGCCAGGAGCCGCGCATGCCGCATCGCGTGTGCCCGAAGTGTGGTTACTATAAAGGCCGTGAAGTAGTGCAAGTCGAAGAGACGGCGTAAAGCCGTGACAGGTGACAAGTGACAGGTGACAAGAGAAATCTTTCTTTTTCTTGTCACTTGTCACCTGTCACGGTTTACGGCTTTTTCTCTTAATGAAGCACGGGCAACACCAATTGACCGGCAAGGTCGTCGTGGACGCGATGGGTAGTGACCACGCGCCGCACGCGGAGATTGACGGTGCGCTGGCTGCCGCGCGCGATTTAGGGGTCGGGGTTATTCTCGTCGGGCAGACCGGAGTGGTCGAGCCGGAGTTGCGCCGCTGCGGTTGGCGCAAGCAGGGTGATCGCGGCATCGAGCTGGTCGAAGCTGAAGAAGTCATCAGCATGGACGAAGCGGTCGCGACCGCTGTTCGGCGCAAAAAGCGTAGCTCTTTGAGAGTCGGGACAAAGCTCGTCACAGAGGGACGCGCCGATGGATTCGTCTCGGCTGGCAACACGGGCGCGGCGATGGCCACTGCCAAGATGGTGATCGGCATGTTGCCCGGCGTAGACCGTCCTGCGCTCGCGGCCATGATTCCGACCAAGGGACAGAAGCCGACGCTCCTTCTAGATGTCGGGGCGAACGCCGAATGCAAGGCTTTTCATCTGGCACAGTTTGCCATCATGGGCGATGCCTATTGCCGCGCCGTGCTGGGAACGGTGAAGCCGTCTGTCGGCTTGATGAGCATCGGCGAAGAGGAAGCCAAGGGCAACGATCTGACCAAAGAGGCGTTCCCGCTGCTCAGAGATTTGGGAAGCCTGAATTTCGTCGGCAACGTCGAGGGGCGCGATTTGTTCACGGGCGCGGTTGACGTCATCGTCACCGACGGCTTTACGGGCAACGTGATGCTCAAGCTGAGCGAAGGCTTAACGGAAGCCCTGCTCTCGATGATTAAGCGTGAGTTGATCGCGTCTGCGATGACGAGGGCGGGCGCAATGCTCGCCAAGCCCGCGTTTCGCAATATCAAGAAGCGGCTGGATTACGCAGAGTACGGCGGAGCGCCGCTCCTTGGCATCCGGCAGATTGTGATGATTAGTCACGGCAGCTCCAACGCCCGCGCGATTCGCAACGCCATCCGCAGCGTCAAAGAGTTTTCGGAACAGCGCGCCAGCGAGCACATCGAACGCGGCATTGCCGAGACCAATGCGCGCGAGTATGCAGAGTTGGTAAGTAGTAAATAATCAGTAATTAGATGGTGAATGGACGAAGAGCTTTTGTCTTTTCACCATTTTCTATTTACTATTGACCATTCACCTGAGGAAAGAAATGGCAAAAATAAATGCTGGCATCCTGGGAACAGGGCACGCTTACCCGGAAGGCATTCTGACGAATGCCGATCTGGAGAAGATGGTCGAGACCTCAGACGAGTGGATCACCTCGCGCACAGGCATCAAGCAGCGGCGCAAAGCCGCGCCCGGAGAATACACGTCGCTCTTTGCCGTCAAAGCTGCGCGCCAGGCGATTGAGCGGGCGCGCATTGACCCTGCGGAAATTGATACTTTAATCTGCGCCACCGTCACGCCCGACCAGATTCTTCCTTCGACCGCCTGCCTGATTCAAGCGGAGCTTGGCGCAAACAACGCCGCCGCGTTCGATATAGCCGCAGCCTGCTCCGGCTTTCTCTACGGGCTCACACTTGCCAACGGCCTGATTCGCACAGGGCAGTCACGCCGTGCGCTCGTCATCGGCGCAGAAGTTCTAACGCAGTACGTGGATTACACAGACCGCTCGACGTGCGTCATCTTCGGCGACGGATCGGGCGCAGCCGTGCTCGGCCCGGTCGAAGGCGAGAAAGGAATCCTCGCCGCGAGAATCAAATCGGACGGGCGCTTCGCAGAGCATCTTTATGCGCCGGGCGGTGGAACAAGGCTGGGCTCGACGGCAGAAACAATCGCTGCGGGAGAGCATTTCTTCAAGATGAAGGGCAACGAGTTGTTCAAGGTTGCCGTGCGCTCGATGGCCGAGATTTCGCGTGTCGTTCTGGACGAAGCGGGGAAAAACGCACAGGACGTTGATCTCTTCATCCCGCATCAGGCGAACCAGCGCATCACGGACGCCGTCGCACGCAATCTCGATGTTGATTTGTCGAAGGTTTACTCGAACATCTCCATGCACGGCAACACGTCTTCGGCTTCGATTCCGATTGCGTTGGACGAGTGCGTCGAAGCGGGGCGGGTGAACGAAGGCGATCTGGTCTTGCTGGCTTCATTCGGCGGCGGAGTCACCTGGGGCGGAGTTTTGATACGCTGGTAATTTAATGATAAGTCCTGCACGCATAAATCTGCCGCGTAGCGGCGGATGAGTTTAGCCCGGCGTTTCAACGCCGGGAAAAGATCGTCGCGATTTGGTTGGCGTCGCGTTAGCGACGGTTGAAAAATTGGCAGCATTCACGCGTCGCTGACGCGACGCGGAGTTCCGGCAGACTGTGTGCCCCGGCGTTGAAACGCCGGGCTAAACTCAGCCTGTCGCTCGCGCGACATTCTTAAGATGAAGAAAGCACTTTTTATTCCCGTCGTGCTCACGCTGCTGCTTTGCGGAAGCATCGCGCTGGCGCAAGGCGATAGCGAGAAATGGTTGCTGGTCGAAGTGACGAACGCAGACGGTCAGCCATTGAAGCAGGCCTGCGTGACATTCGTCCCAAAAGAGGGCGAGATTATTTTCCGCAATGCGGACTCGCGTGGCAGAGTTAAATTGAAGAGGCCGGAAGCCGCCAGGTATCGCGTCGTCGTCAAAGTTGACGGGTACGAGGCGCAGAAAAGGGAAGTTACCATCGGCTCGAAAAGTGAGACGGTCGCTTTCACCTTGCAGCCGCGCGTAAACAGATGACGAACCGTCTCGCGTACATTTTCCCCGGGCAGGGCTCGCAAGTTTCAGGAATGGGAAGCGAGCTGGCGGAAAAATATCCTGCTTCCCGACAGGTCTTTGAAGAGGCGGACGACGCGCTCGGCTTTAGCATCTCGCAAATGTGCTTTAGCGGGACGGCGGAAGAGTTGCAACTGACGGAGAACACGCAGCCCGCGATTCTGACGACCTCGGTTGCTGTTTTAAGGGCAGTAGAAGCAGAGGGAATAAGAGCGCCGGATTATGTCGCAGGGCACAGTCTCGGCGAATACTCGGCGCTCGTCGCTGCCGGAGCGTTGTCGCTCTCCGATGCCGTGCGAACGGTTCGCCTGCGCGGGCGTTTCATGCAGGAGGCCGTTCCCGTCGGCACAGGCGCGATGGCTGCCGTGATGGGCGCGGATTTAGAGACGGTCACGGAAGCCTGCAACGAAGCCGGGCAAGGCGAGGTCTGTTCACCCGCGAATATCAATTCGCCGAACCAGATCGTGATTGCGGGGCACGCCGGGGCTGTTGACAGGGCAATCGGCTTGCTCAAAGAACGCTGGTCAAAGCGCGCCATCAAGCTGAATGTCAGCGCGCCTTTTCATTCGGCGCTGATGATGCCGGCGCAGGAAAGGCTCGCGGCTGAGCTTGAAAAGTTGGAGTTCCATGATTTACGTTTACCGCTCGTCACCAACGTGGATGCAGCCATTATCACGAGCGGCGCGCAGGCGCGCGAATCGCTCATCAGGCAAGTCTCTTCGCCTGTGCGCTGGCTGGAGTCTGTGCACTTGTTAATTAAGGAAGGCGTTCAGACTTTCACGGAAGTCGGCCCCGGCAAAGTTTTATGCGGGCTGGTGCGGCAGATAGAGCGCACTGCAAACTGCCTGAGCGTTGGCGACGTGGAAAGCTTGGAGAAAGCCGTGACGGGTGACAGGTGACAAGTGGCAAGATTAAATCCTTGTTCTTACCTGTCACCTGTCACCTGTCACCCGTCACGGTTCTTAACTGTTTTTATATCACTGACAGAGGAGCAAATCGGTTATGCCCGATACACAAGAGATTGAAACTAAAGTGAAACAGATCATCGTTGACGAACTCGGTGTGGACGAAAACGAAGTCACCCCGAACGCTCGTTTCATTGACGATCTCGGCGCAGACTCGCTCGACACCGTCGAACTCGTCATGCGTTTTGAAGAAGAGTTCGGCATCGAAATCCCCGACGAGGACGCCGAGAAAATTCAGAGCGTGCGCGATGCCTACAACTACATCGAGCAGCACAAGGCAAAATAAGTCTGGAGTCTGGAGTCAAGGAGTCTGAAGTCAACTGGTCAAAAACTATTCTTTGTCTTTTGACTTTGAGACTCCAGACTTCAGACTATTAACGAGGAGATTTATCTTGAAACGTCGCGTCGTGGTTACAGGTCTCGGCCTGATTACGCCTGTGGGGAATTCTGTCGAGGCTACCTGGTCTGCGCTGATGCAGGGTCAGAGCGGCGTGGATTACATCAAGAAATTCGATGTCGAGAAGTTCCCGGTCAAGTTTGCTGCTGAGGTCAAGAATTTCAACGAACTCGACTACATCCTGAAGAAGGAGGCGCGCAAGATGGGCGCCTTCATTCATTACGCTATCGCCGCTTCGGACGAGGCGCTCAAAGACAGCGGGCTGGAAATCACAGACGAAACGGCTGAAACTATCGGGACTTATATCAGCAGCGGCATCGGCGACTTCTGGGCTATCGAGCGCGAGCATTCAAAACTCCTGAACGAAGGGCCGCATCGCGTCTCACCCTTCTTCATCCCGTCGGCCATCGTCAATCTGGCCGCCGGTCAGGTTTCAATCCGTCACGGCGCGAAAGGGCCGAACTCCGCGACCGCAACCGCGTGCTCGGCAGGCGCGCACGCCATCGGCGATAGCTTCCGAATCATCGAGCGCGGCGACGCGGACGTGATGATTTGCGGCGGCGCTGAATCCGCCATCACGCCGATGTCCGTCGCGGGCTTTGCGGCGATGCGCGCTCTTTCCACACGCAACGATGATCCGCAGCACGCCTCTCGTCCGTTCGAGCGTGACCGCAACGGCTTCGTCATCGGCGAGGGTGCGGGGCTACTCATTCTCGAAGAACTGGAGTTTGCGCGGGCGCGCGGTGCGCGCATTTACGCGGAGATCGTTGGCTACGGAATGACCGCAGATGCTTTTCACATCACCATGCCGGACGAAACGGGGTCGGGCGCGATTCGCGTCATGCAGAAAGCTCTGAAGGACGCGGGCGTTCAGCCAGAGGTGGTGGATTATATCAACGCACACGGGACTTCGACGCCCTACAACGACAAGTTCGAGACCGTCGCCATCAAGCAGGCTTTCGGTGAGCACGCTTACAAGTTGGCCGTCAGCTCTACAAAATCCATGACCGGGCATCTCCTGGGCGCGGCTGGCGGGATTGAAGGCGTCTTCTCGGTGCTGGCGATTCATCACAATATGCTGCCGCCGACGATCAATTACGTGAACCCGGACCCGGACTGCGATCTGGATTACGTGCCTAACGAGCCGCGCGAAAAGGAAGTCCGCTACGCGCTCTCCAACAGTTTCGGCTTCGGCGGCACGAACGCAGCATTACTTTTCAAGAGATTTGAGGAATAACAGTTTTCGGTTTTCAGTTTTAAGCAAAGACCATGTTGCTTCTTCTGAAAACTGAAAACTGAAAACTGAAAACTGCAATGAAAACAATCGTACTGATGAAGCAGGTCGCCAACAAGGACGCGATTTTGCGGATTAACAAGGATGCGACCTGGATTGAAGAGGGCGATCTTTCTTACGAGGTCAACGAATCGGACGGGTATGCGCTCGAAGAAGCTCTGCGCCTGAAAGAGAAGCTCGGCGGCGAGACGGTCGTGTGTTCGATGGGGCCGCAGAGGGTCAAGAGCGTTATCAAGGACGCGCTGGCTCGCGGCGCTGATCGCGCGATTCATGTGGTCGGCGATTCCCTGCAACATCTCTCGCCGTTTGCGGCGGCGAGTATCCTGGCCGATGCTGTGCGCGATGAGCAGGCCGATCTTATTTTGACGGGTTTGCAATCGGACGATTACGGCTACGCGCAGACGGGCGTCATCATGGCGGAAATCTTGGGCTTGCCGCACGCGACGATTGTGATCGAGGTGGACGCTACACTTGAGCGGTTGCGCGTCAAACGCGAATTGGAGAGTGGCTGGTATCAGTGGTATGAGATGCCGCGACCAGCGCTGCTGACGATTCAGTCAGGCATCAGCCAGATTCGCTACGCCACCTTGAAAGGAATCATGGCGGCGAAGAAGAAAGAGATCAGGGAAGTCACGCCCGCTCAGGATGCAGCCTCACGTTCTTCTCATCAACGCATCGAAAAGATTTATTTCCCGCAGAAAACTAAACAGACGCAGTTTCTCGGAGACGGCGACGCCAAAAAAGGCGCGGTCGAGCTGGCCGAGAAATTGCGAACGGAAGCAAGGGTAATTTAAGAGCCGTGACAGGTGACGGGTGACAGGTAACAAGTAAAAGCTTGTTCTTTCTTGTCACCTGTCACCTGTCACCTGTCACGAGGTGAAGATGAGTCACGGGATTCTGGTTTTCGCAGAGCATCGCGCGGGCGTGCTGAATAAAACTTCGTTTGAGGCGATTGCCGCAGCGCAGGCGTTGGGCGCGGAGTTGGGGCAGGCGTTGACGGCGGTTGTGCTCGGCTCAGGCGTGAACAATACGGCTGAGGAGCTTGCGGCGTATGACGTGAGCCGTGTCATTTACGCCGATAACGAGAAGCTGGCGGATTACACGCCGGACGGGTACACGGATGCGATGGAGAGCGTGGTGCGCGCCGTAGACCCGCAGTACGTGATCTTGCCGCACACGTATCTGGTGCGCGATTTCGCGCCGAAGCTGGCCGCCCGTTTCGGCAAGGGGCTGATTAGCGATTGCATCAGGGCGCAGGTCGCAGAAGGCCGCGTGACGTTTTCACGTCGCATCTTCTTAGGCAAGATTGATGCGGACGTGGTCTCGGACGGCGAGCCGCCCGTGTTCGCCACTTTCCAGTCTGGAGCATACCGTGCGGATCAGGCGACTAAGGGGGCGGGTGCGCAGGTTGAGACAATGAGCGTCGAAGTAGGTGAAGTGCGGATGAAGCCCGAAGCTCCGTTCCAGGAAGTCAAACAGGCCGTTGACCTGACGAAAACAGACGTGATCGTCGCCATCGGGCGCGGCATCAAGAGCAAGGAAAATATCGCGCTTGCCGAAAAACTGGCCGAAGCTCTCGGCGGCGACATCGCCGCGTCGCGTCCCATCTGCGACGCCGAATGGCTGCCGATTGACCGGCAAATCGGATCAAGCGGACAAACCGTCGCGCCGAAACTCTACATCGCGCTCGGCATCTCCGGCGCAATCCAGCATCTCGTCGGCATGAAAAACTCCGGGACAATCGTCGCCATCAACAAAGACCCGGAAGCGCCGATTTTCGACATCGCGGATTACGGCATTGTCGGCGATTTGTTCGAGGCCGTTCCGGTCTTGACCGAAGAGATTAAGAAGCTCAAGGGATAAGAGTCCAGGGCAACGTGGATTCGACGTTAAAGATGTTTGGAGTATCCAAGCCCCGAATGGCAGCAGAGTGTATCGCCCGTCCGGGTCTATTTTCAGCCTGCTCTAAGAAGGAGGTGGATTTATGAAACACATTTTGCTTTTGGCCGTCATACTCATGTTTGTCTTCGGTTCGTCTGCCGTCCCGACGGAGACGCGCGCTGTCGGCGACTCCATTGTGAACGTAAATGCAGCAGAGGTGGAAGGCGTAACTATCGAGCACCAACAACTGGCGATTCTTAAACCCGGCTACGCATTCAGGCGCGAGAGCAGAAGTTCAGTGGCAGTAATGAAAACTGTCAGAGATGCCAGCTTCCAAACAGGGACACTCACCTGCACTAGCCCGAGAAGAAGAAGAGGAGTTTGCACAGTTGAATTCAACGGAGACCGAGCGAAATGTAGCAGCAGTTGTTACTTCGTGGGCGTTCGCGGAGCGCCGAGGGCACAGTAACAAGTTAATTGGCAGATATATTTATGCCGTAGATATGATTCTATTGCTGGCTTTTCTCAACCAGAGTGCGAATTTCTGCCAACACGTCAGCCGGTTTCCACTCGTTGCCGGAATAAAGTTTGACCAGCTTTCCGTCCGGCGCGATGAGCGCGGTCTGGAGCGAATGGACGATCTGATCTTTTTCGGGAATGTAAGTCAGACCGAAAAACTGCGCGACTCTTTTCACTTCATCCGCATCTCCAGTCATAAACTCCCAGTGATTGAACGTCTCCCTGTCGTAATTGCCGGTCTGCGCCGCGCCGTAGCTGCGTAAGACTTTCGGCGTGTCATACGCGGGATCGAAACTGATACTGATGAGATGTGTCTTCTGGTAGAGCGCAGCATCCTTTTTCAATCCCTTATCAATCTCCGCGAAGTTGCTGCTCATCAAAGCGCAATATTCCGGCACGGGGCAGCGCGTGTAGATGAATGTCAGCAGCACAGCCTTTCCCTGATATTGCTTGAGGCGCACAGGTTTGCCGTCCTGATTGACGAGACGAAAATCAGGAACAGCGTCGCCCGGTTTCGGCATTACTGAAGTTTCGGACGGCGCTGCTGTTTGCGACTCGCTCTTCTGAACCACCACGACATCTTCCAGCCAGTGGGAATCATCCGTCATGACGAGCGTTGCCTGCACTTCATCGCCGGGTTTCATGACATCGAGCGGCCAGGCGTCTTTCAGCTTGAAGGGCATCGTCATCCCATCCATCAAATCTTTGACCGCCTCGTGCGAGATGGTGGCGCTCATGTTCGCTTTATCGACGGAGACGACCCTGCCCTTCAACTCATAACGCTTGCCCTGCACTGCTGGCTTCGACTGGCAGGCCATCATCAAGGCACAGCAAAGCAGGAAGAAGATGCTGAGTCTGTTTCTGTTCATTCTGTGATTTATTATCAACGGCGCTTGATCTGTTCGTTGTAGAGCGTCTGGTAGACCCAGTAGTTCGGCAAAACTTTATAGACGTAATCCTTCGACTGCGTGAATCCTATCTCAAGCACGTAGCGGTCTGGATCGTTTGAGTGTGCGCGAGCTACCCAGCGCGCGACGTTGTCCTCACCGCCGTTATAGGAAGCGGCGACGGCCTGCGGCATATCCGGGAACTGCCGGAAGAGATTTCCCATGTACTGCGAGCCGAAGAGCACGGCCATACGCGGATTGTAAAGATCGTCCTGACGAAAATCCGCAAGGTTTAACTCGGCGGCTATCTGGTTGGCCGTCGAGGGAATGAATTGCAGGAGACCGCGCGCCGCCGCATTCGACTTGGCTTCCGCACGAAAACGTGATTCCTGTCGCATGATCGAGAGCACAAAGCGCGGGTCAACTCCGCGCGGCGGCGCGTATTCCAGAAGCGCCTCCGTGTAAGGCGCAGGGTACAACAACTCGACCATCTCGCGCGGCGCAAGTTCCAGCAGATAATCCGCAGGAACTTTCTTCCAGAGCGGTTCGGCATAGCGCACGGCGTGATTGGCATTGTCGCCGCGTTTGTAAAGGACGGCGAGCGTGTATGCCTCGTCGCGCGAAAGTGAAGACGAGGCTTGCGCGACGGACTGTTTTTCTGGCGGCGGCGGATTGTCTTTCCCGGTGACGGGCGCATCCTGTGCGGGACTCTTTTCAGCAACCACGTCCGTATTGCCGGAAGCTTTTTCGGCGATGGCCAACTCCGGCGCACCTTCATCGGAGAGCCCTAGAAAGAGAAGCTCGTCGGCGAGCACTTGGTGTGTCGGCTGGTTGTTCGGGTTAGCCTGACCGCCTTCGATGACGTTTTGTCTCCCGACCGGAAGCAGTCGGGGTTGAGGAATGTTATTGTAGGCGGGAAGCTCGGCGTAAGCGCGGCGCGCTATGTCGAGTAACTCATTCCTCATCGCGCTGTCTTCAGTCAGGCGAAGCGCCGTCTGTGCCGCGCGTCGCGCATCTTCAGCTTGTTTATTGGCCAGCGCCTTCTGCGCTTCGGCGCGCAGGGCTTCAAGTCTGGCCGTGATGCTTGCTCTCGTTTTCTCATTAGCCGCCAACCCGCGCAGACGCCTTGTCGCTCGTCCGCCGTAATACTCATTGCGCCCGTCAGGTATAACAAGGTAAGCGTTGATGGCCTCTTCGGTGCGCCCCAGTTGTTCGAGCACGTAGGCGCGCATGAAAGCAACTTCCGTTTGATTGGTGCTGCCGGGAATGCTTACGCTGCCGAGATTTGATTCCGCGCGGAGCGCATCGAAATCCGCGAGCGCATCATTCCATGCTCCTTGCGCCAGATGAATCCGCGCCTGCGAGAAGAGAGCCAGGGTCGCCGTGAGTTGCCCCTTGAATCGTGTGCGCGCCTTTTCAACCCAAACGAGCGCCTCCGCCTCGCGGCCTGCGTCGCGCAGCGTATCAATGATGTTGAGATATGCGCGCTCAAGCGTCGTGCCTGTGCCGTAGCGATCAATGATGCTCTTGTAGGCGGAGAGTGATTCGTCAAAACGTTTCAAGCGCGCCAGCGAGGCAGCGTAATAGCCCAGAGCGTCGCGTGCGTTGGCGCTCTCAGAATATCGGTCGCTGACGCGCTGGAAATAGGTGAGCGCGTCCGTGAAGTTTCGCTCCTGATAGAAGCCGCGAGCGATCATGTAGAGAGCTTCAGGCACGCTCGCGCTCCTTTCGTAACGCTCGATGATTGCCAGGTAATGCCTGCGCGCGCCTGCGAAATCTCGATTGAAGTTGTAAATCTGCGCGCGGCGCAGGTGCTCGCTCTCTGCGAGTTGCGGAGCGGTTTTTAATGCGGCGTCTTCGCTGCCGCTATCGAGGATGTCCAACCCGCGCACGCCCGAGAGCGCGAAATCATCCGGCTGCGAAGGATTGGGCAACTGCGTGACCAGATTATTGAAAGCATCGCGCGCAGCATCCTTTTGATTGCTTCTGAGATAAGCTTCGCCGATGAGGGCCTGTGCTTCACGCGCCGTTGCGTTGCCGGTAGAAGCCGCGCGCGGGCGGAGCGCCGCAATTGCCGCAGCGTAATCACGGCTCTCGAAGAAGCTCTCGCCGAGTCGCGCTCGCGCGGCGTCGAGCAGCAAACTCTGGGGTGCGGTGCTGAGAAGCTGCCGCAGCTTTTCGCGCTCAAGCGGAAGATTGCCGACGGAGCGCGCCAGTTGAGCGAGATGCCAGAGGGCGTACTGCGAAAGCACGGAGCTGCGTCCGACGACCCTTTGATAATCTGCTTCGGCCATCGCCGCGTTTCCGAGCCGTTCGGAAAGACGCGCCAGCAGGTAATCGTAATTGTTCAGGGCGAACGTGGCCGGATCACTGTTTCTGAGCGATTGCAATTCTGTCAGCGCCGTCGCGTAATCACCATTTTCGACCGCCGCGCGAATGCGCTCGTGACGCTCGCGCGCCGCTTGAGCATGAACGGTGTAGCCACAGAGCAGCAGAAAGAGGAAGACCGCGACGAGGCGGCGACGATTGATCTGTGTCGGCATAACGAAATTATCGTCCACTCTTGTTGAATAACTCAAGCAGCGGTCAAATATATGCTAGGATGCGGCCAGGCAAAATGAACTCTCTAACAACAAAAAAAGAGGAACAGAGAGCGGAAATGCTGGACGGCGCGCGCGTCGCCGAAGAGATCAAGCGCGAGGTGGCGGAGGATGTCGCGGGGCTGAAACTTGAGCACGGCATTGTTCCGTGCCTGGCGGTCGTTCGCGTCGGAGAAGACCCTGCGTCGGCTGTCTACGTGCGAAGCAAGGTGCGAACTTCTGAGGCTCTGGGTTTACGTTCAGAGCATCAGGCGCTGCCCGCTGAGACAAGCACTGAGGAGTTGCTGGATTTAGTCGGAAGTCTCAACGCGCGCGACGAGGTGGATGGAATCCTCGTCCAGTTGCCGCTGCCACGCGAGGTTGACGAGCGCCGCGTGATCGAGGCGATTGACCCTGCGAAGGATGTTGACGGGTTTCATCCTGTGAACGTTGGCCGCCTCTCACTCGGACAGCAAACGCTTGCGCCATGCACTCCCGTCGGCATCATCGAATTGCTTGAACGCAACTCAATCCCCATCCGCGGCGCACACACAGTCATCGTCGGGCGCAGCCAGATCGTCGGGCGTCCTCTCGCGCAGCTTCTTTTGCAACGCGACGCGACCGTCACCATCTGCCATTCGCGCACCCGCGACCTTTCATCAATCACCATTCAGGCGGACATCCTCGTCGCAGCCATTGGCCGCGCCGGTTTCATTGGCGGCGAACATATCAAGCCGGGCGCGATTGTCATTGACGTTGGCATCAACAAGGTGACAGATGAAGGAGAGGCGCGAGAATTGTTCGGCGAGGAAGCGGAGAAGCGACTGAAGATTATCAAGGAGCGCGGCTACACTCTCGTCGGTGACGTGCATCCTGCGGAGGCAGACCGCATCGCCGGAAAGCGCACGCCCGTGCCCGGCGGCATAGGGCTTTTGACCGTCGCCGCGCTGATGCGAAACACCGTGACGGCGGCGCGCTGGCGGCGCGGGCTAATCAAAAGATGACTGGCAAAACTGTAGGGGCATGTTAAGAGTCGGTCTGACAGGTTCAATCGGCGTCGGCAAGTCTTTCGTTTCATCCGTGCTGGCGGAACTCGGTTGTCGCGTTCTTGATGCCGACCGGACGGCGCGCGAGGTGGTGGCGGCTGGCACGCCCGGATTGCGAGCGGTGGTCGAAGCGTTCGGCGCTGAAATCTTGCAGCCCGATGGAACGCTCGACCGGGCGCGGCTGGGTGCTGCGGTCTTTGCGGATGAGAAAAAGCGGCTGCTCTTAAATTCCATCCTGCATCCGTTTATAATCGCCGCTCAGGACGAGCAATTGCGGAAGTGGGAAGCAGAGGATGCGCGGGCGATTGCCATTGTTGACGCGGCCTTGATGATCGAATCCGGCGGCTACAAGCGTTTTGACAGGCTGATCGTGGTACATTGCCGCCCGGAGATTCAGCTTGAAAGGCTGATGGCACGCAACGCCGTCTCGCGCGAGGAAGCCGCACGGCGCATCGCGGCGCAGATGCCGCAGGAGGAAAAGAAACGCTTCGCGGACTTCTTGATTGATACCTCTTCCGGTTTTGCAGACACGCGGCGACAAACCCGAGAGGTTTACCGGCAATTGCGCGAGATAGAAAGCGCCCGCCGGGAAGAAGTGATAGACTAAGTCGCAAACTGTTGTTCTGTTATGACGAGTAAGAAGAGACTGAAGCTGAACAGGCTAGTTGAAAGGTGGCGAACGGGCGTCGCCTCGATGATGCTTGTCGTGATGTCTCTCGCAGGCGGCGGGTGTTTTCTGGATCATGAAGTCGAGCAATATTATGGCCGCGCCGTCACGCCTCGCGCGCAGGAGTTTCGCTGGAGCGATGGTGGATTGCCACAGGTCTTCGATCCGGCGCTGGCTGCGGCTGCGCCTGATACGGACGCCGTGCGCGCCATCTACGAGGGCTTGACCGAATATGACCCGAAGACGCTCATGCCTGTGCCGGGCGTGGCCGCGCGCTGGGAATCTTCCGCTGATTCGCGTGAATGGATTTTTTACCTGCGGCGTGATGCGCGCTGGTCGAATGGTGAGCCAGTGACGGCGCAAGACTTTGTGCGCTCCTGGCAGCGCACCCTGCAACTTGGCGACCGTGCGCCTCATGCCAAACTCCTGAATAACATTCAGGGCGTCGTGCCTGTGGAAGTCTCTCAGGCGCAGTCGCCCACCCCAGCGCCGGAAGAGGCGCAAACTCCGCATGATTCCGGCAGGAAAGAAGAGCCGAAAAAGGAGACGAAGCCGGAAGCGCAGAAGCCTGTACCCTTCGGCGTGGAAGCGATTGACGATTACACGCTGCGCGTGCGCTTGCAGCGTTCCGACCCGAGTTTTCCTGCCCTGGCTTCTCATCCAATTTTTCGACCCGTCCATAAGCAGGACGGTCTGTTGACCGATTCCAACGACACAGCGCCGTCACGCCAGCATCCGGTCTCGAATGGAGCTTTCCAGTTGACGAAGGTCGAAGGTGACGGGGTGGTGCTGGAGCGCGCGAAAAATTATTGGGACGCGCAATCGGTCTCGCTCCAGCGTGTGCAGTTTGTTCCGGCGCAGGATGCCGAAAGCGCGCTCGCAGCCTATCGCGCAGGTGAAGTCGATGTTGTCAGCAACGCCGGATTCGAGCCGCTGGCGCTGAAACTACTCTCGCCCTACAGAGATTTCCGGCGCGCGACCTTCGGCGCTCTCACCTATTACAGCTTCAACACTTCTCGCCCGCCCTTTGACGATGTTCGCGTGCGCGAGGCGCTCAGCATTGCGATTGACCGCGACCGCATCAGCGAAGACCAACTGGGCGGCGCAACCGAACCGGCAAAGAAATTTCTGCCCGCGCAGGTGACGGGCACGAACGCCGCCGCCGCGTCTCATGCTCAAGCTCCTCCGATTGAGCGCGACGTTGAGCGTGCACGGAAATTGTTGGCCGAGGCAGGCTATCCGGAGGGACAGAAATTCCCGCAGATCAGGTTGCTCATCAATCGTAACGCGCAGCAGCGGCAGATCGCTGAAACCATCGCCGCCATGTGGCGCAGCGCCTTGAACGTCGAGACGGAAATTGTTCTCAAGGACTGGGCGGAATATGAGATTGCATTTCGCGCAGGCGATTACGACGTGGCGCGGCGCAGCTACGTGATGCAGACGGCGGACGAATCAAGCTCTTTGCGTGAGATGTTCGAGACGGAAGCAGCGCCTGCGGAGCGAGCACCACAAGGGACTGAACAGGCGACGGAGAAGAAGACCGAAGACGCCAAAAATGCAGGCGGCGATGCGCCGAAAGAGGGCAGCGAGAAGCCATCCGGCACAGTGCCCCTCGCGGGGCAGTCGCCAATTCTCTCGGAAGCGCAGGCGCTCAGGGAACTGCCCGCGATGCCGATTTATTTTGCTTCGTCTTACGCGCTCGTCAAACCTTACGTCGTCGGATTTGAGACGAACCTGCTCGACGCTCCGTCTCTGAAGCACGTGCGGATAGATACCTCCTGGCAGCAGCCGAAGCAGGCCAGCCTGATCTGGTTTAAGACGAGTGAGTGAGAAGTAAGCGGGAAGAACAGACCGAGAATGAAGGAAAGAATTGATTCATTGCTTCATCTGTTCATTGAATCAATGAAAAAATGAATCAATCCCTTAGCAACGCATCGCTCCTTTTTTCGCATCGGTAAATTATCGCCGGATAGTGGGTCAGTTCAGAGTTCAACCTTTAGGTTGCTCGTTTGTAAATACACAACCTGAAGGTTGAACTCTCAACACCGTTTTCAATTTGACCCACTACCTATCGCCGGGTCATCTTGCTTGCGCGGCGTCGCGCGTGATAACGTGACGCTCACCTAAACATTGTGCCCGGACTTTTCAAAGCTCTCCCTCGTTTTTGAAGCATTACTTGAAAGCGTAAGCGAAGAAGTCTCCGTGTCGGTTCGCGCTCGCTGCGTCTTTGCCCAGAGGAGTTACATCTCATGTCGTTCTTCCATCCTGCTCGAATTCGTCTCGCGCTCGCGCTCATCCTTCTTTCACTTCTGGCAATCGGGTGTTCCGTCACCGCGAGCAACGATGTCTATTTCGGGAGAATCGTCCCGCCGCAGGGACAGGTGATGCGCTATGTCACCGGCTCTGAATCGGAAACGCTCGACCCGCAGGTAGGCACCAGCCAACCTGACGCGCGCATTTATGCAGCGCTTTACGAAGGACTGGTTGAATACGACCCGAAGAACACGTTGCCCATTCCGGCAATCGCCGAAAGCTGGGAGATCAACTCGGATTCGTCCGAGCTGGTTTTTCATCTGCGGAATAACGCGCGCTGGTCAAACGGCGAGCCGATTACGGCGAAAGATTTCGTCTATAGCTTCCAGCGCGGGCTGTCGCCGAGGCTTGCCTCGCGTAATGCCTATCTCGCTTACTACATCAAGTACAGTCAGGGCTACAACACCGGAGGCTCTTTCGTGCGCGATGCGAAGACAGGCGAGTTCGTCCTGGAAAAAGATGTCCTCGAAGAGGTAATTAAAGCGGAAGACTCTGCTTCCGCGAAAGCTCCGACGACAGAGGATTCAAAGCCGGACACGCCGTTCCACCAGTACATGCATTCACCCACGCGGCTCGTGCTGCCGGGCGATGAAACGGAGCGCGAAGCCCTGTTGGCAGCGAATCCGAAAATCAAAGATGCCATCGCGGGCAAAGAGTTAGTTCCCGTAGGGGCTCAAGACCTCGGTGCTGAAGCGATTGACGATCACACTTTGCGGATCACCTTGCGCCAGCCAGCGCCTTTCTTTTTGGGCTTGCTCGCGCACCAGTTCTTCCGCGCTGTTCCACGAGGAGCAATTGAAAAGTATGGCGAGGCGTGGACGCGAGCCGAAAATATCGTCTCAAGCGGCCCGTTCAAGCTCAAAGAGTGGATTCCTTACGATAGGCTCGTCGTTGAAAAAGACCCGATGTACTGGGACGCCGGTGCGGTTCAGCTCACTAAGATTATCTTTTACCCGGTCAAAGACAGTACGACGATCATGAATCTTTACAAGGCCGGGGAGATTGACGCCTTTCTCAATCACACAGTCCCGCACGGCTGGATGGATGTCATCCGCCCCTTGCACGACTATATGGACGCGGTCGAGAACGGAAACGATTACTACGATTTCAACGTCAGGCGCGGGCCGTTTATGGACAAGCGGCTGCGCAAGGCTTTCAACATGGCGATTGACAAAGAAGCTTTCGCCAAGTGGCGAAAGACTGTGAAGCCCTTGACGGGATTCGTTCCCCAGGGAATCTTCCCCGGTTATCCGAATCCGAAGGGCGATTCATTCAACGCCGAACGCGCCCGGCAGTTGATGGCAGAAGCCGGTTTCCCCGTGACGAAAGACGGCGACGGAAAATTCGTCTGCAAGAATTTCCCGACCGATCAGGTGGAGATCAACTACAACCCGGACGGCATGAATACCCCGATTGCCGAGTTCCTGCAAGCCCAGTGGAAGCAGAATCTGGGCGTGACGCTCTCATTGAAGTCGATGGAGTTCAGAACGTTTCTGAATATTCGTGCCAAAGGCGATTACAAAGGCATCGCGCGCGATGCGTGGGGCGGCGACTATATGGACCCGTTCACCTTCCTCAATCTCTTCTATGCGGGAGCGGAGAACGGCTCGGGCTGGCAAGATCCGAAATATGACGCGATGCTCGACGTAGCCAATCGCACGTCCGACCCGAAGAAGCGTTTCGAGCTTTTCGCTAAGGCGGAATCCTACATGCTCGAAGAACAACCTGTCATCCCGCTCGACACGCCGACCGTCAACTGGATGAAGAAGCCTTACGTCAAAGGCATGTATCCGAATCCGCTGACGCTGCACGCCTGGAAATATGTCTACATCGAATATGACCAGGCGAAATGGGATCAGGGGACGCCGAACATGGCCGAGTAAAGAGGAGAGCCTTAAGAGGAATGCTGCGCTTCATCATTCGCCGTCTGCTCATCACGATTCCGACGGTGCTCATCATCGTCACGCTGACCTGGGGGCTGATCCGGCTTGCGCCGGGCAGCTTCTACACGGGCGAAAAGCGCATCCCTCCGGCCATTGAGAAGAATATCCGTGAGAAATACGGGCTGGACAAACCCTGGTACGTGCAGTACGGGCGCGTGATGGCCGGAATTTTTGGTTTTCAATACGGGACTGTGCGTGATGAGAACGGTAAGGAAGAAACGGGCAGCGACGGTCAATCAATCAAGAAATACCAGTGGCATCCGTATCCTTACTTCGGCGAATCGCTGACCTATCCGGGTCAATCGGTGAATCAGATTCTGCGGCGTTCTCTACCCGTCTCGGCGACACTGGGGCTGCTGGCATATCTGCTGGCTCTCATCGTCGGCTTGACTGCCGGGACATTAGCCGCGCTCAAGCAAAACTCGAAAACCGACTATGCCTCGATGGCGCTGGCGATGCTCGGCATCTCCGTCCCGAACTTCGTACTGGGGCCGCTGCTCATCCTGCTTTTTTCGCTCACGTTCTACTGGCTGCCGCCCGCGCGCTGGAATGGGTTTCCGAGTTGGAATCTGGTCATGCCTGTCTTGACGCTCTCGGCGCTCTACATGGCTTACATCGCGCGGCTGACCCGTTCGGGAATGCTCGAAGTCCTGCGCGCCGATTATGTCAGGACGGCGCGGGCGAAGGGCTTGAGCGAGCGGCAGGTGATTTTCCGTCACGTCATGCGAGGTGGCCTGCTGCCCGTTATCTCGTTTAGCGGCCCGGCGCTCGCATATCTCATCACGGGCACTGTCGTCGTCGAGCAAATTTTTGCGCTGCCGGGTTTGGGTAATTACTTTTTGAATGCCAACTTCTCGCGCGACGAACCCCTGATTATCGGCATCGTGGCGTTTCTGGCGATTCTGATTCTGGTCTTCAATCTCTTGGTTGACATCGCCTATGCCATCATTGATCCACGCATCCGGTATTGAATGAAAGTATGATGAAGGACGAACCACCAGACAATCAATCCGATTGGGAGAAGGGCACGGAGACTCCAGCGCTGACTCCGCTTGGCACACCGCCAGAGCCGCCCATCCGCTCGCGTGAAGGAGACATCATCCACACCTCGCCGGAGCTGATAGTCGGCGAGGCCGACATCCGCTCTGCCGAGATGGGTGCGCACGAAGTGCCTCTGGCGGGAACTTCACTCTGGAAAGATGCCTGGCGCAGACTCCTGAAAAACAAGCTGGCGGTCTTCGGGATGATTGTTGTGGCTATCGTCCTGCTCGCTTCAATCATCGGGCCGTACATCGTCGAGCGTGCGACGGGCTTTAGCTATGACACCATTCCGCAAAACATGGAAATTACCAGAGCCATGCCGCCGTTTCGCGACATCAACGGTAATTTTTCGGCGCTGCATCCGATGGGAACTGACCCTTCCGGTAGAGACTTGCTGGCGCGTGTGCTGATTGGCGGGCGAATCTCTTTGATGGTCGGCATCATCTCGACGCTCGTTTCATTGCTCATCGGTGTGACCTTCGGCGCGACCTCCGGCTATCTGGGCGGGCGCGTTGACACCGTGATGATGCGCATCGTTGACGTGCTTTACGCGCTGCCCTACATGATGATTGTCATCGTGCTCCTGGCCTTCTTCGGAGGCAAATCACCGCTCGGCCAGCTTGTCCTGCTCTTTATCGCGCTCGGAGCTGTTTCGTGGTTGACGATGGCCAGAATTGTGCGCGGGCAGGTCATCTCACTCAAGAATCAGGAATTTGTGCTGGCGGCGCGGGCGACCGGCGTTTCAACGCGCCGGATTATTTTCCGTCACCTCGTCCCGAACACGCTGGGGCCTGTCATCGTCTATGCGACGCTGACCATCCCGCAGGTAATGCTTCAGGAAGCGTTTCTCTCTTTTCTGGGGCTGGGCGTGCAGGCCCCGCTCGCCTCCTGGGGAAGTTTGGCGAGTGAAGGTATCCAGAACATCGCAATCTTCCCCTGGCAGTTAATCTTTCCCGGCGTGACGATGGCACTGACGCTCTTCTCCCTGAACTTTCTGGGCGACGGCCTGCGCGACGCCCTCGACCCGCAGATGAGGAAGACATAAAAGCCGTGACGGGTGACAGGTGACAGGTGACAAGAGAAAAACTTGTTCTAACCTGTCACCTGTCACTTGTCACCTGTCACTTAAAAGATGAATGGCAACGGACACATTCTTTCGGTCAAAGACCTGAAGACATATTTCGAGACTGAGGACGGAACGGTCAAGGCCGTTGACGGAATCAGTTTTGATTTGGAGCGCGGCGAGACTCTCGGGATTGTCGGCGAGTCGGGTTCGGGGAAATCCGTGACGAATCTGTCCATCATCCGGCTGATTCCAGAGCCGCCGGGCAAGATCGTTTCGGGCGAGATAATTTTCAATGGCGAAGACATCCGCGCGCTCTCCATCGAAGAGTTGCGACGGATTCGCGGCAAACGAATTGCCATGATCTTTCAAGACCCGATGACCTCGCTCAATCCGTTCATGCGAATCTCGAAGCAGTTGATGGAGATGACGCAGCTTCATCTGGGCTACACGAAAGATCAGGCTTACGAGCACGCCGTCAAGATGCTCGAAACCGTCGGCATCCCCGATGCGCGCTCGCGCGTTGACAGCTACCCGCACGAGTTTTCAGGGGGCATGCGCCAGCGCGTGATGATTGCGATGGCGCTTTCCTGCGAGCCGGAACTCTTGATTGCCGACGAGCCGACCACGGCGCTCGATGTCACCATCCAGGCGCAGATTCTTGAGTTGATTAAAACGCTGAAGCAGGAGACGGGCACGAGCGTTATTCTCATCACGCACGATCTGGGCGTCGTGGCAGGGATGACGGATCACATTATAGTGATGTACGCGGGCAAGGTCTTCGAGCAAGCGCCGACGCGCGAGCTTTTCAAGTGTCCCGGCAATCCCTACACGAAAGGATTGCTGCGCTCCGTTCCAGACCCGGCGCACGAAGACGGCACGGCGCTCTACCAGATTCCGGGACTCCCGCCCGATGTCGCGCACCTTCCGCCCGGCTGCCCCTTCGCGCCGCGCTGCGAACGCGCCGAAGAAATCTGTCGCCAGGAGTTTCCGCCCTTCGTTCAAATCAACGCCGAACATTTTTCGCTCTGCCACTTCGCCGAAGAGGTGTATGCCGATTCGTGTCGTGAGCGCGAGGTGCGCGAACAGCCGAAAGCAAACAAGCTGAGTCGAAACTAACGGGATTGGCATGTGAAGAGAGCGTTGCTAAACATTCAGCCTGAGAGAGGCCAAAGATGAGCACCGAAGATAGGGTCTTACGACTGGAAAATTCTTTCAACACGCTTGTGGAACTGGCGCGCACGCAAAGCGAGCGCATGGATGAATATGAGCGCCGTACAGAGGAACTTGCAGAAGCGCAGAAACAGACGGAGGCGCATATCTCGGTACTGGCTCAGGTAATGGCCGATCTGGGGCGCGCCCAAACTCGTACTGAAGTGGCTTTGACTCGTACAGAAGCGGCTGTCACGAGTCTCACTGAAAGGTTCGAACAGTACATCAGCAGGCCATAGAGATTGAGCAGCAGGAGACGAAACGGAAAATAGTAGATGAACGAGCAGCCAACCAATATCCCGCACGCCCCATTGATGCCGCCGCCGATTGAGCGCGGGAAAGGCGATGAGCTTCTCGCCATCCGCGATCTTAAAGTCCACTTTGATCTCGGCGGTGGCGGCATCCTGGACAAGCTCATCAGCAGCAACTCCGTCAAGCGCGTCGTCAAGGCCGTTGACGGCGTCACCATTGACATCTATCCGGGCGAGACATTGGGGCTGGTCGGCGAATCCGGCTGCGGCAAGTCAACCCTGGGGCGCGCCATCCTGCGCCTGACAGAGCCGACGAGCGGGCAGGTCGTCTTTCGCGGCGAAGACCTGGCGAATCTGTCGCAAAGAGAGATGCGCGAGCATCGCAAGCATCTTCAGATGATCTTTCAAGACCCTTATGCTTCATTGAACCCACGGATGACGGTCGGGCAGATTATCGGCGAGCCGATTGAAACATTTCGCCTCGCTGAAGGGCTCAAAGCTCACGAGCGCGTGCAGGAGTTGATGGAGACGGTCGGGTTGAACAAGCGTTTCATCAAGCGTTTCCCGCACGAGTTTTCCGGTGGTCAGCGCCAGCGCATCGGCATCGCGCGGGCATTGGCGGTTGACCCGGACTTCATCGTCGCGGACGAACCGATTTCCGCTCTCGACGTTTCCATTCAAGCGCAAATCATGAACCTGTTGGAGCGACTGCAAAGAGAGAAGAATCTGACCTATCTTTTCATCTCGCACGACCTGCGCGCCATCCGCCACGTCTCCGACCGCGTGGCCGTCATGTACCTTGGGAAACTCGTCGAAATTGCCGACGCAAAAGTGATTTACGACGAGCCTTTGATGCCATACACCAAAGCGCTGATTTCAGCCGTCCCCGTTCCCGACCCTGAGATTGAAGCCTCGCGCCAGCGCATCGTGCTCGAAGGCGACGTGCCAAGCCCCATTAATCCCCCGCAGGGCTGCCGCTTCCACACGCGCTGCCCGTATGCCATTCAGGCTTGCAAGGAAGTTGTTCCCCCGCTGGCGGAAATCAAGCCCAATCACTTCGCGGCCTGCATCCGCATCAGCCCGGAACAGCCTGACATTGACCAGGTTGCGCCGGGCGATGCGCCGGGCTTGCGTGACGCCCAGCGCGTCATCTCAACGTGAAATAGGGCTTTTATTCGACGTTTACTTGAGGGGAGAGCTGATTCTCGCGTCAGTGGCTGTTCGCTTTTCGGGCGATTTCCTTAAAGATTTCGCTTGTCGCAGGGGCGCACGTCACTTATACTTTTAGTGGGCTTTAGAAGACATCATCACTGTCTTGCGATGCCCTTGTCCAGATTATGAGCCGCGCCGAAGAAGCGCCCCCGAACTTCAGCGCGAGCCTCAGCCCTCCTAAATCACTTCGGACGTAAACGTAAAGTGACCCTTCGAACAATGGATGAAACTGTCGCGCCCGTACGCGACAAAGCCCAGACCCAGAATAATCAGAAGCCCGACGGCTGGGCTGATGCACAGGAGTCTCTGGCGGCGTCTTCAGGACTCTCCCTTCTACTGGTCGAAGGCCACCAGCCTCCCGCGCTCCTTGTCTCAAACAACAATTCTATCTGCCGGGCGTTTCAGTCTTCGCCCGATTACGTCCATTTGTGCGATCCTTTCTGCGGCGTGGCATTTGATCGCGCTACAAAAGCGAAAGGTGTGGTGCATTATCGCTGCCATGCCGGGCTGCACTGTTTCACCATGCCGGTCGAGTTAGAGCCTAAGCGCCAACTGGCCGTCATCGGCGGGCGCGCTTTTCTCACCAGCGCCGACTACCGCGCTCTCGCCGAACGATTCCGCACCGGCGATCTTCAAGATTTGCTCTCCGGCGAGATTTTCCAAAACGTTATCTTCGCCGCGCGTCAAGACCTGGACGACCTTGCCCTTCGCATTGAAGAAACAACCAGCGGACTAGGCTTGGGGAAACGCGCGGGCGAGCAGCCATCATCATCTCCTGCTTCGCAAAGGGAAGCTGCGCCGAAAAGCCAGCCGGAGGAAGCACCCTCGAAGATCAGGGATGAGAAAGCCGCCAGAGATGCTGCCGTTGAGGAACAATCCGCCAGGCACGATGCGGACACTCGAAGCGCCCTTTTACATAGCCGTTATTTTCAGGCCGTGAGCGATTTCAAAGAAGCCTGCAATTCCGCGCTCGAAGTTTTGGTCGGAAAACACAAGCTCGTCTCGCTCGCCTTGCTCCTGCGCGAGCGAGGAACATTCGTGCCTGCTTGCTTCAAGGGACGCTTTCAGGATATTCCAGTCCACATCGAAATAGGCTTGAAGGATGCGCGGTTGTTTGCCACAGCGAAAGCTGCCACCTCGCTCGTCTTGCGCGAAACTGCCGAGGGCTTCAAACCCGCCGGAACAATCCGCAAACAGATGGCGGAAGTGCCGGAGAAGACGGCAGAGCTTTTCCCGCTCATCGTCGGCGACGAAGTGAAAGCTGCACTGCTCGTCGGCGACGCGGAATTGACCGATGAGAAGCGCCGCGCCATCTCGGCTTACTGCCGCGAGATTGCTTTGCCGCTGGAAGTCTTGCGGCTGCGCCACGAGCTTGAGCAGCGCTCTCGCTTTGCCGAGCACCTCCAAAGCTTTGGCGAGCGCCTCAACACGGCGGGCACTGGCGACACTTACGATGCCATCCTCCACATGTCAGTTGATCTGCTGCACGCCGAGCGCGGCTCACTCTTGCTCTTTGATGAAGCTTCAAATGAGTTGGCTGTCAAAGCTGCGGTCGGCCCGCGTGCGGAAGTCGCTCGTGAAACGCGCGTGCGAATGGGCGAGGGCATCGCAGGCTCAGTCATGTTTGAAGGTCGCCCGCTCGTCGTGCGCGACGTTGACTCAATGGGTCGCACGCCTGCCCCCGCTGAGCGCAGCTACAAAACGAAATCTTTCATCAGCTATCCTATCGCCATTGGCGGACGCAAAGTCGGTGTGCTCAACGTGACGGATAAAGCGGGCGGAGGCTCTTATGATGACATCGATCTGAGCCTGCTCGAATCCATCGCGCCGCAGATGGCGATGGCGCTTGATCGTGCCGAATGGCAGGAGAAAGCCAACCAGTTTCAGTTGATGTCAATCACAGACCCTTTAACGGGTATGCTCAATCGCCGTTATCTCATCGAGCGTCTGGCCGAAGAGTTGAAACGCTCCAAACGGCAGGAGTACCCGATGAGCTTCATGATGATTGATATTGACGACTTCAAGCTCTACAACGACCGCAACCTGCATCAGGCGGGCGACCTTGCACTAGAGATGACCGCGCAGTGTTTGAAGTCTGCGCTGCGCGGCGCAGACGTTGCTTCTCGCTACGGCGGCGAAGAATTCTGCATCCTGCTGCCGCAAACTTCGCTCGCCGAGGGAATCGCTATTGCCGAGCGCATCAGGCGACGCATCACGCGCGTTCGTTTCCCTCACGGGAAGTCACAGCCCCTGGGGAGCGTGACCGTCAGCATCGGAGTCTCCGCTTTCAGTCCCGGCGTTGACACGCCCGAAACAATCATCGAGGCCGCTGACCGCGCGCTGTATCTTGCCAAGAGCCGGGGCAAGAATCGCGTGGAAGCCTTTGAGCCGCCCGCCGCTGGAGAGGTGAGTAATGCCGCCGAAGAAGCCAGATAAGAGCGGGCGCGAGCGGCCAATCCTGGGTCGCATCGCACCCGAAGAGTTCGTCGGACGCACTGGCGCGCTCGAACAGGTCTTGCGCCTGTCGTCCGGGGCTGAACACGAGCGCGGCTTGCTGCTGCTCGCCGCCCCGTCAAGCGGCGTCTCAGAGTTTCTGCGCCAGGCTTATGATGAGCTTTTCCGCCAGCATGGCGAGACCATCCCCGTCTACTTCGCGCTCTCGCGCAACGACAAATCGGCGGTCGGCGCGGCGCGCCATTTCCTACAGACATTTCTCCTGCACACGGTTGCCTATCGTCGTCGCGACCCCGCGCTCAGCACTGCCGCGCTCTCAATCAGCGATTTGATGGAGATGGTTGCGCCCGGCGATTATGAATGGGTCGAGCGGCTCGTCGGAGCAATGGAACGCGCGCACGCTGGCGGGCAGGACGCGCAGGCTCTGGTTCGTCTCTGCCTTAGCGCACCGCAACGCGCCGCCCAGAGCGGAACGCGCACCTTTGTTCTGCTCGACGGATTGGAATTGGCGGGACAACTGAACGGGGTCGAAGTTCCGCTCGAAACAGAGATTGCGCGCGCCCTGATGCATTCGGGCGGGCCATACGTTCTCGCTGGACTGCGCCGCCACCTGCTCGCTGTCGCGCACAGCGCGCGAAACGGAAACGACTTTGCAAGTGCTTTGCGGCTGGAGCGCTTGAGCGACGAAGACGCGCGCGCGATGGTCGAGCGCACGGCGCGACGTTATGAAGTGACGATTAACGACCAGACGCTCGACCTCATCGTCCAACAAACAAATGGCAACCCGCTTTTCATCACCTCGCTTCTGCGCGCGGCGCGGGAAAAAACAATCGCGCTCACATCCTATCGCAACTGCCAGCAGCTCTACGTTGACGAGCTGATGGGCGGGCGCATCCACCGGCACTTCGCTTCCATCCTCGAAGAGATTGCGCCCTCGGCTGCTGTCAGACGCAGCTTGGTTCGTGTGCTTTATGAATCGGCGCAGAATGAGAATGGCAGAGCGCCAGTTGAAATCTGGCGCAAGCGGCTGAACCTTGAGGCCGCCGAGTTTCAATCAATCGTCCAGCAGTTGCATGTGCACGAGCTGGCGAGCTTGAATGCAAATTTCATAGAGGCCGGGAGCGATTCGCTCGTCTGGTCGGATTACCTGCGCGCGCGTTACCGGCTGGAAGTCGCAGGCGAGTCGCGTGCGCTGGTCGTCGCCGAAACTTTAAGCGACACCCTGAAGCGTGCGCCGCAGACGATGGCGCGTCATTACCGGCGTGAGGCCGCGCTCGGCTTGCGTGAACTGCTCGAACGTTTCAACTGCCAGCGCATGCCAGCCTCCCTCTTCCACTACGACCGTTTCAGCCGCACGCACAAGGGGCTGGAGATGGATGAACTCACCGCCGCGCTCGATGCCGAAACCGACTTGGTAAGGCTGCCGCAGGTTGTTCATGCCGCCAGTTGCGCGGCGTTTTATCCGGCGATTCAGCAGGTCTGCGATGAAGAGCGCTGCGCTGTGGCGCACGGCTTTGACGCCGGCCAATATTCGGACGCCAGCGAAGTGGTCTGGCTCGCGGCGGAAATCGAATCCAAGCTCGAAACGGGGCGCGGGCTGGCGGAAATCTGGTGCGACCGCCTGATGCAGGTGGCGCGCGTGTGCGGTTTCCACCGCGTGCGCCTGTGGCTGGTCGCGCCCGAAGGATTCACGGCAGAGGCCAGCGATCTTCTTAATGAACGCGAAGCCTACGGATCGAGCCACCGGCAATTAGAGCTTTTGACAGAGCGCATCAGCGCGGCCTCGGCAGCGATGGCACGCCAGGAAGTCGCGCCCGACGAATTCGAGATGGTGATTCCGATGGGCGACGATACAGAGCTGATTGCCGCGCACACAGTCGAGCAGATTGCGCGCCGCATCTCATTCCAACCCGAAGCAATCAACCAGATCAAAACCGCCCTCATCGAAGCCTGCATCAACGCCACAGAGCACAGTCTCAGTCCCGATAGAAAAATTTATCAGCGTTTTCGCGTCGAAAGTGATAGATTAGTCGTCACGGTTTCCAGCCGGGGGGTCGTTCCGCCCAGTTTGAACAGCCAGAATGGCGAGAGCCACAACAATGGTGAGGCCGCCGAAAGCCGTGAGCGACGAGGCTGGGGACTGAAACTGATACGCAGTTTGATGGACGAAGTCGAGTTCGAGCGCGTTGACGACGGCACGCGCCTGCGGATGACGAAGTATCTGCGTAAAGGCTGATTCTTGCAGCTTTGTTCTGGTTTCATTGTTTACTAAACACAAATAACGATTTAGGATTGATTGCCTTTATAAGTTAGGTAAGAGAGGGGCTTGACTGTAAATGGCTGAACTGGCAACAGGCTCACAGGTGCGCTCGCGATCAGTCGGAGATTTGGCTGTAATTTACGCGGGCGACTATCTGAACAAGCTAAGCGGCGAGCGCATCGAGCGTGAGTGTCGCAGGCAACTGGAAATGGGCTGCCGCGCGTTGATTATCAACTTCCGCGAAACGGAGTTGGTCAACAGCATCGGCGTCTCAATTCTGCTCGGCGTCATTGACGCTGCCGAATCAACGGGCGCGCAACTCATCTTCGCAGCCGTTAATCATCAAACCGTCCAGCTTTTCGAGATGCTTGGCCTGACGCGCCACGTCGCGCTCGCCACAGACGAAGAGGAAGCGCTCAATACGCTGACGGAATTTGCCGCGACACCGAAAGCCGCCGGGCATTGAATGATCGGTAATGGAAAAGCAAGCGCCACTTCAGAAACTAATACATGCCTTCGCTGCTCTGGCCGATCTCAGCGAGGAGATAGTCGGCACTCCTGATTTTCAGGAAAAGATGCGAACCGCTTTGCACCTCGTGCAAGGCTCGCTCGGCCTCATGCGCGGCGCGCTCGCGGAATTCGATACGGAAAAACAATCGTTGAAGTTTATCGCCGCGCATGGCATGGGCGCAAATGATCTTGCGCTCTCCGCTCAGGAAGTCTCCGACCTGACCAACCTCGGCATCTGTGGATTGACGAGAGATGATGAGAGTCCTGCTTTCACGCATTTCACCGAGCAACATCAAGCCCTGCTGGATTCGCTACGCGTTGATCTGGTCGTGCCGCTCGTCGTGCGTGACGCCCTTGTCGGAATTATCCTGTTAGGCGGCAAAGCGACAGGCGAGAGTTTCAGCGTCGAGGACCGTGAAGTGATTTGCGCGATGGCGCGTCACATCGGCGTCGGCATTCAGGAACACCGCCTCTTCGTCGAACTGTCTGAGCGCGCCGCAGAGAATCGCCAGCTCTACGACGAGATGCGCGTGATTTATCGTGACACGGTGCGCGCTTTCGCCGCCGCCATTGACTGCAAGGACAAATATACGCAGGGGCATTCGGAGCGCGTTGGCAAGTACAGCGAGATCATCGCGCGCGAGATGGGCTGGAGCGATGATGAGGTTGAAGGTATCGCTGTCGCGGGCTATCTGCACGACATCGGCAAGCTTGTCGTCGAGCGCGACATCATCAATGCGCCGTACAAAATTGACGCCAAGCAATCGAGTGAATTGAATCGTCATCCGGCGGCTGGCTACGACATCCTCTTGCCGATCAATCACCCTTACGCGGACATTCCCCTCACGGCTCGCTATCATCACGAGCGAATTGACGGGCGCGGCTACCCGGAAGGCTTGACCGGAGATCAGATTCCGCTCATCGCAAAAATAGTCAGCCTGGCGGATTCTTTCGACGCGATGACGACCGACCGGCCTTACAAAAAGCGGCGTGGGATGGAAGATGTGGTTGAGGATTTTCGCCGCAACACGGGCAAGCAATTTGCGCCGGAAGTCGTCGCGTCGTTTTGTCGGGCGCTGCTCAAGGAAGTGAACGGCGAGGCTAAAACCAAGCGAATCATCAAACTGTTGGGCAAGGATTATGTGACGACCGAGCGGGTCGCGCCCCTGCTGCAAGCCCTCATCGAAGACCTCGAATCCGGCGCGCTCAGCACGACAGCCGGAAATGCTTAATACTAGAATTAACCGGCGAGCAATCAACTGGAAGATGAAAGAGCCGCTCTAGTGCGAGTCCGGTTGAATGAGTTGTTCTATGAAAGGGCTGTCAAGAGAAAACATCTCTCCTCAGACTGGCCGCTTCTGTTTCCTTCGGCAGCCAACCCTGCCTCAACCTTAACCTTGCGCTCACGGTCAACCACTGCCGCGCTTGCTC
>JAVHVE010000041.1:0-28852 GCA_032160705.1 Acidobacteriota bacterium | reverse complement strand
TGACGGATGTTGATGGCGGCTGGATCAACAATCAAGGTCGTGATGTCCATGCCGCTTGTTATAGCGACAAGCACTTAATCTTTGCACCAAATCTGCGGATGAACCCGGGGAGCTTTTGTTATCGGACACGCTTTTGTTATCGGACACAACGCGCACTGTTTGCCGGCGGGTTAGCTGCCCAGCCGCAAGCCGAGATGATCGCACGGCGCGTCCGTCAAATCCTGCTCAACGCCGAGATAGTTTTCCGTCGTCTGAATTGACTGATGTCCTAGCGAGAGATGTATCTGATCGAGCGCGGCACCGCCCTTGTACGCAAGCTTGGCAAACGTGCGCCGAAGTGTCAGTCTATTTTCTCGGCGACCGCGCGAATGCTGACGCGCTGTCCCATGATTCTGCCTTGCCACAGGAGATTTTCGTGTGACTCATGACGGAGTTTCTTCCAAAGGCTGCCGCGTTCGTAAGCCTCAAGATCGCCTGGCAGAAGGTCGAAGACCGTCCGCGCTGCGATGACGATGACTTTGCGGCGTGGGCGCGAAATGGCGACGGTGAAGCGGCGCGGCTCCAACAGAAAATCGGTTTCGACCGCTGCAAACGCAGGGTCAGAAGCAGTCGCTGAGACGATGATGAGGTCGCGCTCCCCGCCTTGAAAGCGCTCGACCGTATCAATCGCTTCGGCGAAGTCCGGCAGGAGCTCGCGCAAGAGGAATTTTTGCGCCCGGTGCGGGACGACGATACCGATGCCTTCTTTCACGTCGAGGGCCAAATGCGCAGCCGCGCAGCGCACAAGCTCTTCAACTAAACGCGATTCATACTCGTTTGCCTGCTGCGACGCCCCTTCGCTGTGTTCGATGCGGATAAGCGGGTGTTTCGGGTTCAGAGCGGCCCGAACCCACTTGGGGACATCCGCCGAAGTCGGGAGCGCCGGGAGACGCTGCTTATTACGCGAATGAAAATTAACATCATCATGGATGTAAACGTGGCGCTGTAGAAAGGCTGCGACTTCCGAGGGCACGCGGAAGGACTCGTCCAGCGCGGACGTGGCGAACCCGGCCTCGCGCAGAGCGTCGAAGATGGAGAGGTGCGGACGCGCGCGACGCAGGTCGCGTCGCGCCTCTTCGTCCCAGGCGTGCGCGAGGATGGGAGGCATCTGTCTGTGGTCGCCGATGGCGATGAACTGCCCGTCCTCGTGCAGGAAGGCGGAGGCCAAAAGCGCCTCGGCCTGTCCCATCTGCGAGGCCTCGTCAACGATGATCAAATCGAAATGCTTGGTCGCCCAGTTTATTGCCCGCCCCCGCGACGTGGCTTCTTTGACAAGGCTGTAGAGTCCGCCCGGCGTGCCGCCGATGACGAGTAGAGGCGCCCGCATCAAGTGTTCCCACTGCTCGCGCGGGCGCATACGGGATGTTCCCTTCGCCAACACAGGCTCAACGCCAGCGGGCAGTAGTTCACCCTCGTCATTACAGAGCTTATACACTCTTAGCCCTGCAAGCTGCGACAAGAGGACTGCGGACTCTTCATCCAATGCTCCATTCGTCAAAGTGTCCCGCCCAGCTTCCGTGTTTATCGATCCATGAATGCCACCGTATTTCGCCAGCAGTTCGTCGGCGCGCTTGCGGATGCTTTCGAGCGCGACTTTGACGGCGGCGTGAGTTTTGGCGGAGACGGCGACGCGAAAAGGGCGCGCGGGCGTGGCGAGCGCGACGGCGCGTGCGAGCGTCGCAAAGCCGAGCGTGTGGCTCTTACCAGTGCCCGGCGGGCCTTGCAGGACAAGAACGCGGTCTTTGATGAAGGACGCGACCACATGGCGTTGCGCATCCGTCAGCCCATGCGGCTGTTGTGCATCATGCGCGATGCGGGCGAAGCGCTCGGCGAGGCGCAAGCGCGTGGGGCGGATCACGCGGGGCTGTTTGCCCATTTCCGGGTTTTCGAGCCAAGCGTAAAGCGCGTTCGTGCCAGCGTTCTGACAGGCGGCAAGCAGCTTGTCGGCGTTCAGGTCGTCGGCCATCTCGTCCAGCGTATAGAGTTGATCCTGCTCCGGCTCAAGCAGCCGATGACCGAAACGAAAAGCGGAATTCCCGGCCTTACCCATCGGTTTCAGCGCGAGTGTGAGTCGGTCACGATCAATCCTTTCGATGATGGCGAGCGTGCCGTGCACGAGTCGTTTGCCAGTGATGAGGGCTCCCGTCTCCTCATCACGCAAAGGATTGAGCGTGGCCCAGTCTCCGTCCCTCATGCGTAAGCCACTGGCGTCGGGCAGAGCGTTACCTTCCACGTCTGCGAAAACAAACTCCGCGCGTCGCGCCTCCTTGTCGAACCCAACGCAACGCAGCGCCGCGGTTCTTCCCGTCTGCTGCCGCAGATCGGGCGGCAGCGCCAGGTGTTGCAGGCGCTCTTGCAGCGCAGCGTAGTGCTCCAATCTGAGGAAGTCTTCGAGGACGCGGTTAAGCGGCACGGCAGCCGGATCGACTTCCGTCTGATTGAGCCGCTCGGTGTCGAGCGGGATTTTCTCTACCTGCCGGTTCTTGAAACTGAACTGCTCTTCGATGTGGCGCAGGGCGTCGAGTCGCGCGGAGACGAGCGAGCGCAGATGTTCGAGGGTTGTGCCCATGAAGCGCTGCGCCTGTGCCCGCGTCTCCTCTCTCATGGTTTCGGCCTCGCTCAAACGCCCCCACGCGGCGTAGGCGTATTCGAGCGGTATCTCCGTGCCGAAGCGCGCCGCAGACTCGACCCACTCCAATGTGGCGCTCTTGTACTCAGTCTTCTTCGGCGCCCGATAAGTTTTCGTCCGTTCGTCGCGCAGGAAGGCGCGGCGGTTGTCGAAGATGCTCGTGTGAAACTGCTCGCGCAAATTCTGCTGTTTCCAATCAAACCCGAGGGCCTGCGCGACCTCGTAGAGGTTTGGACAGATGGCCCCCAAGTTCAGCCGCGAGGCAACCTCATCTCCGAGGAACGAGATCATGCTCTGCGTGAGCGCGGGGGTCGAGGTCAACAGATCGTAGAAGGCCGGGATCGCGCACAGGGCGTCGAAGTGGCGTTCGAGCGCCGTCAGCAGTGCGCCCGACGAGCGGCGGTCAAAGACGTAGATGTGCAGCGGCGCGAGCGCGTCGCCCGTCGCGCTGATTGCCGGCAGAACCTGTTGCAGCCAGCGAATCAACAACGCGCGCTCGGCCTCTATGTCAGGCACGTCCTCGGTGATTTCGAGCACTTTGCGCGTGCCGGCGGGACCCGTAATGAGCGCGGCGAGCGAATACAGGCGATCCTCTACGTGGTCGCGCCCGGCGTCGACGAAGACCTTGACGAGCGACGGGTAGAGATTCGAGTCTGGCAGCGTTCCCCAGTCAGAGCCATAGAGAGCGCGCCGATAGGTAAAAGATTTATCCCGGCGATTAAGCGCAGCGTGGGCACGCTGCGCGATGAGACTCAGTACGCTGCCCAAAGCCCAATGCTCCATCAGCGGCGCTACCTCAGCGGCGTGCTCCTGCGCGAATTCGACACGGTGGCCGTCGTAACGGATGAGCGCGGCGAGTTCACGCGCCGTTTTGATGCCGTGCGTCTGTAGAGCCTGTTTCTGCGTGGCGGTGAGAGTAGGTATGAGCGAGAGGTCTTCGCATTCGGCGGCGTGGACGAAGCAGACGGTGTTGTAAGGGCAGCCGTCGCAGTGGTGGCCTAGATGCGCTCTTATCTCCTCAAAACTCGCGCGCGTTACGCGCCTCACATCAGAGTCCGGCGCGACGATTAGCGCGTTTATCTCGTCTATGAAGAGTGGGAGATCAAAGGTAGGCCACGCCCCGGCACGCATCTCCGTGCCGCGCGCGGCGATTGCGCCTTCGATGCCGGCGAAGTCAAAGCCGCGTTCGCGTAATACTTCACCGAGCAGCACGGCGTAGAAGGCGACCTGCAAACGGTAGCCGACCGTCTCCCGTGCGCTCGCCTTGATGTCAACGACGGTGAATTTAAAACCGCCGTCCTCGTCGCGCACGGCCTCAACCAGGTCCGGGCGTCCTTCGCAGCGCCAATCACCCATCTCCCCGACGAGCGTCGGCTGATAATAGATCACGCGCCCGCGCTGTTGATTCCGCAGAAGGGAGAAGAACTCTTCCGTCGGCTTGTTCGTCAGATCAATCACACGCTCGCCCGCCGCGCGCAGCTCGTTAACCTTAGCCTGCTCGAAACTCGTGCCTTCGGCGAAGAGCGTAGGCGGCAGCGACTCAAAGCCGACCTCGTAGCGCGCCGCGAGGCCATTTGCCGCCGAGGGAAAGAGGGCGAAATGGAGGAAGCGTTCGCAGCGGTTGCGCGTGATGTACTGCGCGACTCGCTGCGCGGTCAGACTTCGTTCGGGTCGGCGGACGGTCTCGTCGCCGGCAGATGTATCAGTTGAAGCGGTGAGGCGTTCTGACATGATTCTTCATTTTCGCGGCGGCACGACCGTTAACATCACAGTTTCGGTTTCGCGCACGGCTGCCCGCAAGAGTTCGCGCGCGTCACTGTGCTCTTCATTCTCAGTGGCCAGAAATTCCGTTATCTCCTCGTCGTGAGAGCTGAAGCTGACTTTGCGTTCAAACAGGCGCGCGAACTCTTCGGGAGCAAGCAACTCCGCCAACCGCTCGACACCCGCGTCCTCGCATTTGAGTTTCGTACGGTAGCTGCACCTGACGGCTTCATCTCCGGCGCGCAAGGTCACAGCGCCGCCCGCGCGCGGCATCCCTTCGGCGGCTTTTTTCAAACGCTCTTTGAGGGCATCCATTTGTCCCTTTATGCGCTTCTCCTCCGCGTGTAGAGCGACATATTCCGCGACGAGGGTGTCGAGCGGTTCATCAACTTCTTCCGTCTGCGCCGCACCGGAAGGCTTTGCGAAGCATTCCGCGCACAGGCTTAACTTGTCGCGGGCGCGGGCTTCATCCTGCGGAAACATCCCGCCACAGCCGTCGCAACTCATGTAGTAAGTTGCGAGACAACCTTCGCAGACGTTAATGGGCGTGCCGCTTGAACCTCGCACCGTCGTGTATGCATCGGCGGATTGTTCGCACTCCCCGCAAACTACGCTGTGCTGCGCTTCCGCTCGTAAATGGTCTGCTGCTCGCATCTGGCCGCCTCACTCCCTGTATCTGTCAAAAAGTTATTTGCGATGTTCATCGGGAATACTCACAAGAGCATGTCTAAGAACTTCGTCAATGCTTTGAACAGTAGTTAATTTCACTGCGTCGAGGATATATGAAGGTAGCCCCTGCGCCTCCTTCAAATTGTCTACGGGCAGCAGAACTTCCTTCACGCCCGCGTCGTAGGCCGCGCGAAGCTTTTGCTGGATGCCGCCGACCGGCAGCACCCGGCCCATGATCGTAATCTCACCTGTCATGGCGACATCGTTACGCACAGCAGCCCCCTTGAGGGCTGAGACAATGCCCGTCACGATGGCGATTCCAGCGCTAGGGCCTTCTTTGGGGACGCCCATGTAAGTCGCCAGCACGGCCACGTCGAAGTTTTGCCGCCACTCGGCGCTGATGCCGAGGTCGGTATGTTTGGCTTTGATGTATTGCGCCGCCGCCTCAATGCTTTCGCGCATGACGCGCTGAATAGAGCCGAGCGGAATGACCCTGCCGCTTCCCTTCGTCGCTTGCATCTCAAAGTGAAGAATGCAGCCGTGATCCCCTTGAACCGCCAGGCCGACCACCTCGCCGACGGAAGGTTTTTCGGGCAGTGTGACGCGGTGAACTCTGTTGGCGTCGGGCAGCGTTGGCGCGGCTTGTTTGCCGTTGGAGAATTTCACGCCGAGCTGTATGCGGTCATACTCGCCGGGGGCGATGAGGTGCAGTTGCTCGCGCACTCTTTGCCGCAGCTCACACGAGAGCAGTAATACCTCTTCCAGCTCCGGGTCGCCGAACTTTCCATTCGGGTAGAGAAGCTTGAGCAGTCCCGAAGTGGTTTTCATAATGGCGCGCTGGTCGCGCCCGGAGATGCCTTGCGCTGTGTTGCCGAGGTCTGCCAACTCGAAGCGGGAGCGTGCCTGACCGACGAGATCAACGCGGCGCAGCTCGTGCATGATCTCGCAGAAGTAATCGGCAATGAATCCGTAGTCTTTGGCGTAGCTGTCTGGCCGCAGTTTGGGAATCTCCCAGCCGGGCAGGTATGCATGGATGCGGTCTAGGAAAGCGATGACTTGCAGGAAGCCGGGGAGCGGCTCGAAGAGATGGTAATACTTCTCGTGCGGCAGATTCCCCTGCACGTCGAGGTTGCCGACGAAGATTAAGC
This sequence comes from Acidobacteriota bacterium, assembly GCA_032160705.1. Classification (GTDB taxonomy): domain Bacteria; phylum Acidobacteriota; class Blastocatellia; order Pyrinomonadales; family Pyrinomonadaceae; genus QHXM01. Next base: position 22,606 of record JAVHVE010000041.1, on the reverse strand, counting down.
TGGCGAAGGCCAGCATCTCCTTCTTGCCCCGGCTGAACTTCGCGTCCTGCATGAAGCCCTGCATGATGCTGACGAAAGCCTTTGGGTCAGTGAAGTCCGTATTGGCAATCTCATCGAAGACAACGGCGTCGCGCGTGCCTACTTCGCCGATCTTGCCGGTGTTGAGATTGACGAAGAGTTGCGCGGGCGTGGCCTTGCCGCCGGAGAGGACGTGCGCATAGTAAGAGATATTGCGGTAGAGATAGGTCTTGCCCGTCTCGCGAGGGGCAAGCTCGACCATGTTGACGTTGTTCTCGACGAGCGGGACGCAGCGGCACAGGTAGAGCAGCTTCTCGCGCCGCGACATCTTTTCCGGGTTGAGGCCGCAGGAGTTGACGAGCACGTCTATCCACTCGTCCGACGTAAACTCCGCGCGCTTTTCGATGTACTCGTCGAGGTTGATGACGCTGACTTGAAAGGGCGTGAAAGCAGTTACCTTGAAAGGGCGAATCTTTTTCTGGTGGACTTCCGTTTCGTCGTAGGTCAGTTCGATGGTTCCCCACATGCCGCCGGAGAGGAGCATCGAGTACTGGCTGACCAGACTTTCGGGGATGTTGACGAAGTTTTCGTTGATCGCGGAGATCGAAGCCCAATACTTGTCTTCCGTTTCGACGAGGCGCGCTTCGAGGTTGGCGATGACGGTGTGGCGGCGGTTCTCGCGCGTGTGGTGGCGGATTTTCTCGGCCTCCGCGCCGTGAACAAAATTCTCTTTGAGGCGGCGGATGACCTTATCCATGTCTTCGTGGAAAGAGTCTTCCGAGCAGTAGTTGTCAATCAGGTACTCGACGACGTAGCGCGGAAACTCGTCCACGCCGGTGTTGATGGTGTGCGCCTTGTTGACGACCTTGCCTTTGAAAACCTCTTTCAGCTTGTGATTCATCTACCGGGCTCCGACTTTCTTCCGCGCCTTTGTTTCACGCCGCCCGCCTTCCCTGCCCCTGTCCCGCGCGCAAGCTGGCGGGCGCAAACTTGATAGTCTTCCTCGATGCCCGCCTGAGCTTCTTCCGAAAGGTCGTCCAGCGAGAGTCCGCCTTTCTCGTAGAGCAGCTTGCCTTGCGAGTAAAGCCCCGCGCGCTTGCAGTACCTGAGCCATTCGGCGAGCGTGGCTGAGCTTGGGCGCGCGGCGGGCGGGACGGCTTCGTTGGCGGAGAGCAGGCGACAGAAGCGTTGAATCGTGTGGCGGATTGACTGCTGGCGCTCGTTGGTCTTGTGCTCGCGCTCTTCTTCCGATTGTGGGGGACGCCAGTTTCCTTCCCCGGTCATGAAGAAGTAGTCTTCGAGCAGGTCGAAGAGCGTCTTTTGCGGGCGCGGGTTAATCGTGAAAGAGAACTCCTGGACGTAGGTGTAATGCAGCGCGTGCTGTCGCCACTCGGCGCGGTCGGCTTCGAGCTTGCGGAGTTGGCGTTCGTTCTCGCGCAGCTCGCGTTTGAGCTTGGCGGCTTTGCGTTCGGGGTCGTCGGGTTGGAGGCCGGCGAGGGCGCGGCGGGCTTCGCGCTCGCGGCGTTGTAGATCATCGAGTTTGGGCAGAGTTTTTTGGAGCTGCTTTTCGGACTCGCGGACCAGGAATTGTTCGATGCGTGTGGCGGCTGATTCTTCCGCTAGGCGGTCGGAGACTTCAAGGCTGCCGCCCTGCGCTTTGGAATACCAGCGCGTGACTTCGTGCGTGCCGAAGAGGTCCGGGTCTGCCGTCTCGAAGAGGTTCTTGCGGGCGGGTTCGCTAACGCCGTCGGCGACCTGCGCGAGCAGCTCGTCGAAGTTGTGCGGCTCCATGCTCCCGGCGCGCACCATGCGGCTGACCACTTCGTCGTAGATGCGGTCTTTGGTCGAGCCGGGGTGCGCCGCGAGATATTCGCCGACGATGGCGCGCACCTTCTCGTTGAAGGTCGCGTCCGTCTCTTCGCCGGTGAAGGAGACGTGCGGGGCGACCTCGCCGGGCCTGGGCTTGCGGAAGTTGATGACGAGATCGCGCTTGCTTACTTTGTCGGCGTTTAGCTGATTGTAAGATTTCTGTTTAGCGGAAATGAATAAGGCGGATTCCGACTTATCTACGAGAAAGCCAACCTCAGCCATAATGTCTTGAATTAAAGCCCATGTTCCTTCAGACGTGTCGTGATAACAAAGAGACAGCCAACGACCGGGCTTTAGAATCCGGTAGCACTCACCCATTGCTTGCCGCATCATGTCCGCCCAATCTGATTCTGTTTTTCCGCGAACTTCATTAACGATAATCTCTTCATCCTGCCAGTGAGTATCGAAGTTAAGCCATGCCTCCCAGACGAAGTTTAGTTCGCCATATTGTTGCGTTCCTGAATAGGGAGGATCGGTAAATATATAGTCCACAGAGGCAGTCATCACATTGCTCATATCAAGAGCTGATTGAGTTGAGATGGCAACCGGCTGACCAGTCGTCTCCTCCGCAATCCTTCGGTAACCGGCGACCAGATTTTTCAACTTACCGTCTAACCAGTCATGAACGGGATATTCCCGACTGACTTGGGGAATGTAATAGGTGCCGCGCATTAGTTGATTAGGGAAACGAGGGTCTTCGACATAACCTTGCATTCGTGACATCGCAAGAACGATTGAATTCAATCCGAATTTGATCACATCGCGGATATCAGAAGATGAGAACTTATCCGCCGCGTCATAGTAAGCGGCTAGAGCCCTTAAATTACGTTTTGTGAAGAGGTGTGCAACCTCGGAAATGTTGTAGTAGTAAAGAGCGTCTCGCTGATATCGACTAAACCCAGTCATGTCGTACCCTTGTGGATACCAATAGGGCATATCTTCTTCTTCAATAGCGCTCAACTTCTTCAAATCATAATCTTCAAAATACTTGCGCTTTGTTAGATCAGCGTCATTGCGTCGCCGTTCACTACTTGCGGGCTCACATCCCTCCAAACAGAAGTAGTTAACAAGTACTGGCACCGATCCAAATTTCTGACTTTGAGAGCGGATAATTTCATGATGCCCTCGGCTATAACAATGTGGGCAGACTTTGACCTTTTTCGGTTTTCCCTTTGCTGTCTGTCCTTCTACTTCCACACAATCGAACAGCGCCACCTTATTCATGCATCGCGAGCATTGAAACACTTGTGAATACAGGGTGAAATCTGTTGTTGCCTTCCCCTCGCACCTGTCGCACCTTGTCTCGTACAGCCATTCGATCTCCGGCTGCACACGCCGCTTCAACTCCTCGAACGCCGCTCGCAACTCCTCCACGTCCACCGGCGTGCAGTAGTTCTTCGTGATGAAAGTCGCCGCCGGACTACGGTCTATCGCCACCGCCTTCCGCCCCTCCATCAACGCCGCCAGAGCAGTCCCGCCAGAGCCGCAGAACGGGTCTAACACCAAGTCGCCTTCCTTAGTGTAGTGGCGGATGTACTGGCGAATCGCGTCGTGCGGCTTCTTCGACCAGTAGGTGTGCATGTTGTAGATGGCGGTCGCCTTCGTCGTCTCAATCGGCTTGTCGAAGGCAGGCACGTCGTAAGCATCCGTCGCAGGGTCGTAAGGGTGTTCGCTGAGGTGTTCTTCGACGAAGGCGCGCAGATGCGGGTTAGGCTGGTCGCCGGAGTAATACCCCTCCGGCATCTCCGGCACACTGTCCTTAAACATCACCTGTGTCTTATCGTCGCGCTTCTTCATCTTTCCTGCTTCAGCCACGTTCCTTGAATCCGGCACGAATCCGGCACGAACCCGGCACGGGTCCCGTCTTTATAGAATTTTGTATAAACAGCCCTAAAACGCCCTGTTTTTTGGCATTCCGGCATATGCCACTGTGCCGGATGTGCCGGAATGCCCCCTAGGTCAGGGGCCTTTCCGTCCGCACATAAACCGTGGAAGGGCCTTGCCCCTCCCGCATCAAATAGCCAGCCTCGGACAGTTCCGCGAGGTCTAGCCGTGCGCGTCTTTCTTTAACTTCTTTTTTGACGGACGCGAAATACTCGCCGGGCACAACTCGATCTCCGGGCTTCAATGATCTCAACAAACGCGTCTGGCGTGGATTTAAGCTGATCTCCCGCTCCGCAGGCTTGAGCCGGATCGTCAGCCTCACGCCGCCGCCATCTGCCTGCTGCCACTCGGGTTCGGGCAAGCCCGCCTCCTGACACCGAATGACGATCTGCCTCGTGCCTATTCCCCAGCGCTCAATGTAGCTGCGCAGGAAGAAAACATTTGCGATATCTGGATTGTGTGGGCGCGAGGGGTGCAGCCCCTTCAAATCCTCGACCGTCATCCCCTCCGGCAGTTGACCGGCATTCCAAAACTCTATCCGATCATCATAGATGGCCACAGACACGCCCCCGTCAAAGGCGGCATAGTCACGGTGGACGATGGCGTTGAGCAGCGCCTCTCGCAGGGCTGGCCACGGGTATGCGGGTTTGTCGCTTCGTCTGGTTCCTTGACTTGGAAGCTCCGAAGCTATCGAGATATGCGTGCGCAGGAAGCTTTCAAGCTTTTGCACCAAAGTGAAAGCGTGCCCTTCGAAAGTGCGGTTGTCCGTAAACTGATCTAAGACGCTATTTCCTTTAAAGCGTGCCGCCTTAATTCTCACCTGAGGGAAACGTCTTTCCGGGCGCTTCCCAAACAACACTACTGCGCTGTTGCGGATTAGCCCTCCCGACGCTAACCCTAACTGTTCCAGAATGCCAAATGGGTCGTTGTCGTTGCTGAATGTGTACAGCCTGTTTTTTATTGCTTCGTTCGCCGTCTGCTGTATTTCTTCTATGTCTAAGTCACTGACTTCCGCGCCTAGCGCAGGCAAACGTTCCCACCTGACATCTTCTGTGCCGCGTTGGTTGATTAGCCTGTTGATGGCTGTGCTGTCCGCCGGGACGCTTTGAGAGCCTTCTCGGACGAAGATGCCGTGGCCATATACGTAAGGGCTTTCGAGGCCCTGCGGGACATCGATGACGAGTATCTCTTTACCGTCTAATTCCCTCACGTTCACAGACCAGGATGCCTTTGGCGAAATGCTATCTAACAGATGTCGCTGAAGTCGATCTGCTTCCTGCGAAGCATTTTTGACTCCAACGACTTGTCCGTCATCCTTGACACCGACGAGGAGAGTTCCGCCCTCCGAATTAAGGAAGGAGCACACTACCCGCCCGACAGTATTAGGGTCAACAGCAGAGGGCTTGAACTCTACCTGCTGAGATTCGCCGGCATCTATCATTTGCTGTAAAGGCGTGCTTACCATCTTCATTCTCCCCATGCCGGGCTACAGAAGCTTTCGTATCCTTTCAGGATCGCGGAACTGAGACTCTATGTATAACAAAGCGTCCGGTTCGGTCACGTACTGCTGCACCCAGTTGGCCGTCCGAGCAGGCAGGGCTATCCCTTCGCGGATGGCCGCTTCGTACATTTCAAGCACTCTGATATCGCTCAGGATAGGCGTTGGCTTGAAATTGAGCCGCTTGGGCGTTCCGTTCTTCTTAAACCGAAACTGCTTCAGCAGTTGTCTTGAAATCGCCACGTGGTGATGCACTAAGAACCAGCGTAGCTTATCAAGCTTGATAGCCCTTAATACCTCCTGATGTGTGATTGAAGGCTCGCCCGGCGCGATGCCGCTGCCGTAGCGCCCCGTAATTATTCCTAGAAAAGCATCGCAATTCTCTACCGCCTCCAGGCAGTTATCAAACGCCGTCCCTCTGGGGCTAACAGGGAAAGTGCCCTTATGTGACATCCACACCTCGTAACCATATTCAGTCAAAACAGCATATATCTGGTCGAGGAAACCCTCGATCCCGTAGATCGGGGAAGAGACCATCAATCTTAGTTTCCGTGGAGACGGCGCAGACATTCTTTTTCTCTTTTGAACTACCTCATACTCTTCGGCGTCAAGCCTAAAATGTTGCCAAGATTGCCCAAGCGGCGAATCACTCTCTCGGACTTGAGCGTGACCGAGAAGCGATGCGTCTGCGACTTGCGCACAACGCGCGAGCCTTCACGATAACTCACGGCTAAAGTAAACGTCCGCTCCATCACACCCTTCCTTTGTTCTTCCTCGCTCGCGTCCTCTGCGGCCGGCGTAAAGCGGAAAGCGATCTCAGCGCTCGGCGACGAGAGATACAAGACCTGTTTGGGTAGCGAGAACCGTTCCGGGTCGAGGCTGTATGTGGCCTCCGCCTCGATGCGAATCTCCTCTGCTTCACCGCCGCGCCGTGCCGTCCGGTTCACGCGCACAGAGAAGACGACCTCTTCACCCTCCACGACCTCCTGCGGCCCGCCGATAGCGTCGAGCGTCAGCATCCCTTCGTCGCGCGCTCTCACGCGCAAAGCGATCATTGGAATCATTAGCTCCTGGATGGAAATGCCTCCGTGCGTGTAAGCGTCGGGTCTAAAAGGCGCTCCCTGACGGCTGAAAGAGTAGCCGACCTTTGGGAACAGAACGGCCTTGTACTCTTTATGGAAGACGTTCCCTGTGTTCTTGATTGTGCGCGTCTCCTCTTTCGGCAGCCGCAACTGTTCCGGCGTGAACGCGATAACGTTGTCAAGAACTTTGGCGGGCAGGCTGGCCTGCGTCAAAGGCACGCGAAGCCAGCAGTTCAGGTAGGAGCAATCCGTCTTTTCATTGAGGTCGGCTTCGTTGAACCAAAGCGCTTCGCGTCCGACCCGCCCGAATCCGTGATCGGCGGTGACGAAGACCTTTGTGCCCGGCGTCAGGCGACGGACAATCGCCATCACCTCCGTATCAATGATGTTTTTGAGGCGCTGCTGGTAGACGTAGGAGAGCGGACGCTTAGGGACTTTACGACCATCCGATAGCTCTTTCATCTGGATGCCGTGCAGTTCTTTGTCACAAAACTCGAAGATATAGTATTCGAGATTCCCCGCGCGGTAGCGCACCGTCTCGCCCGTGCCGGAGCCTTCCGGGTCTACGACCTCCACCTCGCCCTGATAATTGAACTCCCGGCTGAGGGCCTCTTTCAGGTGGACGTTCTCAGCCTTGCGGGGCCAGAAATCCTGCGGCTCTGTGCCTGCCGCAAGCGCCCAACGTGACACCTCTGTCTCAGACGGTAGCAGAGACGAGGCGGGCAAATCTTCGATGATCTCCAACCTGTCTTCCAGCATGGGACGCAGCAGTTCGTCCCAAACGTCGTAGCGCATCCCATCAAAGATAAAGACTACGGCCTTTTCGTTCTGTGGATCCCAGTGCGGCTTGACACAGCGCCGCAAAAACTGGCTGGTTAATCTCACTTCGCCGTCGCCAGCGAGCCACGAAACGTAGCGCGTGGCGACCAACTCCTGAAACCTCCGATTGATCTCGTCGATCTGTGCGTGAACCTCGTCGGCGATCAGCCGGATTCGCTGGCGTATGCGCGCGAGCGCATCACTAAACTGCGGCGGCAGTTCTTCATCCGGTCTGGGCAGAAAGTCTCCGCTCTCGACCAGACGCTCGAACGCAGACAGATAGTACTCCAGCCGGTTGAGCTTTTTTTCATTCCACAGCTCGCGGAAGAATTTGAAGGTCAGTTGTTCCGTCTTTTTAACATTGAGGGTTTTGACCGCCGAGCCGAGGCTTTCCCGCAGTCGCCGGATGTCACTGGCCAGCGAAAAAGCCTCTTTCAAATGCGACCAGTTTATCGAAGGTCGGTTGTCCACAAATTGTGGCCTCACGCCGTCGCCTTCCGGGAATAGAATGGCGGCGATGCGGTCTTGCTCTGCCAGCGAAGGCTGTGTCGAGATGATGTTATCCAGCGCCATCAAGAGCGCCAGAGAACGAATCAAGGTCGAATATTTCTCATTCTCCACAACGGACGCGAAACCCGCCGGCTCCGCGACCCTCATTTGATCGAGGAGCAGCAACCGCAGAGCATCTCTACTTAGATTACTCTCGACCGCCTCCAAATCCCGGTCGGCCTGCGCAGGGTCAAGCTCAACCAGCGTCGGAGCGGATTTGGAAAGGACGTTGGGCTTGATGCCGGACAACGAGACGAGCCGCGGGTCAACGTTGGCGAGCAACAGCGGCCAATTGTCGAGATGCTGTGAGAGAATCAGCGACAGGTAGAAAGCTCTGACCACAGTTTCGCTGTCCCGCGTGCCGAACCAACAGAACGGGGCCTCAGCCTTTTGCAGCTCATCCTTTATAGGCTTAGTTATTTCCGGGGCCAGGCTGTCCAACTCATCCAAAACTTCATGGCTGAGGAGTCCCACACGCCAGAGTTCTTTATGGTTCAGCCGCTTAAAAGCCGACTCCGCCACCCCGAGGCTGGCGAAGGCGACGATTGTTTTGAAATCCTGGTCAGTGAATCTAACTCTATCTATAGCGCGCAGATTACGGTAAGCGCGCAACACGCCGTCTAAGTGTCTGACGACCAATCGGGCGTACCGAGGCTCATTCGTCTCCTTGGGCCAGTTCGAGTCTCCAGTCTTTTCCCGCAGATACTGGCGCAGGTCGAGATCAATGCGCGCCTCTTCAGGAGTGCGGATCAACAGATCTGGATAAAATGGGGGCGGCGCCTTGGTGACCGCAAATTTGCCACGCCTCCCGACCGGAGCGCGGTCAATAATCAGAATCTTCCTGGTCTCCGCATCGGCGATGGCGTGCTCGTATAACTCACGAAAGGCTAAATTGGTCGCCACAACAATCACCGTGTAATCGTTTTCGCGGGCGAAATTATGGATGATGCTGTTTGCGTCAGGGAGCAGGCGCAGATAATCCCTCACCAATACGTGCGGCTGGTCTTTAACTCCATGAAGTTTCGACAAGAGCCAGGTGTGTAGGTCGTTTGCCTCTCTCATACAGCCGTTGCCCTCTCTTGCCCCTCGCGTTTCTTCTCCTGCTCCATGCGCCTCTTACATACCCTGTAGTCCTCTTCTAAACGGGCCTTCGCATCCTCAGACAACTCACTGAAATCCGTCCCCGATCTCTCGTATAGCAATGCCCCCTCTTCGTGAAGCCCCTTGCGTTTGCATAACAAGATACTTTCTGCCAGTTCCTCCGCCGTGGGCGCTTCCGATGGATTACCGGCCAGTATCGCTTTCAAAAAGTCTAGGGACCGTTGCAACATCAGGTCCTGGAATCTTCCTTCCACATGCTCCAGCTCCGACAGAGCTTCCGCCGTGCTCTTGAATCTATCGGCAGGATTAACAGCTAAGAGGGAGGCGATGAACTCTCCGACCTCCGCGGGCAGATTTTCCGCAGAGACAGCAGGCAGATTACGATACGGCTCAATGACCATCTCTTTATACTCAAAGAGAAAACGCTGATCTATAAACGGGTGGGCGGCGGCGAACAATAAGTAAGCTATCAGCCCGACGTTAAAAAGATCGCTTCGCTGATCCATCTGCGCGCCGATGAGTTGCTCCGGCGACTTATAGCCCATCGTGCCTTCGTGTTCCCACTTGCCGGGATTTGCGGTTTGAATCTGCTGTACAGACCCAATGGCGGCCAGACCGAAATCCGCGATTTTCGGCTGGCGTGATTTGTCGAAGAGGATGTTCAGTGGCTTGAGGTCTTTGTGAATGATCGGGCCTCGCTCGCAAGTGTGCGCCTCGTTGAGTCCCAGCAATATTCCTCTGAGAAGACGGACAGACTCTATGGCGCTCACCCATCCGCCGGCACGACACATTTCGCGCAGATAATCGTGAAGTGTTCCCCCTTGCAGAAACTCCATGAAGATCAGAGGCTCGCCTTCGTATTCAATCACGTCGTAAACCGAAACGATATTCGGATGCGAAAGGAGGGCGATTTTCCTAGCCTCTTCAATCACGTCCTCTCGTTTCACAGAGTGGAAACTTGATGCGGCCCTCAACCTCTTGATCGCCACTTCGCGCTGAAGGTCGTTGTCGAACGCATGCCACACTGTCCCGAAGCCGCCGCCGCCGATGTAGCGTCGGACCTCGAAACGGTTATGAATGACTGTCCCTTCGCGTATTTCAACCAGCATGCGATTACTCCACTTGAAGCATGAGTAATGTATTATCGTCCCCGTCTACGCTCCGCAGTTGATCTTCGAGATACTCTCTGAACTCTCTGGCTATGCGGGGAATCTGTTCCATCTCTACCGTACTGATGCTCGGCTTGAAATCAGCAAGTCTGACCCTCTTCACAGTAATCTTCTTCAAGTAGCGGTTGATGACATCAATGAGCGCATCGTCTTTCAATACCGATTCTACGAGGAACGTGCGAAGCGCTGTGATCTCGTCGAACTGAAGTAGAGAGGCGATCAACGGCTCGGCGCTGCCCTGTTGCAGACGCTCGCGAATGGCAGGGTTAAGGAAGATCTCAATCTTGCGGTTGAACGTGGCATCAAATAACGCAGGCGCCTCGGCTACGGCTTGTTCTCCGGCCTTTAGCCACGCATCGGCATTGTTAAAATCCAACCCGCATTCATGGATAGGATTGGCCTTGAGCTGTTCTTCAACGGAGGCTCTCGAAGCCGAATCGCATGTTGGGATATTTTCTGCCAGACTGATGAGTTGCGCCGAAATGCGATCTGACACGGCGGGCTGAAGCGCGGACACACGCTCTAATAGCCGCAGAGCCGCCAGGTCTCGACTCTCAAGTAGTTGGCGAACCTCCTCTCTGGCCGTATCAAGCGATTCAATGACCGAATCATGCAGCGCCGAATAGACGGTCGTATATTCCTGAATCAGAGCCCCAAGCGTGCCCGTTTCGCCAGACTCAGGTGGTGTTCGTCCGATGAGATCGGTCTTAAGTTGAACGTCCGAGTCAATGAACGGGCGCAAATCGGCCAGCTTGTCGCAAAGCTTTCTCTGCCGCTTCCGCACACCCTTCAGGTCAGGGAGATCGGGTAGGGTTTGCGCGCAGTAAGTATGCGCTGTCCTGAGTTCCGTCTCGTACTCAAGCAACTTTTGCAGGTCGCGGTAGTTCTTTAACCTGTTCGCCAGATCATCTACTTCTGTTTGGGCTGGCGCGTTCGCATCGAAAGCTTGATAGCCGAAAACCTCCTTCAGGCTGTAAAGCAAGAGATTGATGTCATCCCCGCCCTCCAGGTCCGACTCGAAAAGCTTCGACACCTGCGTCAGCTCAGCGTCGTAAGGATTCGTTGCCTTTAAAGTCTCGAAAAGGCTGGCCGCCTTACTGACCATCCGGCGCGAGCTATCTCTCTCTTTGGCAAACAGCTCGCGGATTTTCGCCCGGTGGGAAGAGATGATCGAATCATCGTGCGTTGAAGGAATCGGCTCCTCCAGAAGTTTTTCTGCGTATGGGCGCAGGACTTCCCAGTTCTCCGGCTGCGCCATTTTCTGCGCTTCGTTCAGTGTGTCGAGGATGCGGGTCGAGAAATCAATTTCGGCAATGTTCGCGTAATCAATTGGCGCGCTAAGACCAGAGCGTGGGCCAACACTAATCCGAATCTTCCCCTGTTGGACGAGACACAAGAGATAAATCTGCGCCATCCGCCGCGTTAGTCCGTAATCCTTCGGGCCACCCATTCCCATGAAATTTTTGTAGAGAGTTTCGACCTTCATGGGCGTTCTTTCGTCGGCGAGCTTCTCGTCTATGAACTCCCACAAATCTCTGACGTAGGGGTTTTCCGATGTGTCGAGTTCTTTGTCCGCGCCCCGCCGGACGATCTTGAGGCCGAGCCCAAAGTTTTGCGCGGCGCTGATGTTCTGATTGGGCTTGGCGTTCTTCGGGATGCGGCCCGTTTTGACGATGCCGTTGATGACTTTGACGCCCTCTTCTTTGCGGAAGACGAAGGGCGGGTCAAACTTGATGTCACGAGACTCGTAAGAGCCGCTCAATACACGATCCACCAGCGGCGCGAGGATGCTGGAGAGTTCACCGGCCACGTGAAAATCCATCTCGGAGTTGTCGAGGGCGTCAATACGCCCCCGCGCATAACTGTTGTCAACGATCTTAAGAATCTTCCCCATCTCGGTCTGAAGGGCGTTAGCCACCCAGTTGATGACCGCAAGCGCATCCTCTGTATCCTTCCCTTGCCAGTCGGAGATTAGCTTGCGGTAGGCAGCGAAGTCGTGCAGCCGGTCGCGTTCTTCGACCGTAAGGTCGCCCGGCGTCCAGAAAAGGATTCGAGGGTCTTTGCGAACCGCGACGAGCCTACCGACCTCTTGCGGCGAGGCCGGCTTGGCGCCGATGAAGACGGCGAAGTCCCTGTCGGTCTGATCGCTGTCAATAGGCGGAAGCGCTAAGCCTTCGGCAGCGACGCGGCTCAAGTCTCGCATACCGATGAGACCCGTTATCGCGCGGCCCTGCCACACGACTTCCAGACTCTGGTCGCCGGTGCGGGCGGTGAAACGATCCTCCCAGGGCGCGACGAAGGGAGCAATATCTCTGAAGATTGATTTCACGCCGCTTGACAGATCGAGTGTCATCTGGCGCGTGCGGACGGGCCACTCGTCGAGCGCGAGCAGGTGATCCCAAGCCTCCTGTCGCATCGCCTGATTCGCTTCGGCTTCGTCTTTCGCCTTGCGGAATTCATTACGCGGATCAACTCCTGTAACCACAGGGTCGAAGCGATAGCGCGGCCTGTGTTCTTCGTCAAAACTCTGCGCAATCTGGCGCAGCTCTTTTTTGAGATTTTCGGCGATGCTCTCGTAATGCTGGATGTTCTCATCCGGGTTCTGCGCATCCTCGCGCTCTATGAGCACAGAGTTGGCAATCTCTTCCGGCGTGAGGCCCTGCTGTCGCGAGCGCGCAACGTGGTAGAGAAAGAGCGTCTGGACGGTTTTGACAGCCTTATCCCGATAAACCTTCAAGTAGCCTCTGGTCAGCCCGTCAATCTGCCGCTTGCACGCTTCATAGGCTCTGTATTCGTCTTCGCGCTTCTGCCGGATCGCTACCAACCCGGCATGCACGCCGCTCGGGTCTTCCTCATAGCGCACAGCCTCATCGAATAGTTCCCAAAGGCGCACAAGGTCTCGCCCCTTGTTCTTCACCTGATGCTTCAAGGTCTGGTGCATGAAGTGGATGGCAGACCGCGCGGTGGTCAGTTCGTGCGTAACATCTCGCAGGACTTCTATCGCGGGCTTGTGGAAGGGAAAGAAGTGCGCAAACTCCTCTTCACCGATGGCGTTCGGCCATGTGAATCCACGCTTATAATGCAGATAATAGTTCTTAATCGCGCTCGGATTTTTAATTTCACGCACGCGCGCCAGAACGATGTCGTAATAATCCTTATCATCCTTGAGCAGTTCGACGAGCTTGAGACGGTCATCGGCGATGATGTTTTTAACGCCCATGCGGCTCTCTATGGCCTGCTGTGCCGCGCAGATCGTCCAGATCGGCAAGTGGTGGATTTTAGCCAGCCGGTTCGATAGCACGACCAGCGTTATCTCGTCATCATCGCGCAACTCCTGGCCGCGGTTTTTCATGAAGAGCGATACTTCATCGAGCACCAACAGCACGCCGCTGTAGCCCTCGGCCATGATGGCCTCGACCATGTGCTTGAGAACGTCTTCCGTCTCCGCCACGATCTGTGGGCTTACTTCCAGATATTCTGTGTAGAAACGCCAGAGCTTGTTTCCACAACTTTGTTTATAATCCGGCGTCTTATTCTCCTGCATCTCGCGTATGAAATCGTCAACGTCCTCAAACTCGTCTTCCTCCCAGTAGTTTGGGTCACGCAGGAATTTCTTGAGTTTGGGGCGATATAGGTCCAGGTCTTTGGCGATGAACCGATCAGCGAGTAGCTCCGAAGGGTAAAGCGAGATGTTCTTTCCGAGTTCAAACCTGAGCTGTTCGCGCGCCGCTTCGAGAATGTATTCGGTGAGCCGTTGCCCCTGTTCATTGAGGCCGATGGCGCCGCCGCCAGCGCCGACGAGCGTTTTAACGATGACGAAGACGCCCTTCTTTCCCTTCGAGCTTTTGGCTTCCAGTCCCTCTTCCCAGAAGCGGAAGATTGACTCGCGCTTGCCGCGCTCGGCCTTTCGCTCCTTCTGGTCAACGATCTTCCAAGCTTCCTTACTACCCAACGCCAGCGCGGACAGAAAGCAAAGCAGGTGCGACTTGCCGGAGCCGAACTCCGCCTGTATCCAGTAGCCCTGACCGATGGATTGATCGCGCCGTTCGGGGTTGTAGGGCGCGGCCATGTTGCGCAGCACGTCGTTGAGGAAGGGGCGCACCGGATCAATCTGGAACTCTTCGATGGTCTGTAACTCCGGCTTGCGCGCCTTCCGTCCGGCTTCGGAATTGGAGTCCGCCCAGACGTGCTTTTCCAGCGAGTAGACGGAGATAATTTTTTCGGGGACAGCGCAGATTTCGTCCAGGCTCTTGCGCTGAGTAAAAAGGTCTTCGGCTGTTGGCATAATGGCTACTCTGTTTGTTTCTGATTTATGAGGTCCCGCTCGGAAAGGGCAAAAAGCGTCCTCAGCTACTGGCAAGTTGCCAGCAGCGCACCAACTTCACAGAAGGCGGGCTGACTACTTGGCCTTCTTACCTGTTTTTCTTGCGGCGCGCGGCTGTTCAATCGCGCGCGCCAGCAAGCGGACGCAGACTTGATAGTCTTCCTCTACCTTGACCATCAAATCCTCCGGCAGGTCGTCGAGATTCAGCCCGCCCTTCTCGTAGAGAATCTTGCCCGCCTCGTACATGCCGGAGCGTTTCGCGCTTCTGATCCACTCGGCCAGCGTCGCGTCATTCGGACGCTCTTTCTCGGGCACGGCCACGCCCTGCTGCAAGTAGGCGATGTAACGCTTGATGCGACGGTTCGTGCCGGAGGCGCGTCCCTGTCTCTTTAACTCTTCTTCCTCATCCGATGCGGGCAGGCGGTAAGTGCCCTCGTCCGTCTTGTAGAAGTAGTCGAGCAGCCACTCCGCCAAAGGGCGGCGGGTTTTGTCTTTGACCGTATAAACGAAATGCTCAAAGAGGTCGCCGTAGTGAACTCCCTCCGCGCCGCGATGCTTGGTTAGATGCTCAGTGATGAAAGATTTGATACTGGCGGCGGCGGCATCCTCCTTGGCGGATTCGGCGGAGTCAACAACGGCCATCTCAGTCTCTTTGAGATACCATCGGCCGGTTCTACTACTAATCGAAACATTGTGCCCCTGATCATCAGGCGCGTTACCGCTTAAAGGCTCACGCACTTCCATAGCGATTTGAGTAAGTAGCTCGTTAAAATCGTGCGCCTCCATGATCCCCGCGCTCACCATACGACTGACTACTTCATCGTAGATTCGGTCCTTTGATGAGCCGGGATTTGTGATGAGATAATCACGAATGATTACATATACTTTTTCGTTGAATGTCGTATCGTCTTCTTCGCCGGTTATTGTAAGGCTTGCTGTTGTTTCACCGGGTTTCGGCTTACGAAAGTTGATAACTAAATCCCGTTTGGTAACCTTGTCACCCACTGTTTGCTGATAGGCCTTCTGCTTTGCATCAATTCCGACTGCCTTATTAACAGTATCACTTATTAACCCTGCTTCTGCGGCAAGGTCTTGCACCTTTACCCAGGTGCCCTCTGACGTGTCGTGATAACATAAAGACAACCAACGTCCCGGTTTGAGCACACGATAAGCCTCTTTGAAGAAGGCGCTCATTATATCAATCCAATCATCGCCGATAGCTTCAAAAGCTGTATAGGTTGAATCCGTCTCAAACCAGTAATCATAGACTGCGTTAAGCGCGGCGAAGGGCATGGTGTCCGCATAAGGCGGGTCGGTAAAAATATAGTCAATACTGTTAGAGGGTATGTTTGAAAGGTCTCCGGCAGATTGACGGGATAGCGCAATCTTCTCGCCTATACCGTCTATGGGATAAAACTTTTGTGCCTTTAACAAGTCATCGAATTTCTCTGCGAACACGCGATAAGCATTAGTCTCGCGTCGTACGGGTGGAACATAATAAGCGCCTGCGACTCCGCCTCCTCCGCCTTTTCTCACACGATACATTTGAGTAGCATTCAAAAGAATCGAGGAGAAGATAAATTCTAAAGACTTCTTACCTGAAAAAGAACATTGCTTCTGATTGATAATTCTCCTGATTCCAGAAAGCATTAGACGCTGCCTTTTAGAATGCAGTTGTGAAGTTGATAGCGTGCCGCTTGATTGTAATCTCCCACCGAGGTCGATGAGGCGTTGTGGTATCAGACGATCTGAGGGAAGGTTAATTTCCGGGGCTTCTTCAATCCTCTTATACAAGTCTGCAAATGCTTGATCGTATTTCGTAGATTGACCGACAATAAATGAGTCGGAAGCACGGTGAGAAATTTTGGCATCTTGAATGTCTACTGAAAAAGGCGAAGCAGAGTTCTTAAGATATGTCAGTGTTCGGGTGTTAACTTTTTCTTCGCAATAAGGACATTCATCTCTTTGATCCTCAAGACCCATTTCAGCAACAGAGACGGTGCGAAAACATTTAACGCAGCGAAACTTCTCGGATATCACGATGCTTCTAATATATTTATCCTTGAGTTGGAACAACCAGCCGATCTCTTTCCAGATATCGGACAGGAGGGCATCTCTTAATCTGATAAGCTCGTTGAAGGGATGATCGTTACAATAGCCGCATGCAATCTTCATAGCTGAGGGAGACACATCAGCTCCAATCGCATTTCTCCCGCATAGGGCTGCAACCAACACCGTGCTACCTGATCCCAAAAATGGATCGAGCACAATATCCCCTTCCTCAGTAAAATGCTCGATAAATGTTCTGATTGCATCGAAAGGTTTTTTTGCCCAATAAGAATGCAGCATGTACAGAGGGTCACTCTTCCTGCCGGTGATAATTTGGTTTATTGGATTAATCGCATAGCCATCCAAGTTCCCTTCATGCTGAAAACTTTCTACAAAAGCACTCAGGCGCGGATTCAGTTCCTCACATGAATAATTATCTAAGGAAGTTTTAGCGCTTCCTTCAATATCCAATACATGCTGGCCATCGGCCCTCGATGTTCTAGCCATACCTAACCCTTTAACTCCCAGAGGTGATTCTCGGCAATAAGGTTTGTCGGCAGGGTGTAGCTGCCCTGATCGAGATCGGGAAACATGATGATCGTCCCCCGCTCGCGTTTGCCGGGGAGCAAAAGCAGTAGGCGGTCATCGTCAGCCGCCATCGTGCGCAGCAGATTCAATTCAAGATGGTAAGCGAACAGCATCTCGAAATTCGCCAGCGCCACCAGTCCCTTGCCCTTGAGCTTCGATCTCAGAAATCTCTCGAAAGCCTGCGAGACGTGCGCGGCTGTCGGCTCCGGCCTCTTGGCCTCGTCCTGCGCCAGCTTGCGGAACTCGTCGTCCGGGATGCTGTCGAGAATGCCTCGATTGACCGACAGCGGCTTCGGGAAACGCCTCCCATCAGGAGCCTTCGCCTGTTGCAGCCTTTTCGCAAACGCGTCAAGCGCCGCATAGCTTCCTAACACTCCGTACAGATGCCTCCCGCTCGGCACCGCCAGCTTACTGCGCAGGGTGTCTATGATGTCCGTGTCCTTCAAACGCCCACCCTCTCGCTGACGAGCCGCTCCACCAACTGATCCAGACTCCACTTAGTTGTAAACTGCCGCACCCTATCAATCTCAGACACTCGCGCGATCAGACCTAAATTTCTTAACTCGTAGAGCGCATTTAGAACGCGATCAGGATTCCAAAACATCGCGCGCAACGCTTGGCTGTTCTCCAACTGTTCTATCGAATACATCCCCGGCTCCGGGAACTCGTTGTGAACGACAAAGGCGAAAGACGGGATCAGAATTTCTCTGTAACCGAATGTAATCCGTGTCCGGTCTGCTTTGGCTACCCCGCTATCTTCCAGAGCCTCTGTGATCGCTTGCGCATTATCCTTGATGCTCTTTGCTTCGGGGTACTGATGAGCCAGATAAGCGCGCAGCCCCTCGCGGTTCAAACGCCCTGCCCCGATGGATGGAATGAACAGTTCGCCAATGACCTTGTACATCAAGGGTTCCGCTTTGCAGAACCTGTAGAAACAAGCGTCCCGCAACTCTTGCCGACCTTCGTAACGCCAAGCGAACGCACGCAGCGCGCGGTCACCATGTCCGTCCGGAAACATGCGACTGAGAATGTAACTAGCATACCTTTGCCGCGTTTGCTCGCCGCTGAAGTGAAGGTTGCTATTGAGAAATAATCTAAGTTCCTTCAGCGATTCGGTGTCGGGAAGCTGGGGCAGCATCTCAATAGCCTCTTTCAAAATAGCCTTCCCGAACAACCCGGTCCCGCGCCGCGCCGAAGTTGTTCTCTTTGCCCTCCCGCGAGATTTTTTTTCTAGCTCTGCTGGTCCTCGATCATCCTCTTGCGCCTCGAAAAGGGGAGGCTGTTCACTTTTCGATTTAGCTTTGGCGGCGCGTTGCGTTGGTAATTTTGACGCCCCATTCTGCCGAATCGCATCAACCAGCTTAATCAAGACGGCAGAGTTATCCTTTATCCCTTCGGACGCACAAAGTGCGATAGGATCGGCTTCCAGAACTCCAGACAAGCTACCGAATCTTGCTAGAAGATCCTTCGCAAGAGGGCGCACATCCTTTCGCGGGATTGCAAAAGTGAGAAGGAGTTCCAGGAGAGACTCTTCCGACAAAGCTCTATCTTCGCCGGTGAAGAAGCGTTCCCGTATTCTCTGCCGATGCCCTGATTTATCCTCTTCAGTCGCATGCGTCATTGAATTGATTATAACCACCTCAGTTTGAGCCGTATTGTTCACCTTCTGCGCTTCCTACCCGGATATCGAAATGATCTGAAAGCTGTCGATTTGAGCAAACTACACTTTGTTTGACAACTATGCTCATACTCCTTCGGCATTGAATAATTTCTCGTGTTTGCGCAAGGCCACTCCCTTATCCATGCCGCCTGTATACCAGTAGCCCGTGCCTTTGCAGTCGGGGCGCTTACTCGCATCAATAGGCGGTGGCTTCCGTGAGGCAGGTTTGAGAAAGCCTTCCACCAGCTCGTCTGCTTCTCCTGTGCGATGAATTGTCGTCGCGTAGCCTCCGGGGTTGGTAATTCCCTGCCCCGTCTTGTGCAGGTGTTCTGCGAAGCGTCGGCGCTCGTCGAGCGAATATTTTGATCCTCCCGCTATCTGGATGGAGCGCTTCGTTAGATGGTCAACAAGCCGGCGAGCATATTCCGGTGAGGTTTGTGCCACATAATCATGAATAGCTTCAAGTTAGCAATGGCGGCATCTGTCCACAGCGCTTTCATGACTGTACCCAAATTTAGCGCGTACATCTTCAACATCCGTAACTTTTCCAGCTTCGCTATCGGCAATCCCAGCCTCGATAGATTGACGCACATAAATTTCATGCATCGAGTCATCCCATGTCATGTTTTCAGGCAACTTTTCTATCAAGCGTTTCGCTTCTTCTTTCACATTAACTATACTCACAAAATCCACTCCTTCATTAGCACGAATATACCCAGAGGCTTGATTTGAGGTCAACATGATTTCAGTACATTCAATGTTCGGCAAGCCTAACGCCCGAATTAACCGTGCGCGACGAACCGCCGATACGGACAAGTTCTCAATAAAAGCCGCGCTATTCGCGCTCCGGTTGAATGAGTTGTTATGCCGCGCTCCTCATGTGATTATTCAAGTCCCAGCAGACCTTCGACCCGAATGCCTCTAAGAACATTTCTTTCCTGCCTGTCTTTACAAATGAAGGTTGAATGCTTCATGCTCGGCACGTTTTAATTTCGACTTTAGATGGCAAAACATCAACCCCGATTGTGAAAGGAAACTACTTGCATGGCAATCATAGAGATAAGGAAATACGACGTGGCCTATTATGCTGGGGGCAAGAACGCTGTCGGTTATCCCTATCGGGCTATCATAGGGTTGCGAGATGACAATGATAAACTCATTGGCGCCGCCTATTTTCATCAGAGCCCGACGACAATGCCTGTTGGCGATACTCAGAAAGCGTCAGGCTACATCTCTTGCCATTACATGGCGTCAGAGTATCCGCAGATTCTTGACATATTGCGGAACGAAAAACCCGTCTACGTGGAATTTGAGGGGAGGCTTGGGAATATAGCCAATATTAGAACAAGCGCAGAACCAGTCGGAGAAGGCGAACAGAGTTAGATGATTAAAAGGGTTTGTCGTCGGATAAATCAGCCTTACCTTGCTTTCGTAATCTTCATCTCAACTGTTTTGTAATGCGAAGCGGCCCAACTCCCGAATTAACCGGGCGGGAAGTATCTGCGAATAGCGTCCAAGTTAACGATAACAATCAACCTAATTCCGCTCAGGTTGAATGAGTTGTTAGGCGGCGCGTGCCGCATATCAAAGCCTGGATTAAGAATATTTCGCGACCATCTTTTTGACCGTATTCGCCCCACGCAACGTTGACTTCTGACCGAGAGCCTTCTCAAGCACAGCATTGGACATCTTAGATCCGCTCTGCTTCTTACGGCATAACCAATAAACCTCTCGGCCATGAATGTGAAAGTCATCAATATCCGTTCTCAATCCCATCAACCTCTGCTCTGATTTATCATCAAGCCTATCGGACAGGAAAGCAATATTCAACGCCACAGCCCCATCAAGATCGGATTGGCTGAATGGCTTGTGATTTGCGATGGCTGCCAATTCTGCATCCGTTCTAATGAATGTGGCGACTTCATAGCCAAGCGCTTCACGCAGCCTGTTCTCTATTTCCCGTTTGAGAGCCTGAGCGTTCTTCGATGTAGTCTCAAACACAATATTGCCGCTGGCGATGAAGGTTTCGACATTTGAAAAGCCTAGAGACTCGAAGAAATGGCGCAAGAAATCCATCTTAACGACGTGACGACCGCCAACGTTGATGGCTCGCAGAAATGCAATATATCTGGGCATAGTTTGATACCTTTAAGGAAGCCGCCTAACATCCGAATTAACCGGGCGAGCAACACACAAGTCGCGCCGTAAGAGAATAGCATGAAAGAAATGCTATCCCGCGCTCCGGTTGAATGAGTTGTTAGATGGCGACCTCACGTTATTTAGTTTCTTTAGGGAGAGGCTCGATCATCGCCGTGTAGAAATCGTTTACCAATTTGAATTTTGTGTAAGTGGTGATAATCAACCCTTCATCGTGAAAGGAGCAAACGATTATGCCATGTTCACCCGCACTGCTCGACGAACTACTAAAAGATTACCAGAAGCCCGACGACCTGCTCGGTCAGGACGGATCGCTCCAACAATTGACCAAAGCTCTGGTCGAGCGCGCCCTCGACGGCGAACTCACCCATCATCTCGGCTACGAGTTGCACGACACGGTTGGCGACAACTCCGGCGACTCCAGAAACGGCACCAGCGCGAAGACCCTCAAGGGCAAGCGCGGGCAGGTCCGCATCGAAGCGCCGCGAGACCGCAATAGTGAGTTTGAGCCGCAGTTGGTGAAGAAGAACCAGACGCGCTTCGACGGCTTCGACGAGAAGATTATTTCCTTGTATGCGCGCGGGATGACCAGAGCGCGAGATTCAAGGGCGCTTGGAAGAGATTTATGGAGTGGAGATTTCACCCTCGCTGATTTCGACTGTCACCGATGCCGTGCTCGACGAGGTGCAAGCATGGCAAGCGCGCCCGCTCGATGCGGTTTACCAGATACTCTATCTGGAGGCCTTGCAGGTGAAGGTCAAGAGCCAGGGGCGGGTGGTGAATAAGGCGATGTGCCTGGCCTTCGGCGTGAACCTCCACGGCCTGAAGGAAGTCCTGGGATGTGGGCTTCAGATAACGAAGGCGCGAAGTTCTGGATGCAGATCGTCACCGAACTCAAAAACCGTGGAGTCACAGACATCTTCATCGCCTGCGTTGACGGGTTGAAGGGCTTCCCGGAAACCATCGAAGCTGTCTATCCGCAGACACAGGCGCAACTGTGCATGATGCATCTGGTCAGACACTCGCTCTCGTTCGTCTCGCATAAAGACCGTAAGGCGGTGGCCGATGACCTGAAGGCGGTCGATCAGGCTCCGACGCTAGAGGAGGCCGAGCGCCGATTGGCGCAGTTTGAGGAGACATGGAATCAGAGCTATCCGGTGATTGCGCGCTCGTGGCGTGCGAACTGGGCGCGGGTGGCGCCGATGGGAGGCATCGGCGCAAACTCACTTACACCAATTCTGACTTAGGGCCAACTCAGGCGCAACCCGTCCGCGATTAGCGCGAGGGCCGCGAGCGAGCATGATGGGGACGCTATCAATGAGGCGGTCATCAGTTGATTGAATTTGCCATGCTGCGCTCTTTAAGAGTTGTTCAATCAACAACTCAGAGGCCGGGACGAGTTCATTCAAGCGGCGATTGAAGGCTTGATATGCAGGCATGGCGGGAAACCACTCTCGCCAATGATGACGAATGTAATCATGGACGTGGCGTCCAGCGGTGTGACCTTGGAGATGTCCCTGCGTATGGCAGAACTGCTCGCGGTCTTGTTGTGATCCAAAATATTTTTCGCAACACTACCTCTGTTGGTTGGCCTCGCTTTATTGTTGTGGACGAGCATTGGGCGGGTGGTCGAAGAAGAAGAGCCGAAAGTCAGGCTTCAGAGCAAGACGAAGGGAGCGCGACTCTCATTAGCGCGCATTGGCTCATATTATTGATGTGAATCAAGAGTTGAAAGTTAAGAGTAAACAAGCCGCAGCCAGTTTGCCGTAACAATGAATGAATAGACCTTCAGTCGAACGCACCTGCGATGCGTTCTGAATATTGGTTCTTTGAATCAAC
>JAVHVE010000040.1:0-36889 GCA_032160705.1 Acidobacteriota bacterium | reverse complement strand
GGTTCCGTTCTTTCGCCGTAACGCGAGGCCACGAGAAGATGATTTAAGCGGGAGGTTTCGGGAGTTAAGAATGATTGGTAGTGTGATGAAAAAGTTTGCCGCTATTTCGCTTGGCCTGATTATTCATGTCAGCATCCTGGCTGCGCTCAATGTCAGGGCGCAACAGCAAGAGGGCGCGCAACAACCCACGCCTGCTTTGAGGAGCACGAGAGGCATCGAGAATGCCGCCGCTCTGGATAAGTTTTTCCGCTCGCTGGCGACCGTCAAGCGAAGAATCGAGCCTGTCAGAATCATGCACTTCGGCGATTCACACACCGCCGCGGATATTCTGACGGCACAGATCCGCAACCAATTTCAGCGCGACTTTGGCGATGGCGGCGCGGGCTACATGGTGCCGCGCAATCCGATGAGTACGCCGCGTCGCGGAGTCTTGAGCGGAGCAACCAGCGGCTGGGTCGTTGACGGCATCGGAGGCCGCGTCGAAGCCAACGGCATTTACGGCCTTGCCGGAATCGGTTTGAGCACCACGCAGGCGGACGAGCGCGCCTGGCTCGAAACCAACTGCAATCACTTTGAAGTTTACTACCTGCGGCAGCCCGGCGGTGGAACTATTGACATCCTGCTCGACGGCACGAGCGTACTGGAGCAGCCCATCGCACTCTCATCCGACGCACCCTTGCCGGATTACTACACCTTTGACACGCCCGCCGACAGAACGCACCGGATAGAAGTTCGCACGACCACTCCGGGCAAGGCGCGTATCTTAGGCATCGTCACCGAACACATCGCGCCGGGTGTCTCTTACGACGTGCTTGGCATCAACGGCGCACGCGCCAAGAGGCTCGTCAGTTGGAACGACACGGCATTCGTGGACAATATCGTCCAACGCAAACCCGACCTGATTATCGTCGCCTACGGCACAAACGAAGTGACGGACGACGATTGGACGATTGAATCCTACCAGCGCATGTTTGCCGCTATCCTGCGCCGTTTCCGCCGCGCCGCGCCGCAAGCCTCGATTCTCGTCTATGGCCCACCGGACAGGGGCGACGTGGCGCTGGCCGGGAGCAAGATGCCCGCGATGATTGCCGCGCAGCGACGCGCTGCGATGGAGGTTGGAGCTGCCTTCTGGGATTCCTACGGCGCGATGGGCGGCGGCGGCTCGATGGATACCTGGGTTTCGCAAGGGTTAGGGCAGGGCGACCGCGTTCACCTGACCAAAGAGGGCTATGTCAGGATGGGCTCGATGTTCTACGAGGACATCAGCGCCGCCTACAAGAAATACCTGACACGCGCTCCGCGCAATCCGACGCCACCGAAGACAAGGCGGAACTAAGGAAGGGATGAGGGATGAGGGATGAAAGCGTGGTTACTCGACTTGAGCAATCCTTCTTTCATCCCTCATCCCTCCGCCCTCATCCCTGCTTTTCCCCCTTACCGCCTTGCTCTTCTTTCCCAGCTTTTGTATATTCACGCCGGTGCTGAAAAAGCGCGTGCTGAAAGAGCAAGCCCCGACAGTTAACCTAAAACAGAGCACGCCTGCCAGTCCCTTCCGGGGCGTCAAGGCATCCAAGGTCAAAGCGATTTTGTATTTCCGCATTCAAGATTTTTCTCTGGCCTGCGGTTGATGTGGCTAACCACATTCCCACGACGTTGATGCACGGGTTAACAACGCAAGTCATCTTCGGCGAGAATCGAGAAGTCTGCGGCCAGGCGTATGACAGGCAGCCCTTTTGTGCGCTCGGGCAGATTTGCAAGAGAAGAGTAAGACCGGGCAGCCGTCTTCGGTCTGAATTGATGGAGTAAACCTCGTATGTTCTATAGCGGCAAGTACATGGTCTTTCTGGCCGTTGTCTTCTTCACCTACTGGCTGTTCCTCTCATGGCGGAGCATCCCGGCTGTTGCCCGTGTCACTTTCATTCTTGGCGTCAGCTATTATTTCTACGCGCTCCTGAACTGGAAATTTCTGGCGCTCGTCTTCCTGATGTCAACGGTGGATTTCCTCACCGCCCGCGCCATCGGGGCAAGCGCGGATAAACGCCGCCGCAAGTTTCTTTTGGGCGTCAGCCTCGTCGCAGACATCGGCACGCTTGCCGCCTTCAAGTATTTCAACTTCTTCAGCGACTCGCTCGCCAACTTTCTTGGCAACTTCGGCTGGCAGGTTTCGCCCGCCGTGCTTCATCTGGTCTGGCCGGTCGGACTCTCGTTTCTCACGTTCCGCTCGCTGAGTTACGTGATTGATACCTATCGCAACACGAAAGAGAAGCCCGCACGGCCTGAGACAAAGTATCTGGACTACCTGGCGTTCGTTTCGTTCTTCCCGACGATTGAGACGGGGCCGCTCGTCCGCGCGCATCAATTTCTGCCGCAACTGAGGCAGCAGCCCACTTTGACGAGCGAAGAGGGAACAAGTGCGATCTTTTCGATCATGATCGGTGTGGTCAAGATCGCTGTTGCCAACTTCATCGGGCAAAATCTAGTCAATCGCGTTTTCGACCAGCCCCAGCTTTATTCTTCGACCGAATCGCTCGGCGCAATCTACGGTTACGCGCTGCAAATCTATCTCAATTTCTCCGGCTACATTGACATTGCGCTCGCGTCCGCCTTGCTGTTGGGCTTTCGCCTGCCAATCAATTTCAATTCGCCGTATCGAGCGAAAAATATCCCGGACTTCTGGCGGCGCTGGCACATCACGCTTTCGGAATGGCTGCGAGATTATGTCTTCTCTTCGCTTCCGGGGTCGCCCAGAAAAACTATCCATCTTTACTGGAAGGCTGTCGTGACCATGCTCATCGGCGGCATCTGGCACGGCGCGGGCTGGACTTTTCTGATCTGGGGCGCGCTGCATGGCCTGGGCGTCGCTTTCAATCAATGGTGGGATCAACGCCGCCGCAGGTTGAAGCGGAAGCCGAGCCAGGCCTGGTGGGTGAAAGCTCTCTGCGTCTTCGCCACATTCCACTTCGTCTGTCTGGCGTGGGTCTTCTTTCGCGCCGAAAGCATCGGGCAGGCCTGGGCTGTGCTGGCGCGTCTGGGCGCGTTGAAGTTCGAGCTGGCGAACCTGGTTGCGCCTGTCTTTAGCATCCCCTTCGGTGCAGGCTCACTCCCGGTCTCTGTGCTATTGGTGCTGATTCTCAGCTATCTGGCGCACTGGTTCCCGAAGAACGCCCTCGACCGCGTCCAGGGCGGATGGACTTGGCTGCCTTCGCCCGTGCAGGCTGCGTTGATTCTCTCTATTGCCTTCGGCCTCTACTACGTTTCGGGCACTGAAGTGCAATTCATCTACGGCAATTTCTGATTTTTTTTAAGGTCTTCAGGGAAGTTATGAATATGGACTGTAAAGTTTGCGGGGCAACACTCAGAGGCGAGGCGAAGTTTTGCAACAAGTGCGGCGTGCCGCTCTCCATCTTCGCGCGCCTCGGGTCGAAGTTCGCGGATTCAAAAAGCGAGATGACCGTTGTGGCTGCTGGTCAGAACGACGATGAAGTTCCGACTGTAGATTCGCCATCACGCCTCGCGCCGACCGTCGAATCGCCAGCGCGAGTTGTCCGTTCGCCTGCGCCCGCCGTGCCGACTGTAGATTCGCCTGTGTTGAAGCCGAAACGCCCGCGCCATATTCTGTTGAGCAAGCCCGCTCAGACGATTCTCTTTGTCTTCATCTTCGCCTCTCTGCCGCTCTTCATTCCGAAGCTGGGAAACATGCTCGGCATGAAGGATCAGCCCTACGGAGACATGCTGCCAGACCCGCGTGAACTCATCACTTTCAAGAGCAGCGGCGCGTCTGACAGCAGCATTCCGGGCGGCAGCCCTGCAACCGTCGAGGAAACCTTCTCCGCGACGGGAGCGGACGCGCCCGTTATCGTTGGCAGTGAGCATCCCGTAGAAGACCCTGCTAAAGCTCTCGATTCCTTCTACGCCTCGCTGGCGCGCACGGATGCCAAGCAACCAGGCGCGATTACGCGCATCACGCACTACGGCGATTCTCCGATTACCAACGACGGCATCACCAGCACCGTTCGCCGCCTGATGCAAACCCATTTTGGCGATGCCGGGCACGGCTTCATCCTGATGGATAGACCCTGGGCCTGGTATGGCCACGACGCCATCACGTTCACTTCGGGCGGCGGCTGGGACGACCAACCGATGGGGCCTGGGAGCAACACTGGCGAGTTCGGTCTGGGGGGGGTGAGTTTCCGCGCGAGCGGCCCTGGCAAATACGCGCGCTTTGCGCCTGCAAGCACAGGTGAAACGGGCAAGAACTTTTCGCGCATGGAAGTCTATTACCTGAATGAGCCGGGCGGTGGACAGTTCAGCGTCAGCGTCAACAACGAGGACGCGCACACGGTCTCGACCAGCGGTGACGCAGACACTTCCGGCTTCCATGAAATCAAAGCGCCCAGAGGCGGCGAGAACACTTTTGAAGTCAAATCGGCAAGCGGCTCAGTTGAACTGTTCGGCGCAGTGCTTGAGAACGAAGGCCCCGGCGTGGTTTACGACAGTCTCGGCGTCAACGGAGCCTATGCGGGCTTGCTCGTCACTGCGATGAACGAGAATCACTGGATAGAGCAACTGCGCCATCGCAATCCTTCATTAGTCATCATCAACTACGGCACGAACGAGAGCCAGTACGCTTCAGCCGATCAGATGCAGCGTTACGAAAAAGATTTGCGCGAGGTCATCCGGCGCGTGCGCGAGGCGCTGCCCTCAGTCTCCATCATGGTCGTCTCGCCGATGGACAGGGGCAAACGCGCTCCCGGCGGCAAGATCATCACGATGCCTTCCATCCCGATGATTGTCGAGATGCAGCGTCGCGTCGCGCTCGAAGAAAATTGCGCTTTCTTCAACACGTTTCAGGCGATGGGCGGCGAGGGCACGATGGCCAAGTGGGCTGCGGGCAAAGGCAAGAACCATCTGGTCGGAGGCGATTTGACGCACCCGACCGCTGAAGGCGCAGAAATCGTTGGCAGCCTGATCTACGAAGCCCTCAACGACGGCTACACGAAATTCAAAGCACGCGCCGGAAATCAACTCGTCGCGCAGGGAAAATAAACGCCGTGACAGGTGACAGGTGACAGGTGACAAGAGAAATGCTTTTTCCTGTCACCTGTCACCTGTCACCTGTCACTTTTTTTAAGGAGAACATATGGCTTTGCCGCAAGGTGTGACGGATTATTTGAACGAGAATGCTTCTAACAATGGAGCAGGACAGCCCGCCGCCGGTGATGATCTTTTCAAGTCGGGCGTGCTCGATAGCTTCGCGCTCGTTGATTTCATCGGCGTGCTCGAAACCGAGACCGGCATCAAAGTCCCCGACTCGGATGTCAAAGCCGCCAACTTCCAGACTCTCGAAGCCATCGAACGCTACGTCGAATCACGCAGAGGTTGAAACCAGGTAGTGAAAGCCTATATCACAGGTTCGGGGATGTACGCGCCCGAACAATCTATTAGCAACGAAGAGATCGCGGAAAAGCTCGGACTCGAAGCCGAACAGATTTTCAAATCCTCCGGCATCCGCCGTCGCCGTTGGGCGGCTTCGGGGACGACGACCAGCTCGCTCGCTGCCAATGCGCTCACGCTCGCGCTCGAAGACGCGGGACTGAAAGCGGAAGATGTTGACTATCTGATTTTCGGCACGATGACGCCCGACCGCTTCATTCCGGGCAGCTCGCCTGCGGTACAAAAGTCTCTCGGCTTGCGCGAGATTCCATGTCTGGACATCCGCGCCACCTGTTGCAATGCGCTCTACGCTCTGCAACTCGCTCGCGCGCTCGTCACTTCGGGGACGGCGAAACATGTCGCCATCTGTCTCGCGGAGATTCAGTCGGCCTTTTTAGACCTCTCACCTCAAGCGGGCACAACCTCGATGCTCTTTGGCGACGGAGCAAGCGCCCTCGTCGTTTCCAATGAAAGAAGCGACAGCGCGCTCGAAATCCTGGACATTCATCTCGCCACGGACGGGACGTACATTGACGATCTCGGCCTTCGTTGTCCCGGCACGGAATTCGGCACAACGCGCTCGCACGAATGGAGCGAGCACGCGGAAGATTATGCGGCGCGGATGGTCGGGCAGTCTGTGATTTTGCAGGCCTCGCGCAAGATCGTCGCCGCTTGCCAGACGGTTCTTCAGCGCAACAATCTTCAGGCGAGCGACATTCGCTGGATGGTTCCGCATCAGGCCAACACAAACCTTTTGGCGCAGGTTGCGCGCGGGCTGCGCTTTCCGACAGATCAGGGCGGCGTTATTTCCGTCCTCGAAGATTACGGCAACACGTCGTCAGCCTCGATGGGAATCGCGCTCGACACGCTCAGGCGTTCGGGACGGATTCAGGCGGGAGAGCGTCTTCTGCTTCCGGCCTTCGGCGCAGGTTTTACCTGGGGCGCGGGACTTTGCGTTGCTTGAGCGGGACAGATTAAACTTTAGGCAATGAGTGACAGCGGCAAATGTCCGATGGGCAAGCACCCCTGGCTGGCGACGATGCTGGTCATCGCTTTCTTCCTGTGCTTTATCGCAAAATCGCTCGGCTGGTTGTATTGAAAGCGACGTTAATCAAGTGCCGGGCAGAGACCTTTGATGCTCATCCAGATGGGAGCGATCGGCCAGTAGGTGAAGCAACGGCCCCTGGGTTGTGAACTCGACCACGCTGACCGAACTCACCGGGCAAACCAGACGATAGCGGAAACGCCCGACATCAATCCCCAGCAGGCTGCACAGGATAATTCTAATCGTCGCCTTGTGCGAGACGACGAGCACGTTCCCGGTCGTGAATCGCCGCCTGATTTCTTCGATCACGCGCAAGCTCCGCCGGGCAATCATCACCGCCAATTCGCCATCAGTCGGCGGATACCACGCCGGGTCAGCCAGCCAACTAATGTAATCATCGTGGAATTGCCGGTTGACCGCCTCTTTCGTCAATCCTTCCCACTTACCGTAGCCAATCTCTTTCAAACCGTCACGCACCTGCATCTCTATCGCGTGAGCATCGCAGAGA
The DNA here is from genome assembly GCA_032160705.1 of Acidobacteriota bacterium. Classification (GTDB taxonomy): domain Bacteria; phylum Acidobacteriota; class Blastocatellia; order Pyrinomonadales; family Pyrinomonadaceae; genus QHXM01. The sequence continues at coordinate 29,903 of JAVHVE010000040.1, read as the reverse complement.
GGCTGTGCGGTGGCGACTGTTCGCCGCAAGGGGCTTGAGTAGATGGCTTGCCAGGGTTTTGCGCGGTGGGCGATGGCGAAAGCTTTCGCCATCGCCAGACCATCCTCCGTCAACTCCGGGTCAGAGTCTGAGCCGCAGAAGACATCTTCGCGGCTCAAGGCCGTCTGCCCGTGCCGTAGAAAGTAGAGCATCAGGCTCATCAAGTGCGCACCCTCCAACCAACTCAGTTTCGAGGAGACTCAGGCGGTCGTTATCTGAGCTTGGCGAGATTTGAGCTTCCAACGCGAGGAATCATTTTCAGGAGTCATGGCTAGCGAGTTGTCTGCTCTAATAATTCACCGGGAGCTTTGTCTGCCGGGCGGCGGCAACCGCGTTTTGATAGACTACTCCCATTTCCTCTTGATTGGTGATGTGGATATTCAAATCTCGCACGAGTCCGTCGCTCAAAGCGTAGACCCAGCCATGCACTGTCAAATCCTGCCCGCGCTCCCAGGCGCTCTGCACAATCGTCGTCTGGCAGACGTTATAAACCTGCTCGATGGTATTCAACTCGCAGAGCTTATCCGCGCGCTCTGATTCTTCGCCAATCCCGGCCAGTAAAGCCTCATGCTTTTGCATGACATCCTGAACGTGGCGCAGCCAGTTATCAATCAATCCAAGCTTTTGTCTCTGTAAAGCAGCCTGCACGCCGCCGCAACCGTAATGCCCGCAGACGATGATATGCTTGACCTGAAGAGCTTCGACCGCGAACTGCGTCGCAGAAAGGCAATTCAGGTCTGTGTGCACGACGACGTTTGCCACGTTGCGGTGGACGAACATTTCTCCCGGCGAAAGGTTGACGATTTCGTTTGCCGAGACACGGCTGTCCGAGCAGCCGATCCAGAAATACTCCGGCGATTGCTGCTCGGATAACTTTTGGAAGAAGTTCGGCTCTCGTGCCTTTATTTTTTCAGCCCATGCACGATTGCGCTCGATCAGGTTGGTAAGGCTTCGCATCCTCTCTTCGTTGCTCTCCTATTCTGGTTGGGTTGATTGTTCCTCTGCCTGCCGCCGCAGTTGATCGATGATTGAGCGAACGGCGGGCGCTAAGTTTCCTTCGGGCGCAAGCTGCAAGTATTTTTCGTAAGCCTCGACGGCCTCTTTGTATTTCTCCATTCGTTCGTAAACTGCGCCGAGCAGTTGATAGATGACAGGCTCGCTATCCGATAGTTGATTGATGGCCGTGCGAAACTCTGCTGCCGCTTCTTCGTTCATCCCTTTCTCTTCAAGCAGGAGTGCCAAGCCTGTGTGCGCTTCAGGTTGAAAGCCGCGCGCTTCACGGATGGCGCGGCGAAAAGATGCGATGGCATCGTCCCAGAAAGCAGCATAGCGATAGATGCGCCCTTCCACCGCCGATGCTTCCGGGTAGACGGGACGGTCGCGGCGCGCTTCCTCAATCTCCCCCAGACCTTTTTTGTAATCGTTCAAATCCAGCAGCAGGCGAGCCAGACCGACATGCGCGGCAGGGAAGGAGGGACGCAATTCTATCGCGCGGCGATAAAGCTCAGCCGCCGCGCGGCGCGACTCATCGTCTTTCGCTTTCTCACGCGCCGTTTCGGCCTGCTGAAAAGTCAATTCGGCTTCGTCGGTCGTTTTCACGAGGCGAACTTCGAGTTGGCCGCGCTGCGCCGGAAGAACGGCGAGCGTTCTTTCCCTGAAGCCGCTGGCGCGGACGCGCAAGGTATGGCGTGCGGGCGTAACCTTCTCAAGCGTGAGTTTGCCGTCCGTCTCCGTCACGCCGCGTCTGACTTCATCCAGCCAGACGATGGCGTTTGCTTCAGTGTGGATGATGAGCGATCTGGTTGCAGCAGACGCGCCTGCGGGCTTCTTTCGCGCTTTCTGGGCAAATGAATCCGTCGCGCCGTCGAAGACGGTCAAGGAAAACACCGCCAATGCGATGATCGAGAGAAGGCGATTAAAAGAGAAATGGCCGACCACAGAGTTGAATTTACTCTCCATGTTCAGTGCCCGTAAAGCGACGTTGAATCACGGTCTCGTCTGCCGTTTGCGCGGCGGGTACTTCTGTCGAGTCTCCGGCGTCCGATGAACGGTGAAGGGCGCGCGAGCCGACTTCCGGGCGAAACTGTCCGTTGTCATCGTAGAGTCGCTCGTACTGGAGCGTGTTGCGCACCACACCCTGCACATAGCCGCGTGTCTCCTTGAAGGGAATCGCTTCGGCGAATTCATCAATTTCAAGCGGCAGCGTTGCGCGCCACTGCGGGACGCGGCCCGGCCCGGCGTTATAGGCGACGGCGACAAATTCGATGCGCCCGAACTTGTCGAACTGGTCGCGCATGTAGCCCGTGCCGAGTTGAATATTCAGACGCGGCTCAAAGAGAGTTTCGACTGTGACGGCGCGATCTACTCCGTACTTCCTTGCCATCGCCGTGCCCGTCGGCACGAGCAGTTGCATCAGGCCATAAGCTTTCGCAGGCGACGCGGCGCGCGGGTCGAAGACAGACTCCTGGCGGATGAGTCCGGCGACCTGATGCGGGTCTAGCCGACGGTTTCTGGCTTCCTGCGTGATGATGTCCCAGTAGGCGAGCGGGTAAAACACGTCCCACTCTTCTTTCGTCATCTCTTCCGGCTTCATCTGCGCGTAGTCCGGGAAACTCTTCCGTAGCGTATTAATAGCGCGGACATTTTCGTTGCGCGAGCGATAGATGCGCGCCAACGCGAGATTGACGCGCGGGCTGCCGGGCGCTCCTTGAGATGCGCGGTTGAGTTCTTCGAGCGCGAAGTCGTCAATGCCGATGTTCGTCAGTTGATCTGCTTTAACGACGCGCACCGTCTCATCCTGCCCGATGGTCTCTTCGGCGACGGTGACGGTCTTCAGATTGGCGACAGCACGACCTACAGTCGAGTCGGGCGGAAAGCTACCCTGTGGCGCGTTGCCTGCATTTTTCATCGAAGTGAGTCGCTGCCCGGAAAGATGGCCGTACCAGTTGGCGTTGTAACGAGCCAGCATCGCCTCGTAGAGCGCCCGCGCTTCCGATAATTTTCCGGCGCGTTCCGCATCGCGCGCTGCCCAGTAGCCTGCGCGCCCGCGATTATCCGTGTTCTTATCGGCGTAGAGCGCGAGGTGCTCCGTCAGAAGCTGCGATGACTCCTGATAATTTTTCGCTTCGTGCGCAGCCCAGGCAATCTCAAACTGCGCCTGCGCGACTTCCCCTGCGCCCGGAAACGAATTGACTGCCGAGCGAAAGAAAAAGGAAGAGTCCGCCGTGTTCCTGGCATCACGCGCAATCTCACCTGCGCGCACCATCGCGCGCGGCGTAAATGAGCTGTTGGGAAACGCGCGGCGCATCTCTTCAATCGTGCTGCGAACCATGTCCCACTGGCGTGCCGTCGCGTAAGCCTGCGTGAGATAGAAGAGAGCTTCGGCGCGCAATTCCTGAGCGGATGAAGGAATGCTGTTGAGCGCTGCGGTCGCATCCGCCATGCGTTTGCTGTTGACGGCAGCGATGCCGCGCCGCAGTTGAGCTTCGGGTCTGGCCGTGTTGGGAAAGCGCGTGAAGCTTTCGGTATAAGCATTGACCGCATCCGAGAATCGCTTCGCTTCGTAGAGACGGTCTGCGCGTGCTATCGCTTCTTCGGCATTCGCCGGAGCGATGGTCGAATTGAGTTTCGAGATGTTTGCTTCGGCTTCAACGCTCTGACTTTCGGCAGGCGCGTAGAAATAAACGCGGCGATAAGCGGCGAGCGCACGCATGGGATCGGACGCTTTCTCATAAGCTTTGGCGATGAGGATGAGAGCCGCAGCATCATTTTTCTCGCCGAGGTCTTTGAGGATGACGGGCACAGCCGCCGCTTGATTATCTTCGAGCAGCATTTCGGCGTCGCGCCGCATGGCGTGTCCCGCTTGCAGCGACGAAGGATAATCGCGGGCGAGTTTTTCATAATCGGCGCGGGCTTCTGTGCGGCGACCCAGTTGCTCAAGAGCGCGCGCGCGCATCAGCAGCGCATAGTCGCCAAGCTCGGTGCGGTCGCGGATAAGGCTTGAATCCAGCAAGGAGATTCCCCCCGCGAAATCGCCCATCTTGATTTTGATTCGTGCCCGAAGGATGCGAGCCAGCCCGGCGGCCTTCGTGTTAGGGAAATCCGTCTCGATGCGCGCGACCGCATCTTCAGCAGGCAGCACGCCACCTCGCGTCATGGCGCGCAGTTGTTCAAGAGCCTTCACTTCGCCGGGAATCTGCCGCCCCTGCCGCGTGCTGCAACTGGCGCTCATAAATGGCGCGATGGATGCTCCGATGACGACCACGAGGCCGACAATAATCAGGGTTAGACGATGCTGGCGAAAGTTAATGGTCAAGGCGTTTGATTTCTCCTCACAGCGATTAAGACAATAATTTATGGGAGTATTTGCTGAGCAGCCTTTAGATGCAATAAAAGCAGTGACAGGTGACAGGTGACAGGTGACAAGATAAAACGCTCTTTCCTGTCACCTGTCACCTGTCACCTGTTACGGTTTTTTTACGCCGTCGCGCCCGGATAATCACCGCCGAGCTTTGACGGGTCGCCTTCGGCGAGCGTGTTGACCAGCTCCTGGTGGAAATAGTCGTAACGCGCGGCCACAGGCGGCGCGACGCGCTTGTCGTACATCTGGCGCGAGCGGTCTATGTCTTCGCGCAGTCGCCCGTAGAGGTCTCCTTCGAGACGACCGTCTCTGACCTTCTGCTCGTTGTACAGCTTGATCTCGGAGACGAGCAGGCGTGCGAAACGGCGTGCATCATTGTGCATCCGCTTCTCGTCATCGCTGCTGACCTCGATGGGTAATTCGGCGGCTTCACCTCTGCCCCATCTGCGCGCGCCGCCAAGCGGAGGGGCAGCCTGTTGGCCGGATTCGGAGATTGACGGCTGCGCCTGCTCGGATTCGGCTGCGCTGTCAGTTGCACTTGACGGCTGAGCATAATCTTCGACCCGCGCTTGCGGAGCCTCCATGACGAGCGTTTCCTCGCCGACATCTTCGGCAGGCGTCGAAGCGTAAGCCGACTCGGCAGGGCTCGCGCTTTCTGCCTCTTCGGTTGCTGGCGCTTCCGCGACCATAGAAGGCGTTTCAGTCTCTCTCTGACCCCATGTTTGCTCCTGCGGTTGAGGGGGCGGCGGCTCGGAGGTTTCCGCTTCCGCCTGCGGCGTTGTTTCGGCAATTGCCGGTTCTGCCGTTGGCGGTTGTGGCGCAGGTGCGGGACGCGCGCCGACGCGCAGCTCAACGGCCATGCCTGCGACCCGGACGAGCGTTTCCAGAGCTTCGAGGTTGATAGCGTCTGTATCGAGCGCGGCAGAGTCGGCGTAGAGCACTGCCGCCGCCTTACCCCGTGCGATGAGCGGGATGGCGACCATCCGTTGCGGCGGCTCAGAGCCGAGGCGATTGAGCAGCAGATAATCTTCGGCGTTTCCGCCCGGCGAGCCGCTCCAGGTGGTGCGCGAGCGGACAACGTCGCTCAAGGGCGTGTCTGCCGAAAGCGGCAGCACAATCTCGCGGACGGCATCATCGCCGACCGTGCCTTCCAGACCGCGAGCGCGCCAGCCCATCGCCTGCTCGTTTTTGATGACGAAGAAGGCGATGCGGGGCGCAAACGAAGCCGCGCGATTAACGAGTGTGCTCAAGATTTCGGACTGCGATTGCTGCTCACTGATGTCTTCAATCCCGGCTTTGAGGATGGCCATGTCGCTCGAAGCCTTCGTCCGTGAAGACTCAGCCGCCGCGTCTTCGATGCCGCGCTCGTGTGCGGCGCGGATATGCTCGGAGATAGTGGCGGTGACGGACGTATCGATCTCGGCCTCGCCGCGTGAACGTTCCAGAATGCGCGTGAAGGCTTCGTTGACCTGGCTCTGAAGCCGCGTAATCTCTTCCTGCAATCCGCTCAGGCGCGAGTTGAGGTATTCGTCCAACTCGGCGCGCAAGCTCTTTTCCAATTCTCCGCTAACCACCGTTTATCGCCCTCCGTTTCGGATGCGTCGCTCACTTTCTGACCCTTGAGGGGCAGGCTCTCCCTAAAGCGACCCTTGTGATTTGAGCTGATTTCCAAAGGGTTGTAGAAGACGCCGAAGAGAGCGCGCACGTCTGTTCTCGGATTATGGACGGGCATACGGAGGGGTGTCAAGAAATGCTTTCGCCAGCCCAGGCGCAAGGGGTTTGACACCCGCGTGGGCGCGAGGTAAATTTTCGTTTTGCGATTTTCGATTGGCAGAGGACAAGAAATTATAAATCTGAAATTTGAAATCTCAGATTTCATCCCGCATCCAATCAAAAATCTAAAATCGCAAATCAAAATCACCTGAATTCCCGATGCCTGCCAATATTCTGATCGTTGACGATTACGCGGATAACCGAGAACTGTTGCGCCTGATGCTGGAAGGGGCGGGGCATCGTGTCTGCGAGGCGGAGGACGGTCGCGCCGGGCTGGAGATGGCGCTGGCCGTGATACCTGATCTCATTCTCGTTGATCTCTCGATGCCGAAGCTTGACGGCTGGGGAGTGCTCAGGGAGTTACGCGCGGACGAACGCACGCGTGGCGTTCCCTGCGTGGCGGTCACGGCTTTCGCCGATGGGGAACGCGACCAGGCGCGCGCAAAGGGCTTTGACGATTATCTCCCAAAACCTTTTCGCAGAACCGAACTAATCGAAATGGTCGAACGCCTGCTCGCTGAGCGTCAAGACAAGACGGAAAACGATAAGTAGGTGAAAGCAAATTGACTGAGAAAAGCAAAGAGCCGACCCAGCGGACAGCGGACGATGAATTGAGCGCAGGGCGCATCCTCATCGCGTTCGAGAAACTGTTCGGCGGTGGGCGCGGCGTTAAAAAGTTCTCACGCTCGGGCTTGCGCTACGTGAACCTGGCCGAAGGCGCGATTCTCATCGAGCAGAATCCGAAGAAGCGAAGCGAATGGGCAGAGCTTGCCAATCGAGGGCATCGCATCGCTTGGGTGATGCGAGATGGCGAGTACCTGGCGCGCGTCGTAGACAGCGAAGTCGTAATGCTCTAAAGAAGGTAAAAGTAAAAAGGTAAAAGGCAAAAGGAAGGCGGAAGCCCATTAAATTAAATAATGGCTTCCGCCTCACTTTTGCCTTTTACCTTTTTACTTCTTCCTTATTGTCTGGAGTATTGCGCGATGATGCGCTCGCGTATCTGTGTTGGAGTCAGGCCGCTTTTCTGTAGATTGTAGGCGATTAAAGCCTCGTTGACGCAGACGGCGCACTGCGAGGCATGCGTGTCTTGAAAGCAGCTATGAAGGCTCTTGTGACCAATGCTTTGGTCGCAGTGGCAATAGCAGGGAAGCTGTGCAATCGTCTCCGGGATTTCCTGCGCCACCCTGTAAGCCTCGCGGGTCGGACCGAAGAACTGCTCGGGCTGGAGCGTCGGCGGAAGCGCCCTCACGCTCTTCGCATCCTGAAATGCGGGAACGCGAGCCTGCGATTGCGCGGGCTGCGTGCTCGTTTTCATTTCCGACTCTGAATGAGACGAATAAGTTTTTTTAAGGGTCGGTGCTTGCTGCCCGCATGCCGCCGCTATAACTGCGCCCGTTGCCAGCAGGATGATGAGAATCGCTTTTGTCTTCATTAACTCTTGCCTCCGGTTCTTTGATTATACCGAAAGCCTTCTGTCCTGACTAAACGCGGGACGGTAGGCCACCGCACAATAGAAGCGATCTTCCGCAATCTTTTGCTTAGTAAAGGGCGCTACCGAAAGGCTGTTCAAGTTGAAAGCCGGGACAAATCAGCATACAAATGGTCATACTCATCCTTGACGCTGCGGTAGCACTCGCAGGCGATGGCTTCCAGTCCATTACGGTCAAGGATTTGAATACGACCGCGCCGGTAGTTAATTAATCCGGCATCCCTGAAATCGTTAGCTGCGGTGCTGACACCGGCGCGACGCACCCCCAGCGTCAGTGAAATAAGCTCGTGAGTCAGCAGCATCTCGTCACCCACGTAGTCGTGCATCATCAACAGCCAGCGCGCGAGTTGTTGCTCCAGGTTATGCAACTTGTTACAGGCGGATGATTGGCCGGTCATGGCCAGTAGCATCTGCGTGTAGCGCAGCAGCAGTTGCGGCATGGCGCTCTTTTCGGCGCGAAGCTCTTCTCTGAGGACATCTGCCCGCATCCGCATAGCAGTCCCACCGACATGCACGATCACCCGATAGCGCGAAGTGTCAGCCCCTAAGAAGACACGCAGCCCCACTAACCCCTCGTCCCCGACAGGCCCGACTTCAATCGTCGAGCCGTCGTCCATCGCGGCAAGCATGGAAAAGACCGCCGTCTCAGGAAAGTAGACGTACCTGATCTCTGTCTCCGGGTCGTAGACAACATCGCCTTGAGCAAGTTTCACGCGCTCTGCTTCAGGAGCGGCGCGTTGCGATTCTGAGCTATTCAAAGCGGCAAGAATTTTGTTTTGGGTTGAGCGGCGTGGAGCGGATGAAGGGGGCATGACTTTAACATCCTCTCGCCTAATCAGTGTCGGACAACATTCGCATTGTAGCACAGCAGGTTTTGGCCTGGGGGTGACGACGCGCTAATAAACTGCTTGGCAGAGCCAACTGCTTTCGCCTATTCGCTGATTTAGGATTTACAGGCTAAGATGCAACGGAGACCAATCGCAAAGGGGCAAAGAACAGTTTGCAGCAACAAACGGAAGCGGAATGCGCCGAGTGGGTCGAAGCAACACTTGGCGAGATGACACTGGAAGAGAGCGTCGGTCAACTTTTAATGCCTGAGACAACGGGCGTGCTCATCCACGAAGAGAGCGAGCAATATGCCCAGCTTGTTCATGCCATAGAGAATCTGGGCGTCGGCGGCTTTATTATTTATAACGGCGATGCGCTGACGACAGCCGCATTGACCAACCGCTTGCAGGCGCACGCGCGTGTGCCGCTCCTGTTCGCCTCAGATTTTGAAGGCGGCGTCGGGATGCAACTGCGTGGCGGAACGCGCCTGCCGCGCGCGATGGCTCTGGCCGCCACAGGCGATACGGAATCCGCAGCCCAGGCCGGGCGCATTGCGGCGCGCGAGGGACGCGCCATCGGCGTTCACGTCAACTTCTATCCGGTGCTCGACGTGAACAACAACCCCGCGAACCCGATCATCAACACGCGAGCCTTCAGTGACGATCCAGAGATGGTGGCCAACTGGGGCGCAGCCTTCATCCGCGCAGCTCAGGACGAAGGACAACTCGCGACGGCCAAACATTTCCCAGGGCACGGCGACACCGCGCTCGATTCACATATTCTGCTGCCCACGCTCGACGCCACGCGCGAGAGGTTAGAGCGAATCGAGCTGCCGCCTTTTCGCGCCGCCGTGAAAAGAGGCGTCCGCGCGGTAATGACGGCACACATCAGTGTGCCTGCGCTCGATCAGAGCGCAAACGGAGCGCAGCCAGCGACCTTCTCGCACGCGATTGTTGATGGAATTCTACGTCAAAGTTTCGGCTTCAACGGCCTCATCTTTTCCGACGCCCTCAACATGGGCGCGGTCGCCAACCGCTACGAGGCGGGCGAGGCTGCGGTGCGCGCGATTGAAGCCGGCTGCGATATTGCGCTCTATTCGGCGGACGCCTGGCGAGCACATGCAGCCCTGTGCGATGCCGTGACGCAAGGGCGCATCACGCGCGAGCGTATAGACGAATCGGCGCGGCGCGTTCTGGCTGCTAAAGCCTGGTGCGGCCTGCAACACGAGCGCATGGTTTCGCTCGACGGCGTCTGGGACGTGGTTTCAAACCCTGCTCATACTTCAACCGCACGCGCGCTTTTCGAGCACGCCGTCACGCTCATCCGCGATCCGCTCAAACTTCTTCCGCTGGGACAAAGGCGCGAGCGTGTTGCTGCCGTTATCCTGAAAGACGCCGTGCCCGTCTGGGCGCACGCGCTGCGCGAGCCAGCCGGGTCGCGTTTCTCGAAAGAGGTGCAGACACGCTGGCAAGGGCGGCTCGTTGAATCGAGCGCGGATTCGGCGGACGTTGAGCAGGTGATGGCGGGTGTGCTGGATTGCGACGTGGTGCTCGTGGCGGTCTGCGCGCGCGTGGCGGCCTACAAGGGAAGCGTTGCGCTCGGCGAGGCTCATGCGGAAGTTTTACGCGCACTCGATCAGGCTAATATTCCCACAATCGCAACTGTCTTCGGCAATCCTTACGTTCTGCCGCGCATGCCTGAGCGCGCGACGACGCTGCTGACGTTTGAATCTGCCGTCGAATCCGAGGCGGCAGCGGTGGGCGTCATCGCCGGAGACATTCCCGCGCGCGGACGCTCGCCCGTCGCTCTGCCATTAAGTTAAAGACAGTTCAGCATAGGGAGGAATACCCTGATAGCTCCGTAGGAGCGGAATGTTTATAGCTAAGAAGCTAACAGGATTTTTATAGCTCCGTTAGGAGCGAAATGTTTCGCCATTTACATTCCGCTCCGAACGGAGCTAAATAATGTTTGAGAGCCTGAATGCTATAAATATCTCGCTCCTACGGAGCTAAAGCTGCGTTATTGCTCAATCCTGACTTTCTTATCTTGAACTCATGCCCTTTTGATTTTTCCCTGTGTAGAAGGCGACGACGCTTTTGGCAGCCTCCAATACTTTCTCGCGTAGCGCCATCGGCTCCAGCACCTCCAACAGCGTGCCGAAGCTGAGCGCGTACTCGCAGGCCATCTCTTCCACGTCGAATCTGAGCGAGGCTTCGACCCAGCCATCTTCATCTGCGCGACCCATTCGCTCAATGCGGGCGAACCTTCCGGCGTAAGGAAGCCGCGGCACAATCTCCTGACGAACGCGCACCAGCGCCTGATAGCGCGGAAGGTGGGCGCGAAACTCTGCCGCCGATTGCTCCCAGAATGCAGCCAAATCAAAATCCGCCGGACGAACGCACGGCGCGTCTATCATCTCAGCCGTCTCAATGCGCGAGACGCGGTAGCTGCGCACCTCTCCTTCAACCGCCGCCACCAGATACCAGACGCTACCCTTGGCTACCAGCCCCAACGGGTCAACGAGACGCTCAACCGAACCGCACTCGCCCCGGCCATAGGTCATTCGCAATTTACGCTCATGCCAGATTGCGTCCTGAAGCAGGTGAAGCAGCGGCACGGTCTCCTCCGAGCGATTCCAGCCGGTGACATCCACGTAGATACGCTGGCGCGCATACTCTGCCCCGCGCCGGTACACAGATGGCAACGCCGCCAGCAACTTCAGGAGCGCCCCTTCCGAAGCCTTCTCCAGATTCAAATCGGCCAGCAGCCGCGCAGGCTTGGTGACGAACAGCGATTGAATCTCGGCTTCGTTCAATCCCGTCAGGTTGGTGCGGTATTCGCCGAGCAGTGACCAGCCGCCGCCCGTGCCGCGCTCCGCCACGACAGGGATTCCAGCGCCGCTTAAGGCTTCCATGTCGCGATGAATGGTTCGCTCCGAAACCTCCAGCCGGTGTGCCAGGTTTCGCGCAGTCAATTGCCGGTGCGATTGCAACAGCAACACGATGGAAAACAGGCGGTCCGCGCGCATCCCGTTTTGCCCTCACTCTCTTTAAGCGAATTTCAACCGCCCGCGATTTTATCCCAGATATATGACAGGAGGTGTCAACAATCGTCTTGTATCTTAAATTTATTGAGAGAGCAGGGGAAGTTTTCTGACCGAGACCGAAAGAGTTAGATCAGGAAAAAATGTGAAGGAGAAAAAATGCGAAAAGTAACATTTGGCGTTGCCAACAGTCTGGACAATTACATCGCGCGCTCGGACGGGGCAGTTGACTGGCTGCTGTGGAGCAAGGACGTGAGTGAGATTATGCGGGATTTCTGGAAGACGATTGACACGGTTTTGGTGGGACGCAAGACTTATGAGGCCGGGCTTGAGCTGAGCAAAGGCCAGAAGAATCCTTATCCCGGCGTCAAAACTTACGTTTTCTCGCACACGCTGAAAGCAAGTAAAGACGAGGCGGTCGAAATCGTGCGGGGAGATGCCGTCCGCTTCGTCCGCAAGCTGAAAAGCGAAAAGGGCAAAGATATTTGCGTGATGGGCGGCGGCGAATTCGCCAAATCGCTGTTCGAGGCAAAGTTAATTGACGAAATCGGGTTTAATATCCATCCGGTTTTGCTGGGGCAGGGCATTCCGCTCTTTCACGAAATGAAACATCAGCTTGATCTGGAATTGCTTGAGTGCAAGACCTTGAAAAAAGGCTGTGTGTATGTTTCATATCGCGTGAAGCACTGAAGAAGCATTTGAGTCCACCGCTTCGGTTAGCGAATAAGAGAGCGCGAGTCCGGCGACTGATTAAACTGCGCCGTGCGTGATAACATGGCGGTCTTGCAATGTTATCGGTACACAGGCGTTTAAGTATGCGTTCAATCTGAGACGCTTTTGCTCTCCATCGCTACGGCTCATGGCTTTTCTCGCTCCCGCCACACTTCTGGGACTCTTGCTGGTGTCGCTGCCGCTGGCAATTCATCTGCTGGTCAGACGACGCGGGCGGCGGCTGGATTTTCCCTCGCTCAGATTCCTACGCGAGACGCCGAGCTTCCAACTCTACCCGCGCCGCATTCGCCAGCCCCTCCTTCTTCTCTTGCGTGCTGCCGCAATCATCCTGCTCGTCATGGGGTTGGCGCGACCCTTCATCACCTTCAGAACGCAAAAGCCCGAAGCCGTGCGTTTCATCCTGATGGACGCATCCTTGAGCATGAAGACACGCGGGCGCGCCGAAGCCGCGCGAGAACAGGCGCGCGCCATCGTCAATCAGCTCACGAGCAATGAGCGCGCTAGCGTCATCGCTCTCTCGTCCGAAGCGATCATTCTGGTGGAGTTGACAGGAGACCGAGAGAAATTGTTAGAAGCAATCTCTAGATACCAGCCAACCGGCGACACGATTGATTACGGTGTGGGCTTCCGAGAGATCAGGAGGCAGCTTCAGAGTGAGCCCCAGGTCGCGGCGCAAGCGGACATCATCTCGGATTTTCAGGAGGCAGGCCTTGAAGCGCAAGCCGAAGCTCTCTCACGCGAGAATGCTTCCCTGGGCATCGCTACTTACCCTGTCGGCTCCGCCATCGAGCGCAATGCTTTTTTCATTGATGAAGCGGCGGGAAAGACAGAGCGCGGGATTGAGTTGTCAGCTTCTGAAATCATCTCTGAGAATAATGGGCGAAGCGGGACGCGGCGCGTGTGGATGATTGAAGGGAAGATGGGCGCAGGCGAAGGCATCGAATGGCGCACGGAAACCAATGGTCAAATCACGGGTCGCCTGAGAATCTTTGAGCCGGACGATTTCGACGCCGACGACGAACGTTACTTCGCCTTCGCGCCGCCGCGCGAGAATCGCATCCTGTTAATCGAAGATGGAACAGACGCGAGCCTCTTCTTAAGCGCCGCGCTCGAAGCAAATGCGAATCAAGAGGGAGCTAAGCGAAGCTTCCTCGACAAACAACGAAATTTGCCGGAGCGCGCAGCAGACCTTGCTGCCTATTCGCTCGTGGTTGTGACGCTTCATGGCTCGGCGGATGAGACGGAAGCGCGCACGCTCGCAGAGTACGCGCGCGCTGGCGGGACTGTCTGGATGTTTCTGGCGCGCGATCTGGATACGGCGTCATGGAGCCAGCTTGCGAGCGGGGATGCGCTCCAGGGCGCGCTGCCATTTGAGAGCATCGCACGGAAAAGGGGCGATCAATCAATGCGGTTCGGCGCAATGGACGCGGCTGCGCCTCAATTGCGCGGGCTGGATGAAAGTGCGTTGGCGGCGCTCCGCGCAGTTCGCGTGACGGAAAGCTACGCTGTCACACCGCGCGCTTCAGCAGACACGTTGATTCGCTGGAGCGACGCGTCGCCAGCCTTCATCTCAGCGCGTGCCGGAAGCGGGAGGATCATGCTGTTGGCAACTTCGCCTGAGCGCGCGTCGAGCGAGCTGGGGCTGTCTCCATCTTTCTCCGCCCTGACATCTTCCATCCTGCGCGTAGTCTCAGCGCCGCACGACCCGCTCTCGCAAACAATCGGCGAAGCCGTCCGCCTAGGGGTTGCGCCTGAGACGGACGTGAAGATAACAGACGCGGAAGGCCGCGTGGCCGTGACAAAGGCGCGCGAGCTTGTCAGGCAACCGCTCAGCTATTTCAATGAGCCGGGAATCTATCATCTTGAATTCGCGGGGCAGCAAAAGAGCATGGCGTTCAATGCCTCCACCCTTGAATCCGAACGCGCACTCGCGCCCGATGAAGAACTCACAGCGCGTTTCTCTGCAAATGCAGGGAAGAGCGCGAGAGAAATCAGCGCAGACAACTCGCGCGAGGCAATGGAACGAAGCGGCGTAGCCTGGAGATATTTCCTTTGCGCGGCGTTTCTCTTGATGATCGCCGAGCTATTCGTGGCAATACGTCAACGCAAAATTGTTGACGTGTAAAGACACTTTAAGGGTTGAGGCAACACGGTAGATTGAGTTTTGAAAAAAAAGCTTTGAGTAATTTATGAGCGCATCTTCGCCCGTTATCACTATCGAAGTCGGCGACCAAAGCAGGCAGGCGGACGTGCGCTCATCTCTTCGCAGGCTCTATTCCCGGCGCGTGTTTTGGCGAGCGGCTGCCGGGATGACGACTGTGTTGGCGTGCGCGCTCGCCGCGCTGTGTGCTGTCGCGTTCGCGGATTATGGATGGGGGCTGCCGCGCGTGGCGCGCATTATCCTGCTCCTGCTTGTTCTACTCGTTACTTTATTCGTCCTGGCGCGCAACGGCTGGGTGTTGGGGCGCAGGCGGACGCTGACAGAGGTCGCGCGCGAAATCGAACAAGCTACGGGAAGCCAACGGAACGCGCTCGTCACGTTTGCCGAAAGCCTTGAGAAGGCGAGCGCGGCAGAGAGCCAATCTTACATGCTCGCGCGATTGGAGAGGCAGGCACGCGCGGAGCTTGAGCAGGTGGATGAAAGAGTGGTCGCACCGCGTGAGGGCGCAATTCGCGGTGCGCTCGCGCTCTTGTTCATGCTGCTTGTCATCTTCGCTCTGCGTCTGCTCGCGCCACAGGCATTTGCGCGCGAGACGAGGCGCGTGCTGTGGCTGGCGGGCGATGATGTTTCATCCGGGCAGCTTAATAAAAACGTCGCTGCAAACGTTAACGCGGCGAATGCGGAAATCTTCGTTGACGAACTGCGCGTGCGCGTTGTGCCTCCGGCTTATTCGGGCTTGAGCGTGGAGGAGATTGCGGGCGATGCCCCTGTCCGCGCGCTGGCCGGGTCGCAAATCGAGATTGTGATCCACGCCAGCGGCGCAGTCGAAGGCGCGAGCATCATGTTCAACGGGGAGACCTTTGCGATGCGCTCGCTCGGCGCGGGGAGTTTTAGCGGAAGCTTCACAGCCAGCGCGAGCGGGGCATTTGAAACGCGCGTCCACGCGGATGAAAGTCACGCTCTTCCTGCGCCGGTTGTGCGCGCCGTGGAAGTGTACAACGACGCTCCACCGGAAGCGCGCATCATCGAGCCCGTGAGCGATCAGCTCCTGCGCTCCGTGCCGGGTGCGCCGGTCACTCTTCGCTGGACGGCGCGCGACGATCTGGGGTTGGCAAATGTCGCACTGAAATATATCAAGAGCCGGGGCGAGGGCGACGCGGCGAAGTTTACGAATGGTGAGATAAGCATTGGTAACGTCTCGCGCGCGAGCGGGCGCGAATGGCAGGGCGCAGGCGCACTCGATTTGCAACGGCTGGACATGCAGCCCGGTGACACGCTCGTTTTCTGGCTCGAAGCGCGCGACCGCCGGAGCGCGAGCGCAAACAACACTGGGCGCTCGGCGAGCCTCGCGATTGCGATTGCCGGGCCGGAGCTAGTGAAACTTAACCTGAGCGATCTGAGGCCCAACGAGATTGGCCGCTTTCTGCTGAGCCAGCGCGCCATCATCATCCACACGGAAAAACTGCATGGCGTGCGTGCGCGTCTCGCGAAAGATGAATTGGTCAGGCGTGCGGGCGACATCGCCGCCGAACAGCGCGAGTTCAAAAATTCTTTCAATGATTACATCCACACGGAAGGCGCTGGCGAAATGGAAGCGACGGGCGGCGTTGCTCCGAGCACAGAGGAGCAGGTGCGAGCGGCAGAGGATGAACGGACCGAGCCACACTTTCATGGCATCCCTGAGCCGCCCTCAGCATCGCCCACGTCCGTCAAAGAGATGACCTACGCGATTCGCGCGATGTGGGACGCGGAAGACGCCTTGACGAACGCCGACACGGCGCAGGCTCTCAAATTTGAGCGCGAGGCTCTCATACGTCTCAAACGCGCGCAGGTGGCCACGCGGTACGTGCCGCCGATTGTCGCGCAGAGTAAACCGGTTGATCTCAAACGTCGTTACGCGGGCGAGCTGGCAGAGATAAAGACGCGGCTGGAAAAGCTGGCGCGTCCACGTCAATCGCCCGCATCTCAAATTGTGCGCGGCGCGCTGGCAGACGTTTACGCGGCGCTCAACGATTTGCAGGAAACGCTCAATGTGCCTGCCAGCGTTCGCTCCGGCGCGATGGCGCGGGCGCGAGAACGTGCGCGGGCAGCGGCAGATGGTCTCGTTAAAGCTTCCGGCGGAGATCACGCAGCGACGATTGCGGAGGCGGCTGGACAGTTGCGCGTCGTCGAGGTGGAACTGGCGCGCATGGAAGCAGGCGGAAGCAGTGATGAGTATGCGACGCGCCTTGCCAAGCCGCTCGCTTTGCTGACGCAGGCGGCAGCGAATCTCTTCGCTATCGCTGAGAGCAGCACGCGCGCCGGAAGCAATGATACTAACCGGCTTCTGCCGACAGACGACGCGCGCGCCGCAGAATATTTCCGTCGCCTGGCCGGAGGGAAGTAACGAGACGGTGAAGCCAGTGATGAATATAGAAAGCAGAAAACAGAAGGCGGAAGGCGAAAGGCATCGGGCAGCCGTCTCGCCGTTTTTTGCTTTCTGCTTTCTGCCTGTTGCCTTCTATTTCCTCCCGCATCTCGGCTTCTCGGCGTCTCCAACAGGCCGCGCGCTGTTGGTTGCCGCCCTGCTCATCTCTATGTATGCGTTGGTGCGTTACTGGCGCAGCCTCGACGGGCGCTCAATCAAGGTTCGCTCTGCGCTTCTTTCGTTACGCGCGATTACGCTGGTGCTGGTGTCGTGCGCGCTAGCAGGCGTCAGCGTGGAGTATGAAAGTATGCCTCGCGCTCGTGTTCTGTTGCGCTCCGTGCGCGGCGATGAAGTAAGGGGCGAGGGTGAAACGATTGGCGCGCGCAGTCTCTCTCTTGGCGGAGAGCAAATGATCGCCGCGTTGCAGGGCAAAGGTTTTGAGGTGGTCGAAGCGAATACGGAAACTGCGCGGAGCGATGGTTTTGTGGCGGGAGTGTTGTTGACGGACGGCGCGATGGGCGCGGAAGAGGCGCAACGTGCAGTTGAACGAATGAATGTGGCGGCAGGCGATGCGCCCGTTTTCGTCGTCGCGAATTCTGCGGCGAGGATTGAGCCGAGCGTTGTGCTTGAGGGCGTGACGGTGTTGGGACACGCGGTGCGCGGTGTGCCGTTCTCGGTGCGTTGCACGATTCGTGCGCGCGGGATGCAGGGGCGCGAATCGCTCATCACAATTTCTGACGATGCGAAGGTGCAAGCTGGCGCGCGCGTCGTCTGGACAAGCGATGATGAGCGGCAATCCGTGACGGTTTCCCTTGTACCAAAGGTCGCGGGTTGGATTGATTACAGCGCGAAAGTCGAAGCGGCAGGTGGGGAAGATGCAACGCGGCGCACACGTCAGTTCAGCGTTTACACGGAAGAGCGACGTTTGCGCGTGTTCTTCTTCGAGAGCGAGCCGACGTGGGAAGCAAAGTTTATTCGTCGTGCGCTGGAGCAATCGGGGTTGTTTGAGGTTGACTATTCTGCTCAGGTCAGCCGCGCGGCCACAGTCGGAATATCTGAAGATGCCAGAGAACAGAATGATGAAGAGCCGGGCGCAGAGTCAGCAGGAACAGTTACGACAAAGAAAAAGAGCGGGACAGTGACCACATCTGAAGCGAAGCTGCGCGCGGCGCTTCAGAGTGCGACGCAGCTCAACGCTTATGATTGCGTGATCGTCGGTGCGACAGAAAATACGTTGCTGTCATCGTCGGAGAGCGCGCGGCTTCGCGAGTGGGTTGAGCGGCGCGGCGGCGGTCTCGTCGTGCTCGGCGGCAACAGTTTCAACGGCTCAATCGTTGCGCCCGGCGGGAAACTCTATTCACTCTTGCCAGCGGGGATCGGCGCACAAAGCTTTACTGCCAAAGATCAGGAAATATCGCGCGGACGCCCGCTGGAGGCAGAGAAGACGCGCGGGGGCTGGCGGCTCACGCCGACCGAAGCGGGTGCAAGCGGAGCGCTCGGCGGCTACCTGAGCGCGAGCGAGGGAACGACGACGAAGGCCGAGAGCCTCACCGGACAGGGCTTGCGTTTGGGACAACTTCGTCCGGGCGCGACCCTGCTGGCCGTTGCGGGACAGCCCCGTGCTGACGGCACAAGCGAGACAGGCGCGACGCTTGCTGCGGCGATGCGCTACGGTGCGGGGCGCACACTCGTCTTCGCTCCCGCGGATTCGTGGCGCATACGCACGAGCGCGAGCGGCGACGAGGACAGCATGGGCGGAGCGTTTAATGCCCTGTGGCAGGGAATCGTGCTATGGACGGCTGCGGGCGCGCACAATCCTGTCGAGATCGTTTTGAGCGACGAATCGCCTTCGGAAGAAAGCACGGTGACGGCGGAGATACGCGTCAGCGATGCTTCATTCGCGCCTGCAAAGATTGAGAAGATAAGCGCGAGCTTGCAACCTTTGACAGAAGACGCAGGTGATAGTTCCACCACCGCCATCACGCAGCCGCGTGAAATCATTTTCTCGCCCGACCCTCTGGACAAAAGCGTGTGGCGCGCACGCTTCTCATTACACACTCGCGGGCGATACGTTTTAGAGACCGAGTATGCGGCCAATGGCAAGAGCGGGCGCATGGAAAAGTATTTCGCAGTCGTCGCCGCGTCGCCGCAAGGGGAGGGGGCGGCGCTTGATACGCTCCGCCGCGTCTCACGTGAAAGCGGCGGGGAATTGATTGCTGCCACTGACACCAACGCGCTCGTCGAACGTCTTCTCGCCACGCGGTCGAGCACGGGGAGTGTGCGCCGCACCTGGGAGCTACGAACATGGTGGCCGCTCGCCTTTCTCATCCCTCTCCTGTTATCCGTTGAGTGGTTCGCGCGCCGCTGGTGGAGGTTAGATTAAAAGCAGAATTCAGAATCCAGAATAAAAACAAAAGCGGCTCTCAGCCTCTTATTCTGACTCCTGACTTCTGTCTCCTGTATTCTGTTCTTCGCCCGGCATCGCAAAGGGTGGTTCATGCGTCTAAGTCTCGCTATGCGTACACAGGGCAGGATAATCATCTATAGTTTCGTCATCCTTACTTTCTTACTCGTTATTTCATGCGGGAATAAACGCACGGGACAGACACGTCTGAGCCCGGCGACGGCCATTCCGGTGGCGCGAACGCTTCCGCCTTTGCCTGCGCGTCCGCTCACGCCGAAATTGAAGGAGATGCGCGCCCGCGCGATGCAGGCGGCGGCAAAGTGGCGCGAGTTAGAATTTACAGGTGAGGTCGGGATGAGCGAGCTTTCCGGCTGGGAATATGGCACGCGCGCCAGCGAGATGGCGCATGTCCTGGGCGGCGAAGACCTGCGCGCGCTCGGGCTGCTGGCCTCAGCGGGCGGCATGCTGCCGGAAGGAACTGACCCGGCGTCGCTCGCGGCGAGCTTCATGGCGGTCTCGGCAGGCGCGACCTACTCGCCGCTCGACAAGCAGGTGCTAATCGTAGACAAGTTCAGTGACGAATCCCTGCTAACGCACGAGTTCACGCACGCCTTGCAGGATCAGCATTTCGACTTGATGAAGCTGCTGGTCGTGCGTCCCTACAACTTTGACCGAACCGAAAGTCTCTTCGCCATCATCGAAGGCGATGCGATGAACGTACAGCGCCGCGCCGAACAGGGCGACGTTTACGGACGCCGCTCGCTCGACGACATTATCAAGCAGGAGGACGCGCGGTTCGGGGATTATCGCCGAGAGGTTGGCGCATTCTTCCCGCCGCTGCTCACCGAAACTTTCATCTTCCGTTATCGTGAAGGCGCGCGCTTTGTCGAATCTGTGCGCCGCTCAAGAGGAGAGCGCGGAGTGGATGCGCTCTTTTCTCACCCGCCCCTCTCGACCGAGCAGATTCTTCATCCTGAGAAGTACGAAGCAGGCGAAGCGCCACGCGAAGTTCAACTGGACGAAGGCGCTTTTGTGGCGAACAATTGGAAAAGTGTCACTTCGACGCCGATTGGCGAGGTCGGCGTGCGCGGGTTGTTGATGGCAGGTGTGAAGGAAAAGGATGCGACGCGCGCAGCCGCAGGCTGGGGCGGCGACCGCGCCTTTCTTTTTGAGCGCGCAGGCAGCGTTCCGCTCTTCGTCTGGAAGACCGTCTGGGATAGGCCAATTGATGCCGAAGAATTTTTCAATGCTTACAATGCGCTGCGACGGAAAGCAGGAGCGCAGGAGGTCGGAACGAGTTCGACGGTGAATGATGTCGCACAGGCGATCTGGCGTGAAACGGGTCGCACGACGATTGTGCGGCGCGCAGGCGATAGCGTCATCGTGATTCGCGGAGCGGAAGCGGATGTAAATGCTGCGCTCGAACTGGTACAGCGATAAAACATCCCCGGAGGGGATGAACATAATAGCCGGGGGCAAGCAACCGAAGTTTACGTCGCCCCCGGAATCTTTAGGCTTTTTGTCCCGGAGGGACAGTTTGACAATAGCCCAGCACTTCAGTGCTGGGGAAAAGTTAAAGAATAAAGAGTGAGTCCCGTAGGGACGACTGAAGATATGCTCGTTGCCGTTCAGTCGTCCCTACGGGACTCACTCTTTTTACCCGCACCAATTCCCAGCAATAAATTGCTGGGCTATTATCAATTGTCCCTCCGGGACAGCAAAAACCTCCTGCTTTTCAAATAGCTTCTTAACAACCTCAACGCCCGCCCGTTCTCTTTCCAACCTTTAATTTCATTTCTAACCAGTCTCCTAAAGTCTTCAACACATCGTCGCCCACGATGCTTGTCTCAAGCGTTGAGTATTCGCTAAATGCTCCGGTCTTGGCCGGGAGAAACAGGTGATTGAGATTGGGGAAGACGCGCACGGTCACCTTCTTATTGCCTGCGGCGCGTGCTGCCTGCGCAATCATTTCGGCCTGGTCGGCTGTCACCTGACGGTCGAGCGCGCCGTGCAGCACGAGAATCGGTTGACGTACCCGACGAACGGTCGGCAGCGGGTCGTATGTCCAGAACTCTTTCATCCAGGGCAGGCGCACCTGCGCCGGATACTTCGAGAGGTCGCCGCCCGTGGCCACCGCGCGCATTATTTCCTGCTGCTCAGCTCGCTGCTTGTTCTTCTGTTCCTCCGTCATGGTCGTCTCGCCTTCGAGAGCTTCGTTCAACTGCGCGAGGCTGATTTTGTCGCCGCGAATTGCGCTTCCGGCCATAATCACGATGGCCGCAATCTGCGAATCTTCTGCCGCGACCATCGGCGCGATGTTGCCGCCTTCGCTGTGACCGACGAGCGCAATCCGCTTCGGGTCAATCTCCGCACGCGAGCGCAGGTAAGCCACCTGGGCGCGCACGTCGTCAGCAAAATCTGATGTGGTGGCAGTCATCAGCACCTCAAAACCCCCGGACTTTCCCACACCGCGATCATCAACTCTCAGCACAGCTATTCCGCGACTCGCCAGAGTTTCGGCAACTTGCCGCATCGGTGCGTACTTTTCCAGACCGGAAAGCGGGACCGGCTCATCGCGCGTTTGCTGGCCTGAGCCTGTGATGGTGATAACGGCTGGGAAGGGACGCGCGCCCGTTTTGGGAAGCAACAATGTGCCGGAGAGCGTGAAGCCTTTGGCATTCACCGTCACTTCTTCCGCGGTAAACGGAGCAGTGGCAGGTGCGCTGTAATCAATGCCAGCGCTCTTCGGGGTGGCAGCCAGTGCAGCGCGCAACGCTTCGACGGAAGCCCCATACTCTTCACGCACAACCTCGATTTTCTGCGACGGGTAGCTGAGCAGAATGAGCTTCCCGCTTGAGTCCGTGATGATGTCGGCATTGATTGAGTTAGCGATGACTGCCGCGTAGTGTTCGAGCCCGGCAGGCTTTTCCGAGAGGGACTTGATTGCTCTCTTCAGCTCAAGCGACAGCGGGACGGTTTGCATCACCGAAGGGACGAACATCTTGAACTGCTGCACGCCCCCTTTTAGTTTGTCATAGCGCCGGACTAGAAAGTAGTACTGGTGTCCGATGCCGTTCTCCAGGATCAACGCTTCCGCATCGGTCTGCGCGGTCGCTTCCTGTGGGGCGACCATTTTCACATCAGTGCCGTTGATGGAGACCTTGACCTTCGGGCCGGGACTATCCTCCAGCTCGAAACTGACTGGATGAGTGTCCCTGTATTCCGTCCTCGATTTTAAGTTAAGGGTCTGTCCGTTAACTGTCAGCGAGCCGGTGCTTTCACTGACGCCAGTTTTTCTGATGGTGAATGTCTCAATGCCAATCTGCTTGCCGTCGGAAAAAGACAGCAGCTTGCCGGAATCAACAACGCCCTCGTCATTCTGCGCCACAGCCAGGGCAGCAAGGCAGAGCATAAGAATCATCAGTAAGTATCTTTTCATCGTCGTCACCTTTCAAAAACAGAATACAGAAGACAGGAGTCAGAAGTCAGAATGAAGAGGCGGAGAACCACGTGCCAGATTTTCTTTCTCCTGTCTCCTGACTTCTGTCTCCTGCTGTTCATCTTGTTAACTCTCAAGCGGTAGAACCAGCAGGAGCGGGATGCCGATCATGAGCGTTATGTAAGCATAGACCCACTTGTTGCCCAGGTTGCAGGTATAGCCCCACCCGACCAGCTTCTCGACCCAGAGCGCAGGGTCTTCCCGGTTGAAATAAATCAACCCGCCGAGATACCAGTGCGCCGCGTCCCTTTGCCTTTGCACGTAGACGCGCCCGACCTCCGATTTCAGGCGGCGATCAATCCTGTAGAAGCGATAGATGGCGAAGGCGATTGCCGCAAACATCAACAGACCAGCAGCCCACGCCGCAACCGTGACGACGCGCGACAGAAAACGTAGATGCTCAACAGCACTAAAAGCGATGTTGGTTGCCAGACTGCCCAGCATGATGCACAACAGCAGGCGCATCCAGTCCATGAAGCGGACGGTCAGGGCAAGCGCCGCTTCCTTCAGTCGCAGGTAATCCTCCGCATGCTCAGCGGGCAGCGTCATCTTCACGCCGAGCAATCCGTGCTTGATTATCAAGATCAAGCCCTGCATGTAAACCAGCATCGCCGCGAGCGAGAAGACGGCGTAGTAACTCTTGCGCGCCCACTCGTCAGGCTCCCCCTTCCAGTTCCAGTGCGTCGGGATGCGCTCAGGCAATTGCGGATAGTAATAGACGAGCACCAGAATGGGGGCGATGGTGAGAATGACGATTGCAATCTCCAGCGCGAGATTCGTGTAGTCGGCCAGACGCCGCGTCTTCAAGGATGAAGCGAATCGCTGATGTTCTTCGACCAGCTCAAGCCGCTTCGCCTGGCGATAGAAGATGACGTAGAAGAGCATGACGCAGGGCAGAAACAGAAAGCGGGGCGCAATCTGTGCAAACTCAGTCCGCCCTTTGTAGAACGAGACGAGCAATCCGATGACCTCTATCTGGATGAAGATCAGGAACAGCCAGAGCCAGTAGCGGTGCAGAAGGCGGCGACCTTCATTCCTATAGACTTCCGGACTGACGCGAACACCGAAAAACGCATCCTCGCCGCGCATCACCGGCACGAACATAAAAACCGCCAGCATGAGTAGATCAAACCCCAGTAAAAGAATTAATGTCTTTGACATCTTGAGGGCCTCCTATCTATTTCCTTTCAGCAGCCCGCGCAATTCATCCGTTACGACCGACATAATCTCCGCGCGGGGCAGCCCGGCCAGCACCAGTTGCGTCAACGCCGCGCGCAAAGGCTTGCGTAGCTCGTCGTCCGTCTTCTCCTGCGCGGTGCTGGATGAGACGACCGCGCCCGCCCCGTGCCGGACGATGATTAAGCCCTCGCGCTGCAACTCGCGGTAGGCGGTCGCAATCGTGTTCAGATTGACTCCCAGATCAGCCGCCACCTGCCTGACCGGCGGCAAGGCCGTCCCCTCACGCAACTCGCCCCGCGCAATCAGAGCCTTAATCTCGTCAACCACCTGCTGGTAGATCGGGCGGCGGTCGTTTTCGTCAACTACGATGTGCATAACATCCATCCTCGTGGGATTGTATGGTGTCACCATACACCATACAATTCTACGAGTCAAGAACTTTTTTGTTCCCGCTTCTTTCAAAATTCCAGGACTATCTCGCTTCCGGTCTTAATGTGCTAGAATGGCTGTAACACTTGAGTTGATCCCGTCCGGCTGCCCGAAGGCAGTCTCTCTCTAAAAGGAGTTTTCAAATGAAGAGCGCGTCAAGGTCTAGCTTAATAATCATCGGTCTGGCGTTATTGATTGGTAGCGGTTTGGCGATGACGGCTGAGGCTCAGAACAGGGAGAAGTACGTCATCTCTGCGACGGCAGGGGGAATCAATTACGTTTCCGGCAACGTCACAGTCCAGCGCAGAGGCGCTCTTCGCCAGGAAGCGTTGACCGCGACGGATGACCTGAAGACGGGAGATAGCGTGACTACCGCGCCGGGTGGCCGAGTCGAGGTGCTGCTCAATCCGGGTTCGTACATGCGTGTGGACGAGCGTTCGGAGTTTGAGCTTGCGGATGCCTCGCTCGATAGCTTGCGCGTCAAACTGGTTAAAGGAAGCGCGATTCTGGAAGTTACCGGCGCAGACGGCATGAGGCTGGAGATCGGTGTCCAGACGCCTCAGACTGAAGCTGTGATTATCAAGCGGGGGATTTATCGTTTCAACGTGCTGCCGAACGAGACCACCGAAATCTCCGTTCGCAAAGGTCGTGCGCTCTATGGCAGGGGCCTGTCGAATGAAATCAAGGGCGGCCAAAAGGTTCTCATCGGGCAGAAGCTGTTGGAAGTCGCAAAGCTGGAAAAGAAGAATCAGGACACACTCGATCTCTGGAGCAAGGAACGCGCAGAGACGTTGGCGCACGCGAATCGTAAACTTCAAAGCCGCGCGCTCGTTGCGGCCATGAACAGTTTTAATGAGAGGGATTCGTTTGGAAGAGGGTGGTCGGCCCGCTACGGTTCGGGTCTCTGGGTGTATAACTCTCGTCTCGGAATTTACTGCTTCATGCCGCTCGGTTGGAGATACTGGTCTTCACCCTACGGGTACGATTATCCCACTGCATTTGGCTTTGCCGGGGCTGGCCCCAACTGGATTCCGCGCAACGGCTATCCATCATCGGGCAACGGAACAACTGGGAATACCGGCGGCAATCCGAGTCCTGCGACGACTGTGCCGCCGCCGACATGGACAACGCCATCTTCGCCGCGCGTCGGCGGTTCACGCGGAAAGATGACACCAATGAATGAAGCTCCGCCCAATGCTCCGAACTGATTAAAGGAAGACCCGGCTTGTAGTTTAAGAGCACAAGGCAAAGCAGACACGAAAGCGCCCCGTTCCCGATCAACCTTTGATTGGCGGGGCGATTTCGTTGGCTACGATAAGGGCGGATTGTGTGACAGCGGCGACGCCCTGACCTGGAAAAATTGTATCGCCGACCATGAAAAGATTAGGAAGCGCAGTTCTGTGCGTGAGAGAGTTGGGGCCGAAAACGTCCAGCGATTGGCCGACGCCGCCGACCATGCCGAGCTTGCGGCGCGTCGTTTCGTAGAAGGTGCGCGGCGTCCACGTCTCAATCACTTCCACGCTGTCTCCTAACTCCGGCATCGCGACATGAAGGCGTTCCCACAGTCGTTCGAGCGTCGCCTGATCCTGCTGTTCAAGCTCCGTCTCGTCTTCATGAAAAGCAAACCACTGCGAGGCTTCCGTGAAAGTCGAAACGGTCACGGCGCGCTTGCCCTGTGGAGCGCGGGCTAACCCTTTGGGCGCAGCGGCAAACATGAACTCGGCCTGTTCGGGATCAAAGTTTTGTCCCTCCTGCCAATCGGTCAGCGCGAGAATGTGGTCAGCGGGAAGGCGCGCGCCTGTCTCTTCATTCATTCCGAGAAAGAGCAGATACGCTCCCCATCCATGCAGGTTTTTGAGTTGCTTGCGAACACGGTCAGGCGTGCGCGTCATCCCGACAAGCTTGCCGTAGGTATCCCAGACGGTGAGATTGCTGACAATGGCGCGCGTGGCCTCTAGGGTTTCGCCACTCAGAAGATCAACTCCTATCGCACGCCCTCTCCCGTCATACGCCAGGCGCAGCGCCGTCGTGTTCAGTCGCACAGTGCCGCCGCTTTTCTTAATCGCCTCAAGCAGCGCATCAACGAGAGCAGCCGCTCCGCCGCGAATACTGTACATGCCTTGGCGTGGGATAGTCAGCGCGATTGCCGCATAGAGATACGCGCATGACTGGCTGTCGCACTGCGCGAAGATTTGAAGCTGAGCATCTATGAAGCGGCGGAAGCGCGCGGAGGTTTCGGTGAGATGCTGCGCCGCAGTGTGCGTCATCGCGGAGAGAATGCGCGGGGCAAGCCTCGCTTCAGATGCTGCGGCACGCATTCGTCGCATCCTATTGGCGGTGGCAAGGTCTGGCACGCGCGCCGCAACGCGCATCAGGGCTTCTCCGATTGGCACAAGCTCACGATAAAAACTGACAGCCCCATCAGCGCATTCAGGAAAGCTCGCGCGCAACGCCGCTTCAAATCTTTCAGCGTCCTTCACCAGCGCGATTTCCGCTTTGTCCGGCAGGCGCACGACGTAGGGAGATGAGATGGAACTAACTTCCGGCGCGCGCAGCGGAAGCTCTGCGAAGACGCGCTCGTGAATCCCGCCGGGCTGCCATGAACTATACAGCCCGGCGGAGGGCTCAAATTCGTAACCAAATTTTTGGAAGCTCGTCAGGCATCCGCCCGCGCGCGATTCTTTCTCCAGCAGGCAGACATTGACGCCGCGCGCAGCCAGGAGCGCTGCTGCGGTCAGCCCGCCGATGCCTCCGCCAACGACGACAACTTCGTATGCCATGTTTTTAGATGAGATGTCGAACGGAGCGCGCGAGCATCACCAGAGCGGGAGCTTTCTGTTCCACGTCAGGAACAGAGCGCGGCAAATAAGGCTCAACGATAATTAGGACGGACTGAATTCCGTTGAAGATGAGATGCATGATAAAGCACGGCAGGAGACGGCCTGTGAAAGCGCGCACCAGCGTCAGGCTGATGCTCAGCATGGAGATCACTATGATGACGCCGATGTTGTTGTAGTATTGGAGAACGTGAACCAGGGTGAAAAGGAAAGAGACGCCCACAATCGCCCAGAGCATTCCGGCAGCTTTCTGCAAAGCCGAATAGAGGACGCCCCTGTAAACCAACTCCTCGACAAAGGGGGCGGTCGTGGCCGCCAGCAGCGCCAGCGTGTATCTTGATGCCGTCGAGTTACTGACTATTTGATCTATCTGGGTCGGTTCGCCGCCGATCAGCTTGGTCAGCAATAACCCCATTGCCAGCAGCCCGACGGCGAGTCCCGCGCTTGTCCAGAATCCGACTCTTTTACTCCAGGTGAAACCGAGGGAGCGCCAGAAGGGACGCTTGCCGAAACGTGTCACGACCGCCCAGACAATGCCAAGCGTCAAGAGATGCGCGGGAAATGCTGCGAGTATTTGCAGCAGGACGGCGGTTTTGTCCGTCGTCAGGAATTGCTCAAGCTCCTGTTTAGTCCCGCCGGGGAATCGCAGAGCTATGTAGGGGATGATGAAAAGGAGCGATATTCCAAACAGCAACAAAACACTTCCCAGCCAGGTCAGGAGACCGGCCACCATTCCCCACGGCGGATTGTTCGGATTAATTTCGGCGGACGGAGCGAGCGAAGCTGCGTGTTCCTGCCCCAAAGCCACACGAGTGTGCGCCGGTAATTCGACCAGAGACCCTGATTCATCGGATGTGCTCACAATGCAAACGAGTGTATGAGAGAGACGATGAAAAGGCAAAAGGTAAAAGTAAAAAGGCAAAAGGAAAGCAGCGAACCACATTTAAATAAAAAATGGTTCTCCGCGTTACTTTTTCCTTTTACCTTTTTCCTTTTGCCTTGAAATGCTTTGCCATGATGTCGTAAACAGCGTCCATCAACGGCTCAAGGTCGGCGTCGGTCAGGCCGGTAGTGGGAATGGGGGCGTCAACGTACATGTCAATCGTTCCCGGTCGGAAAATGATCTCGTCAGGCGGTAGCGCCTGGCGTGACCCCGTGATGGTGATGGGAATGATGGGCACACCGGCTTGAATGGCGAGCTTGAACCCGCCTTTCTTGAATTTGTGCAGATAGCCGTCGCGCGAGCGCGTGCCTTCTGGAAAGACGAAAGCGCAGATGCCTTTTTTGAGATAGCCCGCAGCTCTTTGCATGCTGGTGACAGCGTTCTGCGTTGAGCTGCGATCAATGGGGATGTGGCCTGCGCGCGTCAGATGCCAGCCCATGAAGGGAATGCGAAAGAGCACTTTTTTCGCAGCGATGCGAAGCTGCGCGGGCAAATAGCCGAGCATCGCCGGAATATCCATGTAGCTTTGATGCGTCGAGAGAAAAACGTATGACGTGCCGGGCCGGATGTGCTCTGCGCCGTGAACGCGCACCCGCGCGCCTGCTGTTCGCGCAATCATCCGACACCAGAGGCGCGCGCACCAGTGCTGACGCTTGCCCTTCGGGTCATAGAGCGAGAGCAGAAGGGAAATACTGCCCATCACAATCGTGTAAAAATAGATGAGCGGAATGGCGATGAGGGAATGAATGTAGTTGAGAAGCGTCGGGCGACGCGGAGGCGCGGTGCGCGGGGCATCTTCAGCCGGACTCGCTCTCTCTTCATTCTTGTCCGCCTCAGTTGAGACGCCTGTTCCCTGCAAATTAGAGTGATTCAAAGAATGCATCGTCAACGTAGCAATAGCCCCACTCTTCGCCCGGCTCAAATGATTTGATGATGGGATGACCGCTTCCGTGAAAGTGCTTCGTGGCATGTTTGTTCTTCGAGCTGTCACAGCAGCCGACATGCCCGCAGGACTTGCAGAGACGCAGGTGCATCCACGTGTCGCCAATCTTCAGGCAATCCTCGCAGCCATCGGCGCTTGGCGTGACCTCATGAATTTGCGAAAGATGAGTGCATGCCGCCATCTGTTATTCCTTTCAGGTTAGCTAGCCTAACGCGCCGCAGCTTTTTCAAATCGCCGGATAATCCACACCTGGCACTGCTAATCCCAGTCGCGGGGCGGCCAGCATCAATCCGATGATCGTCTTCGCATCTTCAATCTCGCCATCCGCGATCATCTCGAAAGCGCGCGCGAATGTGACGCGGACAATTTCAAGCATCTCATCGCCTTCCAAGTTCTGCACGGTCTCCGTCAAATCGGTCGCCAGATAAACCCACAGCTTCTCTTCACAAAACCCCGGTGTCGTGAAAAACTCCGCCAGCTTCTCCATCCGCCCGGCTCTCACCCCGATTTCTTCTTCAAGCTCGCGCGCCGCACATTCCTCCGGCCTTTCGGGCGGCGAAAGTCTCCCGGCGGGAAGCTCCAACACGTAACGCAACGTCGGATGCCGGTACTGACGAACCAGCGGAATCGTGCCGTCATCGAAAACGGCGACCACGCCCGCGCCGCCCGGATGATGCACGACCTCGCGCTTGTACGTCACTTCCGCCTCGCGCACCGTGTAAACCGCAATGTCTATCACGCTCCCGTGATAAACCTCTTCTGTGCCGAGAACTTCAGGAGCTTCTGTGTTGGGTGTCGCCATAATGGAAGTCAAAAGTAAAAAGGTAAAAGGAAAAA
>JAVHVE010000039.1:0-38919 GCA_032160705.1 Acidobacteriota bacterium | reverse complement strand
CACGCACCTGAAAAGGTTACAGCGCAAGACTATTTGTTTCTCAAAGAGCGAAGAGATGCACAAGGCCGTGATAAAGCTTTATATCCATCACTCAAATGCTCGCAGCCTCTTTTCTGAATCATGACCTGATTTTCTTTTCTCCTGTCTCCTGTCTCCTGACTTCTGTCTCCTGCTTTTCGTCATTGTCGCGGGTCAATGTTGTAAGTCTTAATCTTGGAATTGAGCGTTGTCGCGTTCATCCCCAGGAGGCGTGCGGCGCGTGATTGGTGTCCGCCAGTTTGTTCCAGAGCGCGACGAATCAGGTCAATCTCAAAGTGGCGTACTTCGTCGTAGAAGTTGATGCCGCGCCCGATGTCCAGCGTGGAGACGCCGCTTGCGCCTTCGCGCATGACTGCCCTTGCCGTTTGCGGGTCTGAAATTTCAGTGCGCAAACATTCGCGCGTCACCTCCTGCCCCGGAGCAATCACGACCGCGCGCTCGATGGCGTTCTCAAGCTCGCGAACGTTGCCAGGCCACGAGTAGGCTTCCAGTAGCGCGAGCACATCGGGCTTGATCTGCTCCGACACCTGCCGACCGTTCTCTTCGTTGTATTTCTGGATGAAATGTTGCGCCAAAGGCAGTATGTCCACGCGCCTATCGCGCAAGGGCGGCAACTCAATCGGCACGACCGAGAGACGATAGTAGAGGTCTTCGCGGAATGCGCCCTGCTTGACGGCCTCTTTCAAATCAATGTTGGTCGCCGCGATGATTCGCACGTCAACGCGGCGCGGTGTCGTGTCGCCCAGAGGTGTAAATTCGCGTTCCTGTATGACGCGCAGGAGTCGCGCTTGAGTTTCCGGCGGGATGTCGCCGATCTCGTCCAGAAAAATCGAGCTGCCGTCGGCGACTTCAAAGAGACCTTTCTTGGCTGCGACTGCGCCCGTGAAAGCGCCGCGCGTGTGGCCGAAGAGTTCGGATTCAAGAAGCTCCGAAGGGATGTTGGAGCTGTTGACGGTGACGAAAGGACGGGCGGCGCGCGGGCTGGCTTCGTGAATGGCTTTGGCAATCAATTCCTTGCCCGTGCCGCTTTCGCCTGTGATGAGGACGGTCGAGCGCGCGGGCGCAACCTGATCTACCAGTCGAAAGACTTCCTGCATCACGTCGGAATTTCCGACCATCTCGCCCCTGTCAACCGCGCGACTCATCGCGCGCCGAAGGGTCTGTCGTTCTTCCTCTTTGCGGCGGCGCTTGATTCCCGCCGCGACCGTCGCCGTGATTTGCTCGTTCTGAAAAGGCTTGCGGATGCAGCCGAACGCGCCTTTCTCCCAGGCGGCGATGGCCGTGTCAAACGTCGCGTAGGCCGTAATCATCACGACCGCCGCGTCCGTGTCCAATTTCAAAAACTCTTCGAGCGCGCGAAGTCCTCCCATGCCCGGCATCGAGACATCGAGCAACACCACGTCGAAGGCGCGACGCCCGTAGGCTTCCAAGCCCTCTTCGCCGGTCTTGGCCAGATCAACGCGATAGCCTTCCGCCGAGAGCAGCGTCTCCAGCACGTCGCGCATTATTTCTTCGTCGTCAACGACGAGCACCGAACCCTTTTTCGCCATAGTGAATAAGCTAACTCAGAAGTCGTTAAGACGGCAAATAGAGGCCAGAGGTTGGTTGAGGGCAAAACCTCTGGCCTTTAGCCCCGGAGGGGCGGAATATCAGTAGCCCAGAGCGTCAGCTCTGGGTTAAGGCGCGAAGATAAAGTTTTAAGCCCCGGAGGGGCGACATATTATGCCGCCCCTCCGGGGCTTTGAAATTAAATCGTCCGCCTCATCCCCATGACTCACGTCATGGGCTACTGCTATCTCGCCCCTCCGGGGCTAAATACGCAGTCCTTGATGAGACTGCTTGAGTCTTAGTCGCTCGCCGCTGCTTGCAGGTGCGTGCGAGTGCTAACTGTCGGCAGAGTGATGCGAAAAGTCGTTCCCTTGCCCGGAGTGCTTTCGACCGCGATGTGGCCGGAATGCTCCTGCACGATGCCGTAGGTGACGGCGAGGCCGAGGCCAGTGCCGCGCCCCACGCCTTTGGTGGTATAGAACGGGTCGTAAATCTTGGCAACATTTTCGGGCGCGATGCCCATGCCTGTATCGGCAATCTCAATCACTATCGTTTCTTCATGGGTCGAAGCCGTAAACAGGGTGATGCGCCCGCCATCGGGAATCGCATCGCGCGCGTTCAGGATCAGGTTCGTGAAGACCTGTTGCAGCTTGACGGCGTTACCATAAGCGAACGGGAGATGCCGGTCATACTCGCGCACAATTTCGATCTGGCTGCGACGCAGTTGCGGCTCAAGGAGTTGGAGCGTGTCGTCCATGACCTGATTGATTGACAGCTCTGTGAACTCTGTTGCGCCGCCCGTGCGCGAAAAATTCAGGAGGTTGTTGACGATGTCGGAGGCGCGGTCGGCCTGGCGACGCACCTTTTGCAACAGCGCATGCTTCGGGTCTGTTTCCGGGAGCATGCCCATCAGCATCTGCGTGTAACTCGAGACGCCCGTCAGCGGCGTGTTGACCTCGTGCGCCACACCTGCGGCCAGGAGACCAATGGAGGAGAGCTTCTCGCGCTGCTGTAATTGTTCTTCGAGCCGCATGCGCGAGGTCACATCTTCAAGCACGACGAGAGCGCCTGTGCGACCCTGTGAATCGGCCTGGAGCGGTGCGAGCGCGATGTTGAGCACAAGGGAGCGCCCCATTTGTGTCGCTGTGTGCAGCTTGTAGATGTGTCGCAGTTCCGTCAGATTCCAGCGGCTGCTGCCGAGGACTTGGCTCAAGGTCTCTGCGAAATCTTCCGCGAAGAGTTCTTCGACACGAAGACCAATTGCCGCGTCGCGGCGCACGCCGAGTATCTTCTCAAGCGCAGAGTTGCAGCGTGTGACGCGCCCGTCCAAATCAACCGCGAGCAGCCCGACATTGATTGATTCGACGATAGATTCGTTGAACTCTTTCAATAGCTCAAGCTCTGCGGCGCGCTCCTGTTGCTCTTGATAAAGCAGACTGTTTTCGATGGCGACCGCAACGTAGCCGGAGACCGTGCGGAGAATCTCCACGTCTTCTGAGGAAAGCAGCGCGCCGTCTGCGGAACGCCCCAGCCCAATGACGGCGACCATCCGGGCACGCACGATGCACGGAACGTAGTAATGAAGCGCACGGCGCACAAAGCCGGTTGTCTCAGGCACAAGATCGAGGTCGTCTGCGCGCACCACGCCCGTGTCGGCTGAGCGCGTGCGAATCATCTCGCGAAAATCCGGCGGCACGATCATGGCGGACGACAAACCCATTGCGCGCGCCACGCGATACCCGGCGGGCGAGTCCGCATCTTCGATAAAGATAACAATCCGGTTGACGTTTAAGACCTGCTGTAAGCGGCTGGCGAGCGCGTTCAAGAGAGGGTCAAGCGCGGTGGTGGCCGAGAGCGTGCGCCCGAAGTCGAGCAGACCGTTGCGCATGTCGTAGCGTTCGCCGTAGAAGAGACGGTCGGTACGCTCCTGCAAGAGTTTCTTAATCGGCGCGGCGATCATCACAATAGCGGTCATGGCGGCGACCGCCCCGGCGACGCGCAAGGTGAGTTCGTTAATGCTGACTTCGCCGACCAGCGTGTAGAGTCCTGCGACGTAAACCACTGCTCCGATCATTAGAGCGATGGCAATGGTCGTCAGCGCATAGACGGCTGCGCGGCGCACGACGATGTCCACATCCATCAGGCGATAGCGCACAACGGAGTTGCCGAACGTCAGTGGAATCAGAACCAGCGGGATGACGGCCACGTCAGTCAGCCAGTTTTCAGTCCTGACGCCGAAGACGTATGGAATCGCGTAGAGCAGTGTGAAAGGCGTAATGGCTAGAGCCGAACCCCAGACGACCCATTTCAACTGTTGGCGCACCACAGCCGCGTCGCTCTTGACGAAGCTGCGTACGAGCAGAGCAGCGCCAGTCAAAATACCCAACATGAAATGCACGAAGATGGCTACGTAGTAGCCGTCAACGAACTGCGCCGAGATGGGCAGGCGCGAGGGCGGCGTCAACTGTGTGACGTTATAAACAAGTGCCGCCACGATAATGAGCACGGCAGCCGGAATGTAGATGAGGGAAATAGGCCAGCGGCGTCTCTGCGAACTCTGTTGATGCACAGGGTAGCGCGCGCAGAAATGAATCAGGAGCGGCGCAAAGAGGATATAGGCCGCGTCGTCAAGAAAAGCAATCGCCAGATCGAGGTCTTCGTACTGCCCGGTTGATTTGAAGAAATGAAAGACGAAAGCCGTCAGGCACAGCGCGGCGAAGTGCGGGACGAACGGCGCGCGGCCACCTTGCTTGAACAGCACAAAGAGACCGACAAAGAGGTAAATCAGACCGATGAAGTTGATGTAAAGATCGTGCGTCTTCCAGGAAGTGACTTCTTCCGGGTAGATGTCCGCTTTCCAACAGCAGCGCGTTTCTTCCGGGTTGGAAGGCCGCTCAATCAGGTAAACCAGATGTCCGCCGACGCCCGCTTCCTCAAGATAGACGGGGATGTCCTGAACGTACCTGACCTCGTCAAACTTGACCTCGTCCTCACTGATGCTTCTGAGAATGTCGCCGGGTTGAACGCTGAGAACGCCCGCACGCCCGGCGTTGGATTTCGGGTCAACAGCCTGCGCGACGATTCCGTTTGAGACCTGAACCCACTTGATCCCGTCCGTCGGCGGAGCTTTGTGCTTCCAACGCTGCCCGAAATTGAGCGCCCCGGCAACGGCCAGTAATGCCGCCGCAATCAGGAGCACCCACGCTCGCGTTGTCAGTACAGAGCCTTTCATTTCATCTCACTCATCAATCGCTTTCTCTTGCCTCGCGTGTCCCGGCTAAACGACAGGCACACTTCAACATCGGTTTAATTCAAGCAATCAATGTTCCAAGCATCTCCAAATCTGCGTTGACCCAAGTCTTTCTGACAGTTCGCTTCAAGACCCGCAAAGCATAGCCTTCTGCCCACACCGTTTCCCTATTTCAAGTAAATTCTCAATCCGGGCTTGACCGAGAGCTTTGAGGGCGGACTATATCCAAGTTTTTGGACTTGTCCGAGAATTTGGAAAACAGAGAGCAGTAGGCAGTTAGCAGTGGGCAGTTGGCAGCAAGAACAAAAGCGTTTTGCTTTTACTGCCAACTGCCCACTGCTAACTGCCTACTGTTTTTCAGAATCTGACTGAGATACCGCCGCGCAAAGATCGGCGCGCGGCGTCAACGGAGATGAACGTCTCGCCGTCCTCCGCGCTGGTTTGCGTGTCAAGCAGGTTGCGCGCATCAATCACGGCCTGCGCGCGAACAGGCAAACCGAAAGTGGGCAACTCCTGGGTGACGAGGATGCTCAACGAAGGATCGTAAACCGCAAGGCGTCCGGCAAACGGGTCAATCGCAAAGACGGTCGCGCGCGGGCTGAAACGGAACACCGTGCGAACACGCGTTCCCGTATCCAGATTGGCGCTCATCTCGAAGGCTGCCGTTTGGAAGAAACCGTTGTCGAAAGCTTCCGCTGGATTGGTCAATCCTTTGGTCGAAAGCTGCTGCCCGCGCCCCATGGAGTATCCGGCGGATGCGTTCAGGATGCGGCTGATGCGCCGCGTGTAAACGACGCGCAAGCCATGCGCCGCGCCCTGTTGATTGGCGACATTCAAAAGCGGTGCGCCGCCCTCGCCTGAAAAGGCCGAGAGCGGCATGCTAAAGAAACCTACGCCCCTGTTCGAGGCCGTATCAAAAAAGGCTGTCGCTTCCACACTCGATTCATTATCGAGCACGCGCTCGACGCCGAATTCCAGGCGGCGGCTGCGCTCCATCACGGCACGCCCATCAACATAGGCGACAGGTGTCGAGACTGGTTCTCGAAAGATGATTTGGGTATCTTCAAACTCGGCCACACTCTGCGCGGCGCTCGCCCAGTCGGTCGCGGGCGTATACGCAGCGTGAAGGCGCGTGCGCGGGTTAACGTCAAACTGCACACCGAAGCGCGGGCTGATTGAGCGCGCATTGCTCGCACCCAGGAAACGCGAGTAATCCAGACCGAGCACGATCACCACACCGTCGCGCACGACCCATTCGTCAATGGCACGCAAAGAAAGCTGTCCGAGAGATTTGCCGTCCGACACTTCCGATTTCGACGGCGTGTAATTGTTGAGGACGCCTCCGGCGAGTGTCAGGTTCAGACGATGTTTGTCTG
Source organism: Acidobacteriota bacterium (assembly GCA_032160705.1). Lineage (GTDB taxonomy): Bacteria > Acidobacteriota > Blastocatellia > Pyrinomonadales > Pyrinomonadaceae > QHXM01. Next base: position 32,706 of record JAVHVE010000039.1, on the reverse strand, counting down.
TGACGCGAATGCTGGCAACGGTTTCCAATCGTTGCGGCGCGGTTCTCCCTGTGCCCGTCTGCCCGGCGAAGATTAAATCCACGCGCTCACTGAAGGGGCGCGCGATAGCAAAGTTCAAGCCAGCGAAATTGAGGGCATGTGTGCCCGAAGAGGCAGCAAAGTAGGTTTCAACTACACCCTGCGTGCGCGCTTGACCATTCGTTCCATCTGCGTTTTGCAGGGCTATGATGTCGTCGGACTCATCAGCCGAGCCTGCCGCACCTTCATCCTGTGCAGCGAGTACGGCGTCAATCGTTTCGTCTTCGCCCTCGCCGACCTGGAGAATGGATCGATTGCCGATGCGCGAACGGAGTATCCATTTCCGGTCGTCGCGGTCTTTTCGCCGCTCAGGGGCAGTTCTGCCTGAGCCGATGGGTTCGAGATTGAAACGGTAGATGACTTCGTCGGCGGGGTGTACCTGCACAGAGTCGAAGAGGACGGCATTGAATCCGTCTGCGATGGCGCGCAGAGAGTAGCGTCCGGGAGCGATTTTGGCCAGGAAAGTACCGTCGCCTGCGCTCCTTACCTGCTTGATTATCTCGCTTGCGCCGTCTTTGATGAGCGAGACAATCGCGCCTGCAATCGGATTGCCTTTATTGTCACGGACTGAGCCGCTGACGGTCGCGATGCGTCCCGCAGCAGAAATTTGTGGCGCACTCGCTCCGCACACAATTGCGAGAGCTAGAAGCGCCAGACTCACGCGCAAAGTTTTTCTCATCGAGGCATAACCTCCGGGCGCGCACTTTCGCGAGTAAAATGGACGCCTGCCAAACACTTCTTCAGTCTCTAACAAGAGCCGCATCACGAAAGGCAATAAAGATAAAGTCCAGGGGTAAAAGTTAAGAGACTAGAGACTACAGGTTTTAACTTTCCCTTTTCTTTTTGACTTTTGCCTTCAGAAATGAGCCAACCCCGCTTGAGAAGTCGCTATTTTCCGCCAACTCCAGCGAAGGTGTCAAGCAAACCTTTCAGGTACTAGATGCTGGATGTCAGATGTCAGATGCCGGCAATAGGATGTCAGGCCCTAAAATCTGAGGTCTAACATCTAACATCTGACATCCAGCATCTTGAACCTGCGTTTGCCGGTAGTGGGTCAGTTGAGAGTTCAACCTTTAGGTTGCGCCTTGCCGCACGCACAAGCTAAAGCTTGAACTCTCAACTGAACTCTCAACCGCTTCTTCACATTGTCCCACTACCCGTTTGCCGCTCAGTTTTCACACATGTTACGATGCTCTCTTAATTGTCACGCATTTTTCGCCAACCGGAGTCCATTTTCAAGCAGAGTATGACAGACCAGATTCAATCAACCAGACTCGCGAACGGTTTGACCATTTTGACGGAACACATGCCGGGGCTGCGCTCCTGCACGGTCGGCATCTGGGCGCGGCGCGGCTCGCGCCACGAGCAGGCGGAGCTTAACGGCATCTGCCATTTTATCGAGCACGCCGTTTTCAAAGGCACAAAGCGACGCACCGCGCTCGACATCGCCATTGAGTCCGACCGTCTCGGCGGCCACCTCGACGCCTTCACGACGCACGAGGTCACGGGCTTCACGATGAAGGTCGCGGACAAGGGGCTGCCCCAGGCCTTTGATCTGCTGGCAGACATGCTCGCCCACCCGCGCTTCGACCGCGAAGATTTGGAGCGCGAGCAAAAGGTCATCCTCGAAGAGATGAAGATGGTCGAGGATACGCCCGACGAATTTTTGGGCGAACTCTTCAACGCCGCATACTTTCCCGATCAGCCACTGGGTCGTCCCATCGAAGGTACAGCCCAGACCGTCTCATCTTTCGATCAAGACAAAACGGCGAGCTTTCATCAGCGCGAGTTCAAGGCGCACAATCTCGTCATCGCCGCCGCAGGAAACGTCGAGCACGCGCGCCTGGTCGAAATGGCCGCAGGCGCTTTCTCCGAAAACGGATCAGCCGACAACGTTTCTTCCAACAGGTCAGCCCCAGCGTCAAAGCCACAGGCTTCTGCGCCCATCTTGATCGAGCGCAAGAAGGAGCTTGAACAGGCGCATCTCATCATCGCCGCGCCGTGGCCTTCGGCGACTGATGAAGACCGTTTCGCTGCCAGCCTGCTCGCCAATGTTCTCGGCGGCGGAACGAGCAGCCGTCTCTGGCAGGCGATTCGCGAGGAACGCGGCCTCGCCTATTCGGTCGGAGCAGGCGCGAGCGCGTTTTCAGACATCGGCGTCTTCACTATCTACGCCGGGACTTCGCCGAAGCAACTGGATGAAGTGGTTGATCTCTCGCTGCTGGAGATGCGCCGGGTGGTGCGCGAGAGCGTGGCCGAAGAAGAACTCAAGCTCGTTAAAGATCAGACGGTTTCATCCATCCTGCTCGGCCTCGAATCATCGAGCGTGCGCGCCGGAGCGTTAGCCCGGCAGGAAATCATACACGGTCGCCGCATCTCGCCGGATGAAATCATCAGCCGTCTTGAGGCGGTCACACTTGAGGACTTGCAGCGAATCGCGCGCCGGTATTTCACCTCCGCAGGACTAGCGCTCGTTGCGCTCGGCGACCTCAACGGCTTTCGCGTTGACCGCTCGCGATTGGAGATATGAAAGCCGTGACGGGTGACAGGTGACAAGTAAAAGCTTGTTCTAACCTGTCACCTATCACTTGTCACCTGTCACGTTCTTATGAAATTCACTGTTCTCGGAAGCGGCTCGACGGGCAACGCGGTCTTGATTGCGGCGAATGAGACGCGCGTGCTCGTTGATGCGGGCTTGAGCGCCAAAGAGACTGTGCGCCGCCTGGCGCTGGTGGGTTGCGATCCCGGCCAACTCGACGGCGTCATCGTCACGCACGAGCATAGCGATCATTCGGGGGGCCTGCGCGTGCTGTTAAAGAGCCTGGGCTGCCCCGTCTACATCTCCGGCAAAACATTGGAAGCCTACATCAGCGAGCACAGCTATCGCTCTTCGGATGAGTCTCGGAAACGCGCCGACGCCCTGCGCGACCGCACCGAAGAGATCGAATCGAGCAAAGATTTCAAAATCGGCGCGATTGATTTTCATCCGTTCACCATCCCGCACGACGCGGTGGACAACTTCGGCTTTACGGCTACGCACGCGGGCGTCTGCGTGGCGACGCTGATGGATTTCGGCCACATCACGACGCTGATAACGGAGCGCCTGCGCGGCTGCGCTGCCATCGTCATCGAATCGAATCATAGCCGCGACATGCTCAAGGCTTGTGAGGTCTATCCCTGGGAGTTGAAGCAGCGCATTTTGTCGCGCACCGGCCATCTCTCGAACGAGGATATCGCCGACTGGCTGCGCGAAGGCTTCGACGGCACGGCGCGTCACATCGTGCTCGCACACCTCTCGCAGCGCGCCAACAACCCTTACGTCGCGAAAATCTCCGCCGAAATGGCTCTCAAGGAGCGCGCCCCGCTCTTTCAGGCGGAGACAGAGATTAACCTCTCGTTTGCGAAAGAGCCGACTGCATGGATAGAGCTTTGAAGGCAAAAGGCAAAAGTAAAAAGGCAAAAGGAAGGCTGAAACCACGTTTAATTTATTGTGGCTTCCGCCTCACTTTTACCTTTTGCCTTTTTACTTTTGCCTTCTTCGTCGGGTGCGCGTTAAAGGCGAATCGGGGCGGCATTCCGCAGCAGGCGCAGGCTGTGATTGACGCGACGACGAGCGATATAGCAGACGGCAATTACGAAAAGATTTACACGGAAGCGGCGGAAGAATGGCGACAGGCAGCCACGCTCGATCAGACAGGCGCGACTTTCAAAACGCTGAAAGACAAGCTCGGCAACGTCAAAGGCCGCTCCTTTCATTCGGCCACCGAGCAAGACGCGACCGATGGACACTCTTTCGTCATCACTTACAAAACATCTTTCGACCGCGCTGACGGCATGGAAACCTTCACGCTTATTGAGCGCGACGGGCGCTGGTTGCTGGCAAGATACTTTGTTAATTCGGATGCGTTAAAGCCGTAACGAGTGACAGGTGACAGGTGACAAGATAAATTCTTGTTTTTACCTGTCACCTGTCACCTGTCACCTGTCACTATGATAAATCGCTACACCCTGCCCGAAATGGGCGCGCTCTGGTCGGAAGCCGCGAAGTTTCAGAAGTGGCTTGAGGTCGAGTTGGCGGTCTGCGAAGTTCACGCGGAGATGGGCGTGATTCCGCCAGACGCTCTCGCGGAGATTAAGGCGCGTGCGGCGTTTACGGTTGAGCGCATCAACGAGATTGAGAAGACGACCGACCATGACGTGATCGCTTTCACCACGAATCTGGCGGAATCAATCGGTGAGGCATCGCGTTTCGTGCATTACGGTCTCACGTCGTCGGACGTGGTGGACACGGCGAACGCACTTCTCTTGCGCGATGCGTGCGATCTCCTGCTGCAAAAGATAGAAGCCCTGCTTGAGGTCTTGAAGCGTCGCGCTTTTGAGTTCAAGCGGACGCCGCAGATCGGGCGCACGCACGGCATTCATGCCGAGCCGACATCGTTCGGCCTCACCTTCGCCCTCTGGTATGACGAGATGCGGCGCAATCGGACAAGGCTTCAGGCGGCGAGAGCGAAGATAGCGGTCGGCAAAATCAGCGGGGCAGTCGGCGCGTTCGCGCATCTAGACCCTATCGTGGAAGAGAAAGTCTGCGAGCGTTTGGGACTTCGCCCCGCACTCGTCTCGACGCAGATCATCCAGCGCGACCGCTATGCGGAGTATCTTTGCACGCTCGCCATCATCGCCTCGTCGCTCGACAAGTTTGCGCTGCAAGTTCGCCACTGGCAGCGCACGGAAGTGAGAGAAGCGCAGGAGCGTTTCAAGCGTGGGCAAAAAGGGTCATCTGCGATGCCGCACAAACGCAATCCTATTCTGTCGGAGCGCATCTGCGGCATGGCGCGTACCGTTAGAGCCAACTCAATCGTCGGTCTTGAGAACGTCGCACTCTGGCACGAACGCGACATCTCGCATTCGTCCGCCGAGCGCATCGTGTTGCCGGACTCTTCCGTCACGCTCGATTACATGCTCGCCAAAACGGCGTCGCTGCTCGATGGCCTCGTCGTTTACCCTGAACGCATGATGGAAAACCTGAACGCGACGCGCGGGTTGGTCTTCAGCGGGCAACTCCTTCTCGCGCTCGCGCAAAGCGGCGTCTCGCGCGAAACGGCTTACGAATGGGTGCAGCGCAACGCCATGAAAGTTTGGGACGAGGGCGGCGATTTTCAAACGCTGGTTGCGGCAGACCCTGATATTCAGAAGCATCTCTCGATTGAGCAGATCAAGAGCGCCTTCTCGCTCGACACGTATCTCAGGAATATTGACGCGGTTTTCGCGCGAGTGTTTGCAGACAGTGACAAGTGATAAGATACTGCTATGAAAGCTAAAGTTTACGTCACACTCAAACCGGGCGTGCTCGACCCGCAGGGCAAAGCCATCCAGCATTCTGTAGAGCTTCTGGGCTTCGACGGCATCGCGGACGTGCGGCAGGGCAAGTATTTCGAGATTGCGCTCGACGGTTCGCTCGACTCGGAAGGCGCGCGCGAGGCCGCTCTCAAAATGGCTCGCGAGGTCTTGTCGAATCCGGTCATCGAAGATTACAGAGTGGAGATTGAAAGTTGAAATTAGGCGTCTAATCTTCACTTATACTTAACTCTCACACGCTCAAATGAGCAGAGCCGTGATACAAGCGCACCATCGGCACACAAGTTTTTCGTGGCGCTCATTAAAGTTGTCTGTGTGGAATTATCTACTAGCTTGAGATTGTTGGTTATGCAAAAAGAGCCTGCTCTATCTCCAGGGCAGGCTCTAAATTTCGCTATAGTTTTGAGGATGCTGCTGCCTAAGGTTGCTTCAAAAGTGACTTCACAAGAGCTACAAGCGCGTCAAACTCAAACGGCTTTTGCATCGTTTCATTAGCCCCCGCGCTCATAGCTTGCTCTGAAAAATCCTTTCCATAAGCGGTCAGGGCAATTATCGGTATCTTTCCCGACTCCGGCTCTTCCCGTAACTGTTTAATCATGTCAAGGCCGCTCAAGTTGGGCATATTGATGTCTGTGATTATCAGGTCGGGTTGGTCGGACTTAGCTCGATAAAGACCTTCCCCGCCGTCTGCCGCTATAATCACCGTGAAGTCTTCTTTTGTTAAATAGAGGTGCAGGAGTTCGCGTGTGTCAACAGTATCTTCAACGACCAGGATTGTTTCAGGCATTCTTCCCTTTATGCTCTTTAGTGAATTTGTTCGGTGGGGTAGTTATGCTTCGACACCTTACTGAAATGATGGAAGGAATCAGGCAGCAACGGCGTTCAGTGCATTGCCAATGATTTGGGGCAGGTTTTCTATCTCAGGCTTCATCACGAAGCCCTGTGTCTCGCAATCGGAATCCGCCATGACCCGCTCACGGATATCGCCCGCGTAGAAAACAATCGGCGTCAGTTCGTCAAATGCGCGAAGCTTCTCGCACAAGTCTTTGCCATCTCCGTCAGCCAATCTACTATCGAGCAAGTACAGGTCAAAGGATTCACTCATGGCTAACTTCAAGCCTTCACTGACGCTGTGGGTCGCAATTACTTCATAGCCGAGTGTGCCGAGCCAGGTAATGACCAGGAAACGGGTATCCTCATGGTCGTCAACGAACAGGATGCGCGGCTTTGATTTCGGCATGGGGGACTCCTATAAAAGAAAGAGTGGTGTTGGGGGAACTCCACAGTAGACCAATCACTGTTAAATAGCAACAACATCAGGGCAGCGTATTATCCTGGTTCAGTGGTAGGCGCGAGAAATTCTCACTTTGGAAACGGCAGCAGAGGAGGCAAGAATCTTGGAAGCATTGCAAACGCTAACTGTCGAAGCGCAAGCCACAAGCACGGAGCTGATTCAATGGCTTGAGATTGATATGATGCGAAAAGAGCCTGCTCTAATCTTCCAGGGCAGGCTCTTTTCATTTGCTTGGAGTTGAAAAATCTTCTCTGCTAGTGTCTTTGTGCCATGATACGTCTGAATGTTCTCATAGAGATTATTTTGCCGTCAGCATTTCGCCAGACATTCCTGGTAGCGTCATATCCCATTCGTTGCAGCTTGCGTTGTCGCAACGTGTATTTCCCACCGAATGCTCGCTCAATGATTCCTAAATCAACTTGCCTTCTGGCGCAGGTCAACCTTCGATGAAAGACGCCATCCTCACCGCCGTCTTCATCCTTTCTAGTGATGACAATCTGCTGTCCACATGGAACTGCGTCGAACACGACAACGCCATTCTCGTCAGTTTTTTTGCTGACGATGGTTGCTCCTGCCTTGATGATAATTTCTGAGCCGGGGTAAGGCCAATCTATAATATCGGCATTGCTTTCAACTTCCATCAGGCGCACCCGAACTGTTTTAGGAGAACTCTGAGGAAGAGGCGTACCTTGTGTTGAAGAAAGAGGGTTTGTCTTAGTGTAAGCTACTGCATTGCTGGCGTTATTAGTGCGCGTGTTGCCGCAGACGGTAGCGATCAAGAGAGCAAAGCAGATGGCGAGAAGGGTAATATTGTTTTTAAGCATATCCGATAAAGGTAAGAAGATTTTCAAAGTTTGAGTGGCTGACCTGTCTGATGCCTGAGCATCTTACCCTAATTTGACGTTGTTGGCGAAGATGACAGACGCGCAACGGGTATTGGAAAATTCGTGGTATAGTCGGGAAGACTTAAAATTCCAGGAGGAGCATGAAAATTAAAATCGTACTGCTGACAGCACTCTTTTTGGCAGTTAGCTCAAGCGTCTTTGCCCAAACAACAACGCCGACTTTTACGCAATATGCCGCCAAAGTCGAGAATATCAAAAACGTCAAAGTCAATTTGAAAAGCCACAAAAACGCGAACATGTTCCGCACCAATTTGCGAAACGCCGCGAAAGAAGGCGTGAATTTTGCCGGACATTTCATCTTGACGACCTGGGGCTGCGGGACGAATTGCTCGCAAAGCGCGATCATAGACGCTCGCAACGGTAGGGTGTTTTTCCCCCGCGTCCTTGAAGGTGCAGGTTTCGGCTTCTGTGACTTGCCTGATGACACCGAGCCGATTGTTTCTCAAGCCGACAGCCGTCTGCTCATCTTGAACGGATTCAAAGGCGGCGACCTTAGTTTGAACAACGCGCCTTGCGGGATTTATTATCTCGAATGGACAGGCACTAATTTTAAGCAAGTCAAGTTTGAGAAGAAAAAGCGAAGAGAGATGCCGTAGACTGTGCGGCTGGAAAGGTTTCGGAAGTCGCTCTAATTTCCACTGAGCGAAAGAAGAGCGGCGGCGGAGAGATTTGAATTTAGGAAAATGTTGTCGGGCGAAAGCAATAACACGCCCGTCATCGAAGATTGTAGGGTGGAGATTAAAAGTTGAAATTCGGCGTCATTGTTTTCCCAGGCTCAAACTGCGATCACGATGCCTATCACGTGATCTCGAAGCACGTCGGCCAGCCCGTTGATTTCATCTGGCATCGTGATACGGATTTAAGCTCCTACGACGCGGTCATCATTCCGGGCGGCTTCTCCTACGGAGATTACCTGCGCGCCGGGGCGCTGGCGCGCTTCTCGCCCGTGATGAATTCGGTGAAAGAGTTTGCTGCGCGCGGTCGTCTGGTGCTTGGCATCTGCAACGGCTTCCAGATTCTTTGTGAGGCGGGACTTCTTCCGGGAGCATTGATTCGTAACCGCAACCTGCATTTCATCTGCGAGCACGTTCAGGTGCGCGCCGAAACAACCGAGACGCCTTTCACCAATCAGTTGCAAGCCGGAAGCGTACTGCGCATCCCCATCGCGCACGCCGAAGGCAATTACGTCTGCGACGATTCCACGCTGGAAGAGCTGGAGCGCGAAGACCGTATCGTCTTTCGCTACTGCGATGATGGCGGAGAGATTACCGAAAGTGCCAACCCGAACGGCTCGCGCGATAATATCGCCGGAATCTGCAACCGCGAGCGGAACGTCTTAGGCTTGATGCCGCACCCGGAGCGCGCCTGCGAAGATTTACTTGGCTCGGTGGACGGACGCGACATCTTCCGCTCGCTGGCGGCCACGCTCTCCGCGCACGCTTCCGTTTAGCTGGAGCTTCTCGAATGAGAATTGCCACTAACCATGATGGAAGATCGTAGAGAAGAGGAACGAAAAAACATCACGCTGGAGGTTCGCTGGGAAGGCGGCTCTGGCCGCCACTCGGCGCGGATCAGCGACCTCGGTCTGGGCGGCTGCTATCTGGACACGCTCGGCGGGGCGGAAGTGGGCGAGGTGGTCGGCCTCGAAATCAAGCTGCCTTCAGGCGAATGGTTGCCGCTTCGCGGGACAGTCGCTTTTCATCATCCGGGACTGGGCTTCAGCGTCTGCTTCACGTTTCTAACAGACGATGAGCAGTATCAACTCACACAGTTAATCAATAGTTGATCTTCACCGTAAATGATAAGCAAATTCGTGCTCCACAGACGAAGGGGATGCGGCGGCTCGCTGGCAGATAAAGATGCGATGAGGGGTCTGTCTGCGCCCGCCGCCATCCTGTTGTTGTTGCTTGGATGCTGTGCGGAAATTTTTGGACAGGACGCTGGCCTGCAACTCACCACGAATATTATCAGCCAGCGCCTGTGCCGGGTGAACGCCAGCGGCGACGCTCTGCAAATGACATTACAGTTGCGCTACACGAATACGGGAAGACAAAAACTCATTCTCTACAAAGGCAACCGGCTCTTTTATCAGATATTCATTAGCAGCAGCGGGGAAGCGGCGGCGGCGAGAAGGAACGAGCTGCGGATGACGCACGCCCGCTATTACGACGAGCAGCCGGAAAGAATTGTCAGCCCCACTCCGGGCAGCGTCTTCACGATTCTCTCTCCGGGTTCATCCTACGAAACCAGACAAATTATCTCTGTGCCGGTGGCGCGCGAAGGCGAGGGCGTTTTCAATGTCTCGATCTCTGCGGGGGAGCACGTTCTGCATTTGACCTCCTCCACATGGTACGAATCTAAAAAGATAGCCGAAGATTTACGTGAGCGCTGGCGAGGGCGCGGCTTTCTGTGGACTGACCCGCTCGCATCAAATTCCGTGGCGCTCGTCGTTGATAAAAATCGCCCGGCGGCCATGTGCCAATGAACGACGCGCCGCCAGCCCGTCTGCCTGAGCCACTCTCCGACGAGGTTCTCTCCTGGGATGAAGTCAACCGCACGCATCGCATCCGCAACGGCGTCTATCAACGCAACGGGCGTCTCATCTCGCTGCTGACGGATTTCGGTCGGATCAATCCCTGCTATCCAGACCGCATGGCCGAAGCGGAAGATACTATCTATTACACGGGCAACGGGCGGCGCGGCGACCAATACTTGAATCCGGGCAATCGCGCCCTGCTCGCGGCCATCGAGAGCGGCCACAGTGTGCCGCTGTTCAACAAGCTGGGCACGGGGCGCTGGCAGCACATGGGATTCTGGCGCGTCACGGCAGGCCGTCAAATCTTCGATGAGCAGGAAAATCGTATGCTCTGGCAGTTCACGCTTCAAAGAGTGACAGGAAGAACCGTGACGGGTGACAAGTGACAGGTGACAAGTTAGAACAAGCTTTTACTTGTCACCTGTCACCTGTCACGATTTACGGCTTTTCTTCCCTCGCGCCTGCTGTTACTCTCTTATCTCTTCCGCCGTAAACTCGAAAGGAGCTTTAGCAGAAATGAAGAACTACAGATTTGCTCTCTCCCTCGCTCTTATTCTTGCCGTCTACGCTGTCACAGCGTTCGCCGACGGAAAAGAAAAGACGAGCGGCACTTCCATTGGCCAGCCGGTAGCGGATTTCAAGCTGCCGGATGCTGATGGCCGTGAGCACTCGCTCGACGCGCTCAAAGGCAAGAACGGCACGGTCATCATCTTCATCTCGGCGCAGTGCCCGATGGTCAGGGCTTACAATGAACGCATTGAGAAGCTGGCGCAGGATTACAGGGAGCGCGGCGTCAACGTCGTCGGCATCAACTCCAACGTGACCGAATCAAATGACGACATCAAGCGCCACATCAGCGACAACAAGTTCTCCTTCGTCGTTCTGAGAGACAAAAGCAATAAGATCGCGGATATGCTCGGAGCCGAGCGCACGCCCGAAGTCTATTTTCTGGACGCCGGCAACAAGCTCGTCTATCACGGTCGGATTGACAATCACCGCGACGTATCGCTGGTTCAATCAAACGACCTGCGCGACGCGATTGATGCGACGCTCTCAGGCAAGCCCGTCGTCAAAACGGAAGCTGCGGCCTTCGGCTGTTCGATCAAACGCGGGTAGTCCGCAGTTAATAAATGAGACGCAATATTTTCCTCGCGCTTGGCCTCGTCGCCATCATTCTCGCTTCACTGCCTGTTGCGGCGCATCGCGTGAATCAAAAGCGCGCCGCAACGCCGCCGCAAACACGCAAGGCTGCGGCGCGGACTTCGGCAGTGCGCGAGATAGACGCCGAAGGGTTGAAGAAACTCTTGCAGCGCGACGGGAAACAGGCACGCCCGCTGCTCGTCAATTTCTGGGCGACTTGGTGCGATCCCTGCCGTGAAGAGTTTCCAGACATCGTTCAGATAGACAAGGATTACACAGCGCGCGGCCTTGAGTTCTTCACCGTCTCACTCGACGACCCAGCCGATATCAAGACCGTTGTCCCGCAATACCTGAAAAAGATGCGCGCCCGGATGCCTGCCTATCTCTTGAATGTCCCCGATCCCGAACCGGCGATCAAATCGGTTGATGCAGAGTGGGGCGGCGGCCTGCCCGCGACCTTCCTCTTCGACGCGCAGGGACAAGTCATCTTCAAGCACATGGGGCGCATCAAGCCCACTGAACTCCGCAGCGCAATAGAAAAAGTCATAGGCGGCAAGTGACAAGTGACGGGTGACAAGTTAATATCTCCTGCTCGTCACTTATCACAGGGTTTGCTTATCACTTCTCTTATGACCACTCCTGAAGTAATCTCCGCACATAATCTGACAGAAGAAGAATTCGCGCGCATCACGGAATTGCTGGGGCGTGAGCCAACATACGCAGAACTCGGCATCTTCTCCGTGATGTGGTCTGAGCACTGCTCGTATAAATCCTCGCGCGTGCATTTGAAGCGATTGCCGACGACGGGCGAGCGCGTGATTGTTCCGCCGGGAGAGAACGCGGGTGTCGTTGACTTAGGCGACGGCTGGTGCGCCGCATTCAAAGTCGAATCGCACAATCATCCTTCATTCATCGAGCCGTTTCAGGGCGCGGCCACAGGTGTGGGCGGCATCCTCCGCGACATCTTCACGATGGGCGCGCGCCCTCTGGCAGCGATGAACTCTCTGCGCTTCGGCTCGCTCGAACATGAAAAGCACGGCAGGCGTAATCGTGGGTTGCTGGCGGGCGTCGTCGCAGGCATCGCGCATTACGGCAATGCGTTCGGTGTTCCGACCATCGGCGGCGAAGTCGCGTTTGACGATGCTTACGCGCAGAATCCTCTGGTCAACGCGTTCGCCCTTGGCCTTGTGCGCCGCGATCAAATCTTTTTCGGCAAGGCGACAGGCGTCGGCAATCCGGTTCTGTACGTCGGCGCGAAGACGGGGCGCGACGGCATCCACGGTGCGACGATGGCTTCCGCAGAGTTTGACGAAGAGGCACTGGAGAAACGTCCGACCGTGCAGGTGGGCGATCCCTTTCTGGAGAAACTCCTCTTGGAAGCCTGCCTTGAAGCAATGCGGAGCGGCGCAGTCGCGGGCATTCAGGATATGGGAGCGGCGGGGCTGACCTCGTCCTCATGCGAGATGGCGGCGCGCGCCGGAACAGGCATCGAGCTTGATTTGAGTTTAGTCCCACAGCGCGAGCAGGGCATGACCGCCTACGAGATGCTGCTCTCGGAATCACAGGAGCGCATGTTGATTGTCGCGCACCGAGGCCGTGAGCGCGAAGTGATGGACATCTTTCGCAAGTGGGATTTGGATGCGGTGGTGATCGGGCGTGTCCGCGAGGGCAGCAACATGCGCGTGATTCACAATGGGGAAACGGTTGCCGACATTCCCGTCAGCGCACTCACGGACGAAGCGCCCCGATATGAAAGGCCGATGAAAGCAGTTGGCAGTTGGCAGTTGGCAGTTGGCAGTGGCCAAGATCAAAGCGACAGCTCACGGCGACTAACGGGCGACGGACAACGGACGACAAACGAGGGGCAAAATTGCAATTACTCCTTAATGCGCCTCGTCTCTGCGCCGAACATCGCGTCGAAAGAGTGGGTTTACAGGCAATACGATCACATGGTCAGGACGAACACGATTGTGCTGCCGGGCGCGGATGCGGCGGTCGTGCGAATCAAAGAGACGCGCAAGGCGCTGGCGATGTGTCTGGACGGGAACGGGCGTTACTGCGCCGCGAACCCGCGCGAAGGCGCGCGTCTCATCGTCGCCGAAGCCGCGCGCAACGTCGTCTGCACGGGCGCACGACCGATTGCTATCACCAACTGTTTGAACTTCGCTTCGCCCGAACGCCCTGAAGTGATGTGGTCTTTCTCGGAAGTGATAGACGGCATGAGCGAGGCGTGCCGCGCGTTTAATACTCCGGTCGTCTCCGGCAACGTCTCTTTCTATAACGAGACCGAAGGGCGTGGCATTCTTCCGACACCTGTCATCGGCATGGTCGGGCTAATCGAAGACATGCGCCGTGTGGTGCAGCATGGCTTCAAGGCTGCGGGCGACATGATTGCGCTGCTCGGCGTGACCAATGATGATCTTTCCATTAGCGAATATGCCGCGACCATCGAAGGCCGCACGACCGATGAAATGATTCGTGATGGACGCGTGCCCACGCTCGACCTGGAGCGTGAAAAAATTGTGCAGGAGACTTGCCTGCGCGCGGCTGAAACGGGTTTGCTTCATTCGGCGCACGATTGTTCGGATGGAGGCTTCGCGGTCGCTCTGGCCGAATGCTGCTTTTCCTCGCTCAACCGTGAAGCCATCGGCGCTGAAGTTGACCTCACAGGGACGCTTTCCCCCCAGGCACGGCTGTTCAGCGAATCGCCCTCGCGCATCATCGTCAGCTTCGATGAAGCCCGGCGTGGGCAAATGGAAGAGATTGCAGCCAGCACGAATTGCCCGCTCACAATCTTAGGGCGCACCGGCGGAGTAGATTTGAGCATCACAGCGGATGGCGAAGAGATTGTGCGTCTCTCCGTCGCCGAACTCGAAGCCGCATGGCGCACGTCTTTGACGGCGAAGCTCCATGTGGAAACAATGGTGGCCGGAGCGGAATAGCTTCCCCTTGCCGGGCGATTATAAAAAATCGGTTATCTGCTATATTGCGTGCTGCGGCTAGCGGGGCTGCTGGCCATACTCCGTGATAATTAAAGTCTCGCGAGGCTCAGAGCTTTCAATTCTTCAAACGGCAACCAAACTTCAAGGTAGATGAAAAGGGAATACTTCGATGAAGCGAACAATATTTATTCTGTCCTGTCTCTGCTTATTCGCGCAGGTGGCCACAGCACAACTCGGCGCTGCCGCCAAGAAACCGCCTGCCGACCCGCGCGTCAAAACCGCTCTGGATGAGATCGGCTACAAGTTTCAGTTGACGGAAGACAACGACTACAAGCTGGTTCCGATCCAGACGGAGCAGTCGGGAACGACCGCCGACGGGAAACCGAACTTCAGAAGCCAGCTCGTCTATGTCAACTCAAATGTTGAAAAATATGGAACGCTGGAGATTCGCGAAGTGCTCTCTCCGGCCTTTCTCTCAAACGGGCCGCTCTCGTCGGCTGTCGCCAACCGGCTCTTGCGCGAAAACAATTCCGTCAAGCTCGGCTCATGGCGGCTGGTCGTCATCAACAGCGGGACAAACGCGGGCAAATATCTCGCCATGTACGCCGCGCAGATCGCCGCCGACAGCGACGCGGAAGCGCTCAGGCTGACAATCAAAAGCGTCATTCTGATTGCCGACCGGATGGAAAAAGAATTGACCGGAACGGACGATTACTGAAAAGCAGGAGACAGGAGACAGAAGTCAGGAGTCAGAAGAAAAGAAAATCTGTAAACGTGGTTCTCCGCCTGATCCCTTCTGTCTCCTGTCTCCTGTCTTCTGTATTCTGCCTTTCTGCTTTACGTTGATGCATTCGCGCTTCATCTATAACGATCATTTGTTAAGTGCGGCGAAGGGCCATGTCGAGGCCGTCGCGCTCTACGGGCGTGGGGTTTTCACGACGCTCGCCATCCATCATCACCAGCCATTCCTCTGGCCTGAGCACTGGGCGCGGCTGACGGAACATGCCGCGCGTGTGGGCTTGAGCCTCAACGAGTTCGATGAACCGAGCGTCAGGGCTTTGCTCGCACAGTTAATTGAAGCGAATAAGGTGAAAGAAGGGCGTGCGCGCTTGACGCTCGCGGCTGTGGCGGAGCAGGGCGTCTGGAAGGTGAAAGGCACGGGGTCGCGCGAAGCCGACCTGAGAATAATAACGGGCGATGCTCACGCGGTTTCCGAAGATGGTCTGGCGCTCACCGTTTCACCTTACCGCATCAACACGCTCTCGCCGCTCGTTGGAATCAAGAGCATCAACTACCTGGAACACATTCTCCCCTGGGAAGAGGCGCGTGTGCGCGACTTCGATGAAGCCGTGATGCTCAACGAGCGCGGCGAAGTCGTTTCCGCAACCGTTGCTAACATTTTCTGGGTGACTGACGGCACAGTCCACACGCCCGCGCTCTCTACGGGAGCCCTCGCAGGCACAACGCGCGCCCGCGTGATAGAGCTGGCGAGCGAACTTTCCCTTCCGCTCATCGAAGGCGTCTATGACTTGTCTGATCTGGGGGATGCGGGCGAAATCTTTCTCACTTCCGCAGGGCAGGGCGTCGGCATCGTGACGACGTTCGACTTTCACCGCTACACAGTCCCTGTCGGCTCAGTCGCCTTGCGCCTGCGTGAAGCCTTCCGTCAACTGACAGTAGTGATAGGGGATGAAAAGCAGAAGACAGAAGACAGGAGTCAGGAGTCAGAATAATCAGGCGGAGAACCGCATTCTTCTGATTTTCTTTTCTCCTGTCTCCTGTCTTCTGTCTTCTGACTCCTGCTTTTTGGAACTGGCCTGGCTTTGAGCATTTGAAAACTTCAGGGGTAGACAGTTCGTCAGTGAGAGCTATGTTATAATTCCCGCCTAGCTTATTGCCGTTCCAGTGAGAAAATTTCAGTTGCTTATTTGCATCTCAGGAGGATTCGCCAGATGGCTACCGAACTCAAACGCGCCAGCGCATCGCTCGATAAAATAGAAGAGTTATTGGGAGCAGACGCGCGCGCGTTGCTCGACCACACGACGCGCACGATTCCCAAAGATCAAATCCAGTTGCCCGGCGCGGATTTCATTGATCGCGTCTGGTCTGCATCTGATCGCAATCCTTCTGTCCTTCGTTCACTGCAAACGCTCTACGATAACGGGCGACTCAGCGATACTGGCTATCTCTCGATTCTGCCGGTTGACCAGGGCATAGAGCATTCGGCGGGAGCTTCTTTCGCGCCCAACCCGCAATATTTCGATCCCGAAAATATTGTCCGTCTCGCCATCGAAGGCGGCTGCAACGCCGTCGCTTCCACCTTTGGCGTGCTCGGCATCGTCGCCCGTCGCTACGCCCACAAGATTCCTTTCATCGTCAAGATTAACCATAACGAGTTGTTGACCTATCCGAACAAGTTCGATCAGGTCATGTTCGGCACGGTGGATCAGGCGCGCGACATGGGAGCGGTGGCCGTCGGCGCGACCATCTATTTCGGCTCTGATGAATCAACGCGGCAGATTATGGAGGTGAGTCAGGCATTCGCCTACGCCCATGAACTGGGAATGGCGACGATTCTCTGGTGCTACCTGCGCAACCCGAAGTTCAAGACGAAGGAAGGCGACATGCACGCGGCGGCGGATTTGACCGGCCAGGCGAATCACTTAGGCGTGACCATTCAGGCAGACATCATCAAACAAAAATTGCCCGAAAGGAACGGCGGCTACAACTCGCTCAACATCGACAGCTCCTACGGCAAGACGAGCAAAAAGGTGTACGAGGTGTTGACCACGGATAACCCGATTGACCTGGTGCGCTATCAGGTCGCCAACTGCTACATGGGACGCTGCGGGTTGATTAACTCAGGTGGTGAATCGAAGGGCGCGTCGGACATGGCCGAAGCCATTCGCACCGCCGTCATCAATAAGCGCGGCGGCGGCATGGGTCTGATCTCCGGGCGCAAGGCTTTCCAACGACCCATGAACGAAGGCGTCGAGTTGCTCAACGCGATTCAGGACGTGTACCTCTCCGAAGAGATTACAGTAGCCTGACGGTGAAAAGCAGAATTCAGGAGTCAGAATCCAGAAGCCAGAATAAAAGGCTGAAACCATCTTTCTTCTGATTTTCTTTTATTCTGACTCCTGACTTCTGGATTCTGGATTCTGCTTTGTGTTATACATCTCAGGCACGCACGGTTAGGTACTCAGTCGGCTGAAAGATCAATCGAACTTTTAAGCCTATCGAGCCTTTGAGAGACTGGGTTTCCTCGCAAGAGATAAACGGTAGTAATCCTCAGGCGCGCTAATGTCTGGTAGGGTATGCGCGCTGAATTAACTAAAAATAATTAGAGATTCCTCCCGCCGTGGAGGTGAGCCCCCAAATAGAGATGTCTGCATCACTGAAGGTTACCCCTGAATCTTTCGGTCGAAACGTTCGCCGTCGGCTCGATATTATTAGAACCAATTTTCTATTCAGCTACTGGATAGGTTTCTTCACCGACCCCTTAACAATCGCCTTCCTCCTGGTCTGGGACATCGCCGTCCTTCGGAGCAACGCCTATCTGCTGACAGCCGCTTTTCTAGCGGGACTCACGGGCTGGACGCTTCTGGAGTATTGTTTTCACCGCTGGATTTATCATAAAGGGAAAACACTGCTGCACGCCGGGCACGCCATGCACCATGAAGACCCGAAGATGCTGATCGGGATGCCCTGGTTCCTGAACACGAGCGTCTACATAGGCGTCTGGTATGTCTTCACCTACTGGCTGGAGGCACGCTACGTTTCCGGCTTCTCTGCGGGCGTGCTGGCCGGATTCATCTTCTACTATTGTTTCCACCACATCCATCATCACTATAATCCGAAAAGCGCCTGGTACAGGAAACTCCGCACCCACCACAAGATTCACCATCAAGTTCCGGGCACGAACTTCGGAGTGACGATGACGTTCTGGGATCGAGTTTTCGGAACGACCTACCGCAAAGCTGAAGACGGCGTGAAAAAGAGAGCCGCCACTGCTGTCAGTAAATAATCCTGTCGTTGAATTAAACTCCATTGAAATCTCTTAAAGCGGCAAACGGTCGAGGGTCAGGTTGAAACTCAAAAACTATTACATGTTAGCTTTGAACCTTAACGCGGTTGGATTATTAAGAGAGATGTAAGATAAGGAGTCCTCACATGAGAAAGTCTGTTCGTCTTCTTCCTATCCTGGTTTTGCTTTTTTTGCAAACCACAAATGCACAGAGTCCGCCTACTTCATTTCAAACGAAACCGATTACACAATGGATTGGCGAGAGATTTATCTTTTTAGAGCGTGCGGAGAGGCTGAAGGAATATGGCTATCAACTTATTCACCGCAAGAAGGACAAGTATAAGTCGCTGCCTTATCAGCCCTATGTGGGCAAGGTGGTTAAAGTGGTAAGCGTCGCACCATCTTCAAGCGGGTTGTCCGGTGTATGGAATATAGACTTGATAGTAGAAGGGACGAACGAGCAACTGACAGCAGAGGCTTTTGGTAATCAGATACAAGGCGTTGCGCCACTATCGGATATTGAGAAAGCGCGCGAAATTTATAAAGGAAAAAACTTACTTCTAAAGGAGCAAACAATTAGCAAATACACTTCAGAAACAAGTAGGGAATATGTAACCCTTGACTCTGTTCCCGCACCTGTTCAGGTTGTTGATGTAGTTCCGGCTTGGGACGCAAACAGCCCCGTTCGATTTATCTTGCGAACGCCTTCCGGTCAAGATGGTTTTGTAGATGTCTCAATGTCTGGCACTAATGCTTCCGAGGAACTACGAGCATATTTTCTATTTGATAAATTTTTCTTGCCTAGCGATCCGAAAGGGTCTGTATATAAAACTCCCGCCCCACTCCCTAGCGGCAAATACGGAATCACCACTAAGTACGACCGTTTCACAAATATAACAGAAGCTGTCCTTCAGGAAACTCTAGCGAAAACGGGGGAAGGTGTTTATGGCTTGCGACTAACAGCAGTAGCCTATTTTGAGGGGAACGAATTACATTCAAAGGCAAAATTCCAGATCGCACTTTCTTGGACGAAATCCAGCAAGCTCGCATCCGATTTGAAGTTTAGAGAAGCTGAGCAGGTGATATTACTAATTGATGGTGAGCCACTCAGCCTATCCGTAAGAAACTATAAATACCATGTGGCGGAAATAATGTCTTGGGTTAGTGAATACGGGACTCTTGAATTAAGCGATGGCGACATTAACAAACTTTTAAAGGCTAAGACAGTCGAAGGGCGCTGGGGTGATGTTGAGTTTAGATTCACAGATGCGGCACTAGATGCTTTCAACGATTTTGCTGGTCGCCTCACTCCTAGATGAGCCTGTGAATAGATTGGATTATTAAGAGAGATTTGGAAATGTTCAAAGTCGGGTTAAATGCACAGAGCCGTCTCTATAAATCTTAGCGATAAACGGCGGCATGTTGAGGTCAAGGATTCTCAGCATTTCGGGTAATGCTTTAGAAATGATAGTGGCCTGTTCTTCTCCTTTCAGCCCGCCCGGCACTAAAAGAAAAGCGCGTCCTCCGGCGTTTTTAATAGCCAGCCTTTCTAAATAGTTGTATTGGTCTTTTGAGAGGATTACCCACTCGCGCCCCGCTATCGTTGGAAGCCACTCAACATCATCCACGTCTTCCTTAAAATGCTCGCGGTGCATCTCGACTCGCGCACCCATTTCTTTGAGGGCGTCTCTCACATCATAGCTTTCCAGCGCGCGATCTAAAAAGAATTTGTAGAAGCTAAGCGACTCTAAGTTCGTACCGGATCGCGTCGTTGATTTCTTCCTCTTTCCGGCCATAATCGCGGGCGAGGTCAGGAATAGAGTCACCGGCTTTATAACGCTCAGCAACAACGCGGGTCGGCAGCCCCGTCCCCGCTATGACCGGCTTCCCAAAGGAAACATAAGGATTGATTACTATCGTCTTGGGTTGATCCGTGCCGTTAAGCCGGACGAAGGGATACAGCTTCGCTGCTTTACCGGACGGGTCGTGTTCTACACGCGTCAGATACTCTTGCAGTAGTTGCCGCATAGCGAGTTGTCCGTCCTGGCCTACGTCAATGAGTTGGCCGTACTTTTCAACGAAAACATCTTTCCCGTAGGTTTGAAATCTGTACTCTGCTAATGGGTGCTTAGAATTAAAATCTCTTCCAAGCGCCCTGATTGCGGTACGAATCTTCCCCAGATCAATCGTGTGCTTTCGACGTAAGCTGCTTAGGACGAAAGCCTCGACCAGATTGGTGTAGGACAATAATGGCTGGTTGGGGTCGGGAAGATGGAAGACGGGCTTGAAGAAACGTCTTCCGTCTTTCACTTCATAGAAGCGCCCTTTAATCCACGATCTTAAAGTCGGCAAGGCCAGGTTGAGATACTTCGCTGCGTCCTTAATCCTGTACGCAGGAATATCTCGCGGGTCACGACCACCGTATATATCGAGCTTCGATGTATTGGCTTTCAACACGACTCCGTTTCGTGAGCTATGCGGCCTGCTTGGTGCTGCTTCTTGGAGACATATTTATAGTCCTCCCTCGAACAGTCTTGCAAGTCCAAAATTATTTCCTATCCCGGCAGTCGGGCGATAGGCATCAAGACCCGACTCTTGGTATGATGCCACCCGTCAGTCGAAATCGAAAAATTCCGCTCTGCTAAAGAGTCTTGCATCCCGAACAAGCGCAGACAACAGATGTAGATATTCTCCGTGCTATCGCGGGCGGGGACGAGCAAGCTTTGTCTGCGCTGTATGATCGCTACAGGTTAATCCTTTTTGGCCTCATCCTACGTATATTACATAGTCAGCCGGAGGCTGAAGACATTTTGCAGGAAGTCTTTCTGCAAGTCTGGCGTCGGGCTTCAGATTTTGATGAAGCGCGCGGGCGTCCCTTTACGTGGCTGGTGACGCTGGCGCGCAGTCGCGCGATTGATCGTCTGCGCTCGCTCGGCTCACGCGACCGCACGGCGCAAGAGGCAGCGCGCGACGTGCCTGACAGCATCTCCGATGCAGCCGAAGATGCCGTCAAATCCGAGCAGGGCGAGATTGTGCGCCGCGCGCTTCGGGAGTTGCCGGAAGAGCAGCGCCGGACGCTCCTGTTGGCGTACTTTGAGGGACTCACGCAATCGGAGATTAGTGAGCGGCTCAACACTCCGCTCGGCACTGTCAAGACGCGCATGAGGTCGGGGATGATTAAGCTGCGGGAACTCTTGGGAGAACGCATGAAAGATTTGCTTTAAAGTTTTTAGGCTTTGACAAAAACGAAGATGAAGAGCGTCCGTGAGATGGACGAACGGACATAAAGAGTTTTGAGGACACACGAACAGTACAGAGAGATGATCGCGGCTCATGCGCTCAGTGCGCTTGAGACGGTGGAAGCGCGCGAGCTGGAGGCGCATCTGGCGACGTGCGCGGAATGTCGTGCCGAGTCGGAATCATGGCAGGCGACTGCCGCCTCTCTCGCCTATGCTGCTCCTTCCGTTGAGCCGTCCGCCGAATTGCGCTCGCGCCTGCTTAAGAGCATCCACGCAGAAGGCGCAAAGCCTTTGTCACGTTCCGCCGTGAAAGATAGCGAGAGAGTTGAAAGCCGTGCAGTTGAATCGTCTCAGGTTAAATCGAACGTTGTCCCGTTCGAGAAATCCGCACGACGCACACGAAGCGCTGGTTGGATGGTGGGAGCGCTGGCAGCATCGCTGGCTTTCATTGCGCTCGCCGTCTCGCTCGTCCTGCTCTGGAATCGTTACAACACTATGCAGCAGGAGATGGCGCAGCTCACCGATAAATTGGGTCAGGCGCAGGGAGAGCTTGCGCGCGAGCGCGACACCCTCGCTCGTGAGCGCGAGGCAAAAGAATTAATCTCTGCGCCGGAGGCGCGGATCATAACACTCGCGGGCACAGAGATGGCGACGCGCGCCCGCGCAAGGTTTGTTTACGACCGCAAAACGGGGCGCGCGATGTTGATGGCGGATGATCTTCCGCCAGCGCCCGCAGGCAAAGCTTATCAGCTCTGGTTCATTGCCGAAGGCAAACCACCAATGCCCGGCCACGTTTTCAACACGGACGCCGCAGGCCACGCCGAACTGAGCGACCAGCTTTCGGAAGAAGCGCGAGGCGCAACCGTTTTCGCCGTCACGCTCGAACCGTCAAGCGGAGTGACCGCACCCACCGGCGCGATGTACTTGAAGAGCGCAGCGTCTTAAAGGCCGAGCGGACAACGCGCGCCTCCCATTGCTGCCCCGTCAATCTTTCTTCACACACGCGAATTCTCAAACACATTTCCCTCTCTGCTTTCATCGCCTGGAAAACCATAGGCTCTCAAAAAAAACCTTCCTCTTAAAATCCGATTCATCATTGTGCTGCGTAGATTGTGCTGACAGCCCCCGCAATTTACGAATTATGGAAGGAAGAAAAGGAAGAAGATGAAGAAGACATTAGGTATGCTGCTGCTTGCCGTAGCCTCGCTCACCATCATTACATCAACCGCTTCGGCGCAGAATAAGAATCCGATGGTCGGCGGCGCGGCGATGTTCAAGACCAAAGACATCGTTGACAATGCGGTCAATTCCGCCGATCACACCACGCTCGTCGCCGCCGTCAAAGCCGCCGGGCTTGTTCCGACATTGAAAAGCAAAGGCCCATTCACAGTCTTTGCTCCGACCAACGCGGCTTTCGATAAGCTGCCCGCCGGAACCGTCGAGACGCTGCTCAAGCCGGAAAACAAAGGGATGCTGACCAAAATCCTGACCTACCACGTGGTGGCAGGACGTTACGACGCTAAAAAACTGATGAAGCTGATTGAGCAAGGCGGTGGCACAGCCCGCCTCAAGACTGTCAGCGGTGGCACACTGCTGGCGATGATGAGCGGCAACAGTATCGTCCTGCAAGATGAAAAGGGGAATACGTCAAACGTCACCATCGCTGATGTGCGTCAATCAAACGGCGTCATCCACGTCGTTGACACAATCGTCATGCCGAATTAAGCAAGACATAAGAAGGCAAAAGGAAAAAGATAAAAGGCAAAAGGAAGGCGGAAACCGCATTTTGATTAAAAGTGGTTTCCGCCTCACTTTTACCTTTTACCTTTTTCCTTTTGCCTTGATTTTCCTTGCTGGCGGCTGAACTCCTGCGGGAAAACTTGCTACACTGTACGGCAGCGCCGGAGCACTGGCGCGCGGGAGTTTATCAAGAGCGAGGGAGAGGAAAGTGGCTGAAGAGAAACCAAAAGTAACGAATGAGATTTCCGATGAAACAGGCCAGCACGACGCGCGTTTTCTGCTCTGGCGGAGGTTCTGCTCGGACAACGGTATCCCCGTCGAGACCATGCCGGGCGACCTCAACGGAGAAGCCAAACAGAAATGGGAGAAACTCAAAGCGAACTTGTTGCCGAAAAGCCTTAATAAGTGACAGGTGACAGGTGACAAGTGACAGGAAAAGCGTTTTCTCTTGTCACCTGTCACCTGTCACTTGTCACGGCTCTGAGAAATGGATTCGTCAGCCGCTCGTGTCCGATAGTTGTCAGCGGGCCATGTCCCGAATAGACTTCTACGTCGTCGCCGAGCGGCATAATTTTGTTGAGCAAGGCATCCATCAACTGCTCGCTCGACCCGCCGGGCAAATCCGTCCTCCCGATTGATCCGGCGAACAGGCAATCACCGACGAAGACCTTTCTCTCCGCTTCATTAAACAGGACGACGTGTCCGGGCGTATGTCCCGGACAATGTATGACCTTAAAGACAAGCTCACCGACCTGATAGCTCTCGCCGTCCGACCAGTAGCTATCAATCTCTGGCGGCTCAGCGTAATTAAATCCGAGCTGTGCCCAGCGCGAGCGCGGTATCCCGATCCACGCGGGCTGCTCAGGCAGCGCCAGATACAAAGGCTCATCCGCCGGGTGAATGATGATCTTCGCTTCGGGGCGCAGCTTTTTCAGCGCCGCCACGCCGCCGACGTGATCCATGTGCGCGTGCGTCAACGCAATCGCCTGCAACCGAAGTTCGTGACGGTCGAGCGCGGCGACAATTCGGTCGGCCTCATCCCCCGGATCAATGCAGATAGCCATCTTCGTCTTTTCACATCCGACGACGCGCGTATGTTGCTGAAAAGCCGTGACGGTAATTTCTTCAATAATCATCCAATTCCTCTCAAGACTGCTGCCCGCTAATGATTTGCATTCAACCGGAGTATAATTCCCCCATCAAAAATTCGCTATTAGCAGAGGTTTTAAGACGATGCCGATGAATGAGCGTTCGGCCAACCTGGCCGAAGTTTTAGATGAATTGACTGCCGAGGGAGCGGATGAGTTGACGGAGCATCTGCCCGGTGATGCCTTGCGCTGCTACGCCTGCGGCCATCGCTGCTTAATCAATGAAGGCAAGCGCGGCATCTGCAAGGTGCGTTACAACGAAGGCGGGCGCTTGATGGTTCCGATGAACTACGTTGCGGCGCTCGCCTGCGACCCGACCGAGAAGAAACCTTTCTTCCACGCGCTGCCGGGTTCAGACACGCTGACTTTCGGCATGCTCGGATGCGACCTGCACTGCGCTTATTGTCAAAATTGGCTAACCTCGCAAGCTCTGCGCGACAACGCGGCGGGAACTTCGCCGAGCATCGTGACACCCGACAGGCTCGTGGCGATGGCGAAAGCTTACGGTGCTTCGCTGGTCGGCACGAGTTATAACGAGCCTTTGATTACGGCTGAGTGGGCGGTGGAAGTTTTCAAGAAGGCGAAGCCCGCAGGATTCAGAACGGCGTTCATCTCGAACGGCAACGCGACGCCGCAGGTGTTGGACTATATCCGCCCGTGGACGGATTGCTACAAGATTGATTTGAAATCAATGAGCGACAAAAATTATCGCCAGTTGGGCGGCGTCGTGGACAATATTCTGGACACCGTGAAGATGGTCAAAGAGCGCGACTTCTGGGAAGAGATCGTGACGCTCGTGATTCCAGGCTTTAACGATTCGGAAGACGAACTGCGTCGCGCGGCTGATTTCATCGCTTCGGTTTCGCCAGACATCCCTTGGCACGTCACGGCGTTTCATCAGGATTACCACATGACCGAAAACGCCAACACCACCGCCGAACAACTCATCCGCGCCTGCGAAATTGGACGCGCTGCGGGCTTACGCTACATCTACGCCGGAAATCTTCCGGGCAGAGTCGGGCGCTGGGAGAACACCTATTGCCCGTCGTGTGACGAACTCCTGATTGAACGCTACGGCTATCTCATCCGCCAGATGAAAGTCACGCCCACAGGCAAGTGCCCTAACTGCGCGACTGCGATTCCGGGTATCTGGGCTTAAAGAAGTTGGCAGTAGGCAGTAAGAACAAGCGAGATGCAATGTTGAGCATTTGCTTTTAACTGCCCACTGCCTACTGCCAACTGTTTTCTGCTTACTTCTTAGCGGTCGCGGGCTTGACCGTTGTGTCGTGATGATAGACTGCCAGCCATTTACCGTCGCGCTTGACCCAGATGGTGCTGGCGCGCGCCCCGCTGGGGCTAAGATCGCCTGACCCTTTAACCATATAGGTGACGATTGCCACGTCGTCACTAATCTTTGTCGCCTTGAAATCGCTCAAAACGGCTTTGCTGAGGTCGGCCTCCTTGACGCCGTTGACAGACCCCGCTTTGTCATTCACGCCCCACCCGAAGACCTCTATCTGATCCTCGGCCAGAAAACTGGCGAAGCGGTCGTAATCTTTCTTTTTGATCGCGTCCCAGACTTGTTTCTCTCTGGCCACGGGATCATCTGAAACAGCTTCGGCGGGCTTCGATTGAGCTGGCGCAGTAGCAGTGGGCTTCGCCGCCGGTTTGGTACTCTCGGCGGGTTTCGTCGGCGGTTCTTCGACTGGAGTATCCTGGTGGAAGACTCCCACCCAATTTCCGCCGCGATTGACCCACAACGACCCGGCGCGCATTGCGCCCGGCGGAATAGGCTGCCCGCCGCTCGTGCCTTTCATGTCGACGGTATAGGTGACGACTGCCGCGTCTTTATTCAACGTCACAGTCTTCCAGTCGGAGAGTGTGATGTCTGTGGCCTCAATCTGTTTGATGCCGTTAACGGTTCCGGCCTTGTCATAGACGCCGTCGTTCGAGACGTAGACAAAATCTTCGGCCAACATGGCGGCAAAGGCGTTCGGGTCTTTCTTCTTGATGTTGTCCCAGATTTCTTTTTCTTTGGCGACTGCGCCGGAATCTGAGGGGGTCGCCGCCGGGCTCGGCGTAACGGCGGTAGTGGTGTTGGCAGGCGGTGTCGGTGCGTTCGCATTACTCGGCGCTGGCGACGGGCTGCAAGCCGAAGCGGCGAGCAGCAGCGACGCGAGCACGATGATTCGCTTCATGTTTGGAAACTCCTCGAATGGAATGGAAATGGCGATAGTGCTTCTATGCTAAATCCGGCGGCGAGTCAATAGCAGAAGAGCGTTTGAGAGAAAGCGGTCAAAAATTAGACGAACGACGTTCGCCGCCTCCGGGCGTGCCAAAGGGCGGAGCGTATTCGCCTGTCATCTCGGCGACCTTCAGCGCGCGCTTGAGTTCGGCCATGTCGCGCGAGATTGAATCGAACTCGTCCTGGTCGAACTGCTCCGGCTCGCCTGTCAATCCCGAGACACGGTCAATCCTGCGATTCGCGCGGTCGAGCGCGTCAACCGGCAGCTTATTTTTTTCGACTGCCTCCACAATGGCATCACGCGCGGCGACAAAGTTTGCTTCCTGCTCGCAGATCAAAATCATATCCGAGCCAACTTCGACGGCGCGCAGAGCCGCTTCCGCCACCGAGAGCGTCTGGACGACCGCGCCCATCTCCATATCGTCCGTGATGACGAGTCCATCGAATTTAAGCACGAGGCGCAGCAGCCGCATCACGACGTTGCCGCTGATGGTCGCCGGGAGATTGTGAAAACTTTCGAGCGCGGGCAACTCGCCCGTGCGGCGAAACCATGCCTGCATGAACTCGGATACTTCCGGGAATGCGCCGTGGCTCACCATCACTGAATGCAGATGCTCACCCGGACGGTGAAACATCAAATCCATGAAAGGCACCAGGTCGCGCTCCAGTATCTCTTCCCAGGAGTGCTTCACCACGGGCAGCCGGCGATGGGAATCTATGTCAGAGCCGCCGAGTCCCGGAAAATGTTTGCCGCACCCGACGACGCGCGCTTTCTGAAGACCGTCGAGATACGCGCCTGCCAGTCTTGAGACTTCCGCAGGGCTTGCGCCGAAGGTTCGACCCCTCAAACCATTCTCGTGATTATCACCCGTCAGATCGAGCACGGGCGCAAAGTTGATGTTGAAGCCGAGCAGGCGCAGCGCGCGCGCCGAAAGCTCTCCGAATTTTTCCGCGAGTTCGCTTGACCCTGCCTCGCGCACGGCCTTGGCCGCAGGCATCGGCTCGCAAATGTCGCGAAAGCGATCAACGAGGCCGCCTTCCTGGTCAACTCCGATCAGGACGGGGTGGTCTACCGAATCGCGTATCTGCGCGTTGAGGAGCGCGACCTGCTCCGCAGATTCCACGTTGCGCCCGAAGAGAACGACGCCGCCCGGCTGGACTTCTCCAAGCAGCGCGCGCGTGCGCGGCGTCAGGCGCGTCCCCGGCAGGCCCACGAAAAGAACGCGCCCGGCCCTTTGCTTGATTGAAAGGCCGCCCGCGTCCTCTTTTCCCTTTGTCCCGTCTGACATAAAAGCCGCACTCTTCGCCGGATGAATTTAAGTGCCCTGGCTTCGCGCTCTTCAAGGCGCAAAGCGGGCACGCGGCGTCTTTCGCTCGACTGGAAGCGAGCGCACCGCAAAATAATCGAGGAGAGAGTTGCTAGTTCGAGATGAGCTTAACGGGTCAGGGCGGCGCTTAGCAAGGCGCGAGCAAAAAGGTAGAATAGAAGAAGAGTGGAGACACAAGAATTACATCGCAGCATCATTTCAAGAAAAATTAAGGAGCGGGCGCGCGGCCTTGGCTTTGACATGGTCGGCATCGTTCGCGCCGGTGCGTTGGAGGATGAGCGCGGGCGATTGCAGGAGTGGTTGGGTCGCGGGTTTCACGGCGAGATGCAGTGGATGGCGCGCGAGCCTGAAA
Source organism: Acidobacteriota bacterium (assembly GCA_032160705.1). Taxonomy (GTDB): domain Bacteria; phylum Acidobacteriota; class Blastocatellia; order Pyrinomonadales; family Pyrinomonadaceae; genus QHXM01. The sequence continues at coordinate 4,377 of JAVHVE010000039.1, read as the reverse complement.
AGCGCACAGACCCGCGCCTCGTTCTCCCTTCCGCGCGCTCGGTGGTCGTCGTGGCGCTCAACTACTACACGCCGCATGAGCACACGAACGATTCCGCGACGGGCAAGATTTCGCGCTACAGTTGGGGCGATGATTATCACGATGTGGTCGGAGGGCGTTTGCGGGAGCTTCTCGCGTGGATTAAAGAACAATGGCCGGAAGCGGAAGGCAAGGCGTGCGTTGACATTCAACCTATGATGGACAAGGCGTGGGCTGTGCGCGCGGGATTAGGCTGGATTGGCAAACACTCGAATCTCATCACGCGCGAATACGGCTCGTGGGTTTTTCTGGGCGAGCTGCTACTCAATCTTGAGCTTGAGTACGATACTGAGCAGGTCGAAGATCATTGCGGAAGCTGCACGCTCTGCCTTGAAGCGTGCCCGACGAATGCGATAAGAGAGCCTTACGTCGTTGACTCGAACAGGTGCATCTCATACGCGACGATTGAGTTGCGCGCTCCCGTGATGCCCGAAGAAGTGGCGCGAAACCTCGACGGCTGGCTCTACGGCTGCGACATCTGCCAGGACGTTTGTCCCTGGAATCGCTTCGAGCAGCCGACTGCGGAAGCACGCTTCGAGCCGCGGCCACATAACGTCAACGCAAAGCTCTCGGATATTCTCGAACTGATGCCAGAAACCTATGCCGAGCGTTTCCGCCGCAGCGCCATCAAGCGCGCCAAGCTCATAGGTCTTCAACGCAACGCCCGCGCGCTCATCGAACAGACAAACGAAAAAGCAGCAGAATCATCAGCCCCGTCAGGGGCGACTGAAAATAGCCCAGCACTTCAGGGAATAAGTCAGCAAATAAGAGTTGAGTCCCGTATGGACGACTGAACGGGAGTGAGACCTTTATCTTCAGTCGTCCCTCCGGGACTCAATTTCTACAACTCTGTTTCCCAGCCATAAATGGCTGGGCTAAAATCAATCGTCCCTCACGGGACTTCCTGAGATTTACGCGATTGACTCTGTCGGCGAGGAAACACGGATTATGCGTATTCTCATCATCGGCGGCACGCGCTTCATCGGTCCCTACGTGGTGCGGCGTTTAATTGAGGCAGGGCACAGCGTCACGCTGTTCAATCGTGGGGAGACGAAAGCCGACCTGCCGTCTTCGGTCAAACACGTCTCCGGCGACCGCCGCGCACTTTCATCTTTCGCCGACGAGTTCAGAAAAGCTGCGCCGGAGGTGGTACTCGACATGATTCCCTACACGGAAGAAGAAGCGCACGCTCTCCTGCGCGTCTTCAAAAATGTTGCGCGCCGAGTGGTGGCCATCAGCAGTGCGGATGTCTATCGCGCCTACGGTCGTCTGCTGCGAATTGAGACGGGTGCGCCCGACCGCGTTCCTCTCGACGAGAATGCGCCGCTGCGCGAGAGCCTTTACCCGTACCGCGCGCAAGCGGAAGGAGTGGAGGATTTCAAGTATCACTACGAGAAGATTCTGGTCGAGCGTGTCGTGATGAGTGACAGCGAACTGCCCGGCACTGTTCTCAGGCTTCCGGCGGTTTACGGCGCGGGCGACCCGCAGCACAGGTTGTTCGGATATTTGAAGCGAATGGATGACAATCGTCCCGCCATCATCCTCGGAGAAGAGCAGGCGCGCTGGCGCTGGACGCGGGGCTATGTCGAGAACGTGGCCGACGCTGTCGCTCTCGCCGCGACGGATGAGCGCGCCGCCAGTAGCATCTACAACGTCGGTGAGCCGGATGCTCTCTCGGAAGCCGATTGGGTTCGCAGCATCGGCCAGGCCGCCGGGTGGGAGGGCGAGGTCATCACTGTCCCCGAAGATTCTCTGCCTGAGCATCTGGCCACGAATGTAGATTACGAGCATCACCTCTACACGGACACAGGCCTGATGCGCGCCGAACTTGGGGTTGACGAGCGCATCTCACGCGCTGAAGCTCTGCGGCGAACGATTGACTGGGAGAGAAGTAATCCGCCCGCAGAAACGTTTCCAGCGCAGGTCGAGTACGCCGCCGAAGATGCGTTGCTGGCGAAAATGAACAACGCGAACGCTCAAGAGCTGTCTGAAACTTAATTCAGCGTGCCTCCAATTGGGATGCAAGAAAAAGCGTGAACCACGCGCCTTACACGAAGAGACACCAAATTGCTTGAGTTCTTTTAGTGTTTCTTCGTGTGAGGCGCGTGGTTCGTTTCGGCGGCGGCTTGGAACGCTCATTCAAGCAGCGTATGATGAGGTTTGGACTAAATCCCGAATGCCTCGCGCAAGCGTAAGTGAAAGATAAGAAGTGACTGCTTTACTCAAAGATTCCTTTGGCCGTGCAATCCGCGACCTGCGCGTCTCGCTGACGGATCGCTGCAATTTTCGCTGCTTTTATTGCCTGCCGCACGGCGAGCCGCCGATTGCGCCAAAATCCGAGATGCTTTCCTACGAAGAGATTGAGTACGCCTGCGACATCTTCGTCAGCTTAGGCATCGAAAAGATTCGCTTGACGGGCGGCGAGCCGATGATGCGCCGCGACATTGAAACCATTATCGCCAAGCTCGCTGCGTTGAAGCCACGTCTGCACGATCTGGCGCTGACGACCAACGGCTATTTTTTGCCGGGACGCGCCCGTGAGTTGAAAGCATCGGGACTCGACCGCGTCACCATCAGCCTGGACAGTTTGCAGCCCGGCGTGTTCAAGCAAATGACGGGCGTGGACGTGCTCGACCGTGTGCTCGAAGGAATCAATGCGGCCAGCCAAGCGGGACTCACGCCGATTAAAATCAACGCTGTCATTGTGCGCGGGCATAACGACGGGGAAGTTGCGGATTTTGCAGGCTTCGCGCGTGAGCACGATCTACACATGCGTTTTATCGAGTTTATGCCATTGGATTCCGGCCACGAATGGTCGCGTGAAATGGTCGTCTCAGGGCGCGAGATGCGTGAACGGATTGAAGAACAATACCCTCTCGTGCCCTTAGACTGCGCGCGCGGCTCTGAGACATCTTCGCGATATCGCTTTGCCGACGGCGCTCCCGGCGAGATAGGTATCATCGCGCCTGTGACAGAGCCTTTCTGCGGCGCGTGCTCGCGCATCCGCCTCACCGCCGACGGTCAGATCAGGACGTGTCTCTTCTCGACGGTCGAGCATAGCCTGCGTGATTGTTTACGCAGCAATGCTTCGCGTGGCGAGATTGTCGAGTACATCGAATCGGTGGTGATGAAGAAAGAACCGCGCCACTACATCAACGATCCGAATTTCGCGCAGCCCGCACGCACGATGAGCTTCATCGGTGGTTGAAAGACTCAGGGATACAGTATGACAACGACGATGGAAGATTTGCATGGCAGGCAGAGGTCGCCGTCAGAATGGCAGCCGAGCTTACGACTGCTCACGACATCTGAATATGAGCGAATGATCGCCGCCGGAATCTTCAATGAAGATGATCGCGTCGAACTGCTCGAAGGAGTAATCGTTGAGATGAGTCCGAAAGGAATGAGACATGCAACTTCTACCGACCGGGCAGCCAGGCATTTTCTTCGTCTCTTAGGTGAGCGTGTGATTGTCCGCAATCAAAATCCGATTCGGCTCAATGATTACTCCGAGCCTGAGCCGGATTTGGTTATCGCTGCGCTGGAAGAGTTTGAATATTCTAATCGTCACCCGCAGGCGGAAGATATTCATCTGGTACTTGAAGTGGCTGACACTACACTTGCTTATGACCGCCATCGAAAAGGCTTGTCTTATGCCAAAGCGGGAATCGTTCAGTATCTGATTTTGAACGTCAACGAGATGGAGATTGAAGATTACCGCGAACCCGATGTTGACGGCTATCGTCACAAGCAGACTTACAATGGAGGGCAGTCGTTCGATCTGGTTGCCTTCCCCGAAATCATGATTAAAGTCAGCGACCTCTTGCCGCCCTTGCAGAAGGCGCAGCCGATGTTGAAGGGCAAGCGAAGTGTTAAGGCTGGAAAAGCATCTGGCCGGAAAGCAAGATCATAAGGAGCGCCATTTTGATGGAAACGAATCAGAGGGAAGTTGCAACACTGGCAGGCGGGTGTTTCTGGTGTCTGGAAGCCGTCTTCGATGATTTGCGCGGTGTGGAATCGGTCGAATCGGGCTATATGGGAGGCGACATGCCGAATCCGACCTACAGGCAGGTTTGCGGAGGCACGACCGGACATGCGGAAGTCGTGCAGGTAACATTCGACCCGCAGATTGTCTCCTTCCGCGAGCTGCTGGAAGTCTTCTTCACCATTCACGACCCGACGACCCTGAACCGGCAGGGCGCAGACATAGGCTCTCAGTATCGTTCGGCCATCTTCTATCACTCGCCGGAGCAGAAAGAGATTGCCGAGAAGACCATTAGCGAGTTGGACGCGGAAGGG
>JAVHVE010000038.1:0-8600 GCA_032160705.1 Acidobacteriota bacterium | reverse complement strand
GCGTCACTTCCGACGCGAAAGAGTTAAGTTGATCCACCATCGTATTGATAGTGTTCTTCAACTCCAGAATCTCGCCTTTCACATCTACCGTGATCTTCTTCGACAAATCTCCGTTGGCGACTGCCGTCGTCACCTCGGCGATGTTTCTCACCTGAGCGGTGAGGTTTCCGGCCATCGAGTTGACGCTGTCGGTCAAATCTTTCCACGTTCCGGCAACGCCCTTAACCTTCGCTTCGCCGCCGAGTTTTCCTTCCGTTCCCACTTCGCGCGCCACGCGCGTCACTTCGGAAGCGAACGACCCCAACTGGTCAACCATCGAGTTGACGATCTTGACGGAGCGCAGAAACTCTCCCTTCAGTGGCCGCCCCTCTACATCGAGCGCCATCCTTTGCGACAAATCGCCGTTGGCGACCGCGCCGATGACGCGCGCCATCTCGCTGGTGGGGCGCGCCATGTCGTCAATCAATTCATTGATTGAATCCACCAGGCTGACCCAGGAGCCCCCGGCGGTCGGCACGTTCGCGCGTTGCGTGATCTTGCCTTCACGCCCCACCACACGGCTGACACGCTCCAGCTCTTTGGCCGTCTGCTCGTTCAATTCGATAATGTCATTCAAGGTGTCTGCTATTTTCCCCGCCTCGCCCGTCCATTCGGTCGGCAGCCGGGCGGAAAAGTCGCCTTTCTTGAAAGCCATCAGGGTTTTCAGCAGCAGCTTAGTATCAATGGTATCGGTGATCGCTTCTTTGTTTCGCATCGCTTCCTTTCGACCATCATCCCTTGCGGGGGGTTATTGCAGGACTGAGCAAATTTGCCAGCCGAAGTTCTAAAAGCCTCCGAAAAGCATCTTTCAGATGTGAAGTGACGGCTCGCGCGCGCCATAGAGCCAAAAGCCCTGGCTCACGGAAGCTGATAGGGAGAAAAAGGGTGGGGGAATTTTTGTTTAACGTCAGCCGGTAACTCGTCCGGCAATATATTTATACCTGAGCAGGCGGAAAGATGTAAACACCTTTGAAATATCAACGCTTAATCTGTTATTTCTACGCAGGTTGTGAAATGGGGGTGAGTGTGCGGATGACCCGGAGTTGTTAGAGGTTTCCGCCGAATGATTCATTGCCATGAAAAAACTTTTCATGGCGCTATTTTAATTAAAACTGTACCGAGACTGTATCCATCACCTAGAAGCGGTTGCGATTGAGTTCTTAAATTCTAACTCCGGCGATGAGACGCGACGGTGAACCAGGGCAACGAAATTTGAGTCATGCTGTTTAAGTGGGACGAAAGCAAAGCGGCCAGCAACCGGGCGAAGCACGGCGTCTCGTTTGAGGAAGCGGCGACTGTTTTTGGTGATCCGCTCTCGGATACGTTCGACGACCCCGACCATTCCGCCGAAGAACGCCGTTTCATTATTATTGGCACGTCAGAACAGGGTAGAATGCTCGTCGTGGCGCACTCGGACGATGGAGAGACCGTCCGTATTATCAGCGCACGAGAGCCGACGCATAGTGAAAGAGAGTCTTATGAAGAAAGTTAAAGCCAAAACCGTAGAAGATGAATTACGGCCTGAATATGATTTGTCTCGGTTAAAAGGAAGAGTTCGCGGTAAGTATGCCGAGCGTTATCGCGCCGGGACAAACCTGATCTTGCTGGAGCCGGATGTGGCAGCGGCCTTTCCCGATGCCAAATCGGTCAACGAGGCTTTGCGCCTCTTAATAAAGGTCTCTCAAGAGCAGGCTTCTTCGGAGCGTTAGCGAGAAGTATTCATCTTACTGTGAATCCGTCACCGTCACGCCGGGCTATAGCGTTCAAGTAACTATCCTCAGCCTTCAACCTTGCACGGTTTCATCTCTGTATTGCTGCACAAGCTCTTTGATAAATGGAGTGTCGGCGAGGCTCTGCTCAGGCTCGTCTCCTGTTTTGCAGAGTCGCCAGTAGACGGCGCGCACCAGGACGGCCTCGCCGCTCAGGTCGCCGCGCCCGGTCAGGATATTAGCCCGGTCGAGCCAGACTTCCCGGCAAATCCGCCTGCATCTCTCCAGCTTCGTTGTGCTCATTGTCAATCTACCAGACCTTATTCGTCAACGCTGGCGTGGCCGTTGGTCTTCTGTTCTTTCTCGGTGGTTGTGAAGGGAACCAGACCCTGTTTGACTTCTTCGAGCGCGATGCTGGTATTCCTGCGCCTCATCGGATCAACGTTAATCCGGGGCAGCGACCCGTGCAGGAGTTGCTTGGCTCTTAAAGCCGCCACGACTATCAGACGGTATCTGGAATCTATCCCCGGCCATTGCTCTTCATTTGAAATGTGGCTGAAGCCATTGTGCGTAGATTGATCTGTTCTCTTCATATAAGGACTAACGCTTTCTGTGTGTCTGGAGAAAGGCCGCGACGGACGCGCGCCATCTCGATAACCATTCTCAGATGATGAGTAAAAGTTCTTGAGTAGATAAAGGGGCGCTCAAGCTTGTTCAAACACGCAAGCCCAACCCGTTCCGGCGCAACTCAAACACGCGGCGTTGAGGTTACGACGCCCACGCCCGTCACACTGGCGACACGGCCCCGAAGGCTTGGCCACCAAAACCGTTCCCTTCCCACCGCAGACCAGACAGGAGATGATATAGCCAATAGACACAGCCCGCTGTCCGCTGCCCTCGCACCAGGCACATTTCTCCGATCCATAACTTCGCTTTTGATGGCTGGCGATTGAATGTTTAGATGTGGCGGATTCAGGCATCAGGCTTCTCCTTGCAGTAAGTGGTCATGTTTGAACAAACAACAGACGGCACAAGAAGGGAGCTTCAAAGCCCAATCCCGATGTCGAGAGGTTGATTTTCTAAAGAACAGTCTCAGTCAAAACTTAATTGACCAGAAAGAGTATAGCACATGCGGGAGATATAAGCTGTGCTGCGCGTCGTGCGAATGCGGCCATGTTCTTTTCGGTGAGAAGAGGGAGGCAGGATGCGGGCGCGCGTGGGGTTTGTGCAGTCATCACGCGAGACTGACGAGGCGCTCGATTTGATCTTTTAACGCCTCCGCCTGCGCGCCGAAAATTGTTCGCGTGACATGGTCTACCAGAATAAACTCCAACCTGGCCTGCGCGTCTTGCTGTTGCGGCTGAAAGTTGATCGCGACCACATTGGCGAGATTGATATACGAGCCGTTCGTTCCATCTTCCGTCTTGATAAAGCTTACTTTCTGCATGGAAAATCTCCTTCCACTTAAGCACATCAGTCGTCAATCAGAAGATTAAGCTTAGCGGCGGCTATCGCCGGTAAAAGGCTTTTGCGCTGCGCCGCTCATCGAACGCGAATGTGCCGTCCGGCTGGTGTCGGTCAAATCCTCTATGCTCCATGAGGTCAGCCGCCCTTTGGTGCGAATCTGCCCGGCATCATTGGTTTCGTAGATGTGAAGGCCGAAAAACTCCCACGCCCCCGGAGTGTAAAGAGTATAGCCGCCGCGAAAGACTGCGTGGACAACGAATTCTCTCCCGTCGGGTAAAGCATAAATGCCGCACTCTCTTAACTCTCGCATCAAGACCACCTTTCAATCACTTCAGAGAGGTCTCCGGCCTGGGTTGAGATGGAAGCTCACCCGCCCGGAGGTCACCTTATTTGTACCTATAGGTGATCCGCCCTTTTGAAAGATCATAGGGCGACAACTCGACGCTGACGCGGTCGCCCGCGAGGATGCGTATGTAATGCTTGCGCATCTTGCCGGAAATCTGAGCCGTGACGACATGCTCGCTTCCCTCAAGACGCACTTTGAAGAAAGCGTTGGGCAGCTTGTCTACCACCACGCCTTCAGCCGGAATCAAATCTTCTTTAGCCAAAGTTTCTCCTTTTTAGAACTTGAGGTTCGGGCGCGCTTCGTCTTACTGGAGAGCACGCCCGATTAAACTTCACCTAGCAGTCTTTTATCTAAACCGGCGCGGTCGAAACGAACGTCGCCCACTCGTGCCTGCTCCCCTGAAGGGCGCGAACGGCTTAATGCTTCGTGCTGTTGTTTCCTGTATGCCGCCAAAGCCTGGCAGCAACACGCGCTCGGCCACCTGTCCCGTGAGACGTTCGATGACGCGCATCGAAGGCTCTTCGGCAGGCGTCATCAGCGTAATGGCGCGACCCGTTTTTCCGGCGCGACCGGTGCGACCGATGCGGTGCACGTAATCTTCCGGCGCAGCGGGCACATCGTAATTGATAACGTGCGAAACGGAATCAACATCCAGCCCGCGCGACGCGATGTCTGTGGCGACGAGCACGCGCGTGTGTCCTTCTTTGAAACCACGAAGGGCGGCCTCGCGCTGCGGTTGCGTGCGGTCGGCATGAATGCGGTTCACCTTGTGCTCACGCGCTTCGAGAATGTGCGAGAGACGTTCCGCACCGCGACGCGTGCGCGTGAAGACCAGCACACGCTCCAGCGGTGTGGTGCTTTCGAGCAAGTCGAGCAAGAGCGCCGTCTTCGATTCGGTGGCGACCGGGTAAACAGTCTGCTTCACATTGACGGCGGCCTGACCGCGCTGGCTGATTTCGATCAGCTTCGGTTGCTTCATCGTCGAGCGTGCCAGCTTCTCTATCTCGGACGACATCGTCGCCGAAAAGAGCAGCGTCTGTCGCTTCAAGGGAAGTTTGGCAAGCACCCTGCGAATGGCGGGCAAGAATCCCATGTCGAGCATGCGATCTGCTTCATCAAGCACAAGTGTTTCGACCTGCGAGAGATCAATCGTGCCGCGCTCGACGTGGTCGAGCAGGCGTCCAGGTGTGGCGACGACTACTTGAGCGCCGCGCCTGAGTGCCTCACATTGACGACCCATCGCCGCGCCGCCGATCAGACAAGCGCACCGTGGGCTTTTCTTCGGAGCAAGCTGGCGATAGCTCTCTTCAATTTGTGAAGCGAGTTCGCGCGTCGGCGCGAGAACGAGCAGACGAACGCCGGGGCGCGCCTGTGCTTCCATTTTCTGAATAATCGGAAGAAGAAAGGCGGCTGTTTTACCTGTGCCGGTTTCAGCACAGCCGATCAAATCGGAGCCGCTCAAAACGACAGGGATCGCCTGTATTTGAATCGGTGTTGGTTCGTTGTACGAAAGAGACTCGCAGATGCGCACGAGCGCAGGGTTGAGTCCCAGTTGCGAAAAATTCATTGAGTTCCTTTGCGCGCCGCTGCGGGTCAAACGACCTGCGCGCGCGCTTCTTACTATACTGAAAAACTGGTAAGCGCCCCTGGCGGAAACCTGTTCACTGCCAGGAGCGCTTTCCGTGTAAAGAGTCGCCGGTGATACGTTATGACCGGCGAGAGGTGCGGGCACTAGGCTTAGTAACGACCACCGCCGCCACCGCCGTAACCACCACGACCGCCACCGCCGCCGCCACGATTACCGCCGCCGCCGCCGTAGCCGCCACGGCCACCGCCGCCACCGCCATTGCGATTTTCGCGCGGCTTGGCTTCGTTGACGGTCAAACTACGACCGTTGACTTCCGTGCCGTTAAATTGCGCGATGGCCGCCTCGCCTTCTTCCTTGGAAGACATCTCGACGAAGCCAAAACCACGCGAGCGACCCGTGTCGCGGTCTTCGACGACGGAAGCCGACTCGACCGTGCCCGCCTGACCAAAAAGTTGCTGCAAATCTTCGCTCGAAGTCTGGAACGACAGATTGCCAACGTAAAGTTTCATAGACATAAATATACTTATCCCTCTCCCTCTACAAGGGAGTGTTAAGAGAAGGTTCCAAATAAAGTGGCTTCAGTGTAACGGTAGCAACGAAGGCTTGTTTTCGGATGCTCTAGCGAGCGGCTTCTACAAATTCAAATCAGCCTGCTCTCGAACCATCCAAAACGCCGCCGCCATTTCTCCAGGGCGCGGGGCGCATCACCGTCGATGCGCGAGAGAAGGAGTAACAAACTGATAATACGCTAATTATCGGAATGTTGCAAGGATGGATTAACACTGCGCAGAGAGTCGCTCACCTTGCATCCGGTGCGTGATTAGGGCATCATGTCTCCTGGTTATTCCTTCTCTCTGGCATCAACGGTGATGCGCCCCGCGCTTAAACGGAAAATAGCGGCGGTGCTGTGGATAGTTTGAGAGCAGGCTGATTTCAACTTTAGAAGCCGCTCAATTTGAGCACACGAACGCGAGCCTTCGCTGCCTACCGTTACACCGAAGCATCCTTCGATTCGCAGCTTCTCTTATGACTCCTAACAGAGGAGAGGAAAATTACGTCTATGTCTATGAAACTCTACGTTGGTAACCTCGCCTTCCAGACCTCAAGTGACGAATTGCAGCAACTCTTCTCGCAGGCGGGCACGGTCGAGTCGGCTTCCGTTGTGGAAGACCGCGAGACAGGCCGTTCACGCGGCTTCGGCTTCGTCGAAATGGCTACCCCCGAAGAAGGCAAAGCTGCGATTGAACAGTTTAATGGTAAGGAACTCAACGGGCGCAACCTGACCGTGAACGAAGCCAGACCGCGTGAGAATCGCAGCGGTGGCGGCGGTGGTCGTGGCGGCTACGGCGGTGGCGGTGGCGGTCGTGGCGGCGGCGGCGGCGGTCGTGGTGGCTACGGCGGCGGCGGCAATCGCAGCGGCGGTGGTGGTGGCGGTAATCGCGGTGGCGGTGGCGGCTATGGCGGCGGCGGTGGCGGCGACCGTGAGCCACGCTGGTAAGCGTCGCAGATCACCGGAGACTCTTTAGCAAAAAAAGCGCCCCCGACGAGGACAAACACCTAAGCGGGGGCGCTCAACTTTTACACAAAGAAGCCAGGCGCTCCAGCGTTTTCGTTTGGACGACGCTCAAAGAGATTTCATTTTAATTGGGACTGCACACAGTATTGGAGTAATGATGAGTGGAGCAATAGTAGAGAAACAAACTTTCGGCATTGGTGAGCGTGTAGACAAGCTGTGCGCAGTATGTGGGGTGGAGCGAGGTCACGTCGTCGCCTCCATCACCAAGCGTGGTCAGGTCTCGCGTGTCAGTTGTCCGGCCTGCGGAACGCGCAGCTCGTTCAAGAGTTCGGCTGCCACTTCAGGCAATCACGCGTCGACGAAGACCGGAGCGCCGTATGATCCTAAGCGCACGTACCGGACGGGGCAGGTTCTCTTGCATCCATCTTTCGGGCCTGGCGAAGTGACGGCGATTATCGAGCCGCAGAAGATTGACGTGCTCTTTGCTGATCGCCTCCGCCGCCTGATTCACGCGCGTGCTTAAACGACCAAGACGCAGCGCTCGCGTAGATCGCCAACCAACTTTGCGCTCATGGGCAAGCGTCGGGACACGTTTGACGTTTCGCGCCGAATTGATGCCGGGACGCGAACCGGAAGAGCGCACGTTTCCTGTGGCGCGCGTGCTCTCCAACAACCGTGTGGAATTGACGGGACTCGCCGGAGAGCATACAGAAGCGGAATTTGAGACAAGACGCTGAAGCTGGCGTTTCTCAGACTTCTTAGAGGAGAAGAGTTGAATGCAGGATGGAGCGATAATTGAAGACGTGAGAGAGCGCATCAATTGGCCGACTTCTATTACCATGGCGCTTTTTCACCTGGGCGCGGTGGCGGCGCTTTTCTTCTGGAGCTGGAAGGCATTAGTGGTCGCTATTTTTCTCAACTGGATAGCCAATGGCGTCGGCGTTGGCATGGGCTATCACCGGCTGCTCACGCATCGCGGCTACAAAGTGCCCAAAGCGGTCGAGTATTTTCTGACAATCTGTGGAACGCTCTCGCTCGAATCCGGCCCCATCTCCTGGGTCGCCACGCACCGCATTCATCACGCGCACACAGACATCGAGGGTGATCCGCATACGCCGCGAGATGGCCGCTGGTGGGCGCACATGGGCTGGATTTTACGGGGCACGGCGCAGAAGCATGACCAGGCGACGCTGCATCGTTATGCGCCAGACCTAATGCAGGATAGATTCTACGTCTTTCTTCATAAGTTTTACTGGATTCCGATGGTCGCCCTCGGAATATTGCTCTTGATATTGGGCGGCATGCCGATGCTGATGTGGGGCATCTTCATGCGCGTCACGGTCGGGTTGCATGCGACCTGGCTCGTCAATTCGGCGACACACCTGTGGGGAACGCGCCGGTTCAGCACACACGATGATTCGCGTAATAGCTGGTGGGTGGCGCTGCTGACTTTCGGCGAAGGCTGGCACAACAATCATCACGCGCATCCGGTGGCCGCGCGTCATGGCCTCGCCTGGTATGAGATTGATATTAACTGGTGGGGCATCCGCACGCTTCAACTGCTGGGGCTGGCGAAGTCAGTCAAGCTCGTCCGGCTGCCGCAAACTGAGTCGTCGGGTTAATCTTTTCGGATTGAAGTAAGAAATAATGCAAGGTCTGCGAGTTTATATCAGCGCGACTGCGGGCACGACAGATGCTCAAAGCAAGCCGGAAGTTTTCTACAGTCGGCGCGGCGAAGGACCGTATTATCGCTGGCACTATGCGGCGGAGGCTGGCCGGTGGCGAAGCTCACGCCTGCGCCTCGACCTCGTTCCAGACTCTCTGCGCACGGCGCAAAAGGCTGTCCCGGCGGAGTTGCGAATAGAATTGCTCGAACATTATTTGGATTAGCAGAGGTATCCTGCAAAAATCAGGAATAAGAGAAGGGCTGCTGGT
>JAVHVE010000037.1:0-159346 GCA_032160705.1 Acidobacteriota bacterium | reverse complement strand
GCTGGGTTAGTCAACCTCAGAGCTTATGAGAGAATCTTTCAAAGAACAGGATTGCAGTTGTAATGTCAGTGAACTGAACGGCAGCTTTGTCTTTTGTTAAGCTGCCTTATCACGCAACAGGTCTAGTCTATTTTTGAATATTTTTGTTATGCCGCGACATGCGCATCTTTATTGCGGTGGATTCTCTATCTGGCGTAATCTCACCAGATCGTGAGTGCGAATGTAATCAATATCAAAATTCCTATAGCGGTCATAGTCTTCGAAATAAGATTGGGGCCAAGCTCCCAGTCTCTCACGATATAGCGAGCCGTCTGGGCGCTCAACAACCGGCGTCTCGCCAATTGCTTCTTGAATTTGCTCTCTCAAAGAGCTACTCAGAACCGGCATATTTTCTCGGATTCGAGCAAGCTCTTCGCCGGTGAAAATAGCTTCCGTAAGTCTTCCATTTTTCTCCATACATTCTCTATCATTTACCGCCAAAAGCTCATTTAACTTCTGTACAAAGCGATTAAGCAATGAGCTTTCCGTCTCACGGTAATCAAGGTAATCCTGATATACAGAGATTGCAGGATGGTCAACTTGCTGATTATCAATCATCCTTTGGTCGCATGCGCTCGTGCGGTCGGCGTCTACCCCCTGCTCTACCTGGCCCACTAGCAGCCGCGCACGACAACGCCCAGCGGCATAAGAAAGATCGACGGCCTCGATGCTGCTTAAGATTTCAATTTCCGTACAGTCCCTGCTCACCGCAATATAGCTCTCCAGCTTCCTTCTGCTGCTTAGTGAAAGAGCCAGATTCGGCACTTCCAATCCATAATTCTCTCGAACTTGTAAGACTTCATTGAGTTTCTCACTAACGTCCTTCCACTCCTGCTCTAATATGTCGACCTGAGCAATGTGTTCGTTCTGCTCCTGATCCATGCTGAAGGCAATCTGACTGAAAAACTCTTCCCCCTCTTGTGACCATCTCCCGTTTAGGGCTTGCACGTACGTCATGACGTACGTGAAGCCATTGCTGTCAGTCACTTGCCAGGGATCAAAACTAGTGTAGGCGCGAGCACGATCAATCTCGGCTCTGGCCGCTTTTAGCTTGTTCCTGGCCATCAGTTCCTCCTCTAATAAGACGGCGGTCTTTTCATCAGACAATGCCTCTACTTTTACTGTTGGCGGAGTTACCTCAAGGGCCTTAGCCAGGGGTACCCCAACAGGACTTCCGGCGGCAATGAGCCGCTCGGCATCGGGTGCTTCAAATCGTACTTCGATTTCACGATCTATCGCTTCCCAATCCGTTCCCAGTTCGAAACGCAGTAGTACTTCGGCGGCTATAGCTGCATAAAGGCGATGTGCATTTACATCTGCATGTTGAAGTTTTTGTGAAACAAAGGAATCTGATATTAGTTGTTGACGTTTCGGCCGTTCAACGAGGCATGACGCCATCACGGCACCGACTCTTTCGCGCTCTACTGTGGTGATGGCGTGATTCTCATCCAGCACCTTATATATCAGCTCATCAACACGTTTACCCGTGAGACGTTTATCAATCTCTTTGAGATCGAGCACGATACCTTGGTGCTCAAGAGTTACTCCCGACTTTTCGGCTGTCTGTTCTCCCCGTTCACACAATTTGATTCCCACGTCGTCCAATAGCCTTACCAGCTCATTCGCCGATGGACGCACGGCGACCGCCGCTTTGAACGCCAGAAACACGCCTAGTTTCGTATCGAGAGACCGCTGGCCGCCGTTGGGGATATCAAGCCCATCAAGTTGCCGTTCGCGCTCACGCACGGGCGCATGAAGCGGGCTCCCAGCCGCGATAGCTCGCGCAGCAGTCTCTGGGTCCAACCCGGAATCTTGGGTGATCACCCGGTCCACCTTTTCCCAGGTTAGGCCCATTCCCTCTTTGCGGAACTGTCGTGCGGCATGGGCGACGTAAACAAGCCGGTCCCTTTGTTCCGGCTCCGTAGCTTGTTTCAGGATGAAATTGAGTTTCTCCGGATTGAGCAGGCAGGCCCGACCTACATCATGAATTCGCATCTCCCGAGCTGGCGTTGTTGGAAGATCTTCCTCAACTTTTCCTCTAATTAGCTTACGAAATTTTTCCAGATGGAATTGATGACCTAACTCGCTGGCTTTGAGACTCACGCCACGGAAGCTGAAAGTCAAGGAACATAATTTTTGATTCAGATCTGACCTAGGGAAGCCTAACTTAATCTGTAGCCTGCTGAGCCTTTCATTAAACTGCAAGCCCTTCGGTTTGTCAGCGAGGAAGACGCAACATGCGGCGCGAACAGGCGTACGCAACCGCGAGCGGATTTCTTCATCACGCACGGGTGGGGCTGGGCGCTCCCCCTCCCCCCTTTTGAAACGCTTCCAGGCCTTACCGAATGCTTGCTTCTCGTCGGCTTGCTGGCGATATACGTAATAGATGTAGGGTTTCTGTAATTCGTTTGAAACGATCAGCGCCCAGCGGTCGGCGTGCTTCCTGGTCTCTTTCCAGTTGAACCGGATGGATTCACCATCTATGTCCTGTTTGGCCACGAGGAGGTGGAGGTGGCGACGGTCGGTGTCACGGTGTACTGCTAGTACGGCGATGGCTTTCGGCCCAAATCTTTTTTCGACAAACCGGCGCCCGCACCCGAGTAGTCGTTCATCCGGCAATTGGTTTAGCTCAGGAGCGACGGCAAGCTTCCCCGTGAAGTAAGCGTTCTTGGGTAAGCGACCTGTTTTTCTGAGCTTAATTTTTTCTAGCTCCGCTTTGAGATGTTCGAAATGCTTCACCACATCGTTTGTCCAGCGTGCATAATCTTCTTTCGACCGTGGGGCATCGACGCCTTGCATGTTGAGCATCGACACCCGCGCAGGGTCGCTATGAGTCGCTCGATCTTCGATGATATATCCGGCTCGACCGCCTGAGTCCTGGCCTTCACTTACGTTGCAGAAGGTCTGCGTGATCATAACTTCTTCTTCAATTCCCTGAGCACCAGCTCGTGCTCATCAAGCGTTTCAATTAGTTCTGTGTAGGCATGATGGGCAACTACATACCCTCGCTTGGCGAAGACGTTGATACGTGCCGTCAGTTGGTTGAGGTTGTGACCGATGCGATTCATCGCCAAAAATATCTCGTCGTCATGCGAGCGCTCTTTCGGGGCTGGCACAGCGTCCTTGCCTTCGCATTGACCGTGAGCCCAGATCAGGTACTTTGATCTAGACTTAAATTTTCTATTCCTCGCCGCTTCACTGATCTCGTCATATTTCTCCTTGTTCGCTCTGACGGTAATCTTTTTGAAATTCGCTTTTGTCATAGCTCATAACTCCGGGCTGTTAGCCCTCAAAAGTGACGTCACAATGGCTGCTCTCGCCGCGCCACCGCAAGCTTGAGTTGGCGGGCGGCTGGCTACAATATTAGGAGGAGATAATTTTTCAGTCCGGTGGATTGGGATGAAGACAATAGACGATAAGTAGTTGAAAAAGTCCCCCAGCCGATTAGCTATATTGAAGCTAAATTGCCTAGAAATATGCCAATCCAGGAAGAGTCAATCGCCAACTCCAAGTAGCTTGAGAAGTCCTGTTGGGTGCATCATATTAAATGGCGGTGTTTGTAATTTAGTTTCCTGTTTGAAGTCGGCGGTAAAACTAACCCATCTCTAAGCAGCATTGGCGGAATCACTTGTTTGAGGTAGGGCGTGCGCCGCTTCGTTATCGGCTATGAACTGGTTCGGCTTCTGCTCATTGATTCTCCCATCCTTGTCACTCGTGCGCGAAGTCCGTCTAGTGAAAATTTGGACTAGTAGCTCTAGCGCATTTTCTAACGTCGTGCCACGTGGGAGAACGCCAGCGCTCTCTTGCCTTGCCTGTTTCGTGAGGGCGTCGAGTTCCTCTTCCACAGACGCCTCGTTCGTATGGGGCTGGATGCCACTCTCGGCGATTACTCTGACTGCTGAGCGCGCGGCGTTACGCGTGAGACTGCAAATCTCACCGGGGGCCAGAGCAGAACTCTCGGCCAAGTTGTTCACGCGCGCATGCACTGCTTCGTAAATAGTCGTCAGGCTCCGCGGCCCTGTGTCGAGTTCCCGCTTCTCCTCGTCGTTCCCATGGCGGAGGACATAGTCGGCGTAACGGAAACGCTTCGTCGAGATGTTTAGCAGCCCAGCATAATATTTACGCTTACTATCAGGGCTACGGTCAGTTTCATTGCTGGCCCCTTGGGCCACAGTTTTTTTAGTGCCCTGAATGAGGCCTACCGCGCTTCACGTCTCGTGGCTTTATTTCCTGGATTAACTTTACGGCCGTCCCGATAGGCACGGTCGAGTGCTTACGGTTTCGTACCAGGTTCGAGCGGATCATCTCTTCACGCTCGGCCGCCGCCCCGTCGGGCGAAATAACTACAACCGGCACTGCTGTCATTCCTAACCTCATCGCGGCGCGTTTGCGCGGATGACCGTCAATGACCACCAGTTCCCTTTCGTTGCGTAGTACAACACTTACTGGGCGCGAGGGGTCAAAGCCTAACTCGAGCGACTTCAAAAGATCTCCCAGGTTTACGAGTCGTTTCTCACCGAAGAGTTCACAACTGAGCGGGTTCTCGACGAGGCTTTCCGGGTTGATCCAGTGAACTTCAGCAAGATCCATAAAAAGCTTTCCGTTCGGAAAAAGCATTTTGTCAGGTAAGTGACCAGAGGCAGCATTAGCAGATTTACTCATTACCTGTCTCCTTAATTTATAGAGTGTAGGATCGCGCATTACAGGTGTGAGATCGTTAACGCGCGGTTGCTTTCGGTCGCGGTGAAATATAGCTCTACTTGAGCCATCAAGAAATAATAGCCCGTGCTTCAAAGAAAGTCAACAATGTTTTGAAACACAAACTTGCTTCACAAAAACAACCTGCTAGAATACTGATATGGCGGAAGAGATTGTTAGTGTTTCTGAGGCAGCAGCGATTCTCGGGCTATCACGTGAGGCGGTCTACTCAGCGATCAGAGAAGGAAGGCTGACGAGCGTTCAGGTGCTGGGCAGGATCGGCGTGGGGCGAAGCGCACTTGAAGGATACCAACCGAACGAGTCGAAGGTTCGCGCTGGTAAAGAGCGGGCCACGACGCATCGCCTCATGGAACTCCGCTACCCTTCCAAGTCTGACAGGCAGCCGTCCTATCTGGTCCTAGACACCCGCGACATTTGGAAGGCGACTCGTCCACAGAAGGGGGGGCCGAGGCCGTCTCGCCCGGCTGCCTTAACCGTGGCTTACGCTGACGGCGAGCAGGAAAAATTCACCGGCGCCGAGGCTGAAGAGATTTTCGCTATACTCTCACAGAAGCCCGGTTTCGTTGAGGTTACTTACGAACACGGTGTGATGCTGCTTAACACGGACCAAATACGTCGACTAGAGTACCGTGAGACTACCCCGCAGGGCGATCCCGCTGTTTTAAAGGTTAAGCCGGGTAAGGGGGGCGCTGAAGTGGTGTTCTTCGGAGACACAGCTGAAACAGCGCTAAGAGCCATCAAGGAGAGTCGGGCGCTCTCTGATTGAGTGCTTCGGCAGTGATCAAACTTGCACAATTTACTAGATTGAGATTCCCGGGAAATGCACAATCTCTATCTACCATCCATACTCTTGCTCAATTTATGCTTTGAGAACTTCACCGCGATAACCCATAGCAACTCTGGTTAACTTCAGACGCTCGCACAGAACACAGGCCGCGACCCCGTAGGGTCTAGAATTCACCTCCGGCTCCTTTGTGATCAATATAATTCCAAATCAATCTCTTTGTTAAAAGATACCTGTACGTTAATGAGCCTTAAGCGCGCTGCTATCTAATACTTTTTACAATACCTCTCTTACTTGCGCGAAGACTTAAAGAGGGATGGCGTTTACGCAATACACGCACCATATGCTCCTTAGTGATATGGGTGTAGCGCTGTGTGGTAGCAATCGAGGCGTGTCCCAAAAATTCCTGTACCACACGTATATCCACGTCATTACGCAGTAACAGTGTTGCTACTGTATGCCTCAGCATGTGCGGGGTCACGTGCCGTTTTATTCGTGCCCCCCGTCGCAGTCGGGCTATAACGTTGGTGATCCCTTGGGTTGACAGCCGTCTACCTGAGGCGCTAATAAAGAGCGCTGGACTCTCCGTTTTAATGCTACTACGGGCCTCCAAGTGCGCGCGCTGGATGCGAACCGTTTCCTCATCCACGATGAAAGCGAGTCTATCTCTAGCTCCCTTGCCCTGCACCCTGAAGGCAGCTTCCCGCACGAAGAAGTCGCGGACGTCGAGCGCTGAAGCCTCGCCAACACGAACCCCTGTAGCGAAGAGGAGGTCTACAAGGGCAAGATCCCTGAGAGCGCGGTAGTCGCAGGATGAGGCTTTCCACTGCGACGTGCTCTGCAATGTATCTTCTGGGCTACTTCGCGCATCTGATGCTGTCGAATAATCTAGCCACGCCCGCCTCAGAAGTGCGCGCATCTCTCGCTCGGTCAGTGCCCGCGGGAGTTGCTCAATCCGACCGATGCTTAGCTTCACCCGCCAGAAGGGGGACTCCTGCAGTTCCCCCTTACGCACCCAATAAGAGCAGAAGACTTTCAATACTACTATCTTCCTCCTGATAGATGCAGGTGAATATTCTTCTTGGCGAAGGTGTTCTACCCACCGTTCAATCATGGAGCCGTCCACCGCCGAAAGAGCAAGCTCTTCGGTTGCAAACGCCCGGAACTGTGCCAGGTCCGAGCGGTACGCCGCCTGGGTTTTCTTCCCACGCTCGTGCGTCGAGAAGTATCCACGAAGAAACTCATGACTCGCCTGATTTAGTTGCATGCACATGGAAGCAATCTGCGGCCTTTTTCTTCTCAAGGTGAAAAAGCTTCTTGTGAGTGAATAAGTGGGTTGGGATTAAAACTGGCGGGGAGTTTAATAATGAAAGTTTAAGGTTTCAAGTGAAATCAGTATGGGAATAAGTATTAAAGATTAGCCTTGAAGTGATAAGTAGTAATAAGGGATAATAATCCTGCAGTAAATTCTCCTTCGATAAGCTTAACTTAGGCGAGAACCTGGAGCCTCATACAAAGGGTATTTCAAGAGCGCCTTCACTATATCCGGTTCGTGAATCATACGCACAGGTTAGCAGGCGATTTTCTATTAACCGATTACTTTGGATAACAAGGAGTTATTCGTAATCAAAGTTGTTAATGGGAACCTTTCCAGTTCTTTGAAAGCAAATAGGTTTTCCGCCTCGTCGATAATCGAAGATCTGGTGAGATTAGCGGGCTATTTCTCCATTACATTTTATGGCATTTGCTCATATCGCGACGACACTCGTCCTTATAGCCGACACTGTTGAGAATGCACGTACATCTAAGTGTGACCCACTGATTCGGCGGCGACATCAAGCACTCGGCGCCTCAATATCCATAAGCACCTTTGCTTTGATGAGGATGTTCATTTAACAATTTGGATTATGCGTAATCCTTCTGGTCCACAAGACATTTTGCAGACTGGCGGCTTTTCACTTCATTATTATGTGGGCTGTCTCTTTAAGGTCGGTTTCTTGGGACAGTCCTGCATTATCGCGGTACTAGTTGCGCTTGTGATGTTGACCGGGAGCCTTCTTGACCATAGTCTAATCCTTAACGAACCAAATATTGGGCTCTTACAACATCCCGCTCTCTGGGGTTTTCCACTTCTTCAAATTGCCCTACCGCTTGTTATAAGGCAATCAGTTCATAAGCTTCAAAGAGCTCGGCTCCATACTGGCGAAATAGCTAAAGTCGAAAAACAAAGCTCACTTTTGAGCGGCACACAGATTCGAAGATTTTTAAGCTGGCAAGACAAAGAAAGTAAGCTTGCGGCTACGTTAATTTATTGTACCGGCCTAGCCGCATTCATCTGGAATACCTACCAGAATCAGAAACCGGGCATTGTCGTCCCATATAACTTTTGGGATTCGAAAACTTACTTTTGGGGTTTTTGGATAACTAGAGCGTATAAGTTGTATCTTTACGGATGGCTCCTCCCCTATATCGCAATGATTCAAGTTGCGATACTTGTAGTTACGCTCCGCCTTGTAAGGCGGGCGCGCCTATCTGGCAAGTTAAAACTGTTTCCATTTCACCACGATGGCGCCGGAGGATTAGGTTTCGTTGCCAGCATAATCAGCACGCCTATTATTGCCACCTTAATCGTAGGTTCGCTCTCGATAACTGTCGCATTCCTAGTTCACCGCACGGCGGACGTGACACCACTTATGGGGTTAATAATACTGATTATCTGGACAGTTACCGCCTATTTTATCCCGACCCTCTTTCTAAGGTCAGATATTGTTGCGATGAAACGAGAAGTGCTGGAAAAGCTAAGAACGTTACAGCAGAAAAACTACTCGCGTATAATTGAGAGCCATGGTGTCGATCTCGAAACGTTGAGTAAAGGTAAAGAAGCGCTAGACTACTATGACAATGTGTGGGAGAAAATACAGAAGATCCCAAACTACCCTCACCTAAAGCGTCTAGTCCGTGCACTCGGTTTTGCAGTAACTACTACAACAATCTCTGTCGCATTAAAACTAATGGATTTAGTTCCGGTTGTCGGGCGTTTATTGAAGAAGAATTGATTCCTTCTATAAGTTTAATTAACCAGGGATTAGTAGATCAAGGTTGACGGGTCACACGAGTGCCGTGGTTTTGTATGCGATGTCGGCCAGACCTTTTGCAATCATTGGTCCTGTATCACGGAAGCTTTAATCCGATGTGCACTTTTGTAAATACGAGCCAGGAGATTCAAGGTGAAGACAATGGCGCAGGCCCAATAAATGTCTCTTGCGATTCTTACTAGATTAACATCTGTGGTAAGCACTAAAAATAGTGTGTTACCCCAAATCAAGAAGGCCAACAATCCGCCCAATATTCTGCTCGTCGGGAAGAGTTGTCTATCTTCAACAACTATGATTCGTGCGCCGATCATGATGATTTCGCGGATTGCAATGAGGGAAAGAGGAAATACGCTGATGCCGCGAGATGCGGCGTAGAGCAAAGATACAATCGTCATAGACTTGTCGCTGACGAGATCAACTACTTTACCAAAATAGGTATCAGCTTTGAGTTTGCGTGCCAAGTAGCCGTCAATCAAGTCAGTACACATTGCAAATACGTAAAGCCCTGACACGAGTAATATCGGAACATCTTGGAAAGCAAGCGAAGCAAAAAGCAGCGCCGCGAGGAGCCTTGAAAGGCTTATCGACTCCACCAGCCAAATCGCAGCCGTTTGGCGACGCATAACTCCTTGTTATCATTAGGGTCAAACTAGCCGACTCTCATTGTGTCAGTTTGTCTAACAACGCAGTGTGAGAAGGTGGGTTGGAGGCATATTTACCGCTCAGTAATGGACAGATTCCAAAGGAGTGCGGCAGGCAGATTATTCGTTTTGCATTTGCCCCACTCAGTGGCATTTGTTTGTAAACTAGATGTAAAGAAGCTATCAGTTAACTCTTAACCGCAACCCAAGGGAATGAGGGAAATTGCTGAATATGTTTCCAAGAATTATTAGGAGAACATGCCCCATAGTGTGTTAATCGAGAGTATGTGGCCCACTTCCTAACCCGAAGCATTTCTGAACGGGTCACAATACAAGAATAGGATGCTTAGGCCATGAACTTACATAGGGTTGCCTTTCTATGGAATAGCACTCACTTCCAGAGATGGTCATCGTTCAGTAACCTTACAATGAGCTCCACAACGCTATGAATAGCCAGAAGCTAATTCATTTGCTTGTAAGAATCTTAAATCGCCTCCCACATTTCGTGACTTTGAATACTGCTCTGATCTTGGGCAGACTTGGGTACTGTGTGTACCGCTCCCAACGGGAACTGGCGCTTCAAAACATCCGCGCTTGCTACCCAAGAGACTCATATTCTCTACATAAACAAATTGCAATTCGGGCGTTTCAGCATATTGCAACGTCAGTCATCGAACTCTTGCGGTTCTCTGATGAAAAGCATCACATTAGACCGTGTATCAAAGTGAGGGATCTACACTACATCACCGAGGCAGTTAGCAACGGCCGTGGCGCTGTATTAATGACCGCCCATTACGGTAATGTGGGTATACTCCCTTTTGCCCTCGAAGGGATATGTAAGGAGCCAGCCTACATTATGCGGCGTTCTACACGCAGAGTGGGCTGGGTTGTTGCTCAGTTTCGCGCTTATAGGGAAAAATACTTGAAGCCAAAGAGTAGCTTTCATTCACTTGAAAGTTCGATTAGGGGTGCAATAAGGGCAGGGCATCTTCTGAAGCAGGGTAATGTGGTTATGGTTGTCGCAGACTTAACATGGGGATCGAGTGCTATACCCCTGACCTTTCTTGGAATCCCACATAACATGTCTCGTGCTCCAGCTTCACTTTCCGTTCTGACGAATGCGCCTCTGATTCCAGTCATAACTTCCAGAAATACCGATGGTACATACGAGGTTGTAGTTGAGCCACCTATCGAAAACCCTCTTGGAGCTTCTCGTCATGATGCTGAACGAATAATGACAGAAAACTTCGCAAAAACTCTTGAGCGCCATGTGAGTTCACGTCCAGAGCAATGGTTTTGGATGCATCACCATGGTCACCGAGCAACCTCTTAACCAGAGGCAATCGATTCCACAATCCATACCCGGTTTTGGTGATGTAGTACTTAGGACTGCTTTAGCGGAAGTGCTCGTCACTATTGAAGTGATTTTAGGCTATTTAATGCTGGGTACTTGTTTCACTATTCGCCAATAAACGGACTCGACGGAGGTAGTCAATGGGAAGTGATTCGCAAGGGCAGGCGAAGTTTGTCGCTTCGCTGTTCGAAGTAGCGGTATAGCGAAACGCCCTCGAATAACTTTCGCGCTTGAATATAATTTTCGCAACATCTATGAAGCAGGCATGCGTGTCAAGCAAACTCCTCCCGTTTCGTCACGAGTCCGACATCACTAACCATGATGTGCCTCCCGCTGCGCATGAGATCGCACCTCTGGTTTAGCGTCGAACCTTCCTCGTCGGATCGGCGCAT
Source organism: Acidobacteriota bacterium (assembly GCA_032160705.1). Lineage (GTDB taxonomy): Bacteria > Acidobacteriota > Blastocatellia > Pyrinomonadales > Pyrinomonadaceae > QHXM01. Next base: position 148,322 of record JAVHVE010000037.1, on the reverse strand, counting down.
CGAGCCACGATCACTCATCTATGCGGGCATTCAGAACCCATGAGGCTCTATTCGCACTCTCCCGTAAGGGAGAGGCCGGCCGCCCAATCACAAACCTCAGGCATAGGAGCCTATGTTGCGAGCCGGGCAGGCCGCGCTTCGACGCCCCGACGGAGGAACTCTTCATAATCGATACGGTCGCGCAAGATAATGTAGCCGCGGATCAGGAGCTTGCGTGCGACCGCCACCTTCGCCTTCGCGGCACCCCTGCGGTAGACCAGTCGCTGATAGAACTTCTTCAACCCCTCGTCTCGCTTGGCCGCCGTGTGCGCCGCCTCCACCAGCAGATAGCGCAGCAGGCGCGAGCTGCCTTTGCTGATCCCGAGGAAGCGCTGCTTACCGGCTGAGGAGTGCTCCATCGGCTCCAGCCCAGCGATAACCTCGCCGGTGAATCGAGAGTAGAAGCCGCGGATGTCATCCCGCTCGTGATGAAGCTCCTGATAATGGAGTTCGCCGTCGGCCACGTCACAGTGGCTGATAGACTGTTGACGCGGGTGAAAGTCGATACCACAATAGATCGCCATAGGCACCTCCTCGTGCGATCTCATGCGCAAACTGAGTCTATCGCAGCTCACACGTGAGCCGGAAGTGCCTGCTTCATAACATCACAGCCGCCATGTTTAGATCTCGCAACATCTTGTGCTGTCAGAAAATTTTTGCAACACTACTTGGCAGGGGGCATTGCGGGATCTTCAGCAAGCATTCCCGCACCCTTGGCTTTAAGTAAGCATTGAATTTTGCTGTAGACAATGATAATAGTGAGCCCACCATAATGGGACGCAGTGCTCGAGTAGTTCGCAATCTCACTAGAAGGACAAATTTGGCGACTTACTGGTTCAAGTCAGATTTACTCACTATGCCACTGTAAACTTACCCATGCCATACTTCAGGAAGAGACGGTAAGAACCGTTGTGCGATGAAGAGCAGGTATATTCATGGTGGCATAACGCTCATCCTCCTTACGTTCATGTGTGCCACTGCCATCGCACTATGGCGAGGCGTAATTCCTATTGAATGGTTAGCATCGTTAGGTTACAAGGGGATATTTGTAATAAGCCTTATCAACGGAATCGCTCCCGTGGCAGGACCTTCTCAGGTCGCAACATTCTTCGTTGCGAGCAAACTAAATCCTCTAGCAGTTGGAGTGACAGCAGGAGCAGGAGGGGCGATTGGCGAGCTAGCTGGGTATGCGTTCGGGTATTCCTTTCGCGCTGCTCAGTCAGAAGAGGGCGAACGTAAAATCGAGCGAATTGCCAACTGGCGATTTCTGCGGATAACGCGTGAACGATCATTTGTTCCTTTGTTTGTTCTTGCGAGCGTTCCTAATCCGTTCTTTGATCCGGCTTCCGTAATCGCAGGCTCGTTAAGAATAGGATTCGCGCGGTACTTCATACCAGTACTTCTTGGAAAAATAACTCGTCATGTCTTAATCGGCCTTGCTGGTTACTACACGCTTTCTGGGGACGCAGTTCGTTAAAGTTGGTAGCCCACGTAATAAATGTAGAAAGCAGGCGGTCTCAGTGTTGCCGCCGGACAAATTCACCTCCTGTAGGACCGGGATAACGCTAGAGGCACTAATTGTTCCAACGGAAGACAGACAATTCCCGTGGCGGTGTTATACAGGTATTTGTATCCTCTCTTGGCTCGTCTTCATAATTTTTATCGTAGTTGCGTGATGTCACCAATGACTTCCAATCACTTCGAGCAAAGCGCCCTGAAACCTATCGACACCGTACGGTATGTTCTTCCGTCAGCTGTTTCTTTTCTGCGGGTACTTTTAGCAATTTTTCTCATCGCCGAAATAGATAAGCTCCCAACTGGCATGCTGTTCACTGCGTTTATAGGAGTGCCAATTATATTCACTCTTGATGCTGTCGATGGAATTCTTGCACGCCGTCTTAACAGTCAGACGTTATTAGGGAGTTTTATCGACATAGCAGCGGACAGGTTAGTTGAGTTCTTGTTCCTTCAATATTTCATCCGCGTAGGTTTGATACCGCTTTGGTTTGTTCTAGTGTTCTATGGTCGGATTGTACTAACAGATGCATGCCGCGTGTGTGCATTCAGAATGGAAAGAGTTCCGGCGACCGGGATTCTCCTACCTCGACGGTGGCGCTTTCTCGTATTATCAAAGCTTAGTAGAAGTGCTTATGCCTCACTCAAGGGTGTGTTGTTCTCTGTGCTGCTGCTAACTATGTATCAAGGACGCATGTCGCTTTCGATATTGGATTTTGGCATTTTGCTCAGCGTCTTGTTTTTCAGTTTATTGCGGGCTGTCCCTATCTTGGTCACGTATCTTCCACGAACGAGATACATAATTACGATGAGGCTGAAGGGAAAGAGAGGCCCGGAGGTGAGCGACCACGCTACACGCACGACGAAGGTTGCTTCCTGGATGCAATTAGCATCAGACTTTTGCCTTGCTACAGTACTAGTAACACTTGCGCTGCTGCATTAGATATGCCGCTGCACTTTTGCCACACCTAAACCAAACCCCTCTGCACTTTTAGTGCAGAGGTTGTGCTGAGGAATAAAAATGCGCTTTGGTTTCAGAGTTCAAACGGTGGTGAGCTAAGCCGATATTGTTAAGCTTTACATTGCCTTTGCAGAAACCTCGTAAAGTTCAGCGACTTGCAAACGGTAGAAAGATTGATGTCCAACCCTTTAAAAACTGCGATTTTCAGCTTTGTAATTGCGTTTGTTGTTTCGCTCTCGTATCCAGTTGCCATTCTTTTTTGTCTTCCAAAATCTACGCAACCAGCAAGATGGATCCAGAATAATCCCGCGTACTCTATTTTCTTGCTCTCTTCGTTTCCAGCGGCGGTTTTTGTTTTCTCGGTTACCATTAACGGTGAAGTAATCTCTTATTGGTTGTCGCCTGGGACCTGGCGCTTCTCGGTGTCTTGCGTTGCAATACTTCTGACTCTGGTGATGCTCACGCTTACTGTGCTTCACGATTTTACAAGCAAACCCGTTGCACCATACATCCTAAAGGCGAAAGAGGCTGAGCAAAGTTCTCGATTAGAGCGGGAACTCCGTGATGCAAGTCGAACTGGGGCTCATTCCAAGAGCCTCGAAAACAAACGAAAGGAGTATCAGAGGCTGGTCCAGCTAAACTCAGTCCGAGATATTTTCACACGAGGTGGTCCGGTCGCCTATGTGCACCTCGGATTAGCCTGGATCACAGTCTTGTTCGTACTTGCCTACTTTTGGTATCTGATTATTCTTATAATACCGAACGCTCGCTATGGAACGAGCGTGCCAGAAAGCGAGAAAGAAAAACTTATTCTCATTTTTGTTCTTCTCTTGAGCTGGTTCCCAATGAGGCTACACACGGAATGGTATCAGAACCATTTCTACCGTAAACACTGGCTCAGAAGCTATGCAGCCTTCTGGATGCTGGCATTTCTCGCTCTTGCGTACCTTTTGCTTGTTATTATTATTCTCAAGCCGAAAGAAGTAATCGTGCTAATTTTGGTAGCGATGATGGAAGTGCTCCTAGCTACGATCGGTAAGTTTAAGCCAGAGTGGTTACGCTCGCTCGCTGAATTAATGGAATCACTTCCTTTTATCTATTTTGTCGCTATATACCTTGTCTTTTTCGTAATAGTCAGCGCAATCACATCCGCAACCTGGTTCGTGCAATAGCGACTGAAAATCTAAAGAATCCTCTTGAATCAACTCTGGATTTCGGTATTATCTCTGACCTTGGTGAATATGCACGCTACCAAAAACAGAACCAGACACGCCATCAAACGTAAACGCATTCTCATTGTAAATTGCTATTTTGACTGCTCACACCGGCCTCTTCATCGCGCTTTCAAGATCCCACAGGCAGTTGGACCGATCTATCTGGCAGGCGCTTTTTCGCGCGAACTGTGTGATGTGCGCTGTTATACGGAATTAGCCAGTGGGCCACTCGAAGACGAACAGCTTCTTGCTTGGCCTGACATGTTGGTCCTGACCGGACTGACCAATAGTTTTGACCGAATGCTGCACTTGACCGCTTATGCGCGATCGAAGAATGAGAAAGTAATCGTTGTTGGGGGTGGGCCTCCAGTCCGAGCCCTGCCACGCCTGGCGGCCCGCTTTTTCGACTACGCCTGTTTAGGTGATATTGAGGAACTGCAAGATGTGGTTGCCGATGCGTTTGGCGCAGCCTACGTTGCCGAGCAAGTTCTTCCTCGCTACGATCTTGGCTATTGGCTTGGCTCAACGGGGTATGCTGAAACCACCCGTTACTGTAATTTTCGTTGCACCTTCTGTTCATTGACTGGCGAAGACCGCTCTTATCAAAGCTACAACCTCGACTACATACGTCAACAAATTCTTGCCTTGGGGAAGAGGAGTAGAATCATCTTCGTCGACAACAATTTTTATGGCAATGATCGGGCTAACTTTGGCGCGCGCATTGGACTGATCAAGGAAATGCACCAGACTGGGAAGTTCAAAAGCTGGGCCGCATTGGTCACAAATGATTTTTTCAGCAAGCGAGAGAATGTAAGGCTGGTTAAGGACGCAGGCTGCGAGTTCTTATTTAGCGGCGTCGAATCCTTCGATTTAGAATGGCTGCGCAGAGTCAACAAGCTGCAGAATACTGGTGCGGCCCAAATGGAATTGATTGTGGATTGTCTGAATATGGGAGTTGTCTTCTCATATGGTTTGATCGCCGATTTTACAACTCGTAGCATCGCCGACTTTCGCCGCGAGTTGGAGTTCATCCTCAGCACCCCAGAGGTTACGTTGCCGTCATATATCGCACTGCCAATTCCTATTCTTGGTACGCCATACTTCTATGACTCGTTAGCGCAGGGGCGTATATTACCTAATATCAAACTGCGTGACATGGACGGGTCGACAGTCCTAGAAAAGCCCCTCGACCCGATTCATAAGCTAGTGAAATTTCTGGCCAACGACGTCGTGCAAACCTTTAATGGGTACAGACTGCGTGTTCTTTGGCATTCAGGACGTTTCGCGCGCATCTATCGAAAAGACTTAACAAAGATGCAACTAGTCTATGCGACAGGCGCTAGCTTGATGCAATGCGCTCACGGGTTATCATTGTCTGTACGCCCCCTTCGCAGGCTCGGCAAAGACGCACCCCGCACTCATATCAGCTCAACCGAGCCGCTCGACCGCGTGTACACTCCGGCCTTTAGACTTGACTCGCGTTTCGAGCGCTATTTCAGGCCCACAATGGTCACCGATCAGAACGGACAGATGCATGATGATCTAATTGATTCAGGATTGTTAGAAACACGACGGATCGCGAAAGTTTCATTGCCGGTTAGGTAATGTTAATTTAGGCCTCAACCAACAACAGAGTTGCAGCGATGCGCGCACGGAGGGGCTTTAGTGACGTTCGTGCCGCGTTAGTTTTACCAAGATCTCGTTAATACTTGCAAATAACTCATCCGGATAATTTCTCCTAAGTGACTCTATGCTGTTGAAGCCCCAGGAGACAGATCCAAACGGGATTTTCTCTGCCTGCGACTCATGCAAGTCGCGAATCTCGTCACTAATGAAAATCGCTTCATTAGGATGAACACCGCTAGCGCGAAGTACCTTCCTAAGTTTTGCGCGTTTACCAAATAAGGAGGCATCACACGCATAATACTGAATCAAGGCTGAATTTTGCGGCCCAAGGATTCGATGTACGTTTGCGGACGAGTTCGAGGTGACAATAGCAAGGGCGACCCCTTCGGAGTTCAGACGCTGCAAAAGCTGATCAATACCGGGAAACAGAGAGATCTGGTCGATTTCACGCGTCATCCGTTTTCGCATGTGGCGTTGAATCAAAGGAAGCTTCCACATTGGCAGGCCAACATTCGCGATCATTGTTCTAGCATCGTAGCCGCGAAGTGTTTCGAGTTCGTTTTCCTCAATCCGCCGAAATCGGTATTTGTCGGCAACATCATTAATGACACGGCGATACCATGAAAAGGAATCGGCCAGCGTGCCATCAAAATCGAAGATGATGAGCTTATATCTCATCACAACCATTTTGGATGTAATGCGGTCGAGCCGTTGGCCGAGTGTGAGCGTCGTGGGCTGCCATCAGACTTTAATTAAGGTTCGTAATACTCCGTACCGTTCATATCAATGTAAAATTTTCTGCCGTTGAGTTCAACCATTGCCAATCCATTAGAAAATGAATATATCAAGTCATATTTGGGGGAAACAATTTCTTTACCTCTTTTATCGACAATTCCACTTTTAATTTTTTTTCATATCCATCTCCCTCTTTTTTACCGCCAATCCCATTTTGAGCCTGCGCTATTACATAATTGCTGTTAGAAGACTCTATGAAAAGCGGGCGCGGAATTCATTAAACTCCGCGCCCGTATTGGTCGTTGGTTGGGGCATTATCATAAGCTATTGCCAATAGGGGAAATAGTAGTTTCTGTAGTAAATCACGGAATAACAATTCTGAGTTCACCTGATTCGAGTTTCTGTCTTAGTTTTTCGCCTAGCCATGGAATTCGCTCCATGTATTTCAAATAAATGTTAGTAGCAAGAAGGATATTCCTGCCTAGATCTTCAAGATGCTGTGGTAAACAGAACACCTCTGTGCCGCCCCCGATGTTGGAATACTCAGGGAAGCAGTTATATGCCTTCTCATCGGCAATCGGCTGGTCGAGCATAAAGTGGTTAACGAAAACCAATAAGTACTTGATACCCTGCTCTTCAAGCACCCTAGCTAGTTCCATTAACATATTGACATCTGGCCGACTGATTACATTGCTGTGGACTAGAACAGCGCATGGCCCTTGTATCTTGAACGTCTGACCATCGACCCTGAAACCTTCCTCATTCAGGATCATCTCGATCGTCATGTAAGGAATTATTTCATAGGGGTCATAAATCACGCCGGTCGTTAGCGTCAGGACGTCCCCAGCGGATTCACTCCAAGGATAAAGTTGGTAAGCGTCTTGAGTGGTCTTTACCTTATATCGGTGCGCCGCCAAGAGGTCGTCGATGATCCCAGTGTAAAGGGCTGGATCTATCCGGATAGGGATCATCATCCTAAAATCGTAGGGATGAGGCAGCGGCACGCCGCGGTAAGATGCGCCATCAATTCTCATTGAGCGGTGGCCGCTCAAACGTTCCCAGAACTGCTCGTCGACACAGGCCGTCTTCGGAATCTTGATCGTGACTTTTTTCTGCCTGCCCCTTCCTTTCTTACCTTTTGTCAACTTGAAGGTCTCATCCTTAAAGATACTAGCGCCCCAGTGATCATCAATGAATTGCTTGACGTCAATGGCATAGAACCTATCCACGGCTTCAATATAAATGGTCAAATAAACCGGCTCTGCGTAGCGATACCACTGGCGGAGATGATCAATCTCCACCTGCTCAGAGATCTCAACGCTTTTGTTGAACCGTTCTAGTGTCAGTGTCTTCAGGCTCTTGCCCTTGAACTGGAACCAAACTCGAGTGCTCGTTACTCCCTCAAGTGGGTTATCCTTTTCGTCGGTAATTGTCAGATGTAAGCCATAATCCAGCGCCGCGCGATCCTCGTCATACTCGATACCGATACCGTGTTCAGCTGCTAGACCCTCAAACTTCTTCGTGTACATCCGCTCAAACTTGTTTCTTTTGTCATTTTTGAGAGTCATGTAGAGTGCCCCTATTTTTAGAAATCCATTCTACTAGAAATAACTTTCGTCTGTTTGACCCTGAAGCCGGTTGGTTGCTGCCTCTTCAACAGAATTACCAGATTAATATTCTTTATATTGAGTCCAAACCGTTTTGATATTAACAATTTGCGAATACCGTGCAGGCGAAGTTCGTCGCCAGACTGTTCATGGACGCCGCATAGCGTTGGTGCCGCTAACGACCTTCTTCGTCTCTAATTATTCTTTGCAACAGAACCAGAATTTCTACCCTCTCAAAAGTAAAGACTGTATGCTTTGATTTGATTCCAATGTCGCCATCTGAGATTTATAATCATTGCGCTATGACAATCATAATCAACGAGATTCAACTTCATCACTGGGTGCGCAGCAACGAGCGTGAAGCGCAAGGCATTATCCCAGAACTCATCGGCAGATTGGCCGCAGCTTCAGTTCGTCAACCTGACGACATTAGGTTTCCGCGTGCTGACAGCATTGGCCAATCTGGTGAAGATGGCTATTTAGATACCGAAACTGGATTCCAGCCGTTCGTTCCTGACGGGAAATCATTTTGGGAAATTGGTACCGGCGCCAATCCTGCCGGAAAAGCGAATACAGACTATGATAACCGTACGAGCGCTACATCGGAAACAACTCGACAAGAATCAGCTTTAATCATCGTTACGCCGTTATCCGCTGTTCACACGTGGAATACTGACGCGCAAAAGAACTGGCGGACCGAAAAACTTAGTCGCAAAGAGTGGCGAGATGTTCGAATAGTAGACGGAACGCGATTAATTGAGTGGTTAAGCAGTTTTCCTAGCGTTGAGCGGTGGTTGGCTATGAAAATGCGTCTTCCGGCAGACGCGGTTGAAATTCCCGAAGAACGTTGGATTGAGTTAAGACAGATCGGCAGCCCTCCACCTCTGACACCAAGTCTATTCACGGCTAACCGGACCCAAGCCTGCGCAAAGCTCGACGATGTCTTTCGTGGCAGTTCCAGTTTGCTGAAAATCGACACTCATTTTCCTGTCCACATGGCCGATCTAGTAGCAGCACATATCGCAAAAATGGACGTGACAGCTCGCGACGAGATTGCTGGTCGCTGTTTAATCATCACTCGAGCTGAAGCTTGGAGTAATTTGACGAGCTTGCGTGATCGCCATGTGTTCATCGCTGATTTCGACATCGATGATACGGATACTGCAGGCATGCGATTACTAGAACGAGCTAAACTCCATGGGCATGCAGTCATTTTTGCGGGAAAGGCGGGCGGTGTTCCTCATCCAAATCGTGTTTCGATACCAGAGCCTACGAACCTTCAAGTGGTCGAAGCGCTGAAGGAAGCCGACTACAACGAGGAACGCGCCCGCACGCTTGCAATGAAGAGTACCGGCAGTTTGAGATCCCTACTACGATGCCTTCAGAACCTGTCTTCTATCCCAGAGTGGGCCCAAGGCACCGAGGCAGCAGAACTGCGTATTGGAGAAATGCTCGGTGCTTGGAATGAAAGTGTCGAAGGAGATAGGCAAGCCGCGGAAGAACTCTCGGGAAAAACATATGGGGAGTGGATCGGCACGATCCGTGAAATTGCGCGCCGTCCGGCCTCTCCCCTCAAACACAAAAATGGAATCTGGAAGTTCATCTCTCGCTACGAAGGCTGGGATGCGTTGGGTCCGTTAATCTTTGATGATGACTTAAAACGCTTTCAAGAACTGGCCGTCAGAATCTTTCGTGAAAAAGATCCCTCGCTCGAATTGCCGCCGGAAGAACGCTACATGGCGACAGTTAAAGGCAAAACTTCTAAGTACTCAAGTCTTTTGCGAACCGGGTTGACGGAAACTCTGGCATTGCTCGGAAGTCGACCGCAAGTGATTCCAAATTCCTCGGTCGGGAGAGCGGAGGCTACTGCCAGGATAGCGGTTCATAAGATTTTGGAAGATGCAGATTCGGAGCTTTGGGCAAGTCTCAACGACGTGCTGCCTTTACTGGCGGAGGCAGCTCCTAACGAGTTTTTGGAAGCCGTTGAACAATCCCTTCAATCTCAGACGTTTGAAGCGGTGTTTGCTCAAGAACGGCGTGGATTCACGGGTAGGAATTACATGACGGGGCTGTTATGGGCACTCGAGACACTCGCTTGGGATAGTGAGTACCTCATTCGAACAGTACTTCTTCTCGGGGAATTGGCAGCGATAGATCCAGGCGGTAATTGGGCCAACCGTCCGGCGAACTCTCTTTGGACTATCCTCCTGCCGTGGTTCCCGCAAACGGCTGCAAGCGTCGAAAAGCGACAAGCTGCAGTCACCGCATTGATGTCAGAACTTCCCGATGTAGGTTGGAACCTAGTTCTTAACCTGCTGCCCCAGATGCAGCAGAGTTCCTCAATGACTCGGAAGCCTGCCTGGAGAAAAATGATACCCGACGACTGGTCAGAAGGCTCTACAGGAAAGGAATACTGGGAACAGATAAATGCTTATGCAAAGATTGCGGTAGAAGCGGCGAAACACGATCTCCGAAAGCTTGAGACACTGATCGATAAAGTCAATTCGCTTACAGTTGAAGCGCGGGATGATCTCTTTCAGCATTTGAAGTCCGAAGCTATCACCGCTTTACCAGAAGAAAATCGATTGCCTATATGGAAGGAACTAACAGATCTAATAGCCACACATCGAAGGTTTCATGAGGCCGATTGGGCAATGAGTCCCGAAACCCTCGAGGCTCTGTCTGAAATTGCAAGTGGGATTGCACCTGAATTACCAGGGCACCGCAATCAACGATTGTTTATCGCTCGTGATTTCGATTTATACGAAGGGAATGACAATTTCGAGGAAGAAGCGCGTAAGCTCGATCAGCGAAGACAGCAGGCTGTCGAAGAGGTATATTCTGTTGGTGGATTGGCTGCTGTTATTGAGTTTTGTCGAGTTGTCGAATCACCCGCACATGTCGGTATCGCTTTCGCTCCATTTGCAACGGTCGACGACGAGAAGCGATTTCTTCCTGACTTGCTGGGATCAACAGACGGGGAGTTGGCGAAGTTCGCTGGCGGCTTCATTTGGTCTAAGTTTAGATTGGCTGGTTGGAGTTGGATTGATGCCTTAGACATGTCAACCTGGACAGAGTCTCAAAAGGCGCAAGCGCTCGCCTACTTGCCGTTCGCCCCGCCAACATGGAGCCGGGCGAGCAAAATTTTAGGCCCAGATGAAGATCTTTATTGGTTGAAAGCAAACGCAAATCCATTCGATGCTGAAGGAGAACTCAGCGTGGCCGTGGATCGACTATTGGATGTCGGCCGTGTGCGCGAGAGTATCTTCTGCATCTCCCGAGAAGTTTTTAGAAAGCAGCCAATCAATGCCGAGCAAGCAATCCGCGCGCTGCGCGCGGCTGCTGAGTCGTACGACCAGTTCGTTCACATGGATGTCTTCGAAATTGTTCAGATCATCAAGACGTTGCAGAATGATGCGACCGCAGACCGTTCTGCGGTGGCAAGTATCGAGTGGAGTCTATTGCCTCTTCTTGATAACACTCACGGTGTTTCTCCTAAATTCCTTGATCAGCAACTTGCCGATGACCCATCTTTTTTCTGCGAGGTGATCCGACTCATATTTCGATCAGACAAAACCGATGCAACACGGTTGGAAGCAACAGAGGGGCAACCAGCAATCGCAACGAACGCCTACCGTCTCCTTTTTCAGTGGCGGAGGCCGCCAGGCTCCCGCGAGGATGGCTCATTCGACGGCACCGCACTAAAAGACTGGGTTGCTAACGTCAAAACGAGTTGTGAGGATTCAGGACATCTAGTTGTAGCATTACAGCGGATAGGTCACGTGCTTAGATATTCTCCGCCAGACCCCGACGGGCTTTGGATACATCATTCGGCCGCGCAAGTTCTAAATGCGAAAGACGCCTCCGAAATCCGAAAAGGTTTCGAGATTGAATTGTTCAATTCTCGCGGCGCACACGTTGTCGACCCTCAGGGAGGTCCTGAACGAGAACTCGCAAAGCTATATCGAAAACAAGCAGAAGAAGTGGATTTGCGCGGCTACGCAAGGCTGGCTGCCACGATGAAGGAAATTGCAGCTTCATATGATCGGGAAGCCGAACACAATATAGTAACGGCCCATATCGAATCTGAAATTCTGGATGACCAATTGTAAGTTCATTTGGCTCTATGGAATCAGCACCGCTTGAAAACAATCTGATGCAATGAATCTACGCCACGCGTGGGCAACAAGACGCTGTGAGAGTTTTTGTTAAATCTTCTCCCGGAACACCTCATCGACAAACCCTATTCTATTCCTCAGACTCCTCATCGTCATAATCTTCGCCCACCGCCTCTTCATCACCCTCATCATCCTCATCTGCGGAGCTGCCTCCTGCCAACCCTAAGAGAGCTAATCCTCCAAACGCAGCCAGACCTCGCACGATCCATTTTATCACCCCGTTACGATCATCCTCCGCCCACTTTTTCTCGATCATTAAACGGGCATTATGACAGTAGGCTTGGATTAAAGGCCACTTGTCGAAGAAATCACTCTTGTCCTTCTTCAAGACGATATATTGCACGGCCTGCGGCAGAAAGTTACCCACCTCAGTTCCCTCCATCACGAACGCCAGCACCGGGCGATCCGCCGCCACGGCCATACCCACCTCAGTGTGGAGCAATTCAGACATTGCATTGCCGGTTCTCAATTTGTCACTAATGTCTTGTTGGAGATATCTCGGCGTCGCCGCCAAAACGATGCAATCCGCCGATTTGATATTATCTTTCATCTGCTCCCAGATGGGCTTGGGGGAGGCATCGTGTCTTCCAATAGTGCCGAACGGCACGAAACCCATCTGCCTGACGATAGCCTCGACGTAATCCACAAAGGGTTTATCTTCGATTCGTAGGCTACAACTGACGAAGGCAGTTGCCTTACGCGCTTGATAAGGGCTGACTTGGCTCATTGAACTCCTCCATCCGAGTGGGGATAGCACCCCAGGTATTACATTCACAGCTATCACTCAGAAACTTGCTTTCCCAGAAGTAAATCTTCATCAATCTTACTGGGATTAAGATACTTCGGGTTGTCTATGAGAACCTTGATAGCCATGCGCAAGTAATTGATGGCCGCCGTGACCGTTGGCACCTTTTCTTCGCCGCTAACAGCTATCTCACGCTTGGCACTTGCCTTGGTGCTGCCATGTACCACGGCAGAACGAAACCTGTAAATGTGTTTGACATCGCGATAGACCTCCACGGGTGTCTTCTTAATCTCATTGGATAGACCCGAAAGGGCGGCCATGCGCAGCGCAAGTTTATGCGTCATCTCTTGACGCTCATCATCTGACAATAGCGCCTCCATCGCTATAGTGGCATCTAGAATAGAATCTTCCTCCGTCTCTCGTATAAGACAGAGGTTCAACCTCCTGCTTGCAAGTGCTAATCTTTTGTCATCGACCGCAGTAAACTTACTGAACACATTACCTGCCTCTAAGGCGTCTTGCTCGGTCACAGCTGCGGTGGGCTCTCGCCAGTCGTTGTATTCAAACCATGACGGGTATCTCCTAATGGAGATACCTTCTACCGGCGGTAAATGGGCTTCATAACTATGCGCCCAACCCAACGGGCGCATCAGCAACTGGGCGTATCCCGTACTAGCCCCGGTAGCTATCCGCAGAGCTGTGAAGAAAGACTCGATCTGGTTAAGCGGGTACGTGGAGAAGACGTAGTAGGTGTTGAAGGCTTCATAGTATCGCCTGTTCTTAAATTCCCAGTCGTGCAGGATAAGCGCGTGCGTCGCCGCCCCCATGACCGAGGGCTTCACTTCGGTGCTGTCAGAGCTTTGCAGGAATCGCGCCAGTTGGAAGCCTTCATCCATGCGTTCAATGCTCATATCAGTTCCCAGAGAAGCGCGCTCAAAATTGAACTGTAGAAACAGAATCGGAACGACAATGTCTATTGGTAGAGTTTCTTTGAAGATGCCGGACTCCAGCAGGAGGTATATGGGGGCGAAATGCTCCAGAGAAAAAGGTGCATCACCATGCAAATGAATGTAACGGTCAACGATCCCGCTGATGAATAAATCCTTACTCCTCTGATAGAAGCTATCATTACGACTACTAACTTTCTCGGCTTCCTCAGTGGGCATGCTCGCCTCCGTAGAACTGAAGTACGCCCTCAGACGTGAACAGGATTCTGCGGAGTCAATGTAGTCGAACAAGGCTATAAACGAAGGCACCTGATCGAGCCTTACAGGCTTGTCATCTTTTCTGCCGAACGCCTCCTTATAGTCAGTAGGACCGCCCGAAAAAAGCCGTTGGCTGAACTCAGGCATGCCGCTCGCTGAATACGATATTTTAGGAAACTTGAAGTACGTGCCTATATACTTCTTATCCGCCACAAGCTTACTGACGCGCGCTAGCCCTTCCTCCACGGCTTTAGCAGTTAAATTAAAGAGATGAGGGTCGGCCGGTTGATATTCAATGTTCATACGTGAAGCCATTTATCGCCTCCATCACATTGAATTATACTTCGATTCCTGCCATTGTCCTTATCAACCATAACCAGGTGAAAGGTGATGTCTAAAGAAGTCGTCAAGGTCGAGCGCGAACACTATGAGGCGGACCGCCCAATAAAGTCCTCGCGCGAGGATCGCTTCGGGCGCTCGGAGTTCGCCAAGCGAATCGCCTCTGTCATAACGGGTCGGCGCGAGGCCAGCAGCATCGTGGTGGGTGTTTACGGCCCGTGGGGCGAAGGTAAAACTTCCGTCCTGAACATGGTGATCGAAGAGCTAGAGGGCCACTTGAATTCGGTGGCGGTGCGCTTCAACCCATGGCGCTTCAGCGACGAATCCCAACTGCTCCATAACTTCTTCAGCGTTTTGGCGGAGAAGTTGGACGCGCGACTTAAAACACGTGGTGAAAATATCAGTGAGATGTTCAGGCGATACTCCGGCTTACTTGCCGCGATTCCTTACGCGGGAAGTAGCGCTAAGGAAATCGCTAACGTCATAGGCTCATTACACCCGGCCGCCGATCTTGAAGAGTTAAAGGATCGGCTGGAAGTTGAACTGGGCAATGCCGAAACACGCATCGTCGTGGTAATGGATGACATTGACCGGCTCGACAAGGAAGAAATTCAGGCCGTCTTCAAACTCGTAAAGCTGTCGGCGGATTTCCCTAACATGGCCTATATCCTCGCCTTCGACGAGCAGATGGTCTCAGCCGCCCTCGCCGAGGAGTATGGCAGTTTCGAGGCGGGCCGCAGTTTCCTAGAAAAGATCGTCCAAGTCCCGCTACGACTGCCGCACGCTGACTCTGAAGCCCTAAGAAGGATTACTTTTGAAGGCGTCGGAGCTGCGCTTAAACTGGCAGGAATTGAGTTGTCCGAGCAGCAGGTAAGAAAATTCGCGAGGCTGTTCGAGCGGGCCTTTGAAAGGGGGATTAATACGCCCCGGCTGGTGAAACGCTACGTGAATGGCCTGACGTTCGCCTTGCCGCTGCTGAAAGACGAAGTGAACCCTGTCGATCTTCTCGTTATCGAGGCCGTGAGAGCTTTTTATCCCAGTCTTTACGCGAGCATCAGGGACAATCCGTCGGCTTACGTCGGCGGCGGTTTCAGAATGAGGCACAAGGCAGGGAAGGCGGAAGAGGAGGGCGCGGCCGTAATAGCCGATGCACTGAAGGACATGACGCCGTATGAAAGGCATGCTGCGGAACAACTGATCAGGGAGATATTCCCCAGTGCGGCAGGATCGTTCGGGGACCCCTCCCACGGGTCGGACTCACACTCACGGTGGACGAGCCAGAAGCGGATCGCTTCCGAGGAGTATTTTCATCGCTACTTCGCCTACGGCGTCCCGCCCAAAGATGTGAGCGACCGGATGGTTCAAGAAGTGCTCAGCAGTGGCGAGGCGGGCGATGTCAATTACGTGAAGACACAACTAAAGGCCATAGCAGCGAGCGCCAAGCCCGGAACCCTTTTAGCTAAGCTATTCCGTCAGGCTGATTCGGTACCAACAGAGTATGCCGCTCGTCTGGCATTGGCTGTGGCCGAATACGGTGAACTCTTTCCGCAAGACGAGAGCACGTTCGTAACTATAGGACTTTCCGCTTTCTCGCAAGCAGGTTTCCTGATCAGCGCCCTTCTAAAGAGAATTGAGGATGAGACCGAGAGAGACAAAGTAGCTCTACATATAGCCGACGTTGTGACCCCGCTCCCTTTCGCCCTCGAATACGCCCAAGCGGTGACTAAAGTAACTGAAGAAGGTGAAGTGGATGTAGTAATTTCCGAAGAGGCCGAGGTCGAGGTGCATCGTAAGATCGGCTCACGGATCGCGGAGGCGGCAGCCGACGGGGGATTCTTCAGGAAATACCCCAAAGACCTTTTGAGCCTTTATACTGCTTGGCGCTGTGT
Source organism: Acidobacteriota bacterium (assembly GCA_032160705.1). Lineage (GTDB taxonomy): Bacteria > Acidobacteriota > Blastocatellia > Pyrinomonadales > Pyrinomonadaceae > QHXM01. Next base: position 132,269 of record JAVHVE010000037.1, on the reverse strand, counting down.
TGACGAGGAGGCCGTAAGGCGATCCCTGAGCGGCCACTTACGCACTACGCCGCACGACGTGCTCCTCTTGTTGGAGAACGCCATGCCAATCTCCACGTCGGGTAGAGACACGGTCAAGATGGAACTTAGGGGTTATAATTACAACAGGATTGCGGAGCTAATTGATCCGGAACTAGTAATCGAAGCACTAGCTCAAGTGTACGGCGATATTGACGCCTTCGTTAAACACACGGGAGGTAGCTTGTACGACCTCCCCCCCGAGGAACGGGCTGCAAAGAGCTTTATCCGACTTCACCGCAAGAGACAGCAGCAGAGTACGGCAGGAAGGAGCGGGACGGTAGAGGATGTTGCGGAAGATTCAGTACAATCCATTGACTGATTAATGGTTGATAAGCGACTGCAGCCTAACCAGCCGCAAGCATGGAAAGACTCAGGGTAGATAGCTTTGCACAAATATTCAGAAGAAACCGCATAATTCATCGCTTTTATTCATTCCACCTGAATAGATGTGCAAAGCCGACTACTGGCTGAGTAGACTTGATAGAGGGACAGTTCAATGCTTGATGGAGTTGATGTTTATCATTATTATTTTCGGAGTTTGACTGTAATTCTATTAAAGATTAGATAGCATCGTAGTTAGCTTCTTCAATATTGAGAATTATGCGGATGAAGTTTAAAACATTCCCGGCATTGGTCTTATTGTTGCTTACACCTGCCACTGTCCTAACGCAAGATTCGCTCTGGAAAACGTACATTGATGCTGGAACGAAAGCTTATGAAGAAGGGCAATATTCTGAAGCTGAAAGAAGATTTAATCTCGCACGAAGAGAGGCCGAGAGTTTCGGCCCGGAAGACCCGCGCTTGGCTTTAAGCTACTACAATTTGGCGCTGGTTTACTTAAAGCAAGAGGGCAAGCTTCCAGAAGCCATAAAAAACTCTAGACAGGCGCTGGCGATTTGGGAAAGGGTGGTTTGGGAGAAAAAACCGAGAGCAGAGTCTTTGGCAGCAGCAAACAACCAACAGGCCCTCGCTTCTGCCCTTCTTAATCCGGGAGCTTATGATCTCGTAGAGCAGCTCTTAAAGCAGGCATTGGCGATAAAACACTATTTTTTGAGACCTGAAAATCCTACCATTGCCGTCACGTTAGGTTATTTGGCAATAACTAACTTTATCCAGAAAAATTATACTGAAGCAAACATTCACCTCAAGCAAGCGTTAGCAATCTTTGAAGAAGCAGGTGATACGGCGAGTGATAGAGATATTATTACGACCTTAGGCTATGCAGCTACAATTAACCAGTTTCAGAAGAATTATGCTGAAGCAGAATCATTTCTCCAGCGCGCATTAGCGTTTCGAGAAAAGAGCCGGGAGCCGGAATACTTTGACAGCGATATTTTGAAGGCATTGGCTGATCTATACGTCGTACAGCATAAATATAAAGAGGCAGAAGCAGCTTTGCTGCGAAGATTGAAGATTATAGAGACAGCTTATGGGTTAAACGGTTCACATACAGCCCTTGCTGTAGATGATTTGGCTAGCGCATACATGGGGAATAACCAGTATGCGAAGGCGGAATCCCTCTATAAAGAGGCTCTAGCGAAGTTAGAGGCGGCTCCTGGTGACGTGCGAAGCACGAGACTCAAAATATTGACAAGCCTCGTTAACCTATATGAATCCTTAAAGGAATATGCTTCTACCGAATTGTTGCTTCAAGAGTGCCTGAGGATTATTAAGGAACTCGATGGACTGGAGTACCCACGCTTTGCGAATTACCTGAACTTTCAGGGATCACTATTTCTGGATCAAGCGAAATATGCGGAAGCTGAGTCAGTTTTTGAGCAGGCATTAGCTATTCGGGAAAAGGTACTGCCACCGGAAAGTCCGGATATTGCCACTAGCCTTAATAATCTTGCGAAGGTTTATTACTATCTAGATAAATATGAGCGAGCCGAGCCGCTTTATCAAAGAGCAATTAGTATTAGTCAGAAGTTTAAAGATAAGTCTCCGGCTGACCTAGCTTGGTACACAAAAAACTATGCTTTGCTTCTCTACGCCCAAGGCAAGAGTGCACAGGCCGAATCGCTCTTTCGGAATGCTATAGATATGTTCCCTCAAAGTCAGAAAGATAGTAGTGAGGCTTATAGCTTATACGAATTGGCAGAACTTTATCGTCATCAAAAGAAGTATAAGGAGAGTGAAGCTTCGTATAAAAAAGCTTTAATATTAATGGATAAGATACCAGAACAGGATCAACACCAACTCGCTACTACCTTGCAGAAATATGCTTCTCTCCTACGCCAGATGAACCGCGAAGCTGAAGCAGTACCACTAGAGGAACGAGCAAAAAACATTAAGTCTAAATATGCTCGCACACCCTGATGCAGCCCTCAGCTATTAGACACATACTGAAACCACACTCTTACCGTTAAGTTGATTCAAGGAGAGTTTGAGAGTCGTTTAATCTCATCGCTGAGATAAAGCTTCAAATTATTCATCTCACCTAATTCCGTTTCCAGATATTCTATCGCCTTTGCCTTCGTCCCCTGCTCTTCAATGACACGCGCCGTTGTAGATAGGATAATAGATATGTCGCGCTGAATCTCTGGTCGTGTCTTGACATCGGCAAGGTTGTTCAGAAGGTCGTTCAACAGACGTAAGCTCTTAACGTAAATGTTGAGAGCTTCTCCCTTCCTTCCCTGTCTGAGCAAGGCATCACCGAATCCTTTGTAAGCAGAGGCTTGGTTGAGCGCTATCTCTACTTGATTCAGGCAGGAGCCATTTTTAACCTCTTTTTTCTGGCAAAGACCTTCTTCGGCTTTCCTGCGCTCATTATACAGTTCTGTCTCATTGCCTCTTAGCATAGTGGCGATCTTAATCTTCTCTAAGGCTTTTTCGTAGCGTTTCCTACCGTTTAATAGTCGAGCCATCAGGAGGTAGGGACTTGGAGATGGATCGCTATACTTAGTAGTACGCTCAAGGAGATCAATGGCATCATTTAAATCGTTTTCTGCCAAAATCTCGCTGAGTTTATTGAGATTATTATCGTCGGCACTAGGAACGGCGGTTGGGTCTAATTCTTTCGCCCTCTTAATGTCTTCGATGATTACCTCTTTAGGTGCCTTTAAGTCATCGCTGACATTTGCCAATGCTCGATACAAGTACGCGGTGGCTGTGTTTGGTGCGAGGCTCAGGACGGCATTGCTATCAAGACGGGTGCCTACAAAGTCATTTCTTTCGTAACGCAAGCCAGCCCTTGCAATCAAATAGCCAACATTGCTTCGGTCTTTTTCAATGGCTTGAGTCCATAACTTGAGAGTATCACTTCTGCCACTAAATCGTGACTCACGTCCTCTCAAAAACAGGTCTTGTGCATCAAGCTGTTCCGGCTGATGTTTGCTAAGGACGTTCTTTCGCAGCGCCTTTACCCGAAGAGATACCCACCGAGCTAAGCTGTCATAGCGCTGCTCGGCTGGATGCTCTTTGAGTTGCTTCAGGAAGTTATTATATGCATCAAGTGCCTGCTCTATATAACCGGCTCGCTCCCAAAGTGCCCCCTGAGCCGCTAGTGCTCCGAAATCTTGTCGTCGTTGCTCATAATTCATCCAAGCCCAGTTTAAGGCAAACAGATAAGCATTCACATTCTTAGGTCTACTGTCCGCCGCTATGAGGGATGCTTCAAAACCTGCTCCACCAGCCGAGGCTCTCATGTTGGCTAGTTCATAATAAAACGCAGTCAGTGCGGCTGACCCGTCCACGTCAATAACCGTGCGCCCTGTGACCCTTTCTATCTCCGGTGAGACATAAGATTGCAGAGTATCTCCAACGCCGCTATATATGAAGTTTTGAATACCCTTCTTCATGTTCACCTCTGCTTCATCATAACGTCCCAAAAAGCTAAGGCCGACACTAAGATTGAGGCGAGCAGAAGCAGAGTTTGAATTGATGTCGAGGGCAGCTTTGGCGTCCTCAACTGTCTTGTCTGGCTGTTTGTTAACCATGTACATGTAACTTCGATTAATTAATCCTACTATGTTGTTTGGTTCGTCAGTCAGAGACCCTGAGTAATAAGAGATAGCATCTTCGTAATTACGCAAATGCATTTGGGCATTGCCCATTATATTGTTCCAATAAGGACCCTCTTTCGTCGGTGAAATCTGTTTTAAAATTGCGGCCAAATAGTAGATAAAATTGTTGTTATCAATGCTTCGTTTGCGTAGACGCCTTTCGGACTCCTTAGCCGCCTCTTCATTCGCTTCTGCCAGTTCCTTTGCGGATTTCGCCGCCTGCAAGTTGCGTTCAGCAATCACCCTTTGTTCTTCCGCAGCCCTAAGCGCAATTTCAGCGCGTTTCGCATTTGCTGCCGCTTCATTGCTCTTATCCTCCGCAATTTTTCTCTGCTGATTTGCTTCGTTGCTCTTGTCTTCAGCAATCTGTCTTTGTCGTTCGGCTTCACGCCTTTGTTCTTCAGCTTTCGCTAGAGCAACGCTTAATTGATCCGCATTTTCGTCTGCGCGCCTTCTCTCCTCACGCGCAACATTGCGTTGTTGAATGGCCGCTGCGACAAGCACTCCCATCAATGTGAGGATGATTGCGGCAATAGCTGCTGCACGCCACACTCCCTTTCGGTATGCTGAGCGTTGGCGTCGCAGTTCCGCATCCGGCATATTCGCTGTGATCCATTTATGGTCAAAGACACTGTAATAAATCCGGTTGCGAACGTGTAGGAAACCCTCTACTGCGCGAGTAATCCCAGAGAGACGTAACACGCTGACTATCGTATTTGTCTCATCGTCAGGAACGCGCCTGCGTTTCCACACCTGTTGATACAAATCAAGTAGGCTTGCCCTATCTGCTTCTTCGCTTCGGAGCATTCGCTCGCGCACGAAGAGCAGATTGTCATCGCGCTCGCGTGCCCGCGAAGAAAGAAATATTTCCTTGCACAGGCGATCCACGCCTTGTGAATCTTGCACGCTGTCGTCCGCTGCTACTGATTGGCAGAGACGCTGGGTGAGATAGGGATGCCCGCCTGTCCAGTAGAGAGCCCGCTCTAAAAGCAAACGGCTTAGTCGCTCATCTCGACCAAGTCCTTGTGCTAGCGGCGCTGCTTCAGTTTCTGTAAAGTCAGTTAACTCAATTCGCTGCCCTATATTAAAAGGTGTCGTTCTTGTATCTCGGATGAGATCAGATGGAGTAGCTACGCCCAGTAAGCAAAAGGTCAAACGCATCAAATCGTCGTCTTCAGACCGCCAGTTATAGAACTCGCGTACCCCTGCAAAAAACTCGTCAGTTGAAAATGTCAAGCTGCGCACGGCATCAATCTCATCAACAAAGATTACAATTCGTCCTCGCTTGTGCTTCATGACAACTTCCCTGATAGCCCGCATCCATCGCTGCAAAGGACCGATTCGCTTATTAGCCAGCCAGAATTTTTCTAATTCCTCCTCAAGATTAAGCTGTTGACCGATCAAATCCAGCAATCCTTCGTACCATTGTTCTGCCGTGACGTTCTGCCCAATAGCCGTCAAATCCAGCACTACGACTGCTACATCGTCGGCACGTAACCGCACTGATGTACGCACCATGAGCGATGACTTGCCCATCTGGCGCGACGTCAGGACGTAACAAAATTGTCCTGCACTCAACCCATTATAGAGTTTGTCATCAGCTTGGCGCTTTACGTAGCTAGGAGCATCACGCTGAAGGGTTCCGCCGATAACGTAGAAATCGGATGCGACTGTGCTCATAGTCTTTTACTCGCTTATGAGATGTTGATGTGAAGGGGGTTGAAGAAATCGCCCCATTTTTTTCGTGCTAGTTATCACGTCGCCAATAAATAAGCCTTACAATAAATGGCGTCTTAGATAACTGGCGTAGAGATGGCAGCGAGGTCGCGCTTCTTGCATTGAATCACCAGCAAGCAAACCGGCACTTCGTAAACGGTAGAAGCTCTCTATTGACGGGCAAGGACGACCACTCAGGACTTCCTTCATTACATCGCAAAGTGCCGTATCCTGCGCCAACAGCACCAAGAATCGTCGCAGGTGATCCCCAAAGGGGCCTTCATCACGGTCTGCCTGCTTAGAGAAAGTCGCTAAGCTGATTCTGTGCGAGGCCAGCTCATGTAGACCTTTACGTACAAGGTACGGGTGCCCGCTCAACAAATCATAGAAAGCATTTACTTCAGTTTGATTTTTTAGTTGCGAGTCATAGCGTCGATTGAGTTCGGCCACTTGCTCAAGCGTAAAGTCATCAAGCGCTAATCGTGTGCCAACATTGAACGGCGACTGGTTAAGGTCCGAGATGAATAGGGATGCCTCAGTTGCGTAAGCAATTGCTAAAGTCAGATTACACCACGGCCCATCTGGGACAGCAGCGCGCGCATTATGCCACGAACGAAACAGCCCAAAGACCTCACTGCCAAATGGGCATGTGAATAAGCGATCAACTTCGTCGAGTCCCCAAACGAGCGGGCCTGAGACTTTCGCCATTACTTCGCGGCGAATGTAACGCTGAAAGTTGACGCTCGGCCCGCGTTCGGCGTTCCAGACTTCCTGCGGTAAAACATCCAAATCGAGTTGGTCGGCGATCCACTCAGCCAACGCAATATAAAGTGTCTCCACCGACTCAAAGTGCGTAGCGTTGAGCCCTTGAAAATCTGTGAATACAACCTTCGCTCCAGTTTCTCGCGCCTGTTTCAAGCCACGTGCCAAGAGTGAGGTTTTACCCATCTGCCGCGCGCCCTTAACTAGCACAATGCTATCGCGTCGCTCAATGGCTGCAAGGAATTCATTATCTGTAGGTCGCACGATATAGAACTTGGAATCAAGCGGAACCGCCCCGCCAATTGGTTCCAATTTGCGCATGTCAAGGGGCTTGCTTGGAGGAGTCTTTAACGAATTAAGAAGTTCCTGCGCGAGCCGCTGGTTATCCTGAGGGCTGTTCCAAGTAGCATATTGAAGTGGGTTGAGAATGGTTGCTAACTCGTCTGGCAATGCTCCTTCTAAGTTGATGCGGACAGGCAATAACCTTGGTTTACCATTCTGTCCCTGCGCTGCATCGTATGCTGTCTGGACCTCGTAAACCATCATCTCGCTTAAAATGGAGGCCGATGAGAGCAACGGAATAACGGCATCAGCACTGCGCACCTGTCGCTCAATCTCCTGCGCCCATTCAACGCCTATAGAGAGGTGGCGGTCTATAAACACTTCATAGCCTTGTGCGCGAAACTCTGTTTCAAGCACTGTGAGAATCTGCTCATCCGGTTGCGCATGACGCTTATAAAGAAGTGCAATACGCATAGTCTCTGTCGTCGGTTGTTTTATTGAAAACGGTACAGTGGGAATCTGGTCAACGTCATCTACAATTCGGCCTTCCACACTCAAAGCGCGCCATAATTCGTCGCCAAAATCTTGTGCTCTCTGGTAACGATCAGATGGATTGAAGGAGAGTGCCTTGAGGATCGCAGCCTCGGCTGTTGCTGGCAAACTTGGGCGTAAGTCCCGCGGTTTGACACGCACACCAGCGCGCTGCATTTCCAACATCTGGAAACTTGACTCGGGATTGAAGGGTCTGCAGCTCGTAATCATTTCGTAGGCGATAATGCCTAGAGCGTAGATGTCGCTTGCCGCCGTAACTGATTTCTTCTCCAACTGCTCGGGTGCCATATAAAGAACAGTGCCAACCATTAAATTGGAGCTGGTAGTTGACGCGGCCATGGAATCCTTAACTTTAGCGATTCCGAAATCTATGATCTTGACTTGTTCATCTCCATCACTCAACCGCTGGAGCATGATATTTTCCGGCTTGAGATCTCGATGGAAGATACCTTTCTCGTGTGCGGCACTCAACGCTCTGCAGATCTGCCGGAACAGTTCGGCAACACGACTCAAGTCCATCCTGGATGAGTTAATCGCCGCACGCATGTTTTTACCTTCCACATACTGCATGACGATATAGGATTTACCGCCTTCCATCTCACCAGCATCAAAGATGCCGACTATATTAGGATGATCAATACGTGACAGCGCATCGATCTCATGCCGGAACTTATTTACGACCCAGCTATGTTGCATAGAATTATCAAGTAACACTTTGATGACAACTGGCCTGGAAATTAGCTGCTTGTCACGCGCAAGATAAACAGCCCCCATCCCGCCGCGTCCGAGTTCATGCTCTATCAGATAGCGGTTGTTGAGGAGCGTCCCAGCGGGCAGCACAACATTGCTGGCAGAAGCATTAGCGGAAGCGCTTTTATCTGATCGTTGATTATTTTCAGAATTCATTGAGGCCACCTATGGAGAGTGGGGCAGCAGTAGTGTCAACCGCAGAATGAGTTGATAATATTAACACCAATAATCGTACTTAGAGAAGAAGTTATTTATGGCTGCACAAACGGTCAGCTTAGTAATTACTACCAAAATCAAGTAGTGAGAGGAGTATCAGCGTGTGAGAATATGGCAATGCACATGCTGTTCATGGTGACCGGTGCTTAGTTCGTGCGTCGCTTTGTGTTGAGACTGATGCTCGAATTTGATTGGTGTAGATGTTATTGCAATCGCTTGTTCATGAATCTGTCGGTTGTGATGTTATGAAGCAGGCACCTCCAACTCGCTTGCGAGTTGCGATAGACTCATTTTGCGCATGAGACCGCAAAGGAGGTGCCTATGGCGATCTATTGTGGCGTTGACTTCCATGCACGTCAACAAACGATTTGTTATTGCGATACGGCTGATGGGGTGATTCATCTCAGAGAGTTAGATCACCAAAGCGATGACGTTGGTAGTTTCTATTCCCAGTTCACGGATGAAGTTGTCGTCGGGCTGGAGGCTAGCGGATACAGCACCTGGTTCGTCGAACTGGTTGAAGGACTCGGCCATCAGGTGCTCATCGGAGATGCTGCCGAGATCAGAAGGTTAGCCAAACGAAGACAGAAGAATGACCGGTGCGACGCCAGTCTCCTTCTTGATCTACTGCTCAAAGGGGAGTTTCCTCGTATTCACCGGCCTTCATTGGAGAGTTGCGAGGTGCTGCGATACTTGCGCTATCGCCACAAGCTAGTGCAGATACGGACCCGTGCCAAGAACAGTTTGCAGGCGCTCGCTTTCAGCGCTGGTTCGGCTGGGCGCTCGAAGCTGCTCAGCCGGAAAGGGCGTGAGCGGTTCATGCAATTGCCGATGAGCGCGGCGATGGCTCACCAGCGCGAGGCGTGGCTTTCGCTAGTTGAGGGCCTGAACTCCCGAATCAAAGATGTCGATCAATGGCTTGAACGCCAGGCGCGAACTGACGAGCGCGTGCTGCGATTGCAGACGCATCCGGGCATCGGACTCTTAACTTCGCTGGCTTTAGTGCATAGCCTAGAACCGGTAGCTCGCTTCGGCGGGGGACGGAAGGTGGCAGCCTATGTGGGGCTAGAGCCGATGGAATACTCTTCTGGAGATAAGCAGAGGTTCGGCTCCATCAGTAAGAGCGGATCACGGCTGTTACGTTATTTGTTGGTGGAAGCGGCGCAGATTACGGTTAGAAGGGACGAGGAGTTGAAGAGGTTCTATCTGCGACTCTTACACAGGCGGGGCGCACAGAAGGCCAAAGTAGCGGTGGCGCGAAAGCTCTTGATCCGTGGCTACATTCTTTTGCGTGACCGCATAGATTACGTGGAGTTCCTGCGTAGGGGTGTCGAAGCACGGCTTGCCCGACTTGCAACATAGGCTCTTGATGCCTGAGGTCTGTGATTGGGCAGCCGGCCTCTTCTTGTCGAGAGGAAGAATGCGAAGCAAACCTCATGGGCTAGTAAATGCCCGCATAGATGATTGACCGCGGCTCGGTGCTTTTGCTCGAACGAGGAACATTCGACAGCAACAATAAAGGTGCGATCTCATGCGCAGCAAGTCACCTTATGTCGCAGCCATGAAGCGGACTCGTGCCGAGAGAGGTGAAGTGTGTTTGAGATAGCGCTTGACACAACAGCCTGCTTCATAGATGTTGCAAGAAATATATTGAAGTGTGGAAAGGTCTTTGATGAACTCTGCTAGGCAGCTATCCCGAACAGGCTCTGGACGGAGTGTCATTTTTAGGGAGTCGTAGTAGGCGGCCATCGCGTCTAATGATCCCAGCTCGGCGGCCATTATTTCGAACACGAAGTCCAAGGAATACCCGGCGGTGACCGACGCGCGCCTCCGTGTTCAGGCGCAAAGCTGCTCAAGAATATCTACCAAGGCGCTATGGATGGGGATTTCTTTGCCGAGCTTCCGCGACATCCCTGTCCGGCCCGCCGCGGAGTAGGGCGCGCGGCCCGCCTTGTAAGCCTCAAGTTTTTTGAGGCACCTGTCCCTCTTCTTCCAGTCTTTGATCACCCACGCGAAAATGAGGTTTAGGACGGAGTCGGCGCTGTCCTCAAAGGCTTCTTTCCTTTTTCTCACCAGCGCCTCTCTTAGATTGAACTCGAACACGCGCTCGCAGACGGCCCCCCGCTCCGACTTGGGGATGACGACCCCGAGTTCGTCAATCTCGATGTGTAACGAGGGGTACTCGTCCGGCGAGGCGGGGTTTATGAGCAGGGGTTCTTCGTGAGACTCCTCGCCCGGCGCGGCCACGTGTTGACCCCTTACGGGAAATCGCGTTCCTTTACCTATCAGCTCGCCTCCGGTTTTTCGCCTGCTACAGCGGTTACAGTCTTCGCAAGCCGGTAAAAGATTGCACCACTCGTATGCGAGCCAGAAGTAGCCGGGATGTGGAACCGCCCGTATCTCTGCCGGGAAAGCCTCCGCCAGCAGCCTCCGGTTCAGGAACACGAGGCTCGGCCCCGTGGGTCGCTTCCCCAACAACGCCTGCGTCTCCGGAGTCAGGTCGATGCCGGCAAAACGCGCAGGATCATAGAGCAAGTCGCCATGCAATAAGGCGTTCAAGGCGGCCGTCAGAATTACCTTCCTCTGTTTCTTACCGAGTGACGTTTCTTGCAGCGCGGTCTGGTCTGTCGGGGGAATGCAGGCCCATAAGTGTTGCAATAGAGGGTCGGGCGTCGTGCCGCTTAATTTCCGTGTCAAGCCTATCGGGTCTTTTATGTTGCCCGCCGAAAGGAGCAAAGAGGAGAGGTGTGATATCAGGCTGCTGTGCTGGCTGCCCAGGCTGACGACTTCGTCTTTCATGTCCGTCACTGGACTTCTCCTCGGAGCTATTTTCGAGGCTCAGAACGCCCTGAATGATGGGCTAAAGACTATTTTTAGTCAATGAATAAATTCCGAAAAGATGCACTATCGGAAACATGCTAAACGCCCACCAATCAAGAGTTTGCAAGGTTCCCGGCGCAGGCCAATTGGAGCTGCCAACGCAATCATTTTGTTGGTGGAAAGAGTTGAAAGTAGTCGAGAGCCGCAAGATGTGCGTCCTAAGAGAACGCAAAAGAAATGATAGTCTATTTTCAGTAAATACGGGCACATTTCGGCGACATTTGTGGGTCGTAATAATCCGGCAAGTTTTACCACGGCCTTGCCGAGTATCAAGACGGCAGGTTTGTGTCTAAATCCTAGATGGGTAAGGAATCATGTTCGAATTTGGGCATATATAATAACGCTTGCCAAAATTTGAACAGATGCCGATCAATGCTCACCCCACTAAATCACAAGGCTGTCAGACGCTCCCACCCTTTACTAATGCGTCACCTTTTATCGGTCGCTTGCTTCCTTCCAGCACCCTCACTCTTTGGAACGCACGGCAACTTGTCCGGCAGCTTCAACTTGTCGTCCGCCAACACATCCAGATAAACTCCCGCCAATTCCGCGTAGCGGAGCAGCACCTTGAGCGAAGGCTCAAGCACCCCGTTCTCGTATTTAGAGATGTACGTCCGGTTGATTCTGCTGCCGAGGCCGAGACGCTTGACCATCTCCTCTTGGGAAAGCCCACCGTCAATCGTCTTTCGAATTTTGAGCAGTTTTCGAGCCAGGTACCTCGGGCTCTCACGCGATATCGTTCCCATTCAGGTTGAACCTCCTGAACGGGAAGCATCCGCCTTGAGCCAGATTTGTTGACAGGGGGCGAGCCAATAAGTAAGATTTGTAGTGACAAATGTAACCGTTACATTTGTCACTACAAATCTTCTGCGCCTTCTATCTGCCGAAAGATCGAATCTTGTGGACTCAGCGGCAGCGCCCATCACACGACACGATGTAGAGGCGCCCTATGCATTAAGACGGAGCATTGTAGTGTGGCTATAGCTCTAGGGCAACGGTAAATCACATTAGGACAACTAGGCGCTGCTTGCTTATTACTCACGAGCGGTAAGACTATGGAGATCCGGCGAGGAAGAGTGTCGAGCACGCGCCATACCCTCTCCGTCAGCGGCGGGTACAGCGACACTAACGTCTTGACTAGGCACCACGCCATCTTCTCTCTCTACGACGGGACGACCGTGATGTTCTCTGCTGGCGGCCCGGCCGTCATCCGTGATGGAGACCATCTGACAGTGGCCGGGAGGCAGAAGGGGCGAGTGATGAAGGCTCTGGCTTACCGGAACGAGACGGCAGGAGTAAAAGGCGACGCCGGGAAATGGGCCAGCCTAGGAATAGGGTTTTTCGCCCTGCTATTCGGAGTCATGACCCTGGTAATAGGATTGCTTGAGCCACCTTCCATGATTAATCAGCCACTGAGCTTCGGCGAGAAGCTAATAGCGTTAGTGCTGGGCCTGTCCTTCTGCAGCGTAGCTCTCTACTATTTCTACAGGTGGCTCAGCATCAGCGGTGCCGTGAAGTTGCTTGAAAAATACTACTGAATATTTGCATGTCTGATATTCCAACCGTATGAGAGATAAACCGGCACGGCGGTGTTCAACCTCAAAGAGCTTCGTTAAAGTGATCTGGAATAAGTGTCTCATCTCACATCTTTGCTCCCTATGCCAGTATTCTAAAGCGACTTTAACTAGTCAGCGGGTTGGCTGATTATTTTCCGGCTCTACTTTTCTTCTTCTGCAGCGCGCGTTTCTTTCCGGCTTGTACCCTAATCTCTATGGGATGATATTCCTTTAGAGCTTTCCCCTCTATTCCAATCTTACCGAGAATATTTACAGATGTAAGGCGGCCTTCACGAATGGCTTTATAAACTGCCTCACGTGAGATACCGAGTTCTTTTGCCGCCTCAGATACAGTGATTAGATTCACATTAGCATATTAAGAAACCTCTCGTCAGAATTCACTAAGATTATGGTTGACAGTTGTGAACCAAAATCTTATATTCTTTCTGTGAAGCGTAATTATTCGGGATCAGAACGTGCCACCTTGTTCCTATATGGGCACGGGCGTTGCGCCAGTTGCGGTCGTGTACTCACTGCTGGATGGCACGCAGATCACCGGTACCCATGGAGCCTCGGTGGCGAGACAAGCCTACAGAATGGTCAAGCCTTATGTTTCGAGTGCAACCTGCAAAAGGGTAACAAAATGGAAGGAGAGTTTATGTTAACACAGATTCGACAGGAGAAGCTTATTACTAAGCCTTTAGGTGTATGGCCTGCGCACATCCAGCTCCGCACGTGGCAGAAACGTGCGCTTCAACGCTGGCTGGAGCGGAACGGTCGTGACTTCTTACTCGTCTCCACTCCCGGCTCTGGTAAAACACTTGCCGCCGCCGCCATCACACATCAAATGCTCATTGAAGGACAGGTTGATAGGATCGTTGTGGTCTGCCACACCGAGCACCTTTGCAAGCAGTGGGCAGATGTCTTACATCAAGTCGGCATTGACGTTGAACCTCGCTTCCAGAACGGTTCGGGCGTAGAAAAATGGGAAGACTTCCACGGCATAGTCATTACCTATCAGCAGGTATCAACGATTCCCGCACTGTACGCCAAGCAGTGCTTGGACCGCCGAACTCTCGTGATCTTTGACGAGATTCATCACGTCGGGGATGATCTCGCCTGGGGCAATAGAACCAGAGAGGCGTTCGAGCCCGCCGAGGCGCGACTGTCGCTTTCCGGCACACCTTTCCGCCATGACAACTGCCAGATCCCTTTCGTCACGTATGAAGAAGGCAGGTCGAAAGCAGACTTCATCTACAGCTACCCGGAAGCACTGGCTGAGGGAATCTGCCGTCCGGTCTACTTCCTGACCATCAACGGCCGTGCCCGCTGGTTCAGCCGTGACGGATCTATTGTGGACGCGTGGCTTCTTGAAGAGATGAAGCGCCACCACGAATCGGAACGTCTTCTGACAATCCTCGACACTAGCGGCCAGTGGCTCCCTGCCGTACTCAAGGCCGCGGACGAAAAATTATCCGAGATCCGCCGCTCAGGCCATCCAGATGCCGGGGCACTGGTGATCGCCATAGACCAGAACCATGCCAAAAGGATCGGCAAATTGCTACGGCGTGTGACCGGAAGCGATCCCATCGTGGCAATCTCAGAAGACCCCGGAGCCTCGGAGAAGATCAAGCAGGTTGCACAAGGAACGCAGAGGTTCTTAGTGTGCGTGAGGATGGTCTCAGAGGGGGTGGATATTCCAAGACTTCGTGTTGGCGTCTACGCGACGAACATCACGACTGAGTTATTCCTGCGTCAGGCAGTCGGGCGCTTCGTGAGAATGATTGACGGGCTGGAGGAGCAGAGTGCCGGACTGTTCATCCCCGCAGTGAAGCCCCTTGTCACCTACGCACGACAAATAAAGGAGGAGCGTGATCACCAGCTTAAGCAGGTGTTCGATCCATCCCGGGCAGATCAGACGAGCGGTAATGGATCAGGTTCTACAGATACGGGAATCTTCCTACCGATCGAGTCTACACATCTAGTGCATGACGTGATCTTCGACGGCTCAAGCTTTAGCCCTGCTGACCTGGAGTATGCGGAACGGCTCAAGGCCGAGTTCAACATCCCGCTCTCTACACCGCAACTCGCGGTAGTTCTCAAGCGGTATGCCGCCGACCAAGGACTTCATGTCATACGCCATGATCAAGCGCAGGCGAATCCCGCAAAGGGCGGAGGGACAGTCCGGTCATCGCGTGGTAGAAGTTCAGAATCGCAGCCCTTCTCACTGTCTCTTCCCGACCCGAGTCTTCCAACCTACGCTTACCGCGATCAGTTTCGGAAGCTGACTCAGAAGGCCGTCTCCAAGTACGGAGGATTGGCTGGCAAACGTCCGTGGCTGGTTCATCAGGAGTGGATTGATAGTGGCGGCTCTCCCAGCGATGATGCTTCTGTTGAAGACCTGGAGCGGAAGTTCAATTGGCTGAGGGAGCGCATCGAGGAGGAGCAACAAAAGCGCCGCTCTTAAAGCTCGGTGGAGAGGAGAAATGAAGATGAGATTCACCGTGCTGAGCTGTATGAACGGCATTGAACGGCTGTGGATAGGCACGTCCGATGGTGAGGTGTTTGAGATCGGCTACAATATGATGATGAAACTGGCCGAGGAGAAGCTCTTGGACAAAGCCAGGACGGTGAAATTCCATGTAATAGCTAGCTTAGGAGTTATCAATAGGTTCTACCCTCCGCGGCGAGGGATCTTAATGCAGCTAGTGCAGCACCCCTTTGACGGGGGATTCATCGTCTGCGGCTTTAACCACCGCCGTAAGAGTTGGTACATCTGGTTATCTTCTTAATCCTCTTAGCTTGAGTGGAGGTACTTGAGAGATTCGGTTCTATAGCTGAAGACCTCGTATTGAGAATTATTGGCATTCTCGCGGAATCCACGGCTATGATATGCTTGAGCGCCAGAGATCTTCGCTACGAAAGAGGGGCGGCATGTCAGATAATTTTTCCGTTCCTACGATCGGCAGTTTTTTCTCCGCTGTTCGAAGAAATCATGTGAGCTACGTGCAGCACGCCCTTGAGCGCCGTCCGAAGTTATTAGTTGCAACCATACCAAAACATCCAAATCAGGGGCCCACACACGTCGCCGCCAAATTGGGCTCTCTTGATGTTCTACGCTTACTCGTTGATAACGGTATCGATCTTCTGAGGCTCGACAGCTTGGATAGAATCGCCTTGCACTATGCGGTGTACGGTAGCGTGAAAGCTGTCGAATACCTGCTTGAATTAGGCTCACCGATAGATGCCCGCGACCGGTATGGTAATACGCCTCTCCACATTGCGGTGAAAGCTAGACGATCTAAATCAGTCAAGCTCCTTCTCGAAGCAGGGGCATTGGTCGATGCGAGAGAAAAAAGGCTTAATACGCCTCTCATGGAAGCGGCGTTGTCGGGCAGCGTTCGGGTCGCGAAGTTGCTGCTGCGCGCGGGCGCAGATATCAATACCACCGACCGCGGAGGGATCACCGCACTCCACTGCGTTGGAGGACGAAGCCCTATGATGACAAAATTACTTATAAACGAAGGGGCAGACCTAGATGCAGTAACGTTTCAATGTGAGACGCGTATGAGCTTCGCAGAGATGGCTCAGTTAGGCATTCTGTAGTTCGAGCGGGCAACCGACATATTGCTCAACGCCTTGGCAGGGAGTATTGTGGGAGCCCTCTATCGTACGTGCTGATGAAGTGCGAAGAGGGCCCTTCCTTCTCCGCCTGAATTACTTTAAGCCGGTATTGTTTGCCGAGATAGTAGGGTGCCTCACCACTCACAAATCAAGGCGCACGGTTATGATAACGGCACTCCCCACCGCTTCGCCAATACCCGTACCACGCAGCAGTCGCCCAAGTACCCTCAATTATCGTCGTAGGAAGTTTGCGGAGTCGTGCCGCTTAGCCCTCGCCACCCCAGTCGGGGTGGTACTCTATAAGACTTCAACCTCACAAGAAGGACAAGTCATAATCACGGTAATAATGTAGCTCGCCCGCCCGTTATCCGGCTTCTGGCTAGGTAGCCCTCCTGTGGAAATGGTGTTGTATTTTTAGCTCACTCACCTTCGGCTTTAGGGTCTCGCGCTTTTTAAATATTTCACGCTGTAGATGAGACACATTTATAGAATTTTTTCAATGCGTGACTGTTGAGGGTGACTTTTACAAAAGACGTGCCGCGCTCTGTGTATTCTTGTATGGTCAGCTTTCGTTAAATTTTTAAAGCTTTTGGCGAAAAACTCAATTTTTTCGGAAGCTTGAGAAAATAAACTGACAATTTATGTCCTTCTCTATCAGCAACTTAGCTGTTGACAGCGGGGATTTATACATATAGCTTTTCTAATGGCCGTTGGTGGCTCTGATGTTCAGGCTGCCGACCGGTTTGAAGGAGTTTGTCGTTCTCACTCATGACTCTCCTCGTTGCCGCTTATGCGCTCCCCGCCAAGATGATGGATGAAAAGCTATGAATATCAGTTTTGATTCGCTGTTACAACGACACATTGCCGAAGAAGTCAGCCAGCAACTACCAATAATCGTCTCGGAACGATTGAAGCAGATCACTCCCCGGCCTGATTGGATGACCGAGAAGCAGTTGGCTGAGTACTGGCAGCTACGAACACCAAACGGGGAGATCACAGTTCATTCAATCCGAAAGTGGACTGCACGGCCCGATAACGAACATCCACTGCCTTGCGGTTCAATGGGAGAAATGCGCCGCTACCATAGGGAAGAGGTAGATAAGTGGGCGAGAGAAGAGGCGGCGCGCCAGAGAGCTAGAAACGAAAAGAAAAAAGGCAAGAATCGTAATGGCTTGCACACGGTTGAGGAGGTGGCGGGCTAAGTCTTCTCCGCCTTTATCCCTTGTGCTATGCTCCGTCATGCTTTGACGGCTGCCATCACAGGAGAAAGAAAAATGGCAGTCTATAAACGCTTCAAAGGTAAAAGAATCGAGCCCAAAGACCCGAATTGGAAGCGCGGCACATGGGTCGTCGAGTTTCTGATCCGCGGTCATTACGTCAAAGAGGCCATACCGGAGGCGCTGAAGAAGAAGGACGCCCTACAGGCGGAGACGCGAATCCGGCAGGACATCTTCGACAGGAAGTACAACAAGGCGTCCGCCTCTACGCGGTTCTCAGACTTCGTAGATAAGGTGTTCCTGCCCTGGGCTCGCGAGAACAAACGGAGCTACAAGGATGACGAACAGAGGGCAGTCAGGCTCAAGGAATTTTTCGGGCAAAAGGTCTTAAGAGACATCACGCCGATGCTCATAGAGAAGTTCAAGAGTGAGCTGCGCAAGGCGGACAGCAAGTACAAGCGCACGTTCGCCCCGAGCACGGTCAACCGTTATCTCCAAGTGCTCTCACGCGTTCTCTCGATGGGCTACGAGAATGGCTTCGTAGACGCCAACCCCATGTCGAGAGTGAAACGTCTCAAAGAGCCAGAGCCCAGAGAGCGCTACCTGAATCAGTATGCCAACGACGAAGAGGAGCGGTTGATGAAAGCCCTGGCGGCGTACGGCGAGCATCTGATTGCGCTCGCAGAACTGGCCTTGGAGGTGGGGATGCGGCTCGGTGAATTACTAAAGGCGATTTGGGGGCAAGTGGATGAGACTAATCAACTCATCTCAGTCCAGAAGACAAAGAACGACAGGCCCCGCGTCGTGCCGCTGACAAAGCGGGCGCTGGAAATCCTCAGGCGACTGAGACAAGACGCGCCCGACGACGAGCGCATCTTCGACCCTAGGCGGACAGGAAGAAAGCGCCGCCAGTTGATGGCCTGTTTTGAAAAGGCGGTCAAAGAAGCTGGGATCGGTGATTTCCACTTCCACGATCTCCGGCATACCTTCGCCACGAGGCTCAGGGCGGCGAATGTCCACGCTTATGACATAGCGGACTTGCTCGGACACTCCGTGCCCGAAGGGGAGACGCGCGGGACCCGTGTCACACGTGGCTACGCACATGGAGTCCCCCAAAGACTCCGTGACGCGGTCAACAGCTTGGAAGTAGGGAAACGAGCGATTCTGGTGGGTGCGCCATCTTTGCGCCATGTAGGGTAATGAGGGGAGTATCCGGGCATTAGGGGACGCCCGTAAGTTGTTGAAAATGTGGCGGAGAGGGTGGGATTTGAACCCACGGTGGAGTTACCCCCACTCCGGTTTTCGAGACCGGTGCACTAAGCCACTATGCGACCTCTCCAAAAGATTGATGTTAGATGATGGATGTCAGATGTCAGTCACTAGCACCTGGTATCTGACATCTAACATCTGCTTTCCGTCGTGCTCGAAAGAACTCTTGCATAATGCTTCTACATTCTTCTTCGAGCACGCCCGGCTTGATTTCCATTCGATGATTCAAAGAGCTTGAGTCGCAGATGCGAAACCGGGTTTCGACCGCGCCAAAGCGTTCGTCGCGTGCGCCGTAAATGAGGCGCTTGACTCTGGCTTGAACGAGCGCGCCCGCGCACATTGCGCATGGCTCGATGGTCGAATAGGCAGCCGCGCCCGTCAATCTGTAGTTGCCGAAACGGCGTGCGGCTTCGCGCAGCGCAACGATCTCTGCATGTGCCGTCGGGTCGCAATCCGTGCGCGTTCGGTTACCCGCGATTGCCAGGATGCGGCCATCCTCCGTCACGACGCAAGCGCCGATGGGGACTTCGCCTCGCTCACCCGCCTCACGTGCAGCCGCTAAAGCCTGGCGCATCCAGTGCGCGTCTACGTCTTGCTCTGCGGCGTCCGGCATAAGAGTACTCATGCGCGTTTCCTCGGCGCAAAGTTGAATATATGGACGCTCTACTGGGCTGTCAAGCGAGAGAGCCTTTGACGTATAAAAGGTCTCTTGTTAATACTCCTTCTCGAATTGCGAATGAACCCAGAGGAACTCCTGTCGTTTGTTCTGAACACGAACGAGACCGCCGAAACTGGGGTCTTGCTTCTTCAACAGCGCGTGCAATTCTCGCAAGATCGCACCTTGCGCCCTGATCGCTTCGCCGTGTTCCAGATCAGGCGCGTCGCTACGTCCCAGCCAGCTTCCCAACGCCTCCCCTCCCTTGAGTACCGACTCAATGCTCTTCTGCCCCAAGTCCAACTCTTTCTCGATTCTTTTGTATGCGGTCTCATCCATCAGCAGCTTCGTCGCAGATGAAGCCACCGGCAGCACGAGACTGAGCGTAGTGGTGAGCACTTTGAAGAAAGGCGCGGCTTTCACGAACCACTCGCGCGGCAAGTTCAGGTCATACACACCTCGCCGGTCTTTCTCTCCGTTCAGTGCAGGCAACGGCAGGCGAGAATGTTCACACCACAGCGTCAGGCGAAACTTCTGGTTGATCCAATTAGACATACCAAAGAAGCCG
Organism: Acidobacteriota bacterium; assembly: GCA_032160705.1. GTDB lineage: Bacteria > Acidobacteriota > Blastocatellia > Pyrinomonadales > Pyrinomonadaceae > QHXM01. The sequence continues at coordinate 112,158 of JAVHVE010000037.1, read as the reverse complement.
GGCTCAACCGGTTGAAAACTGAACAGGCGCGGGCCTTCTTTGGCCTCGTCGGTCAGGGTTTGCATCAACGCGGTGAAGGCTGCGTCTACCTGACTGAGGATGCGCTGAGTGCTGACATCCAGTTTATCGAAACGCCCCACAGCCTCCCCGTGCTGCGCAATCAACAATGCGCGCACGCCGCTCAGCTCGCCCTTCACCTCGGCAAACTCTGCCAGCAATTCCCTCCCCGGCATCCGTGCAGCGGGGGCGTTGCGGAGCAGGTAATCAATGCTCTGCCACTCGTTGCAAACAGGACATGGATATTCAGGCCGATGACGCTTTTTGCTCTCAATCAATTTCTGCACTTCATACAGACCAGTTCCCGGCGCGCTCTTTCCGCACGGCTCAACGCACGGCACCATCACGTCGCAACGCAAGCCCGCCCAAATGTCTTCCTCCACCAGCCACTTCACTTCGCGCGTCAGCACAGACAGAAATGCTTCCGGGTACGGAGCGCGCACCGTAATGCGAACATCGTTGCCGGTATGCTCAAGGAGTGCCCGCCCGTTGTAGTCGTCATCCAACACCAGCCCGCGCTGCCAGTGGACGCTCTTTTCATAACTCACGCGCCCCAGCGAGTATTTGTGCAGACGCACGATGAGGCGATAGAAAAGCCCCTCGGCGGACGCAGACTGCCCGCGCTGTGTATCCACTATCCGGCAGATTTGCACCTGCTGCTCGTCGCCATCGGCTGCGCTGGCAGTCCACGCGGCATCCAGCTTAGGGCGAACGTCCGGGACGAGTTGCGCAACCAGACTGGTTCCCTCTCGCTCTCCTTCGTCGCGCAATCCTGCGACGCGGTAAGACAAGTCGAACCGCTCCATCAAACGCAGGAAGACCGGATGCAATCTGGGATCGTAACGGAATTCCTCTTCTCGCGCCGGGTCGTTCCATAACTGGCTCAGCCGCGCGAAACTCACCAGCCCATGTGCGTCGCGGGTCTGTTTATCGTCGAGCACAAAGCTGATGGCCGTCGCCAGCCAGTCGGGTTTGAGGATGACGATGTCACGCAGAGTCGGGTCGTGCTCGTAATAGATCAGATGACCCAGCCGGTGGGAAATAGTCACGAACAGCCGCGCCTCATCCTCATCCATCTTGTGCTCGCGGCAGATTTCCAGCACTTGCTCCAGCGGCAGGTAGGCCGCGCCGGTCTGCTTCAAAGCCTCGCGCGCCTGCTGCCAGCGAGCAGGCACTGTGCGCCCCATTTCAGGGAGGCTCGCGGCTACCCGCGCGATAGCACCTTTCAATTCCGCGACGCCGTGCCGCTCACCCGTCTTTTTGTCGGGCTTGCTGTCTACATGGAAGAAGTTGATTAGTGTGTCGTGTCCGAACAGTTCCCAGAATTCCTCCCTATTCACGTCCGGCTGGCGTTGACCGGGGCCGCCGTGCGTGGCGACAACGAGGATTTTGGCTTCCGGCTCACGATGCTTCACCAGCCTGATCCAGTCCTTCACGAAGCCCTGTTCCGGCCCTTCGCGCGGTTTCCATACCACCAGGTAAACCGCCGGGGCACTGAAGAACAACTGGTGCGTGGGGCGATAGACCCGCTGGCCGCCGAAGTCCCAACCATTCAGCGTAATCTCCGTGCCACTGTCCGGGTCAGCCACATTCACCGGCTTAATCTCAATCCCGTGCGTGGTGTCGTGCTCCATCCACGGGTCGCCGCGCAGAGCGTCCAGCAAGCAACTCTTCCCCACCTCGCCCTCGCCGACCAAGATCAGCTTGGCCTCGTTCAGCACTATCTGCGCTCCGGCCTTCGCGTGAAGGTATCGTTTGACGGCGGCGAGACCCTCCGCATAGGCCGCAGCCAGTTCGGGATTCAGCGGATTGCCGGAAAGGTCAAGGCGAGTTAAATGTTCAAGCTGCGTAAAGGACGCGGGTAGGGTAGTTATTTGATTATTAAATAGTACGAGTTCCGTTAATTGCGAGAAATCGCCTAACCAATCTGGTATAGATTTAAGCTCACAGTTTCCGGCCCACAAGAAAACAAGTTCCTTCAGTTGTTGAATACAATCTGGAAGTTTGCCAAGAGGATTCCCATCCTCAAGGCCTATTCCCTCTCCGAGGGAAAGATTCTCCAATTTGCTTAGGTTGCCAAATGACCCCGGCAAGTCGCAAAGTTTGTTTGCCCAGAGAGAAAGACTACGCAACTGAGTGAGTTGTCCCAGCCACTCCGGCAGCGAAGTCAGTTGGTTGTTATTGATGGACAGCGACACCAATTGCGTGAGTTGGCTCAGTGACTCCGGCAATTCGGTGAGTTTCCATGCTGTTGACTCATATTCGCCACTGAGATCAAGGTGTATCGCCCCCGACCGCCGCGCTTCTTCAATCTTCTTTTCCGCTTCTCGATAAGCCGCATCACGTGCCATAGCCGCCGCCTTTCTTGTTTAGGTCATTCGGCAAAAGTTGTCATGAGCGAAGTGTGGAGCGAGCGCAGCCGCGCTGGCTAGCGTAGTTTTAAGGTGTTGAGAATTAGCGGCTCTGTTTTGGCTTGCCCGGCAATTTGTCGGGTAAATCCAGATCGTCATCAGCAAGCGTTTCCATGCTCACGCCTGCCGCGCGAGCGTATTGCAGGAGAATCGTGAGGGGCGGCTCGCGTCTTCCTGTCTCGTACTGTGAAATTTGACTGTAAGCGATTAGGTCTTCAGCTTCAAGACGCCTGAGCATCTGGGTCTGAGAAAGACCAAGCGCATCACGAATCTGCCGCAGTTTTTCGCCAAGACGTTCCGGCTTCGGACGCACGTAGCCCATCAGGAGCAACCTCCTGATGAAACCAACTGCGTGAAAGAAAACTTGCTTCTACTAGCAGTTGCTAGTAGAATGCGCCTGCTCAAATGAGTCGCCGTGAGAATGAACCTTTCATACTCAACGGCGATGCTCATTCACTCACTCTGAGGTTGAGGGTTGAGCCGTCGCATTTAGCCGTTGCCTTAAAGTTTTCAAAGACTGGAACGCGCGCGCATCATAACAAAGTGCGCGCCCACTTCACATCAACTTTATGGCCTCTTATCTGTAGACAAAATTTTAGGGAGCGCGGCCAGTGGGGTGGAACGCGCTCCCTATCTCGCACGCTTGCTCTCTGGGTGGGAGACGGGTTGTGCGGAGAGGTCGCCGCGCTCTTGGCTGCTTTCCCACGCGCGGCGGCCTCGGCTTTTGTTGACAGCGCCATAATTATTGTCCCGCTCCCGCCTTTGACGCAATCCCAATCAATCGGCGACACTCTGATGAGCAATGGAAGTCATCATCAAACCTCGCGCGCCGTTTGATTTCGCGGCCACCGCGCGCTTCCTGCGCTTCACCGATGTGGAAGCGGTTGACACTTTCGTAGGCGGGATTTACCGCCGAGCAATTACGCTTGAGAATCAATTGCACCTGCTGACAGTCGAATCGCGCGGCACGCTCGCGCGCCCACAGCTTGCCGTCACCATGGAGCGCGAGAGCAGCGGGACGCCCGCCGAGATGAAAATGGCTGAGGCGCTGGCGCGCAGAATTTTCAGCACCGAGCATGACCTCAAAAGGTTTCGCGCACAGGTGGCGGGCGATGCCCTGATGAGTAAGCTCGAAGCCGTGCATCGCGGGCTGCACATGGCATGCTGGCCTGATCTTTTTGAAGCTCTGGTCATTTCTATCCTCTTACAACAAATCTCCACCGCTGTTGCCATGACGCTGAAACGCCGCTTCGTGGAAAAGTTCGGAGAGTCTTTAATGATCGCAGGCGAAACCTTCCACGCCTTTCCGCGCGCCGCTGCTCTGGCGACCATGAACGTAGACGACCTGCGTGCTCTCGGTCTCTCCGGTGCAAAGGCCATCAGCATTATCGAACTGGCGAGGCGCATGAGCGGAGGAGAACTCGACGAAGACGAACTGGAACGTCTAAACAATGAATCGCTGATGGCGCGCCTGACACAGTTGCGTGGGATCGGGCGTTGGACGGCTGAGTGGGCTTTGATGCTTCATTTTGGACGGACAGACGTTTTTCCCGCAGGTGATCTGGCCTTGCGCGGCTTCGTCGTCAAGTATTACAACGATGGCCGCTTGATGACGGAGCGTGAGATTCGCGCGCTGGCGCAAATGCGCTGGGGCAAGTGGGCTTCCTATGCCGCCGTCTACTTTCTGGCGGGGATGCGAGCAGGAATAATCAACCTTCGGCCTGAGAGCGTGCTATTATCAAACTGAGGACTGAGAGAGGGGATGAGTAATTCGAGACGATGAGTTCTGACCTGCGGCCAAAAGGGACTACCGGCTCTTCTTCCGGCTCGGAGCGCACCAGCAGCAGCAACACAGGCCGCTTACGACCTCCTTCATCTCCCCCGATGAGCAGACCGCCTGAGAATAAACCTTCGCCAGCCCAGCCCACGCACCTGCCGAAACTGACTCCCGCAGAATTCAACACCGCGATGGTTCACTTCTATCGCGGCGAGGTGCAGCGCTCAAACACCTGGCGCAACCGGCTGGACACAACCACCAACTGGGCAGTCATCACTGCGGGCGCAACGCTCTCTTTCGCTTTCAGCTCAACAGCCAATCCGCACTTTGTCATCCCGATCAATTCCGTACTCGTCGCCTTTTTTCTGTTCATGGAGGCGCGCCGGTATCGCTACTACGAAATCTGGTCGAGCCGCGTCCGCGTCATTGAGACAGGATATTTCGCAAAGCTGCTGGCTCCGCAGAGCGTGATTGACCAGGACTGGGCTGAGCATCTGGCGGCTGATTTAATTACGCCGCATTTTACCATCAGCGAGTGGGAGGCCGTCGGTCGCCGCTTGCGCCGCAACTATCTCTGGATTTTCATGCTGCTGGCGATGAGTTGGAATCTGAAAGTTTATCTTCATCCCAAACCTGCAATTTCATTCGACCAGTTTCTTGAGCGGGCGGCGGTCGGAGTCGTGCCCGGCTCTGCCATTTTTTTAGCCGGAGTCATCTTCAATCTGGGAATATTCATCTTCGCTATCGCCACCGTCCGACTGCGCGAAGCGACAGGCGAGGTGCTGCCGCGCCATGAATTTTCGCTCCGCAGTTTTACGCGTATTCCGGGGCTCTCGCGCGCCGCCGCAGGCACGCGCCGCGCGGCCACCCGCCGCGCCAAACAAGCGCGCCATCGCGTTCGCGCCACCAGCAGCAGCGGCACACTCTCCGGCGAATTCAAGCGCATAGACATCTCTGAGACGCCGGACAAACGAACGGTGACGGAAGAAACGATAAACAGATAGAATACAGAAGACAGGAGACAGAAGTCAGACTAAAAGGCTGAGACCGGTTTTATTCTGACTTCTGTCTCCTGTCTTCTGTCTCCTGATTTTATGCTTGAGCTTGCCGGTCAGAAACTTTCTCTCGAACAGATTGTCGGAGTCGCGCGCGGGACGGAGCAGGTGGCGCTCTCGGCGGCTGCGCGTGAGCGCATGTTGGAGTCGCGGCGCGTGGTTGAAGAGATCACCGCGTCGGGTCGCGTCGTCTATGGCGTCAATACGGGTTTCGGGAAACTCGCGGACATTCGCATCGCGCCGTCCGCGCTCAGCGAGTTGCAGCTTAATCTCGTGCGCAGCCATGCGTGCGGCGTCGGCCCGGCATTATCTGAAGCAGAGACGCGGGCTATGCTGCTCCTGCGCGCCAACGTGCTGGCGCTCGGCTACAGTGGCGCGCGGCCTCTGATTATCGAAACTCTCATCAAGATGCTTGAGCGCGGCGTTCATCCGTTGATTCCTGAAAAAGGCTCTGTCGGAGCGAGCGGCGACCTTGCGCCCCTGGCGCACCTGGCGCTGACCGTCATCGGTGAAGGCGAAGCGTTCTACAAGAATGAACGGATGGCGAGCATTGAAGCTCTCAAACGCGCGAGGATTGAGCCAGTCGAGTTGGAAACTAAAGAAGGTCTCGCGCTCTTGAACGGCACGCAGGCGATGGGCGCGGTCGGCGGTCTGGCGCTGCATCGAGCAGAGATGCTGGCGCACGCCGCAGACGTTGCGGGCGCAATGACTTTAGAAGCCCTGCGTGGCACGCCCGTCGCTTTCGACGAGCGCATCCACGCCGCGCGTCCTCATCCCGGACAAATTGAGGTGGCGCGGCATCTGCGCGAACTCTTGAGCGAGAGCGAGATCAGGGCGTCGCACCTCGAAAACGATCCGCGTGTGCAGGATGCCTATTCTCTGCGTTGCATGCCGCAGGTTCATGGCGCGGTGCGCGGCGCGCTCGCACACGCACGCGAAATTGTCGAGATTGAAACCGGCAGCGCGACAGATAACCCGCTCGTCTTTGCCGCACAGGATGAGCTTTTATCTGGCGGCAACTTTCACGGCGCACCTCTGGCGCTCTCGTTTGATTACGCGGCGATAGCTGTGACCGATCTGATGAGCATCACAGAGCGGCGCATTGATCGTCTCGTCAACCCGGACTCGAACGAAGACCTGCCGCCGTTTCTGACAGCGCAGCCGGGCATCTCGTCCGGCTTTATGATGGCGCAGGTCACAGCCGCCGCGTTGCTGGCGGAAGCCAGAGTGCTTGCGCACCCGGCGAGCGTTGATAATGTTCCGACCGACGGCGGCAAAGAGGATCACGTCTCGATGGGGATGACGGCGGCGACCAAGCTGCGCGCCATCGTCGAAAATGCCGAACACGCGGTCGCTATTGAGTTAATCGCCGCCGCCGAAGGTCTCGAATATCGTCAACCTTTGCAACCGGGACGAGGCGTGCGCCGCGCCTACGAAATTGTGCGAGAAATTGTGCCGCGTCTCACGCGTGACCGCGCTCTCTCTGCTGACATTCAGCAGATTGCGGAAGCCATCCGGCGCGGGCGTTTCGAGATTTGAAGTGCGCTCGCGCTTTGCCCTCTTTTCTGTTATTTAATTACGGATCAAAAAACATGGCGGCGCAACATGGAGCGCTATATTCAAAGCGTCCCGTCGGCGTGGCTCATCAATTAAGACAGCGAAAGGTAAATTCATGTCGAACGCGATGGAGGAACGTGGAAGAGCGTTGGAAGAGGAATATTTCCGGCGCAAGGAGCGCGAGGCGATTGAAAAGCTGCGCGCGAAGATGAGCGCGGAAGAACAGGAGAAAGCGAAGGCCGCCAGCGCGCTGCGCTGTCCAAAATGCGACGGCACGCTCGAAGGCATCATCTTCGACGAAGTGGAGATTGATGTCTGCAACACCTGCGGCGGCGCGTGGCTCGACGCCGGAGAGCTGGAGCGATTGTCGAAACGCGAGGGCGATGGGTGGTTAAGCAAGCTGTGGAAGAACGAGGGATGAAGAAAAACAGAACACAGAAGTCAGGAGTCAGAATAATCAGGCGGAGAACCGCGTTTACAGATTTTCTTTTCTCCTGTCTCCTGTCTTCTGTCTCCTGACTCCTGCTTTACGATTATGTCTTCAAGAACAGTTCGTGCGCCGCGCGGCGCGAAGCTCAATTGCAAGGGCTGGCATCAGGAAGCTGCTCTGCGCTGCCTGATGAACAATCTCGACCCCGAAGTGGCCGAGCGTCCAGAAGACCTCGTGGTCTACGGCGGGACGGGCAAGGCTGCGCGCAACTGGGCTTCGTTCGAGGCGATTGTGCGTGAGCTTCAATCGCTTGAGATGGACGAAACCCTGCTCGTGCAATCGGGCAAACCCGTCGCGGTCTTTCGCACGCATGAGTATGCGCCGCGCGTGCTGATTGCCAACTCAAACCTTGTCGGCGCGTGGGCTAACTGGGAAAACTTCCACGAGCTTGAGCGCAAAGGCTTGATGATGTATGGGCAGATGACGGCGGGCAGTTGGATTTACATCGGCACGCAGGGCATCGTGCAGGGGACGTTCGAGACGTTCGCGGCGATGGCCGACCGTCATTTCGGCGGAAGTCTGACAGGTAAGCTCGTCGTCTCCGGCGGAATGGGCGGGATGGGCGGCGCGCAGCCGCTCGCGGCCACCTTGAACGGCGCGGTCTTTCTCGGCATAGACGTGGACGAAGCGCGCATCCACCGGCGGATTGATAACGGTTACTGTGATCGCCTTGCCCACACGCTTGATGAAGCATTGGCGCTCTGCGAAGAAGCGCGACTGACGGGCAACGCTTTGTCCGTTGGTCTGGTCGGCAACTGCGCCGAAGTCCTGCCCGAAATTGTCAGGCGCGGAGTCGCGATTGATGCCGTCACAGATCAGACGAGCGCGCACGATCCTTTGAACGGCTACGTGCCGGAAGGTCTTAGTCTCGAAGAAGCTGAAGAGTTGCGCCGCACGGATTCGCGCGGCTACGTCGAACGTTCCATGCAATCAATGGCGCGGCACGTCGAGGCGATGCTCGCACTCAAACGAGCGGGCGCGGTCGCTTTTGATTACGGCAACAATATACGCAAGCAGGCGCTTGATGCAGGGTGCGCGGACGCTTTCGAGATTCCCGGTTTTGTCCCGGAATACATTCGCCCGCTCTTTTGCGAAGGCAAAGGCCCGTTTCGCTGGGTGGCTCTGTCAGGCGAAGCGGAAGACATACGCAAGACGGACGACCTCGCGCTCGAACTCTTTCCCGAAGATAAGACGCTGAATCGCTGGTTGACTCTGGCGCGCGAGCGCGTGCAGTTTCAGGGATTGCCTGCGCGCATTTGCTGGCTCGGCTACGGCGAGCGCGCCGAGATGGGTGAAGCGATTAACGATCTGGTCAAGCGCGGTGAGTTGAAAGCTCCCATCGCCATCGGGCGCGACCATCTGGACACAGGATCAGTCGCTTCGCCCTACCGCGAGACGGAAGGAATGCGGGACGGCTCCGACGCCATCGCCGACTGGCCTATTCTCAATGCGCTTTTGAACACGGCGAGCGGTGCAAGCTGGGTCTCGTTTCACCATGGCGGAGGAGTCGGCATCGGCTACAGCTTGCACGCCGGACAAGTCTCCGTCGCAGATGGAACGGATGAAGCATCACGCCGTCTCAATCGCGTGTTGACCAATGATCCGGGTCTCGGAGTTGCGCGCCACGTTGACGCGGGCTACGAAGAAGCGGAAGCAACGGCGCGCGCAAAAGGCATCAACGTCCCGATGCTCGAAGCGAAGAACGAGATTCAACGCTGAACTTGATGATGAAAATCACGCGTACCTTTTTTCTCACGCTTGTCCTGTTGCTTCCGCTCGTCGCTTGCGGCCAGCAGGTCGGAGAGGGATTTGGGCCGGGCTGCAACGATAACGTCGCCAAAGATTCTTTCGATGATTGCTGCCCCGGAAGACCCTGCGCTCGCACCATTCAGTTTCAGAGCAAACTCGTCGGCAAGCCGCTTCCCTACCGCGTCATCCTCCCCATCTGGTACAAGCCGCGAGAAGGACGTGAGCCGCAACATTACCCTGTGCTTTACCTGCTGCACGGGCTCAGTGGTCATTACACAAACTGGCTGGAGAAGACGAAACTGCTCGACGACGCGCTCTACTTCAACCTGATTATCGTCACGCCGGAAGGCAACGACGGTTGGTACACGGACAGCGCGACCATTGCGGCGGACAAGTACGAGTCTTTCATCCTGAAAGAATTGATCCCGGATGTCGAGAGCCGCTTTCGCACCGTCGAGACGCGCGAAGGGCGAGCCATCGCCGGTCTCTCGATGGGCGGGTACGGGGCTTTGAAGTTCGGCGTCAAATATCCCGAAAAATTCTCCTTCGTAGCCTCGATGAGCGGCGCGCTAGACGCTGCCGCCCGCACCGAAGCCGACCCGCGATTCGCCTGGGAGTATTTGCGCGCCTCAATCATGCAGACCTTCGGCGCTCCCGGCAGCCCCACGCGCGCCGCCAACGACCTGCACAATCTCGTTCGTAATTTCCCCGCCGCGCGCCTCGCGTCGCTGCCTTTCATTTATCTTGACTGCGGAACGGAAGATGGTTTGTTTGCGACCAACCGCGAGCTGGCGAATATTCTTCTCGAACGGAAAATCCCGCACGAGTTCAGGCAACTCCCCGGCAAGCACAACTGGGAATACTGGGGCGCGCAGGTGCAGGAAGTCTTGCGCGTGATTGCGCAGAAGATGCCACTGGCTCGCCAGCGTTTTTAGAGCGCTTAACAAAACTACGATAGAGAAGGAATAGACTGAGATTAACAAGATGGACAGGATAAAGGGAAGCAGCATCAAGCTAATTTAACTTATCTGCTTTTCTTAATCATGCTAATCCTGTTAATCCTGTCTAATTTTTCAGTAGCCAGGTCTGGAGCTAAATTGATGAAGAGACAATCGCCCGTAAAATTTCTCTGCGCCGCTGCAATGCTGCTGCTTCTCGCCTTCTCTTTCGGCGCTCGCGCGCAGGAGATGACGCCTGCTGGGCGGGTCAAAGCCATTCAGGCGGCGCTTAGAGACGCGCAGCTTGACGGCTGGCTCTTCTACGATTTTCGCGGGAGCGACCCGCTCGCCTATCGCATTCTCCGGCTTGACCAGCGCGGGATTACGACGCGCCGCTGGTTCTACTACATTCCGGCCAACGGCGAACCCGTCAAACTCGTGCATTCGATTGAGCGCGACAAGCTCGACGCGCTTCCCGGAAGCAAAAAGGTTTATCTTCCCTGGCAGCAGCTTCACGAATTTTTGCGCGAGACGCTGACGGGAGGCAGCCGAGGAAATCTGGTTCACACGCAAAGAGGAAACTTGAGGGTCTACGCGCGCCGAGACCTTCCCGAAAAGCCCCGCCGCATCGCCATGCAGTATTCGCCCAACAACGACATCCCTTACATGTCGCGCGTTGATGCGGGCACGATTGAGTTGATTCGCTCATGGGGCGTTACACCTGTTCCGAGCGCCGATCTGGTGCAGCAATTTGAAGCGGCCTGGACGCCCGCTCAACTTGAAACGCACAACGTGGCGTCAGACAAAATCCATCGCATCATCATGCAAGCCTTTGACGAGATTGCACGCCGCATCAGAGCCAATGAGGCGACGACCGAATATGACATTCAGCAATTCATGGTGCGTCGCTATGAAGAGGAAGGTTTGATAAGCGACAACGAACCGCCCATCGTAGCCGTCAACAGCAACGCCGCCAACCCGCACTATGAGCCGACGCGCGATTTGTCAGCACCCATCAAGCGCGGCGATTTCGTGCTTTTCGATGTCTGGGCCAAGCTCAAAAAACCGGACGCGGTCTATACGGATCAAACTTGGACGGGCTACGTCGGCGAGAGCGTGCCCGCAGAGTACACGCGAATCTTCAACATCGTGAGAGACGCACGCGACGCTGCCGTAAGGTTTGTGCAGGAGAGCATGCGCGCGGGTCGCCCGATCAAAGGCGCGGACGTTGATGATGTATCGCGCGGAGTAATTACGCGTGCGGGCTACGGCGCGCAGTTTCTGCATCGCACAGGCCACTCCATCGGCGAAGAAGTTCACGGCAACGGCGCGAACATAGACAACCTTGAAACCCGTGATGCGCGCCGCATCATCCCGCGCACCACCTTTTCCATCGAACCCGGAATCTATCTCGAAGGCAAGTTCGGCGTGCGCTCCGAAATAGACGTTCACGTCACAGAGCGCGACGCCACCGTCACAGGCCAGCCGATTCAGACTGAAGTCATCGCAATACTCAAGAGACAGTAAACAGTTTTCAGTTTTCAGTTTTCAGCATAAAGACGCGGGTTGTTTTGCTGAAAACTGAAAACTAAAAACTGAAAACTGATTATGCTTAACTTCGCCATTCAAACCGCACATGATGCCGGGCGCATTCTCGCTGAACGCTTCGGGCGCATCCTGCAAGTTTCCAATAAGGGCGAGATTGATCTCGTGACGGAAGCAGATTTGGCCGCCGAACGTTTCATCACGGAGCGCGTCAAGTCTTACTACCCGCGCCACGCGATTCTCGCCGAAGAGACGGACGCGGCGGGCGAAACCGTCGAAAAGCAAAGCGAATGGAAGTGGATCATAGACCCGCTCGACGGGACGACCAATTACGCGCACGGCTACCCTTGTTTCTGCGTCTCAATCGCGCTTGAGCGTGATGGCCGCGTCGAGATGGGCGTCATCTATGACCCGACACGCGATGAAACCTTCGCGGTTGAGCGCGGTGAGGGCGCAACACTGAACGAGCGTCGCATCCGCGTCTCTGAGATTGACGACCTCAATCGTGCGCTGCTCTGCACGGGCTTCCCCTACGACGTGCGCGATTACGGAGATTTCGCGCGCCACTTTCATAATTTCATCATGCACGCGCAGGCCGTGCGCCGCGACGGCTCGGCGGCGCTCGATCTGGCTTACGTCGCCTGCGGGCGCTTCGACGGATTCTGGGAAGAAGGCTTGCGCCCCTGGGACGTGGCCGCCGGAGTTCTCCTCGTCGAAGAAGCAGGCGGTCGCGTTTCCTATTATGACGGCTCGCCTTTCAACATCTACACCCCACCAATCATCGCCAGCAACGGCCTCGTTCATGAGGCCATGATGCGTGTGCTCCAAATGCCGTGACGGGTGACAAGTGACAGGTGACAAGAAAGAACAAGCTTTCTCTTGTCACTTGTCACCTGTCACCCGTCACGGCTTTACGGCGCTTCTCTGCATTGGCGACTCAGAGGCTCGTAGGGATATACTTGGACGTGTCGCAAAATTGTAGGGGCAGCGAACAAGTTCTTTGCCCGTGTTTCATCGAACGAAAACTACAATTAAGTCGTAAAGGAGTTTTTGATGATTGCGCCCAACACCCTTCTACAAAATCGCTACCTTGTTCAGGATCAGATCGGGCAGGGTGGGATGGGCGCGGTTTACATTGCGACCGACCAGCGTTTCGGCAGCACCGTCGCATTGAAAGAGACCTTCTTCACCGATGCGGGTTTGCGTAAAGCTTTCGAGCGCGAGGCGCGTCTCTTGAACCACCTGCGGCATCCGGCGCTGCCCCGCGTCTCAGACCATTTCACCGAAGAAGAGGGACAGTTTCTCGTGATGGAGTACATCGCGGGCGACGACCTGGCCGAGAAGCTCAGGGAGCGGGGCAGCGCGTTTCCGCTCTCCGAGGTCTTGAAGTGGGCGGATCAATTGCTCGATGCGCTCGACTACCTGCACACGCAGGAGCTGCCCGTCATCCATCGCGACATCAAGCCGCAGAATTTGAAACTGACGCCGCGCAATCACATCGTCCTGCTGGATTTCGGTCTGGCCAAGGGAACGTCTGCGGCGCAGACGAAAGTGACGGCGACGAAGAGCGTCTTCGGCTACTCGCGCAACTACGCCCCGCTCGAACAGATTCAGGGCGCAGGCACAGACCCGCGCAGCGATCTTTACTCATTGGCTGCGACTCTCTATCACCTGATTACCGGCGTGACGCCGCCCGATGCACTGACACGCGCGACCGCCGTGCTCAACGGTCATCCAGACCCGCTGCTTCCGGCCAATGAAGTTCACGCGCAGGTGACGCCGGAGATCGCGGAAGTCATCGCAAAAGCGATGGCGCAAAACGCTGGGCAACGCCCGCAGACGGCCTCCGCGATGCGCGATGCGCTGCGCGAGGCGGCGCGTCAAGGCCACAGTGTCGCCAGAGACACAAACGCCTTGCCTGTTCCGTCAACAAACGTCTACGAGCAGGACACGCAGTTGATGTTCGCCGCCGCGCCTTCGACTAAGGTGGACGAGACTGCGGAAGAGACCGGGACGGTGAAGGTGGCTGCCGGTGCGACCGCTCTCAATTCCGCGCCTTCGGTAAGCGCATATGCTTCGACCAGCAACCCTGAATCTGTTGTGACTAAGGTTGCGAAGGCCGAGCCGACCAATGCGAAGAATCAACCGCGCACACGCCTCTTCGCTATCGCGGCCAGCGCCGTCGTGCTCATCGCAGTGGCCGCAGCCGTCTACACTTTCACGCGCAACACTACAACGACCACATCACAAAATCAGGAGAGTGTTCAGAGCACGCCGACATTAACGCCAACGAGTAATACGGATAATCAAAGCATCCCTGATGCCGCCGGGACTAAAACTGAAAGCTCGCCAACTCCCACCTCTCCGGTCATCATTATTCGTCAGGGAGACCCACACACCAAGAAGGGCAATTCGCAGCCCGTTAGCAAAGGTGAGAACGCACCGGAAGTTGAAATAGATGAGCCGCCAGACCCGCCCGATCCTGATGAGACAGCCGAACCTGGAAGACGTGTACGCAAAGCTCCACTTCCCGGGAGCCCCGAGTTCGAGGAAGCCATGCGTGCGGCTGTGGAAGCAAGGCGTGCCGGTGAAGAAGCCAGACGCGCCGCCCGCGAACAAAGGCGTCTCATACTCATCAAGCAGCGCGAAGCGATGGAAAAAGAGAGACAACGTCGCCAGCAGAGGAAGCAACCGTGAAGAGCAGGAGACAGAAGACAGAAGTCAGGAGACAGGAGAAAAGAATATCTGTGACAGTGGCTCTCCGCCTTATCCCTTCTGACTCCTGTCTTCTGTCTTCTGTCTCCTGCTCTTCATAATTCCGCTCCGATGGTTTTGGCGAGTTGGTCTGTCTCGCGGCGAGCGCAGGCGCGCGCGTCTTCGCCCTCCTGCATCGTGACATGCTGAAGCGGATGAAAGATGAGTTCGACTTTGGCAAGATGCGGCAGGCGATAGCCCTTCGGCCAGACGCGATGCCCGCCGCGAATCGTGATGGGTAGGATGGGGACGTTCGCTTCAAGCGCCATGCGAGCCGCGCCCGCCTCGAACTTGAGCAACTCGCCGTCGGGCAGACACCGCCCGCCCTCGGGAAAAATGACGATTGCGCCGCCGCCCTTCAGCCATTGCCTGGAGCGACGAATCGCCGTTCGGTCCGCCTTCTTAATCTGAATCGGCCACGCGCCCAACCACCTGATGACCTTCCCGATCACAGGCCAGCCGAAGCTCTCGCTCCAGGCGAGGTAGCGAATCTCTCGCCTGAACGGGAGCGACATCCAGATCGGGTCAATGTAAGTCTGGTGATTGGAAGCGATAATGACGCCGCCGGTATGCGGCATGTTCTCCAAGCCTTTGTAGCTCACACGCCAGAACAGTCTGGAAAACGCGTGCAAAGTGCGACGGATGACGTTGATCGCCCACAGAGGCAAGACAAACGGCTTCGACTGCGATTCGTCCGCCCGCTTGCGTGGTGCCATACTCTGACTGCTCTCGCTCAAAACGAATCCTCTTCCTCAGTCACCTGCGCGTTCCGGTGCGCCGGTAACTCTCACTCATCCTTGTCACAACCTCGCTCGATTCATCCGGCGCATCGTGATGATTTCCTCGAACGGTTTACAAATCAGTGCTCGCTAACTCTTCCCACCATTCAGGCACATCGCGCTCAGTCAACAGGTCATCCCAGGATTGCCCGCAACGTTCGCATTCAAAGCCGCCGTAGACGCGCGCTTCATCTTTCGTTAAC
Source organism: Acidobacteriota bacterium (assembly GCA_032160705.1). Taxonomy (GTDB): domain Bacteria; phylum Acidobacteriota; class Blastocatellia; order Pyrinomonadales; family Pyrinomonadaceae; genus QHXM01. Next base: position 96,843 of record JAVHVE010000037.1, on the reverse strand, counting down.
CCGATGCGCGTTCTCGCATTGCATTGAGCGTCCTGACAGCGCCGCTCAATCTCCACGAGCAGCACGTCGCGCGGAATCAGAATCCGGCTTCTTGTTCGCTTCATCCTATTCGAAGCCTTCGAGCGGCCACTGCTTATCTACGAACTCAAGGTGGAGGCGCGGAATGCCGTTGTCTCCCGTGCGGCGCGCACGCACGGCTGCGATCACGGAAATCCGGTATTGCGCGCTTGTCACCCGCACGAAACGCCCGCGCGTGACATCCAATGATGTAAAGACTGCCGCGCCGCGCCGGCTGATGTTTTCCGTCACAGTCGTCTCGCTGGTCGAAACCTTCCCATTTTCATCCAGCGCCTCGACAATCACTTCAATGGGAATATTGTGGCGCGTTTCGGGTCGCGGGTCATCCGTCGGAACGTGCCTCGCCGCCTGCTCCTGCTCGGAGATATCCCACAAGCCGCTCTCTGTCACCGAAGCCGCGACCTCATAACGGGTGGTCGGGTCTAGTTCAAAACTTTGAGGCGGATGCTTGCCAATGAAGGCGACGCCAACCTCGTAGCGCAGAGGCCCTGCGCCCACCGCTTCCAGCATCTTGATATTGCGTACCAACGCCCAGACGCGATACTGATCCTCGACGTGATCGAAGCAGCGCAACTGGCGCGGCATTGGCATCGTCAGGTGGAGCAGACGCCCCCGCTCTGTCGGCCGAGAGATGGTCAGGCGTGCCCCGAACGGCGTCACGTCAATCAGCCGCGACTTCTCCACCCAGTCGTGATCGAGGCTTTCGCGGCCAAACACACGCACGGGGAGGCTCAGCTCCAGCCGCTCACGCATCCGCCGCGATTTTCCGTCGAATTTCATCCTCGGTTTTGGCGTACCCTTTAGCCCTTAAAACTCGCCCGTTGAAGCCCTAAATATTGCGTCCACCGAAAACCCGCTCAAGCCCTTCGGAAATGCGCTAAAGCCCTTATTTTTATTGGCTTTTTAGCCGTCCCGGCGATTGCTAAAATGCCCTTTTCCGGGTACAATATCTCGTACTTCAAACTCGCGCTTCCGTAAGCTGTTAGTCAAGTACCGGAAACCTCGAAATGATGAGATAAAAGTCGCGCCGCCGCATCTTTTATAGTTGCGCAAGCAAGCCATAGGTTTGCCGCTGTAGACTGGCTTTTGAAAGACCGGAATAGAGCGCGGATTGTACCGGAAAGGTCTATTGAATGGAAACGACAACAGAGAAAAACTACATCAATATCGAAGACGAGATGCGGCGTTCCTATCTGGACTACGCCATGTCCGTCATCATCGGTCGCGCGCTTCCAGACGTGCGCGACGGGTTGAAGCCAGTGCACCGCCGCGTGCTCTGGGCGATGAATGAATTAGGAAACCAATATAACAAATCTTATAAAAAGAGCGCGCGCGTCGTCGGCGACGTTATCGGTAAATATCATCCGCACGGCGACACCGCCGTCTATGACACCATTGTTCGTCTCGCGCAGGATTTCTCCATGCGCTATCCGCTGGTTGACGGGCAGGGCAACTTCGGCTCTGTGGACGGCGATGCTGCGGCTGCCATGCGTTATACGGAAGTCCGCATGGCTCGTCTCACCACGCAAATTCTCTTAGACATTGAAAAAGAGACAGTTGATTTTCGGCCAAACTACGACGAATCTTTGTCGGAGCCCTCAGTCTTACCGGCGCGTATCCCGAATCTTCTGGTCAACGGCTCGGACGGCATCGCCGTCGGGATGGCGACCAAGATTCCGCCGCACAATCTGACGGAAGTCGTGGACGCGACCATCGCGCTCCTGCGTAAACCGAACACAGACCTCAAAGATTTGATGAAGATCGTGACGGGGCCGGACTTTCCAACCGGCGGCTTCATCTATGGCGGCGACGAACTTAAAAGGTCTTACACGACCGGGCGCGGCGTGATTCAAATGCGCGCGCGCGCCGGAATTGACCGCATCGGGCGCGGCACGTCCGAGCGCGATGCCATCGTTATCACGGAGATTCCTTTCCAAGTTAATAAAGCGCGCCTGATCGAGCGCATCGCCGAACTCGTCAACGAGAAGAAGCTTGACGGCATCAGTGATCTGCGCGATGAGTCCGACCGCGACGGGATGCGCATCGTCGTCGAACTCAAGCGCGACGCCGTCCCGCAGGTCATTCTCAACAAGCTTTACAAGCTGACGCCGATGCAATCATCTTTCGGCGTCATCAACCTGGCAATCGTCAACGGCCAGCCGCGCGTCCTCAATCTCAAGCAGATGCTCGAAGCCTTTGTTGACTTCCGGCGCGAGGTCGTGCGGCGCAGAACAGAGTATGAATTGAGGAAAGCGCGCGCGCGTGCTCACATCCTCGAAGGTCTGACCAAGGCGATTGACGCGCTCGATTATATTGTGACGCTGATTCGCAACTCCCGCTCGGTGGACGAAGCGCGGCAATGGCTGACGGGCGACACGAAGGCCATGAGCGAGGTGAAGATATGGAAGGGCGTGCCCACTGACATCAAGGCGGAAACTTATGTCAGTAAGCTACGGAGGGCTATCGAGCGTCTGGAGTTTTCCGAATTGCAGGCGCAGGCGATTCTCGATTTGCAACTGCGACGGCTGGCCGCGCTCGAACGCCAAAAGATCATCGACGAGTACGAAGGCATCATCAAGTTGATCGCCGAGCTGGAAGAGATTCTCGCCAACGAGAGTTCTTTGCGCCGCGTCATCATCAAAGAATTGGAAGAGGTCAAGCGTGAGTTTGGCGATGCGCGCCGCACGGAGATTGTGGCAGAAGGTGTCGAGCTGTCAATCGAAGACTTGATTGCCGATGAAGACGTGGCGATTACGGTCACCAACAGCGGCTATATCAAGCGCACGCCCATCACCACTTATCAGCGTCAGGGACGCGGCGGAAAAGGAAGATTTGGCGCTTCGACGGGCAAGAACGGTGATTTTGTCGAGCACCTCTTCATCGCTTCGACTCATGCCTACATCATGGTCTTCACGGATAACGGGCAGGTCTTTAAGCTCAAGGTGCACGAAGTGCCGGATGCTGCGGCCAGTGCTCGTGGCAAGGCCGTCGTCAACCTCATTAACATTCCGTCAACGCGCAGGCTGGCCGGGGTTGTGCCTGTCCGCGAGTTTTCCGAAGGTCGTTATGTCGTGATGGTGACACGTAAAGGCATCATCAAGAAAACGTCGCTCGCGGATTTTCAGAATATACGCATGAATGGCATTAACGCCATCAACATTGATGAGGGCGACGAATTGCTCGACGTTGTTTTGACTGATGGAACAAAGCGCATTTTCATCGCGACGCATAACGGCCTGGCGATTCGCTTTGACGAGAAAGGCGTCCGCCCGATGGGACGCGCGACACGTGGCGTGCGCGGCATTGATCTCAGACCGGACGATTTCGTCGTCTCGCTTTGCGCCGTCTCAGCGGAGGATAACGAGAGAATGCTCTCCGTCTCCGAACAGGGCTTCGGCAAACAGACGAAGATCACCGACTATCGCTTCCAATCGCGCGGCGGCAAGGGTGTCATCAATATGAAGACAACCCCTAAAACCGGCAAAGTGGTTGCCGTCTTCACTGTTGACGATGAATCGGAAATCATGATTATCACTCAACAGGGCAAGCTCATCCGCATCGAAGCCGATAGCATCCGTAAGACTGGCCGATCCGCTTCAGGCGTTCGTCTGATTAAGACAGACGGTGGCGATATGGTCACCAGCGCCTCACTGGTTGAACCCTCAGCCGAAGAGGCCGTGATGGAAGAGGTCACTGCCAGCTAGGTCACGCGAGCAGACCATCTCAACACAAGAGCGGCGAGTGAAAGGCTGATGGCCTCTCGCTCGCCGCTTTTGTCTGTCTCAACAAGAAGTAAACCACGAAGGCACACGAAACGACACGAAAAATAATCACCTAAATTCGTGTCGTTTCGTGTGTCTTCGTGGATAGTTCTTCCGGCGCGCCTTCGCCTTCGACCCAGACTTCGCCGTCCTCATAAAACTCTTTCTTCCAGATTGGCACTCTTCGCTTGAGTTCGCGTATTGCCCACTCGCACGCCTCGAACGCGGCGCGGCGATGCGGCGCGCTGACGGCGATACAGACGCTGGTTTCGCCAATCTCAAGGCGACCCGTGCGGTGAACGATGCCGATATGCGCGATCTCGAATGCAGCATGCGCCTCGCGTCCCAGGCGTCGCATTTCGCTCAAAGCCATCGGCTGGTAGGCTTCATAGATAAGATAGAGCGTCCGGCGACCGCGCGTCCATTCGCGCACGTAGCCGTCGAGCGTCACTGTCGCTCCGCACTCAGGCGGGATTACCTTGCGTGCGACAGCACCAACATCAATTGGCTCGGTCGTTAGCTCAAAGAAATCGCGGTCGGCCTTGTCAGTTGCATGCTCTGTTTCCGCGCCGCCGCTGACGGGAGGGAAAATGGCAAGCTCGTCGCCTGAACGCACTTCCCGATCATCACGCGCGTATTCCTGATTGACTGCGAGCAAGAGCGAGCGTCCGAACCGCCGCAACTCTGGATAGCTCGACAATATCTCTTCAAAGGCGCTCTGTGCGCTGGCGGGCGCATTCAAGGTCAAAGATATTTCATCGCGCCCCGCAATCTCGCGCGCCGCGCCGAAGAAGAGGACGCGGACGTGGATGTGCCCCTCTCCCTCTCTTCCGGTTTGTTCGAGCGTGGTGTTGATGGTGGTCATTCGAGGTCAATTTTTTTGCCGCCGTGCCCGTTGCCTTTTGAGATGCCGTGAATGCGTGCGCGCTCTTCGTAGTTCGAGACGGCGCGCGCCAGCAGGTCGCGCAGTCGCTTCAATCTCTCGGCAGTGGAGCGCAGCTCAAGCAACTCAAGCTTAACTTCCGTGTCCAGTTCCATTGCCGCAGCGACGAGGAAAGAGAGGCGTTCGGGTTCGGTCGGGGGCAAGTCCGGCAGGCTGGCGCGCTCGTCGTTGATAATCCGCACGGCGCGAGCGATTCGCATGAACAGTTTGGAAACTTCCGCAGCGCGTTGGTCAAGAAACTCCGCATCTTCCTCTTCGTCTTCAAAGAACTGGACACGCCCGACCAGATACGGATCGCCGTGATCCACGTAAGCGTCCAGGCGATAGCGAATCAATCCGATGGTGAGAATGTTGGAGCGGCTGTCAGGCAGAGGCTGCACCTCCGTCACCTCCGCAACGCAGCCGACGTGTCCGATTGCCGGGGAGTCTTCCGCAGATTCGGTCGCATCGAAAAAGGAGAGTCCGAACAGGCTATCACTCGCGCGAACGTCGGCCAGCAGCCGCTGGTAGCGCGGCTCGAAAATGTGGAGCGGCAAAGGCACGCCCGGAAAAAGCACGATGGGCAGCGGGAAGAGCGGCAACTCGCGCGTACCGTGCAGCTTGTCTGAAGGTTCACTCATGGATAAGAGCCGTGACAAGTGACAAGTGACAAGTGACAGGAGAAATGCTTTTTCTTGTCACCTGTCACCTGTCACGGCAGTTTGGGCGTTGCGTTCGATGGCGCTCAACGCGGCGGCGGTCGGCGCGTGTTCCTGCTCGATTGTTGCAGCTTTCTCTGTGGCGATGCTTTGATCGAGTTTTTGCGCGATGAGTTCGAGAATCTTGTCGGGTGGTTCGTTGCCGAGGGCCTGCTTCTTGGTTTCGATGACGAGTTCGGCTATCTCGCGGGCGCGCCCCTTGTAGCGGTTGTTGCGCGCGATGAGGTCTTCGATGATGCGGCGCTCGCGCTCGTGACGCGGGGCTTGCGCGTCCATTCCGGCGGCGACGGCATATTCGACAGGCACGCTCTGATTACGAAGCATGACGTGGAGCGCACCCGTTTTCTCGCGCGCTTCATCCCTCATGCGATTGATCTGAAGCAGCGAATTCTTGAAGCCGAGCTGCCCGCGCAAAGTGATTTCGATAATCGGCGCAGGCTGATCCAGACTTGCATCGTGCTTGCGCGCTTCTCGCTCGATGAGAGCCATCACGCCTGCGTAAACTACCTCCGCATCCTCCGCCCCCGAAACGTCGAACGAGAGACGCTGGAACGGGCGCTGCACATATTCCGTGATGTGCTTGGCCGTGACGGCGTGCTGCTCATCCACTTCGACCAGAAAGACGCCGCGCTCCTCTTTATACTCATCAATCGAAGTGGGTTCGAGCGACCCCGGATTGAAAGCCCAGCCGTCCAGATCGAAACGCTTGTGCGTGTGGCCGAGCGCGACATAATTGATTAGTTGCTTCAACTCTTTCAGCTTCGCCACCGGCACGGCAGGAATCGGGCGCGCCGTCTGACCTTCGACATCCGTATGCAGCATCAGGATGTTGAAGCGTCCTTCCGAGTGCGCGCCCCTGAGCGCGTCTGCCAGGATTGGAATCGCGGCGGTCGCAGACGCCCCGTACCAGTGTGAGCCGAAGATGCGCGCACCGGCGATGTCTATGTAAGAGCCTGCGCGTTCCTCTTCGTTCCAGGGCACAAGCGCGAGGTGGCCTTCCGCGTCGCGCACGGGCTCAAGCAGCTTGATGTATCCCCAGCCTGAGAGCGAGCGCATCCAGCTATGATCCGAGACGGCGTCGCGCTGATCGTGATTGCCTTCGATGACGACTACGGGGATGCCCGCCTCCTTCAACAATTCAAGACCGGCAATCGCGTGATTCATCGCCTGCGGGTCAATGTTCCGGCGGTCGAAGAAATCACCCGCGATGAGCATGAAATCAACGCGGTTCGGAATGGCGTGATTGGTAATCACGTCATACCAGGCACGGAAAAAATCCTTTGTGCGCTCTTCCAGATGATAGCGACGACAACCCAGATGGACGTCTGCCAGATGCAGGAATCTCATATAGAGGCATTATACGCCAGAAAAGCAGGAGTCAGAAGACAGGAGACAGTAAAAGCAGAATACAGAATTCAGGAGTCAGAAGTCAGAATGATAAGGCGGAGAACCACGTTTACAGATTTTCTCTTCTCCTGTCTCCTGTCTTCTGTGTTCTGTCTTCTGGACAAAATTGAAGCCCCTGCGACTCAGGGTATGAGTCAAATGGGAGCAGGGGCTTCTCGGCTCCGCGCTGCGGGAGGGGATCCACATGGCGCGGTGCGCTTCACGGCCTCTCAAATGGGGCGAGTGGCCGAAAAATCAATTTTGTAAAGAACCACCGGGAGCCGGGCGGCTGGTGAGGAAATCGCCCGGCTTCCCTTTTTCTCTTGCGCCGAATGGCGCTAGATTTCTGCGCTACACGACGCACATCCATAAAACGAATTGCGCTTTAACATCCGGCGCTTGCGGGCGCAGGCGTTGACAATCCTACGGCTTGCGCCCGCGTCGGAAAAATTTTCAATCAACTGTAGACGTGCTCAGGCGCGATCCGCCGCATGACTGCAAGCAATTGCTCAATCTCGAAAGGCTTGTCCAGAAATTCATCCGCGCCGTTAGCGAAACAGGCAACCCGCATCTCTTCGTCGGCGGCAGAACTAATCACCAGCACCTTTGAATGCGGGAGACGATCTTTCAAATATCCGAGAATCCTCAAGCCCACCTCCGGTGAACTGGTGACGGGCGGCAGGTGTAAATCAAGAATCGAGACCGCCGGTTCGTAGATGGTCGCACGGCGCACGGCTGACGCCAGATCATTCGCCGTCATCACCTCATACTCATCGCACAGCGTCCAAAACAGTTGCTGCGTGATGGCTGCATCGTCATCTACGATCAAGACTCTGGGCTTCATCTTGATGTTCTCCTTGCTTGTTGTGAATTGATTGCAAAGCTCATACCGCGCTTTTAAGGAAACGCCGCGAGGCGCGCTTCCTTGAGGAAAACCGCGGAGCGTATAGCTTTCCAGGGCATTGTCACAAATTGCGCGACATGCAGATTGAGCCCGGAGTGTCCACAAGAGCTAACTAAACGGATATTAGATGTGTACATTTGTAGACAGATGGAAGGAAAGTAAAAAGGTAAAAGTAAAAAGTGAGGCTGAAGCCACATTTAATTAAAAAGTGGTTTCCCGCCTACCTTTTGCCTTTTACCTTTTTACTTTTGCCTTCTTTTACGGCTCGGCTATGCCAAGCTCGCTGATGAGACGGTGCAGGTAGGAACGGCTGATGCCGAGACGCTTGGCGGCGGCGACCTTGTTGCCTTCGCTTTTGAGCGCGGCGGCAATGATCCGGCGCTTGAGCACCGCCATCGCCCCTTCGAGCGTCGTTTCGTCCGCCACGGCAGCATCTTTGGGTAGCGTGCGTTGCATCTTTTCGGGGAGAAACTCTATACCGAGCCGCGAGCCTGTGGTCAGCACGACCAGCCGCTCGATGACATTCTCAAGCTCGCGCACATTGCCCGGCCAATCATATTCCAGCAGAGCTTCGATTAAGACAGGGTCGAGTTCGAGCGCTGGACGCCCGTGCTTCTCTGCGGCTTTGGTGGCGAAATGCGCCGCGAGCACAGGGATGTCTTCATGTCGCTGGCGCAGGGGGGGCAGAACCAGCGGCACGACGTTGAGCCGGTAGAAGAGGTCGCGGCGAAACCTGCCGCTTTCGACCTCTTTCTCCAGATCATTGTTGCAGGCGGCGATTAAGCGGATGTCAACTTCAATCGTCTTTGTCCCACCAACGCGCTCAAACGCCCGCTCTTGCAAAACGCGCAGCAGCTTGACCTGAACGGTCTGCGTCAATTCGCTAATCTCGTCCAGGAAGAGCGTGCCGCCGTCGGCCAGCTCAAACCGTCCTTTTCTGGCTTGCACGGCTCCAGTAAACGCGCCCTTCTCGTGGCCGAAGAGTTCCGATTCAATCAAGGATTCCGGCAGCGCCGCGCAACTGACGGCCACGAAGGGAGCTTGAGCGCGCGTGCTCTCTTCGTGAATGGCGCGCGCCAGCAACTCTTTGCCTGTTCCGTTTTCGCCTGTCAGCAGAACGGTGGCGCTCGTTCCCGAAACGGCGCGAGCCTGTTTGAGCGTTGCTTCCAGCGCAGAACTTCCGCCGATGAGATGACCGAAGCCACGGCTGCCCATCAATTCCGAGCGCAGCCGGAGAATCTCCCGCTCCAGTTGGTGCGCGCGCGCCGCCTGGTGAACGATGTGCAGCACCTCTTCGGGGTTGAAAGGTTTTTCAAAGAAACCGTAAGCCCCGCGCCGGACAGCTTCGAGCGCAGCTTTTTTCGCTTCGCTCCCCGTCACGACGATGACAGGAACGGATGGGCGCAACCCGCGCGCCGCTTCGACCACGGCTAACCCTTCGCTGATCTCATCGAGCGCGGGCGGCAAGCGCAAATCGCTCAGCACCACATCAATGCGCTCGCGCCCTAACTGCTCGACGGCTTCTTCGCGCGTTCCCGCTTCGAGCACACGATAGCAATCGGTGAACGCCCACCGCAGCCCGCGCCGGACAGCCGGATCGTCGTCCACAACTAAAATCGTCATTTTGGCCTGCGCCTGCTCGGTCATAACTGACAGGTCTCTCTTGGACCTCAAGGGAAAGAGAAAGCGTGGACGCCCGGCGCGCCACTTGAGAAGGCTTTGACACCCCAAGCGATCTCAAACTTGAATAACTTAATCGTTTCTTTACTGGAAAAACTGACGGGGACAATCAGCGGAAGCTATCGAAGAGAAGCGCCGTCATTGGGTGCGGCTGCTTTTCTGACCCGCCTCTGTGATCGCTGCCGATGGTAACACGATGCGAAAGCAAGTGCCAGAGCCGCGCTTTGACTCGACCTCGACGCGCCCGCCGAGCGCGCGGACTAGCTCACGGCAGGTGTAGAGACCGAGCCCGACGCCTTTTGGCTTGGTCGTAGCGAAAGGACGAAAGAGCCGCGTGCGCTGAAACTCTTCCGTCATCCCCGGCCCGGTGTCTGAGACGCTGAAAAAAACAAAGCCTTCCTCAGCCGGGGCAGCCATGACGGACAATCGTCCCCTCTTCGTGCCCATCGCTTCGAGCGCGTTGAGCACCAGATTCTCGATGACCTTTTCGATCCGCTCGTCGTCGGCAATAGCCACGAGCGACGCAGGCAATTGAATCTCTATCTCGTGCGTTTCAGCGGCAGGCTCAGCCGTGCGCGAGAGTGCGCGGCGAATGACGGGAACGAGGTCAACCGGGCGCGGGCGCTTGAACTCCCCGCTCAGGCTTCTGACCGGCTCGCTCAGCTTGGCAACCAGAGCGCTCAGTTGTGAGGTCGCGTCTCTGAGCGACTCCATCGCATCCGTGCGAAACTCCTCGCGGTGAAACTGCTGCTCCATATTGCCGACGATGAGCGACAGCGCCTGGATGGAGTTTTTCAGATCGTGCGTCAGCATGGCCGAGAGCCGCATGAAGGACTCAAACTGCCGCGACTCGGCCTCGCGCGCAATCTGCTCCCGCAGGCGGTCGCCCATAGCATTCAGAGTCCCGGCCAGCAGGTGCGTTTCGTCGCTTGCGCGCACGTCAATACGCTCGTCCAGTTTGCCCCCGGCGATGGCCACCGCGCCCTCTGTGACGCGCTCGATGCTGCGCGCCGTGCGTCGCAGGAAGAGCAACAACAGGATGATTGTTGCCAGCCCGATTAAAGCAATCAGACCAATGCTCAGCCAGCCCCACAAACGCAAGTCGCGCGCGGCGGTTGAATAATCGCTAGCCACAGCGACCGAAAGATCGAGTGGCGCAAGCGGTTGATAAGCCGCTACCCAGTCATCTCCAGATGATTCGTAGAATCCCCAACCGCTCCGGCCTTCCTTCATTGCCTCCGCCATCGGCTTGAAAGATGGCGGCAATGCCTTTGTCGCGGGTTGGTACTTGAGCGCCTCGTTTGAGTGGTAAACGGCATTGCCCGCGCGGTCGAGCATCACGATGAGGCGCGGCGATGTTGACGCTTCTGAAGCCTGCGCCTGTGAGGATGCAGAAGTAACATTGCTCGCCGCGTCCACGAGCAAGGCATCGAGCTTGAGATCAACGATGAGCGCGCCGCGCTCGGCTGAAGTATTCTCTTCTTCAATGAAGACGGGAATCACATAGCGCAGGATTGACCCGAAGGATTCGCGTGTGATGCCTGCTCGCAAGGGCGTCTGTTCCCCGGTTGACCAGACACGCTCATCCGCTCTGAGGCTTTCGGAGAGAAAATCCCGTATTTGAAAACGCACCGGCTGGACGCCCTCGCCTTTGCCTGGCTCGGCGCGAAATAGCGGCTGCCTGTTGGTGTCGAGACACGCGATGGCCACGTAATATTTCTGGCCGCTTTGAATCAACGCGCGCACCTCTGCCTGAACGTCCTTCGGAATAACTTCGTCTGCCGAGGCTTGCGCCAGACCGGGCGAGAGGTTGATGAACGGGGCAGAACTTTTACCGGGCTGTGATGGGTAGCCCCTTTCGGCGGCGGCTGACGATTGCTGCCGTGCGGCGCGCAGGTAAGCACGCAGGCCGAATGATCGCGCCAGGGCGACGAGTGCGTCTTCACGCTCGCGCAGACTAGAGTCAACGTCGCGGGCAATCGCTCGCGCCTCGCGCTCAACCTCGCCGCGCAACCTGCCCTCAACGCCGCGCACTCCGTTTCGATAATTGGCGACACTCAACGCGACCACCGCCAGGAGGCCGAGGGCGAAAAAGAGCAGAAGGATTTTGGGTCTAGTTCCCACGCGCGAGTTTCCTTAGAAGCGGTCTGAAAAGTCCCGTGAGGGACGAAATGTTTATAGCCCTGGATATTATTTTATGTTTGTAGCTCCGCCAGGAGCGGAATGTTTCGTGTTTTGCTCCTAACGGAGCTGAATTTTTAATGATTCACCTAAACTATAAACATCACACTCCTGGCGGAGTTAAAACAGCGGTTTTTAAGATAGCCCCTTAGACCCTGATACGTCCAAATTCTTTAAGCAGCGGCGCGAGTTTTTCGATGATGCTCGTGTGCGCTGCGCCGTTTGAGGCGACGAGGCCGTTGCGATTCTGCACGTCCGCATGGTTGTAACCGAGCGGCTCGCCAAAGAGGTCTGTCATGCGCCCGCCCGCCTCCGTCAGGATAATTTCCGGCGCACAGGTGTCCCATTGCTTCGTGCGCGGGCTCAAATGAACGTAAACATCACACTGCTGCTCGATGATGAGGCCGACTTTGATGCCGACCGAGCCTCGCCGCACCTCTTCTTCCAGCCCCAGAGCGCGCACGACCACATCCATGCGCGGGCCTCTGTGCGTGCGGCTCGCGGCCAGCCGCATCCGCTCAACCTGCGTTTTATCAGAGGCGTGCGCTCGCTCCGGCTCAAACCCCGCGCGCTCGATCCACGCGCCCGCGCCTGTCGTCGCACGATACAAAACGTCAGGCAATGGTTGATAGACCACGCCGAGCACTGCGAGACCGTCAACGGCGAGACCGATCTGCACGGCGAAATCTCCGTCGCGCGCGATGAAGCCATTTGTCCCGTCGAGCGGATCAACCATCCAGACGCGCCGCTTCGTCAGGCGTCGCGCCGTGTCAACGGATTCTTCCGCGAGGATGCCGTCATCAGGAAACTCGCGGCCTAGTCCGTTCACGATTAGCTCATTCGCAGCACGGTCGGCCTGCGTGACAGGCTCTGTGTGCTCGTCGGCATCAATCTTGCGCTCAATGTGCAAAGGCGAATCGTAATATTCAAGAATGGCTGCACCGGCCTCGCGCGCCAGCCTGAGCGCGGCTTGAAGCTCACGCCCGTAAGCGTCCCGTTTCGCTTTCATCTTTCAGACCCCATCCTTTTCCCCTTGCTCGATTCTTCCGGCTGCTTCACGGACAATGTCGAGCGTTTGACGGATGTCCTCGCTCGTCGTGCGAAAGTTGGTGATACAGGCGCGCAGGGCGTAGCGCCCCTTGATGGTCGAGTTGGAAAGATACGCTCGACCGCCGCGCTGCACGCTGTGCATGATGCGCGCGTTCAATTCATCGAGTTCGTCGTTAACACGAGCGCGTTCCTTTTCATCTCCAGACATGAGACGCTCAGACAATTTAGGCGGCACGTAGCGAAAACAACAGATGCTCAAGACGACCGGCGCGAGCAATTCAAAATCTTCCGATGCGCGGATGCGTTCCGCCAGTTCAGAGGCCAAACGATTGTCTCCTGCGATAGCGCCTGCTACGCGCTCTGTGCCGTAGTAACGAAGCATCAGCCAGATTTTCAGAGCGCGAAAGCGGCGCGACAGCTCTATGCCGTAATCCCAGAAGGCGAAGGCTTCCGTGTCCGTTTGCTCGTGTACCTTAATGTAATCGGCCTCATTCGGCGAATGCGCGGAGCGCACGCTCTGGTCGTCGCGGAACAGAAGACAGCCCGCATCAACCGGCGCGTAGAGCCACTTGTGCGGGTCTAACGAGACGGAATCCGCGCGCTCGATTCCGGCGAAGAGAGAACGCTTTGTCGCGTCCATCGCGGCCAGTGCGCCGTAAGCTCCGTCAACGTGCAGCCACAGTCCATACTCTTCGGTGACTTCGGCAATTTCGCCAAGCGGATCAACCGCGCCCGTGCTGACAGTGCCTGCGCTGGCCACCACACAGAACGGGCGCAAACCTGATTGAATGTCTCGCGCCAGATGCTCGCGCAAAACACTCACATCAAGGCGGAATCGCTCGTCCGACGGCAAAAGACGCACACAATCGCGCCCTAGCCCCAGCACGTCCGCGGCCTTCACAATTGAGAAATGAACTTGATCGGAAGCATAAATGGTCATCGGTTGACCGGCATTCCATAAACCCTGCCGCGAAGTTTCACTGCCCGCTTTGACACGATGCGCGATGAGCATCGCGTTAAGGTTCGCCATTGAGCCGCCGCTGGTCAACAGCCCGTGTGCGTCTTCGCTATAACCGATTAACTGTCCGAGCCAGCGCACGACCGTCTGTTCGATCTGGGTCGCCGCCGGGGCGGAGCGCCACGAGGTGACGTTTTGATTGAGCGCGGACGCAATCAGGTCTGCGAACGCGCCGATAGGCGTCGAAGGCGAAGCGACGTAGCCGAAGAAGCGCGGGTGTCCGTTGTGACGGCTCGCATTGAAAAGTGTGCGGCAATCCTCGATTAATCGGTCGAGCGGTTCGCCTTCGATGGGAAGAATCGAAGGCAGTTCCTCTGCTATTTGCTCGGCGGTTGTATCGGGGAAGATGGGAAGCTCAGAGATGCGCTCGAAGTAATCCATGACGAGCGCGGTTGCTTGCGCGGAGAGTTCGCGCAGCGCGCCGTCTGTGATGTCGAGTGATTTGGACACGTGTTTATGCTAGACAGCGTTAATTTCTACAAGTTGCTCGCCGGAACCCAGAAGCTCCAGAGCTTTGGGCAAGGTACTCGTCAGGATTTCTTTGAGGCGTTCGTTCGAAGTATTACCGCACGTCACCCAAATCACTTGCGGCGGAGGGCCAAATCTATCAAGCAGCGCAACGAAGTCACGGTCTTTCGTCATTACAATAGCGTTTTCTCTCTTCGCCGCTTGGAATATTGCTTGATCTGTAGCCTCCCGTAGCTCGAGGTCACGAACAGCCGCAGTATCGATGGCGAAACTACGGCTTATCCAAACCGCTATGGCAGGAGACATCTGCGCATCAATCCAGAGGCTCATACGGCGAGCACCGGATGATCTAATTTACGCGCGGCATACTGAAGGGCAGCATGTAAATCTTCCCTTTCGAGGTCTGGCATTTCATCTAAGATTTGTTCAGCACTCAAGCCCGCAGCAAACAGGTCGAGAATATCAACTACTCTGATACGCATTCCTCGAATACATGGACGCCCGCCACATTGCTCAGGATTGATCGTTATTCTTTCCAGCAGATCGGTCATACCTCTCTCCTACTTAGTAATAAAACACAACGGCAGTAATACACCTCATCTCAAACAGCAAACGAACAGCTATCCGGCAATGCTTTTTAACATACCGTCCCCGCTTAAACGAAGCGCAGCTTGCGGCGGCGCGCTCAGGTCACGTATATTTCCGGCTCAACACTTTGCTGCTCTGACCACTCTTCCAACTAGAGGAGAAGAAATGAGTCTCAAGCGATTCGTCGTCCTGCTCTCTCTCTTATTGTTGCCTTCCCCCGTAATCGCACAGACAGCGGAGAGTGCCGCTCCGCCCAAACGCATTCTCATTCGCGCCGGAAAACTGGTGGACGTGCGCACCGGGCGTGTGCTGACAGACCAAGCCATCCTCATTGAAGGAGACCGCATCAGGGAGGTCGGCGCGGCGCAAGCAATTGCGGGACACGCGCCCGCCGGGACACAGGTGATTGATTTACAAAACGCGACTGTGCTGCCGGGACTGATAGATGCTCACACGCACCTGACGGGAAACCCGGATCAGATCGGCTACGCCTCGCTCGGCATCTCCGTTCCGCGCGAAGCACTGTTTGGCGCGCGCAATGCGCGCCTGACGCTCGAAGCGGGCTTCACGACTGTCAGAAACGTCGGCGCGGGCGGCTACTCAGACATCGCGCTGCGCGATGCGATTAACGAAGGCGACATTCCGGGGCCGCGCATTGACGCTTCAGGCCCGGCCATCGGCGTGACGGGCGGGCACTGCGACGAGAACCTGCTCGCGCCACAGTTTCATTACACGGGCGACGGCGTGGCGGACGGCGTGCCCGGTGTGATGCAGAAGACTCGTGAGATTGTGAAGTACGGCGCGGACGTGATTAAGATTTGCGCGACGGGCGGCGTGCTGTCAAAAGGCGATTCTCCGGGAGCGGAACAGTTCAGCGACGAGGAGATTCGCGCCATCGTCGTGGAAGCTCATCGTTTGGGGCGCAAGGTGGCCGCCCACGCGCACGGCGCTTCGGGCATCAAGCAGGCTGTGCTGGCCGGTGTTGATTCAATCGAGCACGGCTCATTCATCAACGACGAAGACATCTCTTTGATGAAGGCGCGAGGAACTTACCTTGTCCCGACGCTTTATCTGGCCGACTGGTTTATGGAAAACGCTCAGAAGCTCAACATACCGCCGTTCATCATGGAGAAGGCAAAAGCGGTGATGCCCGCTGCGCGCATAAACATCTCGCGTGCACTCAAAGCTGGAGTGAAGGTCGCTTTCGGCACGGACGCGGCGGTCTATCCACACGGATTGAACGGGCGTGAGTTCGCCGTCATGGTTAAGCTGGGATTGACCCCGATGCAGGCGATTCAGGCGGCGACAGTCAATGCGGCTGACCTGCTCGGCTGGTCTGACCGCATCGGCTCAATCGAGCCGGGACGCTTCGCGGACATCATCGCCGTCAGCGGTAATCCTTTGAGCGATGTCACAGAGCTTGAGCGGGTGCGCTTTGTGATGAAAGGCGGTATCGTGGTGAAAAACGAGGGGAGTGGAAAATGAAAAGAACGGACAAACATACTGAATCACAGACAGAAGCGGAAGTGGTTGTCTCACGCAGGAAATTTCTTGAACACTCGGCGACTGCTGGCGGCGTGGCGCTCGTCGGCGTGGCCGCAACCGTCGGTTGTGCGGCGCAGGATGGGAACAAGGCTGTTGCGGGCAACAGCGCGAGCACGACGACTCCGACGCCAGCGGCACAGTTGACGGGTGTGATGACAGAGTATCCGAGCGGGACGATCAAAATCCCAGCATATCTCGCCCGCCCGAAGAAGAAAGGCACTGTGCCCGGCGCGGTGCTCGTCATCCACGAAGTCTTCGGCCTCAACGATCACATCAAATCAATCGCCGACCGCATTGCGAATGAAGGCTACCTGGCGCTCGCTCCCGATTTCTTCGTGCGTGCGCCTGACCCGCCGCCCAAAGACGCAAAGGACATGGCGGCTCTCCGCAAAGCAGCTTCGAGCATTCCTCCCGAAGCGGCCATCAAAGACATGCAGGCGGCGCTCGATTACATCAAGAGCATTGACGGCGTGCGTCGGCATTTCGCCTCGATAGGCTTCTGCATGGGCGGCGGTTTTTCATATCAGCTTGCCACCCACACCAAAGACCTCAAGGGCGCAGTCATCTTCTACGGGCGCACACCCATTGAGCTTGTCCCGCAAGTCTCCTGCCCGCTGTTGGCGAGTTTCGGCTCGCTCGACACAGGCATTCCGCCTGAGAAGGTGAAAGAGTTTGAAGAGGCTCTGAAGAAGGCCGGGAAGAAGGCAGACATCAAGGTCTACGAAGGAGCCAAGCATGGCTTCTTCAACGACACACGCGCGGAAGCCTACAACCCGGAAGCCGCCGCCGACGCCTGGCAACGAACGCTCAAGTTCTTCCGCGAACGATTGGGAACGTAAGAGCAGGAGACAGAAGACAGGAGACAGGAGTCAGAAGGGATAAGGCGGAGAGCCACTGCGACAGATTTTCTTGTCTCCTGTCTCCTGACTTCTGTGTTCTGTCTCCTGCTTGTAAAGGATCATTTATGCCGATTGATGGCTATGCGACTTTGGAGGGGACGGCGCGTTATCGTGAGCGTTTCAAAGAGCGCGCTGCGGAGAACCATTTTCGACACGAACAGAATCTGTGGTTGTCTTCTATCGGCATCGGCACTTACCTGGGCAACTGGGACGCCGAAACGGACAGGCGTTACACGGAGTCCGTCATGCGCGCCCTCGAACTCGGCGCGAACGTGATAGACACCGCGGCCAACTATCGTTTCCAGAGAAGCGAAAGATCAATCGGCGCGGCGCTCGGGTCTGTGACCGAAGATGGGATAGCGGCGCGCGACGAATTTCTTATCTGCACGAAAGGCGGTTATCTGCCTTTCGATGGTGAGCCGCCAAAGGATGTGCGCGGCTACATTGAAGAGACTTTCGTGCGCCCCGGTATCGCTCAACTCTCGGACATCGTCGGCGGCAGCCATTGCATGACGCCCCGCTACTTGCAGAGCCAGATTGACCAATCGCTGCGGAACATGAATGTTTCGACGATTGATGTTTATTACATACACAATCCCGAATCGCAATTGGGTGCGGTCTCGCGCGCAGAGTTTGAGACGAGACTGCGTGCGGCTTTTGAGCTGCTCGAACGCAACATCGCTGAAGGCAAGATCAGAATGTACGGCGTGGCGACATGGAACGGCTTTCGTGTCCCGAATGACGCGCGCGAGCATCATTCACTCGAACGGATGGTCGAGATTGCCCGCGAGGTTGGAGGAGAGGCGCACGGCTTTCGTTTCATCCAGCTCCCCTTTAACCTTGCCATGCCGGAAGCCCTCGTCATGGATAATCAGCCGCTTGAGGGCGAACAGGTTTCCGTGCTCGAAGCAGCGAGCGCGCTGGGCGTGACTGTCGTCGCCAGCGCCTCTCTCTTGCAGGGCAAGGTGGCGCGCGAGTTGCCCGAACACATCCGCGAGCCGCTCGGATCACTGGCGACCGACGCGCAAACGGCCATTCAGTTTGTCCGCTCGACGCCCGGCGTCACGACCGCGCTCATCGGCATGAGCCGCCGCGAACACGTCAAAGAAAACCTGCAACTCGCGCGTGTCGCCCGGACATTGCCCGAAGATTTTCAAAGACTGTTCGGCGAAGAGGAAGAATGAGGAAAAGCAGAATACAGAATCCAGAAGCCAGGAGTCAGAAGCTCCGTAGGAGCGAGATGTTTATAGCCCACGAGTTATCAAAGCATTCTGTAGCTCCGTCAGGAGCGAAATGTAAATGTCTGGACATTCCGCTCCTGACGGAGCTAACACATTTAGGCCATACCCTGAGCTATAAATATCTCGCTCCTACGGAGCTAAGGCGTTTCTGATTTCGAAGTCACGCTATTCTGGATTCTGGATTTTGACTCCTGAATTCTGCGTTTGGAGGTCGCTTGTCATGCAAGAGATAAAATCTTTCGAGGATTTCTGGCCTTACTATGTGGCGGAGCACAGCCTGCCTGCAACGCGCGCACTGCACTTTGCGGGAACGGCGACGGCGCTTGCGTGTGTGGCCACGCTGGCGGCCAAGGGGAAATGGAAGTGGCTGCCCGTTGCTTTAGTTCCCGGTTATGCGGCGGCCTGGGTCGGCCATTTCCTCGTCGAAAAAAACAGACCTGCGACGTTCAAATATCCGCTCTGGTCATTCATGGCCGACCAGAAGATGTTCGGCCTGATGATAGCCGGACGAATGGAAGAAGAAATCGAAAGAATCAAAGCCGAGGAAATCAAAAGATGAAAAGACTGCTGACGCTTATCTGTCTCCTGCTTTTGACCGCCACGATCAATGCGCAAACGAATCCGCCTTCGGAATCCGTCCTTGACCGCTTTCTACGCTACGCCAGGATTGACACGCAGTCGAAAGAGGATCAGGAGAAAGTTCCGAGCACGGAGAAGCAGCTTGTGCTCGCAAACCTGCTGGCGAAGGAGTTGAAGGAACTGGGCGCGGAAAATGTTCGCGTCAGCGAATTCGGCATCGTTTACGCAACGGTTCACAGCAACCTGCCTGATAATGCGAAAGCGCCTGTCATCGGATTTATCGCGCACATGGATACCTCGCCGGAAGTTTCGGGCGAGAACGTCCAGCCCGTCATTCACAAAAATTATCAAGGCGGCGACATCACGCTCCCCAAAGACCCGACGCAAATCATCGCGGTCGCCACTAATCCAGACCTCAAAAACCTGATCGGCGACGACATCATCACCGCCGACGGGACGACACTTCTGGGCTCGGATGATAAAGCAGGCTGCGCCGAGATCATGACGATGATTGACACCCTGCGCCGCAACCCGCAGATCAAGCACGGGCGCATAGCTATCGCGTTTACACCCGACGAAGAGGTCGGTGGCGGCATTGATAAGTTCGATGTCGCGGGCTTCGGCGCGAAGTTCGCCTACACGGTTGACGGCGAGGAGCTGGGCGAGATCAGCAACGAGACCTGGAGCGCGCGCACCGCGACCGTCCATTTTCAGGGCAAGAACACGCATCCGGGGACGGCCAAAGGAATCATGATTAACTCGGCCTACGCCGCCGGGGATTTCATGACACGCTTTCCGCCGGGCATGCTGCCGGAAACCACAGAAGGCCGCGTCGGCTTCGTCCATCCTTACACAGGCATGCTCGATGCCGAAGAATCGAGCATCAAGATTCTGCTCCGCGATTTTGAGTTGAGCGGCCTGAACGCCAAAGAGCAGATGATCCGGCAGATGGCTGAGGCGACGCGGCAGAAGTTTCCACAGGTGAAAATCACGGTCGAGGTCAAAGAGAACTACAAGAACATGAAAGAGGTCTTGAAAGATTTCCCGCAGTTGACCGAATACGCGATGGAAGCCTCGCGCCGCGCAGGACTCAAGCCGCACATCCGCGCGATTCGCGGCGGGACGGACGGCGCGAACCTGACTTTCAGAGGATTGCCCACGCCGAACCTCTTCACTGGCGGGCACAACTTTCACGGCAAGCTCGAATTCAACTCCGTGCGCGGGCTGGAGAAATCAACTGAGACGCTGGTTAACCTCGTTCAGGTCTTCGCCGAAAAGGGAATATAGTCCAAACGACTGGCGGTCTCTTCATGGCTAACCCCAAACATCTAGAAGCCCTGAACCTCGGTGTCAAATCCTGGAACGCCTGGCGCAAAGCTCATAGTCGTGCGCCGCGCAAAATCACTCCCGATCTGAGCGGGGCGCAACTGAATGGGATGAATCTGCGCGGTTATGATTTCTCGCACGCCAATCTCTGGGAGGTACAGTTTCGCCAGACCGATCTGCGACGCGCCGATCTTTCGTTCGCACAGATGAGCAATGCCGACCTTAGCAGCGCAAATCTTTCGCGCTGCCAGGTGAGGCATACTATCTTGAGCGGCGCTAACCTGACGGGTGCGACGCTCCGCCACGCAGATTTGCGCGGGACGAGTTTTCGGCGCGCGTGTTTGAATCGCGCAGACCTCAGGAGCGCGATTCTGCGCCATGCTTCGCTCGTGGATGCAGACGTTGAGGGCGCGAATCTCAACGGAGCAGAGGTCTACGGTGCAGGAATCTGGGGGCTGAAGGGAGAGCCCGCCCACCAATCGGGGCTGATTATTCACGCCTCGTTTGATTCGCCGCCGATTACCGTAGATGATCTCGACACCGCGCAATTTCTGTTTGTCCTGCTCGACAACCCGAAGATTGCCGAAGTGATTGACGCGACGAGCAGCCGCACGGTGCTCATCCTCGGACGTTTCACGCCAGCGCGAAAGCGCGTGCTCGAAGCGATCAAGACACGTCTCTTGGAGCGTAACTTCGTCCCTGTGCTTTTTGACTTCGCGAAGCCGCGCGCACGCGATTTGACGGAAACGGTTTCCAGCCTCGCAAACATGTCCTGCTTCATCATCGCCGACCTGACGGACGCCAAGAGCATCCCGCAGGAGTTGAGCTACATCGTGCCCTATCTACCGTCCGTGCCGATTATTCCGCTCATCGGCAAAGACGAGCGCCCCTACGCGATGTTCGAACACTTCACGCGCTACAGTTGGGTTCACCCGGCGGTCAAGTACAACAACCTGAAGCATCTGCTCTCCATTTTTGACGATCAGGTGCTCAAGGTCGGCTATTGCGAGGCGATGCGTAGTCGAGGTCTGAGAAAGAACAGGCTGCCCAGAGCGATAAAGGGCGATGCTGCCAGGCCGAAGAGCGCAAAGACGCTCCTCAGACCACCCCGGAGAAATCTAATCCCATAGAGCATGAGAGGCCGCGTTGCATTATCTGCAACGCGGCCTCTTATACTTTTGTTTTCCGCAAGCGAGACTTAACGTCTGCGGCGCTTCGTGCCGCCTCCGGTCAGACCGCCGATGAGATTGCTGACGGCTGCGGCCCCACGGCCAATAGCAGAGGCCGCAGTGTTGAGGACCCCGCCGCTTCCAGCCCCGCTCTTCCGGCTTCCACCTTTGCCAGCGCCACCTTTACCGCCGCGCTTCGAGCCGCCGGACTTACCACCGCCGCCGCTTCCTCCTTTAGATGCTCCGCCTTTCAAGCTGCGGCCACCACCTGCGCCTTTTGTGCCTCCACCTTTCGAGCCGCCTCCGCCTCTCGTACCGCCACCTTTGGAGCCGCCCTGACCGGAGCTTTTAGAACCACCCTTCGTTCCACCACGTCCACCGCCGCTCTTTGAGCCACCGGCACGGCTTGCGCCACCTTTAGCGCCGCCGCGTGCGCCGCCCTGACCTGCGCCTTTGCCTCCACCCTTGCTTCCACCACCACCAGCGCCTTTCGAGCCGCTTCTGGTTCCACTACTACTTCCACCTGCACGGGCTCCGCCTTTGGTGCTGCCCTTGGCTCCGGCTTTCGAAGGAGTGCGTTTCTTCGCGCTGCCTTTTCCACCGCCGACGCCCCCGCGTCCACCGCCAGCGTTGCCGCCTGTTTTGGCCGCGCCTTTGCCACCGCCCGTCGCGCCGCCACCGCCTCTTGAAGCACCGCCTCCGGCTGTGCCACCGCCACCTTTAGAGCCGCCGCCTTTACTTCCTCCAGCTCTGGCTCCTCCGCCTTTCGAGCCTCCACCGGAGCGGCCTCCGCCAGTTCCGGCAGCGCCGCCTCTCGTGCCTGTGCTTCCGCCTCCGGTCGAGCTGCTTGAGCTTGAGCCTTTGCCACCGCCGCCTCCACTGCCCTTGCTGCTTCCACCACGCGCGCCTGAGCGGCCTCCGCCGCCGCCAGTTCCGCCGGACGTTCCACCGCCTGCGCCACCGCCGCCGCTTCCACCGGACGAGCCCCCGGAGCCGACCCCTGTCGCGCGGCCAATAGCTGTGCCGCCGTGGCCTTCATGACCGCCGCCACCTGCGCCTGCTCCGCCGCCTGCTCCTGCGCCTTCTTCAGCGTCTACGTTGTCCGCAGCCGAGCCGCCGCCGCCTGTGTCACTCGTCCCCGCACCACCACCGCCTCCGGCAGTGCCCAGGTCATCTCTATTGTCATCATTTCCCTGTTCAGCCATGATCGTCTGCTCCTTTTCTAAGTTGAAACCCTGTATGTTAGAGGTTGAATTAGAACTTCCACAGACCTCTGTTACTTGTGTTGCTTTGCGGCGGAGAATAACACAACTTGCGGCGGAAGTGTTTCTCACTTTCTTATTATCAAGAGAATTTTTTATTGCAGACGAAGAGCGCGGTTGCTCTTCCCGACCCTCAACCGTTATAAATGAAAAGCAGAAGTCAGGAGTCAGGAGTCAGAACCCAGAAGCCAGAAGAAAATACAATCTGTTAATGTGGTTCTTAGCCTTATTATTCTGACTTCTGACTTCTGACTCCTGACTCCTGTATTCTGTCTTCTGTATTCTGCGTTTCTACTGATGGAAGGACTCTCCGGCGCTCTCGCCGTTTTGACGGCAATGATTACGCCCGCCGTGCTGATCTCAGCCTGCGGGACGATGATCCTCTCCACTTCGACGCGGCTGGGGCGGGTGGTTGATCGCGTGCGCGCTCTTTCGGACAAGTTGGAGGAACTGGCGCACACTGAAGGAGACGTGGAACTGCTGGACGATAGGCGCGCGGTGATCTTCGTGCAACTGGACAAGCTGACCAGCCGCGCGCGCATCCTGCAACGCTCGATGACGGTCTTTTATATGGCGCTCGGCATTTTCGTCTCGACGAGCGTCGCCATCGGGATTGTCGCCGTCACGAGCACGCGCTATAGCTGGATTCCGGTGGTCGTCGCGCTGCTTGGCGCAAGCTGCCTGTTCTACGGCAGCATGCTTCTCATCTTCGAGGCGCGGCTGGCACTGAGCACAATCCACATCGAGATGGATTTTATCTGGAGATTCACCAAGCACTTCGCGCCCCGCGAGTTGGTCGAAAAGCACAGGCCGCGATTCGTCCACTTCAGAAAACATGACTGAAAGCAGAATAGAGAACACAGAAGTCAGGAGTCAGAAGGAAGAGCCTTCATACATACGCCTGTTTGAAACAGGCGAGTTGGAAGAGCGTGTTCGCGCGCTTGAAGCGATGCTCGAAAGCTGCCGCGTCTGCCCGCGCGATTGCCTGAACAACCGTTTGCAAGACGAGATCGCCGCCTGCTATTCGGGTCGCCTGCCTGTCGTTTCTTCTTACACGGCGCACTTCGGCGAAGAGCCTGCGCTTGTCGGGACACGAGGCGCGGGAAACATATTTTTTGGCAACTGCAATCTGCGCTGCGTCTACTGCCAGAACTATCAAATCTCCCAGACGCACAAAGAGCAGATCAGGAATCAGGTAACGCACGAGCGCCTTGCCGAGATGATGATGGAGCTTCAGGCGCGCGGCTGTCACAACATCAATTTCGTCTCGCCCACACATTTCGCCCCGCAGATGGCAAGCAGTGTCCTGCTCGCCGCTCGTCAGGGCTTGCATCTCCCCATCGTCTACAACACCAACGCCTACGATTCCGTCGAAGTCCTCCGCCTCTTGGACGGCATCGTTGACGTTTACCTGCCCGACTTAAAATATGCGGAGAACGAGGCGGGCTACGAATATTCCAAAGTCAGAGATTACACAGACCACGCGCGCCGCGCCATCACTGAGATGTATCGCCAGACGGGTGACGAGCTTATCTTCGGCGCGGACGGCCTGCTCAAACGCGGCCTCGTCATTCGCCTGCTTGTTCTTCCCAACGACCTCGCGGGCGTGCGCGAATCCTTAGAATGGATTAAAGATACTTTAAGCCCCCGCGTCGCCGTCTCGATGATGGCGCAATACTACGCGACCAACCGCGCCGCTTCCGACTCTCGCTACACCTTACTATCGCGGCGCATCACCGAATCCGAATGGCTGCGCGCCCTCTCCGCGCTCGACGAACTCGGCATGGAAGAAGGCTGGATGCAGGAATACGACGGCGCGTCACACTACTATCGCCCCGACTTCACGGATCAAGAAAAGCCGTTCAAGGATATTAGGGATTTTCAGTAGAATTTTGCTGTTGATAGCGGTATTGGAGAATCGCTATGAAGAGATGCCCCGAATGTAATCGAACATACGCTGATGAGATGTTTGCCTTTTGTTTGGCTGATGGCGCGCTTTTGTCTGCTCCCTATGACCCTGATGCCACGCTGGTTCTTCCAACAGCGATCAACTCCGACCCATCCCCGACTACAAGTATTGACGAGCCAGTGGTAGCAATTAACATTAACCAGCAATACCCGCATGTAGAGAGTGCGGAGGATTTATACAATGCTACCCGAGGAATGTGGAGGGTGAATAGACGGCGTGTGGAGAAGACAAAATACGCTTTCGCTGTCTATCAAGGTGTAATCAAGGAAGTCTACGAGATTGATAAATGGATTCCGGTAAGCAAAGCAACAAGAGAGTATTGGAAACAAAGAGAGAATTCCCAAGGAAGGTATTTCCCTCCAGAAGTCCACGAAGGGAGGTCTGAATTTATTGGAAAGTTAGCACCAGAAGCTATCCGAAAGAAATACGTAGGCCAGCAGATGCCTGTACGCCACTCCCAGAATCCCATTCGCTATTTCAATTGCGACAATCCTTAAAATGCCGTCCGTCACACTCTTTCGTAAAACGTCCCTTTCAGATTCTCCTCAAGCTGGCGGGAATCGTCAGGCTTGAATCCCTGCAAATAATTTTCGGGCATGAAAGTGTCTGCATCTTCCACCGTGAGCGGAATCTCCGTCACAATCCACTTGTCTATCTCGTCGAGAAAAGTTCGGTAGACCTGATAGCCTCCGATGATGAACAGGTCGCACGAGAGATAAGGCTTTAACGACAGCACCGCTTGCTTGTCTCTCAAGACAATCACAGACTCTTGCGCTTCAACTTCCGCTTGCCTGCTCAGGACGATGTTGAGCCTGTTCGGCAGTGGCTTTTTCAGAGAGCACCATGTCCGATAGCCCATCACGCAGGCGTGGCCAGTGGTCTGCTGCTTGAAAAACTTCAAGTCGGCAGAATAGTGCCAGGGGATAGAGCCGCCACGCCCGATGGCTCCGTTTTTGCTAACGGCGACGATGCCGATGATTGCCATGCTCTTCTCGCCAGTTCCCTTCCCGGTTGACTTTCACATCTCGCGCGAAACGCATCTTCCTGCCGGACGAATTGCTGGACAAGGTAATGCACGGCGGGCTGAACTTCAATGAATTTTCGGCGGGCGTTAATTCCATTCCCGGCCTCTTACGTTATACTTGGCCTCAGAGCGGATTGATAAATCGAAACTTTTTATTGTCTACAGAAAACTCATGAATGAGAATTTACGCTCACTCTTCGCTCATACGGGGCGCGTCGTCTACTTGAATCATGCGGCGGTTTCGCCTCCGCCCATCAAGACCATCGAGGCCGTCACGGCTCAGATGAAAGACGTGGCCGAGAATGGGTCGCTACATTACCGTAGCTGGATGGCCGTCAAAGAGAGAGCGCGCGATTTGGCCGCTCAACTGATCGGGGCGCGTGCTCATCAAGTTGCCTTTATGCGTAATACTTCGGACGCATTGTCCACAGTGGCGAACGGGTTGCGCTGGCGCGAGGGCGACAACGTCGTCACCTTCCGGCATGAATTTCCATCTAACGTCTATCCCTGGTTGCGTCTGCGCGAAGCCTTTAAGACGGAAGTGCGCTTCTGCGAGGAGCGCGACGGGCGCGTTGACATGGAAGAGATGCTCGGCTTGATTGACGACCACACGCGCATTGTCGCCATTAGCCACGTGCAATACGGCTCAGGCTTTCGCGCAGACCTTGAGCGACTGGGTCGCGCTGCCCGCCAAAGTGATGCGCTGCTCATCGTTGACGTGATTCAGGCGATGGGGGCACAGCCGATCAACGTCGAGGCTGAATTGATAGACGCGGCTGCCGGGGCGTGTCACAAATGGCTGCTCACGCCTGAAGGCGTCGGATTGCTGTATTTGTCTGATCGCGCGCGTGAGCGAATTGAGCCAACACTGGTCGGCTGGATGAGCGTGCCCGACCCGGAAGATTACGGAAACTTTGAGCAGGAGTGGTCGCGCGGCGCTCTCGCCTGGGAAACGGGCACAGCGCCCACCGCGCTCATTCATGGATTGGAGGCCAGCCTGACGCTTTTGCAGGAAACGGGAATCGAGCGCATTGCAGCCCACCTGAATGAGTTGACCGATTACCTATGTGAACGATTGAGAAGTCGCGATTACAAGATTGTCAGTTCGCGGCGCGCGGGTGAAAAGTCGCAGATCGTCTGCATTCAGCATCAGGGCGAGTGGTCGCCGATGGCGCTCTACAGTCATCTCAAAAAGCAAGACATCATCGCCGCGCCGCGCGGAGATCGGCTGCGCATCTCACCACACCTTTATAATACGACCGAAGACATAGACGCGCTGCTTGCTGCATTGCCATGAAAGCCCACCCAGGTGAACCAACCGCATCCGAAGGTGCGACTGATTATCGGTCACTCGTACACGTGCAATGTATTAGAAAAAAACACAACTTGGCACAATAATGCTTTTCTATTGGAGAGGATTATGGCCTGTAAGATGCCTCCAGCTCTGATTTTTAAGGCTAAAAACGCCTCTTTGAAAAAGCAGTGGCCGAAATAGCTTTAATGGCACGGTCATTGCTCTTATAACCAACGATAAAATAGGAAGGGTACAATAAGGGTAAATCGGGTCAGGCTCGGAGACGGCAGTAAGTGAAGGCTTTGGGGGAGGCGTTCTCTTACTTGAAAAGCAGGCGGCGGCTCTTTCGGGGGAACGGGGTTGCCGTGAGCTAAGCGGTCAAAGGGCATAAGTGCTGGGCTGCTGGTCGGCGTCCTGCAAGAGGCTTGGGGGAGCCTCACAGGAAGACCAGCAGCCCGCAACTTTTTATCGAGTCCAGGGTGGGTAAAAAATTAGCGGCGAGACGAAAATCTCGCCGCTAATTTTTTTTGCATGCAGAATGTCTTCAGAATAACTTCACTACTGAACAACCGATTTTTCGTCGCCTGTTCCAAGCAATCTTGCCGGGTCGGTCTCCAGTGGCATCTCGTCAATGTTGAGACGCAGCATCCCTCCAGCGTCAGAGTAATTTTCGGCTACCGCCTGCCGCTGCGCTCGCCGGTGCAGGAAGAAGATGCCGCCGAAGACTGCACCGCCCCCCAGACAGATCATCACGAAAAAGCCTATCGTTTTGGCGATGCCTAAGATGAGGCTGACAGCTTCCTTTGAATGCTGCTTTTCAGCGCGTGCCCAAAGCAGCGGGTTCTCGCCAAGCCACTGGATGCTTTGCTCCCATTTCACGCGGTCAATCAACTGTGCCGCAGCCCGTTCGTCCGGCGCGTCAAAAACGAAGACGGAATAGTTGCCGACCCTACGATACGCGGAAGGGGCGGGCTGCCCCTCGGCGCGAAGCTCCTGAAGCCGCGACGTGATGCGCGCGTCCGCGGCGGCGGCAATCTGCGGCGTGGTGTATTCCACAATCACAAGTCTTGAAGCGTCATAAGCAGCCGTCACGGCCTCTGCGCCTGCGCTGAAATTGATCGCTTCAAAGATGGGTTGCTGGCCTGCGGCATGCTGCAAGGCAGGCAGACTGATGGCATAAATGGCGCGATCCTGCGCGGTCTCCCAATCGGGAAGATGCTTGACGAGAACGGGAATTTCATTCTCTGCTTCAGGCAAAGTGCTGGCAAAGGCGCGGGCGAACGCCACCAGACTGTTCTCGCCGCCACCAGGGGTTTTGCTCTTACCTGTAATGCCGACAAACACAGGGCCCTTATAGAAAGCGACGTGCTCCGGGACAGCGACTCCAGCTATTCCGACATCGCTTAACTTCGTCGCCTGCGATTGCGTTCCGCCGTTCATCTGCGCCGCTGTGCGAGTCAGAAGCGAATATGCGCCTGCGTGCGACTGTGTGGTGATGACCATCACCGTCAGCCGTTCTCCCTTAGGAGAAAGATAGATGCCTTCAGCCGCGCCGCGCACGCCGGAATCTTCCGGCGTAACCTCTTTTGGGAGAGAAGTGAGCGGGCGCGCAGCTTGAGCGCGAAAATCGCCGACGGTTTTGGGAAATAGTTTGACCACTTCTGGCGAGGACGAATCCTGCGCCGCCGCCGTCACAAACGAGAGCAGCAGAAGCGAACAAGTAAAAATCAATTTTGATGAAAGCAGACGCAAAACAAGACCCTCTCGAATCAAAGCAAAGTAACTACAATACGTTTAGAACCCGCAAACGGTTGGATGTTCCAGGCAGAACTCCCGGTTGCGCGCCGGCTCTTCCGAAAGGAGAGTCTCTAACTTTACTGGAAGCGACGCAGTTCACGCAAAAGCAGATCGGCGTACTGGCGCGGGTTGTGGACGTTATGCAGGACGGTCGAGCCTCCAAGCTCGCTGGCATTGTCTATCACTACGTTACCGTAGCCGAGAAGCCTTTGGAAGATCGTTGAGGAAACTGTCACGTCCTGAATGTTTCTCAGCGGGAGGTTGCGGGTCGTGCGCGCAATGAATCCTTCGTCAATCTCAAGCTTGTGGTTCGTCAAAGTGTACTGAACCATGTTGCGCTTGACATGATAAAAGGCGGGGATGAGCAGCACCGCCAGCGCCAGGGGTAGCGCAATCCACCAGGGCGCACTGATGTAGTAAGCCAGGAGAACTATCACGAGGATCGCGCCCAGCGCGGCCAGACCGTAACCGATCTTGATAAAGAAGAGAGTGGGGCGCGTCTTGAAAATCTGGCGCTCCGCATCGCTCGCTCTCTCCGGCTGGCGCAGAGGTGCGCTATAGACCGGAGGAGGCTGAACGGGCGGAGCTGCGTATGGCGGCGGCGGCGCTCCGGCATAGCGCGTCACTTCCGGGTCAACGGCGGGCGCACCGCAGCCAGCGCAGAAGCGCGTGCCGGGGGCAATGTAAGTTCCACAGTTCGTGCAGTGCATAGTCTCTAGTTTACCTCATCAGATGCTTCCGGCCACGCGCACGCTGTTGAGCAAATCCGCCGGATCATAGGGTGTCACCAGGACGCTGTGTGCGCCAAGCTCAAGCGCCTCACGGCGCGCGGCATCGTTATTCGACGAGATCAGCATAACGACGGGTAAACTCAGTCGTCCGCCGCTCTGTTTGCGAAGGCGGCGAATTGTTTCCACGCCGTCTATACCCTGAAGATCGTAATCAAGCAAGAGCAAATCCGGGCGCTCGATGCGCAACAGGTGCAAAGCCTGCTGCCCGTCAAAGGCGGCTCGCGCCTCGTAGCCCGCAGAGCGAATCAAAGAATTGACCTGCGCCATCCGCGCGGAATCCGAAATGGTCAGCAGCAGACGGCGTGGCATGACGGCTCCGCTTGCGCGCCGCTCACGCTCCGTCGCGGCGGCCTCTGACGCACGCACCGCATCAGTATCGTTTGCTGGCTCTTCAACACTTTTCTCAGAAGCAGCAACCGCTTTTTCCGTTTTCTCCGTAATGTTCTTCTCTTTCGTCACACGATCAACCTCTGAACTGGCGACCGGTGCGCTGACGGGCGGGTGGGCGGGCGCTTTTACTTCTTCCGCTGCCCGCAATTCGCTGTCAGGTTTTGGTGAAACGGCAGGAGCGGGCTGCATCGTCTCCTCTTTCGCTTCATAGGCGACGATGTGCCCGGCGGTCGCGTCCTCGCGCGCGGCGCTGACGGCTCTTTCCGCTTTCTCGATAAGGCTCTCAACGTCGCTCGCATGCACAGGGAAAGAGGCCAGGCCAGCTACCAAATCGCGCTCCGGGTGCTCTTCAAGAAACTCCCTGTGCAGGCGGGTCAACGCGGCGATAGCGGAAGGTGTTTCCATGCGCGGCAGATAAACGAGCAGCGTCGTCGGCCCGTAGAAGGCTACCGAATCAATGCGGCGCAGGTTGAGCTTGAGGAAATTGTGGCCTTCTGTGAGTGTCCGGTCGCGCGCAGTTTTATCAAAGGTCTCCCGCTTCCCGCGCGGTGCGACGGCGTAGATGAGAGCCAGCGTGCCGCCAACGCCTGCGCGCACATCTTCGCGCACGGCGTCGAGCATGAACATGAAGTTGTCTATCTCCAGGCGGCGGTCGCTCATGACGGGTGCGTTGCGGCGATCAGCTTCGACGCGCCAGAAGAGAGAATCCAGCCGCGCCAGCATCTCGGCGGGCGGCGTCGTCAACTGGAAATAATCGTCTGCCCCGATATATTGCGCGGCAGTACGCAGCCCATGCTCGTCTTCGCTGCAAGCGAACACGATGGGCAAAGAATAGGTGGCAGTCTCCGCGCGAAGCTTGCGCGCCAGCGCCACATTCTCGTTTTCAGCGTCGCCACCTGCATGAGCCACAACCATGATGAGCACGTCCGGGTTGAACTCATTGATGGCGCGCGGAGCATCCATGACGGTCGCCGCCCGCGTGAGATAACCGTTGGCGGTCAGTTGTTGTTGCAGGCTGAGGCCAGCCGTCTCCGCGATAATTAACGCGCGACGCGGCGTTGCGGCAACCACGTGTGGCGATTGATTGTTTGCAGGATGATTAGACAAGAATGGGGAAGCCTCCCATGATTGACGCAAACTCTAGACGGATGTCACGCGCCGCTAATGATAAAGGTAAAAGATAAAAGGTAAAAGGTCAGGCCGAGAACCACTTTTAATTGATAGTGGCCTCGGCCTCACTTTTACCTTTTTACTTTTACCTTTTGCCTTGTTTACTGGCTAATGAGTTGGAGCCTTCCATCGGGCAGCTTGACGGCAAAGACTTTGCGCTCGTAAGTCGGCGCGGGCGCGGGTTGCTCCGCCTGAAGAGTCGCCACCTGCATGGGCGTCGCGGTGCGAGCCGTGCGAGCCATCTCGCCATCGCGCAGATTCAGGTAGCGCTGCGAAATGCGGCGCACGTAATCCTGGGTCTCGCGGTAAGGCGGAATGTGACGGCCATACTTCAACACTGCGCCCTCACCGGCATTGTATCCGGCCAGGGCGAGAGCGACATCGCCATCGAAATGGTCTAGGAGGAAACGCATGTATCGCGCGCCTCCTTCGATATTCTGTTTGGGATCGAAAATATTGGTGACGCCGAAACGCGCCGCCGTGCCCGGCATCAACTGCATCAATCCGCGCGCGCCCTTCGGCGAAATCGCTCCGCGCTTGAAAGAGGATTCCTGGTGCATCTGCGCGTAGAGCAGGATGGGGTCAACGCCGTTGCGCATACCCGATGCGATGATGAAACCATCCACATTCGCATCGCCCGTCGTGAATCCGTTGAGCGAGGTGCTGACCGGCATGGGCCTAAGGCTTGATGGTGTGTAAAGCGTCAGAGTGGGACGCGCATTTTGATTGTTAATGGAGAGACCCGTCTTGGCCGTCCGGCGAACCGCGCCCGCTGGCGGCAGGGCGGCTGTCGTCTCCACCGTCTCTATGCGGACGCCATCGCGGACATCGAAATTGTCGTAACGGTAACTCGTTTGAGCCAGAGCCGGTGTGGCGCACACAAGCGCCAGCAGGCATAGAAAGGGGAACTTTTTCATGCTAACTCACCATCAATCTAAGGAATCCAAGGGCATCGCCCCAGTAAGGTTTAAGCCGGGCGACGGGCGGCGATAGGGGAAAGAGCAGTTCGGGCGGCATTGGCCTTTCGCAGCCACACCCCTCAAACACACCGAAATGATAACACCCTGTTGGCTGATTGCCAAACAGTTTTTACAAAACAGGGCAAAAGCTCAGTTTTGAGTTGTGAACGAAGGGCTTGACAGCGGATGTATGATGTTGGGGCTTTGCATGGCTTCCACCCGCCATTAGCCCACGCGCGATTTCTTTCGCGCCTCACATAATTAAGGAGAATAAAATGAAAAAATTCTTGATGGCGGTGTTGACGCTTCTGCTAGCGTTCTCGCTCAATGCAATGGCACAGAACGAGAACGCCAATGCAAAAAGCTCTTCCAGTTCGAGCGCTCAAAACGCAAACACGACCAAAAAGCGTGGCCCCATTTTCCGTGCGACGAAGGATCAGATTAAGCAGGCTCAGGCGATCCTCAAGCAACGCGGCTTCTACGCAGGAGAGCAAACAGGCAAGCTTGATGATGACACGCGGGGTGGCTTGAAGCAGTATCAGAAGGCTGAGAATCTCAAGGTCACGGGCACGCTCAATAAAATCACGCTCGAAAAGATGAACGTCACTCTCACGGACAAGCAGAAAGCCATGTAGGTGCGACTTTCAAGCCCGATGAGTCCCGCCAGGGACTCCTGAAAATAGCCCAGCAATTTATTGCTGGGGATAAAGCCGGAAAATAAAACCTGAGTCCCGGAGGGACGACTGAAAAGCAACTCTCTTCAGTCGTCCCTCCGGGACTCAATTATTTTCACCACTCTGTTTCCCAGCACTGAAGTGCTGGGCTAAATCAATCGTCCCTGACGGGGCTGAAAATCCGCATCCGAGCTACAGATTTATGTTCGAGATTCAGCGCTATCTTTAACTTAAAAGTCTTTCGATGACACCGTAGCTCGCTGCTAGAGCTTCCGCAAGTTTTTCGGGCTGCGAGCCACCGCCTTCGGCCATGTCAGGCTTGCCGCCGCCGCGCCCGCCCACTATCGGCGCGAGTTCCTTAATCACCTGTCCTGCCGGAACACGTTTGAGCAAATCGGGCGAGGTTCTGACGATGAGCGAGACTTTGCCGTCCAGGTTTCGTCCCAGGACGACAACGCCCGATTTGATTCTCGCCAGCAAGGTATCGGAAAGCTGGCGCATGCCCGCCGTGTCCAGCCCGCTCGCCTCGCGCGCCAGAACCTTGACGCCCCCGGCGACCTCGCGCGCTTCATCGCCATTTGACGAAGCCCCAGCGCCGCCGGTCGCAAGTTGCAAACGAAGCTCGTCTGCCTCACGCCTTGCTTTTTTCAACTCCTCCTGAAGCCGCCCGACCGCTACGGGGATGTCGTTGCGCGATATGCGTAGCTCCGACGCGACCTGATCCACGAGCGCTTCCGTCTCCTGAAATCTGGTGAAGGCATCTGCACCCGTCACGGCGCGGATGCGGCGCGTCCCGGATGCGATGGATTCATCTGACGTAATTTTAAAGAGCCCGATGTCGCCGGTGGCGCGAACGTGCGTACCGCCGCACAGCTCCTTCGAGAATGCGTCGCCACTGAAGCCCGGCACGGTTAAGACGCGCACCTTATCGGCATACTTTTCACCGAAGAGCGCCATTGCGCCCGACTGCATGGCTTCTTCCAAACTGAGAACGTCTGTTTGCACAGTCTCATTACGAAGGATTTGGTAATTAACGAGCCGTTCGAGTTCCGCAATCTCTTCTTTCGTCAAAGGTTGAAAATGGCTGAAGTCGAAGCGCAGGTAATTTGGCGCGACGACCGAGCCTGCCTGCTTGACGTGCGTGCCGAGGATTTCGCGCAAGGCTGCGTGAAGCAAGTGAGTCGCCGTGTGGTTGCGCCTGGTCGCGTCGCGTTTGACCGCGTCAACGTAAGCTCCCAATTCATCACCGACGCGCAGAGTTCCGCGCTCGACTGTCCCTCGATGAACTATCAAGCCTCCTGCGGGCGAGACCGTGTCGTTGACCGTGAGCTGTGAGTCGAAGCCGACCAGCAAGCCCGTGTCGCCGACCTGTCCGCCAGCTTCGGCATAGAAGGGCGTGCGGTCGAGGACGACCTCGCCGTCTTCGCCTTCGCGCAATTCTTTCACTTCCTCTTCGCCGTTGATGAGCGCGACGACGCGCGCGCCCTCAAGCCACGTGCCTTCGTAACCCGTGAACTCGCTGCGTCCCACTCGTTGCGCAACGCGAGCATAAATAGGCTTAACCTTCGCTCCCACTGTTCCCTGTTCGTGGTCGCCAGTGCGCTGAATCTCGCGGAGCGCAGCATCGAACGAAGCGTTGAACTCATCCTCGTCAAGAATAAATCCACGCTCTTCCATACTCACGCGAATCAGATCGCGCGGCGTGCCGAACGTGTCGTAGAGCCGCGCGAGTTCTTTGTAATCAGGGAGCGAGCCGTCATGCGAGACGCTAAAAAGCGCATCGAGTTTTTGCAGACCGACCGACAACGTCGAGCTGAAGCGTTCCTCTTCGAGCTTGACCATGCGTTCGATGAATTCGCGCGCTGCCTCAATCTCCGGGTAGGCGTCATTCATCTGCCCGACGACGAAATCGGTCACTTTGTAAAAGAACGCATCCTCTAATTGCAGCGTGTGTCGCCCCTGATAGATGGCGCGACGCATAATTTTGCGCAGGACATAATTGCGCCCCTCGTTGCCGGGCAAGATATTGTCCGCGATACTGAATGCGGTCGTGCGCGCGTGATCCGCGATGACGCGCATAGCAAAACCTTCGGGCGTCTCCGGCTCGTAATGACGGTCGGCAAGCTTGGCCGTGAACTCGACAATCGGGCGAATCAGGTCTGTGTCGTAGTTTGTCTTAACATTTTGTAAGACGACGGTGAGGCGTTCCAGCCCAGCCCCTGTATCAACCGAAGGCTTCGGCAAAGGCGTCTGCACAATCTCGCCTGTGTCGCTCTTCGTTCGCTCGTACTGCATGAAGACGAGATTCCAAATCTCCATCGTCGTGTCGCCCGCCCCGTTGACCAAATCGGCGCGGTTCTGCGACGGGTCTTCGGGATGGTCGCCCATGTAGTAATGAATCTCGCTGCAAGGCCCGCAAGGGCCTGTGTCGCCCATCTGCCAGAAGTTGTCTTTGCGCCCGAAGCGCAGGATGCGCTCCCTTGGCGCTCCCATCTTTTCCCAGAGCCGCTCGGCCTCTTCATCCGCAGGGACTTCATGGTCGCCCTCGAAGACTGAGAACCACAGCCGCTGAGGGTCTAGCCCGCACTCGTTAACCAGAAAATCCCACGCGAAGTAAATGGCGTCTTCCTTGAAATAATCTCCGAAGGAGAAGTTGCCGAGCATCTCGAAGAAGGTTTGGTGGCGTGCGGTCTTGCCGACTTCGTCCAGGTCGTTGTGCTTGCCCCCGGCGCGCACGCATTTCTGCGACGACGCGGCGCGCTTGTAGTCGCGCTTCTCCACGCCCGTAAAGACATCCTTGAACTGGTTCATTCCGGCGTTGGTGAACAGCAGCGTCGGGTCATTGGCAGGCAGCAAGGGGCTTGAAGCCACGACCTTGTGCCCGTGTCTTTCAAAATACTCTAAAAATTTGCGTCGAATCTCGTTTCCGGTCATATCAGACAAATCCCTCGGTGTTGGCGTAAAACGGAAGTTTAGCACGGGCTTCACGCCTGAGCGAAACAGCCCGGAAGAAGGGTAGTGGTGCAGTTAGTATTGAGAGTTGGTGACAGTGAGATTCACCGCAGACTCAATCCAAGAGGGAAAATTGCCACGAAATCGGCGGGCGCGGTGTTTTTGATGTTAGAGCGAAAGGTACGCCGCAGGTCAGGGTGCGCCCGAAAGACCGGCGTTTGAGGTTGCCGAATTCGCCTCCCTCCCGCCATATTACAGATTGACGAAAAGCAATTGGTAAAGGAGTTGGAAGATGAGAAACGTTTCCAGGACAAACCCTGTCGCGGGGCTAGCAGTTGCCCTCTTGTTCTTATGCGCCGGGATGCAGGGCATCGTGCAGACAAAATCGCAGGAGGCAGGGCAGCCGAAGGCTGCGTTGAAAACGAGTGTTAAAAAAGATGAGCTAGTCGCGCACCTGGAAAAGCTCGTCCCACAGTTGATGAAAGACGGAGGTGTTCCTGGTCTCGCCGTTCTCATCATCCGCGACAATCAAATCTTCTGGCAGCGAGCATTCGGCCTCTCGAACGCCGACACGAAACAATTCATTACCGACGACACTGTCTTTGAAGCGGCATCCTTAAGCAAGCCCGTCTTCGCTTACGGCGTGCTGAAGTTGGCGGACACAGGCAAGCTCGACCTCGATACTCCTTTGGTGAAATACCTCCCCGGCGCTTATGTGGAGAATGATGAGCGGTTGAATCAAATCACGGCGCGCATAGTCTTGAGCCACCGGACGGGCTTTCCGAACTGGAGAGGTAACAACCCGCTCAAAATCAATTTCACGCCCGGCGAGAGGTTCAGCTATTCGGGCGAAGGCATCGTTTACCTGCAAAAGGTGGTCGAGCATCTGACAGGGCAACCGCTCGATGCGTTTATGAGAAAGACCGTCTTCGAGCCTTTGGGCATGACCAGCAGCAGCTACGTCTGGCAGGAGGCTTACGAATCGCGCAAGGCTTTCGGACATGACCCGTTCGGCTCGGTCACAGGTCGTCGCAAGCCTACTGAAGCGAACGCGGCGGCGACGTTGCACACAACCGTGCAGGATTATGCCAGGTTCGTCATCGCCGTGATGAAAGGGACTGGACTGAAAAAAGAGACGGCGCGGCAGATGCTGACTCCATACATTAAAGTGCAAGAGGGCTGTCAGGACTGCATCACTAATCCGAGCACGGGACAACTCTCTTCAACAGTCTCATGGGGACTCGGCTGGGGACTGCAACACACAGCAGACGGAGACTCTTTCTGGCACTGGGGCGACAGCAACAACGACGCGCAAGCCTACGTTGTGGCCTTCCCGAAACAGAAAGTCGCGGTGATGGTCTTTGCCAACAGTGGCAACGGCCACTCCATTATTCCTCCGATTATCAACGAAGCGATTGGCGGCCAACAGCCCGCTATTGCCTGGCTCAATTACGATCCTTATAACTCGCCCACCAGAGACTTCGCCAGAGACGTGTTGACCAGAGGAGGCGCAGCCATCAGCGAATATCGCGAGCGCAGGAAAGCCGGTTCGGGAACGGGCGTCTTAAACGAACTGCCGATGAACAGGCTCGGCTACGCGCTCTTGTCGAAGAAACTGGTGAACGAGGCGATTGAGATTTTCAAGCTGAACGTCGAAGCATTTCCCAATTCATGGAACGTCTACGACAGCCTCGGCGAAGCCTACATGGTGAAAGGCGATAAAGGACTCGCCATCAAAAACTATCAAAAGTCCATCGAACTGAATCCGCAGAACAACGGCGGGAGAGAGATGCTGAAGAAACTTCAGGGAAAATAGAAGAGCAGAATTCAGGAGTCAGAATTCAGAAGCCAGAATGAAAGGCGTGATAGTCTTTGACAACATAGTTTGGCGAATCGCATGCTTTCTTTGACCCCGAAGGGGTCACATACAATAGCCGGGGGCAAGCGCGCGAGCGCGTCGCCCCCGGTCAGAGACGTAATAAAGAATCCGACCCTGAAGGGGTCGCACATTCAACATTGCTTGTGCGACCCCTTCAGGGTCGGATTCTTTTTACCAATACTAACCGGGGGCGATGCCCCCGGCTATTATATTCACCCCCTTTGGGGATGGATTAGGATCGCCGAATTGAGTTGTCAATAATCATCATGCCTTGGTAGTGTCCTAATTTGAATCCTGTACTACGAAAACGTAGTACGGGTTTGTCCCGCGTCGCCATTGTCTCACGTTCCGAATCCGTGATATAAGGCCGCCTGATCTTCCAAACCTACTGCCCGAACAAGGAGACTTACACCATGAAGCGAACAACGCCTTTGCTTTTGGCCTTCTTTTTTATCCTCGTTGTTTCCGTAGGTGCTTCCGCACAAAGCTGCGACGACAACATATTTAACACTACCGGTCCGTTCACTCCGTGGAAATGCGTTAGTGACACCTTTCCATTTATAGAGGCGCGCTTAAGGTGTAACAGCCCCGCTAGCAATTTTTACCGAATTCAGTATCGAAACCGCAGCAATCCAAATGTAGTAGTTAAATCTCAATATTCGTATCAAGCTGGTTCAGGGCCAATTGCAGACGTGCCAGTACCAAGTAAAGGCATCAGTACTTTGGTCAAGATTATGGTCGCTTGTGGAAACCAACAGAGTCCCGACGTTAGTATAACTGTAACGGATGTCAGTAGGCGAAGGCGCCACCGTAAGTACGGGTCTTAGGAGTGCCAGATCATGTCCATTCGAGAACATGGCGGCGAGAGGCCGAACACTCCCGCCAATTTCAAATTAGGACACTACCCATGCCTTTCTTCGGTTCTCTTTTCTTCTGACTTGTGCCTCTTGTCTTCTATCTTCTGCTTTCATCCTTCCTCTTCGTCGATGCGTGTCCTGGATGCGGCGCGCACTTTTTGCGTGACCAGTTCATAAGAGAAGCCCTGCCGCAGCAGGTGATCGAAAAGGCTTTTGATTTCTGCACGTGTCTCTGGGCGACCGCGCAGGCGCGTGCGTTTCTCTATAGCGCGGTCAATCAAATCTTCTTCGGGCGTCTCTTCAAACACCAACCTGAGAGCTTCGTCCGCCGTCTCGCGGTCAACTTTTTTTAGTTGCAGGTCACGCTGGAGGCGCTTGATGCCGACGGGCTTCTGACGAACTTTGTAAGAGGCATAACCGAAGGCGAATTGCTCGTCATTCAGATAGCCGTACTCGCCGAGTTTCACCAGCACCGCTTCGACAATCTCAGGCGTAGTCCACTCTTTTTCCAGCAGCCGTTCGCGCAGCTCCGCAACGGAACGCGGCTTGGCGGCCAGCAACTTGACGGCGCGCTGAAACGTTCGCTCCCTCGCCTTCTCAGGATTGACAGGGCGCGGCGCTTTTTCAGCCCCTTCCGCATCCAGGCGCTTTTCTTTCGGCTTCCAGCGTCGTTTATACATCGGTAAGCAACACTCTAACGCAACGCAAAAGCTCATGGCAAACCGGAAGCATTTAGATTTGCGATTTTTGATTTCCGGCTCTAGATTGAAAGATAGAAAGGTGTGGATTTGCGATTTCAAATCAAAAATTGCAAATCTAAAATCTAAAATTTCTCTGATGGACGGTCTTCTGATTATAGATAAGCCCGCCGGATTGACCTCGCATGACGTGGTGGCGCGTGTGCGACGCATTCTGCATGAACGGCGCGTCGGGCATACAGGCACACTCGACCCGTTCGCCACGGGTGTGCTCGTCGTTCTGGTCGGGCGAGCGACGAGGCTGGCACAGTTTCTGAGCGGTGCTGCGAAGGAATATGAAGCGGTGATTCGCTTCGGCTACGCGACCGATACGGGAGACTTGACGGGCGCGAGGCTCGCCGCATTGGATGCGCAAAATGAAGATGGCGCGCGCATTCAGACCTGGAGCGAGCGCGAGATTGAAGCGGCGCTCAGCAGTTTGAGAGGAGAGATCGAGCAAGTGCCACCGATGTATTCGGCAAAAAAACTTCAGGGTCGAAAGCTTTACGAGTTGGCGCGGCGCGGGCTTGAAGTTGAACGCGCCGCTGTCCGGGTCACAATTTATGAGTTGGAGGTTGTGCACGTTAATGGCGCGCTGCTGCGGCACAACGAGGACGGAACTATTGATTTTTCCATCCGCGTTGTCTGTTCGGCTGGGACGTACATTCGCACGCTCGCAGAATCTATCGGCGAAAGGTTGAACGCATCGGCACATCTTGCCGCCCTGCGCCGGACGCGCGCCGGGGATTTCAAGATAGAGAACGCGATCAGT
Source organism: Acidobacteriota bacterium (assembly GCA_032160705.1). GTDB lineage: Bacteria > Acidobacteriota > Blastocatellia > Pyrinomonadales > Pyrinomonadaceae > QHXM01. The sequence goes on along the minus strand of JAVHVE010000037.1, from coordinate 56,802 downwards.
CTTGAGGATTTGAAAATAAAAATGGAAGGAGAGGGCGAAGCGACAGATTTTATTCTTCCCATGGACGCGGCGCTCTCCAACCTGCCTTTCGTGCATCTAACGGCTGACGAGGCGCGCAGGGCGCTTCATGGGATCGCGCTCCGCATTGGAGACGGGACGGAAGTGGAGTGGCAGGCAAATGAGCCTGTCGGGATGCGCGACCCGCTTGGTCACTTGATAGCCGTCGGCTTTTATGACGAGGCGAGCCGCAGTTTGCACCCCCGCGTCGTTTTCTCCCCTGAAAAATAAGCATTGACTTGCGGGTAGAGTGACTGTGTTATACTTGCATGAGAGAGGGAAGCGTGTGAGCGGGTCGCTTTCCATTAGCTTGCGTCCCGTCCTGCCGCTCAAATTGACACCAGACGATCATTGAATTAACCGAGTCGGAGACATCTCGACGATGCGCCGCACGCATAGTCTGCGCGCGTGCAGTGGCCGCGCATATCGAGGTCTTTGGTCTTCGACCGAGAGCCGAGCAACTCTCGCAGGTGAGACTTCGCGCTCACTTCAGAGCGTGAGCTGCCGCCAAACCTGGAAGGGCGTGCCCTCTCTCCACACGCCGTCCGAAGCGCGCCATTAAGCCAAAGAGGTATGAAATAAGGCTATGCAAGAGCAGGATGGCAACAAATTCAATATCAGCGAGCGGCTGGAAACCTTGCGCCGCGACCGCGAGTTGCTGCGCTGGGAAGGTTCTTTCCGCGATTATTTTGAGTTGGTCACGCAAAACCCGCGCATCGCTCAGCTCTCACACGCGCGCATCAACGACATGGTGCATGCCGCAGGCGTGGAAAAATTGAACGAGGGCACGCGCGATGAAGTCTCGCGTTACAACTTCTTCGCCGCCGAACTCTTCGGCATCGAAGAGCCGATTGCGCGCATCGTTGAATATTTCAAATCGGCAGCGCAGCGCCTCGAAGTTCGCAAGCGCATTCTGCTTTTAATGGGCCCGGTCGGCGGCGGCAAATCAACCATCGTCACGATGCTCAAGCGCGGCCTTGAAGAATGGACGCGCAACGATGGGGGCGCGGTCTATGCGATCAAAGATTGTCCGATGCACGAAGAACCGCTGCATCTCATCCCGCACGAGCTTCGCGCCGAGATTGAGAAACATTACGGCATTTACATCGAAGGCGATCTCTGCCCGCAATGCCGCTACGCTTTAGAGCACGAGTACAACGGTCGCCACGAAGACGTGCGCGTGCATCGCGTCCTCTTTTCCGAAAAGGAACGCGTCGGCATCGGCACATTCTCTCCTTCAGACCCGAAATCCCAGGACATCACAGAGCTGACCGGCTCGATTGATCTTTCGACTATCGGCGAGGTCGGCGTCGAATCCGACCCGCGCGCCTATCGCTTCGACGGCGAGTTGAATATCGCCAATCGCGGCTTGATGGAATTCGTCGAGATGTTGAAGGTTGACGAGAAGTTTCTCTACTCGTTGCTGACGCTCTCGCAGGAACAGAACATCAAGACCGGACGCTTCGCCATGATTTACGCCGACGAAGTGATTCTCTCGCACACGAACGAGAACGAGTACATTTCATTCGCGGGCAATCGCAAATCCGAAGCCCTGCAAGACCGCATCATCCTCGTGCGCGTGCCTTACAATCTGCGGGTTTCGCAGGAGGAGCGGATTTATTACAAGCTCTTGAACCAATCGGAAGTCCTGCGCAACGTCCACATCGCGCCGAACACATTGAAAGTCGCGGCGATGTTTGCCGTGATGACCAGGCTTGAAGAACCCAAACGCCAGAACGTGGACATCGTCAAGAAGATGAAGCTCTACGACGGCGAGGACGTGGAAGGCTACAAGTCGAAAGACGTGCGCGAGCTGAAAGATGAAACCGTCAGAGAAGGCATGGACGGAATCTCTCCGCGTTACATCATCAATCGTTTGTCTTCCGCTCTCGTCCGAGACGGCGTTACCTGCATCAATCCGATTGACGCCCTGCGCGCCATCAAGGACGGCTTCGAGCAGCACACAGGCATTAGCTCCGACCAGCGTGACCGCTACCTGAATCTGATTTCGGCGGCGCGCAAGGAATACGACGAGTTGGCCAAGATCGAAGTTCAGCGCGCGTTCGTTTATTCATTTGAAGAGATGGCGCGCACGATGTGCAACAACTATCTTGACAACGTCGAGGCCTACTGCAACAAGGAGCGCATTAAAGACCCGATCACGGAAGAGGAGATGGACCCCGACGAGCAATTGATGCGCTCCATCGAAGAGCAGATCGGAATCACCGAGAACGCCAAGAATACGTTCCGCCAGGAGATTCTGATTCGCATCTCTTCATATGCGCGCAAAGGTCGTTCGTTTGAGTACAACTCGCACGAGCGTCTGAAAGAAGCGATTGAGAAGAAGATTTTCGCCGACTTAAAAGATGTGGTAAAGATCACGACTTCGGCGAAGACGCCCGATCCAGACCAGTTGCGCCGGATCAACGAGGTGGTTGACCGCCTCGTCAAAGACGGCGGCTACTGTCCGGTCTGCGCTAACGAGCTTTTGACTTACGTCGGCACGCTGCTCTCGCGCTAGAGGCGGGCAAACGCCAATTCAGGAGAGCATGAGAGGGAATAAAACCCTTGAGACGCCCGCGCTTTTCGCTTGAAAGGTGCGGGCGTCCTTGATTTGACGCTTCAGTTATGAAGAAACGCTACTGGATTACAGGTGTAGTCGGTCTGGCGGGCGCAGGATTAGCCGTCAAGCTATTGCGTCGCCCCCTTGATGTCGCATGGGACGAGCATGCTCACGAGTTGCATCATGCCGAGCATTCGCGTTTCGCGTTGGTTGATGGTGTACGCGTGCATTATCAGGAGGCTGGCGCGATTGATGCTCCGCCCATCCTGCTCGTGCATGGCTTCACCGCATCGAATTTTGTGTGGAACGATGTGTTGCTGCCGATTGCCGAGGCAGGCTTTCGCGTCATCGCGCCCGACCTCATCGGCTTCGGGTTCTCCGGTAAGCCAAAAGGGGGCGAATACACGATTGACGCGCAGGCGAGAATGATTATCGCTTTGATGGATCATCTCAGGATCGAAAGCGCAGTGATGGTAGGGAGTTCTTACGGCGGCGCTGTCGCGGCCACTTGCGCGCTCGACTACGGGGAGCGGGTCGAACGCCTCGTGCTGGTTGACGCCGTGATTAACGATCATGTCAAGCGACGACCTTTGCTGCGCTTTGCGGCCTCGCCACTGATCGGCGACGTTGTCTCTCCACTGATGATCGGTTCGCGCAGGCTTATCCATCAACAGATGCGCAAGGGTTACGCGCCGGAGAACAGACATCTGTTTGATGAACAGCGCATGACGGCGCATCACAGACCACTCCTTGCGGCGAGCACGCAGCGTGCGGCGCTGCTCACCTTGCGGCGCTGGAGCGCGACACGCATCGAAGAGGAAGCGCACCGCATCCAACATCCGACTTTGCTCATCTGGGGCGAAGACGATCCTGAGATTCCGCTCGCTCACGGGCGCAAGCTTTTCGAGCAGATACCCAACGCGCAACTCGTCGTCTTTCGTCGCTGCGGGCACATGCCGATGGAGGAGTACCCGCGAGGGTTTGTAAAAGTATTGACGGATTTCTGCGGCGACGAGCGAGAGAGCGAGATTGAATCATCTGCTCATTTAGTCATTGATTCATTTGTCTAATGATTAAATGAATCAATGATTCGATGATTAAATTTGAGGTTCTCATGTCTATTCAACGCAACGACTGGTCATTACAGCGCAAAGGCATCATTGACCAGGATCGTCATAAAGAGCGCGTCAAGGAGGCGATCAAGAAGAATCTGGGCTCCATCGTCTCCAATGAAGCGATCATTCTTTCCGACGGCAAGCGTACCGTCAAAGTTCCGATCCGCGCGCTCGACGAATACAAGTTTCGCTTCGATTACCGCAAGCGCAAGCATGTCGGCCAGGGCGATGGCAAGACCCGCGTCGGCGATGTCGTGGCGCGCGAAGGACAGCCCGGACAGGGGCAGGGAGCGGGGCAGGCCGGGCAGGAAGGCGGCGGCGAATACTACGAAGCGGAAGTCAACATAGACGAGATTGCTGCCCTCATCTTCGAGGATTTGCAGCTTCCCTTCCTCGAAGAGAAGGCCAAAAAGGCTGTCCAGTCCAAGACGACGCGCTTCAACGAGATTCGCCGCACGGGTGTGATGGCCAATCTGGACAAGCGCCGGATGATTCTCGAAAACATCAAACGCAACGCGCGCGAAGAAGGACGCGCACGCTTCGGCGATGTCAGAAAAGAGGATTTACGATTCAAGACATGGGAAGAAAGTCTGCGCTATGAGTCGAACGCAGTAGTGCTGGCGTTGATGGACGTTTCCGGGAGTATGGGCGAGTTTAAAAAGTATATCGCGCGCTCGTTCTTCTTCTGGATGGTTCGTTTCCTGCGCACGAAGTACGACAACGTCGAGATCGTTTTCATCTCGCATCACACGGAAGCCAGAGAGGTCACGGAAGAGCAATTTTTCACGCAGGGAGAATCGGGCGGGACGGTTGTCTCTTCTGCCTACCAGCTTGCGTTAGACATCATCAGTGCGCGCTACAATCCGCAGGACTGGAACATCTACCCGTTTCATTTTTCCGACGGCGACAATTATTACTCGGACAATGAAGAAGCGACCCGGCTGGCGGATCAATTAATCACGACCTGCAATCTTTTCGGCTACGGCGAAATCGGCGAGGAAGGCTCGTCGAGCTATCGCCGGTCTTCGGGTGCGCTGCTCTCCATCTTCAACGACCGGCTGAAGAACAAGGAACGTTTCGTCGGTGTGCGAATTGACGACAAGGAAGATGTTTATCCGGCGCTCAAGCAGTTCTTCGGGCGGCGCGGCGTTGAAGCTTAGAGGACTAGTGATGCACGACCGCGAAATCAAAGACCTCGAAAAGTCGCTCGAACAAATCTGGGAAGTGGCGTTGAAGTTCGGCCTCGACCCGTTTCCAACGCGGTTCGAGATCGTGCCAGCAAGCGTGATGTACGAGATCGGCTCTTATGCTTTGCCTGGCCGCTACTCTCACTGGACGTTCGGCAAGGCTTATCATCGCATGAAGACAATGTACGACTTTGGCCTCTCGAAGATTTACGAAGTCGTCATCAACACGAACCCCTCCTACGGCTTTCTGCTCGAAACCAACAGCCCCATCCAGAACAAGATGGTGATGGCGCATGTGCTCGGCCACGTGGATTTTTTCAAGAACAACGTCTATTTCTCCAAGACCAACCGCCGGATGGTCGAATCGGTTTCGACCCATGCGGGACGAATGACCGGGTACGAATTCAAGTACGGGCGCAAGGCTGTCGAAAAACTCCTGGACGCCGTGCTCGCCATCGAAGAGCACATTGATCCAAACTTTTTCATCAAGCGCGAGCGCCCGCAGGACAATGAGAGCAACCGCGCGCGCGTTGTTCCCGTAGGCCGCTATGACGACCTCTGGAAACTCGGCGAGAAGAAAGAGCCTGAAGTCATCGAAGAAGATAAACCGCGCACCGACCCTCTGCCGGAAAAAGACCTTATCTATTACATCATGCGCAATTCGCCGCACCTGCAACCCTGGCAGCGCGACGTGATGGGAATGATTCACGAAGAGATGGAATATTTCATTCCGCAGATGCAGACTAAGATCATGAATGAAGGATTCGCGTCATTTTTCCATGCTCGCATTATGCGTGAATTAGACCTCACGGACAGCGAGCACATGGAGTTTGCAGAGCTTCATTCGGGCGTCGTTTCGCCGCAGAAGGGTCAACTCAATCCATACTATCTCGGTTACAAAATCTTCGAGGACATAGAGAGGCGTTGGGATAACCCGACGGCTGAAGAGCGCGAAAAGTTAGGCCGGGCGGGCGGTGAAGGCCGCGCGAAGATTTTCGAGGTGCGCGAGATGGAAAATGATGTTTCGTTCCTGCGCAATTACCTGACCGAAGAGTTGTGCGAAGAGTTGGATTTGTTCGTCTACGAGTTGATTGAAGATGAAGAGTGGACGATCACGGAGAAACGCTGGAAGCGTGTCCGCGATCAATTGGTGGCGAATATGACCAACTTCGGCTTTCCCTACATAGAGGTCGCAGACGGCGACTACAACAACAACCGCGAACTCTACCTCAGACACGCCTATGAAGGCGCGGAATTGGATGGACGCTATGCGCGCAAAGCTCTCGAACACGTGCACACGCTCTGGGGGCGGCCTGTGCATCTCGAAACGGTCGTGGATGAAGAGCGCGTCCGCCTTCATTACGACGGGCAGGAGCATGAAGAGGATTGAACGCGCCGGATAACTTCCGGTAAATTGGACTCCTGTTTTCTGCTTTCCATCCTTCGTCCTTAGCTCCACAGCCTATTTGAGTGTCTTCGAGGCACTCGTTATCATTAGTTTCCAATCCTTGACGGGGGCTTCGTTGAGCAGCAGCGACCATTTCGGGTCAATGCCAGTCACGTCCAATTTATTCACATAGTACATCAGAGACTGCGTGAAGACGCCTGTCGGTGCATTGTCCCGGCGCTGCTCCAGATAATAGGGCGGGATGGTCTGGTAGTAGATCGTGGCCGTCACCTTGATCTCCTGTCCGGGCCTGAGCCGCAAAGCCTTGAGCGGCACTTCGTAGGTCACGATGTCCGAGCCGCTGCCGTCAAAATACCCGGCAGAGTTGGGATGTGTTCGGGGGTTGTCCGAAACGCCAAACGGTGCGGTGCCAGCGCAGGGCTCTTCGCCGGGCGGAGCGGCGTCGGGGCAAGTCTCCGAGAGGTTGTTCGCTTTCTTGCCGTCGGGCCTTTCAATACACTTCCACCCTTTTGGCATCAGGCGGTTGTCTTTGACCGGGTGAGCAAGACTCAGGAAGCTGGTGGTGAAGTTGCAGTTCGTATCCTTAATCAACTCTTCGTAGATTTGCACCTGCTTCTCGTCGTTGATGGCCTCGTGGTGGGGCTGGTATTTCTGCTCCGGGTTCTTTTTCGGGTTGAATGACTCGGTCACGAGTGGCAAGAATTCAGTGCCGTTGCGGTATCCGATCATCCCCTGATCGTCCGTCGCGCCCGAAACCCAGCGCGGCGCACCTGCACCGACGCTGACCGCGAATTCGACGAAAGCCCGCCTGAAACTCACCCCCGAAGGGAACTTGTGCCCCGCCAGATTGGTGACCTTGACCCTGGCTGTCAGCGTATTTGTGTTCTTGCTGACGGAAAGAATCTCGACCGTAGCCGTTTCATTACGCGCCAGATCGAGGGCAGACTTTTTCGCCAGCACCAGCCCGTTCGGCGGGTTTCCCCAGAAGCCTGCCATCGGGTCGTAAGAGACGAGGCCCAGTGTGTCAGAGAACTGATTGAACATTTCCAGCGCGAAAATGTTCATGCCCAACAGGGTATGGCGTGAGTAAGGCTGCTGCGGGTCTGCGCCGCGCACCTTCAGGTGAATGTCCTTTTCGTCCGCGATATGGTCCGCCAACGGGAAGATGTCTTCTTCGATGCTGGCGATTTTGAACTGTAGTTGATTGCCCGTCTTGCTCGGATACCTGTTTGGCATGTGGCAATCCTGACAGGTTTGCACGGTGGCCGGGTTTATCGGAGGCTTTTCGTTCTGATAGACACTGTTGAGCCATTCGAGGTAGGTATTCTGCTCGTGCTCGTTCGACACTTTCGGATCATCGAAGGGATTCCCGCTGTACTTCTGCCCGACCTTCAGGATGGGCAGCACGACCGTATGACATGAGCCGCACAGCGCCGACGTTCTGATCTGATTCTCTTTGGTCTGACGCGGTTTCAGTCCCAGGGCGTTTTCCATCGGCAGCGTGACCACGTCTTCATAAGGGCCAAAGATTTCGTCCGGTTTCCCCACCTTGAATTTGCCTGTGTACGTGGCCTCCGTGCCGAGGCCCTCGGCAGAGATACGGTGGCAGACGGTGCAGGAAACCCCGTCGCGCGCCAGCGCCCCGTATTTCGCAAAGGGTTTTGACGAATCAGGCCAGGAGGCTATCTGATCCAGGTATTCGAGCTTGAACGGCCCTTTGTTGTCCTGCACGATCTGGCGTTGACCCATGACGCCGTGGCAACTCAAACATGTGCCGACGATGTTATCCTTCTGCTCAGGATGCAGCGCCAGTTCCGTCTCCACCTGTGAGAAGAAGATGGGGTCGCGTCCAGACAGCCCCATCATGGAAGCGCGCCACTCCCCGTAAGGAGACAGATTCAGGTCTATCTCGGTCGTCTCTTTTTTAGGAGGCGTGGTGTAGATTTGCGGGTAATACATATTGGGCTGCGAAGCGTTGTTCTGCGTCGCGTCGTGACACCCGATACACTGGTTCGAGGTCAGAAAACTATCTCGCACCTTCGGGCGCGGCCCCTGCGTGACGGTGTCGTGATACTCCATGACCATCTGCCTGGGAATCTTGCTCACGGCGGCGGTGGAAGCCTCAATCGCGGAGTTGGTGATGCTCTTCCTGTGCGGCAGTTTTGGCGGTACAGGTTCGCTTGGACTCGGAAGCGAGTCCCTTTCTTCGTGAACGCCCGGCTCAGATCGTGGCGTCGCCTGCGGTGTGGCGCTAATCCCCTGAATGCCCTCAGTCAGGATGTTGCCAACCCTGCCTCGCTGGAACGGAGACTGTTTGACGGTTATCTGGTTCGGGGGCATCGTCGGGTTAAAGACTAAGGGATCGCCCGTGATGTTTCTCATGGCCGAGAAGGTCAGATCGGTTTTGGCGGTGGAAGCGTGACAGTTCATGCAGTAGAGGGCGTATCCGGCGTTCGGGTAGTTGTACTGGTAACTGATAGTTGGCCCGCCATCAGCCCAATACCAACCGTCCCACGCAACCTTGCTGTCCCTGACCATGATGGCGAGGCCGGTGCGATTGGCATTCGTATACGTCTGAAGCGCCGGGGCCGGATACATCTCCTTGATGATTGTCGCCCCGTCGGGAATCTTGTCTTCGGGCTCACCCTTCTGCATCCAGGCGTAAATTTCCGGCGAGTAGTAAACCCTGACCGCGTTGTGTGTGCCGTAGCTTTTGCCTAAGAAGAAGAAGCCTGTGTCGCGGTAGTCGGAATCACGCTTCCAACGCGTGTCGGTCTGGTAACAGTTGTTGGTCACGTACCGGTTCAACGTCGCCTGATAGGCTTCTGGCCCGACCTTGCTCGGCAGGGGCAACGGCCAAGGGGGGCACAGGGCGACGGGGATCGTCTGAGCCTGAGTTCGCGGGGTCAGGTCAAGAAGCCCGACGGCGCTGAGCGTGAGGATGATGCCGGTCACCAAAACGTAGAAGCTGAAGACACATATCTTCGTAATTCTCATTTCCGACCTTCTTTCTCGAAAGAGCGGGACTGACCAGAGAGAGCGTCTCACGCTGAGAAACGAATTGCGAAGCTGGCTTTTGGATTCGGGCAACTGGCATTACCTAATCACAACTGAAAGCCTCCCCCTGGAGGAGCGGCTTTAATTTACTACTGGGCGGCTGAAACGAGACCAAGCGTTGAGGCCAATAATTGCCTGCACTCTATAAGCTCAATTTCTCTTTGTCAATATTTTATCTTTCTGAGAATCAATCAAGTTAAGTTGTTGATTCTCCGTGCGGGGAATTTTCAATATATGCGCGAACATACAAAAAATCGGGACGGTAAAGTAATGTTTGTGACACGCCTTGGATGTATCTTCTCAAGGTTGAGCGCACAATCAGGCGAAGGTCTGGCACAGTATTGGCAACAGCCTTCGAAACAGTGACCTTTATGACTCAAAAGAAGACGGAATCGGAAACTAAACAGACGCGCGGCCTCTTAATCGCCGGGGCGTCGCTTCTCCTGCTCTTCGGAGTCGCTTTTCTGAAGGGGCGCATAAAATAACCAATTAATCTACAAGGAAGGAAGTTAGGTAAACATGTCACAATCAGCCACAGCGGCAACACAATCAGCGAGGGGCGTAGTGGACTCGATCAACGCTGCCGACCCAACCAAAGACGGTGCGACCAGAGATGCAGCGGAATCGCTGCTCCGCACGATTGATGAATCAACCAAGTCAGCAACGGGCGTCAGCCTGTTTCATATCCTGACACTCGGTTCTATCGGCGCTTCGCTCGCGCTCTTCTTCAGCGGCAACAAGCAGGCCGGAATCTTCGTGGGTCTCTGGCCACCGACGTTCCAGGCACTCAAGGCTGTCGCCGATACGAATAAGGACAAAGATAAATAGTTCGTCTTGAATTATTCACGTCCGTTCGGACACACTACACAAAAGAGCCGCGCTTCTTCCAAGAAGCGCGGCTCTTCCATGTTAGTGCGCGCCCGGCGAGTTTCACTGACTACAGTTTGAGCGCCTGGCCAACCGACGGGTCGCGGCGCACGCGCCAGATTTTCGAGTCTAGATAGTAGTGAATGAAGGCGTAGCCCCAGAAGAAGGCTGCGAACAATTGCAGAGGCAGCGACAAACTTGTCGGGTCGGCGGAGCGTCCGACAAGCGTGCGCGGCAGTTGATACCAGAGGCCGAAGAGGATGCCGAAGGCCAGGTAATAGAGCAGGCGGCGGCTGATTAGCTCTGCTGCGCCGTAGCGCTGTTTGCACTCATCACCGCTCTTGTACTTTTGGTTGTGAAACCAGATCAGGCGATGATATTGCAGGTTGTGATAGATCGTAAGAATGGCGACGATGGCGATTGTTTTGTTGGGCATCGGCGTCAGGAGCACGACCCAGTGCATCGGAATCGCCGCCGCGAGCAGCAAATATTTCGGAACGTTGAGCAATTGTCCCTGCACCGCACGCTGAATCTGTCGAAAGAGCCACGCCACGGCGAAAGCTATGGTGGCGACGAGCAAGCTAATTTCCAGAGCGTTGATGCTGTTGTGCAGCGATGCGGGAACGCGCTTCATCGCCGATGGGTCACGCGCGACGAAGGCGACGAACGGGTAAGAGAAAGCGAGCAGTAGAAATGTGCGGTCTAAAAAGTTGTCCGCGCGCAGCAGGTCGTTGTTCTTTTTCTTGTAAAGCACCATGAAGCCGTAGTGCTGTTTGACCAGATGATAGTAAGCCCAGAGCGCCGCGAGGAAGAAGAAGACAAGGCCGAGCCCCGCGAGCACCATGACCGGGCCGACGACGAAAAACAGCAGCGATCCCCAGAGCAGTCGTTTACGCGATTGCCGCTCGGCGCGGTCGAAATAGGTGCGTGAGAATGTGCCGAAGACATGAGGCGCGTCAATCAGAATAGCCCACATCGCGACCATCGGGACGAGCGGCAGAATGCCGCCGACGTAGAGCGCAAACAGCGCGTAGCTTGAAGCCACCGATCCGATGAACCAGACCAAATCCTCTCGCCCACTGATAATCCAGCGCAAAGAGATGGCGCTCGTTCGAGCATTTTCTGTGATGGCTTGTGCGGTAGTTGCGGACATCGAAATTCGTATTCTGTAAGTTAAGCTTCACCGCCCGTGGTATTCGTTCAGGGGAGCGGTCTTCTTCCTCAGCACATAAAATTAACTGCGAAGCAACAGGGATTTTAGCACTAACGTGAGTTAGACGTAAGAGGTGTGTTAGAATCAGAGGCGTAAACAGCAGCGCTGAAGGCGCGTTTTTGCAAGCGGAGGTTTAATGATTATGCAGAGCACAAATGAATCGTCTAACAGCACGGTGGATGCGATCAAAGACGCGCTGCGCTATCTGGGCGATGCGTCCTATGCCATCCTGCCCGAAGACGTGGCACATCGTCTTGCCGAGTTCAAGAAAAGCTTCCTGAGCGGCGTGCGATGCGTTGTTGATAAAGATATTGAATGGATAGACGCGCGTGTCGCCGGCGGCGACCGCCTGCGCGAAGAGTGGCGGCAGCGTCGCTCAACGCAGGAGACGAGCGAGACGGCAGGCGAAGGTATCTGAGGAAGGTGAAAGGCACAATGGAAGTCTTGCTGGCCGAAGAATACGGGTTTTGTTTCGGTGTCGAGCGCGCCGTTGATATGGTTGAAGAGGCGCTCTCTCAGGGCGGCCAGATTCGCTCGCTCGGCGCGTTGATTCACAACTCGCAGGAGATGCAGCGACTCGAAGCCAAAGGCGTGACCACGATCAACTCGCCCGTCGAAGCCGACCATCACACGACTGCGGTCATCCGCGCACACGGAGTCACGCCACAGGTGCAGTATGAATTGGAAGGCAGCGCGGCGCACGTGATTGATGCGACCTGCCCCTTCGTCACCAGAGTTCAACATCTGGCCGAGCGCGCTGCCGCAGAGGGGCGCGATGTCGTGGTGGCCGGAAACCCGGATCACCCGGAGATGATCGGCGTCGTTGGCTACGCGCCGAATAACACCTATGTCGTGCGCGACGCGAGCGAAGTCGCCGCGCTGCCCGTTTTAAGACGCCCGCTCGTCGTTTCTCAAACCACGATTAAGCTGCAAACGTTTCATGAGGTCGCCGAGGCTGTCCGGGCTAAATCGGAAACCGAGCCGCAGGTCATCAATACGATTTGCTCTGCGACGCGCGACCGCCAGGACGCGGCGCGTGCGCTGGCCGGTCAGGTCGAAGTCTTCTACGTCATCGGAGGCCGCCATTCATCAAACAGCGTCAAGCTCCTGGCTGTGTGCCAGGAGCAATGCGAGAAGAGTTTTTTGATTGAGACGGCAGACGAGATTAACCCGGACGATCTAACGAATGTGAACCGCGTCGGCGTTACCGCCGGAGCTTCAACGCCAAACTGGTTGATTGAACAGGTGGTGGAAAGATTGCGGGTGATTGGTCAAGCCGAAGAAAAAGAGATGAACCACTAAATCACACAAATCAGCACGAAAAGGATTGTATTTCGTGTCGGTTCGTGTGATTTAGTGGTTCGTTATTGACCTTCTTTTATTCTGCAATTAGGTATCAGCAGAAGCGAGAGGGATTCCAAGTCCAGAGCATTCCTGCTCAATGCTCATAAATCATCTTCAGCCATGTCCGCCTGATCGAGGAGGTGGACGACGCGGCGCGCTTCTTCCGAGCCATACTCGATGGCCTGGCGTTCCAGAGCCTCGCGCGCAATCTCTGCATCAATTGGGTCGGCAAGCAAACCGATAAGTGTGGAAGTTGGAGTTTGCGCCAGCGTCTCCTGCGCCAGAGCGCGGACGATTGGGTTATGGCTGCGCGCAAGCTCACAGATTTCGCTGGGAGCAAAACGTGTGGCGAGCGTGTCCGCGAGCTGGTCTATCCGCGCGTAATCACGCAGGCGATGCGCGCGTGCGACCAGTTGGGCGAAGACTTCGGCTGATTGCGTCTGGTTTTGTAAAACAACGGCTGTGGTATCGGCCATGCGGCGCAGTTCTCTCTCCTGCTCCGCATTCAAAGAAGCACCCGCCTCGCTAGAGCGTTCGTCGAGTGCGGCCAGCAATCGGCTCAACTCCCAGTCGGCGCTCGCATCATAAGGGCGTCCCTCGCCACGCTGTGGTTGCGCTGTCGTCGCCATGCCGGAAGATTGTAAAGCTCGCTCGACCAGCTTACGCGTTGTCGAGCGCAAGCCCTCCCAGACACTTGCCACACGCGCTCCGAAATCTTCAATCATCATCCGTAAATATTCGCTCCCCATGCGCTTCGCAGGCGCACTTTCGCTCCTTTCAGTCAGCGCATACTATACATTGAACCGAGCATGAAAGGCGAACGAGAGCAAGGATAAAAGAAACGCTGTAAGGAGGAACGCTCTCTCGCGGAAGCGAAGATGAAAGCTTTCAGTTAATTGCTCCGTGTTCCTACTTTGTCGCTATCCCTTGGCGGCGTCAGCCGATGGATTGTGGTCTATGATCTCTGTGATGGAGAGGAAAGGGATTTTGATGATTTCGCCGTCGGCGCGTTCGATCTTGACGCTCGGCGTCGTCAGCGCCTGTGTCGTCTTCATGCTGCGAACGATGCCGCGTATGCGGTTGCCATCGGTTGTTACAATCTCCACGTTGTCCATGCCGTAGAGCGGGCGCAAGGCTGCGAGGGCTTTAGTTACTTCCACTATGATTTACCGCGCTTTCTCTGATTGGTTGCCGGAGAGCTACTATACTGCGCTTTTGCTCTTTAGTAAAAGCACTCCGGGGCGCGTGAAACAAGATGCAACCTGCACGCTTAAGTCGGCGTATAGGGACTGAGGGAATCATGGATATCCCCTCGCCCGACCCCTTTCACAAGTGATAGAATGTAACCATGCAAAGTGAAGCTCACAGAGATAATCAGGCAAACGCGCAGAGTATTAGTACCTGTCCCAATTGCGAGGCGTCAATGCCCCGCGAATTGCGTTTCTGTCGCTCGTGCGGCTGTCGGCTGGGCGAGGGTGTCGCAGAATATACGGAGACGGTGCGTTTCGAGAGAGCGCCGGACACTTCGCGTACCGGAAAGTCAAAGTCTCGGACAGCCTGGTCAGTACCATTCCGAACATCGCCGACCGACGCCAAAGAATTCAAGGCGATGGCGAGACGCATCCACGAGCAGACGGTCAAGTCTGTGACGACCGGACTTGGGCGTTGGAGAGTAGGGCGAGCGTGCAAGCGCGTCCCGCGCTGGATGGTGTGGGTCATCGTGCCGATCATGATTGCCTCGATGACCGGCGGCTTCATGAAAAATTCAGGCTCACGCAACAGAAGTCCCAACAGCGCCAGCTCAAGCGCATCAACCTCTTTTCTCGGCAGCCATTACAAGACTGCTCAGGGCGGCGCGTTTATCGAAGACATTACGCCTCCGGGTTCGGCTGCCGATAAAGCCGGGCTGGTTGGCGGCGATGTCATCACGAGCTTCGACGGCAAGCCTGTCAAAAGTGAAAGCGACCTGACCAATGTGCTGACGCAGACGCCGGTCGGGAAAACAGTTGAGGTCACCTTCGTTCGTGATGGCGAAACGAAAACGGTTAAATTGACAACCGTCTCGGAACAGGAGAATGACAGGCTCGAAGAGGTGTTCAATGACCGCCACGATGGCAGAGGCAGATTAGGCTTTGACGACGACGATACAGAAGTTGTCCCCGTGCCCGGAACAAATTACTCTGGCGTGCGCCTGGATGACATCACAGAGAATTACCCGGCGGACATTGCTGGCGTGCGTGAAGGGGATGTTGTGATTCAGTTTGACGGGACTCCGATTCGCACCGTCCAAGAGCTTGTCATGAGAATCCGACGCGCTGTTCCCTACAGCACTATCAATCTCGTTGTGATGCGCGCAGGCGAACGTCTCGAAATCCCTGTCAAAGTTGGCAAACAATAGAACGTAAGATCAGGAGCGCGCCGCATACTCGTTGAGGCGCGCTTCCATCTCGCGCCTGACCTCTTCTCGATCTTCTTCCACTTCATCCGCTTCAAAAGTCTCAAAGAGCGCGTAAGGCGTTTCACCCACGAGGCGCAGTTCCCAGGCCTCGCGCCCGGCGTTTGATGGCCGCGCGAACCAGAGCGCGTCGTATGGCGCTTCCCCCACGACAGCACCTTCAAACAACTCACTCTCGGCTTCCGTTAACTCCCTGCGTGTTTCGGGACTGAGCAGCACGCGCCGCAATCGCCATTCGTGTTTACGATAGGCGGCAGCAATTTCCCTGGCACGCTCAAGCTGATTCATGATGAAGGGCAGAAGACAGAAGTCAGAAGTCAGGAGACAGGAGACAGAAGTCAGAAGATAAGGCGGAGAACCATCGTGACAGATTTTCTTTTATTCTGTCTCCTGTCTTCTGTCTTCTGTCTCCTGCTTTTTATTTAAAATTAACCTTCCATTCGCCGTCTTCTTTCAGGAATGAAGCGGTGCTCCAGTTGGTGGCTTTTTCAGACTTGAATTGGAGAGTCGCTTTATCGCCTTCGATTTTCTCTTCCCCTGTCTGCGGCATCGCGGGCGGGAGACCTTTCTGGCTTTCTTCGGCCAGGAAATCATCGAGTGTTTTGTTCCCGCCCTTGGCTTCTCTTTCCATCTCGGCGATGGTTTCTTTCGTCATCACTCTTTTGAGGGTCGTCACATCTTTGTTCTTCGCGGCCTCATAGAATAATTTGAAAGCTTCCGTGGGGGTCGAAGCTTTCTTACCCCCGCATGCCGCCAGTGCGACGGTCAGCAATGCAACCATCACGAGCGCGATTGTTTGCCGGATTTTCATCTGGAATTCTCCTTTAAGAGTTTGTTCTGGAGGAAAATTATGAATGTCAAGTGACGCCAGCTCTCTCTGGCTCACCGCAACTACCTTGATCTTTATCCGCAGGTCACACGCTGGCTTGCCGAATGAAACCAGCGTGTGCAGAAATTGACTGCCGGTTGATTAGTGGTCTTTGTGTTCTCCGCCATCTTCTTTGGAGTCGTCACCTTCTTTGGCTTCGCCGCCGCCGGGATTGCCGGGATTGACCGCCGGGCCTCCCTCTGGCATTTCGCTCATTCCCTTCTGCATGGCTTTATCAATAGCGATCTTCCATTGGCCGTCTTCTTTGACGAAAGGAATTTCCTCCCACTTACCTTTTTCGTCTTTGACTTCGAGCGTCGCGGTGTCGCCCGTAATCTTTTCGTTGCGTGATTCAAAGGTTGCGGGCGGCGGAGAACTATTGGGCTCCTTCAAAAACTCGTCAAGACTCTTCTTATCCATCTTGGCGAAACTTTCCATTACGGCCAGCGACCCCTTTGACATCGAATTCTTCATTCCCTGCACGTCCTTGCTCTTGACGGCTTCGGTAAACGCTTTCGCGGTGGCGGTGGGCGACGAGCCAGCCTTGCTGCCGCACGCTGCGGCGACCAGCGCCAGAGCCATCAGCGCGGCGACGCCTGCGAGTTTCTTTCGTACCTTCATAAAGCTTAAGTCTCCTTCGGATAAAAGTGAACGCTTCCGGTAGTCGCGCTCTCCTTAGGCCTCGCGCTCGGTTCGGTTCACATGGATTTTTAAGAGCGGCGAAGTATACATCATTCAGGGCAGGGCGCTCTAGACGAACCGGGCTGGCGCGAGCGTCCAAAAGCGTTCAGGTCTGTTGCCGGTTTGGCATGCAGAAATTCTCGCCCGGCAACTCAGGGTGTGGCTTTTAATTGACCGCACGTGGTAACGCCAATTATCATCGTTGTCGGTCGAGGGAAACCGGCGCTAAGCTTCTCCTGCTCCGGTGTCTGTAGCCCGCTGGGCTTCGGCGACGCTCGCCAACAAAGATTCCCTTTTTAGCTCCAGAGCACTTCATGCTGACAGCATCTTCCGCCCCCGCTTCGCCGCCCCCACGCCCACGCATCGCGCGCGGGCGAGTCTCTGGAACGCTGCTCATCGGTTGCGCAGCTTTCCTGATTAGTGTTTTGGTCTTCAGTGCCGGTTGCGGGACGGTGAGCAATACTGCGGGACAGGAGAGGACGCCGGGGCGCGAGCGCCGCGTCAACATACAACCGCCGGACGGCGCGAATATTGGAACAGGCCAGACAAAGATGACCGAGACGAATGTTGAGAAGAAAGAGAGCGCTGCTCCGATCTCTTTCTACACCGAGCTGAAGAAGGCGCTGCGTGCGCGCAAGCTGAAACTGGAAACGGTTTGCGACACCAGCGACCCGGTCGCCCGCCGTGTGCTCGAAGATTACGGCGCGATGTTTTTGGCTGCGAGCAACGTTGCTCTGCCGCCCGTCTGTGTCTTCAAGAGCGAGGTGGAGGTCTCTGACTTTCAAGCTGATGCCGACTTCACCACCGCCGTCATCGGGGGCGACCGGATTGAGTTGCAACCCGCAGCGATGAGCGCCCTGCTGGCGGCGCGAGAAGAAGCCAGACAACTGAAACTCGACATCACGCCGCGCGGCGGAGAAGAGGCCGCGCGCCGGAGCTACGAAGACACCTTGCGCTTGTGGAACACGCGCTTTCTGCCCGCGCTTAACTACTGGAGCAGACTCGGACGACTCTCTAAAGAGCAGGTCACGCGCTTGCGACAGTTGCCGCTCAACGAGCAGGTGCGCGAGGTGTTGGAGCTGGAAAAGGGTGGCATCTTTTTCAGCAAAGATTTCTCCAAATCTATTCTCTACTCCATCGCCGCGCCCGGAACATCGCAGCACCTGGCGATGCTGGCGCTTGATGTGGAGCAATTCGCTGACGAGCGCGTGCGCCGCATTCTCGCCCGGCACGGTTGGTTTCAAACCGTTAAGAGCGATCTGCCGCATTTCACTTACCTGGGGTTGGAAGAGAAAGATTTGCCTGCGCGTGGCCTTCGCCCCGTCATCTCCGGCAAGCAACTGTTCTGGATTCCGAACGTCAGCGAATAATCATGAAACGTTGCCCCACATGCCAGCGCAGCTACACGGATGACACACTGAACTTCTGCCTGGAGGACGGTGCGCCGCTCAAAAGCGTTTCAATGGCTAGCCTCGAGGAGACGCTCACCCTTGATGCAAATGAGCCGCCCCCCACAGAGATTCTCCTCGACCCGGCGCTTGGGCCGACGATGCGCGCACAAAAACCTCCGACGACCATACGGCAGGAGACGCGGCGCACCAGAGATGAATTTCAGGATTTAGCAGCCCCCGCGCGGAAGTCCCGCAACACTTCATCGGTCGTCGTGCTCACCGTCGTCGCCACGATCCTGCTGCTGGGTTTAGGCGGAGTCGGGGCGTGGCTGCTCTTGAAAGATAAAAATGGTGGCGGCAATCTCAACGGAGGTAATACGGGAACAAATTTGTCGCGCGACAGCAATGCGAACACCGAAGTAATAGTCAGCACTACTCCAACTGGCGGCAACATGAACGACCAGCCCGGTATCGGTTCGACTCCCACACCTTACACCACACCGATGTCCACCCCGACGCCTCAGCCGACGCCGACGCCGACCACAGACACCTCCACAGCGCGCCGCGAAGTCGCGAACGCCTTGAACGGATGGCGACAGACGATGGTCAACCCGGATGTTGATGCCCACATGAGTTACTACGCCAACGTGCTGCATACTTACTACAATGCCAGCAACGTCAGCGAGAGTCGGGTGCGCGCCAATGTCGCCCGCGCGTTCAGCGCCTATTCCACCTTCGACGTGCAGATTACCAATCTTCAGATCGAAGTTGATACATCAGGTCAAAAAGCCGTCGCCACGTTCGATAAAACTTTTGAATTCAGAAACGCCGAGAAGAGATATGCCGGCTCAGGATTGAACAGATTCTGGTTTGAGAAAATCGGTAGCCGCTGGCTCATCACCGGCGAAAAAGATTTGAAGACTTACTACTAAATCAAGCGACGGAAAGAATAGACAGGATTAACAGGATCATCAAGATTAAGCAGAGAAGGCAGATAAAGATTGCTTGATGCTTCTTCTCTTATCCTGTCCATCTTGTTAATCCTGTCTATATTCTTTAATCTCAGTCTCTTCCTCGTCCCAATCTCGTCAGTTTCAAGTCAGGCCAGCAAGTGATTATTGTTGACGCGGCGACTGATTTCGGAATATCGTCTCAAACATCTGAACAAACCAGGGGCTGGCCTCGGACGTGCTTCGCACAATTGCTACTGCCGGGTCTTCCTTCAAATCTCAATCGGCTGTGAGTTGGAAATCGCAGCCCAAATTTTCAAAAGGAGTCTGCTCAATGAAATTTGCAAAGCTTCTCATTTTTCTGTCCGCCTGTGCGTTGCTCGCAGGTTGCAGCAAAAGCAGCAATACGAATAACACCGGCGCTACAGCGAGCAATACGACAAGCACGACCACGACCACGACAACTGCCAGCCCGAAGGCGACCGCCGAAGCCACAAAATCCCCGGCTGAGGCCGCCAGCTCCGGCAGCAAGGTTTCCAAGCCGGAAGACGCGGCTCAAGGACTTTTCAACGCCTGGAAAACCAAGGATCGCACCACCGCCGCAAAGTTTGCCACGAATGAAGCCATCACTAGTCTCTACAGTGAGGGTGGCCCTGAAGGATTGCAGTTTCAAGGCTGCGACAAACAGGGCGAGGGTTATCTCTGCGGCTACTCCTACGAAGGCGGCGGGCTGATGATGGTCGTGGAGGGCAGCGACTCAACCGGATACAAGGTGACAGGCACTTCATTCATCGCCGACTAATCGAGGAAGGGAAACTACAGATGCACACAGTTAGTCTGACAAAGTTTCGCGCGCTCGTCGTCGCGGCGCTTTTGCTTGTGACAGCCATCAGTGTTCCGGCGCAGAGAGACCGGACACGCCGCGTCCGCTTTGCGCGCGGGCGCACGACGACGATCATCAAGGACGCGGTCGTGCGCGGCACGCAAGACCGCTACATCCTGCGCGCCAATCGTGGACAGACGCTGACCGTTCACATCACTTCGCTCGAAGACAATGCCGTCTTCGACATTCACCGCCTGGGCAGCAGCCGGACTTTAGACGGCGCACAGGAAACGATGGACTGGACGGGCGAACTGCCCCGCAACGGCGACTACGTCATCGTCGTCGGCGGAACACGCGGCAACGCCACCTATACGCTTGAAATAACTATCAGGTAGTTGGCAGTAGGCAGTGGGCAGTTGGCAGTAAGAACTGAGCGACGGTAAGCGTTGAGCTTTTGCTTTTCACTGCCCACTGCCTACTGCCCACTGTTTTTCTTCCCCTGTTTGCGTAAAAATGCTAGACTACGCACTCGCCCGGTCTCTGATTTGGCCGAGCGCGCCTCTCTCCCGTATCGCACGGGTTTTCAGCAAATCAATAAACCAAGCGCCGCCCGACTTGAGCGCCTTAGTCTCCCCTCTAGTAATACACGGTCGAGCGACCTCTTAACCCCCGAAAGAGGGTCACTATGGATGTCCCCCAAATTATCGCCGGGCGATTCCGCATCGAATGTGAAATCGGCACAGGCGGCATGGGCACTGTCTACCGTGCCACACACCTGGGCCTTGAGCGCCCCGTCGCCGTCAAGATTATCAAACCTGAATTTGCCTCCGACCCCGACGTGGCCGACCGCTTCATGCGCGAGGCGCGGACGATGGCGAAGCTTCGTCACCCGCACGCCGCGATGATCTTCGACGCGGGCAATCTGCCCGACGGTCGTCACTTCATCATCATGGAATTTGTCGAAGGCCATACGCTGTCGGAAATCCTGGAGCGCGAAGGCCCATTCACACCCGAACGCGCCGTCCGCATCGCCTCGGACATCTGCGACGTGCTGACCGAAGCGCACAATCTGGGCATCGTCCACCGGGACTTGAAGCCATCGAACATCATGCTCAACGAGCGGGGCGTCTGTGTGCTCGATTTCGGTGTCGCGAAAGTTCTGGCAACGTCCGTTGATGCCACGCACACGCACGCCACGACCGGCTCAGGCGTCATCGTCGGCACACCGCGTTACATGTCGCCCGAACAATGTTTGGGACAGCGTATCGGCGCGCGCTCCGATCTCTACAGTCTCGGCGTGCTGCTCTATGAAATGCTCACAGGCAGACCTCCTTTCACAGACCCGCTGGCTTCCGCCGTGCTCGTCAAACAGGCGACAGCCGCGCCGCCGCCGCTCCCTAAGCTGCGCCCCGACGTTCCGCGCGCGCTGGTCGTGGCCGTCCACACACTTCTGGCCAAGCGCCCGGATGATCGCCCGCCAAATGCCAGGGCAGCGCAGAAGCTTCTGGAAAAAAGCGTCGCCCGCCCGCCGCGCGACATGTCCGACACGCAGCCTTTCTCGTCAACGCTCGCAGCGGTCAATACCGGACGCAGCACCTTCTATCGTGCCGTCACCCCGCTGGCGCTGATTGCTGTGCTCGGCCTGACATTTTTAGCCTGGGGACGAGGCGCACAGACCAGCCCGGCCACAGCGGCAATCGGAGGAGCGACAGCGGGAACGCCCGCACCGACAGCCTCTCTAGATTCTTCGTTCTCTGCCGCGCCGAAGGTCACAGTTTCGCAATCGCTCTCGCTCGACGATGCGCGCCAGCTCGTTAGTTCCGTTTCGCACGGGCAGGTTGGCGACATCCATGTGGTGAAGACGGATCGCAGACAGAATCAGGCCGTCGTCGCCATCCATGAGGAACAAAGCAAGGGTACAACGCACCTGTTTGTGATGGAGTCGCGCGGAGGACGCTACCGCATAATAGCGCGCACGCCTCTCGACGCGCACAATTTTACCGGCGCTAATTGGACGACCGAGAGCCGCGACATTGACGGCGATGGCTACGAAGAAGTGCTCTGCACGGGCACGAACGCCAAAGGCCACGCTTCGGATTATCGCATGGTGCTCTACGTCCCACGCACGCGCCGCGCCTACTCGATGCGCGTCGAAAACGATCTCCACGGCACAAACAGACGGCGCGCCACCTTCTCGCCAAACCTTTGGGCGCGCGAGGCTGCGCCCTACCGTGCGGCTCTCCAACAGAGAGCGCGGGCGGCAGTCGCTACGTTTTAAGAGTGTGTGCGAAGAGATAAGGAATGCTATCGAGCGGTCGGGTTGAATGAGTTATAGGTTGACGAGGTTCATTCTTCGTCTCTGATTGATTAAAGTTGGAGCGAGGAAAGATCATGCCGGGCGGGCGTGACGAATCTTGAATGAAAGGCGCTTGCAGACGCCTCTAACAACCTGTTCGCACGCCAGCCCCGCGCTTTAGCTCGACAACGAACTCTCAGATGATGCGCGCCGAGCGGCTCACTATAACTATTTCGCAGAGCTAATGCCAAGCATGTTCTCCGAACCAGACTCGACTCTCTTCGGTGGAGGACTCTGATGGCTGATTACGCCGCGCTCATCGGCATTGACTGGGCTGATCGCAAGCACGACATCTGCCTCCTCGACCCGATGACAGGCGGGCGTGAGGCTTCTCTCCTCGGCCATTCGCCAAAGACCATTGACGAGTGGGCGACAGCTCTGAGATCGCGCTTCGGCGGACGCCAACTCGCCGTTTGCCTGGAGCAGTCCAGAGGCCCACTTATCTATGCCTTGATGAAGTACGACTTTCTGACTCTCTACCCCGTCAACCCGTCCACTCTTGCTCGTTACCGCAAAGCCTTCTCGCCGTCGCACCACAAAGATGACCCAACGGACGCCGCCTACCTCGCCGAACTGCTCACGCACCACCGCGACCATCTGCGCGCCTGGCACCCGGACTCGGAGCAGACGCGCACGCTGCGCTATCTGGTGGAGCATCGTCGCCGCCTGGTTGATGATCGCACCCGTATTAGCAATCGGATGACCTCGCTCTTGAAGTGCTATTTTCCGCAGATTCTGGAGTGGTTTCCAGACATCCGCACCACTCTGGTCTGCGACTTCCTGCTCAGATGGCCTTCGCTGGACGCGCTGCGGCGGGTCAGGCGTGGGACGCTCATTGGCTTCTTGCGCTCTCACAACTCGGTCAGACGTGAGGCCATCGAGAAGCGCATGGAGGCGATCAAAGAGGCCGTGCCGCTGGTGACCGACCGGGCCGTGATCGCCTCTTCGGTAGTGATGATGAGAGCGCTCGCGACGCAAATGAAGACGACGCTCTCCGCCATCAAAGAGTTCGACTCGGAGATCGCAGCCTTATGCGCCGTCAACGAAGACTTCGCGCTCATGCAGTCATTGCCGGGTGCTGGCCGGGAACTACGCCGCGAGGCTGACGGTGGCGCTGGGTTCGGACAGGGGGCGGTGGCAGTCAGCCGACGAGTTGGCGCAACTCTCCGGCATCGCTCCTGTGATTGAGCGCAGCGGGAAGAGTTGTCGTGTCAGGTGGCGCTACTTCTGTCCGAAGTTCCTGCGCCAGAGCTTTCATGAGTACGCGGGCGAGTCGGTGAGACATTCATTCTGGGCAAGAGTTTATTATGACGAACAGCGTGCGCGTGGCAAAAGCCATCAGGCGGCAGTGCGTGCGTTGGCTTTCAAATGGATCAGAATCATCTACAAATGTTGGCAGACCAGGACTGCTTACGATGAAGTGAAATATCTGGAAGGGTTGCGAAAGAAAGGCTCTTCCTTACTCAACTATGCGGCGCAGAATCCGGTGTGAGTGTGAAGTTCTGCTTGACTCGTCACCCTCAGATGGGTTGTTAGGTGTCGTCCTGCCGTCCATAACGGAGGTCTGCTATTCTACTATCAAACATTTTAGTTTTAGACCAATATCCGATTTCATGAAGAGATTCAGCGTCACGCACCTCGGCAAGAAATTGTCCGAAGTCTTGATACAACGACAATGCTTTGACTCTGGTTCGATTCAAGCCGGAACCTTTTATGTACAGGGTAATTCCTGATACTATGGTACTAGCCACCGCACCAAACCAAAGCGTAGTTTCGGGAATCTTTTTGGAAAGTAACAACCATAAACTGCCAGAGGTAAGAACCGATAAAATAAGAACCATGAGTTCAAGCAACTTAGCGCGTGAGGCTAATTTCGCCAAGAATGCTTCAATGTCGTTATACTTAATCACAAGCCGGTCAACAGCTTCTTTTTTTTCTTGTTGTAATGTGTCCATGTGCATTTATCCTCTGTGATGCAAGCACTATCTTACTTTAACAAACTCCCCGATTAATACCAATAGACACCTAACTACTGATTAAGCCGCAATGTGCGGCATAACACGCTTGTGAGTGATATTATCACGCATCTTGCGGCTTAATATCGCTTTCAGCACCATTGCCACAAACACGCAACACGCTCCCCGGTAGTGGGTCAAATTGAAGGCAGTGTATAGAGTCCAACCTTTAGGTTGCGCGTTTGACAAGGCGCAAGCTAAAGCTTGTACTCTGAACTGTCCCACTACTCGCTCCCCTCTCCGCTTGTCGCTTGCGAGCGTGTCATGTCAAGATAGCGCCTGCTGTGCCAGTTCCATTTTAACTTCTGAAAAGAGGCCGTCGCCACTCCTTTATGCCCCGCCCCCGGTTTAATCAATCCGCATGTGATGAGTTGGCCGATTGCGTCCGTGAAATCGAGGCGCAGACGGATGCAGAGATTGTAATCGCGGTGCGCGCACGCTCAGGCAATTATCGTCATGCGGATTACCTCTGTGGTGCAATCCTGGCGTTCCTTGGGCTTCTCTTCCTGCTCTTCGCGCCGTTCGAGTTTCAGCATTACTGGGTCGCCATTGACGTGGTGCTCCTCTTCGCGCTCGGGGCTTACGTCTGCTCGCGCAGCAGCGCGTTGCGGCGGCTGTTGACGACGAAGGAATATCGCGCTGAAGTGGTGCGCGAGGGCGCGGCGGCGATGTTTTACGAGGCCGGGATTGCCAACACTGATGCAGAGATGGGCGTGCTCATCTATCTCTCGCTGCTTGAGCGGCGGCTGGAGTTGATTGCCGATAGGGGCGTGCTCAAGGCTGCGCCTCCTCTGGAATGGAACGAGCGCGTGTACGAGTTGCACCGCGCCGGGCGCATCCCGCAACTCGAAACCCTGCGGCAAAGGATTCAAGAGCTTGGCGCGCTGCTCGCTAAATACCTACCACCAACTGGTGAGAATCCGAACGAACTGCCGGACATGCCGCGCTTCGATCTCAAATGAATCATCCACGCCGCGCAAAGCTTTTCCCTCGCATCCTCGTCTTCGCAGGCGTGATTTCGGTCGTGCTTCTGGCCTTCGCATTCTTCGCGCCGGAGACACTGGCGCGCGTTGGCGGTGGGCAATCTTACGGTGGCGGAAGTCGTGGTGGCGGCGGGAGCGGCGAGGGTGCGGGCTTCATCATCTGGATACTCTTCCGGCTGATCCTGCTCACCTTCGAGTATCCGGCCATCGGCATTCCGCTCGACATCATCATTATCAGCGTCATCCTCTACGTCTATCTCAAGAAAGATAAGACGCCGCCTTCGGTCTGCTCGGCGGACTCGGTCGTCACACCGGCGCACAGGAGCTTCACGCAGGAATTCAACCAGCTCCGCAAATTCGACCCGAATTTTTCTGAAATCACTTTCACGGACTTCTGCTACGCGCTTTACAGCCGGGCGCAGGACGCGCGCGGGCTCGGAAAACTCGACGAGCTTTCGCCATACTTGAGCGAGGCCGCACGCGGCGCTTTGATTGAGCGCAACCCGCCGCACCTGCAACGGGTCGTCGGCGTTATCATCGGCTCGATGCAGGTCGCGGGCGTGCAGGGTCTGACCTCGCCCGTCGTGATGATTAGCGTCGAATTTGAGACGAACTACACGGAGATTGTCGGAGGCGACGGGCAGAAGCCAAAGGAGATGACCTACTACGTGCGCGAGCGCTGGGTCATGGAGCGCAAGCGCGAGGTGCTGTCGCCGACGCCAGCGCAAGCGACAGCGTTGCACTGTCCGCGTTGCGGCGCAGCCCTGATGAAAGACACGACGGGCGCGTGCGCTTTCTGCGGGGCGCGCATCGAGAGCGGCGAGTTTCAATGGTTCGTCCGCTCAATCGCCCTCTTGAGCCGTGAAGCGCGCGGGCCGCTCCTGACCTCGAATGTGCCGGAAGTCGGGACGGATTACCAGTCCGTCATTCAGCCCAATTTCCAGAACGTCAGCGCGCACTTCCAGCAGAACAATCCAACGTTTCGTTGGCTCGATTTCGAGAATCGCGTCTCGCTTATCTTCAACGAGCTGCAACTGGCATGGTCGTCGCTTGCATGGGAGCGCGCCCGCCCGCACGAAACGGACAACATTTTCCAGATGCATCAATACTGGATCGAGGCTTACAAGCGACAGGGCTTGAGAAACGCGCTCGATAACTTCCGTATCACACGGATGCTGCCCGTCAAGATTAAGGAGGATGCCTTCTACCACTCCGTCACGATGCGCATCTGGGCCGAAGGACAAGATTACACTGTGGACAAACAGGGCAAGATCGTCAGCGGCTCGAATAAGAAAATGCGACGCTGGAGCGAATACTGGACGTTTATTCGCAACCGCAACGCTAAGCCAGCGCACGCTCGCGCAGACCTCAACTGCCCGAATTGCGGCGCGCCGCTAAAAATAAACGTGACGGGTATCTGTGAGTATTGCCACGGCAAGGTGACGAGCGGGGAATTCGACTGGGTGCTCTCGAAAATTGAGCAGGACGAGTCTTACGCGGGCTGACATCCCCACAGCTTTCTGCAACATCGAACTGCCCGGTATCGTTCTATCAGGCATCGGGGCAAAGCCCGACCTTAGTGTTTATGGTAAAGTGAATCTAATTCTTCAAATCAACGAACGGAGCTTTTCTTGAAACGCAATCTCTTGATTTTCGCACTTCTCTGGTCGCTTCTTGCGCCCCTGGGCGCGCTGCCTGCAAGGGCTGCTGTGCCGCAAACTGCGCCGCGCGCTTCGTCGAAGGCGACTGCCGCTAAGCCTGCGCCAATGCCGCAGGCGCAGCTCGTCAATCGCGTCTTGCCGAACGGTCTTGAAATCATCGTGCTGGAAGACCATTCCGTCCCGCTCGTGACAATCGAGATGGCCGCCCGAAACGGCTCTTACACCGAGCCGCCTGAATTAAACGGCCTCTCGCATCTTTACGAGCACATGTTCTTCAAGGCCAACCGCGCGATTGCCAATGCGGAGGAATACCTGCAAAGAATCGGGCAGCTAGGCATCGCCTATAACGGCACGACGCGCGAAGAGGTCGTCAACTATTACTTCACGACGACCAGCCCGAACCTGCGCACGGCCATGAACTTTATGCGCGACGCGATCCGCTATCCGCTTTTTGACAAAGGTGAGTTTGAGCGTGAACGCGAAGTCGTCATCGGCGAGATTGATCGCAATGAGTCCAACCCGTTTTACTATCTTAATCTGGAGATGACTAACCGGCTCTTTTACAAGTATCCGAGCCGCAAGAATCCGCTCGGCAACCGCCAGACCGTCTCAACCGCCACGACCGACATGATGCGATTGATTCAGTCGCGCTATTACGTGCCGAACAATTCGGCGCTCGTCGTGACGGGCGACGTGCAGCCCGAAGAGATTTTCAAGATGGCGCAGGAGTTTTACGGAGACTGGCCGAAAGCCGAAGACCCGTTCATTAAATATCCAATGGTCGAGCACCCGCCGCTTCTCAAGAGCGAGGGCGCAGTCGTCAAGCAGCCCGTCCAGAACGTCCTCATCAATATCGGCTGGCACGGGCCATCTATCGGCAAAGACAATCCCGGCACTTACGCGGCTGATGTTTTCTCTTTCATCCTGACGCAGCCCAACTCTCGTTTCCAACGCGCGCTCGTTGATACGGGACTGGTCAACGGCGTCACCATCGGTTACCTGACACAGCGTAACGTCGGCCCGATCCAGATTATCGCGCAGACCACGCCGGACAAGGCACGCGCTGCGCTGCGCGCCATCTATGCGGAAGTCGCGCATTTTAACGACAAAGACTATTTCACGGACGAGCAGCTTGAAAGCGCCAAAGCCCTGCTCGAAGCCGACGATCTTTACTCGCGCGAGAAGCTGAGCGAATACGCGCACACGCTGTCGTTCTGGTGGTCTTCCACGGGACTTGAGTATTTTCGCGGCTATCTCCAGAACCTGCGCCGGACGACGCGCGCCGACATCAGCCGCTACATCACGACTTACATTCAGGGCAAGCCGCACGTCGGACTCGCCCTGATTTCTGAAGAGGCACAGCAGCAAATTCAGTTGAAACCGGAGGAGTTAATCGGGCAATGAGAAAAACAGTAGGCAGTAAGCAGTTGGCAGTTGGCAGTGAAAAGCGTGCAGACTCCGGTTCTGATTTTGTGCGTTCACTTTTCTCTATTCTCTTAATTGCGGTGTTCGCTTTTGGCGCGGGCGGCGTGTCGGCGCAAAATGTTGAGAAGCCGAAGGTCACGCAGGCGGAGCAGGCGTCGAAGCAAGCTCCGCCAGCCGATGCCGAGCAATCTAATGCTGAGCGCCGGGCTGCCTCGCTCGTCACGGAGTTTGATGTCAATGGCATGAAGGTGCTCGTCAAACGCCGCGCAGGCAGTCAGACGGTCGCCGCCGGACTCTTCCTGCGCGGCGGCTCGCGCAACATCACGGCGGAGAATGCCGGAATCGAATCCCTGATGCTCGACGTTGCGACGGAAGCGAGTTTGAGCTTTCCGCGTGAGCGCCTGCGCACGGAACTCTCGCGCATGGGCACGGTTCTCAACGCAAGCGAAAACTACGACTATTCAGTTTTGTCTTTGACCTCCACGCGCGCCAACTTTG
Source organism: Acidobacteriota bacterium (assembly GCA_032160705.1). GTDB lineage: Bacteria > Acidobacteriota > Blastocatellia > Pyrinomonadales > Pyrinomonadaceae > QHXM01. Next base: position 27,885 of record JAVHVE010000037.1, on the reverse strand, counting down.
ACCGCTCGTGGGAAATCTTCACGGACGTAGCGCTCAGACCCGCCTTCACGAAAGAGGATTTCGCGCTTGTCCAGAGCCGCAAGGTCTCCGCACTGCGGGATGATTCGGACGACCCCGACACTTATCTTCAACGTCTGCAAGAGCGCGTGGCCTACGCCGGACATCCGTATCTCAACCGCCCGCAGGGGACAGCCGAATCGGTCGCGCGCCTCAACCTCGAAGATGTGCGCAAATATCACCAGCAGATGATGCAGACCTCAAGGCTGCTGCTCGTCGTCGTCGGCGATCTAGACCCCGCGCAGGTGCGCGCATCGGTGGCCGCTTCATTCGGTAAGCTCCCGCGCGGCACTTACGCTTCAGAGCCTGTGCCGCAACTTACATTTGCCGCTCCGACAGTTGAAGTCACCCAGCGAGGATTGCCGACCAATTACATTCAGGGTCTGTTCACTGCGCCAGCCCTGACCGCTGACGACATCCACGCCATGCAGATCGCTTCAAGCATCCTGCGCGACCGCGTCTTCGAGGAGGTGCGCGTCAAGCGTAATCTCTCATACGCTCCGAACGCATTCCTGAACAGTCAGGGCGCAAACGTCGGCGGCATTTACGTGACGGCGGTTGATGCGAACAAGGCGGTGCGCGTCATGCTTGATGAGATCAAGCGGCTGCAAACACAGCCGATTGACCAGCGGGACATCACGGGCGTCATCTCACAATTTCTGACCACCTATTATCTCAGCCAGGAGACAAACGCGGCTCAGGCGGGAAATCTCGCGGAATATGAATTGATCGGCGGCGGCTGGCTTCGTTCCTTCGATATGCTCTCACACCTGCGCGCCGTCTCACCGGCTGACGTGCAGCGCGTTGCCCAAAAATACATGCGCAACATCCGCTTCGTCGTCATTGGCGACCCCCAGCGAATAGACAAGTCTGTGTTCACAAGCCAGACGGGAGAATAAGACAAGGTAAAAGTAAAAAGGTAAAAGGCAAAAGGAAGGCGGAAGCCATTTTTATTAAATTGGTTTCCGCCTTCCTTTTGCCTTTTTACTTTTACCTTTTGCCTTACCTTTGAATTTCGCCGAGCAGTTTGCCGTAGAGTTTCGTGTCGAGTGGTTGAAGCGTGCGAAGTTGAACGATGGCTGAGGCACGGTCGCCTGTTTCTAAATAAGTCATGCCGAGGTTGTAGTAGGCTTCGGCCATGTCGGGGCGGATGCGCGCGGCCTGCTTGTAGGCTTCGATGGCTTCGTAGAATCTTCCGGCGTAGTAGTAAGCGTCGCCGAGCTTGTTGTAGGCCTCAAATGAGTTGGGCCTGAGTTGGATGGCACGCTGGAAGGCCTTGACGGCATCGCCGTTCTTCCCCTGTTTGACCTTACAGTAGCCGACCTGAATCCACGCCTCAGCCCGGTCGGGATTCTTGTTGACGGCATTCTCGAAGTATCCCAGGGCGCTGTCATAGTTTCCCAGCCAGAGCGAGTTCAATCCGTTGCGATACCACCATTCAGCCAGCAGCTCAGATGGCGCGCCCGTCTTGTTTCTCGCCGGGAGGTCGGCAAATGTCAAAAGGTTTCCGGGACGAAGCCCGCGCAGGCGCGATGCGCCGAGCGCGAGGTTGATGTTCTGCCCGTTGGTCACCTTCATCGTGATGACGCCAATGACCTGACCTTTCATGTTGAAGAGCGGGCTGCCCGAATTGCCGTGAGAGATGGGAGCAGTAATCTGAATAATCTCTCCGAGATTGGGCACTTCACGCACAGCCGAGACGATGCCGTCGGAGACAGAGCCTTCGAGCCTGAGCGGATTTCCAATGACGAAAACCTGTTCGCCTTCTTCGGGCAGAGACGCTGCAATTTCAAGAGCGCGGGCGCGGTCTGTGGGCATTGGGACGCTCAGAACGGCGAGGTCGCCCTCTTCGTCGAGGCTGACAATGCCGTCGGCGGCGTAAGTCTTTCCCTTGCCGTCGAGAGTTCTGATTTCGGCGTGGTGCGCTCCGTCAATGACGTGCAGGTTCGTCAACACTTGTCCGGGGCGGATGAAAAATCCGCTGCCGGTCATCTGGACTTCCATTTTGGAGTCGTAGGTGATGACGGCGACGACCGCAGGCTTAACGCGGCGAATTAGTTCGGGGAGAGTTTCCTGGGCTTGCGCGATTGCCGGAATTACCGAAAGCAGAGCGAGCGCCAGCCATAGGGGAAGCTTGCGTTTCAACATAGCGACAGTCCTTCGCTTTGAATGGGCGAAAAAGTCTACCTAGCGAGGAAGATTTTTAATGAGCGATAGTCCTCTTGGGTGTATGAGGAGTTGGCGCGTGAGACCGCCAAAGTTTCCTGACCGTTTATCGGGGATGCGCGGAAAAGCTCGTGCCGCTTAAGGTTCAGGATTGCCGGGTCAGCCGTTGGCTTAACCGGTAAACCGAATATAGCACATTGCCGGGAGGAAAAATCAAGAATTTTACGGGAAGGAGAAGAGGCCGCCCCGGATTCAGGGCGGCCTCTTTTATTTTTAAGAATATCGCGAGTGAGCGTCTTAACGGATGAACGTTCCGACGAGTGTGCCGCGCGGCGCTGACACTTCGTCTTCCAGCGTGACAATGAGGCCGAAATCCCGCAGAGCCGTTTCGGACTTAATCTCAGCCTCGTTTCTGCCGCCGGTGTTGACGATCTGGCCGAGCTTGACGTAGCGGTTGTCAGCCCCGACCGCCCAGAGCACGTAAACCTGCCCCGCCGGTGCTTCCTTCAATTCATGGAAACGCGCGGTAATCATCGTCGGGCCGTCTTTACGCGGCTCAACGTTGATGTTGGCGCGTGCGCCCGTCAATGCGCCGGTGAAGTTGACCTTAATCATCGAGTCCTCGCCACGCTTCATTCCGGGAATGTTGAGCATGGGCGCGGTGTAAGCGGTGGTTCCGCCCGCCGTTGAAACGGCAGAGACTTTTTCGCCGACCGCTGCGCCATCTTTGTCCGTGCTCGACAGCGGCACAACCGCGAAGCCCTGCGGCACGGTGCTTCTGAAGAGCACGTTGGTTTGCGGCGTATAGGTCGTCAGGTTGGCGTCGGGGGAAAGCACGAGCATGAACTTGTCGAGCGGTGTGGTCGTGCTGAAAGTCCCTGTGCCGTTGCTGACCGCGACGGGGCCGAGCAAGGTGACACGATTGAGCGGGTCAACCGCATACAGATTCAGGTTGCTCACGTTGGTCAAACCTGAGACATCCAGATTAACCATCGTCCCGTTAGCCATGCGATGAATCGTGGCGCGACCTGTCGCATTGGGAATGTTGTTCGGAGTCAGGTTGACGATGACCTCTTTGTCAACCGGATACTCGATGACAGTCCAGGTTCCGTCCGCGTTTTGAACGGCTGTGGTCTGCGTCGTGGTTGTTGGAGTGTTTTGTGCGAGAGTCGTACTGGCAGTGGCAAGCGAGAGGACGATTCCTCCCAGGATACAAAGCAAACGTTTGCTCATGAGTTATTCTCCCTCCTGAAAAACTCGGAATTTTTTGTCTTGTGGGGTATGTTTGTCCGAGAATAAATCAGCAATCATCATGCCAGCAGGTTAAAAAAAACAATTGGAGAAATAGCAGGAGTTAAACAAAACGGCGGGAAATCGGGGCGAAACGATACGATACATGGGTGTATTGCATTTTGCCGTTGAGAGTAAAGACTCGCTCAGGGCGCTTTCTAATATTTCTGTAGCTCCGTAATCGCTTTCAACACATCTTCCACTTGAGGCAGGATGGCGTCTTCCAACTGTGGAGCGTAAGCCACGAAGGTATCGAGCGCGGCCACACGGCGCACGGGCGCATCCAGGTACTCAAACAACTCATCCGAGATGCGCGCCGCGATCTCCGCGCCGTAGCCGAACGAGCGCGAGTCTTCATGGGCGACGATAACTTTGCCGGTCTTCTTCACAGAGGCGGCGATTGTTTCCCAATCATAAGGCGAGAGCGTGCGCAGGTCTATCACTTCGACACCCGTACCTTGCTGCTCGGCCTGCTTCGCGGCAACGAGCGAACGCTGGACGAGCGCGCCGAAAGTGATAATGGAAATGTCCTGGCCCTCGCGCACACGTTTAGCCTTGCCGAACGGAATCATAAAACCATCCGGCGGATACTGCGATTTATTGTACGCCTGGCGATAAAGATGCTTGTGTTCTAGAAAGAGCACGGGGTCGTCAGAGCGAATGGCTGTCCGCAGCAGTCCGTTGGCATCAAGCGCGGTCGCAGGATAAACGACGCGCAAGCCCGGCGTGCTCGTGAAGATGGTCGAACCTGATTGCGAGTGATAGACCGCGCCGCCTTTCAAATAGCCACCGACGGGCACGCGCATCACCACAGGACATTTGAACTCATTGCCTGAGCGCCAGCGCATCAGCGCCAGCTCATTGCGAATCTGATGAAAGGCAGGCCAGATGTAATCGAAGAACTGAATCTCGACGACGGGTTTGAGGCCGCGTGTCGCCATCCCGATAGCGCGCCCGACGATATTGGCTTCCGCGAGCGGAGAATTGAAAACACGCGCGCCGCCAAACTTACGCTGCAAATTCGCTGTCACTTTAAAGACGCCGCCTTTGCCTTTCACCTTGTCCAGATTCTCTTCGCGCGAACAATCGGCCACGTCTTCGCCGAAGACAAGGATGCGCGGGTCACGCGCCATCTCTTCGTGCAGGCAGCGATTGATGAGATCAACCATCGTCCCCGCATTGCCGGAAAGTTCCTGCGCCTCGTCTTCCGTATCAAACTCTTTCGAGGTCGGATCAACGTCGGGTGAATAGACAAAGAGCGTCGCCGTTTCGGGCGTGGGCTGCTCGGCTCTAAGCGCGCGGTCAGCCGCTTCCTGGACTTCGCCGTCAACTTCGTCTTTAATCCGCTGCAATTCATCCTGCGTCACGTGGCCGTCTTCGACCAGGAGCGCGCCGAAGCGTTTGATGGGGTCGCGCTCGGCATCCGTCGTCCTCTCTTCGTCCGGGCGATAGAGCTTTTCGTCGTCGGAGAGCGAATGCGAGTAGGGACGTATTACCTTGGCGTGAACGAGCGACGCGCCCCTGCGCTCACGGCAAAAGTCTACGGCGCGCTGCATCGTTTCGAGAGATTCAACAGGGTCTGTGCCGTCACACCTTTGGATGTAGAGATTCGGAAACCCTTCGACGAGTTTGGAGACATCGCCGCCCGCGGTCTGCACTTCGACCGGCACGCTGATGGCGTAGCCGTTGTCTTCGATTAAAAAGACGACGGGGAGTTTGAGATTGCAGGCCGTATTGAGCGCTTCCCAGAATTCGCCCTCGCTTGTCGTGCCGTCGCCCGCCGAAACATAAACGACCTCGTCGCCTTTGAAGCCCGTCACTTTGTCTTTGATTTCGTCCAGCAACGAGGCGCGGAGACTTGCTTCGGCGCATCCGACGGCTTGCAGAAACTGTGTGCCCGTCGGCGAAGACTGCGAGACGATGTTGAGTTGTTTGTGTCCCCAGTGCGAAGGCATCTGCCGACCGTGCGAGTTCGGGTCTTCGGCTGCGGCCACAGCCGAGAGCAGTTGTTCAAGGGGCGTCATGCCGAGTTGCAGGCAAAGAGCACGGTCGCGGTAGTAAGGATAGAACCAATCGTAGCCGGGCTTCATGGCCATCCCAGCGGCGACGAGTATGGCTTCGTGGCCTGCGCCGCTGATCTGAAAGAAGATTTTGTTCTGATTCTTGAGTTGAATCTCTTTGTCGTCAATCCGGCGCGACAGATACATCGTGCGATACATGCCGATCATCTGCGCGCGGTCAATTCCCTCGCCCGCGCGCGCTGCGGTCGCCTGTGCGCTTCCCATCGCCTCTGTTCTCCTGACGAGTTTTAATATTTTGGTGTCGGTCTTCATAGTAGGCCACCAATTCAAGAGTCTTCGTAATCCGTCTCAAGCGTCATCCGGTAATCTTCGGCCATCGAAGGATGCCCGTGCAACCTGGCCGCTTCAATCCCGCGCTCGAAAGCCTCACGCGCCTCTTTGCGCCTGCCCACACGCTCAAGCGCACGCGCCAGCATCCCGAAAGCCGCGCCCTCATCATCCGCGCGCTGCAAATAATCATTAAGCGCCGTGATGGCCTCTTCATACCGCTCTTCTTTCAAATACTCATTCGCCAACCCGAAACGCACCAGGCTGTTTTCGGGGTCACTCTCAAGCATCTGCTTGAATGTCTCAATCCGCGATGAAGCCATAATCTTACATCAACTAAAGTTCATTTGGATTATTAACCGTGAGCCCTTCACTAATCGCCGCCGCATTCAGCGCATCATCAGCGGAGATGAGCGTCAGACTAGGGAGCGACAGGAGAAGACGGCGTTCATTTATCGCTAATGCAGCAGCCAACTGTACAGCATCGTAGCCACGCAAGGGGAAACGAATTGCCAGTACCATGGCTTCGTTAATCAACGTGTATGTTATTTCAAGGACGCGATACTGACTATAAAAATCAAGTGTGAATTGGTCTGTTGCATCAAATGTCTCCGCCTTTGAGATATCGCCATTGCGGGCACGCCGCGAAATTGCCGAAACCACTTCCACGCCCGTAATACTCGCAATATAAATTCTATTCAGCTTTGCCGGATCAGTGAGCTTGATAATCCATTCTGTGCCCGTTTCCTTCACATAACGCTTGACGATTGCGCTGCTATCGAAGAAGTAGACGGGCATTGCTATCTGCGCTCCTCAATTATCGTTTCGGATACGGGTTTGCCCCTGACCTTTATTGGCTTGCGCTTTCGATAACTGGTGAAATCCGTAATCGGCGGCGGAATCTCACTCAAAAGCCCCGCCTCTAACAGCATTTGCTCCAGCTTATCTTCTGCGATTTCTTCCTGAACTGTTAAAGGATCACCTACCGGCTTTCTTAATGTCTCTGTCTCCTCTTGTGGCTTGTCCTTGACTGCTCTCTTAATCAGAGTGCTTCTCTTTGTGTTGGCCATCAGAATTTACCTCTTATCTCCCGATGATGAGCTTGGCAATTGTCTGTAACTGCATATTTGAAGTGCCTTCGTAGATAGCGCCGATTTTGGAATCGCGCCAGAATTTCTCGACCGGATAGTCTTTGACGAAGCCGTAGCCGCCGTACAGTTCGATAGCTTTGGAGCTAATCCGTTCCGCTGCGCGCGAAGAGTAGAGCTTCGCCATCGCCGCTTCTTTGACGAAAGGTTTCCCGGCATCTTTCAGTCGTGCTGCGTTATAGACCATCAGGCGTGCCGCTTCAAGCTCCGTCGCCATCTCTGCAAGCTGAAACTGCACGCCTTGAAATTCGTTGACGGACTTACCGAACTGCTGGCGTTCTGTGGTGTACGCAAGCGCGGCCTCCAACGCCCCGCGCGCAATTCCGATCATCTGCGCGCCGATGCCGATGCGACCCTCGTTCAGAGTCTCGATTGAGACTTTATATCCACGGCCTACTTCACCGAGCACGTTCTCTTTCGGCACGCGGCAGTCTTCCAGAATAATCTCTGTGGTCGAAGAGGCGCGGATGCCGAGCTTGTTCTCTTTCTTGCCGACTGAGAAGCCGTCGAAATTTTTCTCGACGATGAAAGCGGTGATGCCGCGATAGCCCGCCTCCGGGTTAGCGTTGGCGAAGACGATGAAGATTTCCGCCTCCAGCCCGTTCGTGATCCAGAGCTTGCGGCCATTCAAAATGTAATGATCGCCGCTCTCGACAGCGCGCGTGGAGAGAGCGAAAGCGTCTGAGCCAGAGCCTGCTTCGCTCAGGGCGTAAGCGCCGACACTCTCCGTTGCCAGTTGCGAGAGATACTTTTTCTTCTGCTCCACGTTTCCCCAGCGAATCAGCGCGTTATTGACGAGCGTGTTCTGCACGTCAACGAAGACACCTACGGAAGCGTCAACGCGCGAGAGTTCTTCGACGCCGATAATCGCCGTGAAAAAGGAAGCGCCCGCGCCGCCGTATTCCTCAGGCGTCTCGATGCCCATCAAGCCCAGCTCGAAGCATTGCCTGACGAGCGCCGGGTCTAGTTTCCCTTGTTCGTCCATTTCTTCGACACGGGGGCGGAGTTCACCCGTCGCAAACTCGCGCACGCTCGCCCTGAACATCTCTTCTTCTTCGGACAGCGTCGTCAGAGGACGCGCTGTTTGCTGTTCAATCGTCTGGCTCATCTTTAGGTCTAGCTCATCTAAATTTTCCGGCTTGGGTTGACCCTTTAGCATCGCTCAGACGCGCGCCTCAGGTCAACCTGTGGAAAGCAAACTAAAGAAGGCAAAAGTAAAAAGGCAAAAGGCAAAAGGGAGGCGGAGAACCGCTTTTGATTTAAACGTGGTTTCAGCCTTCCTATTACCTTTTTACTTTTGCCTTTTGCCTTCCTTATACCGTATCTTGCTGCTTCTCGCTTTCTGGAATAGGCGCGGGCGAGATTAACTAACAAGCACGCGCTTCGAGACGCTATTGAATGAATCACAGCACTAACACACCAAAGCCGTCCACAAGATCAAAGCTTATCGGAATCATCTTTGCGCTTTCCGGCCTTTTGCTCTTCGCCTATTTCGTGTGGAAAGCAGGCGCGGGCGAGATTACCAGTGGAATCAAAAAACTCGGCGCGGGCTTTCTGCTCGTGCTCCTGATTTCCAGCATCCGGTATATCGTTCGCACATTAGGGTGGACGCTCTGCTTCACGGGCGAGGAGCGCCTTCGTTTCCGCGACGCTTTCCGCGCTTATATCGTTGGCGATGCGATGGGGAATTTGACGCCGCTTGGGATCGTCGCCAGCGAGCCGACCAAAGCTGCGCTGGTGCGCGACCGCGTGCCGCTCGTCGTCGCGGTCTCAGCCCTGGCTGTTCAGAACCTTTTCTACAGTTTGTCGGTCGCGCTCTTCATCCTGTCCGGCATCGTGGCGCTGCTTCTAAGCTTTCCACTGACGCCGGGGCTTCGATTGATGAGCCTGATTTCGCTCGGCGTCGTCTGTGCGATCATCCTCTTCGGCTTCACCGTCTATCATCTCAGATGGAGGTTTCTTTCAGCCGCGTTCGAGCGGTTGCGAAAGAACCGCTTCGGGCAGCGTTTCTTAAAAGAGAAGCAGCGCGAGACGACGAGCGCGGTCGAGGACACGGTCTATAATTTCTACTCGCGCAACAAGGCACGCTGCGCGCTCATCATGGGGTTGGAAGCCTGCTTCCACTTAGCGGGCGTGCTGGAAGTGTTCGTTACGCTTTCTTTCATCAGCGATGTGCAGGTGACGTTCATGGCGGCTTACGTGCTCGAATCCGTCAACCGCATCATCAACGTAGTTTTCAAGTTCGTGCCGTTGCGCGCGGGTGTGGATGAGGCAGGATCGAGCTGGGTCACGAAGGTTTTAAAATTCGGTGTCACAGCCGGGACTACACTGGCGATCATCCGTAAGGCGCGCGTCATTTGCTGGACTGCGCTCGGAGTGGCCTTCCTTGTCCGGCGTGGATTGTCAACGCAAGCGGTCGCGGAGGAAACTCAAGAGGTCATGGCGGAAGAGATGGGCGCACCCGTCGTGCATGTGAGCGAATCAGGTTAGAGCGGGTTTCAATCTTTGGCAAAGGTATTTCTTGTCTAGTTCTGTTGAAATAGATTCGGTCGGGGGAGAAGCAATCGCTTCTCCTAAAGTGAGCCTGCGCGGGACAGCACAGGCTCGCGAGCGCGGCGTCGTTCTGGCGCTCGCCGCGCTCTGTTTGCTGGGCTTTGGCTTGCGCTTCAGCGGCGTTGGCGCGATAGGATTCGCGGAAGACGAGATCAACAAGCTGAACGCCGTGCGCGCTTACGAGCAGGGTGACATCCGTCCGAATGCCGAGCATCCGATGCTGATGAAGGCGCTGATGTTCGTCTCCGTCAAAGTGCAGCACGCCTGGAATGCGCGTGCGAGCGTTCAGATCAGCGACGAGACGGCCTTTCGGTTTCCCAACATCATCTTCGGCGCGCTGACCGCCATCCCGCTCTTTCTCCTGACAGCAGCTTTCTTTGACCGCTGGACGGGGCTACTGGCCGCCGCGCTCTGGGCTTTTGGCATCAACGCCATCACCTATAACCGCATCGCCAAGGAAGACACGCTGCTCGTCTTTTTCATGCTCTTCGGTTTCTACTTTTATATGCGCGCCAAACAGGCGAGCGGGCGCGAGACGAAGGTGAAACGATGCAACTATATCTTGAGCGGCGCGTCCTGGGGATTGATGCTGGCCTCGAAGTATTTCCCGCACTACTTCGGCCTGAACATGCTCTATCACCACTATTACAGTGTGCGGGAACGCGAGCCGAAAGAGCCTGCCGGGAAAACGCCGCTCTACTTCTACCTGATTGCTGCCGGTGTCTTTCTGCTGGCGAATCCGGCGGTGCTGTTGCCGCAGACCTGGGCATACCTGGACGCTTATACGAGCGGTCAACTCCTGTCTCACACGGGTTATTTGATGGGCGACCAGATTTACAAAAACACGATGGCGGGCACGCCGTTCTGGGGAACGCCCATCTATTTCTACGCGCTGTTTCTGTTGATTAAAGTCCCGCTGCCGGTGCTCGTTGCTTTTCTGGTCGGTCTTGTCGAATGCGTCAGGCGTTGGCGGCATCCGGGCTATGCGTTTCTGCTCCTGATGTTTCTGCTGTGGATTGTGCCTTACTCGTTGATCGGTGGAAAGTGGCTGCGCTATACGCTCTCTTTGATGCCTTTCGTGTACATGATCGCGGCGGTCGGGATAGTGTTTCTCGTGCGCCGGGTCGCCGCGCTTTTCAAAGCCGCGAACGGTGAGCGCGCCGTTCAATTCATCGGAGCAATTGCGCTCCTCGTCTTCATTGCGTGGCCTGCGTGGACGGCTTATGCCAATCGCCCGCACTATGCCGCGTACACCAATGCGCTCGGCGGCGGTCGTGTCGGCTACTTCTTCCCGCACGATGAGTTTTACGACGATGGACTGCGCGAAGCGATAGAGTTTGTCTGCCGGACTGCGCCGCAGGGAGCAACCATCGTCCACGAAACGCCGGGCGTGGTTGGATACTATCTCGAAAAGTTTGGCCGCACGGACATTCAATCGCGCGTGCTTTCCGACGCGAGTTTCAAACTCGCGGACGCTTCTCGTGAGACTTACATCATCTTACAGCGCGGGCGCACCTATTTCGAGAACGAAGAGAAGATGAAAGAGGTGCGTGCTCGCTTCAGGAAAGTTTACGAAGGTTTTGTCCAGCCCGGTGTCATCGCTGTTGAAGTTTACATCCAATAATAATTTTAAGAGATTGCCTTAATCTGCCGCGCGAGCGGCGCTTGAATTTAGCCCAGCCTTGAAAGGCTGGGGAACAACGAGCATTTTAGTTAGGCGTCCTAGTCAGCGACGTTTGAGTTATAGTCATTCAATCGTCGCTGACTAGGACGCCATCCCAATTGACTCGCACCATCCCGGCCTTAAAAGGCCGGGCTACAATCAGGCCGCCGCTAACGCGGCTGTTTGGTTGACGCGCTTCTCGGAGAATAATATGAACCCGAAAATAAGAGTTTCCGTCGCAGCATTCATCAGCTTACTGCTTTTATCCGTCTCTTTGATTCACCCCCAACGAACTCTCGCCTGGGGCGAGCACGGGCATAAACTTTCAGGCCGTGCCGCGGCAACACGTTTGCCGAAAGCGATGCCGGGCTTTTTCCGCAAAGAAGTAGATCAGCTTGAATATCTCAATCCAGAGCCTGACCGCTGGCGCTCCAAAACAATGCTGGAGATGAATGAGGCGTTTTCTTACGATCACTTCCTTGACCTTGAAATGGTTCCGGCGGCGGCGCTCGAAGCGGAAGATCGCTACGCTTACCTCGTCGCGCTTTATCAGGCCGGGGTGAAAGAGCCTGAGAAGGCCGGAATCCTGCCCTTTCGCATCCTGGAACTCTTTGAGCGCCTGCGCACAGAGTTTCACCTCTGGAGAAATGCTCACGACAACAAGACGCGCAAGTGGGTCGAGCAGCGCATTCTTAACGACGGCGGCGTCCTCGGCCACTACGTGAGCGACGGCGCGAACCCGCACCACGCGACCATCCATTACAACGGCTGGGACAAGAACACCCCGAACCCGAACGGCTACACCACCGACAATAAATTTCACGGTCGCTTCGAGAGCGAATACGTTCAATCGCACATCGTCATCGGTGACCTGTTGCCTTTAATCAACGCGCAGCCGCGCCTTATCGAAAACCCGCGCGCCGAAATCCTTGCTTATCTCAGAAACAGCAACAGCCTGGTCGAGCGTCTCTATCAACTGGACAAGCAGGCGAAGTTCGACGCGCAGACGACTGCGCCTGAGAATAAGCGTTTCGCCGTTGATCGGCTGGTCGCCGGAGTCGAGATGCTGCGCGCCCTGTGGTGGACGGCCTGGATGAAGAGCGAGACTTTGAACTAAACAGGGTGACGGAAGAAATAGACAGGATTAACAGGATTATCAAGATTAAGCAGAGGAGGCAGGAAGAATGAATCTTGCTGTTGCTTTTTCCATCCTGTCCACCTTGTTAATCCTGTCTATTCTCTTCACTGTCCCAAAAACCAAACCGGCAACCCGGGGGACGTTCGGGTTGCCGGTCAGGCTTCTCTCTACCAAGTGCAAGAGGGAACTTGCTATCGCGTGGGTCAGTCGAGTTATTCGATTTCAGCGATGATCGTCACGACTTCTGCTTTGGAGTTCTGTGCCAGATTACTACGGGACGAATTCCTTGCCAGCTCACGTTCGACTGAACGCTCCGCCTTTGATTTGAGCACTTCGCGTCCCTCGGCTGAGCCTGCCAGCCAGACCTGCGCGAGAAAGTACGTGTTGCCATAGTGACGGAAGGTCAGCACGTTTTTCCGCTTCGTGGCGCTGGCAGCAACGGTGTTCGTCAAGCGAATCGCGTTCTGGCCGCCCTCGCTGTTACGAATCAAGATTCCCGCATCCGAGTTGGTCGTGATTTGACCGACCAGATATTGGCCAGCCGCGAGCGTCTTGTCGCCGACGACGAAATCAAACGGGATGTCGGCTTTGATTTTCTTGACGCGCGCCTGTGCGCTGGACACAACGGCTGTCGCAAATGCCAGGGCAATGATTGAAACCAACATGGTGACGGCTCTGAGGGCTTGCTTTTTCACTTCTCTCCTTCTTGCCCGTTCCGGGCATCGGTCGCGCATCTGTTTGCGGCGATCCTTTAATTTCAAACTGGCGGGGCTCATACTGGTCTCTTTCTGACCGCCTGCCCTGGCCTTATCAATTTAGTTCCGACCCACCTTGCTCCCACCTATAGGGGGAACTTCCATCTTCGTGCCACACCTGCATTGCTATCGGCGTGCCACGCCTCAGCAGGACGACTTGCGACCAACAGTCGTTCACCTGAACTGCTTGATCGAAAATGAGATGAGCTTCGATGAGAGGAAAAGCACGGTTTGACTGCTCTCGCGCCGCAGGCGGTCAAACTCTATCCGAACGGATAGAGCGGCTATCTGTAAAGTTAGGTTGGAGGGTGGAAATCAAATTCCGAACTGTAAATTTCAGGTTGTGCATTTCTCAGGTTTCGCGCCCCGGTGATGATCGCTTTGCTCTACCCTTCATCAAGGTAAATATGCTAAAGAGAACAAGAGCATGTACCCCAGACTCGCAGCCATCGCCGGGCCTTTGAAGGGCAAGACGTTCACGCTTGTTGAAGATGAGACTTCTATCGGGCGTGAATCGGCCAACCTGATTTGCCTGAGCGACCCTTCGGTCTCGCGCCGCCACTGCATCGTCAAACGCGTTGGCGAGCTATTCAAGATCAACGATCTCGAAAGCCTCAACGGGACGTTCGTCAACGACGTGCCGGTCAAGGAGCGCTTCCTCGAACACGGCGACCGCGTGCGGATAGGCGACTACACCTTCTCCTTCCTGCGGCGCGAGGGCGATATTCCTTCCAGTTCAAGCACCGTGCTGCTCGACGAGAGCAAGATTATTACGGGCGCGAACACGCTCCAGTTACGCATCACGGACGCCTTTCACCTGATGGCGCGCGACTTGAGCGCGCTCATGAAAATCAGCACGACGATTAATTCCGTGCGCGGGTTGGAAGCTCTTCAACGGCAACTCCTCGAATTGATCTTCGAGGTCGTGCCCGCCGATTGCGGGGCTATTCTGCTCGTCGAGGACGGTCAGGTAGAAGAGTTCTCTTCCATCTTCGGCTTGGATCGCCAATCGGGGACTGATCGGACGGTGCGCGTCAGTCGCACGATCACACGTCGCGTGCTGAATGAGGGCATCTCGATTTTGAGCAATGAAGTGCAGGATAGCGAGGCTTTCAACGAAGCCGAAAGCTTGATCTCTTCAAGAATTCAAGCCGTGCTCTGCGTGCCGCTCATGCTGTTCGATAAGCCTTTGGGCGTGATTTATCTTTACGCGTCTGACCCTTTGACGCGCTTTGATAAAGATCAGATGCAGTTGGTGACAGCCATCGCTGGCATTGCGGCGGTCGCGCTTGAGAATGCGCGGCATGTGGAATGGCTGGAAAGCGAGAACCAACGTCTTCAGGAAGACATACAGGTCGAGCACAACATGATCGGCGAGAGCCAGCGGATGCGCGACGTTTACCAGTTCATCGCCCGCGTCGCCCCAACCGTCTCGACCGTTCTAATCTGGGGCGAGAGCGGCACGGGCAAAGAACTGGCCGCCCGTGCCATTCACCTGAACAGCCCGCGCAAGAATAAGCCCTTCATCGCTGTCAACTGCGCGGCGCTAACAGAGACCTTGCTGGAAAGCGAATTATTCGGCCACGAAAAGGGTGCGTTCACGGGAGCTGTCGTGCAGAAGAAAGGAAAGCTCGAAGTAGCGGACGGGGGCACGCTGTTTCTGGACGAAGTGGGCGAGATGCCGCAGCTTCTTCAAGCCAAACTCCTGCGCGTGCTTCAGGAGCGCGAGTTTGAGCGCGTCGGCGGCACGCGCACTCTCAAAGTTGACATACGCCTCATCGCCGCGACCAACAAAGACCTCGAAGAAGCGATTCGCCAGGGAAGCTTTCGTCAAGACCTTTACTACCGGCTCAACGTCGTCGCGCTTTCCATGCCGCCGCTCAGGGAGCGTCGCGAAGATATTTCGCTCCTGGCGAGCTATTTTGTCCAGAAGTACAGCGATAAGTGCAATCGCAGAGTGAAAGGAATTTCCAGCGAAGCGCGTGTACGCCTCACGAGCTACGATTGGCCGGGCAACGTGCGCGAACTGGAAAACGCCATCGAGCGCGCCGTTGTGCTGGGCACGACCGAGGTCATCCTGCCGGAAGATTTGCCGGAAGCCGCGCTCGAAACAGCGACACCCACAACAGGCGTTGTGGCGAACTATCATGACGCCGTGACTGAGGCGAAGAAGCAATTGATTCTCAAAGCCGTCGAACAGGCCGGGGGCAATTACACGGAAGCGGCGAGGCTCTTAGGCGTTCATCCGAACTACCTGCATCGGTTGATCCGCAACATGAATCTCAGGCCGGAAATTAAAAAGCAGTAGGCAGTCGGCAGTGGGCAGTGGGCAGTTAAAAGCAAAGACACAACGCTGCATATCGCTTCTATCTCTTTACTGCCAACTGCCCACTGCCGACTGCTAACTGCTTTGTGCTTTCTCCTCCCCGTGTAATGTCCTGCGCTCTTTCCAGCGACGATACATCTCCAGAGAGAACATCAGCCAGACGCCGCTCCAGAGGTACGCGCCGAGTGTGTCTGAAGGCCAGTGTGCGCCGAGGTAAATGCGCGAGAGTCCGACGAGCAGAACGAGCGAGCCCGTGATGGCGAGCGCCAGCCAGCGCGCGAATGTGCCGCGCCGCAAAAGCGTGTAAGCGACGAAGAAGAGGAAGCCGAAAAAGCACACGTAAAAAGTGACATGGCCTGAGGGAAAGCTCTGCGTCGCAGTATCGCGGTAAACGGGAACGAGAGCAGACACTGAAGGGCGCGGGCGAGAAATGACCAGTTTGAGCGTTGTGTTGATGAGCGCGCTACCCAACACGCTCAAGACCAGCCCGGCGGCTTCGCTGCGCCTGCGAAACGCGAGAAAGACAACCGCCATCAGAACAGTCAGCGCGTAAGGCGTCCAACTGTTGCCGAAGACCGAAACGAAGCGCATCAACTCAAGCAGACCGGGCGGCGTAAACGTCTTCCAATTGAAGGCGCTCGAAATTTTCAAATCCCAGCCGAAGTAAGGATCGAGGTAGGCGAAGACGGCAAGGACGGCGAACGCGCCGAGCGCGATCACGTAAAATGTCTCTGCGCGCCAGAGGCGACGGACTGCGCGCCAGCGCGGGACGGTCGCGACTGCCGGGGCTTCAACAGGTGCGCTTGCCTGTCTGTCATGCTCGTCGCCTGGATTCATCACTTTCCTCGTTAGCGCGCTTTCCGGCGCGTGTAATATAATTCTTCTGCGGAAAACAATCTCCCGAAGATAGCTAACCTTGAGGGGGGGCGGCAAGCTCAAATGGAGCGTATTTTGTAAACGCGCTTCATTGAGCTTCCGTGCCGGAGGGCTGAATTTTTGTTAAGAGTTGAATATCGCGAAGGGCTTTACCTGCCTGACCTGGATTTGTGGCTCGACGCTGACGGGCCGCGTGAGCGTTGCGTCATCTCGCACGGCCACTCGGATCACATCGCCGAGCACCGTTCGATCATCGCCACGCCGGAGACGGCGCGCATCTTTCGCCATCGTCGCGGTGAGGCGGAAATGGAGACGCTCTCCTACGGCGAGCGGCGCGATTACGGACGCTTCGCTTTGACCTTTTTTCCGGCGGGACATTGCCTGGGTTCGGCGCAAGTGCTGGTCGAAGCGGACGGCGAACGGCTCGTGTATACGGGCGACATCAAGCTCCGGCCAAACGTCGCGGCAGAGGATGCCGTCATCGTCCCCTGCGACACGCTCGTGATGGAATCAACGTTTGGCGATCCGCTCTATCGCTTCCCGCCCGATGTGGCGACGTTCGCGCGTCTTTATGCGGCGGTTGACCGCGCGCTTTCAGATGATCGCGTGCCGGTCGTGCTGGCTTATGCGCTCGGCAAAGGGCAGGAGGCGCTTGAACTGCTGCTCAGGCGAGATTATCGCGTCACGCTGCACGGCTCTGTCTGGAACGTTGCGGAGATTTACCGCGAGCTGGGCGTGAAGTTTTCCGGGGCGTATGAAAAGTATGACCGGGAGCACTTGCGCGGTCGCGTGCTGATTACGCCGCCGGGCTGCCGCAAGCAGCCGATGATTACCAATATCGAGCGGCGCTACGTGATTATGCTGACCGGCTGGGCGCTCCATAAAAGCGCGCCCTACATGTACAAAGGTGTGGATTTGGTGCTGCCGCTATCCGATCATGCGGACTTCGATGAGTTGGTGCATCTGGCGCGCGCTTCGGGCGCACAGCGAATCATCACGATGCACGGCGCGCCCAAATTTGCCGCTACTTTGCGCGAGCTTGGATTGAATGCCGAGCATCTGGCGCATCATCCGGGTTCGCCGCAGGGCGATAAGTCAAAAAAACGCGGGACGAAAAAAGCCTCCACTGTCGTCGAGCGCTCGCTGTTCAATTAGCAGTGGTCGGTAGTCAGTTAAAAGAAAGAAGGCAGTAAAGACATGACGCGTCTCTACTGCCTTTTGTCTTCACTGGCCACTGACCATTGACCACTGACCACTGCTCTCTCATCCCCGCGCTTTATTCGCTTTCGCGTCTCGCTCCTCGACCAGTTGCGTAATGGCGCGCTCAAGATTCGAGTCAATCTCATTGAGTTGCTGGACGATGAGCGACGGGAGGCGCAGGGTGATGAGTTCGGCCTCTTCCGGCGGAGTTTCAAGCGCGAGTTGAACCGCCGTCAGCATCGCATCATAGTTGACCGGCTTTGCCAGATAATCCTGAACGCCGAGCCGCTCGCACTGCTCGCGCAGTTGATCGCTCGCTTCCGCCGAGATGACGATGACGGGCACGCTGGCGTTGATGTCTCGAATCTCTCGCAGAACCTGTGTGCCGTGCATCTCCGGCAGCGTCATGTCCAGCAAAACCACGTCAGCGCCGCTCGCCTGAAATTCCGCGATTCCCTCTTCGCCGGTAAAAGCGTTGCGGACTTTATAGCCCGCTTTTTTGAGCGTCGCTTCGTAAAGTTCAGCTAAATCCTCTTGATCTTCGATCACAAGAATGCAATGCTCTCCCATCAAAATCACCCCCGGTCAGTTTTCAGTTTTTAGTTTTCAGTTTTCAGCTTCAGGCTGTCTGCTGAAAACTGAAAACTGAAAACTGTGAACCGGATTATAGCAGAGACTATTGATGAGTCCCGTTGCGATTGTCATTATCTTGCTTTTCGTCGCCGTCGCGCTCTTTGCGACCGAGCGCATCCCGATTGACATTGTCACCATTCTGCTCGTCATCGCGCTCGTTGTCACGGGCGTGTTGACGGCGGGAGAGGCGTTCGCGGGGTTTGGCAACGATATCGTGATTACGATTTCCGGCCTCTTCATCCTGACCGGGGGCTTGGTCAAGACGGGCGTGGTTGATGTCGTCGGACGCCGCCTGCACAGGTTTGCCGGAGGCCGCGAGTTTAATTTGACGGTGCTGGTGATGATCGTCGCCGCAGCATCAGCCGCCGTGCTGAAGAATACGACGACCACCGCCATGTTCGTGCCAGTCGTCCTGGGGATGTGCGCGCGGGCGCGTGTCCCGCCGTCGAAGCTGATGATGCCGCTCGCCTTTGGCGCGATCCTCGGCGGGACATGCACGCTCATCGGGACTTCGACCAACCTGGCCGTGAGCGGCGCAATCCAGCGTTACGGGATGCAGCCATTCTCGATGTTCGAGCTGACATCGGTCGGAGCGGCGATTGTCGCCGTCGGGTTGCTCTACATGCTGCTGTTGGGCTTGCGCCTCTTGCCGCGTCGCGGCGCAGCCGATTCCCTCACCGAGCAATATCACATCCGCGAATACATGTCGGAAGTAATAGTCTTGCCGGATTCACCGCTGGTGGGAAGAACGCTCTCCGAAGCAAACCTCGGCGACGAGCTTGACCTGACGGTGGTCGGTATCCTGCGCGGCAAGCAGGGACGTATCGCGCCGAGCCCGACAGAAAGAATAGAAGCGGAAGACCTCCTGCTGGTGCAGGGGCGGATTGAAGACATCCTGCGCGTCAAGAATGAGACCGGCATTGAAATCAAAGCTGATTTTAAGCTCAGCGACCAGGTTCTCGAATCCGGCGACGTGGAATTGTTTGAAGCGACCGTTTTGCGCGGCTCGGATTTCAATGGACGCACGCTCAAGGGGCTGCACTTTCGCCAGCGTTTTCAGTTGACCGTGCTGGCGATTAATCGTCATGGCGTCGCGCTGCTTTCGAAGATCAGCACGCTGCCTTTGCGTTTCGGCGACGTGCTGCTCGTGCAGGGCAAACGCGAGCAGGTCGAACGCCTGGCGTCGGACGGCAACCTGCTATTGCTGGAAGACGTGTCGGAGCGGCGCGGGCGTGCCAGCAAGCGTCGCTGGGCGCTGCTGGCCTTCGGTGTCTTCCTCTTTTTCTCAATCACGCACCCGCCGCAAGTGCCCCTCGCTGTGGCCGTCCTGCTCGGCGTCCTGATCTTGCTGGTCACGCGCGCCATCCGCACGCAGGAGATTTACAATCTCATCGAGTGGCGGCTGATTGTGTTGATTGCGGGCATGATTAGTTTCGGGACGGCGCTGGAGAAGTCGGGCGCGGATAAGTATCTGGCGGATTTGATCGTGCAGTTCGTTGGCGGCTATGGGGGCATGGCCGTGCTCGCGGGCTTCTTCGTTTTAACGGTTGCGCTGACGCAACCGATGTCGAATCAGGCGGCGGCGCTCGTCGTCGTCCCCATCGCCGTCAAGACCGCCATCAGTCTCGGTCTCAATCCACGCACGTTTGCCGTGATGGTCACGTATGCCGCGTCCTGCTCGTTTCTGACGCCGCTTGAGCCTGCCTGCGTGCTGATCTTCACGCCCGGACATTATCGTTTCTTAGATTTCGTCAAAGTCGGCTCGATTCTGACCATCGCCGTCTTCGCCGTCGTGATGTTTCTAGTGCCCATCGTCTGGCCGATGGCGCAATCGGGCAATCTGCTGGTTCAGCAGGGCGCGACACCCGACCCGGTCACGGTCGGCCAGAACATCACCTACATCACCACCGTCACCAACAAAGGGCCGGATACGGTTCACAACGTGAAGGTGACGGACAATTTGCCGGACTCGCTCACTTTCGTTTCATGTGCGGCGACCAACGGCGGCGTCTGCGCGGGCACGGCCAACAATCACACAGTCATGCTGCCCTCATTGGCAAACAACGCACAGGCTAGTATCACTATCGTCGCCACAGTAAACGACTCGCTGACTGAAGGCACTGTCATCAACAATACCGTGACGATTGAATCGCCGACGCCCGACCCGGACAGAAGCAATAATTCCGCGACCGTCACGTCAACGGCTTATCACTAGAGCTTGCGCTAGTCCTTGGATGGTCACTATAATGCGCGACTTTTGATACCCCGCTGATTCTAATTTTTGATTTTCGATTTTGTCATCTGAGATTTGAAATGACGAAGATAAAACCTCAGCCCGCGCCAATCGAAAATCAAAAATCAAAAATCGCAAACTCACCCGTGTCCTCACGAATCGTCACGGTGCCAAACCTGCTGACCATGTTTCGCATGGCGCTGATTCCGGTGTTCGTTTCACTGCTCTTCTCCCGGAAATTCGCCTGGGCGCTCGGCGTCTTCGTTCTCGCAGGAATTACGGACGGCCTCGACGGACTGCTCGCGCGCCGTCTGAATCAAGGCTCTCAACTGGGAACGATTCTAGACCCCATTGCCGACAAGCTCCTGCTCGTGACTTCGTTTATTGTTCTCTCAGTTCCGGCAATCGCCCCGCATCCGCTGCCGCGCCACTTCCCCATCCCTTTCTGGGTGACGGTGGTCGTCATCAGCCGCGACATCTTCATCGTCGTCGGCGCGGCGGCCATCAACATCGTGACCGGATTCCGGCGCTTTCGCCCTTCCTGGCTGGGCAAGATCAACACGACCGTGCAGATTCTGGCCATCGCCGCCATTCTCATCGCCGCGAGCTTTCCCGGCTTGAGCGGGTATCTTCCCACCGTCTACACAACCGTCTTTGGCTTTACAGTCCTTTCCGGCGTCCATTACATCTTTTTCGCCTCCCGCCTGCTCAACGAAGAGCGGCGGCAGAACGGCGAGTAGCCGCCGCCCTATACATCAAGTTAAATAGAAGAATGCGCGTCCGTTGCGCCGCGCGAGCGGCTGCCTGAATTTAGCCGTGCGTTTCAACGCACGGGAACATGATGGGGATGAGCCTGTGCGTCGCGTCAGCGACGGTTGAACTCTAGTTGCGTGGCAATTCAACCGTCGCTGACGCGACGTATGAGGCGCTGGTGGGTATTCCCGGCGTTGAAACGCCGGGCTAAATTCACGACGCCGCTCGCGCGGCGGGAGATTGATAGCTATAAATATCTCGCTCCCACGAAGATGAACACTCTTCCCGCCCACGCCGAATTCACTTTAACCTGCAACATTTCAACAGTTAACCTCCTATCAAAAGCTAGCGATCCAGCCGAATTAAAACTTGACAAAGAGGGACTCACATATTATATTAACGAGGCGTTCAACCCGTAATTCTAGTGGAAGCCGTGACGGTAAGAAGTGTCCGGCGGCGAGTCAAAGTAAGCGGCGGGCGCTATGTCTAAGGGCCGTTTCCCCAGAGGGGGAGGGCGGCCAATCAATAGTGGGAGAAGAGAGCAATGAGCAAGATTATTGGAATTGATTTGGGGACGACCAACTCCGTTGTGGCCGTGATGGAAGGCGGTGAACCGACCGTTATCACCAACTCCGAAGGCGGGCGAACCACCCCTTCGGTCGTCGCCTTCACGAAGGACGGCAATCGTCTCGTCGGACAGGTCGCCAAGCGCCAGGCCGTGACCAATCCTGAAAACACGGTCTATTCGATCAAACGTTTCATGGGGCG
Source organism: Acidobacteriota bacterium (assembly GCA_032160705.1). GTDB lineage: Bacteria > Acidobacteriota > Blastocatellia > Pyrinomonadales > Pyrinomonadaceae > QHXM01. Next base: position 5,978 of record JAVHVE010000037.1, on the reverse strand, counting down.
TAGCTTCGGTGAAGTCAGCGAAGAGAAAAAGCAGGTGCCGTATGAGGTGAAGGCTGCTGGCAGCGACGTTCGCATCGTGGCGGGCGGCAAGGAACATAGCCCGCCGGAGATTTCGGCGATGATCCTGCAAAAGATGAAGCAGTCTGCCGAAGATTATCTCGGCCAGAAGGTTGATAAAGCGGTCATCACCGTTCCCGCTTACTTCAACGACGCGCAGCGCCAGGCGACGAAAGACGCTGGCCGCATCGCCGGTCTGGAAGTGATGCGTATCGTCAACGAGCCGACGGCTGCGGCGCTCGCCTACGGGCTGGACAAGAAGAAGGATGAAACCATCGCCGTCTTCGACTTCGGCGGCGGCACGTTCGACATCTCTATCCTGGAAGTCGGCGAAGGCGTCGTCGAAGTGAAATCCACCAATGGCGACACGCATCTGGGCGGCGACGACATTGACGAGCGCCTGATGGAGTGGATTACGGAAGAGTTCAAGAAGGATCAGGGCATTGATCTGTCGAACGACAAGATGGCCTTGCAGCGCCTGAAGGAAGCGGCGGAGAAAGCCAAGATTGAATTATCAAGCGCGATGGAGACGGAGATTAACCTGCCCTTTATCACGGCGGACGCGTCAGGCCCTAAGCACCTGGTGATGAAATTGACGCGCGCGAAATTCGAGCAGTTGATTGACCCCATCTTGCAGCGGCTTAAAAACCCTGTCGAGCAGGCGATCAAGGATGCCGGGATTGACGCGAAGAAGGTTGACGAGGTTGTGCTGGTGGGCGGCTCCACCCGCATCCCGAAAGTTCAGGAGATAGTCAAAGGCATTTTCGGGAAAGAGCCGAACAAGTCTGTCAACCCGGATGAAGTCGTAGCCGTCGGCGCTGCCGTGCAGGCGGGCGTGCTTTCGGGCGAGAAGACGGACATCCTGCTGCTCGACGTGACGCCTTTGAGCTTAGGCATTGAAACGCTCGGCGGCGTCTTTACCAAACTGATCGAGCGCAACACGACGATCCCAACGAGAAAGTCTGAAGTCTTCTCGACGGCTTCGGACAATCAAACGTCGGTCGAAGTCCACGTGCTTCAGGGCGAGCGTCCGATGGCGGGCGATAATCGCACGTTGGGTAAGTTTCATCTCATCGGGATTCCGCCCGCGCCGCGCGGCATGCCGCAGGTTGAAGTCACCTTCGACATTGACGCTAACGGCATCGTCAACGTCTCGGCCAAAGACATGGGCACCGGGCGCGAGCAGAAGATTACGATCACGGCATCAAGCGGTCTCTCAAAGGACGAGATTGACCGGATGATGCGCGATGCCGAATCGCACTCGGCTGATGACCAGCGCAAGCGCGAAGAGATCGAAGCGCGCAATCGTCTGGATTCTCTGACCTATCAGGTCGAGAAGACCTTCAGCGAGAACCGCGAGAAGGTGGATGCTGCGGCTGCCACGGAAATCGAGACAGCTCTGGCCGACGCGAAGAAGGCAACCGAAGAAGGCGGCGTGGAGCGCATGAACGAAGCTTTCAACACCCTGCAAACCGCTTCGCATAAGATTGCCGAAGCGCTTTACCAGCAGCAGAGCAGTTCGCCAACTGATGCAGGCGCAGACGAGCAGGCTTCAGCCGCAGGCGCGTCCTCCGGCTCAACCACGCAGAGCGGCGGCGGCGACGACAACGTCATTGACGCCGAATATGTTGACGTGGACGAGAACAAGTAAGAAAAGTAGGCAGTAGGCAGTGGGCAGTGGGCAGCAAATGCAAAACCGCTTTTACTGCCCACTGCCCACTGCCTACTGCAAACTGTTTCATGGCTAAAGAAGATTACTACAAGGTTCTGGGCATTAAGCGCGACGCGAAGCCGGAGGAGATCAAGAAGGCTTATCGTAGGCTTGCGCGCAAGCACCACCCGGATGTGAATCCGGGCGATAAGTCTGCCGAAGATCGTTTCAAGCTCATCACGGAGGCGCACGACGTGCTCTCCGATGCGAAGAAGCGTAAGGTCTATGATCGCTTCGGCCAATACTCGGACAATCTGGCCGAAGCCGCAGCGCGCGGCGCGACACCCGGCGCTGGAAGCCGTGCCACTCCAGGCTTCGACTTTGAGGGTTTTGACTGGGGCGCTGCCGGTGCATCGGGCAGCAGTAGCACTGGCAGCGGCTCAAGTTTCCGAGACATTTTCGCAGACCTCTTTGGCGGGTCAGCTTCAAAACAGACGAGCGAGCCGCCGCGCCCTCAACCGAAGCGCGGCGCGGACATTGAGATGCCCCTGGCGCTTTCGTTTGAGGAAGCCATCACAGGCATGACGACCAATATCACCGTCAATCGTTCTGAACAGTGCACGCGCTGCAACGGGGCGGGCGACACAGGGGGCCCGGTTGTTACCTGTTCGACATGCAAAGGCTCAGGCCAGGTGCAGCGCGCGGGCGGGCGGCTTAAATTCTCGCAGGAGTGTCCTGATTGCGCGGGCGTGGGCAAGCGTCGTCAGCCCTGCTCGCTCTGCAAAGGCAGCGGTCTTTTGCCGAAAATAGAGACGGTCAAGATACGGATTCCGGCAGGCGTTGACACGGGCTCACGCGTGCGGATCGCGGGCAAAGGCGAAGGCGGGCGCTTGGGTGCGCCTCCCGGCGATCTCTACATCATCACCAACGTCGGGCGGCACAAATATTTCACGCGCAAGGGCGACAACATCTACGTGACCGTGCCGCTGACCGTGCCGGAAGCGGCGTTGGGGGCGAAGATCGAAGTCCCGACAGTTGAAGGCAAAGCGCAACTGAGAATTCCGCCCGGCACGCAGTCCGGCCAAAAATTTCGACTACGCGAACGCGGCGCGCCGAGTTTGAGAAACCCTCAACTGCGCGGAGACCAGTTTGTCGAAGTGCAGGTCACGCTGCCCAACGTCATTTCGGAAGAGACCAAAGAACTCTTGAAACGTTACGCGCAGCTCAATTCCGAGAACCCGCGCGTGACGATGGGACTGGAATAAAACAGGAGACAGAACACAGAAGTCAGGAGACAGAATAAAAACAAAAGCGGTTCTCAGCCTTATCATTCTGGCTTCTGGATTCTGACTCCTGAATTCTGCTTTTCGTATGAAACGTAAAGCTCGCACATACACGATCAGCGCGGTGGCGGATCAATATGAGATTCACCCACAGACTCTTCGTCTCTACGAGCGTGAGGGATTGTTGAAGCCTTCGCGCTCGGAAGGGAACACGCGGCTTTACACGGACACCGATCTTGAACGTCTCGAAGTCATCCTATCTTTGACGCGCGATCTGGGCGTGAACCTGGCGGGCGTTGAGATCATCCTCAATATGCGCGAGAAGATGGATGCGATGCATCGCGAGTTCGAGCGTTTCTTTGAATACCTGCAAACGCACACTCAGGAGTTCGCGAATTTTACGGATGCGCCGCCGCCGCCCGAAGCTGGCGCGCTCATTCCGGCTTCACATGCTGCCGCGCTTCGTCTGCGCCGTCGCTCGGTTTCACGCAGGTAAATTCCCTGCTCTGACCCGCCTTGTGCCCAATCCGCGCAGGATGCTAAAGTTCGCCCGCTGTCTCCGTTACAATCGTTCATTCAAACTCCGGTTTTGAACTGGCAAGGATTGTGACGGTTTCCCGGTCTCCCGCTAAACGTTACCAAGTTCTGAGATAAATTTTTATGAATCGCAAGCCCTCGCACCTTCGTGTAATGGGAGCGCGTCTCTCGGTTTTGTCGCTGGCATTCGTCGCCATGGCGGCGACGCTGCTCATGCCGTCTGCGACGTATGCTCAAGACCTGGACGACGTGACCATCACCGGGCGCGTCACAGACCAGAACGGCGCGATCATTCCGGGCGCGACGGTGACGGCCATCCTCGTCAAAACCAATGCCGAGCGCAGCGTTGATGCCAACGACGATGGGCGCTACCGGATCATAGAGCTTGAGCCGGGCGAGTACACCGTGCGCGTGGAGGTGGCGGGCTTTGCCACGGAAGAGAAAACGAATCTGGCGACAGTCGCGGGACAGAATGTCCAACTGGACTTTACCCTGCGGCCTGCCGACGTGACAGCCGAGCAGATCGTCGTCAACGAGGCGGAAGCGCCTGCGGTTGATACAACGCGCACGGTCGTCGGCGGGACGGTGACGACGGAAGAAGTGGAAGACTTGCCCAATTCCACGCGCTCGCCGCTCGATCTCATCTTCACGCTCGGCGGTGTCACCGAAGAGCCGCTCTCGACGCGCGATCTGGCCGAAGACCGCAACACCAGTAACGCCACGACGCCCGAAGAAGCCGGGACGTTTGCTCTCGCGGGCGGCCCTGCCTACTCGAACAACATCACGATTGACGGCCTGGACAACAACGACGACCGCGCCGCGCGCGAGCGCTTTCAGCCTTCGATTGAAGCCGTGCAGGAAGTGCAGATTATTACGAACCAATTTTCGGCGGAGTACGGTCGAGCCAGCGGCGGGCGCATCAACATCCGCACGCGCGGTGGCTCAAACAATTATCGCGGACGCCTCTTCTACTTCTTTCGGAACGACATCCTCAACGCCAACACGCCCAGAAACAAAGCTCTCGGACTGCCGCGCCTCCCCCTCGAAGAACACGATCCGGGCTTTACCCTGAGCGGCCCGGTCAGGCTTCCGTTGTACGATGGACGGAAACGCACCTTCTTCTTTACCTCTTATGAATACGATACGATTCTCGACTCGGCGACCGTAGACACGCTTGTTCCCGTCCTACAGAACCCGCTCTTCCCCATTCCTGCGCCAACCGCGCTCGACAGGCGACGACTTGAAGACACTTCGACAGGAGTTGCGGCGGCAGAGATCGCTCCATTTTTTGAAGGCCTCAGCACGCCTTCCACCAATCACACTTTCACGACGCGCATAGATCACAAGTTCAGCGATCTGCACAATGGCTCGGTGCTTTACCAGATGGGTCGGCAAAATAACCTGCGACAGTTTGGCGGCGGCAATCGTCTCGCGGAAGCGCTGCTCGGTAAAACGCGAAACACCGACGCGCTTTCATATACCGACAACTACGTATTTTCACCGACGCTGGTGAATCAAATGCGCGTTCAGTTTTCGCGTCTGACGCCGGCAGTGTCGGCAAGCGGCGGACGGAGACCGGTGGTGCTGATTACGCTCGACGACCCGCTGCCTTCATCTGATCCCGATCAACGCTCGGGCACGTTGATCGCCGGTTCGTCAACTTCGGGCGCGACCGATCGCCGCGAATCGCGGGCGCAGGTTCAGGACATACTTTCGTTGGTGCACGGCGATCATTCGCTGAAATTCGGCGCCGACGTGCAGTACATTCGCTCCACCTTTATCGACCTTTCGGATATCTCCGGCACGTTTAGTTTTTCCAGTGTGGGCGATTTTCTCCTGAACGCCCCCAGCCGCTTCCGACAAAATTTTCAGTCAGAGTCAACCCAGACGAACACTTACATGGGGTTTTTCATACAGGACGAGTGGCGGCTGCGCCCGAACCTGGTTTTCAGTTATGGCCTGCGTTATGAGAACGAAAACATCATCAAGGACCGGAATAATTGGGGACCGCGCGTTTCGGTTGCTTACGATCCTTTCAAGGACGGCAAGACTGTAATCAGACTTGGCGCCGGACTTTTTTACAATCGCGCGCTGCTGCGCACCATCGACGACTTCACGCTCGGCGCGCGCCAGCTCTTCTTCGACACGAACTCGCTAATTGATCCCGCGACCGGTCAACTCGGCAGCGCCGATTTCCGCCGCGCGTTCATTGCCGCGAATCTTCGCTTTCCGCAAACGTTGACTGTGGATTCTCCGCTCGTGAAAAACTTTGGCGTTCTCAACAGCGGCTTCTCCCGCCGCCTCGATCCGGCGTTGCGTATCCCGGAGAGTTATCAGGCCAACGTCGGCATGGAACGAGACCTGGGCCACGGCCTGGTTTTTGAAACGAACTACACTTTTAATCGAGGAATACACTTGTGGCGCGAGCTCAACGCCAATGCGCCGCGGCT
>JAVHVE010000036.1:0-74129 GCA_032160705.1 Acidobacteriota bacterium | reverse complement strand
CCTCAACTGCGGCGTCGGCCCCGCGACGGTGCTCACCGCCGTCGAGAAGATGCGCCTCGTCACCACGAAGAAGCTCTCGGCGCAGCCCAACGCCGGACTCCCGCGCGACGTGCAGGGACGGCAGTTCTATATGTGCTCGCCCGAGTACATGGCGAAGTACGCGAAGCGCCTGATTCAATCGGGCGTGCGCTTCATCGGCGGCTGCTGCGGCACGACGCCCGCGCACATCAAGCTCATCACGGACGCCGTGCGCGCCGCATCTCCGCGCAAGCAGCGTGTGGTCATCAAGGAGGCCGCTGCCGCGCGTGTTAATGAGCTGACCCCGGCTGACATTAAAGTCATTCCGCCCGAAGAACGATCCTTGTGGTCGCGTAAGATTACCAACGGCGAGTTTGTCACCTCGGTCGAAGTGCTGCCCCCGAAAGGTTGCGCTCCCGAAAAAACGCTTGATTCGATTCGTCTCTTGAAAGAAGCGGGCGTTGACGGCGTGAACATCCCTGATGGGCCGCGCGCGCAAACGCGCATGAGCGCGCAGGCCACAGCCGTGCTCGTCGAGCGCGACATCGGCATTGAAGCCGTCCTGCACTATTGCTGCCGCGACCGGAATCTTCTGGGCATGATGTCCGATCTGTTGGGCGCTGCTGCGCTGGGAATTCGCAACCTGCTCTTGATTACCGGCGACCCGCCGAAGATGGGGCCGTACCCGGACGCCACAGCCGTCTTTGATATTGATTCCATCGGCTTGACCAACATGGTCAACAAACTGAATCACGGCCTGGACCTCGGCAACAACCCCATCGGACAGCCGACAGCCTTTTGCATCGGGGTGGGCTGCAATCCCGGCGCGATTAATATGGAGGAAGAGATCAAGCGTTTCGAGTACAAGGTCGAGGCCGGAGCGCAGTACGCCATCACGCAGCCGGTCTTCGATACGGCTCAACTGTGCGAGTTCTTAAAGCGCATCGAACACGTCCGCGTCCCAATAGTCGCGGGCATCTGGCCGCTGGTCTCCTATCGCAACGCGGAGTTTCTCCATAACGAAGTGCCGGGCGTGCGCGTCACACCTTCGATTATGGAGCGCATGCGCATTGCATCCGAGAAGAGCAAAGAGGCGGCGCGCGACGAAGGATTGCAGATTGCGCGCGAGTCGTTGTTAGAGGTGAGAGACTTGATTCAGGGCGTGCAGGTCTCCGCCCCCTTCAACAATGTCCGCTACGCGTTAGACGTTTTCGAGGTGTTGGAAGAGTTTAAGGCTCGCAAGGAAGCAGTTCCGATTTTAAACTAACCGCACGGGCAAGTCTTAAAGCCCCGTCAGGGGCGGATGAATTTAGCCCAGCCATAAATTGCTGGGCTAAATTCATCCGCCCCTGACGGCTGTCGAGTTCAACCTTTCCTTCTCTGTGCCTCTGCGCCTTTGTTATTAATTGCTTGTTTGGAAAGGTTCACTGTGGTGTGCTCGGTGACGCTGGCGACCGGCGGCGGCGGCAGCCACCCTCTGGATTGCGGGTCGGGCAGGTAAAGCACATCCTTGCTCTGAAACTCCGGCGGCGCGCTCTTACGATTTCTGCTTCGCTCGGAAAGCACCTTGACGGGCGTGTGAATCAGCAGAATCAAAAACCTTATGGGCAGCAAGACCGTCATAATGATAAACAGAGCAAGATCGAAAAGAGATGTCAGAGCGCCCTGCCCCAGGAGCTGCCATGATGTTCCGATTCGCTGGTCGAGGGCTTTTGCCGGAGCATCCTTGAAGAGATGCTCGCTGTAACGCGCGATAAACCTGTCGAGAGATTTACCAACCTTAGTGAACGAGCTTTCATCGTTTTCAGCTAACGTCTGGGAAATCGCCTCTAGATTAGTCCCGCACGAAGGACAGAACTTACGTTCGTGTGAATCATCTCTCCCGCAACCAGGACAAAACATCTGCGTATCTCCTTAAACCAGGTCTGCTTCCGGCAGTGTTTTACGAACCTACCGTGGCTTTGTTCATAGTATTATCAGGGCAAGTGCCGCAGCAAAACCGCCCGCAGGCGCGGCTTGCGGGTGGTTTTATTCTTGGATTTGAATGTTGCGCTAAGATTCTGCGCTGCTTCGGCCTGCTTTGCGCCTGCGGCGTGCTTTCATAGCGATTCCCGCCAATCCCGTTCCGAGCAGAAACATCGTGGCCGGTTCAGGGACAGGCTGCACCTGCGCCACACTGCCGACGGTCATGTCGTCAAAACCGAAAACGTCAACCCCTCCCGCCGTATTACCAAAGGTGATCCTCGTGAACGGGTTGGCTGTGTCTATCAGACCGAAATAGAGCACCCCTCCACCCGAAACATTGATGTCGGCAGGCACAGTCAACGTAAACGTAGTATTGTCCGTCCGAAGCAGGGTGAGGGTCAGTTGGCCATTAAAGTCTCCGATGTCTGTGGCGTAGAGCCCGAACGCGGCGACCGGGGAACTGAAATCAATAACGAATTGTCCGCTCACTTCGAAAAACTGGTTGCCCGTAATCGGATAGCGTCCAAACCCGTTGGTTCCGCTGGGAACATTACTAACTGATCCACTTCCGCTCAAAGTGGCCGTACCTGCGCCTTGAAACACCAGAATTAGCGGGGTTGAAGTGCCATTGGGAAAAGTTTCGAAACTTTCAGTGCCCACTCCTGACAAGTTAGAGGTGAAGTTATTTCGGGCAGCATCGGCGTTGGGATGAGTGGCCAGGCGAACGCCTTCTCCCTGTCCCGCATCTTGTCCGAAAAAGGTGGTCGGGTCAGCTTGGGCGATTGAGGCAGTCCCCAAAACCATGACAACCACCATCAACATTATTGTCTTCGTGCGCTTCATGTGTGCTTTCCTTTCTCCTTGAAGCGTGAGAGTTACACTTTGCTTTAAGGATAAGATTATGCTGCGCCGCATCCGCAGTGAGTGAAAGTGATGGAAGGTTTGGCCCGGGAGCAATGCTTGGGTAGGGCAAGCTCGTGGGAGATTAACCTTCAGAACTTGACCGACGCTCCTGATTAGATATTTCTATCAGGCTTACAGCGCGGTATCAGGAGCAAGTTCCTGAGTTTGTTTGAGACCTTCTATACCAACTTGACGGGTTAGTCAATTATTTTATTGGATGATGCTGTAATAATTTCCAATCATTTTTTAAGGATGTGCCGGAGCGCGCCTTCAAGTTCCGGGTACTTGAACGCGAATCCTGTCTCTTTCAATCGCACAGGCTCGACGCGCTGGCTCGCGAGCAGCGTGGCATCGGCCATCTCGCCAAACACCAGGCGGGCGGCGAAAGCTGGCACTGGAAAGATCGTCGGTCGAGAAAGAACGTTGCCAAGGGTCTTCGTGAATTCATAATTGGTGGCGGCCTCGGGCGCAACCACGTTGACCGCGCCGCGCATAGTGTCGTTGACGAGCGCGTGCTCGATTGCTCCGACAGCATCGTCAATCGCAATCCAGCTCAGGTATTGTTTGCCGTCTCCTAATTTTCCGCCCACGCCCATGCGAAACGGCAGGAGCATCTTTTTGAGCGCGCCGCCCTCATTGCTCAGGATGACGCCGAAGCGCAACTGAACGACGCGCACTCCACTTTGTGCCGCAGCATGAGTCGCCAGTTCCCATTCGCGGCACACTTCCGCTAAAAAATCCTCACCCGATGCGCTCTGCTCTGTTAAGAGTTCGTCGCCACGACTGCCGTAAAAGCCGACAGCCGAAGCGGAGACCAGAACTTCAGGTTTCTCTTTGAGTTTGGCCAGAGTTTCGCTGAGCAGTTGTGTGCCCTTTGTGCGGCTCTCGCGAATCCTTCGCTTCTTCTCATCAGTCCACCGGCCTTCGGCCAGATTTTCTCCCGCCAGATGAACCACACCGTCGAAGCTCTCTAGCTCTTCTGCACGGAGAGTTCCCTGCTCTGGATTCCAATAAATTTCCTTCCCGCTCTCTTGCGGCGTGGAACGCACGAGGCGGACAACCTCGTGGCCTTCGGCATGGAGAGAAGGAACGAGCATTGATCCGACCAGCCCGGTTGATCCGGTGACGAGTATTTTCATGTCTTAATCTCTGCTGTACCTTAACCTGTTTCCTTGTCTTTCGCTAGGAAACCTGTAGAATGCCCCTGCCGAAACTTAAACCTGCTGCCCCCCTTGATCGTTCGCTTTCATGCCGCCGGTTTTTGTGATGCAACTTCCCCGCTCGCTAACTTTTCAGTCCGATTTTATTGACGCGGCCAATCGAACTTTCCGGTCGCGACAGTTTCTAACTTTAGCCTGGGATACGGAGCAAGACCTCGGTGCTTCGCCTGAGACCTTTAGCCGTTCTGCTGAGCCTCGCGCTTGCTCTCTGCCTGCTTGGGCTGTGGAGCGTGCGCTCGCAGACGGGCGCGCTGCGGCGTGTGACGAACACGTCCGATGAAGGTCTCAACCTCAATCCATCCTTAAGCGGCGACGGACACCGCATCGCCTTTGAATCAACGGAAGACCTTGCGCACGCGGGCGGCAGCGACCGTTTCCGCGCCATCCGCGCAGACCTGACCTCCGACCCGGTAACCTTTGTTCAGATGGGCATGGCGCGCTCGCCCGCTCCCGGCATCTCGCAGGACGGATCAATCATCGCCTTTGCCGCCAAAGAGAATCCGCTCGGCACAAACAATGACGGCAACTCGGAAATTTTTCTTTTCAACGGCGCGACGCTCTGGCAGATCACCAACACCACTCCGAACGACATCTCTTCGCGCGTGCGCGATGGCAATTTTCAACCTTCGCTCTCCGACGACGGGCGCTTCATCGCCTTCTCTTCAAATCGCAATCTGGCCAATCAGAACGGTGACGGCAATCTCGAAATCTTCATCTTCGACACGGCCTCCGATACCTTCACCCAACTGACTTCAACTGCGGGCGCGGCGGGCGCAACGGACGCCAAGATCAGCGGCGACGGCTCGCGCGTCGCTTACATCCGCAACGTCAATGCTCTTCCGGCAATGCAGCGCGACCTCATGCTGCAAGATCGCGCGGGCGGCACAACGCGCATTCTGGCAAGCAACGTCACGAATCTTGCTTTGACCTACGGGCGCGCCATCAGCGACGACGGGTTGCGCGTGGTTTATTCCGGCGACATCGCCCCGGATAGCAGCCAGGTCTTTTTGTTTGATGGCCGTACGACCAACGCGACGCGGCAAATAACGGTGCTTGGCGCGCGAGCGACCGACGTTCCGCTTCATCCGACCATCAGCGGCGACGGCACGCGAATAGCCTTTGCCACGCGCCGCCCCATCGCAGCCATCGGCGGCAACTCGGATAACAGCATAGAGCTTTACACCTACGACATTCCGACCGGGCAGTTTGATCGCGTGACCAACGCCACATCATCGCTCGCCGACGGCTTTAACGGCAGCAACCGCGTCACGGAAGTGGTTTCGTCTCTCAATGACGACGGCTCGATAGTCGCTTTCAATTTTCCGCGCGCGCTCTCCGGCACTGTGGGCGCGGGACTTGAGAACAACTCTGAGATTTACGTGACGGGAACTGCGGCGCGCCCCACCACGGGCTCGCTCACGATTTTGAACGAAGCGTCATTCGGCCACGAGCCTTCGACCACGAAGGCGGTCGCGCCTGAAAGCCGCGCCGTCGCTCTCGGCGGAGCGCTCTCTTTCAACGACATTCAGACGCGTCCAGACGCGAACGGCAACTATCCGACAACGGTTGACGGCACAACCGTCACCGTCAATGGCCGTTCCGCGCAAATCTTTTTCGTTTCACCGACGCAGGTGAACTTCCTCGTCCCGGCTCAAACCGAACTCGGCACAGCCACAGTCGTCGTCACCAACGCCGAAGGCTTTCAATCGCGCGGCACGGTTTCTGTGATGCGAGCCGCGCCGGGCATCTACACTGAGAGTGGCGATGGGCTAGGCAAAGCCAATGCGCTCAACGCCGACACGGGAACGGCTGAGCCGTTCGACCCATCAAACGGCAATCTCAGGCTCGTCATTCTCACAACGGGCGTGCGCAAGGCTACACAGGTGACGGTCACTGCGGGCGGGCGGGCGTTGACGTTTGAATCTGTGATGAATTCGCCTGACATGCCGGGCATGGACGAAATTCGCGTGCTCGTGCCCTCAGACCTGCGCGGCGCGGGGACTGTCAATCTGGTCGTGCGCGCAGATGGTCGCGACAGCAATCCTGCCACGATCACTTTCTCTGGTAACGGCTGCCGTGACCTCGTCATCAACGAAGTGCTCGCAGACCCGCCCGGCAGCGCAACGACAGACCTGGAAGGCGATGCCAACCACGACAACACCAGAAGCGGAAGCGACGACGAGTTTGTCGAGCTGGTCAACACGACGGCGATTAATAAGGACATCAGCGGCTATCAACTGCTGACCCGCAGCTCGACCGCAACGTCTGACACAGTGCGTTTCACTTTCCCATCCGGCACGATCTTCCCGGCTGGCTCGGCCATCGTCATCTTCGGCGGGGGCACTATTGACGCGACCAAGCCGGTCTTCGGCGGCGCGCAAGTCTTCAAGGCATCCTCGTCAAGCGGATTGGCGCTGTCAAACGACGGCGGCGTAGTCACCCTGCGCGAGCCATCGCTGGCAATTGCCAGCATCTTCTCTTACGGCGACTCAGTCGGCTTAGACGGAGGTGCTAACCAGTCGCTGACGCGCTCGCCCGATGCCGGGGCAGGCGCTGACTGCGGCAACTTCAAGCTGCATTCGACGGCTGAGGGAAGCATCGGCAACTTCAGTCCGGGCACGCGTGTCAACGGAACGCCTTTCGCTCCGGGACTGGCTCGGTTGGCGAGCATCACGATCTCTCCGCCCTCGGCAAGCGTCGCTATCGGGCAAACAACGCAGTTCACAGCGCAGGCGCGCGACCAGTTCAATCGTGCCCTGACAAACACGACGATTACTTTTGCTTCGGACGATACGAACGTCGCCACAGTTGATTCAGTCACAGTTGATCCGGCAACGGGAATCGCCACCGCGAACGTGACCGGACACAATCAAGGCATCGCACATATCACTGCGCAGGCTATCAATGGCACGACAACCGTCACGAGTAGCCCGGCCACGCTGACGGTCAGTGCGACCGGGCCAACCTATACTGTGACGGGGCAGGTGAGGGATAGCGGCAACAATCCGTTGAGCGGCGTGCTGATAACGTTCGATTTGAACTCCGGGGGAACGCTCGCCACGCAGACGACGCAAACGGACGCCAACGGAAACTACGCATCCGGCGACCTGGGCTGCCAGAACAACGTGAAGGTGACGCCCACGAAAGCTGGCTTCACGTTTACCCCTTCGGCCATCGCGTTCACGAGCACGAGGTGCCTGAGCGGCAGCAATGTAGCTAATTTTACGGGAGCGCCTCCCCCTCCGGGCACGCTTGTTATCAGCCAGATTTACGTTGGCGGCGGCAACTCCGGCGCGACTTACAGAAATGATTTTGTGGAAATCTTCAATAGTGGCACGACCACGGTTGATTTCTCGGTGACACCATATTCAATTCAATTTGCCGGAACAGGCGTTTCATTCGGTTCAACCAGCACCTTTTCCAAGACGAACATTACTTCGGGCACGATTGCTCCCGGACAGTATTTCCTGGTTTATGAGGCATCCAGCGGCGCGGTTGGGGCTGCGCTGCCGGCAGCGGATGCGACCGGAACTATCAACCTGCTTTCTGCCAGCGGTAAGGTCGCGCTTGTTGTAGGCACGACAGCGCTTCCTGCTTCTAGCTGCCCCGGCGATGATGGCGCGTCTCCGTTTATCCCAAGCAATCCCGCCATCGCCGACTTCGTAGGCTACGGCGGCAATGCTAACACGGTGGGCCATTGCTACGAGGGGCCAGGGCCAGCGGCTGCGCCAGGCTCTACGAACGCGGACTTCAGAAAAGCTGGCGGCTGCGTGGACACGAACTTCAATACGGATGATTTCCTCGTCGCCGCGGTCAGTCCGCGCAACACCGGCTCACCTTTGAACAATTGCAGCGCGGGTCTGAAGCCCGAGATTACTATCAACGATCCTTCGGTCGCGGAAAGCACCGCCAATGCGACCTTCACCGTCACGCTGTCAACGCCGAGTACGTTGACCGTAACGGTGGATTACGCTACGGCCAACAGCACGGCCACGGCTGGCGCGGATTATCAATCAACGAGCGGCACGCTCACTTTTGCGCCCGGTGAAACCACCAAGAGCGTCCTCGTCCCCATCATCAACGATACGATAGACGAGGCAAGCGAAACCTTCTTCGTCAACCTGACGAACGCCTCGAATTCCGTCATTCTGGACAATCAGGGTCAGGGCACAATCACAGACAATGACGCGGCACCGGCGATCTCTATTAATGACGTGTCGGTCACGGAAGGCGATGGCGGGACAGCGAGCGCAACTTTCAATGTCACCCTCTCGGCGGCGAGCGGGCAGCAGGTCACTGCGGCTTACGCCACCGCAGACGGCTCGGCGACAGCCGGGACGGATTATCAAGCAACGAGCGGGACGATAACTTTCAACCCGGGGCAGACGACTCAAACGATCACCGTCCTCGTCAACGGCGATACGACTTTCGAGTCGAACGAGACGTTCTTCGTCAACCTGACTGTGCCGATAAATGCGACGATTCTCGATGGTGTGGGACAGGGCACGATTACGAATGACGACGCCGCGCCCGCCATTCCCGCGATCACGATTGATGATGTCAGCATCGCGGAAGGTGACAGCGGCACAAAGACTGTGAATTTCACCGTGTCGCTTTCCATGAACCCGACAGCGACCGTCACGGTGGATTACGCTACTGCCGATGGCACGGCTACGGCTGGAAGCGACTATCAATCCGCGAGCGGGACACTCACCTTCAACACGGGCGAGACGGCCAAGACCATCACCGTCACCATCAACGGCGACATACTGGTTGAGCCTCATGAGACTTTCTTTGTTAACTTGAGCAACGCCACCAACGCCTTTATCGCCGATGATAAGGGACAGGGCACGATCAATAACGACGACACGGCTAATCTGGTCATCAGCCAGGTGTACGGCGGCGGCGGCAATGCAGGGTCATTCTATAAACACGACTTTATCGAACTCTTCAATCGCGGCAACGCCCCGGTTGATATTTCGGGATGGTCGGTTCAGTACAGGTCTCCGACAACCACAACCGGAAACTGGTCAGTAACGAATCTTTGCGGCTCGACCACACCCGGAACCTGTGTACTCCAACCTGGCCAATACTATCTGGTTCAACAAGCGGCAGGAACAAGCGCAACGGGGGGAACAGAAGAAATAGCGGAAGACATCGCTGACAACATTGATCTAGGCGCTGGCGGTGGAAAGGTTGCGCTGGTTAACAGTACAACCAACCTTGGGACGACCACGTGTCCGATCCCCAGCGCAAACGTCGTTGATTTCGTTGGCTATGGCAACGCCAATTGCTTTGAAGGCGGCGGCGCTGCACCTGCGACGACCGCTACTTCCGCCGACTTCAGATTGTCCGGCGGCTGCAAGGACACGGACTTCAACACAGGTGATTTCTTTGCCTACGCGCCCAACCCGCGCAATACAAGTTCGCCGCTGAACAATTGTTCGGGCGGGAATAAGCCGGACATCGTGATTGATAATGTGACGGTCACGGAAGGATCAACCACCGCCACCTTCACCGTCGCGCTCATTGCGTCTCCGACTTCTACCGTCACCGTTGACTTCGCTACGGCCAACGGCACGGCCACGGCTGGCGCAGATTACCAGTCAACAAGCGGCACGCTCACTTTTGCGCCCGGTGAAACCAGCAAGACCATTCCCGTCACCATCACCAACGATACGACGGACGAGCCAAACGAGACATTCTTCGTCAACCTGTCGAACGCATCCGGCGGAACAATCGCAGACCCTCAGGGTCTCGGCACGATTACGGACAATGATGCGCAGCCGACGATCTCTATTAATGACACGTCGGTCACGGAAGGCGATGGCGCGGCGGTGGACGCCACTTTCAACGTCAGCCTCTCGCAAGCGAGCGGCTTTACCGTGACGGTGAATTACGCCACCGCAGATGGCTCGGCGACAGCCGGGAGCGACTATCAAGCGACGAGCGGCACGGTAACTTTCAATCCCGGTCAGACCACTCAACCCGTTACTGTCCCCGTCAACGGCGACACGACTTTCGAGTCGAACGAGACATTCGTCGTCAAGCTGACTACGCCGACGAACGCGACGATCCTTGATGGTGAGGGACAGGGCACGATTACGAATGACGATGCGGCTCCGCCCGTTCCTGCGATCACGATTGACGATGTAGTTATCACAGAAGGCGACAGCAGCCAAAAGACAGTTGATTTCACTGTCTCGCTATCCATGAACCCGACCACGCCCGTGACGGTGGATTATGCTACGGCCAACGGCACGGCCACCGCCGGAAGTGACTATCTATCCACGAGCGGAACGCTGACCTTCAACACGGGCGAGACGAGCAAGCCCGTCACCATCACCATCAACGGCGACATACTGGTTGAGCCTAACGAGACTTTCTTCGTCAATTTGAGCAACGCCAGCGCCAACTCCCTGATTACCGACTTTCAGGGACAGGGCACGATCACCAACGACGACGGCTCGGCCAATCTGGTCATCAGTCAGGTGTACGGCGGCGGCGGCAACGGTGGCGCTCAATTTACCAATGACTTTATTGAGATTTTTAATCACGGCACGACGACGGTTGATGTCGCCGGGTGGTCTGTACAATATCAATCAGCCGCCGGTACGACTGCTTTCCAGGTGACGCCTCTTTGCCCGACTGGCTCTTGTCTCATTCAACCGGGCAAGTATTTTCTGGTGCAGGAAGCGGCTGGCGCGACCTCGTCTGCCCCATTGCCGACACCTCAGGCAACAGGAACTATCGTCATGGCCGCTGGCGCGGGCAGAGTCGCTCTACTCAACAACGCGACGCCGATTCCCGCCAACGCCACCTGCGCTCAGCAATTAGCCGCTTCGGCTGACTTCGTCGGATACGGAACTACTGCAACCTGCTTTGAAGGAAGCGGCCCCGCCCCTGCTCCGAGCGCCACGACAGCAGACTTTAGAAAGTCGGGCGGCTGCGTAGATACGAACAACAATGCGGCGGACTTCGAAACGCCTCCTTCGTCGCCCAATCCGCGCAATAGCAGTTCGCCCGCGAATACTTGCGCCGCGCCAGCTCTCTCTATTAACGACGCGACGGTAGCGGAAAGCGCCGGGACGGCCACCTTCACCGTGAGCCTTAATACAACGAGCGGAAAGACCATCACCGTCAACTACGCGACGGCTGACAATACGGCGATAGCTCCCGGTGATTACACTTCCAACAGCGGCACGCTGACCTTCGCGCCCGGAGATTTGACGAAGACCATCAACGTCGCTATCAACGACGACGCGCTCAACGAAGCGACCGAGAACTTCTCCGTCACCCTGTCGGGCGCAACCGGCGCGACCATCGCAGACAATCAGGGTGTGGGCACGATTACGGACAACGACACTACTCTGCCTTCGCTTTCGATTAATGATGTCTCGACGACGGAAGGGGATAACGGCACGAAGACCCTCGACTTCACCGTCACGCTCACTCCGGCCAGCGGCCAGACCGTGACGGTCAACTACGCCACATCTTCGGCCAGCCCTGCGACGGCAACGGCGGGGACGGATTACCAGGCGACGAGCGGGACATTGACCTTCAATCCGGGCGACCCGTTGACGCAGATCATCTCCGTCACCATCAACGGCGACACTGTGGTTGAGCCGGATGAGACCTTCTTCGTTGACTTGAGCGGCGCGACTCATGCCACCATTTCTAAAGCTCAGGGCGTGGGCACGATTACCAACGACGATATTGAAGCAGACCTTTCGATCACCAAGACGGATTCGCCCGATCCTGTGAGCGCGGGCGAAAACATTACCTACACTTTGACAGTCACCAACAATAGCTCGACCACTGCGGCTGAGAGTGTGGCGGTCAGCGATGCGATTCCGGCCAACACGACGCTCGTCTCCGTCGGCGCTGCGCCTTCCGGCTGGACGCGCACGGATTTGACCGCAAACGGCAGCAGCACAGGACCCATCACTTTTAGTAAGACTGCGAGTTTGGCGGCAAACGGCACTGCGACCTTTACGATTACGGTTAAGGTTAATTCAGACTCGACTCTGAACAACTCTTCGATCAGCAACACCGCGACCGTCAACAGCACCACGCGGGACGACACTCCCGGCAACAACTCTGCTACGGCGACGACAACGGTTCGCACACCTGCCGACTTATCTATCACTAAGACGGTCAGCAACGCGACGCCGAATGTTGACGACAACGTCACCTTCACCATCACGGTCAGCAACGCAGGGCCGTTCCCGGCGACGAGCGTTACAGTCCTGGATCAGTTGCCGTCGGGGCTGACCTATGTGTCGCACACGGCGTCATCGGGTACTTCTTACGATAAAGACACAGGCGTCTGGACAATCGGCACGCTGGCGGTTAGCGGGTCGGCCACGCTGACGATTACAGCGACGGCCACCTCCTCAACCATTACTCAGGTGACGAACACGGCTTCGATACAGACCTCAGACCAATTCGACCCGAACACTGCAAACAATTCGGACAGCGCAGCGGTGCGGGCGCTCAACGCAGACCTGTCTTTGACCAAAGATGTAGATAATGCGACGCCCAACGTTAACGACACGATAGTCTTCACCATCGCGCTCAGCAACGGCGGGCCAGACGATGCTCCCAATGTGCAGGTCGCAGATCAATTGCCATCAGGGCTGGCATTTGTCTCTTATACGGCGACTGCGGGGACGACATACGACGAGACTTCGGGCGTCTGGGATGTCGGCACGCTGGCGGCTAGTACAACGGCGACGCTGACGATTACGGCGACCGTTCAATCAACCGGCAATTTTACTAATACGGCAGAGGTCACACAGTCCGGCGTCTTCGACAAGGATTCGACTCCCAACAATCACGATGGGACTGAAGATGACCAGGCGAGCAAACTCATTGCGGCGGGCTTTGGAACATCAGACCTGTCGCTCGCCAAGACGGTTGATAACGAGACGCCGAATGTTAATCAGAACGTAGTCTTCACCATTAAATTGAGCAACGCCGGGCCGGACGCGGCGACCAACGTTCAGGTCACAGACAAATTGCCGACAGGGTTGCAGTATGTCACTTCAACGCCGAGTGGGGGGACGACATACGACGACGCGACCGGCATCTGGGACATTGGAAATGTCGCCACGGGCACTGATGTAGCCACCTTGACGATTACCGCAAAAGTCCTGACGGCAGGCGCTAAGACGAACACGGCGACGGTGACTCAGGTAGATCAATCCGATCCGAACACCGCAAACGATTCGAGCAGCGCCACGGTCACACCGCTACAAGCTAATCTGACGATCACGAAGTCGGATTCGCCCGACCCGGTCTTGCCCGGCGGCACCCTGACTTACACAATCGTAGTCACTAATAACGGGCCTGACGCGGCGCAGAGTGTCACCGTTACGGACGACCTACCATCTCCCGCGCTGACATTTAGCTCTTGCACTTCGGTTTCGGGTAACGGCACTTGCGGCGGCACGGGCAACAACCGCACAATTACGTTCACTTCAATAGCCAACGGCGCATCGGAGACCATCACTATTGAGGCCATCGTGAGCAACTCAGCCGCCGATGGCTCGACGATTAGCAATACGGCGACCGTCGCTTCGGCCACAACGTTCGACCCAAGCACGCCCAATAGCTCGACTACCGATACTACGGTTCACACTCTGGCCGACTTGGTGGTAGGAAAGTCCGCCGCAGCTACGGTGTTGGCGGGCAACAACCTGACATACACAATCACGTTGAGCAACGCTGGTGGATTAAGCGCGCAGACCGTGTCATTAACAGATACGCTGCCCACTAACACGACTTTTGTGTCGTTAACACAGACCTTAGGGACGACCATGTCGTGTTCTACTCCGAATGCAGGAAGCGGTGGCACAGTAACCTGCACCCTTGCGACAATGGCGGGCAACACTTCGGTGTCATTCAGTCTCGTTGTTAAGGTGGACGCCAGCACAGCTAGTGGCACTATCATTGCCAACAGTGCAACGGCGACAACTACGTCTACACAATCAAGCACCGGCAACGATACAAGTGCGGTGGTAAACACAACAGTCGGCACACAGGCAGACCTGTCGCTCTCCAAGGTAGCCAGCACATCAACGCCGGTTGTTGGTCAGAATATGACCTTCACGGTTACACTTACCAACGGTGGGCCGAGCGTGGCGAGGAGCGTACAGGTAACTGACTTATTGCCATCTAGCAGCTTGACCTTTGTGTCGGAAACGCACAGTCAAGGCTCATATAACAGCAGTACAGGTGTTTGGACGGTGGGAGATGTTGGCAGTTCCGCGACTTTAACGATTACGGCGACTGTCAAGGCGCTAGGCTCTATTACTAATAAGGCAGAGGTAACTGCTTCCGGCACGACAGACCCGGACTCGACGCCGAATAACAATAACGCGCTGGAAGACGACCAAAGCAGCGTCACAATCACAGCCTCTCTGCCTTTGCTGGTCATCAGCCAGCTTTACACAGGCGGCGGAGCGGCCAGCGCAACGTACAACACGGACTTCATCGAAATCTTCAATCACGGCACTGTGCCTATCAACCTGTCAGGCTTCTCCGTTCAATATGCTGATGCAACAGTCGGAAATTTCACGGTGATAGTGTCTTTGCCAAACGTCACTCTCCAGCCGCGTCAATACTATTTAATCACCGCCGGAACATCTAATGCGGCTGTGGGTGTTCCCTTGCCAGTAACTCCCGATCAAGCTCAGACTACACCAACCACTAACATGACGGCCTCTGCCGGTAAAGTGGCGATAGTCTTTGGAATGACTCCGCTGACGAGCAGCAACGTCAACAATCCTCCTCTGACTGTCGGAAATCCCACCCCAGGCTGCCCGACCAACCAAAGCATTGTTGTTGACTTCGTAGGATATGGGACGACTGCGAGTTGCTTTGAAGGAACTGCTAGAGCACTTGCGCCGTCAAACAATACCCAGTCCATCCAGAGGCTCAACGGCGGCTGCACGGATACAAACGATAACTTGGCAGACTTTGCACGGACACCAGTCGCGCCACGTAATTCTTCAACCACTAAGGCCAGTTGCCCTTAATGGTGGGCTATAGCCTAATTCCTTCCTTTTGCAAGATAGCACCCTCTGCCTGCAAAACCCTCGATTTACTGCCAGAAATCGTAATTTTCGCTCTCGGTAACGCATAACTTAGCTTCGGTAACGCAATACCAAGCCTCGGAATCGCAATTCCGTGCTTCGGAATCGTGATTCCATCCTTCGGAATTGCAATCCCATGCGTCGGAATCGCAATTCCGAGGCTTGGTATCGCAATCCTTTGCCTCGGAATCGTACTCTCAGGGCAGAGATTCGTGTTCCCGTGCATGGGATTGCGATGCGCAGGGCTGAGATTGCGATTGTGGATTAGAAGATATGCTTGAAGCAAGCTGCGGGCGCGCACGTGTGCTGGTCGTTGACGATGAGCCGGACATCAGGGACATCCTGTGTGACCTGCTCAGTTTTGATTATCCTGGAGGGTGGGATTTCTATTCCCAGGGCAGAGAATGCTATTCCAGAGGCCGGAATCAGGATTCCGTCACTTTAGCGAATAACCCCTGTGAGCGGGCTGGATGCGCTGGCGTAGAGGCGTTTGGGCATACGGCCTGACAGATAGGCTAATCGTCCGGCTTCGATGGCGAGGCGCATGGCTCTCGCCATCTTCTCGGAATCCTGCGCTTCGGCAATCGCCGTGTTCATCAAGACGGCATCCGCGCCAAGCTCCATCGCAATCGCAGCGTCGCTGGCTGTCCCGACTCCGGCATCAACGATGATCGTCGCATCGGGAAGCTGCTCGCGCATGATGCTCAGGTTCGCGGGGTTCTGCACGCCGAGTCCTGAGCCGATGGGCGCGGCCAGCGGCATCACCACGGCACAACCTGCGTCCAACAGTTTCTTCGCCATAATCAGATCGTCTGTGAAGTAAGGCAGCACCGTGAAGCCTTCACGAACCAGCACGCGCGCAGCTTCCAGCGTCTGCTCGTTATCTGGAAAGAGCGTCGTCTGATCGCCGATGACTTCCAGCTTGATGAGGGTGGTCGAGAGAGCTTCGCGCGCGAGCCGCGCCGTGCGGATGGCTTCTTCAGCCGTGTAGCACCCGGCGGTGTTCGGCAGGATGGCAAGCTTCGGGTCCAGATGGTCTAGAAAAGATTCCGTGCTGCGGTCGAGCGGCACGCGCCGCACAGCGACCGTCACCATCTCCGCACCCGACGCCAGATGCGCCGCCTTCATCTCCTCGAAGCTGCGATACTTCCCCGTCCCGATAATCAACCGGGAACTGAACTCGCGCCCCGCAATCACCAATTTCTCCTGCCGCGATTGAACTACCGTAGACATCTTCAAAGCCCCTGAACTTTCTGTTGATTGATGTGCTGACTCTACAAAAAGCCGTGACAGGTGACAAGTGACAGGTGACAAGTAAAACAAGCGTTTCTCTTGTCACTTGTCACCTGTCACGGCCTTTATTCCCCCACCCACGAAGTGAACTATCTCGACGCGGTCGCCGCCTTTGAGAGCGGTGTGCGGCCAGTCGGCTCGTCGAACTACCTGGCGGTTCAGCTCAATCGCAAGGCGTTCGGGCGCGAGCGCCAACAGTTGGACGAATTCGGCAAGCGTGATTGAATCGGGCACGTCCCGCGATTCGCCGTTGACATCGACAAACAACTTTTCCGTCCCCCTTAATCTTCACGCCTGGTGAATGACCCGGCGTAGCTCAGCCCTGTATCCTTTGTGCGTGGCGTTGATGAGAATGGCCGCCCGGCCAGAGGTAAAGTAGGGCAGCATTGCGTAGAAGGTCGCCGTCCCGTCCATTCCGGTCTTCCCGGAAAAGATCAACGGTCTGAAGCTGGTTCCTAAAACCTTCAGCGTCACGGTCGCATCAGCAACGTCCTCAAGGCCGTCCATCCCGCTCCCGACACGGACTTTTATCTTCACAAACTCGCCCGCAACGAACCGCAATTCATCCAGCAGGGTGAGCTGTAAATCATCCGCGTGGACGACCGCGCCGTTGTAATCCACCACCCGGCTGTAATCCACATGCTCTATCTGTGGATTGGGAGGCGCTTCAGCAATAGCCGGAGCGGCAGGCTCTTCTTCGACGGCGGGTGGAGACATGAAAACGGACGGAGGCATAAAATCCGCAAGATTATCCGTGCGGATAATCTCCGGGTCTTCCGTCACAATCTCCGGCGCATCATCCTTTGATTCCGGTGATTCCGGCGCTTCGCTCTGTTGCTCCTCCGGCTCAAGCGCTTTCGCGCGCGCACCTGCATCGCGCTCGGTCTGACGCTTGAGGTCTTCGATGCGCCCTGTGTGAATGGCTGCGCAGATCAGCTTATGCTGTCGCTGCAACCGCTCGGCCAGCTTGTTTTCATCAAACCCCTCAACCAGCAAATCATCATAAGGCGTGCGCTTGCTGGCGAGGATTGTTCCGCCCACATAGACAAGCGAAAGGATTAAAGGCGACTTCACACCCTTGTCCTCAGTCTGGACGTGATAAGTTACGCCGTCATGCTCGACATCGGTGTTGAAGCCGGTAATCAACGTTTTCTGTTGCCCTTGACTGGTAGACGAAAGCTCATGGAAATCAAGCTCGATGCGGGGCTCTAATTGAACAGTAGCACAGGATTTTTCAGACGGTCAATCTCGTCACCGGAGTGCACTTGGAGCCTTCGAAAAGCCTGCTTGACACGCACACTCGCATGAACTACGATGACTTTGTACCATGATTCTCAATCTCCACTGAGGCGCTTTGTCCTGCCCTTAATAGAAGGCTTGGGGGCGATGAAGCGCGATAGGTGTCAGCTTTTGAAGCGAGCGGATGAGCGGATTTGATCTCAAAGATTACTTGCCGATTCTGCTGATGTTCGTCGTCGCGGGGGGCTTTGCTGTCGGCAACGTGCTGCTTTCGCAGTTCGTCGGCCAACGCAAATCCACCCGCACGAAACTGATGCCTTACGAGTGCGGCAAAGACCCTGTCGGATCAGCGCGCGAGCGTTTCTCTGTCAAGTTCTACCTGATCGCGATGATCTTCATCCTCTTCGACATCGAAGTCATCTTCCTGATTCCCTGGGCGGTGGTGTTCAAATCGTTTGCCGCCAACGGCTATCGCAATCTTATTTATATCGAAATGATGATGTTCGTCGTGCTGCTGCTGGTCGGCTACATCTACGTGGTCAAGAAAGGCGCATTCGATTGGGGCGAGCGCGCCAGGCATGAGGCCGAAGCGGAAGCTCGCGCGCTCAGACTTGCGCAGAAGCGTGAAGCGACAGACACGGCGCGGCGTGCCGCCTGACGGGCGAGTCGAGAGGATTTATTAGTAATGGGACTCGAACAAAAGATAGCCGAAGCATTGCCGGAAGTTCTGACCACACGGTTGGACTCCCTGATTAACTGGGCGCGCAAATCTTCTTTGTGGCCTGCGACGTTCGGCCTCGCCTGTTGTGCCATCGAGATGATGAATGCTACTTCGTCGCGCAACGACCTGGCGCGCTTCGGCTCAGAAGTCTTTCGCGCCAGCCCACGACAGGCCGACGTGATGATCGTCTCAGGCCGCGTCTCGCGCAAGATGGCTCCCGTTTTGCGCCGCATCTATGACCAGATGCCTGAGCCGAAATGGGTCATCTCGATGGGCGCGTGCGCGACCTCTGGCGGCGTTTTCGACAACTACGCCATCGTGCAGGGCGTGGACAAGGTCGTGCCCGTGGATGTTTACATTCCGGGTTGCCCGCCGCGACCTGAGATGTTGATTCACGCGGTGATGATGTTGCAGCAAAAAGTTTCCAAAGAATCGGTGCGCGACCGCAAAGACATCCTCGTCGCAGAGGCGCGCGAGGCCGTCCCGCCGGGAACGCTTCCGGCTTCCGGCGTGTCCGCGACAAACGCAGCCGCAGCGCAGAACGAGGATGAGAAAGAGTGGTCACGCCCCTACACAATCCCGTCGCGCCACGAACGCCGACGCTCAAATTAAAGAAACAGTTTTCAGTTTTGAGTTTTCAGTTTTAAGCAAAGACAAGCTGCTTTTACTGGAAACTGGAAACTGAAAACTGGAAACTGAAAATCATGTCTAAAGAAATCGAGCAAGGGCACGTGAGCGAGCAGGCCGCAATCACGCCGGGTCAGAGTGGAACGCCGTCGCCGCTGGTGGCGGCGTTGCAGCGTGCAAACCCTGAATGGGTCGGGGAAGTGGTCGAAGCCTTTGGTGAAGTCACCGTCATCGTGCCGCGTGAAAAGATTGTCGAGCTTTGTTCATATCTGAAGACCGCGCCGGAATTTGAGTTCAACTTTCTGGCTGACATTTGCGGCGCGGATCGCGGCCCCGAAGAAGAGCCGCGCTTTGAAGTCAATTATCATCTGTTCTCGACCAGGAAGCATCATCGCCTGCGCCTGAAAGTTCTCTTGAACGATGATGACACGCATGTCGAGAGCGTCACAGGTGTCTGGCGAACAGCCAACTGGCACGAGCGCGAGACCTTTGACTTAATGGGCGTCCAGTTCGACGGCCACCCGGACTTGCGTCGCATCCTGTTGCCCGACGATTGGGAAGGCCACGCGCTCCGCAAAGATTTTCCGCTGCGCGGGTATGAACCGTACAGCTTAACGTAGTTTTCAGTTTTGAGTTTTCAGTTTTAAGCAAAGACAAGTCGCTTTTACTGCAAACCGAAAACTGAAAACTGAAAACTTATGAGTACAACTCTTCCGCCGCAATTCGAGGTCATTGATCGTCCGCTCGATACGCAGATGACGATCTCGATGGGGCCGCAGCACCCCTCGACGCACGGCGTGCTGCGTCTTGAATTGGTGCTCGACGGCGAGATGGTGGTGAAGGCCACGCCCGACATTGGCTATCTCCATACGGGCATGGAGAAGCTCTTTGAGTATAAAAAATACCAGCAGGGTATTGTCATCACAGACCGGATGGATTATCTGAATCCGCTGGGGAACAATCTGGCCTACGTGCTGGCGGCGGAGAAGCTGCTGGGGCTGGAGATTCCCGAACGCGCGCAAACCATCAGGGTGCTGATGTGCGAGTTGCAGCGCATCGCTTCGCATCTGGTCTGGCTGGGAACGCACGCGCTCGACATCGGCGCGATGACGGTCTTCTTCTACTGCTTCCGCGAGCGCGAGAAGATTCTCAACCTGATCGAAGCCGCCTCGGGCGGACGCCTGACGCCTTCTTATTTTCGCATCGGCGGCTTGATGATGGACTTGCCGTCAGGCTTTGAGCGGCGCGTCAAACAATTTAACGATGATTTCATCCATGCTGTTGATGAATTCCACACGCTGCTGACCGGCAACAAGATTTTCCAGAGGCGGACGCAGGGCATCGGCTACATCTCTGCCGAAGACGCAATTGACTGGGGACTGTCGGGTCCTTGTCTGCGTGGAAGCGGTGTTGATCTCGACATTCGCCGCGCTAACCCCTACACGGGTTATGAGAAGTACGACTTTGAAGTGCCGGTCGAGCAGGACTGCGATGTCTGGGCGCGCTACATGGTGCGGATGCGTGAGATGAAAGAATCGCACAAGATCGCCGTGCAGGCTCTGTCGCGCCTGCGTCCCGGCCCTGTCAAAGCGGACGCGCCGAAGGTCGTGCTGCCCGACCGCGAAGCGATGAAGACGCACATGGATGCGCTCATCCACCATTTTCTAATCGTCGCCGAAGGCTTCGACGTACCCGAAGGCGAGGTCTATCACGCCATCGAAGCGTCGAAGGGCGAGTTGGGCGTCTATATGAAATCCAACGGCGGGCCGAAACCTGCGCGCGTCCACTTTCGCGGCCCCAGCTTCATCAACCTCTCGGCGCTCCCCCACATGGCCGAAGGAGAAATGGTCGCCGACGTGGTCGCCATCATCGGCTCGTTGGATATTGTGCTCGGGGAAATTGATCGATAGTTTTCAGTTTTCGGTTTTCAGTTTTAAGCAAAGACCGTGTTGCTTTTTCTGAAAACTGAAAACTGAAAACTGAAAACTGACTTATGTCCCAGCAATTCACACCCAATAATCCGCTGCCGCAGGAGGCGAAAGTCCCCGAAGAGATCGCGGTCTTTTCGCCGGAGGTGGAGGCGGAGATTGATCGTCATCTGGCGAAGTATCCGGTGAAGCGTTCGGCCATCTTGCCGTTGATGTTCATCGTGCAGCGTGAGCGTGGAGGATACCTGGACCCTCCGGGTGTGGCTTATCTGGCTGACCGCCTGGGCGTTCGCATCACGGACATCTGGGAGGTCGCGACCTTCTACTCGATGATTAACACAGAGCCGGTGGGTCGCCATCACATTCAGATTTGCAAGACGCTCTCGTGCAAGATTATGGGCGAGCCAAAGATTACCGAGCACGTTTGCCGTAAGCTGGGTATCAAGGCGGGCGAGACGACATCGGACGGACGCTTTACAGTTTCGCTGGTCGAATGTTTGGGGTCGTGCGGGACTGCGCCGATGTTTCAGATTGGATTTGATTTTCACGAGAACCTGACGCCGGAAAAGGTAGATGAAATTCTTGAGTCTTTGTCGTAACGCTCTTTGAAGAGAACAACCGCGTGAGTCGGAGAGGGCATCATAGCAGCCAACTCCCTGATGGTTCGGTTTGAAGTTCTGAGTCATGACTTACCTGCTCAGGAAAAAACTGAACGCCTACCAACTCTCTTGGAAGGAGCCTGACTATGAAAAAGTTTCTCTGCCTATCTCTCTTCGTCTCCCTTTGTTCGCTCACAGTTCTGGCACAGGTTTCGGGTAATCGCGTTTATGAGAATCAAGGGGCGCAGCAAGGCGGGCAAGTCAACCGGCGTTATCCCGGTTACGGGGGAGCCACAACCGAGCAGGTGGTCAACGAGCCGGAAAACCTGCTCGTCACGACTTACCAGTTCATCGAGGCAAAGGTTCTGACGAGCGTCGAGACGAAAGAGTACGTGGCTGTTTTCGGGTTGGCGCAAGAGGCGGATTCTCTCGCCAAGGCGAGCAAGAAATTGCAGGAGCAAATCGCGGCTTTCCAGGGCAGCTTGACCGCGCTGGGGATTAGCCCACAGGACACGTATCTGGACTTTATCACCCAGAATCGTGTTTACGATTACCAGGTCAAAGGCTCAACGGCGCGCGAAAAAGTGTCGGGGTTTCAGGTCAAGGAAAATTTCTTCGTGCGCTACAAAGACTCGAAGATGCTGGATCAAATCACGCCGCTGGCGGCGCAGGCAGGCATTTTCGACCTGATTAAAGTGGACTACGTCACGCCGGATTTGAACGCCGTGCGCGCGCAGATGGCGGCGGAGGCGATGAAAGTTCTGAAACAAAAGGAAGAGTCTTATACCAAACTCGGCATCAAGCTCCAGCCCATCTCGGTGACGGCGGAGAACTTCGACGCCTTTCAGCCCGGGGAAGCTTACAATTCTTACAAAGCTTACGAGACGGGCAACGTTGACGAGGAAAATTACCGCGTGGTGGAACGGCGCAAGAACAGCACCTTTTTCTTCGAGCCGCTACATCCTGGGCAATTCGACCTGGTGCTCAATCCTGTCGGCTTGCAGCCGACCGTGCAATGCACCTTTATCTTGCGGGTCAAGTATTTCGTCGATAGCCACAAAACTATCGTCAGGCCGGTAAAGCCCGACGAGCAGAAGCCCTAGATTACGTATGCGCATCGAAGCCATCGGATGCGAGCCGCTGCTTTTGGCTCGCTTCAAATCGGAAAACTCGCACACGCTTCCTGTCGCGCGCGGGCACGGCGCTTACGATGCGCTGAAAAAAGTCCTCAACTCGATGACACCCGATCAGGTCATCGAGGAGGTGAAGAAGTCTGCGCTGCGCGGTCGCGGCGGCGCAGGCTTTCCCACCGGCATGAAGTGGAGCTTCGTGCCGAAGGATTCACCGAAGCCTAAATACGTCGTCTGCAACGCCGATGAATCCGAGCCGGGCACGTTCAAAGACCGCTACCTGATGGAGCGCGACCCGCACATGCTGATCGAAGGCATGTTGATTGCGGCCTACGCGCTCGGCTCGAAGGCAACCTACATCTACACGCGCGGCGAGTATCGCTACCTGATTGACATCATGGATCGCGCGATTGAGGAAGCGCGCGAAGCGGGATTCGTCGGGAACAATATTCTGAAGTCGGATTTCTCCTGCGAAGTTTACACGCACACGGGCGCGGGCGCGTACATCTGCGGCGAAGAGACGGCGCTGCTGAATTCGCTCGAAGGCTTGCGCGGACACCCGCGCATGAAGCCCCCCTTCCCCGCCGTCGCGGGTCTTTATCAATGTCCAACCGTAGTCAATAACGTCGAGACGCTCTCAGCCGTCCCGCCGATTATCACGATGGGCGGCGAGGCGTACAAAGCTCTGGGCACGGAGAAGAGCGGCGGCACAAAGCTCTGGTCTGTTTCGGGGCACGTCCAGTTTCCAGGCGTGTATGAGCTTCCGATGGGCTACGATGATATGGAAAAGTTCATCATGGAAGACTGCGGCGGCATTCCCAACGGCAAAAAATTGAAGGCCGTGATACCGGGAGGCTCAAGCGTCTACATCATGCCAGCCTCGGATATTATCGGCAAAGACGTGCGGCTGGATTACGAAGGACTGGTCGCGGGCGGCTCGATGGTCGGCTCCGGCGGCTTCATCGTGATGGACGAGACGGTGGACATCTTCGAGTCAACGAAGAATCTGACGGAATTTTACAAGCACGAATCCTGCGGCTGGTGCACGCCCTGCCGTGAAGGCACGGACTGGCTCGTCAAAATCTTCAAGCGCATCGCCAAAGGTGAAGGAAGGCCGGAAGACGCGCAGTTGATTCTGGATTTGTGCGACAACATCGAAGGCAAATCTTTCTGCCCATTGGGCGACGCCGCCGCGTGGCCGATTCAATCGGCGATTAAGAAGTTTCCTGAAGATTTCAAGCGGCATCTTGTGCCGATGGCCGTGCACGCGGAAGAAGGCGTCGCGGCGGACTAAAAGTTATGGTTAAGATTATCGAAGCGCGCGTTCTCGATTCCTTTCGCATGTACGTTAAATTTTCTGACGGCGCGGAGGGCGAAGTTGATTTATCTGCCTTAGCGGGGCAAGGTGTATTCGCGGCCTGGAATGATCCGGCATTTTTTGGGCGTGTACAGATTGGCTCATCAGGTCGAAGCCTTGACTGGAGTGACCAGATAGACTTGAGTGCGGACTCGCTTTATTTGAACGTGACAGGAAAGACCGCGCAGGAATTGTTCCCGAAGCTGGCGACTGAGGGAGTTCGTGCCTGAGATTTGTCGTTTTTACGGAATTGTTATCAAGATGTTCTATGCAGATCATCCGCCGCCGCACTTTCATGCTGAGTACGGTGAGCATGAAGCATTGATTACGATTGCTGACGCTGAAGTTTTTGCCGGGAGTCTGCCTGCCAGAGCTTTAAGCCTGGTTAAGGAGTGGGCAGAGTTGCATCGAGCGGAATTGAATCAGGCTTGGGAGTCAGCCCGTTCAGCACAACCCTTGAATAGGATTGATCCATTGTCATAAATTTTATGTCCACAGAGCTAATCAAAGTAACTATCAACGGGCAAGATTTTCAGGTGGCGAAGGGCGCGCGCCTGATTGATGTCTGCCGCGAGAATGCTTTCAACATTCCATCCTTCTGCTATTACGCAGACCTCGCGCTTCAGGCATCGTGTCGCATGTGTCTCGTGCGGATTGAGAAGATGCCGAAGCTGCAAACTTCCTGCACGATCACCTGCACGGACGGCATGATTGTCACCACCCAGAGCGAAGAGATTGAGAAAGCCCAGCGTGCGATGGTCGAATTCCTGCTCGCCAATCACCCGCTGGATTGCCCTGTCTGTGATCGCGGCGGTGAGTGCGAGTTGCAGGAAATGGCGTTTGACTGGGGCGGCCTCGAAGAACGCTTCACCGAGCGCAAGAATGCTGCGCCGGAAAAATATCTCTCGCCGATGGTGGCTAACGACCCGCAGCGTTGCATTCTCTGTAAACGCTGCACGCGCGTTTGCGATGAATGGATGGGCGAGGATGCCATCGAAGCCGGAGGGCGCGGCGCGAACACTGTCATCGGAACTTACGGCGGCTGGCTCAACTGCTCGCAGTGCGGCAACTGCATCGAAGTCTGCCCGACCGGAACATTGCTGGATGCGACCTATCGCCACCAGGCGCGCCCCTGGGAATTAGACCAGACGGTTTCGACCTGCTCGTTCTGCTCCGATGGTTGCCAGATGTCGCTTGGTTCTCGCGGCGGTGTGCTGATGCGCTCCGTTGCGCGCGACCGCTACGTTAATGGCATCAACGGCGAGTTCCTCTGCATCAAGGGACGCTTCGGTCATCCCTTCGTCAATCACGAAGAGCGTTTGAAAACGCCCATGATCCGCTACCGTAAAGGGGGCAAGCTGATCCCTGCGACGTGGGATGATGCAATCAAGTTCACTGCGACCAGGCTCGAAGAAATTGCGAACGCGCACGGCGCATCGTCAATCGCCGTCGTGGGCAGCCCGCGCATCACGAACGAAGCCAACTACGCGCTTTACAAATTCGCCACGGAAGTCGTCGGCACGGAGAATTACACGGCGACGGACGCCTTCAGTCTCGTTCCCTTCTTCGATAGTCTCGGCGCGCCGCTGGCAACACACCGCGATATTCGCCAGGCGAAAACCATCCTGCTCATCGGCGGAGAACCGGAAGAGTTGCAGCCCCTGACGGGCAGGCAGATGCGCCAGGCCGTTCGCAATGGCGGCGCGAAGCTCGTTATCGCCAACAGCCGCGAAATCAGGCTCAAACAGCAGGCATCGCAATTTATTCACATCCGACCGGGCGCGGAAGATGCTCTGGTGCTGGCTCTGGCCGATGCCGCGCAAGATGGGCTTGCGGCGGCTAAGCTGGGCGTCGAAGCGAAAGAGCTTGAAACTTTGCGCCAGACTTTGAATGACACGCAGGGCGACATCGTCGTCATGTTCGGCAATGAATTGAGCCAGGCGGCGCAATCAATCATCGCGCAGCTTCCCTACGCCTTCACAGCCGAAGGACAGCGCATGTTGCTGCATCCCCTGCCGCTCTACAACAACAGTACGGGCGTGCACGACATGGGATTGATGCGCGGGAGCAAAACTGCCGGGCAGATTTTAGACGCTGCTGGCGAGACGGTGCGCGCCCTCTACATCGCGGGCAGTTTTCTTCCCCACCATCTGAGCAGCCGCGAAGACGCTCTCTCGAAACTGGACTTCCTGGTTGTCCAGGAATTATTCGAGACGGAAACGACCCGTTATGCCGACGTGGTTTTCCCTGCCGCATCGTTTGCCGAAACCGATGGAACGTTTACGAACAACGACGGGCTTGTCCAGCGCGTGCGTCAATCCATCCCGCCCGTGCATCAATCGAAGCAGGACTGGGTGATTACGGCGCAACTGGCCAGGGCGCTCGACGTGGATTTCGGTTTTCAAATGTCCGCGAGCGCAGTTTTCAAGGAGATTGCCGCGCGGATTCCAGCTTACGAAGGCTTGCGCTATCCGCTCCTGAAAGACGAAACGAAACCCGTGCAGGTGAAGCACAAGCTGGCCGAGCGGCGAGATTTGTTGAAAGAGGCGGAAGGCTTGCGCCTCGGCGTTGAAAGCATGAGCGAGACGGCGGAGAAGATGATGGGCACGCCCGAAGTTGGCCACGAGCTTTTCAAGCCGGGAACGTTGACGGGCAAAGTCCCGCAGTTCCCGCTGCTCGCCGCCGGAAACCCGGAGCCGCCGAGCTTGCTGATTTCGCCCCTTTATCAGATCACGATTGATGATAGGCTGCGCCGCGTCGAGGCGGCGGCGGGAGACTAGGAATTTTAGATTTTTGATTTTTGATTTGCGATTGGGTCAGGGATAAAAGCTCTTTCATCCTCTTCCAATCAAAAATCAAAAATCGCAAATCAAAAATCTTTTATCATGGACTGGAACTCCATCAGCCAAATTCTCCTGAAGTTGCTGGCGATCACCATTGCCTTTACCGGCATTCTGATGATCGTCGCCTACACGGTGCTGGCCGAGCGGCGCGTGCTGGCGTTCATTCAGGGACGACTCGGGCCGAACCGCGTCGGTTACGGCGGGTTGCTTCAGCCTTTCGCAGACCTCCTGAAGTTTATTCTCAAAGAAGACATCGTTCCCGACAAGTCAACGCGCTTCGTCTATTTTCTCGCACCCATCGTGGCGATTATGACGGCGTTGATGACGATGATCGTTTACCCGTTCGGGCCGGAAATCACGCTGCCCTGGTTCGGTACTCATCAACTAGTCATCGCCCGCTTCGATGTCGCATTGCTGTACGTGCTCGGCATCACTTCGGTCGGCGTTTACGGTATCGCCTTGGCCGGTTGGTCTTCAAATAACAAGTACAGCTTGATGGGCGGGTTGCGCGCTTCGGCTCAGCTCATTTCGTATGAGCTGAGCCTGGGATTGTCGCTCGTCGGCGTCGTTTTGATGAGCGGGACGCTCGACATTTACAACATCGTCGAACAGCAGAGCGGCTACGTCTGGGGATTCATTCCGCGTTGGAACATCGGCCCGCAATTCTTGGGCTTCATCGTCTATCTCATTTCGGCGATTGCCGAGACCAACCGCGTGCCGTTCGATTTGCCGGAAGCTGAGACGGAACTCGTCGCAGGATTTCACACCGAATACTCGGCCATGAAATTCGCCCTCTTCTTCATGGCCGAGTATGTCAACATGCTGACGGTTTCGATGCTGGCGACGACGCTCTTTCTGGGCGGGTGGAACGGCCCAGGGGTTGCCACGTTTCCCATTCTCGGCGTCTTCTGGTTTCTGCTGAAAGTTAGCTTTTTCCTGTTTCTCTACATCTGGCTGCGCGGGACACTGCCGCGCTTTCGCTTCGATCAGTTGATGAACTTCGGATGGAAATTTTTATTGCCCCTGGCCATCCTGAACATCATCATCACGGCGACGGTTGCATATTTCGTCTACGCTCCGTAAGGCCGTAAGCGACAAATGGACGTGATGAAGTCGTCGGCAGGTTTTTCAGTTTCTTAAAGATGGTTACGCTTCTCTTCATACTGTTTGCCGGGCTGGCTATTGGTTGCGCCGTTTCGATGGTGGTGCAGCGCAACCCGCTCTATAGCGCGATTTCGCTGGTCGGCGTCTTTATCGCGCTCGCCTCGCTCTACGTCATGCTGGCTGCGCCGTTCATCGCCGCCGTGCAGGTGATCGTTTACGCGGGCGCGATTATGGTGCTGGTCGTCTTCGTCATCATGTTGTTGAACGTGGAAGAGGAGGAGCGCGGGCGCTTGCGCCTCAAGTTTCTGATTCCGACGGCGATTGTGCTGGCCGGTGTGCTGATTGCCGAAGCGGCGTTCGTCATCTATTTCGTTGAAGCGCAACCTTCGCCGCCAGACCCCAGCACGTCAACCGTCGGGCTGACAGCCTCAATCGGGACGGGGCTTTTCACCACGTACCTGCTGCCGTTCGAGATCACGTCCGTGCTGCTCTTGATGGCGATTGTCGGGGCGATGACGCTGGCGCGGCGCGCGAATATTATTTCACCGAGCGCGGTCGTCGTGCCGGGAGATCAGGTTTTGACAAGACAAACACTTGACCCGTCGGCCATCGGCGATGCGACGCCCGTCATTACGCATTCAACCCGTGAGGCCGCGACAGTTTTAGGTGCAGACGACCCGCACGATTTGGAGAAAAGGTGATGAAGAGCAGAATCCAGAAGACAGGAGTCAGGAGTCAGAATGAATATGCGGAGAACCGCTTCTGTCTTTATTCTGACTTCTGTATTCTGACTTCTGACTCCTGCTTTTTATCACCTATCACCCGTTAAAGCTTATGAACTCTGTTCCGCATCTTTCATGGTATCTGGCGCTCTCCGCCGTGCTGTTCACGATTGGCGTGGTCGGCGTCATTATCAAGCGCAACGTAATCTCGATGTTCATGTGCATTGAGCTGATGCTCAATGCGGTGAATCTGACGTTCGTGGCTTTTTCGAGCCACTTCCGCGACGTGACGGGACAACTTTTCGTCTTCATCGTGATGACGGTCGCGGCGGCTGAAGCGGCGGTCGGACTTGGCATCATCCTCGCCATCTTCCGCAACCGCGAATCACTCGACGTGGACGACGCGAACATTTTAAAACTGTGACGAAAGGCAGAATACAGAAGACAGGAGTCAGAAGTCAGAATAAATAAGGCGGAGAACCGCATTCTTCTGATTTTCTTTTCTTCTGTCTCCTGTCTTCTGACTTCTGACTCCTGAGCTTATGATCCGCTACATCATCTTTGCGCCGCTGGTTGGGGCTGCCATTAACTGGTTCGTCGGTCGGCGTGTGCGTCGGGAGTCGTTTATCGGCGCGGTCGCGTGCCTGTCGGTCGGCGTCTCGACGGTCGTGGCGTTTTATCTGGCTTTCAAGAGTGGCGGTGCGCTGACGGCTGAAGCTCAGCCTGGCGTTGCGCCCGTCATGGATCACCTCTGGACGTGGCTGGATGTCGGAGGCTTTCGCGCGGATTTTAGTTTCGCGATGGACAGGTTGAGCGGCATCTACGCCCTCTTCGTGACCTTCGTCGGTCTCTTGATTCACATCTTCGCGACCGGGTACATGCACGGCGATCCTGGCTTCTATCGCTTCTTCGCCTACCTGAATCTTTTCATGTTCTCGATGCTGACGCTCATCCTGGCGGACAATCTGTTGTTGATGTTCGTCGGGTGGGAAGGCGTCGGCCTTTGTTCTTATTTGCTCATCGGCTACTACGTTGACCGCAAAGAGGCAGGCGACGCGGCGAAGAAAGCTTTCATCGCCAACCGCATCGGCGACTGGGGCGTGGTGCTCGGCATCATGCTCGTCTTCTTCCTCGTCGGTTCGATTAGCTTTTTCGACAAACCCGGCGTTGGCAGCGCTCTCGTGGGAATCGCTGCCATGCCCGTCGAGTCCTTCGGGTGGAACACGCTCTTTGCCGGAGGCATCACGTCTGCCGCCATACTTCTCTTCATCGGCGCGACCGGCAAGAGCGCACAAATCCCTTTGTTCGTCTGGCTGCCTGACGCGATGGCGGGGCCGACGCCCGTTTCCGCCTTGATTCACGCGGCGACGATGGTCACAGCAGGCGTGTACATGATCGTGCGCTGCTCGGCGATTTACACGCATGCGCCGACGGCCATGTTCATCATCGCGATTGTCGGTGCGGCGACAGCCATTTTTGCCGCGACCATCGGCATCGCGCAGAACGACATCAAGAAGGTGCTGGCTTACTCGACCGTCTCGCAGTTGGGCTACATGATGCTGGCGTGCGGTGTCGGCGCGTTTGTCGCCGCGATCTTTCATGTGATGACGCATGCCTTTTTCAAAGCCCTTTTGTTTCTCGGCTCAGGCTCGGTCATTCACGGGATGCACCACGAGCAGGACATGCGGCGCATGGGCGGTTTGAAGAAGTACATGCCCGTCACTTTCGTGACGATGCTGATTGGCTGGCTCGCCATCAGCGGCATTCCCATCTTCGCGGGCTTCTTCTCGAAAGATGAGATTCTGTGGAAGACCTGGAGCACGGAGCTTTTTCCGGGCGCGGGGAAAGTTCTGTGGGGAATCGGCGCGTTGACCGCACTTTTGACGGCCATCTACATGACGCGCCTGATGGTGATGACCTTTTGGGGCAAGGAGCGCTTTCTCGAAGCTCACGCGGGCGGACAAGCCGACGAAGCCCACGCGCACGCCTTTGCTGAAGGCGAGAAGCCGCACGATGCCGCACTGCCTTCGGCTGGCGACCGTCCGCATCACGAGCCGGGCGAGCATGTGGACGAAGCGCACGATGAGCACCATGTTGTTCACGCCGGAAGCGGTCACGATGCGCACGGTCACGGGCATGGCCCATTCAAGCCGCACGAATCGCCCTGGGTGATGACGGTGCCTTTGATTGTGCTGGCGATTCTTTCGACGGTGGGTGGGCTGGTTGGCATTCCTTATGCTTTGAGCGGCGGCGCTGTTGACAATTATTTTGAGAAAACGCTTGAGCCGATCATTGCGAATCCGAACGAGGCTGGCGAGGCCACAACGCACGCCGCAGGCGAAGCGGAAAACCCGCGCCTGCTAATGAGAGAGCCGCAACCGCACGACGGCGCATCGCCTTTGTCCGTCGGCGAAGGCGCGCAGCATGAACCGGCTGCGGAGCGCGCACACTCTTCCGAAGAGGTCAGCCAGGAGAGATTGTTTACGGGCATCTCTGCGCTGATTGCGCTCGCGGGCATCGGGACGGGCTGGGCAATGTTTAGAAAGCGCCCCTTGCGCGAGATGCCGCGTCTGCTGGAAAACAAATACTACGTGGATGAAGCTTACAATGCGGTGCTGATTAATCCGATCAAGGTCGGCTCGCGTGAAGGGTTGTGGAAGCTTTTCGATGTCGGCGTGATTGATGGAATCGTCAACGGGCTGGGGCGGGGCATCACAGAGATTGGCCGCGTCGTGCGCTATCTTCAATTCGGATTCGTGCGCAGCTACGCCGCCATCATCCTGCTCGGCGCGCTCGCCATCATCGGTTATTTCACTTTCGTCATGTTCAGTCGTTAGTCAAGTCATGCAGCAATACTTGCTCACCATTCTGATCTTACTCCCGACGTTTGGCGCAATCGCGACCATCGTCTACGGGCTCATCTACAAGCGCGAGGCGCACTACCGCTGGATTGCGCTCCTTTTTTCGGTGGCGACCTTTGCGCTTTCGCTCTTGCTTTTGACAGGCGACGCGGCAGGCGGCGGCTTTCGCTTTGAGCAGAACGTTCCCTGGATTAGCTCCATCGGCGCGCGTTATCACATCGGCGTTGACGGCATCAGTTTGTGGCTCGTGCTGTTGACGACGCTGCTCGTTCCCATTTCGATTCTGTCAAGCTGGACTTCCGTCACGAAACGCCAGCTTTCTTACTACGCCTTCCTGCTCGTGCTGGAAAGCGCGATGATCGGCGTGTTCGTCTCGCTCGATCTGCTCGTCTTCTATCTCTTCTTCGAGGCGTCGCTCGTGCCGATGTTCTTTTTGATCGGCATCTGGGGCGGCGAGCGCAGGATTTACGCGGCGACCAAGTTTTTCATCTACACGGCTATCGGCAGTCTCCTGATGCTTGTCGGCATCATCGCGCTCTATTACCTGACGGGCTCGTTCGATTATGTCACCATCCTGAATGCCTTGCAGGCCGGGACGACGAAGCTCCTGCCCGGCAGTCAGACCGAAGCCTTGCTCTTCCTGGCTTTTGCCTTCGCCTTCTGCATCAAAGTCCCGCTCTTCCCTTTTCACACGTGGCTGCCGGACGCTCATACGGAAGCGCCGACCGCCGGGAGCGTGATTCTGGCGGGCGTGCTGTTGAAGATGGGGACATACGGATTGCTGCGCTTCAACCTCGCGCTCTTTCCCACCGCTTCAAGATATTTTGCGCCGTTGATTATCACGCTCGCAGTCATCGGCATCATCTACGGCGCGCTCGTGGCGATGGTGCAACCGGACGTGAAGCGCCTCGTGGCGTATTCGTCGGTCAGCCACATGGGATTCGTCGTGCTCGGCCTCTTCTCTTTTACGGAGATGGGCATGCAGGGCGCGCTTTACCAGATGCTCAATCATGGCGTCTCGACGGGCGCGCTTTTTTTGTTCGTCGGGATGATCTACGAGCGGCGACACACGCGCATGATTTCGGATTTCGGGGGGCTGGCGACTTCGATGCCCTGGTTCTCCGCGCTCTTCGTCATCGCCTCGCTCTCAAGCATCGGCTTGCCGCTCCTGAATGGCTTTGTCGGCGAGTTTCTGATTATGATCGGGACGTGGACTTCCAATGCGGTGACGTGGCCCTGGATTGCGACGATGCTGGCGGGCACGGGCGTCATCTGGGCTGCCGTGTATATGCTCTGGATGTTGCAGCGCGTGGTCTTCGGGCGCATCCACAGTCCTGAGAACGCGCGGCTCAAAGATTTGAATGCGCGCGAGGTCGGGCTGCTCGTCCCGTTGCTCATTCTGATGCTCTTGATGGGCGTATATCCTCGCCCGTTTCTTGACCGCTCGCGCGCGAGCGTCATGGAGGTGCGCGACCGCGTCGTCAGGCCACAGCGCGGCGGGACGATTGTTGAGGTTAGTAAATAACTTAGGCGCGATTTAAGCCTGAAAGAAATGCAAGCGAATGAACCATCCACTAAATCACACGAAACGACACGAAAAGGCTAGTCTTTATTTGTTAGTGTTGTTTCGTGTGATTTAGTGGATAGTCAGGCTTTTTCTTTCTCTAATGCCGAACACTGGTTAAATAGTAAACAGCTTATGAAGAGAATTTTCTTATTAACATTCCTTTGCGTTTCGTTTCTCACTGCTCTGACGATTCCTGCTCATGGGCAGGATTCGCCTTCGTCCAATCTCCCTGAAGAACCCGTTGGCATTCAGTTGAAAGGCGCGGACGGCAAGACCTACGACATCGCAAATATGCGTGGGCAGGTCGTGCTCGTTTCATTCGGCGCGACGTGGTGCTTGCCATGCAAGGAAGAGCTACAGGCGCTTGAGCAGTTGAAGAAGGAATACAGGGACAAGCCGGTCAAGTTTCTCTGGATCAGCATTGAGAGTGAAGATCAGGTCTCGGACAGCGGGTTGCGAAGTTATGCCAAGCAGCTCAAGCTCTCCTTCCCGGTGCTGCGCGATCCCGACAAGCGAACCTTTGCTCGCTTTTCACAGCGGCTGCGCCTGCCGACGATTCTCTTCTTTGACCGGGAAGGAAAACTCTCGCCCCCGAATCATGTCGGCATGGCAGCCATTCCCATTTACATGGCGAAGATGCGCGAACGCCTTGATAAGCTCCTATTGAGCGCGGAAGCCGTGACGAATTCGAGCAACTAGGTAGAGAAGAAAGCTTCTCTGAAACTTCAAACGATGGATTTCCTACTAGCTTTTCAAATTCCCAGCCCGGACGTTAATTTCGGCCTGATTCTGCCGGAGTTGATTATCTCGGTCGTCGCTGTCGTCGTCATGCTGCTGGATGCTTTCGCGCGTCCCTCGCAGCGTTGGGTGACGGGCGGCCTTTCACTCGCAGGACTTGTGAGCGCCGGGGTGGCTTCCGTGTGGATGTGGATGAACTGGACGGGAGTTGCGGCAGGCGATTTCAACGGCATGATTGTGCTTGACGAATTGCGCCTGAGCTTCACGCTCATCTTTCTCTTTGTCTCCGCGCTGACCGTCCTGATCTCTATGGTCTGGGTCGAAAATGAAAAACTCCCGGCGGGCGAGTTTCACGCGCTGTTGCTCTTTGCCACCGTCGGGATGATGCTGATGGCTTCGGGCAATGATCTGGTCATCATCTTTCTGGGTCTGGAAATTCTCTCCATCGCGACCTACGTGATGTGCGGATTCCGCCGCACGGATTTGCGCTCGAACGAATCATCGCTCAAATATTTCATTCTCGGCTCGTTCTCTTCCGCGTTCTTGCTCTACGGCATCGCTCTCGTGTATGGCGGCGTCGGCACGACCAACATCTCGCAGATAGCTTCGGGGCTGGACACGGCCCGCTATCCTGCGCTTCTCTTTGCGGGCGCGGCGATGATGATCGTCGGCTTCGGCTTCAAGGTCGCCACCGCGCCTTTTCACATCTGGACGCCGGACGTTTACGAGGGAGCGCCCACGCCCGTGACAGCTTTCATGGCCGCCGGGCCGAAAGCCGCCGGGTTCGCTTCGTTCCTGCGCGTCTTCATCTTCGGATTTCCATTTGTCGCTGCCGCTGGAATAACAGTCAACTCGGTCTGGGTCAGCGTGCTGGTCGTGATGGCGATAGTAACGATGTCTGTTGGCAACATCGTGGCCATCGTCCAGAACAACGTCAAGCGAATGCTGGCCTACTCTTCGATAGCGCACGCAGGCTACGCGCTCGTCGGTTTTGTCGCCGCAGGCGCGAGCGGAGGAACAGAGAGAGACGATGCCCTGGCCTCGGTCGCTTTCTACATGTTGACCTATGCGGTGATGAATCTGGGCGCGTTCGCAATCGTCACATTGATTGCCCGCAACAATGACCGCCGGACAGAGGTCGAAGACTACAACGGCATTGGATTTCGCGCGCCCGCACTGGCTTTCACGCTCTCGCTTTTTCTGCTGAGCCTGCTGGGACTCCCGCTGACCGCCGGGTTTATGGGCAAGATCATGGTCTTTCGCGCGGCGCTCAATCAGGGCTTTTACGTGCTGGTCGTCATCGCCGTTCTCAACACGGCCATCTCCGCCTACTACTACCTGCGCCTGATTATCGTGATGTTCTTCCGTGAGCGCGCGACTGAGTGGAGCGCCCCGCGCGTGCCCGCCAGCGCGGCTCTGGCTATTGTCATCGCGGTCGTCGGCGTTTTCTATCTGGGGCTGTTTCCCAACAGCGTGATTGACGCTTTTCAAAAGAGGCCAGTGGCAGCACGGCTTGCTCGCTGAGGTTTTGTCGGATGAATGTTGTTGTGATGTTGAAGACAGGCGAAGGGACGGCTCTATCCACAGCACCGACCACATCTCAGGCGCGTCCGGTTTCTCTCGCACAGATGGCCGAAGAGGTTAAAGCGCGCCTCGGCGAGATGTGGCTGCCGCGAATCTACCGCGAGCGTATCTTGCCGATGCGGACACGATCACACCATCTGCACGTAGCAAAGAAAAGGGCGGACGTTGACATCCAGCACACTTTGCTCGGAGTTGAATTGAAGATGGGGCGGCATCGCATGTCGTGTCCTGATCTGGCGACGGCTCGCTATCTGGCGGTGTTTGCGCGCGCTGGCTGCACGGATGTCGCCGTGCCTTACGACATCAGCCGGATTTCCAGTCTCGCCGATGAACTCGAATCATCATGGCATCGCATGCTATTATTGGTCGAGCACGTTGGGGAGGCGCGAGCGCCCGGTTTTCGCTCTCGCCTGCGTAATTTGCTCATCAGTGATGCTCGACGTGAGGTTGAGGAAGCGGGCGCTGGCACGGCCATCCCGCAGTTTAATCAGAACACCAAACAGCGACGGGCTTGAGGGCAAAGATAGCTCGTCACTTACGATTACTTAAACATGGCGGAAGAAATATTGCTTAACGAAAACGTATTGCTGAACGAAAACATTCCGATAGATAAGCCGGAGCCACTCCCATTCCCTTTCAACCAGCGGACATTCTGTCGTTACGAACCCATCGAGAAGAGCATCGAAGAGGCGCGCGTGCTGGTCGTGGACGATCTGCTGCGTGACGAGGGCGATCTCTCCGAAGTCGCTGTGAAGGAATGGGGGCGTCACGCCAAGTCGTATCTTCAGCGCGAGCGCGAGATTGCCGGGCTGGCGATGGGCAACATTCGGAACAACATCGCGCGCTTAGTCCAACGCCCTGAAGTGCGCGTCACGCATTTCTCCGAGATCGCCGAGGCGGAGCGTGATTTTCGCCCCGATGCCATCGTCCTGAGCGGGACGCTGCGCGACTTCGACTACTACAATCCCCTGCACCTGGAAAAGTTTGGTGAATTCATCCGCTCAACAAAGACGCCCGTACTGGGTATCTGCGGCGGGCATCAACTGGTCGGGATGAGTTTCGGTGCGCGGATCATCACGCTGGATAATTTTGAGCAACACGAACGTCGTGAGGGACGCCCCTACGAATATCAATATCGTTTCATCCGCATCACAGACCCCGACGATCCTGTTTTCAATGGCATTCAAGATGAGGAATCAGGCGTCTGGCAGGACTACACGACGGAAGCTCGCATCCTGCGCGTCTGGCAGAATCACGGGCTGCAACTGGATCGCATCCCTGAAGGCTTCAAGCTTCTCGCCACCGCGTAT
The DNA here is from genome assembly GCA_032160705.1 of Acidobacteriota bacterium. Classification (GTDB taxonomy): domain Bacteria; phylum Acidobacteriota; class Blastocatellia; order Pyrinomonadales; family Pyrinomonadaceae; genus QHXM01. The sequence continues at coordinate 37,301 of JAVHVE010000036.1, read as the reverse complement.
CTCTGCCGCAACCAGATGATGGTCAAGCGCGCCGACGGCCAACTTATCTACACTGTGCAATTCCACCTCGAAAAATCTTTCGAGGACTGGGACAAGCGCCGCGCCACACGCTGGGAGCATCCGAACGAATCGCGCGACGGGCGCATCATCTTCGAGAATTTCCTGCGCGAATCCCTCAAGGCAAGGCAACAGTGAGCGCATCAGTGCTGCCCGTTACGCCGCTCGCTGATGTAGCGCTCGACAACGTCGGTGAGATGATTCAATCGCTTGTTCGTCTCAGCCACGACTGCCTCTGTATGCGCCTGAGCTTTTGACAACTCAGCCTGCGCCTTTGCCAGTTCAACCTGGGCATTTGTCAATTCACCCTGAGCCACCGCCAATTCTTCCGCTCGTGCGCTAAGCGACTTAATCCAGGATTCATGTTCTTCCGCCCTCGCACCAAGTGAGCTGATCCAAGTTCCATGTTCTTCCGTCCGCGCGCCAAGCGTGTTCACCCACGATTCGTGCGTGTCCGCCCGCTCGCTGGCGCTGACAGCTAGCTGAACTAAGGTGTCGGTTAACTGAGCCAGGTTATCCGTGCGAGACTCTGCTCTAGCCGCAAGCTCCGATAAAGTATCTGTGCGAGACTCCAATCTAGCGACAAGCTCCGATAGCGTATCTGCACGAGAGTCTGATCTGGCAACAAGCTCTAATAACGTATCCGCGCGCGACTCCGATCTGGCCGCAAGCTCCGATAACGTAGCAAACGCATTTTCGAGACGTAAGACTCTGTCTTCAACGCTCATAAACTACCGCCTTTTTACTTCGAGATCGTGCCTTGCGTGGCGGGCATCAGTGGCGGCACGCTTAAATCCACGTCGCGTGGAACGTTCTCCATCGTCCTTTCGATCAGGCGATCAACGACGACTTTAAGGTCGTTTGTCTCACGATAGATTTGCAACTGCTCGTCGGCTGACGTGCCGCGCTCCAGAATGGTGTGAATGTGCTCAACCTCTTTACGCGAGCCCAGATCGTCGAGCACATCGTCAACGAATTCCAGAAGCTCCAGAATCAGATCGCGGACAGGCACTTCCTTCTGCTTGCCGAAATCTATCATCTTGCCGTCGAGTCCCCAGCGCACCGCGCGCCATTTGTTCTCCTGCACCAGCATTCGGCGATACAAACGGAAGCCCAGATTCTTATCAATCAATTTGTTGAGCTTGGCGACGATGGCCTGGATGAGAGCGGCGATGGCGATGGTATCGTCAACGCGCGTCGGAATATCGCAGACGCGAAATTCCAGCGTCGGGAAGAAAGGATGCGGGCGCACGTCCCACCAGATTTTCTTGCCGTCATCAATACACTTGGTTTTGACCAGCAGTTGGACGTAGCGCTCAAACGAGCTATAGGAATCGAAGTGGTCTGGAATGTCCGTGCGCGGGAACTGCTTGAAGATTTCGGAGCGATATGATTTCAGCCCCGTGTTCAGTCCCATCCAGAACGGCGAAGAAGTCGAGAGCGCCAGCAGATGTGGCAAAAAATAACGCGCCGCGTTCATAATGTGAATGGCGCGCTCACGGTCGGCCATGCCGACGTGAACGTGCAGACCGAAGATCAGGAGCGAACGCGCGACGGATTGCAGCTCCTGGACGAGCACCTCGTAGCGTTCGTCCTCGAATATCTTCTGATCCTGCCAGCGTGAGATGGGATGTGTGGAGGCGGCGACGATCACCAACCCTTTCGAGCGCGCGAGCATGGAGATGATCCCGCGGAGCCGTGAAATGTCGGCACGCGCTTCCTGGATGTTCTTGCAGATCCCTGTGCCAACCTCAATCATGGATTGAATCATCTCGGGCTTAATCTGCTCGCCCAAAATCATCTTGCCTTCATCCAGAAATTCGGTGACGTGCGAACGCAGCTCGCGCGACTCCGGGTCAACTATCTGAAACTCTTCTTCAATGCCGAGTGTGAATTGATCGAACATGGCGGCTGGTTTCCTCCTGATTTTTCAGGTATCCGAGCGAAGCACCGATGATGCGCCAGCCGGGAGTCTCCCGGCGAATCTTTTCATGCAACAGATGATGCCAGGCATTCAGCGGCGAACTCCAGGGGTTATAAAGATCAAAGTGCGCCTCCCAGATTCTGGTGGCACGCTCCTCACTGTAAAGAATATGGAGCGCGGCGCGGCGAGTTGCGCGTTCAAAAAAACCTCTGGTCGTGTGGCGATGCCTGGCAAAAACGGTCGTAAAGTTGGCACGCCTTTCCAGTGTGGACTTCAGGTATGGCCATGCCAGAAAGTTCATCCCGACGCCGCCCTCGCCGTAGAGATTTTCGATGCGCCGCACGGTGTCCCACAGTTTCAAGTCTTGAAACCGCTGCACGAGAATCAACAGAGCCTGCTGTTTATCAATGGCTAGCTGATCGAAAGCGATTTCATCACTTGCCCCACCGTACAAGCCTTCGAGCTTACGCTCCATGGACGCGCGCGCTGTTTCAGGGAGATTGCTCCATCTGATCGGGCGTTCTTCCATCACCTTGCGCCCGTCTTATAGTTCGGGCAGATCACGCTCCATCAAAGCGCGGTCGTTTTCCGACAGCCCCTGAAAACGCACGCCGACGCCGTACCCCGGATTGCTGTACATGACTTCGGCGTTGACCACAATCTGCTGGTCATTCTTCAGAGGAATGCGGAGCAAGAGGACAGCGCCTTCGGGCAAATCGGCTTGCGTGTTCATGTAGAGACCGCCGAGGCTAATATCTTTGGTGCTCGCCACGCCAGTCGCGTCCGCGCCGTTGAAAAAGACATCAACGATCAGACGCGAGCGGTCATGCTCACGCCGTTCCTCCTGCGGCAACTTCTCTCTGTCAAACTCATCAACCACGCCCGTGACTCCTCGCCTCTCCTAAAACTTGTTCAGAGCGCGACTATTGTACGCGAAAAGCAGGAGACAGAATACAGAAGACAGGGGTCAGAATGGATAGGGCAGAGAACCGCTGTTACAGATAGGCTTTTCTTCTGTCTCCTGACTTCTGTCTTCTGTCTCCTGTTTTCATTCCTTCTCGCTGATGATGAACGTCGGGACCATGCCGCCGCCGGAAGAGACGTTGGCCAGCTCTGTGAACGAAAGCCGCGTGAATGCTGAGCCGACTTTGCCGTAAAAGAGCAAGGGGTCGAGATCAACCAGTTGTTCGGCAAATTCGATAGAGCCGTCGTCCTGGAGCGCCGGGAAGACTTCGCGCGCCGTCGGCACACGTTCCTGAATCAGATAGTCGCCGTTGGCGAGCGCGCTTCGCAATCCCTCTTCCCACGCAATCTCGTCGGTGTTCCAGCCGATGTGAATTCCGTGTCCACCGTAATCGTCGTTGGGCTTCAAGACCAGACGGTCGCGTGTCTTAGAGATGAAATCAAGCAGGTCAATCTGCTCGCCATAGTGCTCGCTCTTTTCGGCGCGGACGCGCCGCGTCCAGGGAACGTGCGCGCGGATTGCTTCGCGTTCCTCTTTGGTGAAGAGGCGGGCATGGCGCTCGTCGGTCAGGATGGCGAACAGCGCTTTCTTGTGAACCAGCTTGGAACGAAAACTATTGACCATGCAGATTGCACCAGCGCGGTAGGCGTCCAGCAGCGCCGGGCTCTCCTTCATCACCGGCAGATACTCGTTGACCAGCAGCCGCTTGTAAACGATGTCAATCTCGAACGCGCCCGCGCGCAGGCGACCGTCCTTGAATTCAAGCTCTTCGGGCGAGCAGATGATTGACGGGTGACCTTCCCGTTCAAAGAATTCCTTGAACAGCTCAAACTCTTTCTGCGTCGGCCTGTCTTTGAGATCAACGATGGCGATGCGCGGCGCGCTCGTCGGTTTTCGTCCGAGATATTCTTGATGAGCGCGCAGCAGCACGTCCAGCATCATGCGCCGCCCGTAGAGCGGGCGCACGTTGTAGGTTTCAGCGAAGCGGCGCATGACGGGAAGCTTGGCGAAGATGTCAAAAGCCGCATCAACATAGGCGATTCCGGCGGGGCTTTCCCCATTCAATTCGACGAAGCTGTAAGCCTCATCCGTCAGAAATGAATCGAGGCGCGCTGTGGGAGAGACTTCCGCGTAGCCCGGATCAATGGCAACGAGTTCTTTTTCCGTCTCCGTGATTCCCAACTCATCGAGGAGCGCGTCGTCCTTGACCGCCGCGTCTTTGACTTTCTGAATCGCGCCCCAGATGGTCTCGCAGATGCGCGTGATGCGCGCAAAATCCGTTTCGGTGACAAAGTGCGGGCGCAGGTAAGGCGAGAGGCGGCGACCTCCGAAGATGAGCCGCGCGCTCTCCAAACCTTCGTCGAGGATGGCGCGCGAAGATTGCGCGAGATCGTCTTTCGTTAATAAATCATGGTAGAGCGTGACGGCATCGTGCAGCATAAAGTCAGGCGCAATCTTCCTCTTAGGAGATTGGAATCAACAAGCTTTTGGATGCGACTAGAGTAGCACAGATTGGCGCACGGCGACCAAGCGACGGAATGCGGAATGCGGATTTCGGAGTGCGAATTTAATATCGGATTAACATCAAAAAAGAGGAAAGAAACGATCCACGAATTCACACGAAGCTGCACTAAGAAAATGTGCTGTTCGCGTTTTTTCGTGTGAATTCGTGGATCGTCTTATTCCTCTTTTGATATTGAGTCAGTCTTTTTGCTGAATTTTGACTTCGATTTTTTGACGGTCGCGGACGACGCCGAGCGAGAGACGTTGCGGGTTACCGACGGGAAGCGCAGCAGGCCAGGAAGTCCGGCCTAACAATCTGCCGTCAATTGATTCGACGACATCGAAAACATGAAGACCGGCGCGAGCAGCCGCGCTCTCAGGATCAACGAAGACGACCAGTAAGCCCCCGCGTGCGCCGAGATGAGCGGCGGCTTTGGGCGAGAGCGCTACCGCTTCCAATCCGCGAGCGATAACGGGCAGAGCGCCCAGCGTTTGACCACCCACAGCATAGCCTTCGGCCAGCCGCATCGCCCCGGCAGGATTCAAAGCTTCGCCCATCTTGACGGAGACTTCCAGCGGCTTGAACATCGTGAATGCCGGGGGCGACATCCGCGCCGGAGGAGCGGGAGGAGCGGCCATCGTCGGCGGGGCAGGAGCAAAGCCGATAGTGGGCATGGGTGTGTTCCCGCGAAAGAATGTGAAGTTGACGGTCGCGCCGCCGCCAGCTTCATTAAGGAAGAAAGAGAAATCCTCTACGCTTTTCACGTCGAAGTCGTTGACGCGGACAATCACGTCGCCGGGGCGCAGGTCAGCCAGCGCAGCCGGTGTGCCCGGCGCAACTGAAGTCAACAAGATTCCCTTATAACTTTCCTTGAGCTTCGCTGCTTCCAGTTGCGTCCAGCCAATGGAAGAGAATTTTTCCAGAGGCGTTGCCGCCACCGCTTCACCACGCACGCCGAGCCAGGGGCGCGGGACGCTCGCCTTTCGCGCGAGCACACGAGAAGCTGCACGGCGCACAGCGGCCACCGGAATTAAACGCGCTTTGCCCGCGCTGCTTGCCTCGACGATGCCGATTGTTTCACCTGCATCGTTGAGCGTGATGCCGCCGACAATCGCCGGTGAAAGGTTCTCGGCGCTGACCGTGAGATGGGCAATCCTGCCGGTCGAAGTCCGTGTAATCTCTGTAATCTTTCCTTCAATCTCGCCGACGCTGACAGAGACAGTGCCTGGCTCTATGGTTGAGACGGTGGTCGCGCTACGTGCGGGCGCAAAGAGGCGCACAAGCTGCCCGATGGTGAGCCTCTCTTCACTGGCGTCGCGCGGGAGCGTGACATTCAGGCCGGGGATTTGCAGCAACGAGAGACCTGAGCCTCCGTCGAGACCGACGTATTTGGCAGCGAGTTGTTTTCCGTTGCTTTCGACAACCACGAACTCGGCTCTTTGAGCGGGCGGCGTCCGGCCAGCTAAAATTCTCGGTGGGGGCGATGGTATCGAGAACGACCAGGCCATCACAGATGTCTGGGCTTCGGCTTCGGCTTCCGCCTGCGAAAGACGCGCGACAACGCTCTCGCCGTCACCGAGGGCAAACCCGGCGGTGATGCTGGTCACAGCGTCGGCGGAAGTCACCAGATTGTCGTCAACCGTGGCGACCATCGCGCCGCTGCGCCGCAACAAGGCCAGCGCCTTGATGCCGTTGACACGATGCACAATGGTGACGATCTGAGGAGACTGGCGACGCCCGGGCTTAACCGTCAACGTGTCCGGCTGAGGCTGAGACGGTCTCGGAGTAGTCGCCACCTGAGCATGCGCGCACAACGTGACAACGCCAACAAAGGCGAGGGAGAGACTGAGCTTTTGAAAATTTCTGTAAAGCAAGATAATCCAACTCCTCTTCGTCAATCCACCGTGACTCTTTACCAGATGCCCTGCGACGATTGGGCGCGCGACGTGTTGCGTCCGATGAAATCCTGCGAGCCGAAGATGACAGGCTCAAGCGTGACTGTGCGCTTCGCGCCGCTTCTGTCGTCAACGAAAACTCTCATCGGCTGAGACGCCGAGCGGACAGGGAGTTCAACCACCAGATTCGTCCCTGCGTTGAAAGGAGACGCGCCGTTGGGGATGATCTGCGGGGCGGGGCGCACAGCCAGATCGTTGGATGGTAGCTGTTGAATATCCGCGCCAGGTCGGGACGACTCGCGACGCGCGCTCTGTTTGCTATTCCCGTTTGTCCGCGAACGCGGATTCTTCGCGCCAGCCGTCGCTATCACCGAATCTTCCTCTTGTTTACTGCCGGAAGTAATTGGCTGCGGGGTTTCGGAGACTTCCGCAGTCTGAACCGAATCTGGATTCGCCTGTGCGGGTTTTGAATCAGATGATTTACCGGCAACTGCTGCTTGCTGATTAATCGTAGAAGGCGCAGGCTTCGTCTGATTGTAAAAGACACCTGCGGCGACGATCAGGGCGAATGATGCGGCCAGACCTATCGCAGGGGCGCTCGCAAGAAAAGAGCGCCAGGAAGAACGATGATTGCCCGCGTTTTTGGCTGCATTGATGCGGGCGCGCAGGCGAAAGTCGAAATCCGCCGGGGCAGCGACAACCTCAAGGCTTCCGACCAGCCTTTTAAGCGCCTGTCGCTCATCATGAAAAGCACGGCAGACGGGGCAGACAGAGAGATGCGCTCGCGCTTCATCGCTCAGGCGTTCCTCCGTCTTCAACTCTTCAATCTCAAACCGGCATGTTTGGCAGTTCATTGTTCCCTTAACTCCCACTTACAAATAAGCGCTCAGCTTGTCGCGCAAAAATCCGCGCGCGCGGCTGATACGTGATTTCACTGTCCCCTCACTCGTCTCCAGAATATGCGCGATCTCGTCGTAGCTTTTGCCCTCGACATCGCGCAGTACCAACGGGGCGCGATATTTTTCAGGCAGCGTACTGATGGCTCGCGCCACAGCCTGTCGGCGCTCTGTATCAACCAAAACGGCGTCTTGCAGCGGAGCGGCGTCGGGTGGATTAAACTCGCGCGCCTCTGCCCCTTCGGTTTGCTGGAAAAATCCTGTCAACGAAACCAGGCGACGACGTTTTCGTTTGCGCAATTCGCTGATCGCCAGATTGGTCGCAATCCGGTAGATGTAAGTCGAAAACGCATAGCTCGTCTGGTAGCGCTCCGCCGCCTGATAGACGCGCACGAAAGTTTCTTGCGCCATATCCACCGCGCCGTCATAGTCGTTGAGCATCCGGTAGATGTAGCTCGTGATCTGGTTGCGATAGCGGCTGACGATTTCCGCGAACGCCGCCTCATCGCCAGCGCGCGTGGCTTCTAAAAGAGCGTGATCGGATAATGGTTCTTCGGCCACGACTGTTTGCGGCACAGCCGTGCCGAAGCGCAGATCATCAATCGAAGTCAGCGTGCTCATTAAGGCAGGAAGGCTCTGAGCGTTCACGAGTGAATGAAAAACCTGTAGCGAGCGTGTCGTGTCTCGCGCATCTCTTTCGCCGGGTTCGGCCTCTCCAGAAAGGAAATTATACACCTTCTGTTAATAACCGCCCGCAGCTAGATACACGCAGAGGGCACGGCAGAGTTCCCGAAAATCAAGTGATTTATGGATTGAATTTGAACATAACCATGGGAAGCAACATAGGACAGCCAGCAAATTAACCACCAAACCACACGAAAGGACACGAAATGCAGCTTTCTCTTCGTGTCCTTTCGTGTGGTTTGGTGGAGAGTAAAGCTGTCTTGCCCCTGCTATTCGTTGATATTGTCGAGCCCGGCAAACTTCCAGCCCGTTCTGGTCAGCGCGAAATCGTAAATCACCACCTCGTCTCCGGCCTCATTCGGGCAGGCGATGGTGAAGCGTTTCGGGTTCGCCGCATCAATTTCCGGCTGCTTCTGTGCGAAGCATTGGGCGGCATTGCTCTGCTCGTTAAAAACCTGGCGGTAACGGCGGCGCAGCTCCGTTTTATTCTTAACGCTGCTGATGCCGTAAGACATCTCAATCGGAAATTTTGACAGGCGGGAGATGGCTTCTTTATTTCCGCTGATGACGGCTGTCTTGAATTTTTGCCAGAAGGTCTGGAGGGCTGCGTCGCTCTGCGCGGGTTTTACCCCGTCTATTGCCAAAGCAGTTCCGGTCAGCGACAGGAAGAGGCAGAAGACGATTGATCTTTTCACTTGTCCTCGCAATCTTCGGGGCTTGAGAATTTATGGCGTGGCGGCTGAGGTCTGGGCTTCAGGATTCTTGAACAGCGTATCGTCCATCTTGATGCCGTAGGTCACGCTCAGCACTCTTGTTTCCTGCTTCTGCTTCCCATCCTCGAAAAGCACAGTGCGTTTGGGGACGAGCGTGCCCTGAATGTACTGGTAATCATAAAACTTGCGCATGTGCTTGACGGGCTTGGCCGTGTCCGTGCCGGGCGCTTCATATTCGAGCCAGAGCACGCGTAGATATTTCTGGCTGATGTAATAACGCGTCCGCCGCTTCTCCTTGTCCTCCAGATCAATCACGTAGAGATCAATGTTCTGCTGCTTGTCCTTGCCAACCAGAGTGATGGTCGAGCCGTTTTCTTTGTAACGCAGCAAAGCATCAATGCCGTGCCACATCTGCGAGAGAAAGCCGGTGGCGGCATCTTCGCGCGGCGTAAACGAAGACTCCTTAATCAGCCCAAAGGTTTTGCCGTCTATATAGACCAGAGAATATTCCTGAGTCGAAGTCTTTTGATCCAGCCGGACTTTGTCTTTCTCAATGCTCTCGCCCCGGATGAAGCGGCGCTCATACGTGCCGTCTTCCGTGCGCCCGTCGTCCGTGACGCTCGTCATCCGGCCTCGCTCCCAGCCGTTGCGGCGCACATAGGCCAGAGCTGGCCTCGAGCCGTAAACGAGAATAGTGCTCTCGACAACTTGCTCGGCGGTATAATTCTTACCTTGGGCGCGGGCGGTGATCGGCTTTGAAAAGACGGCGACTCCAGCCAACAAGGTCAACATGAGGGCAAAGTTTGTGATGCGTCGCAACACTGAAAATCCATTCTCCTTCAGAGTTAATCAGAGACTTCGAGAACGGCTGCAATCGGGGAAAGTCAGGCCATCCGGTAAAGCCGATTCTAACACAGCGCGGTTGAAAAGTCGGTCGCGCGGGGCAAGCCCGCTGGACAAATGCTATGGATGCGCAAGTGTATGAGCGCGGATGCCCGGCAATTGACAAGGAAGAAATAGACAGGATTAACAAGATGAACAGGATAAAAGGAAGAAGAAGCAAGCTTCACTGATTTTTCTTGTCTTCCTAATCTTGCCAATCCTGCTTAATCCTGTCTATTTCTTATCAGTTTTCTTAGTGACTCAAAAATCCCCTTCAACAGGCGCGCGCGATGAGATAGACCAATTCCCTGCTGGTATTCCCTTTGAGCCGCTTCGCCCAGGAGGTCTGAAATTCAGGCCACTCAGACGAAGCCACAAGGCCTCTTTCAAATATTTCAAACCCTGCGCTGCGGTATTCAGGCGCGAGGACAGAATCTATATGTTCAAGCGACAGAGGTGGAAGCTCCAGGCGCTTGATCTCGGAGATGTCCCGCTCCGGGTCAAAGCCGACGACCACTTCCAGCAGGGCTTCATCCGCGCAAATGCGCCGGAGATTCCGTAGCACTTCCCTGTCACCGGCAGCGACGGAGCGGAGCAAACTGCCCCAGGGGAAATGGATGTGGACTTCATCGGCCACGCCATCCAGTTCAGGAGGGAGGTCTTCGACCGCCGCCTGTATGAACAGGACGTTCGCGAGGCCGCCTTTCATCGGTTTCCGGTGAACTTTCTCGGAGACCTTTTCCAGAGGGCGCGGGTTGGCGTCCACCCCGATGTAAAATTTCTGCGGGTTGCGGCGGGCAGACTGGTAGACAAAGAGACCGTCTCCCGTCCCGATGTCTATCACCACCCCCTCGCCGGTAGGGGGCGATAAGCTTTTGGAAGGTGTCGTTGTCGAGTTATCAGGTAGTTCTACCACGGATTCGCTTTAACATTTGACTCGCCCTTTCTAAGGGTTCATAGAGTGAACTCGTCAACCGAAATTGTCCAACCCGGCAGGGCTGGCTCTGCTTCTGCTATATCTCCTGCACGATAGACTGTCGGGTTGTCGGGGTCACTGGAGCGGTAAACTCTCACCAGTTTCTCCCGCAACACATCAACATCCCAGACCACGAGTGTCCCGCAAGCAAAATAGTCAGATCGTTTCCTTTCAAGAGCGCGCTCGGCTTTCGCTCCATAATCGTTCTTGCTTCTCACCTCGACGGCAAAAACGGGAGCGCCTTCGAGAAAATCTCCGCCTTTTAATTCCCCGATGTAAAAGGCCGCGTCGGGACTGAAAGACTTGCGATGAGGTAGATTGACGACAAAGCCGACATTATCCGGGAAGGCATAGCCGGATTTCGTCTCTCGTTCATAATCATCCAGGCTGCGATAAATTTTGCCGCTCGCACGACCGGGCAAACCTCCAGTAGGTGGCATTTGTACAATCTCTCCATTGACCAATTCGGCCTTGCCGTTTTCCGGCACGCTGTACAAATCTTCAATCGTCGCTTCAGTCCGGGTGCTCATAATATTCCCTCAGTTATTCGAGGACTATTTTACGGCTTGGTAAGTTAAATTAACAATGAAAGCTATGCTATAGGGAGGTTGGCTCTAATGACTTGTGAAGCTTCATTTCCGGCTTCAAGGTCTCCTTATTGAGACTCTATCACAGACTTTAGAATCACTAGGCCAGCCTTCAATGTCCCACCAATGGATTTGAGGCCCAACTTTATAGTAATAATTCCAGAGTACAGTTGCAGGCTGGCTAATGATTGCTGCAATTATTCCGCAACCACTACTCGGCAGATTACCAATATGTACTTTCGCCCTCCAAGTTTTGGTTTCGGGGTTAAATTCCCTGACAGTATCTTGCGGCCAGAATCTTTCACCATATGACGTTCTGTCTGAGGACACAGTAAAAATTCTCAAGGTCTCATGCGGAGGCATCCTTGAATATATTCCTTTTACCTCTACCAAATCAGCCGTAATCAACTCATCTCTCGGAGAAATAATTTTAATTCCATAATCTACGTCGAGATAAGATGAAGTCTCGGTTTTCTTTCGATTTGTGATGTAGTAAGTAATTATCGGGCCGATGATTGCGGTGATTATTGCGACTGTTAGTGCAGTGGTCTCTGGTGTCATTAGAGTACCTCAGTATAATCGTCGTCTGAGAGAAACCTGACTTTTAGTTATACAGCGTGTGGCAGTATAACATGTAGATTCCGCATATTATTCGGCTGTAAGCTGCATAATCACACTTCGTCCCGTTGTCGCTGTGCGCCTCAGATTGACAACTGTACGCGCAGGCTTGTAGAGTGCACGGTTTTCCACATGGGTAACCAAGTCAACAGTGCCGGGCGGACATAAATTTATCCCTTCTCCGCCAGTTCTGTCGCGCTCTTTATTTGAAAGGAACTTCTGTTATGAAGAAAGTAGGAATTCTGGTAGGCCGCGAGAAGACGTTTCCAGACGCGCTGATTCGCAGCATCAACGAACGGGGTCAGGGCGACGTGATCGCCGAATATATCACGGTGGGCGGCGTGCGCTACGACGAGGGGCGCGAGTACGACATTATCATTGACCGCATCTCCCACGAAGTCCCCTTTTATCGCGCCATGCTGAAGCGCGCCGCGCTCGAAGGCACGCTCGTCATCAATAACCCCTTCTGGTGGTCGGCTGACGACAAGTTCTTCAATTTCGCGCTGGCACGTAAGCTCGGCGTCGCCATTCCCAAGACGGTGCTGCTGCCGCAGAAAGATTACATTCCGGGCATCGTCACAGAGAGTCTCAGGAATCTGGAATTCCCGCTCGACTGGCAAGGCATAGTTGATTACACGGGGCTGCCCGCGATTCTCAAACCCTTTGACGGCGGAGGCTGGAAGAACGTCTCGCGCGTCAATACGCTCGAAGAACTCTGGTACGAGTATGACCAGACGGGCACGCTCTGCATGACGCTGCAAGAATTCATCCACTTCGACCAGTTCGTGCGCTGCTACTGCATCGGGCAGGAAGAGGTGATGATTATGCCGTATGACCCGACGAAGTCTTACCTGTCGGGTGAGCAGTACATCAATAATCCGAACTACCTGACGGCGGAACTGGCCGAGCGCGTTACCAACGACGTGCGCACCATCTGCCGCGCCCTGGGCTACGACATCAACACGGTCGAGTTTGCGATTAAGGACGGTGTGCCTTACGCGATTGATTTTATGAACCCTGCGCCGGACGCGGAGCTAATCTCGGTTGGCGAGTTCTATCACAACTGGGTGACGAACGCGGTCACCGAGATGGTCTTCAAGCGTCTGGAAGAGGGGCGCGAGCAGCCGCGCTATCGCTGGGATGCGCTCCTTAACCCGGAGCCCTCAAACCAGCCTTTGCGCGCCGCCGCAGCGACCGCCGGAGCTATCGTGACAGGTGTTGGAGAGATCATGACGGATGCGGCTGCCGCCGTTTCCGAGATCGTTGAAGCGGTTGTCTCTCCGAAATCCAAAACAGCAAAAGGCGCAAAGAAAGAGAGCGGCACAGCTAAGACCAAGAAAGCCACGGCCTCCCGCGCTAAGAAATCAACGGAATAGGGAAAAGTAATAAACGCCGCGCTCAGGGTTTCAAGCCCCGTCAGGGACGATTGAGAATAGCCCAGCACTTTATTGCGGGGAAACAGAGTGGTAAAAAATAATTGAGTCCCGGAGGGACGACTGAACAGAAGCGGATCTTTCTTCAGTCGTCCCTCCGGGACTCAGGTTTTATTTTCCGGCTTTATCCCCAGCAATAAATTTGCCGGGCTATTTTCAAAGAGTCCCTCACGGGACTCCTCATGCTTTACCTTTTTACTTTTGCCTTACTCCGCGCTCGGTTTCCGTCTCGGCAAAAGGTAGCGCGAGATGATGGTGACGCTGAGCCAGGCGATGAGCGAAGAAGAGGCCAGAGACCAGCCGATGCTTTCGATTGACTCATCAAAGGATGGGCCTGCGAGCGCGAGCAGGACGCTGGCCAGCGTTACCCGCGAGGCCAGCAGACGCGCACGATGCAAATTCTGTAACCAGCCGATGCGCCGAAGCTCTGCCGTCAGGTAATCATCATCATTATTAAGCAGTGCGTAGTAGTCGGCTTCGCGGCGGGCGTGGCGCGCTAATGCTTCGTCAGGCGCGATGCGCGCCGCCGCGGCGTAATGATGAATGACGTGCGCCAGCTTGCCGTTCCTGAGCGCGACCTCCGCCAGCCCGATCTCCGCACGAAAGGCTCGTGGGTTCAATTCAAGCGCGCGACCGAAGGCGCGTGTCGCCTGCGCCAATTCGCCATATTCGTAAAAACTCTCACCGATGCGTGAAAAAAGCGGGGCGTCGTCACCTGCGCGCCGCGCGGCCAGGCGCAGGCAGGCGCGCGAACGTTGGAGCAGGCGGGAATCGTGCGATGTGCCTGCCTGCGAGCGAAGAAAGCGCGCAAATTCGTAGATTAGCCAGCCGTCTTGCGGGATGACCAGCAGCGCCCTGCGGAAAGCCTCCGCCGATTCGCGCAGACGCCCGGCGGCGCGCAGCTCGTTGGCGGCGAGACGAAGCAGCCGCCCGCGCTCGACATCAGTTGGAGAAGGCGTCACACCCTCGACTCGCCTGTGATGAATCTCTTTTTTCGCATTGTGCTCAAGGTTGGAAGTCGCTCCTTCCAGCACTTCGGGCGAAGCTATGCGCAGCAGTTCCAAATTCAAACGCAGGGTCTGCGAATCGGTCAGGTAATCGCGCAGTTCGGATGAGCGCGCATCAACCTTGTCATATCCCAGGAGCGGAAACAACGTCCGCACCATCTGGCGATAGGCGTTGCCGCCGGAAGCGAAAACAAAACTGCTGCCACGTCCCGTCACTTCGCTGCGATAGCGATAGCGCACGCGCCCGTTGCGACGCAGCGTCCGCACCGCGCTCGTCTCGACGCGCTCGATGTCTTCAATTCCCAGACGCAGCGCGCGACCCTTGATGAATCTGATGAAGAGCGGGACAAGCCCCCTGCGCGAAAGCGTGTGCCCGTCAAAACTGATGCGGTCGGTGAAGGCCAGGACGGGAGTGACGATCCAGGCGAAAGCGACTGCGACGAGCGCAGGCCAGTCGTATTGAGCGCGCAGGAGCAAGGTAGCAACGAATGTCAGCAGACATGAGGCAGCCAGATAATTTCCGGGCGAGACGCGCACGGTGGCAAGCCGCAGACGACGCGCGGGCGGCGCGATGCGCTCCTTGGCAGCGTCCACGACTGCGCTCGGAATTGCCGGTTGTGTGTGGTCGTTCACTTCTCGTTTACCATTTCAGCATCGCAGGTGACAGGGACTTCCAGAGAGAAAGTTCCGCGCCGCAATGCGCCAGGTTCAGTGTAGCGTATGTCGGCAAATTGTACGAGCAATTCGCTCAGGCAATCTCCCTCGACACTTGATGCCGGAAAGCGCGCGAAGCTCAGGAAGATTTGCGCTCGCTCATCCTTTGATGCGCGCTTTGCCGCAACGGCTTCCGCCCCCTGCGGTTTCTCGAATCGCGCCACCTCACCTGTGAGTTTATCTTCGCCCCCGGTCAGCGAGAGCAGGAAACGGTAGGTTGCGCGTTCTGTGTCGGCGACGCACAGCCAGCGAAAAGGGTCTGCGAGCACGGGCATCGCCGCCACACGTCCGAGTGTTTCGCCTCGCTCAACGGACAATTTTTGGGCAATTGCCTGAGCTTCGGAGAACGCCGAACGATGCGCGACTGCCAGCCCGCCCCAGTAAACCAGAACAAGAGCGAGTGCGACGAGCGCGACCTTGCTTCCCCAGGGTTGGACGAGTCGTGTCCATCGAACGACCACAAGAGCGACGATTCCTGCAATCCATAACGCGCGGAAAAGATTCGGATAAAGCAGCCCCGCGTTTTCGAGGCGCATGGAGAAAATGAGTATCGTCAAAATGAGCGCGAGGGTTGACCAGAAAATAGCTTGCCACGTTTTTTTTGAAGTTAGCAGGAACGCCGCGCCGCCGACTGCCATCCAAATCCAGGGATCAATGATGAAGACCAGATCGCCGTAATACCAGTCTCCGCTCCAGGGCAGGAATGGCCGCACGCCGTAATTATTCGTCCAATCCATTAAGGGATGGCTCGCGCTGACGATTAAGGAAGCGATGAGCAGTCCGACAAAGCGCACGCGCGGCTCTCGTTTGCGAAGTCGTGCGATGAGCCGATCTACTACGTAGAAGAGACAGGGAATGAGCAGCGCGAGTGTGAGCGTGCCGACGAAGGAATGGGTGATGCCGCGATGATGATGAAGGTAAAACCACTTTCCGCCGAGAGCAGCCAGGATGTCCAGATCAGGTGCGTTTGCGGCCAGCACGCAGACGGCTGTTGCTCCCGGCGAGAGACGTTCTAATCCTGCTTTGGCGGCGGCCAGACCGACCAGCGAATGCGTCAGGTTATCCATTGGAAGAGTCTGGAGTCACGAGTCTGGAGTCTGGAGTCAACTGGTCAAAAACAGTTCTTCGTCTTTGACTCCAGACTCCAGACTTCAGACTCCAGACTTTTACATTGCCAGATTGGGCGGTAGAGGTGGCGGCGTCAGTTGTGCATAGCGCGCCGGGTCGAGCTTTTCCAGTTCATCTGCGGCTTTGCGGACGGCTCCTGATTGGGGCGCAGGCTTGCCGTCCTTACCTTTGGCCTGGCGCGCGGCCTCGACCATCTTGAACAGGATGTCTGCGGCTTCCTGTTTCTTGCCGAGTTTTACATAGACCAATGCCAGGCGCAGGTTGGCCGTGTCCGGTGTGATAATCGTGCTGCCCTGCCTGGCGAGTTCCGTGTAGAGAGCCGCTGCCTCGTCATATTTAGCGTCACCCTCTTTGGCTTGAGCGAGGGCGAATCTGGCGAGCGCGGAAACTTCCGCGTCACTGCTTCTGGTAAGCGCGTCGAGTTCCGTCATGCCCTTGGCGCGGTCAAGATGGAGTTGATAGGTGGCGGCAAAATAACGCGCGTGCTCTCCCGTCGTGCCGCCATAGCTGGCAGCCACTTTCTGAAACTCTTCGACGGCCTTTTGCGAGCGCTCCTTCTCTGTGCGGAAACTGGGAGCGGTTGAGCCGGGCACAGGTGTGGCAACGACGGGAGCTTCGGCGATCTTGATGGCGCGTCCCAGAGCCAGCCGCGCCTCGTTCGCCTTGTTTCCGCGCCAGGCCATTATGCCCCAAGTTAGCAGGCCAATGGCGATCAGCGCCCCAAGCACGTAAAGAAATCGCCGTCCCTTGCCTTCCATCCGGTGGGCAGCGCGGTCAACCAGTCCCATCGTGGTGTCACGAAACTTGTCGTGACGGAGTTCGCGTGCACGCTTCTTTTTATACTTTGCCACTTCCTCTTCCTCTCGCAAGAACACATGGTGAGATGCGTTCATTTCATGGTGGTTAAACCGAAAGAAACACTCTAGCGGTCGCCACGAGAGCTTGTCAAGCAAGCCTCCTTTAAAGCAGTTTGACGATGATTATGGTGCGTGTTACGCTCGCGCCGAAGAGGGTGCGCTTCGTTGATTATCTTGGAACAAAGAGCATTCAGAGGGTGTCTAACGGTTCGACTGCCAGAGAAGCGACCACGTTCTTCCGGGACGCTTCCCGCCGCCGCTGGAGGACACGCGTGAGCTTCGGAGAGCCAATCGCCCTCCGCGGGCAAGAATTGGAGCAGGTTGCTGCGGCACCCTCAAGCGAGGCGCGCGCTGTGGGCTTTGAGGCGCAGTTCATTGAAAGATTGCGAGCGGGCGAAGCAGCGGCCTTTGACCGTCTGGTGCAGGAACGTTCAGGTGATGTCTATGCCTTGCTCTATCGCCTGACGGAAGACCGGGAAGAGGCGCGCGATCTGACGCAGGAGACGTTTCTGCGCGTCTTCCAGAGCATTGACCACTTTCGTGGCGATGCGGATTTGAAAACCTGGATTTACCGGATTGCGATCAATCAAGCGCGCAATCGCTGGCGGTGGTGGCGCAGGCGTCGCCGCGACGTGACCGTCTCGCTCGATATGGAAGGCGAGCCGGGCGACCAGCCGCTCAGCGCACGCCTGAGGGATACGGGCATTGATCCTGAACAGGAGGCGCTCATGCGCGAGCGTGAAATGGCGCTGCGCCGCGCGCTCCGCACGCTTGGTCGGCTCTACCGTGAAGTGGTCATCCTGCGCGACGTGGAAGGATTGACCTACGAAGAAATCGCCGCTGCGCTTGAGATCAGCATCGGCACGGTGAAATCAAGATTATCACGCGGTCGTCAGGATTTGCGCCGCAGACTGGGAAGTTCTTTGTAAAGCAGTTTTCAGTTTTTAGTTTTCGGTTTTCAGTTAAAACAGGTGCGTTTTGCTTTTATCTGAAAACTGAAAACTAAAAACTGAAAACTGTCACAGGCGAATGGTTGACCCGCCCCGGCTTCACAAAACTCGGTGCCAAATGGGTCGAAGTGACGAAGACGGTCTTTGAGTGGGGAGAAAACCATGACGGTCTTGAATGTGAGCGTTGATTGAAAACGTGGCCAGCAACACCCGTTGAAACTCGCACGCTTTGCATGACAGACCTGAAGTGGAGAAGCCCGCAAGAAAATCGCAAGCGTTGCTTCCTTGAACAAAGGGAGCAGCCGGGGTCGGCCAGCCATTCGCCTAAACTACAGTTTTTAGTTTCCAGTTTTCAGTAATCAGCAAACATTTTGCTCTTACTGAAAACTGAAAACTGAAAACTGGAAACTGATTATGTCTTGTCAGGAAACACAGCAATCGCTCTCGCTCTACGTTGACGATCAACTGGCGCTGCCGGTGCGCGCAGCGTGCGATGAGCATTTGCGCGAATGTCCCGTCTGCCGTGCTGAGTTGGCGGAGATACGCGCCATCAGTCGCGGGCTGGCGACGCTTGCGCGCCCTGTGCCGCCTGCCAATCTCGCCTCTGCCATCAGCGATGCGCTTCTGATCGAAAGCGCGGCTCGCGAGCGACAGCCCGTCCTGCCGCTCACTGTCAGGCTCATGCGCTGGCTGCGCCCGCGTCTCATGCCTTACACGGTCGGTTCGTTCGCGTCCATCATGCTTTTCACCGTGATGTTCAATGCGCTGCGCCCGCACATGAAAGCATTAACCGAAGCCGCCATCGCAGCGCGCGAAGCCGACGCCGCCTCTTACAAGATTATCTACGTCGGCACGGAAGGGCCGAGCATCTACGAACCCATCACGCCTGAGCTTTTCGCCGCACAGCGCGCACCTTTCAATATCGAGTCGCCAAGCCTCAATCCGCGCGGCGCGCTGGCTGCGTTGACCAGCAAGCAATCGCACGGGCATGAAGAAGGCGATGATGACATGATTGTCGTGGCCGATGTCTTCAGCAACGGGCGGGCTTCGCTGGCGGATGTCGTGCAGCCTCCGCGCGACCGTCGCATGCTGGATGAGTTTCAAGTCGCCCTGCGGAAGAACGCCGCCTTTGTTCCAGCCTACTATGACCGCCGCCCCGAGACGATGCGCGTCGTCTTCGTCGTCCAAAAGGTCGGCGTAGCGGAAAGAAATTTCTGAAAACAGTGGGCAGTGGGCAGTGGGCAGTTAGCAGTTAAAAGCAAGAAGGTAGTAGAGACATGACGCGTCTCTACTGCCTTTTGTATTTACTGCCAACTGCTAACTGCCTGCTGCCAACTGCCCCTCCTTGACGCTCCCCGCGCGAGCGTGCTAGTTTGCCGTTTCATTCCGAGTTACGTTCTGAATTCCTTTATCTCTCTCGCCGAGAGGTGTGTAGGAGACCAAGCTTTGCAACGAGCGCCTGCTCTCAGTAAGACGCCCTTGAATGCCGCGCACCGCCGGATGGGCGGTCGAATGGTTGATTTCGGCGGGTGGGACATGCCGGTTCAATATCCAGCCGGAACGGTCGAAGAACATCTGCGGACGCGCACCCACGCAGGTCTTTTCGATGTCTCGCACATGGGCGAGATTGACGTGAAAGGGGCGGATGCCATTCCTTTCATCAACCGTCTAACCTCGAACGATGTCACGAAACTCGTTGACGGACAGGCGCACTATTCGGCGCTGACTACGCCCGAAGGCACTGTCATTGACGACTTGCTGGTCTATCGCTTTGGCCCGGAGCACTTACTTCTCGTCGTCAACGCCGGGACGACTGAGAAAGATTGGGACTGGATCGAATCTCATCACAAAGACGAGCGGGTTGAGCTGAAAAATGTCAGCGCCAACTATTGCCAGCTTGCCTTGCAGGGGCCGGACGCGCTCCGCATCTTGCAGACTCTTACGGAAACGCCGCTCGACGAGATCAAGTATTATCACTTCCGCCTGGGGCTTGTTGACGACGAACATGCCATCATCTCGCGCACGGGCTACACGGGCGAGGATGGTTTTGAAGTTTACGCTGCCTCAGACCGCGCTGAGCATCTGTGGGACAAGATTCTCGATGCTGGCAATCAAGGCACGCCTGAAGGTGTCTTGCCCTGCGGACTGGCCGCGCGAAACACACTGCGGCTCGAAGCTGCGATGGCGCTCTACGGTCATGAGATTACCGAGGAGACCACATTGCTCGAAGCCAACCTCGGTTGGATTTGTAAATTGAACAAAGGCGACTTTATCGGGCGCGAGCGGTTGGCGAAACAAAAGGAAGAGGGAGTTCATCGGCGTCTGGTTGGATTTGAAATGACCGAGCGTGGGATTGCGCGCGACGATCAAGAGGTCTTGATTAACGATGAGCGCGTCGGGCGCGTCACATCGGGCAGCCCCGCACCTTTTCTCAAGAAGAACATCGGCATGGCCTACGTCCCCGCCGAATTCGCCAACGAAGGCCAAGAGATTCAGATAGACGTTCGTGGCCGCACCGTCGGCGCAACAATTGTTAAGACGCCTTTTTATAAACGGGAGAAAAAGTAATCAGTTTTCCGTTTTCAGTTTTCAGTAGTTGGCTGTAGGGGGCTTTTGCTGAAAACTGAAAACTAAAAACTGAAAACTGAGGAGAGCACATGGCAAACGTTCCAGAGGATTTACACTACAGCAAGGATCACGAGTGGATCAGGGTCGAGGGCGACATCGGCACGATTGGCATCACGGATCATGCGCAGCATTCGCTCGGCGATGTGGTCTACGTTGAGTTGCCGAAGACGGGCGAGACTTTTGCGGCGCATGAATCGTTTGGCTCGGTCGAATCCGTCAAAGCTGTCTCGGAGATTTTCACGCCCGTCGGCGGCAGTATCACCGAAGTCAACGAAACGTTGCAGGATGAACCCGAAAAGGTCAACAACGACCCTTACGGCGAGGCCTGGATGATTCGCATCCGTATGAGCAATCCGGGCGAAGTTGATAGCCTGCTGAACGCCGCCGAATACGAAGACTTTACCAAAGCCGAGGAGACAGAATAAAAGTTGCGCTATATCCCGAACTCGCCGGAAGAACGCGCCGAGATGCTTCATGCGGTCGGTCTCAATTCGGCAGAAGAACTTTTCGCCTCAATCCCGGCTGACCTGCTGCTGCGCGAGCCACTGAGAACGCCCGCCGCAATTTCCGAGATGGAGCTTCTGGCAAGCTCCGAAGCGATGGCCGCGCGCAACACAGCAGCAAGGCGTCCGAGTTTCCTCGGCGCGGGAGCTTATTCGCACTACTCTCCGACTATCGTTGACCATCTCATCTCGCGCTCGGAATTTTTCACGGCCTACACGCCCTACCAGCCGGAGATTTCGCAGGGCACACTGCAAGCCATCTTCGAGTTTCAAACTTTAGTTTGCCAGTTGACCGGCATGGATGTCGCCAATGCCTCCATGTACGACGGCTCAACCGCGCTCGCCGAAGCTGTCCTGATGGCCGAGCGCATCACGCGTCGTAAGAAAGTCATCACGTCTTCAGCCGTGCATCCAGAATACCTCGAAGTCGTGGACACCTACGTCCAGCACTACGGAGTAGACTTTCACCGCGTTGACACGGACGCCGAGACCGGGCTGATTTCCGCCGAAGGCTTAAACTCTCTTGATGACCAGACTGCTGCGCTCGTCGTTCAATCTCCAAACTTCTTCGGCTGCATCGAGGATGTTCGCGCCTTAGCCGAACGCGCTCATGCTGTCGGCGCGCTGCTGATTGTCGCCGTGACGGAAAGCATCTCGTTCGGTCTCCTGCGCTCGCCCGGAGCGTGCGGCGCAGACATCGTCGTCGCCGAGGGACAATCCTTCGGTGTGCCCGTCTCGTTCGGCGGCCCTTTCGTCGGCCTGTTTGCCACGCGCGACCGTTTTGCGCGCCAGATACCGGGTCGTCTCGTCGGCGAAGCAGTTGATAAGCAGGGGCGGCGAGGTTTTGTGCTGACGCTCGCCACACGCGAGCAGCACATCCGCCGCGAGAAAGCCACCTCCAACATTTGCACCAACGAAGGCTTGATAGCGCTGGCCGCGACCATCTACCTGGAGACGATGGGACGGCAGGGATTGCAGGAAGTCGCTACGCAGTGCGCGCAAAAGGCTGCGTACTGTGCGCGCCGTATCTCCGAACTGGAAGGCTTCTCGCTTCCCTTCTCCGCGCCGCGCTTCAATGAGTTTGTCGTTCGCGCTCCCGTCGGGGCGAAAGGACTATTATCGCGTCTGGCAAGTGAGAAGGAGATTACGGGCGGCCTCGCGCTCTCGCGCTACTACACAGATCGCCCCAACGATTTCCTCGTCTGCGTGACGGAGACGAATTCGCGTCAGGAGATTGACGCGCTCGTCGAGGGATTGAAGGAATTGATCGCTTAACTCTTGAATCAATGAGTCAATCAACCAACATTACGAAAGCCGCGCCGCACATCACGCAGAATGAATCCCTGATCTTCGAGCGTTCGCAGACGGGGCGCAAAGGTTATCGCCTGCCGCCGCTCGACGTTGATGAAACGCCGCTTGACGAAATCGTCCCTGCCGCGCTTCGTCGCGACGACGATCTCGCAGGCATGCCGGAAGTGAGCGAAGTGGATGTCGTTCGCCATTTCACGCGCATCTCGACGTGGAACTACTCGATTGATCTGGGCATGTACCCCTTGGGCTCCTGCACGATGAAATACAACTCGCGCCTAAATGAAAAGGTCGCGCGCATCCCAGGCTTCGCCAACCTGCACCCGCTCGCGCCGGAAGAGGACGCGCAGGGAGCATTGCAGTTGATCTATGAATTGCAGGAATCCTTGTCTGAGATTACGGGGCTCGCGGGCATTTCTCTGCAACCGGCTGCGGGCGCGCACGGCGAGATGACCGGCGTGATGATTATTCGCGCCTTCATTGACGCGCGCGACGGCGCGGGAGCATCCGCTAAGCGCCGCACGATGCTGATTCCCGATTCGGCGCACGGTACGAATCCGGCCTCCGCGAATCTCTCCGGCTTTACAGTCAAAACTATTCGCTCAACTGCTGAAGGCTTCACAGACCTTGACCATCTGCGCGAGCTTTGCGCGCACGGCGATGTGGCGGGGCTGATGTTGACCAACCCGAACACGCTCGGACTGTTTGAAAAGAACATCAAAGAAATCTGCCGGATTGTGCACGAAGCGGGCGGGCTGGTTTACATGGACGGCGCGAACATGAATGCGCTCGTCGGCGTGGCGCGTCCCGGCGACATGGGCGTGGACGTGATTCACCTGAATCTGCACAAAACCTTTTCGACGCCGCACGGCGGAGGCGGCCCCGGCTGCGGCCCATGCTGCTGCACGAAAGAGCTTGAGCCATTCCTGCCCGTCCCGCGTGTCGTTAAAGATGGCGAAGCCTTCCGTCTTGACTTTGATCGTCCACAATCCATCGGTCGCGTCAAAGCTTTTCATGGAAACTTCGGGATGATGGTGCGCGCCCTCGCCTACATTCAGACGCACGGCAACGACGGGCTTCGTGAAGCGACTGAAGCAGCGGTTTTGAACGCGCGTTATGTCGCGCACGGTCTCACATCGGATTACGACAAGCCTTTCGCGGCTGACCCCATGCACGAGGTCGTCTTTACGGACAAGCGGCAATCTCGCAAAGGCGTTCACACGCTCGACATCGCCAAGCGGCTGATTGATTACGGCTTTCACCCGATGACGATTTACTTTCCGCTGATTGTGCAGGGCGCGATGCTGATTGAACCGACCGAATCCGTTGGCCGTCAGGAGCTAGACCAGTTCATCGCCGCGATGCGCTCGATTGCCCGCGAGGCGGTCGAAGACCCCGAAACCGTGCTGGGCGCTCCACACACCACGCGCATCGGTCGTCTTGACGAAGCCGCCGCCGCGCGCAAGCCCGTCCTTCGCTGGAAGCCGAAGGAAGCAGCCAGCGCCGCATAACAAGTCAAAAGTAAAAAGGTAAAAGGTAAAAGTAGGGCGGAGAACCCCACTTTATTTAAATGCGATTTCAGCCTTCCTTTTGCCTTTTACCTTTTTACTTTTGACTTACTTTTCAGTTTCCTTTGCTCGCGCCGCGAGTCTTATTGTAAGATGGCAAGTGAGGGGCGACCGTTTGTGAAGACCGCTGGAAGAGCAAGAGGCGGTCTCGTGAAAGCGGTCGCCTGATTAATGCCCCGAAGTCGTCTGGTTTGAAGTTCGCTGTATGGCAAGTAGTTTAGTTATTCATATCGCGGCGGGCGAAGATAAGCACACCGAAGTTCTTTCGCAAGATCGAATCCGCATCGGCGCGGGCGAAGACTGCGACCTGCGCCTGCTGGAGCACACGCTCGGCTCAACGTCAAGCACGCCCGGAATGCTGCTGGAACTGGCGCGCACCAACGGCCATTACCGCGTCAAGGATTTCGACCAATCTCTCTCCATCACTCATAACGGCAAGCAGCTCTCGCCGGGCGCGAAGATTAAAGACGGCGACGAAGTGCGCTGCGAGCCCGTAGGCCTTGCGCTCTCTTTCTTTCCCGTGCGCGATCTTCCGGCTCTCATCGGTGGCCGCCAGCAAACGCAGGTTGCGCCGTTTATCGAAACGGCGGCGATTGAGTCTGCCGCGACCGCGCGCCGCGATGATGCCAAAATTTTCCTGCGCGAGTTTACGCGGGAATTGGTTCGTGAGATCAAGCCGACAACTAAAATCATTACCCTTGCCATCGCCCTGGCTTTGGTGGGTGGGATTCTTTACCTCGGCTTTGGCCTTTACAACGAATTGAAGCGCAACCGCCGCGTCGGTGATGATCTGCGTAATCAACTCGGCCAGATGAAAGGTCAAATCGGGGAGACGAATGTACAGATCAAGAACACCGCCGATCAGAGCCAGAAAATTATGGACAGTCTCTCGCTCGCGCCAAAATTGCGGAACGAGTATGGCGGAGGCGTCTGCATGATTTTGGGCAGCTACGATTTTGTCGAGACAGGCACAGGCCGCCCCTTGCGCTACCCGGAAGTGCAGACGAATGACGACGGCACAGTTGTTCAAAATGGCGATGAGCAGATGCAACTCACCCCGGAAGGGAAAGGCTCCATCGCCGAGTTTCAGGCTGTCGGCTCAGGTTTTCATGTGGGCGACGGCTACGTGCTGACAAATCGCCACGTCGCGCACCCGTGGCTGGCGGACGAGCGAGCGCAGATTCTGACCAGTTCAGTCCGAGGCCAACCGCGTTTGAAGAAGCTGCTGGCCTACTTCCCCGACCATCCGCAGCCCGTGACGCTCAAGTTTAAGATGGCAGCGCAGCGTGACGACCTGGCAGTCTGCACGTTTGATGTCAATGAAGCGCCGAACGACCTGGCCGTGCTTCCGCTTGATAAAGATTCCGATGCCGTGGCGGTCGGAAAAACAGTCGTGTTGATGGGTTATCCGAACGGCCCTGATCGCCTGCTCGCGCTCCGTGACGATGCTGAAGCGTACATGATTCGCGCACGTTGTGGAGCATCGCTCGGCTCACTGCTTGATTGCCTGTCCGAGAAAAATCGTATCCAGCCTCTGACTACGCAGGGGAATATCACAGACCTGGACGTTCATCGCGTGGTGTACGATGCGCGCACCGCTGAGGGCGGAAGCGGCGCACCGCTATTCGGGCAATCGGGTCGTGTCATCGGGGTCAACTTCGCCATCTTCACCGAAAACACCGCATCGAATTTCGCTGTGCCGATTCGTTACGCTTTCACTCTTTTGCAGCGCGCCGGATGGGAATCGCCCGACGTGCCTGCGGAAGAAGGCGCGAGCGCCGAAGGGAACTCAAATCAGACGAACCCTCGCAGCAGCAGCGCAGCCCCCACTAATTCATCGCGTCAGGAACGCTGAAGCTTAGGTTTCCGCAAAATAGCTCTCTCCTCTTTCATTATTTTAAGCGCACAAGGACGGGGATGTTTTTGACAGAATGCTTTGAGTCAGTATAACCTTGCGCCTTTTGTTGCTCGCGGGTTTTGAGCTGAGAGTCACTAACAAAACGGAGAAGGAATGGACAGGATTAATAAGATAGACAGGATGGAAAAAGCAACCGCAAGCTTCCTTCTTCCTGCCTCTTCTGCTTAATCTTGCTAATCCTGTTCATCCCGTCTAATTCTTACTGGAGATTTATAAACCTCGTGTCCGCATCGGCAGAAACAGCAGGAACAGTCGTCACGGCAAGAATAGCTCCTGAGCTTTTCGTTGACAGAGGCGTGCGCTCCGTCAGTCGCACGCTGATTGTCTCGGCTCTGGCGTTGATTATTATTGTCGGCTTCGGTTTCCGCGCCATCAATCTCGGCGCGGAGGGTTTGAGCGAGGACGAGTTGAATAAGCTGCATGCAGTCGAAGATTACCGCGCGCACGGTTTGACGGCGGCCAACGGCGAACACCCCATGCTGATGAAAGCTCTGCTGACCGCGAGTGTCGTCGTCGCAGAACGCTGGAATGCAAGCTCTCTTGTTTCGAGCTACCCATCGCTCGCTATTTCTACAGAAGCTGCGCTGCGTCTGCCCGGAGTTATTTTGGGGGCGCTGACATCGCTGCTCATCTTCCTGATCGTCTCGGAACTTTTCGGGATCGAAGTCGCGCTCATCGCCGCCGCCTTGTGGGCGCTTGATCCGAGCGGAATAGGTTTCAATCGGATTGCTAAAGAAGATAGCTTCTTTCTCTTCTTCTTTCTGCTGGCGAATGTCTTCTGGCTGAAAGGGCAGCGCATCGCCGAATCCAGGGAGGGACGCGCCCACCGTTACTACTGGGCGACCGCCGTCGCTTTCGGCGCGATGCTGGCTTCAAAATATCTGCCGCATTTTATGGCCATCAGCGGCAGCTACTACTACATCTTTCAGGGTATTCCGGCGACGCGCTGGCGAATGGGCAAGAAAAAATGGCTGCTCTTCTTCGCCATCATGGGTGTCGCGTTCGTCATCTTCAACCCGACCATTTTGCTGCCCGGCACCTGGCACGAGATGAAGATTTTCGCGGGCGAGAAACGCATCGGTCACGACTCTTACGAATTCATGGGGTCGCTCTACCGCAATCAAATGACGCTCTGGCTCAAAGGCTCTCCCTGGTATTTCTATTACGTCTTTATGGGCGTCAAGATGTCCCTGCCTGTCATCATCGGATTTCTCATCGGGCTGCCGCTTCTCTTCCGCAAGAGTCTGGGCGATGGTAGATTCTTTATTCTCTTCTGGCTGATGTACTGGTTCCTGCCGTTTACCGTACTCGGCGGAAAATTCACGCGCTACTTCACGATGGCGCTCCCCGTTGTTCTCATCACATCGGCTATCGGCATCCATTTTGTCGCACGATTGCTAGCGCAACGCGCCGGTAAATGGGCTCAGAATGATTCCGCGAAAGCTACCTTGCGCGCGTGTGTGGCTTCCGTCGTGCTCGCTTTTCCGTTGATCGCCTCAGCCAGTGCTGCGCCCTTTTACCGTCTGTACACAAACGTGCTCGGCGGTGGCCGCGAGCGCGCCGGAGATTATTTTCCGCACGACGAGTTTTACGACGCGCGCACGCGCGAGGCCATGAGCGAAATTGCTCGGCGTGCTCGCGCCAATGCACGCATCGCCAGCGAGACGCCCGCGCTGGTCACTTATTATGGACAACTCGCCGGGCGCAACGACCTCATCGCGCTCTCGCTTTCGGATAAAGAGGCGATGAAGCAGCTTGAGGAGGGAGATTTCGTCATCGTGGCACGCGGGCGGCGTTACTTCAGTAATGAAGCATACGTCGCGCGGCTTGAGCAGTCGGGTCAGCCTGTCGTCAGCCTTTCGCTTGGCGGAATCCCTGCCGTCCGAATTTACGCGCTCGATGCGAAGCAGCTCGCGGCTGTTTCAGAGACGCTCAAGTGAGGCGAAGCTAACGGCAACTATTCTTCGTTCAATTCGCATCGGAGACCGAACGAGTCTTTTGAAACTGTGACAGTTGACTAAGTGCCATAAAGAGAGCGTCAGTCGCCGCACCGGAAGATTAAATTATGGGGCAACAATTCCGGGACTCTGAAGCCCCTGAGAAATGGTAGAATCATGATCGCGCGGCATGGTGATTGCCAGAGTTCCTTTCGGTTAACGCAGCTTTCGGCTGAAACGTCCTTAAAGTGCCGCGTTTTCGGGCAGACAGACGCAGAGTTTTCGCTCCAGATGAAACTTTTGTTAAGGGAATTAAAAGCTCGCCCAAAATGAGAATCGTTCCCTCTTTACAAAGCGTGCGACGAACCTTTTGCGTTTTTTTCACTCTCCTCCTGGCCTTCTCGCCCGTCGCTCAATTCGTCTCAACGGCGCAGACCCTTCCAGCGCCTCAAGCCGAGACGCGCCCCGAAGCGGTCGAAACAACCCGCCCCGCTTTTCGCTTAGAACGCCTCTCTGTTTCCGGCGGCGCAGAGTTGCTGACCATCTTCGGGCAGTTGGACGGATTACCACGAGAGCAAGGGCAATCGGCGGAAGTCCCTTTGGTGAGCGTCGTGCGCGATACGCTTGGCGACGAGAACACGGACAACGACCGCCTGCGCTACGTCTGGATGCTGACCTACACGAAGCCCACTTTCGGGCAGCGTCTGGCCTCGGCAGTTCCCTTCCTCTACAGTCGCGTCGGTAATAAGCAGCGCGTCGGACAGGGTGCTCCGCCGCCGCTCATGGATTTGACGGCAGCCGACCGTGAGGTCTGGGAAAGATTTCTTTGGGCGGCGCTCCAGAATATTCTGCTCGATCCTTATGCCATGCCGTTGAAGGCTGCGTCGCGCACGCTGCGCCGCAACCTCGGTGATTATCGCAAAGCTCACATCGTGCGGGCGCTTGCCATCCTCTCGCTCTACGAAGCTGAAACAAATGCTCCGCCCGCTTTCACTCCTGCGGAAATGTCTGACATCCAGGCGCGCCTCCTGCTTTCGGAGAAGACTTTCGGCGGAATCGTTGACGACATCTATTTGCAGCGCGTCTATGAGAAACAAACAACCCTGATGCGCGACCTGCGCGGCCACAACTGGGAACTGCTGCGCCAGCGCGCCGAAGCCGAAGCTCTTTACTTCGAGCCATTGGAGATGCCCGACGGGAGCGCCACGCACGCCCTTCTCTGGGTCGCGCGGCCTGATCTTGCGAAGAATCAGGGACGGCGCTTTGATGCGCGCTTCCTCAATATCAAGAATCCCTGGGCGGACACCCAGCTACAAAACTGGAAGGGCTACACGGAGACAAGATATTTCGACAATGATAATCGCCCGGTGGAAGCAGGCACGGCAGGCGCGCGCGCGGTGGAGATGATTCCGCTGGCGCTCTACGGGCTGGACTTTCCAAAAATCCCCATGCTGCTCGTGGATTTTCGCGATGGAGCAAATCCGAAGAAGCGCGAGATGTCGCGTCGCGTCCTGGAAGATGTCGCACGCAATCTTCTTTCGCTCTCAAGTTTCGCCAACATTCCTTACTTTCTCGGTCGCACCCTTTATGATTTCGTCACGAGCAAGCGCGGGATGGATTTGAATCAACCGTCGCGGCTCAGAACCTATTCGCAATTAAAACTGCTGCTCTCACTGAGCGCATCGCTCGACCCAGAGTTGCGCGCCGAGATCAGCCGCAGGCTGGAGCGCGTCTCGCTCAACCCGCTCGAAAATAATCTGGATGCGGAAGCGCAACTGGCGCGCGACCAGTACGCGGCGCTCGTCGCTTATGCCAAACGCCCCGATGGGCTGCCCGCGCGTCTTGACCGCGACCGCCGCGTCGAGATGATGCCGCTCAAGCACGGGCGAGCCGAGCAGGTGCTCTTCCGTCTGGCCAACGTCTTGAGCTTCGGTCTCTACACGCACAGGGAAAAATCAACCCCTGAGATGCAGGCGCAACTGGACGTTAATCGCCAACTGGCTTTTCACGAGCGATACCTGCGCCAGGTGGCCAAGTCCAGCCCGCAGGTCGAAGTCGTCTGGAACATCGAAGACGTGCGCCGGAGCTTACGCTTCATCGCGGAGAACGGCGCGACCGCCAATCGCAAGGTCGCCTCGGCGGCGGCGCGCATCTTCACACGCACACAGGATGAAGAGACGCGCAACCTCTGTCTCAATGGTCTCTATCGCATCAACAACGAGACGGCCAAGAAGGAGTTGCTGCGAATCTACCGCGACCAGAAACTGGAAGCGCGCTGGCGCTCGCAGAGCGCAGAGTATCTTCGTCTGGCCATCAAAGAGGAGCAGCGCATCGCTCCCGCAGATGCCAAGGCAATTTTGAGCGTGGTCAATGAGAACCAATAAGAGCAAAGTGGGCAGTAGGCAGTTGGCAGTTGGCAGTAAAAGCAGGCAGCAAGCAGCGTTGAGCTTTTGCCTTAAACTGCCAACTGCCAACTGCCTACTGCTAACTATCTTTTTTCTTCTGTCGCAAGCGGTCGCTATCGCTCAGACGAAGCGAATCGTGGTGCTCAAGGTTGATGGGTTGCAGCCTGACATCGTTGATCGCTTTGTGCGTGAGCGCGATCCGCGCACGGGCAAGAGTTGGCTTCCCTGGACGGAACACGTCTTCTACGAGCGGGGCGCGCGGCTACAGAATTTTTACGTGCGCGGGATGAGCTTGTCCGGGCCTTCATGGTCAATGCTGGACACAGGCCAGCATTTGCAGATCAAGGGCAATGTCGAGTACGACCGCCTCACGCTGCACACGTATGATTACCTGAACTTTCTTCCTTTTTATATCAGCAATATCGGGCAGCGCCGCGTGGACATGCCGGGCGCGGAGACTCTTGACGAGGCCGGGCTGCCGCTGCTCGTTGATGCTTACGGGCAGGACGAGCGTTACATCAGCTTTCAGCTTTACCAGCGCGGGATGCGCTGGCGCACCCTGCAACACGGCGCGCAGAACCGCTTTCTCAAAAACCCGCGCGAGCTGCTTGATGAATGGACGATGGGCTTTGAAGTCCGCAACACCATCTTCGACCAGCTTGAGCGCGAGTTAATCGAGAGACTGGGCAACCCGCGTTTTCGTTATCTAGACCTCTACATTTCAGACTTCGATCATGCGGCGCATCACAACCGCGACCGTGAATCACATCTCTACGCGCTGCAAGCGTTGGATGGAATTATCGGGCGTGTCTGGACGGCGATTCAGAAGACTCCAGAGGCTGCCGCGACCGCGCTCATCCTGGTGTCCGATCATGGCATCAACACGGATGAGCACGTCTACAGCCAGGGCTATAATCTCGTCAAACTGCTCGGAAGCCATGTGGGCGGCGGGCATCATGTGATTACCAAACGGCGGCTGATGCTGGATTATTCAATCAAAGGTTTTTACCCGCTTGTCCCGTTGATTACGACCACCACACCCGAATCCTTCTATCTGAAAGGTCAGAGCACGGCTTACCCGACTGCGCTGCTGGATTTCGACGGCAACGAG
Source organism: Acidobacteriota bacterium (assembly GCA_032160705.1). Lineage (GTDB taxonomy): Bacteria > Acidobacteriota > Blastocatellia > Pyrinomonadales > Pyrinomonadaceae > QHXM01. The sequence continues at coordinate 6,134 of JAVHVE010000036.1, read as the reverse complement.
CGCGCCTCGATTCACCTGCGTGACAGCGACCTGAACATCCTGCACATTCTCTTGCAGCAGCTTCAACGCAAAGACATCGAGCCTGCGCTCGAACGAGCGATGAGAGACGCCTTTTTCAAGACGCTTGACCGTCGGCGCGAAGAGTGGCAATCGCTGTTGACCCAAACAAGAGAAGAGCTGGGAGCGTTGCATCGCGCCAATGTGAAACAGCGCCAGTTTTTAGAGGAGCTGAAGAAGCAGGAAGCGCAGAGGAAGAAGGAGAAAGCCAAACCGGAAACTGAAGCTGAAAGGCTGCACGGTGAAGACAAGCTGCGTCTCTTCGCCCGGCTTGATTCATCCGAGACCGACGAACTCAAGTACACCGAATATGCCCGCACGCTCGCCAACCTGCTCGCGCTTCATCGCGATAATTCGGATGCGCGCCGCCTGAAAATTGAGGACGTGATTGCCAAAGGCGCGATGGGCAGCCCGAACAGCATTCATGCTCTGCAAAACTACGCAGTCGCGCTCGCGCCAAACGGAATCGTCCTGGCTGCCGACGGCTCGCTCGACATGCAGAAGAGTTTCCTGCGCGTTAATTATTTCGCGCTGCTGCATGATGTCTCCATGCGCAACAACGTCCAGCCGGAAGTTGATTCGCACCCCGTAGATTTCGTCGCCGTGCGCCTGCCGCGTGAAGCTGTCTCTTCCCTGCTCGAAGCGGATTTACGTCCCACCGGGGATTGCCTGTGGATTTACGGCGGGCAGAAAAGTCAGGCGCTGATTCTCTCTCGTGAAGATGAAGCGGGGCGTTTGAGTTTGCGCTATCTTCCCATCACTAACCTGACGCAGGATGAAACGGGCGCAATTCGCTTTGAGCGCACAGAGTGGCGTGAAGGATTGCCTTTGAAAATCTGGGAAGACGCGCAGCTCAATGTGGCCGAGGGTGCGCGCGCCCTGTGGTTGAACGAGTGGCACACAGACCTGGAATGGTTGCGCGCGTCGCATAAAACCGCATACTCTAATGCGATTGTCGGATTGCATGAACAGCTTGCGCGCCACCGCAACGAGGCGTTTCAAACCGATGTGCCGGGACTGACCGAAGACGAGCGGCTGCTCAGGCGCTTTCGCCGCAAGCAGCGCGAGATGGTCGAAGCCGATCTGCTGGTGATGGCAAACAACCACTGGAATTTCGACGTGCGCGGCTTCAATCCCGGCGGCAATCACGGCTCGTTCTTCCGCATCTCGACGCATTCGACCCTGATGCTCGCCGGGGGTGAGCGCACAGGCATCCCGCAGGCTGCGCTCATCGAAGAGCCGTATGACAGCTTGAGCTTCATGCCGACCGTCATGGCGTTGACGGGACAACTGGGCGACGGGCAAGTTCCCGTTCCAGTTTTATGGGAGCGCGGCTTCCGCCGCTTTCCGGGGCGCATCATCAAAGAAGTTTTAGGCGGAGCGGAGCGAGACCGCAGAGCCTCGCCCGTCGCTGAAGGAGTGGCGATAGCGCCTTGAAGACGATAGACGAGCAAACGAAGACTGATCGGCTCGACAAAGATGAGATGCTGGCTGAAGGGGACGAGTCGGAACAGTCCGCTTCCGGTAATTTTCGCCGCAGGATCATCTGGCTTCAGGGCATCGCTTTCCTGCTTGGTCTGGCGCTGCTCATCTACGTCATCAATCGCGTCGGCGTCCAGCCTATCTTCGACGCGCTCCTCAAAATAGGTTTCGGCTTTTTCATCCTCTTAGGCATCAGCGGCACACGCCACGCCCTGCGCACGCTGGCCATGCGCGCGGCTGTCCCCCCCGAACATCGCACTTTCGGCTTTCGTCATGCGCTATCGGTTCGTCTCGGCGGCGAAGCCATCAGCTTTCTCACCTTCACCGGCCCAGTGCTTGGCGAAGCGGCGAAAGTGGCGCTGCTTCGCAAGCGCGTCCCGCTCGTCTATGGCGTCTCGGCGCTCGTCGTAGACAATATTCTCTACAATCTTTCGGTCGCAATCTTTATCCTGAGCGGCGCGGTGGTCATGCTGCTGGCTTACGACCTGCCGTCAATCGTTCGGGTCGTGCTGTACGGCATAGCATTGGTGGCCACGCTCGCTATCGGGGCGGCGGTCTGGGCTGCCCGGCGGCGCGTCATGCTGCTGACGTGGATTATTGACACGCTCGGTCGCTTCGGCTTTCATCCCAAATTTCTGACTTCACGCCGGAATCACATCTCCGACCTGGAATCGCACGTCTACGATTTCTACTCGCATCGCCCAGGCTCTTTTCTGGCCATGATCGGCTTCGATTTCCTCTCGCACGCGTCGAGCGTCCTTGAGGTCTACGTCACTTTGCGGATGCTTGGCTACTCGCCTTTCGTTCATGCGGCTTATGTGATTGAATCATTGACGAAGGTTATCAATTTCGTTTTCGGCTTTGTGCCCGCGACCATCGGCGTGTATGAAGGCGGAACGGAAATCATTTTGCAGACGCTCGGCTTTGCCGCCGCAACGGGCGTGACGCTCGCGCTGGTTCGTAAAGCCGGAACACTTTTCTGGACTGTGATCGGGCTCATCATCCTGGCCTGGCGCACCGTGCCGAACGCCACGCGCCGCCTGATGGACAGAAGCCCGCGCTTTAGAAAGACTATGGACAGCCTCGTTCTCTCAAACATGTCGCACAGACCGGCGCGCACAATCGTCAGCATCTTTGGCATCGCGATTGGCGTCCTGTTGATTATCTTCACAGTGGGCTTAGCGCGCGGAGTCCTGCGCGAGCGAGCGCGCCGCGAAGCCAACATCAACGCCGAAATCATGGTGCGCGCCTCCGGCACATTTTCGATGAGCGGGACAGAGCCGTTTAGATTGCCTGCCGCGCGCGCGCGCGAGTTACTGCAAGTGGATGGTGTGCGTACCGCCGTCCCCATCGGCCAGAATATTCTTTCGAGCGACAGAGGCTTCGGCAGCCGTCTCGTTGACGGCATCCCGTTTGACGAGTACTCCGCATTGACGGGTTTGACGATCAAGGAAGGAACGGCATTCACGCCCTGCGCTGCCGATGCGCCGCCTGAATGTAAAGACCAGGCGATTATTGACACCGTCTGGAAGAATGATCGCCAGGCGTCTGTCGGCTCGACCGTGCAGCTTTACGAGCGCCCGTTTCGCATCGTGGGAATCTACGAGCCGCCCGGAGGCGGGCGCATCAAGATTCCGCTTGCAACCATGCAGGAGCAGCTTGGAGGCGAAGACAACTGCACGGCCATTTTGGTGGCGTGCGCGAATGCTGCTGAACAGGACGCGGTGGCGGCGCGCATCCGCCAGCAATTCCCCACCGATCAGATCATCTTCACGCGCGACTTGCCGGAGCTTTACGCCGCCAGTGTTCCGGCTCTCAACATCTTCGTCAAAGTGGTCGTGGGCGTCGCCGCCGCAATCAGCATGCTCGTCATTCTGCTGGCGATGTACACGACCGTCACCGAAAGGACGCGCCAGATAGGGATTCTCAAATCCCTGGGCATGTCCAAGGGGACAATCGCGTGGGTTATCGAGAAAGAGGCGATTGTGGTAAGCCTGCTCGGAGTGATGACAGGAATCCTGCTAACACTCATCCTGCGCTTTGCCGTCATGCGAACAACCTCGCTGGTCGTCGAAATCGAGCCGCAATGGATTCTGGTCGCGTTCGGCGTCGGACTGGTCGGCGGAACAATCGGCGCGCTCTATCCGGCGTTGCGCGCGGCAAGGCAGGACGCGGTTGAAGCATTGGGTTACGAATAAAGCGACCTTCTCAAAATGAATTTCGACGTAACAATTGACCGCGACGAAGATGGCCTCTGGGTAGTTGAGTGTCCCGCAATTCCCGGCTGCGTCAGTCAGGGAAATACCAAAGAAGAAGCTTTGGAAAACGTAAAAGAGGCCATCGCGCTCTGCCTTGAAGTTCGCGCGGAGCGAGGGTTACAACTCACGATTGAGTCACATCAAGTCGAGGTCACAGCGTAATAGCCTCTCTTCTCTAATGCGAATGCCGCCCCACAAATAAAGTCCTTCGGTTATCTACCGCCGCGACCGTCATTGGTGACGTTTCCTTTTCCCGCCAGAGCTTTTCAAACGAACTGACGCGCATCTCTTTGGGAGCGCGTGCCATGAACGCTTCGATGTCTGCGATGGAGCGCGGCAGCATCTTCGTCATCCACTCCGCGCCGTTGGCTGTGACCAGCATGTCATCTTCAATGCGGACGCCGATGTTCTTGTACTTCTCGAACGCCGGGCGAATCGCGGCGATGAACTTTTCGTTTTCCGGCGTCTTCGGCAACACGTCGAGCGCGTCCTCGCGGATGTAAATCCCCGGCTCGTTCGTAAAGACCATGCCCGGCTCAAGCACACTGCGCCCGCCCACATCGTGGACGTTCATCCCCAGCCAGTGCGAAGTTCCGTGCATGAACCAGAGGCGATACTGCGGCTGCGGCGGCAGATTCTTGTTGAGGATAAACGTGTCGTCGCGCCCGGTGATTAACCCTAATTTAAGCAGCCCGTCCTTGACCTTCTCGACCGCAGCATTGTGCACATCCACCGGAAAGTTTGCGCCGGGGCGTGTGGCGCGCGCTACGGCTTCCTGCGCGTCGTAAACGATCTGGTAAATCTCTGCCTGCGCGGGAGTGAATTTACCACTGACGGGGAAAGTGCGCGTCACGTCCGCAGTGTAGTGCCCGTACTCTGCGCCGACATCCATCAAGAGCAGATCGGTCGGCTTCATGCCTCCCTGCGATTCGATGTAGTGCAGGGTGGTCGCGTTCGGGCCGCAGCCGACGATTGAAGGATAGCCCCAGTGATCTGCGTTGCGACGCTTGAAGGTGTAGAGCACTTCCGCATCAACTTCGTATTCCCACTGCGAGCGTCCGGCTATCGCCATCGAGCGGCCAATGGCCTCTGTCGTGATGTCAATGGCATGCTGCAAGAGCTTCAATTCCATCGGCGATTTTCTGAGCCGGAGCTGGCTGAAGATCGGGGCTGAATTTCTGACGTTAAAGCCGCTGGCAGTTTTTGCCCACTGTGTGGCGAAAGTCTGCTCCGGCCTGTACTCGCGGCTGTCATCCTCGCGCGGTAGTAACAGATAAAGCGCGGCTTCGTCTTTCGCCATCGCCGCGAACAGGGTTTCATATCCGGTCGGTGGCGCACTCGTTGTCGCATTCGCAGATGAAGCGACAGGCTGCGCGACGGGCTGCGTAGCTGACGGCGTGTTCGTCGTCGTGACGTTCGCAGGAGCTTTGACGGTCGTTGTCGCAGGTTGCACGGGAGTTCCCCCGGCGGTCATCTGCGCCGTTTGCGGGACGGGCGGAACGACCGGCTGCACTGCGGCGGTCATCAAGAGAGCTTCACTTTTCGGACGATACGCCTGACGGAATCTGAGCGAGCGCATGAAGGGCTCAAATTCTTTGGCCTCCCAAATCTCGCGGACGCCGGAAAGTGCCTGCGCCTCTTCGGGGCTGTACATGTGTCCCGTCCAGGTCTCTGCTGCCGGGTCGCGCCTCGGCAGGAAGAGTATTTCGCGCAACTGCGGGTGGCCGGGCATCAACACGAGGGTTGCGCCTTTCTGGTTCAGGTTCGTCAGGTAGTAAAGATTGTTCTCCTGCCGGTAATGATAGTCCACATCGTTTGTATAAACGCGCGGCTCAGTGCTGAAGAGGACGAGGATACTGCCCGCGCCGATTTTCTCCGCCACGCGCTGGCGGCGTGAGGCCAACTCTGCGAGCCGCTCAGTCTGATCGAAGACAGGCGCTGGGGGCGCGACGCGGATCACCGGAGATGCTTTTTCTTTGTCGCTGCCTACTGCTGATGCCGCCGGAGACAGGGTCGCGACGGCGAGCAGAGAAACGAGAGCGATAACGGCTATTAATTGGCGATGTGTGCGGCAGATAGTCACTGGTTTAGTCTCCTTGAGAGCTAATAAAATTTTGCGGCGGGAGCGCAGATCAAAGCTTGTCTGGCATTTTGCGTAGCTAATATAACGCTTCTTTTAGAATTTGAGAAACTTGAGGCGTTAATTCCAGGTCTCAATCAGCCGCGTGAGCGGCGACGCGAACTTAGCCCGGCCTTTCAAGGCCGGGTTAGATGAGCGATAGATTCACAAACGTCGCGTCAGCGACGATTGAATTCATGGTAGAGGTTGATTCAATC
>JAVHVE010000035.1:0-65675 GCA_032160705.1 Acidobacteriota bacterium | reverse complement strand
GCCCGCACCGGGCTGAAGTCCCGTCCCGTTGGAATCAATCATCGTCCGCTCAAGGATAGTGCCCGCGTTCACTGAGGTTTTCACCCCGACGCCCGAATTGCCCACGATGAAGGAGTCGCGGACGTTGTTGCCCGTGCCCGTGCCAAAAATCAAGCCGTCCGTCATGCCCTCGATTCGGACGTGGTCAATGGCCGTCAAGAGCACGCCGCTCGTCGTGCTGGCGTCAATGCCGGAGGCGCAATTCGAGATGACCGTGTCCTTGACATACAACTGACCGGCAGAGGTTTTGTTGGCTTTAATGCCCCTGCTGGAGGCCGCACTTTGGAAGCCGAAGATCTGCACGCTCTCGACGTAGAGCTTAAGGCCAGCGATGAAGTTAATGCCGTGAACGCCCGTGGCCGCCCCGTTGATTGAGATGTTGCGAATGATCACGGTCTTTCTCACATCAGCCGCGTCCGTGATGTTGACGATAAACCCGGTGGTGAGGGACGCGAGGACCGAAGCATGCGTGCCGTTACCGTCAACGGTAATAGATTTGGTAATCGTCAGAGTTCCGTAGCCGCCCGGATCAAGGGCATTGATCTCGCCGTCTTTGGCAGTCTTCGAGATGGCACCCGCAAATGTTTTACATGGGGCGGTGCGGCTGCACGGATTAGCATCACTTCCCACACCGGAAACCCAGGTGCGAGTCGCTTGCGCCTGTGCTAGAGAGGAAAAAGCCGTGATAAAGATGGCGCATGTTAGAACCTTAAAGGTGGTAGACAGGGTTTTCATAGAAATTCTCCTTACAGATCAGATTGTTGATTGTGGGATGACGCTTGCGGGACGTCACGTATTCATTAATCAATGGAAAAGACAACGAAGCCATTTTCCGAATTACGCAAACAAAGCCACCGGGTGCGTGTCACAAGCTAGAGCTTGCAGAAATCTGCCAGCAGCTCAGAACAAAGTCAGGCACGAAGGTTCTACGCCCGAACTATAATGTCGCCTGCTCCTTTTACGACCTCAATAAAATCGTAGGTCGAGACCGGGAAGCTCTGGGTGTTGATGGCATAAATCTTTGGCATAGGCACTTCCTGATCGTCTTTCACTTCCGCATCGCTTGCGAACCATCTCATTCCGACTCCCGGATCATCTTTTAGCTCGGCATCCGATGTTGGCCATCCTCCTTCGGTGGGTAGATAAGAGCCCCAGGTCAGCTTATCCGGCACTCTGGTGTTATCTCCGTTGTCTTCGACCGACAGCAGCACTCGCAGCCCGATAAATTCCCTGACGCTGGAGTCTCTGATAGTTCCGCACATCACGGCCTGATTCTTATCCACCAGCAAACCATCAAGGTCTGCTTTGATGAAAAAACCCGGGTATGTGTCCTCCGGGACGCCGGTGCCGTCCACGTCCTGGACTGTAATCTTTGCCTCGTCGGTTAAAGTCATTTGGCCAGTTGTACTGCCGTCCGCCTGCTTTTTAGCGTCGAACTCAACGTACTTTGTATAGCCATCATCTAATGAAAACTGGTAGGTGCCGCTGGCCGATTGGGCAGTGGCTAACTGCGATGCTGCGAAGCCTAGCAGGAATAACGCCAAGATAGAGGGGAATGCTTTGATCTTCATTGTGGAACTCCTTAATCTAAAGTCAAAAGTGTGCCGCGAGATGGGTTTTCAAAAGGGGAGACGCATCTGCTGGGTTTCCCCTGAAAGACCGGTTTTCAAATCAGCCCGTTGTCCATGTGCTGCACGATACTGCACACGAGGAAAGAAATCTTTAGAGCGTTCTGAAATTCTTCTGAAAGACTTCTGAAAGCGCTCAGCCTGGTTTCTAAATTCTTTGCGATGATGCCAACATGCCATCATTGACGTGCAACCGCAGTAGCTTTTGCACAAAGATGTATGTCCGTGCAGTTGAGGCACTTGCTTTCGGTTATACCGAGACACAACGCGCCTGCTCCGCTTTGTAATGATTTTATTTTTTGAATGAAATAATCAGGAATCTTGTGGCGGCAGAAGTCGAGACATGCAAATCATCCTGCGAATTACCAGGTCAAATTAAACCTTGAGTAGCTGTCAGAAGGAACTTACACCTTGCCAGATTGACGCACCCCGAAGAGACGCCATTCGCCAAGGAGACCTCCGAGCGTATGCGTCCCTCTATCCTCGAATCTAATCCCTGAGCCTGCGACCAAATCTTTGACGGTGTTTGAAACCAGCACCTCTCCGGCGGCGGCTCTGTTTGAGACCTCGACGCCGATTTCCGCCGCGATGCCGCCGACTTTGCCATCAACCATGTCGCATTCGCCCGTGTGCAATCCGGCGCGCATCTCTACGCCCAGACGTAAGGCGTATTCGACAATCGCGAAGGCGCAACGCACGGCGCGCGCCGGCCCGTCGAAAATGGCGAGCGGGCGGTCTCCAACCATATCTATCTCGCGCCCTCTGAACCATTCGATCTTTTGACCGACGTGCGCGCGCAGACGATTGATTAGTTCATGCCAGCGGCTCGCTCCAAAACGCCCGACGTGTTCTTGCGAACCAACAATCCGTGTGAATAAGACAGTGGCGAGCACCCTGTCCGGCTCAAGCTGGTGGCGCGCGCCGGTCAGAAACTCTTCCACCTCGTCGAGAATCAAGTCCTGATCGCCGACGAAGGGCAGATGATCCTGACCGGGCAGTTCGACATATTTCGCCCCCGGAATTCTCTCCGCCACGTAGCGCCCTTCCTCGACCTTCAGGCATTGATCCTCCGCTCTGTGAATGACGAGCGTCGGGACATGGACGGACGGCAGCACGTGGCGAACGTCTATCTCTGCGTTCATCTGCGTCAGGGCGAGCGCCGCACCGGGACTCGCACCCATGCGCAAGTAGGTCGCCCACCACTCGCGAAACTGCGGGTCATCGGCCATGCTCGGCGCGCGCTCTTCAATCCCGACGGGGCCACCCCAGTGCGCGCGTATCTCCTCAAAAAAGTGCTGGCGCTCTTCAGTTGTCGGAGCCCAGGGGTATTCGGCATCGCGCAGGCGCTTGGCATAAGTTCCGATCATCACGAGTGCGATAGTTTTTTCAGGATAGGTCGCAGCGAAGAGACTGCACATCGGGCCGCCTTCGGAAACGCCGCAGAGCGCCGCGCGTTTCGAGCCGACAGCATCCATCACCGCACGCACGTCATCCATCCGCTGCTCAAGCGTTGGCAGCTTGTTGATAGGCACGCGATCTGAAAGCCCCGTGCCGCGTTTGTCGAAGAGGATGAGGCGAGAGAAGGAAGCAAGCCGCAAGAGAAATCGCGCGAAGGTTGGCTCGCGCCAGAAATATTCCAGGTGAGAGACCCAGCCCATCACGAAGACCAGATCGAGCGGCGCATCGCCGATGACTTGATACGCGATGTTAACGTCGCCGCTTCTGGCGTACATCGTTTCGGGTGGCCGCTCAAGCTTAAAATCAAACCCGCGTGATAGTTTATGACTGGCAGCGCTCGGCAGTAGATCAATGGTGGCAGGCGTTCTTTGAATCTCGTCCTCGTCTCCATCCTCTGACTCCAGACTTTCTCTGACGTCAGCGACGAAGCGATAGCCGCGCCTGGGCACAGTCTCAATCATTTTCCGAGGACTGCCTTCCTCAGAGAGAGCTTTCCTCAGCAAAGAGATGTTCTGCGCCAGATTGTTCTCTTCAACAAAGCTGTCAGGCCAGACCTTCTCCATCAACTCTTCTTTGCCGAGGACGTGGCCGCTGTTTTCCACCAACACCAGCAGCGTGTCAAAAGCTTTCGGCGTCAGCGACACAACACCTTTTTCGCCGAAGAGAACGCGCTCGGTCACGTCTAAGCGAAAGACCCCGAATTCGTAGAAGCGTTTGGCCTGGTCTTTCATCATCGTTTTCAGAAATTATTGAAAAGAATCGCAGCAGAACTTCAGAGATTTCTAAGTATGCGCTCGTCCCTTGCTTACTTCTTGGTCTGCACCGTTCGGGGGAAACATCAGTAGTCTGAACATCTCACTGGCAATACTCATTCTACCTCTAAGACGTTGGACTGGAAATAGAGAGGAGAGCGACGCAGGCAGAAAAAGAGCAGAGAGACATCGAGACCGAACGGAGTCATCTTCGATCAGCGGTGAGAATCTCCCGGATTGGAAAAGAGGCTTCGTTGGGATTTGAAATCCCAACGAAGCCTCTTCGGGCTCACTGTTCAAAGTTATTCCGGTTTTTTACTGGTCGTCGTTGTTGTCCTGCTGTTCAATCCGCCGATTGCGTCTCTCTCCGTGGCGGGCTTTGCGCTCCCTTATTAGTTGCTCAAGCTGCGTGCGCTGCTCCGGTGTCAGCACACCCAGCATCTCCTGGTGCTGTGCTCTCATGGCCTGCCCGATCTCGGCGCGCAGGGCTTGAAAGCGAGCTTCCGTGTCAGCAGAAGGCTGCTCTCCCTGGGCGCTTTCGCGCAGGCGGTGCATCTCTTCGCGTTGAGTCCTGGTGCTGGCTTTAAAGCGATCCTCAATAGCGCGCAACTGCTGCTGTTGAGCTTCCGTCAGGTTGAGTTGACTCACGAGCCGCTGCATTCCACCGCGAACCCTTTCGCCCATCCCATGACGCCCGCCTTTGCGCCCCCAGGGCTCTTGCTGCCGCTGCCCGTTGTCCTGCGGAACTGTTGAGGGCTGCTGCGCGAGGGCGACAGCGCTCAATGTGAAGACGAGGCCGAGCACAAGGCTGGCTCCGGTTAAAATCCTTCGTAAAGACATCACTTTCAATGTGCTCCTTGTAAATTGATCGGTTATAGATTGATTGCCTGTCCGTGAACGTTTCACGCATGGCCGCCGGTTGATGAAGCGTTCTTAAGAAGAGTCCGCTCTCGAACCTTTGGACGCGCGGAGAGGCGGTTTGGTTTGAAAAAAAGCCTGACGGCTCAATCCGAGCAAACGAGAGCGACCAATTGCTTGAATTGTTAATATTTCGTGAGATAGCAAAACAGTGCTTCCCGCGTTACAATACGGGTCGCAATGAAACTCTTACAAAGCATCAACTCGCCAGCGGATTTACGCCGCCTCGCGCCCCAGCAGTTGCAGGCGGTCGCCGATGAGATTCGGGAATACATTCTGGAAACGATGTCGCGCGTGGGCGGCCACACAGGCGCTTCCCTGGGCGCGGTCGAACTGGCCGTCGCGCTCCATTATGCTTTCGACACGCCACATGACCGCATCGTCTGGGACGTAGGCCATCAGGCTTATGCCCATAAAATTCTGACCGGACGGCGCGACCAGCTTGCCACCATTAAACAGTACGGCGGCTTGAGCCCCTTTCTCCGGCGTGACGAATCTGAATACGACACGTTCGGCGCGGGGCATGCTTCGACCTCAATTTCGGCGGCGCTGGGGATGGCGATTGCGCGCGACCGCAAGGGCGAGAATCATCACGTCTGCGCCGTCATCGGCGATGCTTCCCTGGCGGGCGGGATGGCGATGGAGGCTATCAATCAGGCTGGACACTTGAAGACGCGCTTGATCGTGCTCTTGAACGACAACGAGATGTCAATTGCGCCTGCCGTCGGCGCGCTCACGGGCTATCTCAATCGCTTACGCGAGGCGCAAGGCTATCATCGCTTCAAAGACGAGGTGGGCGAAACCCTGCTCTCGATTCCGGCGTTGGGTGCGCGTCTGCATCACGCGGCCAAGACGGTCAAGGATGCGCTCGCCGCAGCCGTGCTGCCTGGCGCGCTGACGAGCGAGCTTGGCTTCAAGTACATCGGCTACGTTGACGGGCACAACCCGCGCGCTCTGGTCGCCGCTCTGCGCGAGGCGCAGCAAATCAAAGATGCTCCCGTCATCGTTCACGCCCTGACGACCAAAGGCAAAGGCTTTCCGGCTTCCGAGAAAAATTACTACGCCTGGCATGCCACCGGCCCGTTCGATCTGAAAACCGGCAAGCCCGTCAAGTCTGCCTCGAAAGCTCCGACCTACACGGCTGTCTTCGGCAAGACGATGTGCGAGCTGATGGCGAAGAATGAAAAAATCGTCGCGCTAACGGCGGCGATGCCGGATGGAACGGGCGTGGATCTGATTCTGGAAAAATATCCTGAGCGCGCCTTCGATGTCGGCATCGCCGAACAGCACGCCGTGACGTTTTCAGGCGGCCTGGCGTGCGAAGGCTTGAAACCCGTCGCGGCCATCTATTCGACGTTTCTGCAACGCGGCTTCGACCAGTTAATACATGACATCTGCATCCAGAACCTTGATGTCACGTTTGCCATGGATCGTGGAGGAATAGCCGGACCGGACGGGCCGACGCATCACGGGCTTCTGGACATAGCTTATCTCAGGCCCATGCCGAACATGGTCGTGATGGCTCCGAAGGATGAAGGAGAGCTGCGCGACATGCTCCTGACAGCCATAGAGCATCCGGGGCCGGCGGCTTTGCGCTACCCGCGCGGTAATGGCATCGGCGTTGACATCAGCCGCGAGCCGCAGCTTCTGGAAATAGGCCGTGGAGAAATCCTGCGCGATGGTGGCGACGGCGACGTGGCCATTGTCGCTTACGGCTCGATGGTGCACCCGTCGCTGGCCGCGGCTGAGAATCTACTGAAAGACGGAATCGAAACAACCGTCGTCAACGCGCGTTTCGTCAAGCCGCTCGACTCCGGCCTCTTGCTCGCGCTCGCGCGCACGAAGCGTTTGATTGTCACGGTCGAAGAAGCATATCTCGCGGGCGGCTTCGGCTCAGCCGTGATGGAACTGCTGGAAGAGAACGGCCTGCTCGATCAAGTCAGGGTCGTGCGGATGGGCATCCCCGACCGTCTCGTCACGCACGGCGATGCAAAACTGTTGCTCGCAAAATACGGCCTTGACGCCGACGGAATTTACACGCGGGTCAAAGAAAGCGTCGAGGTGCTGGAAGATCGCCGCGCTAAAAGGCAAAAGGTAAGCTAAAAGCAGGAGACAGAAGTCAGAAGTCAGGAGACAGAAGAAAAGCGGTTAGTGCCTTTCATTCTGACTTCTGTCTCCTGTCTTCTGTCTCCTGCTTTTCCCTACCCTATTTCGTTCATTTTTGGGGCGGCAGGCGGACGCAATCGGACAAGCGTGCATCAAACATTTGCGGGTTAAGAGTGAATTTTCAACAATTAGCTGCTGATAAAAGTTCGCAGGCGGTGTGGCCTTGATTTTGCAGTTGAAACGAACGGCGGCCCCTGACAGCGACTTAATTGCAACAAATTCGGACAACGAGATTATCGAAATCACTTCAGCTTGAAAAGAATATGGCAGAGAGAAGAAAAATTATCATCCAGACCGGAGAAGGCACGGACGAGCCGCTTCCGACGCCGCACTTCGACGCCGAAGCAACCTTGACGGCGCGTCCTGTCGTCCCGCTCACGGAGCAAGAGACCCATCGAATGCCTTACGGCGATTATGCCGGGCGCGCGCAGAAGCCATTCTGGAAGCGTCCTGCGCTACTCGTCGCTATTGTTCTGGCCGCCATTGGTGTCGGCGTCGCGGCGGGACTTGCCATAGGTGTTTACAGAAATCGCAACGCGCCGGAAACTCCGGTTGCGACTGCGCCAACGCCTGCGGTGGAAAACACTAACCTTGGCCAGAAGGTCGAGCCAGTGCCGATGCCAACGCAAGAGCGCGTTGCGACAGTCACAGAGCAGCCGGAAGAAGACCCCGCAGTGGAACCGAAAGAAGAAGAGCGCGAGCGCACTACGGCCAGGAACGAACGCAAAGATAACGACGATGACGTGAGCCATCCTGTCGTCGCGAAGCCGCCCGTCGTCCGCGATAAAAAGCCAATCAAAGTTGATGAGTACATCATCGAGGATGGACGCGCAGAGAGGCAGGCCGAGAAGGAGCAGAGACGAGAGGAAAGAAGAGCGGAGCGCAGGGAGAGACGACGTCGCCAGGATGATGAGGCAATAAGCATCCCGCGTGGGGTTGAACGCGCCGGAAGAGAAGTTAATCGCATCAGGGAAATTTTTGAGGGCAGACAACCGTAAAGCAAGTAAAAAGGTAAAAGTAAAAAGGCAAAAGTAAAGACGAGAGGCGCGCTTCTCGTCTTTACTTTTGCCTTTTACCTTTTTACTTTTACCTTATGAGGCGTGAGCGCATTGATAAGCTGCTGGTCGAGCGCGGGCTGGCGTCGTCGCGGACGAAGGCGCAGGCCTTGGTGATGGCGGGCGTCGTACTCGTGGGCGAGCAGCGCGTCATCAAGCCTTCTGAGTCGTTCGGCGCTGACGTAATCATTCGCGTCAAGGGCGCGGATGATCCCGCCTCGCGTTATGTCGGGCGCGGCGGGTTGAAGCTGGAAGCGGCGCTCAAAGAATTTAAGGTGGATGTGGCGCGACTTGTTTGCCTGGACGTTGGGGCTTCAACCGGAGGGTTTACAGATTGCCTGTTGCAGCACGGCGCGCGGCGTGTCGTGGCGATTGATGTCGGGCACAATCAACTCGACTGGCGTCTGCGAAACGACGCGCGCGTCGAAGTGCGAGAGGGCGTTAACGCGCGCTACTTGAAGCCGGGGGATTTTGCAGAGAAGTTTGATTTGGCGGTGATGGACGTGTCGTTCATCTCGGCGACGAAAGTCATGCCCGCGATCATTCCGTTGTTGACGGAAAATGCGCGGCTCGTTACGCTCATCAAGCCGCAGTTTGAAGTCGGTCGTGGTGAGGTCGGGCGCGGTGGCATCGTCCATGATCCATTAAAGCACGCGCGGGTGGTCGAAGAGGTCGGTGATGCAGCGCGCGCTCTCGGACTCGACGTGCGCGGTGTGATTGAGTCGCCTGTGCGTGGCGCGGACGGCAATGTGGAATTTCTGGCATTCTATGAGCGTGTGAAGTAATGAAAGTGGCGAAGCGGAAACAATCCGAGCATGAAGCCCTCGCACAATTGCAGCGCGTTAAGTCTGCTTATCAGAGTTTCATTAAATTGAATTACGAGCATGCGGCTGAGGATTGCCGAACGTGTCCGACGCGCGGTGTGTGCTGCGCGGACGCGCATTTCGTTAATGTTCACATCACGAGGCTCGAAGCTGTCGCTATTCGTGAGACGCTCACACGCACGCCACGCCTAACGGAAGCGGGACGACGCGCCGTGTATCAACGCGCCAGGCAAGCGGTCGAGCGTTTCAACCTGCGCGTGGCTTCCGACACGTTCAGTCAAACTTTCTCTTGCCCACTCTACGAGCCGTCGGTTGGCTGCCTGGTGCATGCGCGCGCCAAGCCCGCGCCGTGTGTTCAGCACGCCTGTTACGAGAACTGGGAGGATTTACCGCCAGCGAGCTTACAGGCGCGCACGGAACATCGCGTTGAGCAGTTGAACGGGGACGTTTACGGTGCGGCCTGGGCGTGGCTGCCGCTCCCGCTCTGGCTCATCCTCGTTGATCCTGAATCAGACGGCGCAGAATTAGAGCGGCTGGCTCGTGAATGGACGGCGCGCCAGAGCAAGAGCGAGAGCAATTCAACCCACCAGGCGCGACGTGTGATGCACAACGCCCGGCGCAGACGCGCCAGCTTGCCAGTGATTCACCTGAGAGATTAGCTTCAACAACGCGATGAATACACTACAGCTTCGCCCGACTGTTCCCGAAGATGTGCCCGGCATCCTTGCGCTCATCGGAGAAGTTTACAGCGAGTACGACTGCGTGCTGAATGCTGAAGCGGAAGAGCGTCACCTGCTCGAACCCGGCCCGTACTTTCGTGCTCGCGAGGGCGAGTTCTGGGTAGTGGAAGATGATGGAAGAATTCGCGCGACCGTCGCGGTGATGCTCGATGAAGGCGTGGGCGAATTGAAATCGCTCTACGTTCATTCCTCCTTGCGGAGGCAGGGATGGGGACGCAGGCTCACAGAGTTGGCAATAGATTATGCGCGGGCTCAGGGTAAGCAAAAGATGATTCTCTGGAGCGATACGCGCTTTCAGGACGCGCACCGCCTCTATCGCAGCATGGGTTTTCGTGAAATGGGCTTGCGTGAGCTGCACGACTCTAATAATTCGGTGGAGTACGGTTTTGAGCGGTCTCTCGCTTAGAAAAATTCATCGCAAAGGCACAAAGAAAAAAGAAAATCCCCGCTTCCCACACTTATTTTTACCCACAAATTTCTGCGTGCCTTTCGCGCCCTTATGGTTTTGTTAAGCGTTTTGAGCGAATAGAATTTTCCACAGACTTTTCCACAACCACCCGCTTCAACTCTTAAAGTATTTTCTGCTTGACTTGGCCTTGGGGCGAGCGTATAACCCACATCCTCGTCGCGGCGCTCACGGGCGTTGTGACCAGCGAGAGGAAAGGCAAACTGGTGCGGTGACGCATTGTTTGAGAGTGGCGACAGGCGGCTGTTGCAGCTATCACACCTCGCGCTGAAGCCGAAAGGCTTGGCTACGGGAAAGTCGCAAGGCTTTCCTCAAGCGACGCGGATAAAAACGCAGTCGCGCTTTCCGGGAAACGATCAACCTTGAAAGTAGCCGAAAGTCGCTCACAGTCTTCGGACTCTGAGCCTCGTTGCCGGAGACGTAACCGGCGGTGGAGGAAAAGCCACCACACCAAAAACCAAATGGCACCGCTCGGCTCGCAAGGGCCAAGCGAGATTCGTGAAAACGAATCGAGTGCCGACCGGAGGTTAAGGCTGACCGCCAGCCACCTGTCCGGGATATAAATCGGCGACAACTTGCGTGTACATGCGTTGTCGCCAAATTATCCCCTGAATTGCTTCGGCAGTTTTAGGGATTAAAGGTTGCGCCGCTTTCACTAGTTGGAAGCGGCGCAATTTTTTTAACAATTAATCGAGCCCATCACGCACAGCCTGTGCTCGCTTCTCATGCAGGCGTTTGTAAGCCTCTGCGTCAACGGGTCGTGCGCCATCCCAATTGATTCTTTCCCAATCCGGGTCATCCGGCTCAAGCCCCATCGCCCGAATCGCCTCTGCCTGGCAAACGAAAAATTGATGTTTATATGGCAGGAGATACCCTCCTTCACTTTCAAGTGATTCAAGCGCATCCTCATAGCTTGCGAACCAGCGGTTCAAAAACACATCCAGCGTTCGCGGACACCAGAGCGTCTCGCCATCTTCACGATCCATCCCTCGAATCCTCCCATGTAAAATGCTTTTCCGGGGTCGGCTTGAGCTTACCTGTTAAGCGCGACTCCCCTCGGCTTTGTTCCACCCCTCCGGGTCACTCTGCCTATCCTCTGATCTCCCCTCAGAATCAACTCACATGCTCTGAAGGCACATTCCTCAAAGTCCTCCAGCGTGGAAGCAAGGATAACCCAGCCTGAGCCGCTCTTCAGTGATTTCCAGAAGCAGCGCCTCGGAAGCTGCGGAAACTCACGGCGCAAGCTTTCAATGTGTTCGGCCTGAGTATAAAGCCAGACGCCATTATATTGAGGCTGCTTCGCGCTCTCCCGGAGCGAGACCAGGAGCTTCTCGTCAAGGTAGATGTAGGTGAAGCCGAACATCTGTTTGATGGTGGGACGAATCGGGAACAGTTCATCAAGCACAAACTGAAAGGGAGCTTGCCGCTTAGTGGGAACACTTCCCTTCATCCGTTTACCTCCTGCATAAAACAGGTATGTTGCACCTCAACCTCCGCGCCTGATGATGTATTCTACCGCAGCATAAACTTTTTGCTGCAACTCAAAAAACAGACTGCTTTTGAATCATCATAATTAATCTTCGCTCTCCGAAGATGCTGATTCTTAATCTCGTTGACACTCAAAAGCGCGGACGAGTATCATCCGAGCCGTCCCTAGAAAGCAATCACAAGAATCTAAAGAGTTTGACCGAACTAAGGTTGATTGATGGCTCAATCCTCTATCAGTCGTGTCGGTGTGGTCGTCAAACCGAATCAGCCGGAGGCGCTCAAAACCACCTGCCGTCTCGTCGAATGGCTCGACGCGCGCGGCATCAAGCTCATCGGCATACCTGAGCTTGACCGCGACCGGATCGAAGGCGAGACGGGCTGCTCCATCGAGATCGTCGAACAGGAAAAACTGGCGGCGAGCGTTGACATGATCGTCGTGCTCGGCGGCGATGGCACGATGATCGCCACCTCACGCATGATCGGCGATTACGACGTGCCCGTGCTCGGCATCAATTACGGGACGCTCGGCTATCTGGCGGAGTTTCGCGTCGAAGAGATGTTTCAGGCGCTTGAGTCAATCCTCACCGGAGACTATCGCATCGACACGCGCGTTCGGCTCGCGGTCGAGGTCATGCGCGGCGATGAGATATTGATGCACAGCCGCGCGCTCAACGATGTCGTCATCAACAAGTCTGCGCTGGCACGCATCATCGAGATCGAAGCGCGGATGGACGGGCATCTCATCAGCGGGTTTCGCGCCGACGGCCTGATTGTCTCTACGCCGACCGGCTCGACCGCCTACAATCTCTCGGCAGGTGGCCCCGTCGTCTATCCTTCGATGAATGCGCTTGTGATTACTCCGATCTGTCCCTTCACGCTCTCGGATCGCCCGATTGTCGTTCCTGATGATGCCTTGATCGAATTGCGCCTCAGAACCCCGAACGAGGAAGTGGTCTTGACGCTGGATGGGCAGGTCGGATTGCCGATCCACCCTGAAGACCGCGTGCTCATTAGAAAAAGTCTCACCACCTTTAAGATCGTGCAGCCTACGAACAGAAATTATTTCGAGGTGCTGCGCGAAAAACTACGATGGGGAAAATAGCAGTGATGAGTGATGAGTGATGAGTGAGAGGCTTTTAACTCATCACTCATCACTTGGAGAAGAGATGGCTGACGAACATAACAAGAAGGGTCGGAAATCTGAGATAGCTTCGGATGCTTTTGAGCGAGAGGTCACGACAGACCTTGACGAAGAGACGCCGGATCGCCCGAAGGGGATGCCCCTGCACACGCGCATCCTGATCGGATTAGCTATCGGCGTCGTCGCAGGCATCACGGTCAACGCACTCTTTGGCGGCGATCACCCGCGCGTCGCGTGGGTCGTGACAAACATTACCGAGCCGGTGGGACAGTTATTCCTGCGGCTGCTTCTGATGATTGTCGTGCCGCTTGTTTTCTCGTCGCTCGTCGTCGGCGTGGCCGGAATCGGCGACATCCGCAAGCTGGGGCGCGTCGGCCTGAAATCCTTCGCCTATTGCCTGGTCGTTTCGAGCATCTCCGTCGTCATCGGTCTCACGCTGGCCAACACGATCAAGCCGGGGAAACGGATTGACCCTGAAACTTCCAGAGCCTTGCAGGAACGCTTCAAGGCAGATGCGACTCAGCAAGTTGATTCAGCGACCAAAGCGAGTGCGACGAATAAAGATTCGGTTTTGATGCAGGTCGTAACTTCCATCGTGCCGAAGAACCCGGTCGCAACTATCGTCGGCGAGCCGCCCGGTTACAACCCGAACATGCTTCATCTGATGTTCTTCGCGTTGATTATCGGCATCGCCGTCACGCTTATTCCCTTCGAGACGACCGCGCCTTTCCTGAGAGGCTTGCAGGCGCTCTATGAGATTACCGCGAAGATTATCGAGATCATCATGAAGTTTGCGCCCTACGCGGTCGCGTGTCTGCTCTTCAATAATACCGCGCGCTTCGGGCTCGACCTCTTGCAAGCGTTGGGCTGGTTCATGGTGACAGTGCTTGCCGGATTAGCCATCCACATGTTCGGCGTCTATTCGCTCTCGGTCTATTTTCTGTCGCGGATGAACCCGCTGGATTTCTTCCGCCGCATCAAGACCGTCATCCTGACGGCCTTTTCAACCTCTTCGTCGAACGCCACGCTGCCGACCGCCCTGCGTATCTCGGAAGAGAATCTGGGTGTGCCGCAGGAGATTAATAGTTTTGTGCTGACGGTGGGCGCGACGGCCAATCAGAACGGAACGGCGCTCTATGAAGGTGTCACCGTCCTGTTTCTGGCGCAGCTTGCCGGAGTTGACCTCTCGTTGGGTCAGCAGTTGATGGTCGTTTACCTTGCCATCCTCGGCGGCATCGGGACGGCGGGCGTACCGTCGGGTTCGATTCCTTTCATCATCGGCGTGTTGGCCACAATCAACGTCAATCCCGCGCTCATCGCAATCATTCTCGGCGTAGATCGAATCCTCGACATGTGCCGCACAACATTGAACGTGGCGGGCGACATCACGGCGGCGACTTATGTGGCGCGCTCGGAAGGTTACGAGCTGTTGAAGCATCACGAGCCTGCGATTGTTCACGCGCGCACGGCGCACCCGGTTGCAGGGCGTGGGGCAAAATGAAATCATGCCCGCAAAGCAGCACGGAGTGTACGGGAATTAGTCTGGACAAAGATTGCAAATCGAGATTTGAATTGTGAGGTAACCGCGAAATGATTTTCCCGATAGGCGACGACAATTCCGACCGCACCAGCGCGCCGGTCATCAATTACCTGCTCATCGCGATTAACATTCTGGTCTTCGTGCTGCTGCAAGGAGCGACCGGAGAAAACAGATTCACCGCTTCTTTTGCGACCGTCCCTGAAGAGATTAGAACCGGACAGGATGTCAAAGGGGCTGTTCCGATTAAAATGGGAACACAGGAAGGCGTCATCAATCTTGGAGAAACGCCGAGCCCCGTCTACATCACGCTCCTTACTTCCATGTTCATGCACGGAGGCTGGATGCATCTCCTGGGCAACATGCTCTTTTTGTGGATTTTTGGCGACAATCTTGAAAATCGCATGGGACGCTTTCGTTATTTAATCTTTTATCTCCTGACCGGCCTGATCGCTTCACTGGCGCACGTCTTCTCGACGTTCGCGTTTGGCGATAACCCGTACATTCCGAGCCTCGGCGCTTCGGGCGCGATCTCAGGCGTGCTCGGCGGCTACCTGGTACTGTTCCCGAAACGCCAGGTGAAGGTGATTATGCTGCGCATGCTGACGACCGTGCCAGCGATTGTCGCTATCGGTCTCTGGTTCGTGTTGCAGTTGGTTCAAGCTTTCGGCGTCATCTCGGCAGGCCCGCAATCCGGCGGCGGCGTAGCCTTCATGGCACACGTCGGCGGCTTCGTCGCGGGGCTGATTCTGGTCAAGCTTTTCACCGCCGGGCGCAACCCGGCAGCGACGGGCTCGCCGTACTAAGCTTTCTAAGGCAAAAGTAAAAAGGTAAAAGGCAAAAGGAAGGCGGAGAACCACTTTTTACTTTTACCTTTTTACTTTTGCCTTACCCTTTTCCTTCCCTTTGCCTTTGCCCGCGCTGCTCCTGTAATATCAGCCGTCAATCAAGCCAGGAGCTTTACAGATGTCAACGACTGAAACCATCCTTCCTCCCGTCAATCAACAGGGTCTGGATATTCGCTCAACATTGCGTGAGGAGATGAACCTGTACCCGCTCGACACGTTCCCCTATGAATTCGTCGGGCGCGAGATTCGCATTAACTTCGAGATGCCGGAATTCACGGCCATCTGCCCGTTCTCGGATTTCCCGGACTTCGCCATTATCCGCCTCGAATACGTGCCCAACGAACGCTGCATCGAACTCAAGAGTTTGAAGCTCTACATCAATTCGTTTCGGCAGGTGAAGATTTTTCACGAACACGTCATCAACGTCATCCTCGAAGACTTCGTCGCAGCATGCGATCCGCTGAGCGTCGAAATCGAAGGCGACTTTCACATTCGCGGCAACATCAAGACGGTGGTGCGCGCGAGATACGACAAAAAGCAGGAGTCAGGAGACAGAAGACAGGAGACAGAATAAAACAAAAGCGGTTCTCAGCCTTATTATTCTGACTTCTGACTCCTGTCTC
The DNA here is from genome assembly GCA_032160705.1 of Acidobacteriota bacterium. Taxonomy (GTDB): domain Bacteria; phylum Acidobacteriota; class Blastocatellia; order Pyrinomonadales; family Pyrinomonadaceae; genus QHXM01. Next base: position 49,992 of record JAVHVE010000035.1, on the reverse strand, counting down.
CTGTATTCTGCTTTTCCTGACTTCTGGATTCTGTTCTATGGATACAACTCTTACGTTCTCAAGTATCGGCGCGATTATCGGGGCGCTGATATTGTTCATCGTCCTGAAACGCGTTGTCGGATTGTTCTTGCGTCTCATCCTGGCTGGCGTGTTGATTGTGGCGGTCATCGTCGGCGCGTGGTGGTGGTCGAAGTCCGGTGATTCGACCGGCAATGATAATGCTCGTCCTCGACGAACAACGCAGGGCACGCAGGCTAAATAGTCGCGAATCCAAGTCCCCTTGGCTTCCTCCCCGGTTTCTGTGCTCGTGTTGTTAAGCGCCCTGCATTCAATCGCACAATTGATCTGATAGAGAGTTGTCATGGAACCAAAACGATTTACTCTTCTTCCGGTCGAAGGTCTTGCTCCAGGCCTTGGTCTTTCTCTCTCTGCGATGGAAGAGGTGCGAGGGCAATTACGCGAGGCCGTGCAGGGAATGACTGACGAGAACGTAGCGCGTCGAGCTGTGCCGGGGGCGCATTCAATCGGCGCTCTGGTGCTGCACATCGGCGAAGCTGAGTGGTGGTGGATGAAGTGCATTGTCAATGGCCATGAGCCGACTGAGGAAGATCGCGCGAAGCCTTACTGGGACGTCCTCGAAGACCCTGATAATTTTGCGGCCAGAAATTATTCCGCCGATTTTTGCCTGGACACGATTGACGCCATTCGCGCAGAGACGCGCGGCTTCCTCGCCTCGCTCAACGATGATGATCTGGAAAACGTCTACAGCCACACGCGAGGCGAGAGAACAACGGAGGCTACCTTGCGCTGGATTCTCCACCATCTCGTTGACCACGAGGCGCAGCACAAGGGGCAGATACTGATGCTCAAGCGTCTGCTCGGCATCAAGACTTAAAGATATGATTTAAGCCGGAGAGAAATAGATTGAACCTGATTATTGAACGCTGGAGCGAAACTGAGCCGCCGGACGCCGGGGCTTTGCGCAAGCTGATGGAGACGGAAGGCTACAGCGTCACGGAATGGCGCGATGAGCCGGGCACATCTTACGGCACGCACAGCCACCCGGAGGATCAGTCGCACTGGATTATCCGGGGTGCTCTGAATTTCAGAGTCGGCTGGGAAGACTATACCCTGCGCGCGGGCGACCGAGATTATCTTCCGGCCAATACGGAGCACTCCGCAATTGTTCCCAACGATGAACCCGTTATTTATCTGATCGGCATAAAATACTGATGATCGCAACCGACTATCAACTGATTACCAACGCCGAAGAGCTGCGCTCGACGGTTGAAAAGCTGAAGCAGCACGCCGTTGTGGGCTTTGACACGGAGACCACCAGCCTTGACCCTTATCGCGGCGACTTGCGACTCGTGCAACTGGCCGTGCCAGGCTCCGTGCATATTATTGACCTCAAGCATTTCGGTGATAAGGATTCGTGGAAGAAGTCTGACGCGCTTGCGCCGCTCAGAGAACTGTTGGCCTCGGCGCGTCCCATCAAGATCGCGCACAACGCCAAGTTCGATGCGAAGTGGGCCAAGCATGCTCTCGGCGTGGAACTCGGCGGGTTGTTCGACACGCTGCTGGCGAGCCAGATCGTTTCGGCTGGCGACACGGATGAGCGGCACAACCTCGAAGCTGTCGCCGCGCGTTATCTGAATGAGACGGTTGACAAGGCCGAACAGTTGAGCGATTGGAGCGGCGAGCTTTCGGCGACTCAGCTTGAATATGCCGCGCGTGACGCCGCCGTGCTTCCACCGCTTCGTGAGAAACAGATCGAAAAGCTCAAAGCCGACGCCCTTCTCAGATGCGCGCAACTCGAATTTGAATGCGTGCTGCCCGTTGCGTCGCTTGAACTCGCGGGCATCTATCTGGACAAGGAACGATGGCGCGAGCAATTGGCCGTCGTCGAGAAAAAGCGCGCCCTTTTGGCGGAACAACTGCAAGAGATGCTGGCGGAAGAATCCATGCAGGGCTCGCTCTTCGGTGGCCCGACACGCCTTGACCTCAATATTGATTCACACGTGCAATTGACCAAAGCCTTGAAGCGGCGCGGTATCGAAGTGCCCGACGGGACGCGCAACTGGAAACTCCAGCCGCTTGCGGAAAAACACATCGAGATTAAAACGCTGCTCGAATATCGCACCGTTCAGAAAGCCTTGACGAGCTACGGCGAAAATATCTTGAACGAAATCAATCCCGTCACAGGTCGTATCCACGCGGACTTTCGGCAGATTGGTGCGCCTACGGGCAGATTTAGTTGCAACAACCCCAACGTGCAGCAAGTCCCTCACGCCATCGAATACCGCCGCTGCTTCCGCGCGCCAGAGGGAAGAAAGTTCATCATCAGCGATTACTGTGTGGCGCAAGGCACTCGCGTAGCGACGCGGCGCGGGCTAGTGAAAATAGAGCAGGTTGAGATCGGTGATGAAGTCTTTTTGGAGAACGGCAGCACAGCTAACGTCTCAGCGGTCATTGCTCGCGGAATACTTCCGGTTTCAACCGTCACGTTAAAGAACGGTTACTCGCTGACGGCCACATCCCTTCATCGCATCCGTGTGCTCAACGCCGAAGGGGACTACGTTTGGCGAAGAATACAAGACCTTGCACCCGGAGATCGTGTGGCTGTTCAACCTGCGCGCGGCTTGCACGAAGAGCTACCCGACGTGATCTTGCCTGAGCCGGTCAACACGCATTTCAATAACAATAAAAATTTAATAGCTCCGAGTATTGCTGACGAACGCCTGGCGGCATTCATGGGTTACATCGCCGGTGACGGTACTTTCATGCATAACTACATCGGCTGGGTGGTCAATTTGCAGGATGCAGACGTGGCCTCACGGTTGAAAGCGTGGGCGGCAGAGATGTTCGGCATTGAAGTTCACGAACGCGGGTCATACAGGGGCGTGGCGGAATTCGGTTTATACAGCGTTCCCTTAGTCAAGTGGTATTCCGAGATAGGCATCTCGAAAAGCTCGTTGCCAGAGTTTTTGTGGCGATGCAGGCCGTCTGTTGTGGCGGCTTACTTGCGCGGACTCTTCGAGTCGGACGGCTCGATCATGGATAGTGAGACAGGCAAAGCAAGTTTTAGCTCCTCACGCGAGCGGTTAGCCAGGGACGTTCATCAGATGCTTCTGGCACTGGGCATTCCAGCCACCTTGCGAGAACAAAAGGGCACAGGCCCGGGCAAGAAATTCAGATGCTGGTCTGTCTCAGTCGTCGCCTCCGGGCTAGTGCAGTTTTACGAGCAAGTTGGGTTTATCTCGGCGCGCAAGCAGGCGAAGCTGGCCGCTCTCGTCATGCGTTGGACGGGCAAGACCGTTGTGGGCAACATGCCCAACCTCGGCACAAAGGTTCGTGCCCTGCATCTTTCAGGAGAGATTCGTCGGCAGCTCAACAATATCTCTTCGTTGGGGCGTCCTTTAACAGCTTCGTTAGCCTCAATCATCGAAGCCAATTACCCGGAAGTGGGAAAGGAACTGGGACTGCATCATCTGACGGAGTATAAACAGATGTTTCTCTCTGTGGTTTCCGTCGTTGTCTCTGGCGAGCTACCTGTTTTCGATCTTTCGGTGCCCGGGCCGATGACTTACATCAGTGACGGATTCGTCAGTCATAATTCCCAGATAGAGCTGCGTATTCTCGCAGACTTCACGGGCGACCAAGGGTTCGTGGATGCCTTCAATTCCGGCGCTGACTTGCACAAAGTCACCGCGGCGCAGGTCTTCAACACACCGCTCGAAAAGGTGACAAAGGAGCAGCGCGATTTCGCCAAGCGCCTGAACTTCGGCGTGGTCTACGGCATCGGCGCGCAACGTTTCGCGATGATGACCGGACTCTCCGTAACGGACGCCGAAGACATCCTGCGTCGTTATTTTTCGACCTATCGCCAACTCGACGCCTGGCTCCGCGACGCCGCCCAACGCGCCGTCCGCGAACGCACAGCCCGCACCGCTTCAGGGCGGTTAGCGCGTTTTCGCTTCGACTCAGAAGACCGGCAGGCCGTCTCCCTCGCCCAACGCAACGGAAAAAATACGCCAATCCAGGGCTGCCAAATTTTTGATTCGAGAATACTGACCAAGGAGCACGGTTACACCAAGATCGGCACCTTATCTGGCTTAAGCAACTTGCATGTTTGGGACGGTAGTAGATTCGTTCGATCTGATGTCCGCCCAAGCGGAAAAAAACAGAGAGTCAAAGTGGAGTTTTGGGGCGGGTATTATAACGAGTGTAGTCCAGACCATAAATTTTTCACCATAGACGTCAATGGACGCACTTCTTGGCGGACTCCAGCTCAATTCGTCAAGGGTAACTACGTGGTTCTGACCAATACGCTCCCGGAATGGTCTGTGCCTTTAGAACTACCGGTAGCCAATCACATTCAAAGTCCAACAGCGAAAAAAGGTGGTCTGGAAAATATAACCGAGCGTTTTGACTTGGGTGTCTGGCTTGGTCGAATAGCATCTGATGGAAATGTCAGCGGAGCTCAAATCAGGTTACTGATTGCAGAACATGAGAAGCAGATTCTTCCTTATCTGCTTCGGCTGTCAAATTCTTTCGGACACGTCCAACAGAAAGTGACACACGGCGGAAAAGGTATACTGCCAATTTACCTGCTTAACTTAACTTTTGCGCGCCTTGCTTATCAGTTAGTTGAAATTGGTATTAAATCCCGTGTGCCTGATTGCGCATGGAAAGACAGCAGAATACTTGCTGGATACTTGCGCGGCATGTTCGACGGCGATGGCACTGTCAATAAGGATGGGGCGATACTGTGTTTTGGCAAGGGGCCTGATTTCTATCTTGAATGGTCGCGTGAAATCCAACAAGCGCTTCTTCTCTTCGGCATTCGCAGCCGGATTAACAGGTGCGCCGATAGAATCAACGTGTGTGTGTTAAAGCGCGACATGCCGCTATTCTGTGAGCAAATCGGTTTTATCAATCCTCAAAAGCAAGAGAAGGCTTTAGCTATCAAAGATGGAACGGGGCACGAGAATAAAATCTACGGCAGGGCTGTGAGAATCAAATCGGTGGAATTTACCGACGAACGGGTTGATATGTATGACGTAGTGGACAGTGAAACCTCACAGTTTATGGTAAATGGTCTCGTCACGCACAATTCAAGTGCCGACATTCTCAAGCGCGCCCTGCGGCTTCTTCACGACGAATTGCGAGACACATCCGCCTGCATCGTCAACATCGTGCATGATGAAATAGTAGTCGAAGCAGATATGAATGAAACTGAAAGCATCGCCAAAAAAGTTGAAGATGCGATGTGCAAGGCTGGCGCAGAGTACGTCAAAAAAGTTCCCGTGAAGGTGGAAACGGAAATCGCGGACGAGTGGGTCAAGTAAAGCAGGGATGAGGGCGGAGGGATGAGGGATGAAGAAAAGCAGAAGACAGAAGTCAGGAGTCAGGAGTCAGAATAAAAGTTGAAGCGGTTCTGAGAGGCTGTTTGAAAAGTCATAGATTCTTGCTGTCCCGTCAGGGACATCTGACAATAGCCCAGCACTTCAGTGCTGGGGATAAAGCAGGAAATAAAAACCGAGTCCCGTAGGGACGACTGAATGGACGCGAATCTCTCTTCAGTCGTCCCTACGGGACTCAATTATTTTTCCTGACCTGTTTCCCAGCAATAAATTGCTGGGCTATTGTCATGTCGTCCCTGACGGGACTTTAAGAACGGCTGCTTAAGCCTCTTCATTCTGACTTCTGTATTCTGTCTCCTGTCTTCTGTTTGTCCGCTGTTTCTGTCTCGAAAGCTGAACGCGGGGCGGCTGCGTTGCGCCAGATGAAGTAGACGGGGATGCCTGAGAGCACGAGCAGGTAGCCGATGCCGGAAGTTGCGGGCGTCAGGTACGCTAAATCCAGCACCAAGAGAAGCGCGAGCGTGATGTAGATGATGGGCACTACGGGGTAGCCGAAGGTGCGATAGGGGCGTTCCACATTCGGGGCTTTGCGGCGCATGACGATCACGGCTCCGACCATCAAGGCGTAGAAAATCAGATCAGCCGAGATGATGTAGTCGAGCAGTTGGCTATAGACGTTGCCATACGTAAACTCGCCCGGTGTTTTCCCAGGCGTGACCGTTCGCGGCAGCGTCAGCAAGCTCGCCCAGATGCCTTGCGCGACGAGCGCCGCGACAGGCACGTGCCGCCGGTTGATAGTCCCGACGCGCGCAAAGAACAGACGGTCGCGCGCCATCGCATAGTAAATGCGCGCTCCTGCCAGAATCAATCCGTTATTGCAACCGAAAGTCGAGATCATGATAGCCACAGCCATGATGACCATGCCGGGCTGGCCGAGGATCGCCTGCATCGTATCTGTGGCGACCTTGTGCTGTGGATTCTGAATCCTGGCGAGCGGTAAGGTGACGACGTAAGCGACGTTGGCGAGCAGGTAGAGCAGGACGACCGCGCCGCAACCGATGAGCAAAGCGCGTGGCAGATTGCGTCCGGGGTCGCGGATTTCGCTGCCTGTGAACGTCACATTATTCCAGGCCGACTGGGCAAACAGCGGCCCGACCATCGCCAGCCCCACCAACATCAGGAGCGCGAGCGTCCCCGACGCATTGAGAGCCTGCGGCGTCGTCTGCGGACTCCAGCCATTAGCTGCCGGATTCCACCATGAAGAAGTGTAAGCCGCGCTGCCTTTGTTCCAACCAAGCGCAAACCCTAAGAGGATGAGACCGATGAGCGCAGCCGTCTTCGTGAAAGTGAAAGTGTTTTGAATGAGCTTGCCCGTCTTCAACCCGCGCGTGTTGGTGAAAGTCAGCAGCGCGATTAACAGGATGGCTACGAGTTGCTGCGTTGAGAGGCTGATGGCATAGCTTCCCAGGTGAAGGGGAGAGATGATGTAGTTACTGGCAGAAACTCCGGGCGCAATCACTCCCAGAAAATCTGCGAAGGCGACCGCGACAGCGGCAATCGTGCCGGTCTGAATGACGAAGAAGAGCGACCAGCCGAAGAGAAAGCCTGTGGCCGGGCCGTAGGCTTCACGCAGGAAAACGTATTGCCCGCCTGCGCGCGGCATCATTGCCGCCAGTTCCGCGCAGCAGAGCGCGCCTGTAATCGTCAGCACACCGGCCAGCGCCCACGCCGCCAGCAGCCAGCCGGGCGAGCCCGTGAGCAGAGAAGATTTCGCAGAAACGATGAAGATGCCGGAGCCGATCATCGAGCCGATGACGATCATCGTCGCATCGAGCAGGCTCAAGCCTCGGATGAGTTTTCCGTCACCGTTACTTTTTTGGCCGCTCATGGGTTTTGCCTCCATCAAAGGTTGATGAAATTAAGCATTGATGCCCATGTTCGTCCTATCCTGAAGATTACTGTCCCGGCTTGATCTTGTCTGGATTGCGGCGCGCGATCTCGTCTGCCTGGCGTCCGAGCCTTTCGGCTTCGCTGATTAGTTTGTCGAATTTCTCGCTGGACTGCTGAATCTCGTTCTTCGCTTTTTCGGTGGCGGCTTTGTCAGTGCTCCCAATAGCGTCGCGGAAAGTGAGGATGCCGCGGCGCAATTCCCTGAATGCTTCGATGGCTTTGTTGACGGATTGTGCGCGCAGCGAGAGATATTCTTTGATGGTCTGGTCAAGGTCGAGCGTGGAGGCTTTGTTAAGTTTATCGGCGGCGCTTTGTCCCTTTTCCAGTCCCCGGTCAATGGCCTTGACGGAATCGTCCATGATCCTTTTGGCCGCATCCGTATCGCCTGCATTGAGTGCACGGCTGACTGCGCTCTCCTTGTCTTTATTCTCTTTAACGATTCTTTCTATTTCACGGATGTCTTCGCCCGCGCTCCGGTTGAGCTGATTGGCTTCGTCTATGTCGCCGCCACCAGTGAGCTTTTTGAGCGCCTGACAGGATGCGACAGTTAATGAAACGAGCAGCAGGAACACCACCAAGCCCGCGCCGCTTCGTCCTCTTGAATCAAGCATGAAAAGCAGAATACAGAATACAGGAGTCAGAATCCAGAAGTCAGGAGACAGAATAAAAGCAAATCTGTCATAGCGGTTCTCCGCCTTATTCTTCTGACTCCTGACTCCTGACTCCTGTATTCTGTTTTTCTGTCTTCTGCTTTTCTTCTTTCCGTCGTTGACAGTTCGCGCGACGCTCAAATAGTCTCTAACGGGTTTCGGACTGAAGCGCACGGCGTGCTCCTCTCCCGCCTGAAAGTAATTACAACTAACGTCGAGAAGATAAGAGCGAACATGGTCAAAAACGACATTACAAAATTGATAACTGAAAGAGGCGCGCGCATCGGCATCATCGGTCTGGGCTACGTCGGCCTGCCGCTGCTAGTGGAATTTGCGCGCAACGGCTTTGATTCGACCGGCTTTGAAGTTGACGAATGGAAAGCGGCAGAGATTAACAATGGGCGTTCTTACATCGGCGATGTGCCCGCCCCCATCCTCAAGGAACTGGCCGCAGGCGGACGTCTTCGAGCCACTGTCCAATTCGAGCATCTGAAAAATTGCGACGCCATCATCATCTGCGTGCCGACACCCTTGAGAAAGACCAAAGAGCCGGACGTGTCTTACATCCTCGCGGCAGCCGAAGAGATCAAGAAGAGCCTGCGGCGCGGCCAGCTCATCGTCCTGGAGTCAACCACCTATCCGGGGACGACCGACGAAGTCCTGCTTCCGATGTTTGAAGAAACTGGACTTTCCCTCGATGAAGATTTCCTGCTCGCCTTCTCGCCCGAACGAGTTGACCCCGGCAACCCACAATTTCAAACGCACAACATCCCGAAAGTGGTCGGCGGCTGTACGGACGCTTCGACCGAAGTGGCGACCGCGCTTTATTCACAGATCGTCAAAGACGTTCACTCGGTCAGCTCTGCCCGCGTGGCCGAAGCCGCCAAGCTTCTCGAAAATACTTTTCGCGCGGTCAACATCGGCATGGCGAACGAAATGGCGCGCCTCTGCTACACGCTCGGCATAGACACCTGGGAAGTCATCCGCGCGGCAGCCACCAAACCTTTCGGCTTCATGCCGTTTTATCCGGGGCCCGGAATTGGAGGACATTGTCTGGTTGGTCAAGAGGTGGCGATGGTTCGCTCACCCGACGGCTCGGAGCAGGTCAAGCCGTTAGAGGCGATTTTTGATGAACAGAGTTCCGATAATAATGCTCGCAAGTTTTCGGCTGGCGGTGGAGATGTAATTTATAAACCCCGTCTGGAGGCTCTCTCTCTCGACATGGAGATACAGCAGCCGCAATGGAAGCCGGTTCGTTATTTGTTCCGCCGCAAGACGGACGCGCCAATGGTCATCGTGACGACCAGCGACAACCGCAGTCTGACTGTGACCGACCAGCATCCGATGCTCGTTTGTGATGAAGACGGTGTGGTGCGGCAGGTGTTCGCCAGGGATTTGAAAGAAGGCGACCGCTTGCCCATTCATTGTTTGCCCGCTCCGGTTGCGGATGGCTTAGGTAATGCTACGCATAATTCACAGCTCGACTTGCTTGCGCTCCTCCCGCCGGAAATGGCAACGAAGGTTCGAGTCAGAATTGTTGGCAGTTCGTGGGCAACACATCGCAGTGTGCTGAAAAAGAGGTTACGCGCCGCATCTCTTCAAGACTTTATCCGGTATGACTATCTGCCGCTCAAAGATTTCCTTGATCTCGAAAAAGCAGGTGAACTCGCTGTGCCTCACGAGGCGCTACGTTTGTATACGGGGCGCGGTCCGTCTGCTACTTCCTTCCCGGCTGTTCTGAAGGTTACACCTGCCTTTGCACGCCTTATCGGCTACTACCTCGCCGAAGGATGCACGAGCAGGGAGCGAGGCAGAGACTGCGTACGCTTCAGCTTTAACCGCGACGAAACGGAGTTCATCGCGGACGTTTGCACGATGCTGGAAACAGAGCTTGGAGTCAAAACTTCGCTTCATGATTCTCGCGTAGATCACGTCACGCACATTCGCGTTGCCTCATCACTGTTTGGCTGGTTGTTAACGGCTCCGCTGGGTTGTGGCCGTCGTTCCACTGAGATGCGTGTGCCCGACGTACTGATGAACGCTTCACTGCTTCATCGCCATGAACTGCTCAAAGGGCTGATTCGCGGAGACGGCGATGTTTACGTCCACACAGGCAAGCGGAGTTACCAGAAGAACGGGCGGAGCTATACGCATCATGATGCTTCAGCGGAAGTTGGTTATTTCAGCAGCAGTCCGCAGTTGTTCCAGCAAGTTGTTTACCTGCTGCAAAGCATCGGATTTACTCCAACCTTCAAACGGACTAAGCCACACTTGCAACTTAAAGGACGCGCCCAACTACTGCGAATGCGAGACTGGTTAGGGTCTAAGGGCACAAAACTCGAAAGCTATTTCGCCGAGAGCCGCCGCGCTCCTGCCAGCAAGACTTTCAAGCAGGCCGGGCATTTGACGACAGTTCCGATTAAAGCAATCGAGATTAAAAATAACGGACAGCCTATCGAGGTCTATTCTGTAGAAGTTGACGGCACTCATACTTTCGCCACCTCCTATGGGATTTATGTGCATAACTGCATCCCGCTCGACCCCCATTATTTGTCGTGGAAGGCGCGACAGCACGGCTTTGATTCGCGCTTCATCGGGCTGGCTGAAGAGGTCAACTCCCGCATGCCGGATCATGTCGTCCAGCTTATCTCAGACGGATTGAACGATGCGGAGAAGCCTTTGAAGGGGTCGCGCGTGTTGCTCCTGGGTGTGGCTTACAAGAAGGACATCAACGACGTGCGCGAGAGTCCCGCGCTCTCGATCATAGATCGGCTGCGCGCCAAAGGCGCTCGCGTCAGCTACCACGATCCGTTCGTCTCGGAGGTCAGATTCGACGACGCGCATACGGAAGGCAGCGGCGACCCGCTGGAATCAATCGCCCTGACGGATGAAGAGCTGCGCGCCTCGGATTGCGTCGTCATCGTCACCGATCACAGCGAAATCAATTACCGGAGAGTCACGGAACTCGCCTCGCTCATCGTTGACACACGCAACGCCCTTGGCGGAGAACTGCGCCGTGAGAGCCGGGCGAGGATAATACGACTGTAACGGAAAGCAGAATCCAGGAGTCAGAATTCAGAATCCAGAATATAAGCCGGCAACCGCTTTCACAGATATTCTTTTCTTCTGTCTCCTGACTCCTGTCTTCTGTCTCCTGCTTTTATGAAAGTTCTTAATGTCGTCGGCGCGCGCCCCAATTTTATGAAGGTCGCGCCCATTGTCGAGGCGATGAAGCGACGCAAGACGGAGTTTGCGCCCTTGATCGTGCATACCGGGCAGCATTACGACGCCCAGATGTCGGACGCCTTCTTTCGTGATCTGGGGCTGCCCGAACCGGATGTTTACCTCAATGTCGGCTCAGGCTCGCACGCCGTCCAAACCGCTGCCGTGATGCAGACGTTCGAGCCTGTCGCGCTTCGTGAGAAACCCGATTGGGTACTCGTCGTCGGAGATGTCAATTCGACGCTGGCGTGTGCGTTAGTTTGCGCGAAGTTGAATATTAAAGTGGCGCATGTCGAGGCCGGACTTCGCAGCCGCGACCGCACCATGCCGGAAGAGATCAATCGTCTCCTGACAGACCAAATCGCAGACCTTTTGCTCACACCCTCGCGCGACGCCGACGAAAACTTAAAAGCCGAAGGAATCCCAGAGGCGCGCATACGCTTTGTCGGCAATGTGATGATTGATTCGCTCCTCAGTCAACTGAAACGCGCCGAAGAGTCAACTGTTCGCACGGATTTAGGCATCGAGGGAAAGGATTACGCCACGCTGACTCTGCATCGTCCCTCAAACGTTGATGACCCGTTGACGTTTTCTCGCATCCTCGATGCGCTCGCACAGATAAGCAATCGCCTGCCCATCATCTTCCCCGTCCACCCGCGCACGCGCGCTCGCCTTGCGGAGTTTGGTTTCACGGATTTGGTCGAGCGGACACAGAATCTTCGTTTGATCGAGCCGCTGGGCTATCTTGATTTCCTGCGCCTCTACAGCGGAGCGCGGCTGGTGCTGACCGATTCGGGAGGCATCCAGGAGGAGACCACGGCGCTGGGGATTCCCTGCCTCACCCTGCGCGAGAATACGGAGCGTCCGATCACGGTCGAGATGGGAACGAACGTGGTCGTCGGCACTGATACAGAGAAAATAACCGGGGCGGCCTTCGCTGCGCTCGACGCTCCACGCAATGAACAACCGGCGCGCATCCCGCCGCTCTGGGACGGGCACACGGCTGATCGCATTCTTGATGCGCTGCTGGAAAAGGCGCAGTAGGACAGGCATTTAAATCAAACAAGAGAATAGACAGGATTAACAGGATGGACAGGATAAAGAGAAAGAGATTAAATCTTCCTTTGCTTGTCTTCTCTTCTTAGTCTTGATAATCCTGTCTATTTCTTCTCGTGACATGGGCATCGTCAGCAAGGTCAAACGTGCGCTGCGCGGAGAAGTAGACGCTCGCACCATCGCGCTCGAAGCGTGGAGACGCAGTCGCGCCGCGCGCGAGCGTCGCATTGAGCGCGCATCGCTTGAGCGTCTGGCACAAACTCCTGCGCGCCTGCGCGCCGGTTTTGCGCGGATGTCTCAGTCTGAACTGCTCGACCATTTCCGCAATCGAACCAGCCCTAAATTTTTACCGGGTTGCGATGCGCTCCTTGCGCACACGACCGCCGCATTGCAGCGCAGCCTCTTCCCGTTTGAAACGGCGCAGTTGCTGGAAAGGGCTGCGCGTATCACGGACGAGCATTGCTGGCCGGTGCTCGGTTACGGGGAAAAGTATTTCGGAGAAAAAATCAACTGGCTGAGTGATCCACTGTCGAATGCTGTGTGGCCGCGCGACTATCACGCCGACGTGCAGCTTTTTCGCCATGATGGTTCAGACGCGCGCGTGCTGTGGGAAGTCAATCGCCTCAGTCATCTCGTCACGCTCGCCCGCGCTTACACAGTCACGAATGATGAAAAGTACGCTACGGAAATCTTCAACCAGCTTGGCGGTTGGCGAGAGCAGAATCCATTGGGGCGCGGAGCTAACTGGGCTTGCGCGATGGAAGTGGCACTACGCGCCATCAATTTGCTCGCCGTGTTAGAGTTGGTGCGCCGCTCACCACAGTTGAACGAAGAGACTCTGCTTCCGCTTCTGCAAATGTTCGACCAGCACGGCGCGCACATTCGGCGCAACCTTGAATTCTCTTATATCTCGACGAGCAATCATTATCTTTCGGACGTGGCGGGTTTGTTCTGGCTTGGACTAATGCTGCCGGAGCTGGAGGCGGCTGAAGAGTGGCGCGCGTTTGGTTTACGTGAATTGTTAAGCGAGATGGACAAGCAGGTGCTTCCCGATGGTGCGGACGCGGAAGCCTCGACGGGTTATCACCGTCTCGTGCTCGAACTTTTCCTCTACTCGTTCATCGCCGCACGCGCGAACCAAATAGAGATCGGCGAAAAACACTGGCAGAGGCTGCGCGCGATGCTCGATTACGTGCGCGCCTTTCTTAGACCCGACGGGCGCGCGCCGCTCATCGGCGATACGGACAGCGGGCAGGTCTTGCCGTTCGTTTCTCGCTCGGCGGACGACCATGCGCCTGTGCTCGCACTTGGCGCGGCGCTGTTCAACGAGCCGCGTTACAAGCCTGCGTCGCTCGATGCGGCTCTGCCTGAAGAGTTGCTGTGGATTTTGGGCGAGGAAGGGGTGCGCGCGTTTCAAAATCTGCCGGAGATTAATGATGAGACAGGCTCGCAGGCTTTCAGGGACGCGGGCACGTACATCCTGCGCGACCATGATCTTTATCTTCTCTTCAATGCGAGCGGCAACGGATTGATGGGACGCGGCTCGCACGGGCACAACGATGCTTTGAGCCTGGAAGTGAGCGCGTGCGGCACACGATTCATTGTTGATCCGGGCACGTATGTTTACTCAGCCGACTTGCAGGAGCGACACCTTTTTCGCTCAACCGCGTATCATTCAACGGTCGAAGTTGACGGCATTGAACAGAACACAACCGACGCAAACGTTCCGTTCGTCATGGGAGATGAGGCGCACCCGCGCGTTCTGCGCTGGGAAACTAATCTCGAACATGACATCATCATCGCCGAGCATGGCGGGTACAAACGGCTCGCAGAGGGCATCACGCACCGCCGCACCGTCCGGTTTGATAAGCATGAGCGATGGTGGATAGTCGAAGATTCTCTGTCGGGCACAGGCCGCCATGTTTTTCGCTGCCGTTTTCATTTCGCTGGAGAGCTTGAGACAAGCGTACGCGCTCAGGGAATCGTCCGTGCTTACGATAAAATGACGGGAGCGCAACTCTTAGTCGTCGCGCTCGATCTCAATGATGTGCCGGAATTCGAGCCACGTTTTATGTCGCGTGATTATGGCGCGAAGTCTGCTTCCGTTTCCGCTTGCTGGACTGTGCGCGCCGCCGCGCCGTGCCGCTTCCGCTGGGCTCTTGTGCCCGCCTGTGCCGGAGAGGATGAGCAGGAGCGTTTGAGCTTGATTGCACGTTATGCAAGGGAAAAGAATTAGACAGGATTAACAAGATGGACAGGATGAAAGAAATAATATCAAGCTCTCTCTGTCCTGCTTTGTCTGCTTAATCTTGATAATCCTGTTAATCCTGTCTATTTCTTATCGGTTTTGTTAGCGACTCTAAATATGAAGCCGACAATCTATCTGGCCTTTGTTGATGATTGGGAGTTGAGCGGCAACGGCTCTGGCGATGCCCGCGTGCTTCAGTACGAGCCGATGCGCGAGCTTGTCAAAATCTACAACGCACATGGCGTGAAGGGGTCGTTCAATGCCGAGGTGATGCAGCAACTCACCTTCAGGAAATTCGAGACGGATTACCCTGAGCTTAAAACTCTGGCGGACGAGTGGGACGAAGTCGTCAAAGAGACTTATAGTCAGGGACACGACATCCAGTTGCACATTCATCCGCAATGGCAGAATGCGAAATATGAAAACGGGTGCTGGCGTTTGACCGCCGACTGGTCAGTTCTCAATTACTCGCCGGAAGAAGCCTACCAGATGATGAGCGCGGGCAAAGAGTATCTGGAAAAATTGCTGCGGCCACTCAACCCTGCTTACGCTTGCGTTTCTTTCCGCTCTGGCTCCTGGTGCATCGCGCCTTCGCCGCACATGCTGAACTTGCTGATCAAGCTCGGCATCATCTTCGATATGAGCATCGTCGGCGGCGTCTGCTACGAAACGAAAAACATCAATCTGGATTACACTAACTGCGACGAAGATTTCCTGCCTTACTATCCTGTGATGACGGACGCGCGGCGTGTCTCCGACAAAGAAGAACCGATCATCTGCGTTCCGACGAATCATTTCTACGGCTCACGCCGCCAGGTCTTCAAACATCATCTCGGCAAGGCTCTGGAAAAGGTCAAACGACGCATCGCACCCGCTGCGGTGACACAGAAAAGCAGCCGCAGCTCCGAGGTCTACGGCCAGGAATGGGCGCAGACCCGCCACGCCTCCACTTTAACGCGCGTTTATGAAAAGGGCATCGTGCCTTACCTGAAAGGCAAGCATCTCATCTCCGACATAGCGCAGCTTGATTACGCGCTGCTGCGAGAGATGCTCGCATCAATCCGGCGACGAGCGCGCGCGAGCGGACTCGACAGCGTTCCTGTCATCCTCGAAAACCACACCAAAGACATCCGGGATTTTTCCGACATCGAACGCTTCATCAAAGACGTGTCGCAAGCGGAGGACATCCAATGTCTCACGCTCACGGAGCTGGCGAAGGAATTGCAAAACGGAAAATTCCAGATCAGGACAGCCGTGCCCAAGTAAGCATGGATGGAAGAAAACTCATCTCGCAGGCGTTGAATGAACGCTTCAGGGAATTATGCGGCGTGCGACTTTCGCACTTTGCGCCCGAAACGTCCGGCGAGATGGCGTCATTCGCTTCTCAAGTGCGCGAGCAACTATCCACTTCTTCGCCCGCAGACCTCAACAATCGGGCGTCCGGCATGAATACGTTCGATGATTGGACGGTATCCGACACGGATTGTCTCTCTTCTCTTCGCGCGCTATCTCTGGGAGAGCTATTGCAGCTTCAGCCCGGCACGCGTCCTCCCCTTGATGACTTCATTAAATCTCTGGACAAAGCCCGCGCCGATCCTGAGCAACGCTTTCAGCTTCTCGCGGAAAGATACGCTTGCCCTTTGAACTTCACTCTGGCGGCGGAGGATGAAACACGCGAGCGCGTCCTCGCGCGATTGATGGCGCACGACCGCGCGCGCATTGAAAAGGATTCCATTGAGGCAGTCGAAAGTCTTGACCTGCTGCTCCGACTGAACCTCGTCGCCGTCCATGCGGCGCGCACACCTGATTTGAGGTTTCTCGATGCGCTGAATTACTATTACGAGTTGTTGCCTGACGGGTGGCAGCCAAAGGCTACGCAACACAAACAGCTTCTAATCTCTTACTTCGCCCTTTACGCTCGCGCGCTGGCGGCATGGATTTGAAAAGACAATTGATGCGGACAGGTATCCTGGCAAACTCTCTTCCCGACGCGTTGAAGATTTATGATGAGCTGAAGACTGTTCCCGGCTGCGAGACTTTCATCCTCCTCTGCCGCGCGACGGGAGAGTCGCGCGGTCGAAATCTCGGCAAGCACCTTGCGCGCGTTTTTCTCAAACGCGGCAGTTTAAGATCGCTTGGCCTCATCTTCAGCCGGAAAGTCTTTCTGTTCCAGAAACCATTAGACCATCCGCAGATGCTCGCGAGGTTGCAGAAGCTCAAGCTGGATGTGGGCTTGCACAAGGCGGGAGTCATCTACCGCGAGCCAACGATCAACGCTTTTCGTCTCGGCATCTTGAACCCGCACATCGGCATCCTGCCCCGCTATCGCGGACGCAACGTGATGGAGTGGGCGCTCATCGAGGGCGGGCCTGTCGGCATCACAGTCTTCTTCATTGACTCCGGCATTGATACAGGCAAACGCATCGTCCTTTCGGAAAAGGTGGACATCTCACATTGCCGCTCCATTGAGGAAGCCAAGCATTATCTTTTTAACCTCGACGCTCTCTTCTTTCGCCGCGCGCTGGAGCTTTTGCGCTCCCCTCGTTTCGAGTACCAGCTCAATGATGAACAGCAAGGGCGCAGGTATTACGTGATGTCGCGGCTTTTTCGAGAGGTGGTCGAGAAACTGATTGAGGCCAAAAGCTGATGTGCGGAATCTGCGGAGTGTGGGAGTACGGCGCGGCTGACGGGCGGGTGGAGCGCGAGTTGGTCGAGCGCATGCGCGACGAGATGCCGCATCGCGGGCCGGACGACGCGGGCGCGCTTATTTTCGACGAAGGGCGTGGGGGACTGGGCTTTCGCCGACTCTCCATCATTGATCTCTCCGAAGCCGGGCATCAACCGATGCACGGTTGCACTGATAATGTGTGGCTCGTCTTCAACGGCGAGATTTATAACCACGCTTCATTACGCGAAGACCTTGAGAAAAGGGGGCACGTCTACGCCTCGCGCACGGATTCAGAAACCATCCTGCATCTTTACGAAGAGCGCGGACTGGATTTCGTCCACGACATCGAAGGCGACTACGGCATCGCTATCTGGGATGAGAAGCGCGAGCGGCTTGTCCTGGTGCGCGACCGCATCGGCGTCAAGCCGCTCTATTTCTATCACAAAGACGGACGCTTCATCTTCGCTTCGGAAATCAAAGCGATCCTCCAGCACCCAGGTGTAACGCCCGACGTTGACGAAGAATCGCTCTATCACTACCTGACGTTTCTAACCACGCCTGCGCCGCGCACGCTCTTCCGCGACATACAGAAAATTCCTGCGGGACACATGCTCACGGTCTCTCGCGACGGGACGATTAATCTCAAACAATATTGGGATGCGCTACCGCCAGAACAAGCGGAAGTGCGAAGCGATGAGGAACACAAGACGGAAATCCTGCGCTTGCTGAGAGAGTCAATCACAAAGCGTATGATGTCGGACGTGCCGTTCGGCGTGTTCCTCTCCGGCGGAGTTGATTCCTCGGCCAACGTCGCGTTGATGTCCGAGCAGATGACAAGGCCGGTCGAAACGTTCACGGTCGGCTTCCAAGATGCCGAGTATCTCAACGAGTTGGATTCAGCCCGCCGCATCGCGCGCGACTTCCACACGAATCATCACGAGGTCATCATCTCAGAAAACGAGATGCAGAAATTTCTGCCCGATCTCGTCTTTCATCAGGACGAGCCGATTGCCGACCCTGTGTGCGTCCCGCTCTATTACGTCTCGAAGCTGGCGCGTGATTCCGGCACAATCGTCGTGCAGGTGGGCGAAGGCGCGGACGAGATTTTCAGCGGCTACGAAAACTACGTGCGGAATCTGCGGATTTACGAAAAGTTCTGGCGGCGGGCGGAACGCTTTCCCTCATCTCTGCGACGAGCGGCGAGCGCGGTCACACGCCCCGCATTGGAAGCTACGGGGAGAAAGCGCGCGGCGATTGAGTTGATTCGTCGTCTCGGCGCGGACGAACCCCTCTTCTGGGGCGGCGTGGTTGTTTACGATGAAACATTTAAGCCGCGCGTGCTGTCCGCAAGGATGAGAGAGCGCATGAACGGGCGCTCGTCGCTCGAAGTCGTCAACTCATACCTGGATTACATCGCAGAGGCGCGTCCCCAATCCGATTTCCTGTCGCGCATGACCTATCTGGAATTGAAGCTGCGCTTGCCAGAACTCCTGCTCATGCGCGTGGACAAAATCACGATGGCGACATCCGTCGAAGCGCGCGTGCCTTTTCTCGATCACCATCTGGTTGAGTATGCGCTCTCACTCCCGCGCCGGTTGAAAGTCGAGGGACAAAGCGGCAAGCATATCTTGAAACGCGCGCTCGAAGAGATTCTCCCCAGGGATTTGCTCTACAGCCGGAAACGCGGTTTTGGCGCGCCCGTGCGCGAGTGGTTCAGGAATGGCCTGGCAGGTTGGTTTGATTCGCACCTGATGAACTCCACCATGCGGCGGCGCGACTTCTTCGATTACAAATTCGTCGCGCGTCTTCTGGATGAGCACCGGCGCGGCACGCACGAGTGGGGCTTTCACCTGTGGGCGTTGCTCAATCTCAGCTTGTGGTACGAGCGCTGGATCGAGCGCGAACTGTGAAGAGCGGGGAATGCGCCACCCCGTCCCGCGACCCGTCATAACAGTTTGAATGGAGCATCAAGGTTTTCGAGAGAACGCGTGAGCGCGCGCGTGCCGTCCACATGACCGCCCTTAAACTCTACCGCCGGCTCATCGCTTCCGATTTCACACACAAGGTGGCGGAAACTTTCGCCACCCGCATCATGCTTGTCGGCCTCGGCCTCGTGATGAACGTGCTCATCGCCCGCATCTTAGGGCCGGAGGGTCGCGGGTTGTACGCTCTGGCTGCCACGGTCGGAGCTTTGGGGATGCAGTTTGGCAATCTGGGGTTGCACGCTTCAAATACTTATCACGTGGCGCGAGACCGCGAATTGCTCGCACCGCTGCTGGGTAATTCTCTACTGGTTAGCTTTGTCTTCGGAGGCGTGGGCGCGCTTCTCGCCTGGCTCGTTTTTTTCGTGTGGCCTCAACTTGCTCCCGTGCGCGGCTTGCTCCTGGGGCTGGCTCTCATCTGGATACCTTTCGGGCTGGCTCTCATGCTGCTGCAAAATCTGCTGCTCGGTATTCAGGAAGTTCGCTTGTTCAATAAAATCGAATTGGCGAGCAAGATTCTGGCGGTCGTTCTTGTCGGGTGTGTGGCTATCTCCGGGTTGGTCTCGGTGGAGCTGGTCTTTGCCGCGAGCCTGGTTGCGGTGGCTGCGAGTTTTTTGTGGACGTTGTGGCAATTGCGCGCTCTCATCAAGCGGAGCTTGAGTCCCTCGCTCGCGCTGCTCAAGACCAATCTGGGTTACGGAATAAAACTTTATCTCGCGGGTTTTTTCGCCTTTTTGCTGCTGCGGATAGATTTGTTGATGATTCGATACCTGCTCGGCGCAACCGCGACTGGCTATTACTCGATTGCGGCCAACATGGCGGATTTGATCTATCTGCTGCCGACCGCTGTCGGCAGTATTTTATTTCCGAAGCTGTCGGCTTTGACGGATGTGCAGGCGAAATGGCAACTGGCTCAAAAAGCGGCTCTTGGCGTCGGGCTGTTCGTCTTCCCGCTCGTCATATTACTCATGTTGTTAGCAGAGCCTTTAATACGACTCATGTACGGGGCGGCTTTTCTTCCATCGGTTGCGCCGTTTTTGATTCTAAGCGTGGCGATGATATTTTACGCAGTCAACAACATGTTCGCTAACTACCTGGCTTCCATCGGCTCTCCCTGGTTCTCCGTTTTCATCTGGGTCATCGGCGCAGTCGTGAATCTGGCGCTCAATTTTTTGGCCATTCCGCGCTGGGGGATTCGCGGTGCAGCTCTCTCTTCCCTGATTAGTTATGCCCTGGTGCTCCTCCTGCATTACATTTATGCTAGCCAGGGCGTTAAGAGTTATGAAGGTCACGCGAAACTTTGACGAGATTTACAGAACAGAGCCAGACCCCTGGGGCATCGGGCGCGCCGATTCCGAGAGGTACGACCTCTATTACAAACTCGTCACCACTCACGCCCGCACACACGCGACTCTCCTCGACATTGGCTGCGGCACAGGCGCTTTCCTCTCGCGCTTTGAAGATGATTTCAAGGAATTGTTCGGCGTCGAAGTAAGCCGCGAAGCCGTGACCAAAGGCCAGGAACTTCACCCGCGCATCAATTTCATTCAAGGCTCAGCCGACCATCTGGAGCAGACAGAGGCAAATGATCGCCTGTACGACGCAATCATCTACAGCGATGTGATTTACTATCTGGACGAGCGCGGCAAGCGTGCTTCACTTAAATGGATCGCAGAGCATCTGACGAAAGACGGGCTGGCGTTCATCGCCGGATGGAGTCCCGGCGGCAAGTATCTGGAGTTCGACGAATTCAAGCGGCTCGTCCAAAAATACTTCGTCGTCGAGACGGAATATTTTCTGGAGAGCCAGCACGCAGTCTTTCTCGCGCGCCGGAAAAAACACCTCATCGCCATCACGATTGACTACGAGACGTGGCATCCCATCCCAGAAGGTAAGACCATTGACTGGGAACGCGATGTCTTTCAGCCGACCGCTCAATTGCTTCGAGTCTGCGATGAAGAGCAGGTGAAACTTACGTTGATGGCCGAGCTGGGCGAGTATTTCTGGCTCAAGGACAATCAGCCGACCGTAGCAGAACGCATGGAGCAGCAGTGGATTGAGGCGGTCAGTCACGGCCACGATGTGCAAATGCACCTGCACCCGAACTGGCTGCCTGAATTGGGCGCACGCCTTGTGAACGGCGAATGGTTCTGGGATTGGCGGCTGGCTCGCCTCCATAATTATCCGGGCGACTTAGGGAAGTTGATCGCCAGATGCAAAGCGGCGCTTGAGCAGGTGCTGCGCCCAATTAACCCGGCATATCGCGTGACCTGCTTTCGCGCCGGAGCTTACGCCACACAGCCTTTCAAACAGCTTCATGATGCGTTGGTCGCGAACGGAATCTTCTGCGATACGTCCGTTTATGCCGGAGGCGTTTCCGGCGAGCGAGGCTATGATTACTCGTTCGCCTATTCGCGCCATCAGCCGTATTTCGCCAACCCTTACGACCCGCAGTTGAAAGCGCCGCCGAGCGAGCAGAGCCTCACGGAGCTGCCCGTCTTCACTTTCGAATGGAATCAGCGATGGTTTTTAGATGGCGACGAAGGGAAGCGATTCGCCACGCGCCTGATTAACTTCGTGAACAAGGATGAGAGTGCGGTGGGAAGCGAATCTTACCGTAGGCTGAAGCGGCTCAAGTGGGCTGTCAACGCTACGCACGGACGCCTGAAGCCTTTGCATCGCGGCCTGAATCCGTTGTTACCCAAACGCCTGGCTCATTTCATGACGCGCTACGAACCCGAAACTCTCGCCGGTCACGAGTATTTCGTGATGATCGGCCATTCCAAAGCGGATTTACATTTCGCTGCTATCGCTGAGAACCTGCGACGGCTGAAGGTTGACGGGCGTTTTGAGTTTCTCACGCTCTCCGAGATGGCCGGGATGGCGCGGGAAGAACTGCAAGCAAGTGCGCGCAGAAGTGCTCTCGAAGAGGCTGCATATCAAGTCGAGCGGGAACACCAGGCAATTCTCGGCGACGAGCACAACGAGGCGCAGAGTCATCACCTGCAAGCGATGATTCCACTTGACCGGACGCAGGTTTTGGATTTTGGTTGCGGCGCTGGTTACTGGTCGGCGCGCATCGCGGAAGTATATCCGTGGATGCGTGTGACAGGCTTTGACAGGGGCGCGGATTTCATAGCCCAGGCTGAGAGCCGGTACGCTTCCCCGCACGTCTCTTTTCTGGCCGGAGACTTTGCCTCGCTCCCGTTTTCAGACGGCTCTTTTGAATGCGTCTACGCGGACAATGTGCTGGAACATTCCTTTGACGTGGATAAAACGCTGCTGGAAATCCATCGCGTGCTTAAACGTGGCGGCGTGCTGGTCGCGGCGATTCCGAGCGACGCGCGTAATCCAGAGCGCGTCTGCGACAATCACACTTGGAAAACCGCGCCGCATGAAGTGTCCATGCGCTTGGCGCGCGCCGGTTTCGTCAATGTCTTGATTGAAGAGATTGACACGCGCCGCCGGTTCGGGCTTGCTCCCTATCCACCCTCAAACGACAAGATGATGTACTTGCTCGCTTGGAAGCGAGCAGAGGCGGCCTCCCAAGTCGACCGCATGCTGGAAATCATGGACTGGGTTTATCATCATCTCAGCCCGGAGCAGAACCAGTCCTCCAATCGCCCGCTGGAGATCATCGCCGGGGGCTTCGCCTGGTGCGCGGGCTACACAAAAGTTTTCCAGTACCTGCTGGAGCGCGAGGGTTATCGAACCAGAAGAGTGACTTTCTTCATGAAGCCCCACCCGCGCGGGCGCGGGCCAGAGCAAATAGATACGCACTCGATGATTGAAGTGGAAATAGACGGGCGCTGGCATCTGACAGACCCGACCTGCAACGTCTACTTCAACGGGCATGCTCTCGCAGAATTGGTCGCCGATCCTGAGCTGGCCGTGCCTGTCTTTCTTGAGCACGGACAGGACGAGAGATTCCGTGAGCGCGGCTATGAGTTGTACTGCACGAAGTGGGCTTTTGAGAGGTGCTTCAAGATTGACTACGAGAACCGTTCGGCCACAGGGCGGGCGCGTCAAGCTCTCTCGAAAATCAAGAGCGGCCTATGAAAATTATCTTGCTGGTGCTCAATGATCGAGCGCGGCAGGCGCGCACAGAGATTGAAGGGCGTTTCCCGCAAGCCCTCATCGAAGAGATCGCGCGCAGAGAGATTGAGCGCGGCAGTTTAAGCGAGCGTCTCGGCGTTTTGCGAGCGCGCCGCCCAAACATCTTCGTTGTAGCCACGGAGCGGCTCGACTGGCAACGCGGGCAAAATGCCTTCATGTTATTTGGCGCACTGGCGGGCGCTCGGCGGTGCGTGATGCTGGACGCGCATGGGGCGTGGCGTGAAGAACGGCGGGCGCGGCTTTTAACGAGCGCGCCATTGCGGCTCGCACGCGAAGCAGCGATCAGCGCGGCGGCTGTGGCGCGCGCGCGCAAGAAGTTGCGCTCGCTCGAACGCATAATCAAAGACGGCGGGATACCGGAAGTTATCAAGCGCCCGCCTGAAAGCTCACCCGCCTTCGCACCTTCAATCGTCTATCTGCGCGCGACACCGGGACCTGGTACACAGACGGGCGGGGCGAGCAGCCATATCAACGGAGTCATCAATGCCCTGCTGGCATCAGCGGCGCGCGTCTCGATGATTAGCAATGATCGCATCGCGGGTCTCGATGAAACAAAAGTGCCGACGACGATTATCGAGCCCAAACCCATCGGCACGACGCGCGCCGCGTTTGATCTCTACAACAATCAACGTTTCACGGACGCGGCCTCGCGATTGATTGCCCGCCAGCCACCTGATTTTATTTATCAACGCTACAGCCGCTTCAGTTGGGCTGGCGTCGAGGCCAGTCTTCGTGCGGCGAGACCGCTCTTTCTCGAATACAACGGCTCGGAAGTCTGGATCGGGCAGCACTGGGATCAGGCGGGCATGTCTGCCTTGCTTGAACGATGCGAGCAGTTGAATCTCAAAGCCGCCGCGCGCATCTTCGTCGTCTCCGAAGTGGAGCGTCGCAACCTCGTGCGCGCCGGAGTGAATGAGAGCAAGATAGTGCTCAACCCGAACGCCGTAGACCCTGAGCGATTTCGACCGAACATTGGCGGAGAGCGCGTGCGCGAGGAGTTGGGAATTGAAAAGGACGAAACGGTTGTCGGATTCGTCGGCACGTTCGGCCCATGGCACGGCGTGCTCGCGCTGGCAGAAGCAATCAAGCTCATGCCGCAGGATTCGCGCTTGCGCTTCCTGCTGGTCGGAAGCGGTGTGCTGCGAGGACGTGTCGAGCAGACTTTGCGTGAAGCAGGTCTTGAGCACCGCGCGATTCTGACGGGAGCGGTCGAGCATGAGCGCGTGCCTGCGCTGCTCGATGCGTGCGACGTGCTGGCCTCCCCGCATGTGCCGCTCGAAGACGGAAGCGAATTTTTCGGCTCGCCCACCAAGCTGTTCGAGTACATGGCGATGGGCAAAGCAATCGTCGCCAGCCGCCTGGGGCAGATCGGCGATGTGTTGGTGGACGAAGAAACGGCGCTGCTGGTCGAGCCGAATGACGCGCGCGAATTGAGTGCAGCAATTTTGCGCTTGACCAACTCATTGGAGCTGCGCGAACAGTTGGGAGCGGCAGCCAGACGCGAATCAATCGCACGGCATACGTGGACGCATAATGCCGCGCGTGTGCTTGATGCTTACCGCTCATGGTCTGAAAAGCAGTAGTCAGTGGTCGGTGGTCAGTGGTCAGTTAAAAACTGATTTCATCTGACCACTGACCACTTTTTCCGACCACCGACCACTGACTACTGACTACTGCCTTTTCGTGCTATAAAGAGCGAACATATTAATCAAGGAGGAAAAAACTGTGCGCTGGAGAGAAGGTCGCCAGAGCGAGAATGTCGAAGACCGGCGAGGCATCTCAGGCAGGGGGCTGGCCTTCGGTGGTATCGGCTCGGTCGTCATCCTGCTGGTTGCTCTCCTGCTCGGAGTTGATCCGCGCACCCTGCTGAGCGGGGGCGGAAGTGATCCGGCTCCCGGCAGCAGTCAGGCCACGCGCCCCGTCAACCCGGAGGAAGATGAGCTGAAAGCCTTGAGTTCATCTGTGCTGGCTAACACGGAAGATGTTTGGGCTGACATTTTCCGGCAAAGGGGACAGCAATATCGCCCGCCGAAGCTGGTGCTCTTCACAGATCAAGTCCGCTCGCCCTGCGGATTGTCCAGCGCGGCGGTCGGGCCGTTCTACTGTCCGGGAGATCAAAAGCTTTACATAGACCTTTCGTTCTACCGCGAGCTGAAGACGCGCTTCCGCGCGCCCGGCGATTTCGCCGAGGCTTATGTCATCGCGCACGAGGTCGGGCATCACATCCAGAATCTGACAGGGACGATGGATAAGGTAGATTCAATGCGTGGCAGAGCGAGCGAGCGCGAGGCCAACGATCTTTCCGTCAGGCTCGAATTACAGGCTGATTTCTACGCGGGAGTGTGGGCGCATTACGCGCAGCAAAAAGGTCTTCTGGAAGCCGGAGACATCGAAGAGGCTTTGAACGCTGCGACGGCCATCGGCGATGACCGCCTGCAAAAGGAAAGTCAAGGGTACGTCGTGCCCGATTCATTCACGCACGGCACTTCCGCACAAAGGATGCGCTGGTTCCAGCGGGGCTTCGAGACCGGCGACATCAAACAGGGCGATACCTTCAACATCAGAAGCCCGTAAACTTCAGTGCGCCTAACAAACCCCTGCCATGCAAAAAGATAAACCACGAAATTACACGAAATGGCACGAAAATAATTCGTGTTGTTTCGTGTAATTTCGTGGTTACGTGGTTTTGTTAGACGCTCTTAGTTGGCAGCGCTCATGGCTTTCTTTCGCTGGTTCATCAGCATGCCGGAATCCACAGTCTCGCCGGTGCGCGAGATGACCTGAAAGTGCAACTGCTCATTCACAACTTCGAGGAGCATGAAAGACATGTCCTTGTCGAATGCCTTCTCCGTCAAGGGCGACCCTTTCTTAACGTCGCCATCCCGCAATTTGCCGCCCGCGCCCGAGACGAAATAATAGATTCCTTTCTGCGGCTTGATTCGCTCATAGAAGTGATCGTGCCCGGCGAAGACCGCGTTCACCCCGTACTTCAAAAATATCGGCTCGACGACTTCCCGCAGCTTCGTCTCTGAGCCGTGCTTGCCGCCCGACGAATATGGCGGGTGATGAAAGAAGCAGATTTTCCAGGCGGAAGTGTCTTTTGCCAGCTCGTCTTCCAACCACTTGAGCTGCTTCTTATCCATGTAATTGCTATTGAGCGAATAGAAAGCGACGTTCCCTTTTGTGAAGCGGTAATACTCGTCGCCGTTCATGTTGAAGTATTGATAGAAGCGCTGGTTTGACTCGTCGTGGTTGCCGAGCGTGGCGTAGAACTTGACCTTGTCATCCAGCAGTTTCCTGTAAACGTTTTCAAATTTGTTCTTGTAGTCCTCGGCGCTTTCCCCGTTGTACAGGTTATCGCCCAGCAGGAGGGCAAACTCGAAGGGGAAAGCCTGCCTGTAATTAATCATCACCTGTGCCAACTCATATTGCTTGTCGCTGCCGGTTCCGGTATCGCCGACGACCATGAAACGAACGGAGCCCTCCTTGAGCGGCAAAGTGAGTTTGACGGAAGAAGTGCTCGCCGAGCTAACTTTGGGGTGAGCAGGAGCAACACTCTGGCCGAAACTGTTTCCGCCCAGACCGCCGAAAGTCAGGGCAATGATGATGACAAACGAAGCAACAAAACGTTTCATAACTATTCCTCTCACGCGCCCCCCTCTTTATGGAAGAGCGTTCAGCATGTAGTCAACGATTAACCCGTTTTCTCTATCCACCAGTAACATGTGCCGGTTGACGAAACGATACTTTACCTGTTTCGGCAGTTGCGGAAGTTTCAACAGAAGCGTCGGCGGCATCTCTACCAACTCTTTGTCCTCCGGGTAAGGGTAATTGACCCGCAGCGGAACGCCCTTCGTGTCCGCTTCCATCACCATCTTACGCAGCTCCTGCCGGTCTTTCCCTTTGAACTCATTTTGAATCGTCATGCGGATGAATTTGGCAATCGCCGGAGTGAAGATGTCGCCTTGTTTTGCGCCGACTCTGGCCGTGCGCACCGTGCCCTCGAAAGCTATCTTATGCGTTTCGATCTGTTCGGGCGTGCTCTTTTCAGAAAGCTTCGGCATCTTGTCTTCCAATTGCTCGCGCAACCGCACGTACTCCTTGACGCGCTGCTCGAACGTGGCAACCGTTTGCTGGTCTTTGGCTGAGATATTGCTTTGTGAATTTTGCTGCTGTCCGAAAGCAGGCGCGGCAATTAACGAGAGCATAGCTGCGACTACTCTCAAACGAGCGCGAGTTTTAAGATTGTATTTCATTGAAAAGACGAATCTGCAAACAGGATGCCAGCAATAGTCAAAGATTTACGTGAAATAAATGGGCGAAAACGGCTCTGACGTGTCTCCATTCAGTCGGGGCTTGTATTATGATGATACGTTGATTCTCTCCTCCGAATTGAAGACGGCTTTCCCAGATGAGAGTTTATTTTTTTCAAGGAGACTCGATGCGCTTACCCAAAAATTTAATCCCGGCAATTCTTCTCTTGCTGATCTTCGGTTTATGCCCGCAAGAGCAATCTGCTTTCGCACAGAAAGCGAAAAAGGACGAAAAGCTATCAGGCACGCCTGTCCTCTGGCGCGACCCGGGCGACATCTCTACGCGCGACTTGCGCTACGGCCCAGGCTCGGCTCGTCGCGCTCCCGTCGCACCTTTCACCTTCATCAAGGAAGATAAAGACGGCGAGTCGCCGAAGTTCGCCGTGAAGGATGCGCGCGGCGTTGAATGGCGTGTGAAACTCGGCACAGAAGCGCAAAGTGAGACGGTCTCGACACGCCTCGTCTGGTCGGTCGGCTATTTCGCAGAGGAGGCTTACTACTTCGACCGTGTGCGCATCAACGGTCTGCCACGCCTCTCGCGCGGGCGGCAGTATGTCGAAGGGCGCGAGATTGTGCGCGGGGTGCGCTTTGAGCCCAGACGAAAAGATGTCAAGCGCGGCAAAGAGTGGGATTGGGACAAGAATCCTTTCAAAGGGACGCGCGAGCTGAGCGGCTTGAAAGTCATCATGATCCTTCTCAATAATTTCGACGCGCGCGCGGCGAACAACACCGTTCTCTACGTCAGGAATCCGCGCCGCCGCCGCATGGATGCGCAATATGTCGTGACCGATCTGGGGGCGACGCTCGGACGCACCGGGGGCTTAGGCGGCAAGCGCACAAAGAACAACCTCAAAGATTTCCTCTCGACCCGGTTCGTGATGGGTGTCGAGGACGATGGCTCGGTCGAGTTCGACTACGACACGCGCCCGACCAAGTTGGGGATGTTCACCGTTTTTTACCCGCCCTACTATCTGGGCGAAGTGAAGAAAGAGAAGTCCATGCGCGGCATCCCGAACGTTCACGCGCGCTGGATCGGCTCGCTCCTTTCGCAACTGACCGACGAGCAACTGCGTGATGCCTTCAGAGCGGCGGACTACGACGAAGCCACGATGGAGGGCTACGTCAGGTCATTGCGCGAGCGCATCAGCCAACTCACGCGCCTGTGAAACGCCAGCGATGGAAGCAGGAATCACGGGTCACGTTTGGGAGTTTAAGGAGTTGTTGGGTTGACTACCAGAGGAGACATGCTGAGGGTTGAAGCCCGCGAAACTACCGCGCTAAAGCGTGAAGCAACGCGGCTTGGTATTGATATTCCCAGAAGAGCCGATTGGTGGTGGGAAGATGAAGACGGCTATGAGGGCATGACGCTGGAAGCAATCGAGCTTACGAGAGAACAGAACCTTTACCTCACTGAGCTTGGTAAAGCGGGCGTCAAAAAACTTATCAGGGACGAGAAGCGCCGCAACGTTGAGTGGTGGCTTAGGGTTGTCGGCTCAATAATCGCGCTAATCACGGGTCTTCTTGGAGCTTTAATCGGAGTGCTGGCCTTTCTTACGAAATAAAGACCAACACACTATTACCCCACTACCAAAACACTAGTAGTGGCTCAGTTAAGAGTTCAAGCTTTAGCTTGCGCGTGTGTGAAGGCTCAAGCTAAAGCTTGAACTCTCAACTGCCTCTTCAAATTGATCCACTACCAAAACGCCCGTTCCTTGACACTCCCCACACCCACCATTATCATCTTCGTTTCCGTTTGACGAGCGGAGCTACGCCTATATGTTCGAGACTTTATCCGACAAGCTGAAGCGGACGCTGAAAAACCTGCGTGGCGAGGGTGTGTTGACCCCGGCGCACGTGGATGCAGCCCTGCGCGAGATACGGCTCGCCCTGTTGGAAGCGGACGTTAATTACAAGGTCGCCAAGGATTTCATCGCTTCGGTCAAGGAAAAGGCCGAGGGCCAGCAGGTCTGGCAGGATTTGAAGCCTTCGGAGCAGGTTGTCAAGATAGTCTTTGATGAGCTGGTGGAACTCCTCGGCGGGCAATCTTCACGGCTGGTCTTTACGAAAACAATCCCGAACACCGTGATGATTGTCGGCCTGCAAGGCTCAGGCAAGACCACTTCGACGGGCAAGATTGCGCGCTGGCTGGCGAAGAATCAGGATCGCAAACCGCTCCTGTTATCAGTTGACGTTTACCGCCCGGCTGCGCGCGAGCAGTTGAAAGTAATTGCGAAGGCGACAGGGCAGTCGATCTTTGAAATGCCCGAAACGAACGACCCGATGACCCTTGTGCGCGAAGCTCACAAGCACGCGCAACAGACCGGCTATGACACGCTCCTGATAGACACGGCGGGGCGTCTGCACATTGACGACGAGTTGATGGAAGAGCTGGTCAGCATCAAGAACGAGACGCGTCCCGTCGAGACGCTCTTTGTGGCGGACGCGATGACGGGACAGGATGCCGTCAAATCTGCGGAAGAGTTTCATCGGCGCGTCGGGATTACGGGTGTTGTGCTGACGAAGATGGATGGCGACGCGCGAGGCGGTGCGGCGCTCTCTATCAAGCAGGTGATCGGGCAACCCGTTAAGTTCGTCGGCGTCGGCGAAAAATACGATGCGCTTGAGCCTTTCTATCCTGATCGCATCGCGCAGCGCATCCTCGGCATGGGAGACGTGCTGTCGCTCATCGAAGAGGTACAGTCAAAAGTTGACCAGTCGGAAGCCGAAGAGCAGTTAAAGAAGCTTCAGAAAAACCAGTTCACGCTCGACGATTTCCGCAGCCAACTGAGGCAGGTCAAGAAGCTCGGCTCTTTCTCAAAAATTATGAAGCTCCTGCCCGACCAGCTTCTCGGCGGCATCGGCATGCCGAATCTGGACGAGGAGCAGACCAAGCAGATGGAGAAGGAGTTGAAGCGCACCGAAGCGATCATTGATTCGATGACGATTGCCGAACGCTACGACCACAAGATTCTGAACGCGAATCGTCGTCGCCGCATTGCGCGCGGCTCGGGGACGAACGTGGCGGAAGTCAACGCCTTGATTAAGCAATACACGGAGATGCGGCAGATGATGCGGCAACTCTCCGGCTCAGGAATGTTCGGTGGTAGCGGGATGAAAGGCAAGCTGATGCGCCGGATGGCGGGAGCAGCCGGGATCCCCGGCCTCGAAGGAATCGGCAACGGCGACGACGGCGAAATGCCCGCCCTGCCCGCCGCCGGGCCGTCGCGCAAGAAGAAGAAGCGTTGGAAGAAGAAAAGATGAGTTTTCAGTTTTCAGTTTTCAGCAAAGACAAGTTGCGTTTACTGGAAACTGAAAACTCAAAACTGAAAACTGTTTATTTGGAGGAAAGAGATTTGTTAGCAATTAGATTAATGAGAATGGGTGCGAAGAAGAGACCTTCGTACCGGATTGTGGTTAAGGAAAAGCTGTCGAAGCGTGATGGCGCGTACCTTGAGAGCATCGGCACGTATAACCCGATTGGCAAGGAAGGCGAGATTCGCCTCGATGCCGCGCGCGCTCAATACTGGATCGAGCGTGGCGCACAGCCGACCGAGACCGTGCGACGCTTGATTAAGGCCAACGCGAAAGCGCAGGCGGCGCAGCCTGAAACAGTTTAAAAGTCTGTTACGTCAAAAGCGCGTCTGAAGTCTAGAGTCAAAAGACAGAAAATGTTTTTGACCAGTTAACTTCAGACTCCT
Organism: Acidobacteriota bacterium; assembly: GCA_032160705.1. GTDB lineage: Bacteria > Acidobacteriota > Blastocatellia > Pyrinomonadales > Pyrinomonadaceae > QHXM01. The sequence continues at coordinate 18,723 of JAVHVE010000035.1, read as the reverse complement.
TGACTCCAGACTCCAGACTTAACTTATGCGTGAGACTGTCGAGATGATCGTCAAAGCCCTGGTGGATGACACGGAGGCGGTCGAAGTGCGCGAAGTCGAGCGCAAAGATGCGCTGGTCATCGAAATTCGCGTGGCTCAATCCGACATGGGCAAATTGATCGGGCGGCAGGGGCGCACCGTTCGCGCTTTGCGCTCGCTCGTTCATGCGGCGAGCATCAAGCAGAATCGCCGCTACGTTCTAGACATCGTGGAATGAGCGAAGCGGAGCAGGCAGGCGCAGGCAGCGATGATGCAGCAGCGCGTGGCGAACTGGTTGCTGTGGCGAAAGCGGTCAAGACCAGAGGCTTGCGCGGCGAGATGGTGGCCGATCTTTTAACGGATTTCCCTGAACGGTTCGAGGGACTCGAAGAATTAATCGCGGTCACGCCTGACGGCAAGCGCATGACGCTTGCACTCGAAGATCACTGGTTTCAGGGCGCGCGAGTCATCTTGAAATTCGCCGGGTACGATTCCATCGAAGAGGCATCCGCTCTCATCGGCTATGAGTTTGCAGTGCCCGAGTCGGAGCGCGTCGAACTCGATAAAGACGAGTTTTACGATTGGGAGTTAATCGGCTGCCAGGTTGAGACAATCGAAGGCGAAAAGCTGGGGCTGGTGCGAGAAGTGTTGAGGACGGGCGGCGACGCCGAGGTGCTCGTGATTGAAAATACGGACGCAGGACGCGAACACCTGATCCCGCTCGCGGAAACCATCTGCGTCGAGATAGACATTGAAAACAAGCTGATCCGCGTTGATCCGCCGGAAGGGCTTTTGGAATTTTAGATTTTCGATTTGCGATTTTTGATTGGATCAGGACTAAAGAATTTTTATTCCTCTTCCAATCGCAAATCAAAAATCGCAAATCAAAAATTACTATGCTTCGCTTTGATGTCATCACGATTTTTCCTGACTTCTTTCGCGGAGCGTTTGATTACGGGATTATCCGGCGGGCTAAGCTTGCCGGGTTGATAGATGTCAGGGCGCACGACCTGCGCGAGTGGACTGTTGATAAGCACAGGATGGTAGATGATCGCCCGTTCGGCGGTGGCGACGGGATGGTCTTAAAGGTTGAGCCGATCTTTGCAGCAGTTGAGGATTTGACGGGAGCAGCGGAGCGCGAGCGTTACGCAAAGGGGACGCGCGTCATTCTGCTTTCCCCGCAGGGGCGCGTTTTCACACAAGCGGTTGCCGCTGAATTGGCGGAAGCCGCGCACGTCGTGCTGATTTGCGGACGCTACGAAGGCGTTGACGAGCGTGTGGCGGAGGCTCTTGCAACGGATGAAATCTCCATCGGAGATTACGTGTTGTCGGGCGGCGAGCCTGCGGCGGTCGTGGTGGTTGACGCGATAGTCAGGCTGATTCCCGGCGCGCTGGGCAGCGAGACTTCCAGTGTCAACGAATCGTTCTCGGAAGGGCTGCTCGATTATCCGCACTACACGCGCCCGCCGGAATTTCGCGGGATGCGTGTGCCGGAAGTTTTGCTGACAGGCCACCACGCGGAGATTGCGCGCTGGCGTGCAGAGCAAGCTTTGAAAAAGACTGAACGCAACAGGCCAGACCTGTTAAGGAAGAAGTGAAATTTTAGATTTTTGATTTGCGATTTTTGATTGGAAGAGGATTAAAGAAAACTTTTTGTTCCTTGTCCAATCGCAAATCAAAAATCTAAAATTGCAAATGGAGTTAAAGAGATGAATCGCTTAGATGTAGTTGAAAAGGCGCAGTTGCGCACGAGCGTCCCGGATTTTCAGCCGGGCGATACGGTGCGCGTTCACGTGCGTATCAAAGAGTCGGAAACCAAAGAACGCTTGCAGGTGTTTGAGGGCATCGTGATTGCTCGTAAGCACGGCGGGGTGCGCGAGACGATTACGGTTCGCAAGACGAGCTTTGGCGTCGGCGTCGAGAGAATCTTTCCGTTGCACGCGACCATCATTGACCACATTGACGTGGTCAAGCGTGGGCGCGTCCGCCGCGCCAAGCTCTACTACCTGAGAGAGCTTCGCGGTAAAGCTGCGCGCATCCGCGAGAAAGACACTCGCAACCAGGCAACAGCCGCGCAGGGCGCTTCGGCAGCAGGCAAAAAGGGATGAAGGTGGAGGAAGAATAGGGATGAGGGATGAGGGCGGAGGGATGAAAGGCAAGAATGATTCCGTCTCTTCTTCATCCCTCATCCCTCATCCCTCATCCCTGCCTCGTCGCCGTCGCCGCGTCTCTTCCATCTGTACGGATTTTGAAGATCAGGCGCGCTCTGGTGGTTTCCGTCTCATCGCCGGAGTTGACGAAGTCGGGCGGGGCGCGCTGGCCGGGCCTGTGGTCGCGGCGGCTGTGATTCTTGATCCTGAAAAACCTTTGCCCGAAGGGTTGGACGATTCCAAGAAGTTGACCGCACGGCAACGCGAGCGCATCGCAGGTGAAATCCTGCAAGTGGCCGTCGCGTACAGCGTCGGACAGGTTGAGCCGGAAGAGATTGACCGGATCAATATCCTCGAAGCCTCTCGCCTGGCTATGATCGAAGCTCTCAAACAGCTTGACCCCTGCGCCGATTACCTCCTGATAGACGCCATCCAACTCAAAGCAGTAGGGCTCCCACAGAAGGCGATTATTCATGGCGATTCCATTTCGCCCTCCATCGCCGCTGCCTCCGTCATCGCCAAAACCTATCGGGATGCGCTGATGCGCTCCTTTCACGAAGTCTATCCGCAATACAACTTTGCCCGGCACGTCGGCTACGGCAGCCGCGAGCATCTGGAAGCCCTGCGCACGCACGGCCCCTGCCGCATTCACCGCAGAAGTTTTCACGGAGTGGTGAACGAAGGGATGAGGGATGAGGGATGAAGGAAAGCAGAAGACAGAATTCAGAAATCAGGAGACAGAAGAAAAGAAAATCAGCAGAACGGTTTCAGCCTTATTCTTCTGACTCCTGTCTTCTGACTCCTGACTCCTGCTTTTCATCCCTCATCCCTCATCCCTCATCCTTGCCTTTCCGTATCGCCATTGATGCTCACTCTATTGGCACTGGTCTGGCTGGCAACGAGACTTATGTCACGAATCTGATAGAAGCTCTGGCCGAAGTGGATACGGTCAATCGCTACACGCTCTATGTCACCAGGCGCGAGGCGGTCGAGCGTTTTCACAATCGCTGGCCGCACGTCCGCGTTCAGTTGACGCTGCCGCACACGCCGCTGGTGCGAATCCCTTTGACGCTCGTCAAAGAGCTGCGTCGTCGTCCCGTTGATCTGCTCCACGTGCAATACACCGCGCCGCCGTTTGCTCCCTGCCCGGTCGTCGCCACCATCCACGATCTCTCGTTCGAGCATTTACCGCAAACCTTCAAGCGCAGAAGCCGGATGCAGCTTCGCTTGACTGTGCGCCGGACGGCACGCACGGCCTCGCACATCCTCGTCCCATCCCACCATACGCGCCGCGACATCATGGAGACTTACGGGATCGAGCCTCGGCGCGTAAGCGTCACCCCGCTTGCCGCGCCCGCTCATTTCGCGCCCGTCATGGATGAAAGAGAAGTGACGCGCGTTCGTGAGCTGTATGGGATTAAAGGCGACTACATCCTGGCGGTCGGCTCAATCCAACCGCGAAAAAATCTGGCCCATTTGATCGCAGCTTACGCGGACTTGCGCCGCGCGCGTCCACAGGCTAATCTTCCTCAACTTGCCCTGGTTGGAAAAAAAGCCTGGCTTTATGATGAGACGTTACGCGCTATTGAAGAGTATGGTCTGGGCGACCTGACGGTCTTAACGGGATACGTGGAGGAAGCGGATTTGCCTGCGCTCTATACGGGGGCACTCTGCTTCGTTTACCCGTCATACTTCGAGGGCTTCGGTCTGCCGCCCCTGGAAGCGATGCAGTGCGGCACGCCCGTCATCGCGGGCACTCTCACGAGCTTGCCCGAAGTTGTCCAGGATGCCGGATTGCTCGTTGATCCTTTTGACAAAGGCGCTCTGGCTTCCCTGATCGCGCGGGTGATTGATGATCCGAACTTACGCGCCGAGTTGCGCATCAAAGGGCTGGCGCGCGCCAGACATTTTAGCTGGCGCGAGACAGCACGATTAACCTTACAAGCATACAGACGAGCGATAGGAGGAAGGGATGAGGGATGAAAATGAGGGATGAGGGATGAGGGATGAGGGATGAATAAAGACGAGAAGCTTTTATTTCATCCCTCATCCCTCATCCCTCATCCCTTGCTTCTTCCCTCATCCCTTAACGGATGCGATTAGCAATTTTAGGAACGCGCGGGGTGCCTGCCAGCTACGGCGGCTTTGAAACTTTCGCCGAACATCTCTCGACTCGATTGGTTGCGCGCGGCCATGACGTGACGGTCTATTGCCGCGCACACTACGTCAGCCCGCGCCAGCTTGAATATCACGGCGTGCGCCTGAAGGTGCTGCCGACCATCCGGCACAAGTATTTCGATACGGTCGTCCACTCCTTTCTCTCCGCGCTCTATGCTGTCCCTGCGCGCTACGACGCTGCGCTCATCTGCAATGCCGCCAACGCGCCCTTCGCCCCCATTTTGAGATTGACGGGCACGCCCGTAGCCATCAACGTGGATGGGCTTGAGCACAAGCGCAAGAAATGGAATTGGCTCGGACGAAACTACTACCGGCTGGTCGAGCGGCTTGCCACATTCCTGCCGAACGAGATTGTCACGGATGCGCGTGTCATTCAGGACTATTACCTGGCCCGCTACAACGCGCCTTCAACCATGATCGCTTACGGCGCGGAGATCGAACGTCGTCCCGAACCGGCTGTGCGCCAGTGGCGGGTTGAGCCGAACCGCTACGTGCTCTACGTTTCAAGGCTGGAGCCTGAGAACAACGCGCATCTCGTCATCGAAGCTTTTAAGAAAGTCAGAACCGCCCACAAGCTCCTGATCGTCGGCGATGCTCCCTACGCGCGCGATTATATCGAGGAACTTCGCGCACGTGCGCGGGGCGACAAGCGCATCATCTTCACGGGTTTTGTCTTTGGCAAAGACTATCGCATGTTGCAGCAAAACGCTTATTGCTACGTGCATGCCACAGAGGTCGGCGGCACGCATCCGGCGCTGCTGGAAGCGATGGGCTATGGCAATTGCGTCCTGACGCTTGGCGCACCGGAGAACGTCGAAGCCGTTGGCGAAGCGGGTCTCGCTTACGCAGACGAAGCAGACCTCACCGAGCAGCTTCAGCGCGTCTTAAGAGACGGCTCTTTGGTCAGCACGTATCGCCTGCGCGCTCAAGAAAGGGTCAGGAAGTATTACGACTGGGAGCGTGTGGTTGATTGCTATGAAGACCTGTTCGCCAGGCTGATGGGGCGGCCACCTGTGCATGCCGGTAATCTCACTTCGGAAGACAAATTGACGCGCGATGAAGTTGGCGTGCGCGAGCCGACGAAGTAAGCCTGCGAATCTTTTGAGATCAGGGAAGCGGCGCGGCTGGTCTGGTGAATTAAAGAGGAAAGCCTTTACCACTCTTCCTGTGCGATGTATTTGAGCACACTTTTGATTGAGGCAACGCTGTAGCTGCCGTCGTTTCTGGCGACGGGAACATGGCGGTAGCGACCCATCGCCATCTTGTTGAGAGCGGCAGCGACCGAATCAGTCTCACGCAGCGTCTCTGGATTTCCGCTCATCAATTGGCTGACGGGAACATCCTGTATATCATCGCCCTTGCTTACCATCTTACGCAGCACATCATGCTCGGTGAAGATACCGACGAGCTTGCCCTCGTCATCGACGACGAGCGCACAGCCCGTTTGAGCGTCTCTCATCCGGCGCGCGACTTCAAGCGCAGATTCCGAGGGTCGCGCTCTGATAGTCTCGGCCTGCTCCAGACGATTCAAGCTATCTTCCATCACGGACCGCACGAGACCACCCGTCGCATCGGCGCGCGGCACATCCAAATCGCGCAGAGACTTCATGCAGTTCTCGCAGCGATCCATGCCTTCAAGATTATCGTGACCACACGATGGACAAATCATGTCGCTTCGCTCCGATTCTTAAGGGATGAGGGCGGAGGGATGCGGGATGAAATAAAAGCTATTGTCTTTTCTTCATCCCTCCGCCCTCATCCCTCATCCTTTATTCTACCGTCCACATATCGCCGCTATTAATTAGCTTGTCCAGGCTGCCGGGACCAAACTTGGCGGTGGCGGCTGTGATCTGGTCGGTCATCATGTCTTCGTAGGTGGCGCGTTCCACCGAGCGGAAGATGCCGACGGGCTGCGGAAAGTGTGGTTGCTCCATGCGCGCGAGCATGAAGGCGACCGACGGGTCTTTGAGATGAATGTCGTGGACGAGCAGGTCGTTTTCGGTGAGTCCCGTCTCGCTGCCCAGTTGGACGACTTCAGGATGCGCGCCGTTCATGCGAATGCCTTTGTCTCGATCCTTGCCGAAGACCATCGGCTTTTCGTGCTCAAGGTAAATCATGTGGTCTGAGCGGATCGAGCGTTCGGCGAAATAATCAAAGGCGTGGTCGTTGAAGATATTGCAATTCTGATAGACCTCGACGAACGAGACGCCTTTGTGATGAGCCGCCGCCTGAACTGTAGCGCCGAGGTGCTTGACATCAATGTCGAGCGAGCGCGCAACGAAAGTGGCTTCCGAGGCGATGGCGACAGAAAGCGGGTTCAGGGGGTAATCAATCACGCCCATCGGAGTTGATTTAGTCTTCTTGCCAAGCTCGGAGGTCGGGCTGTATTGCCCCTTCGTCAAACCGTAGATGCGGTTGTTGAAGAGGATGTAGTTCATGTCCAGGTTGCGACGGATGGCGTGCATGAAATGGTTGCCACCGATGGAGAGCGCGTCTCCGTCGCCAGTGATGACCCAGACGCTCAATTCGGGATTCGCCGCCTTGATGCCGGTCGCAATCGCAGGGGCGCGCCCGTGAATCGAGTGGAAGCCGTAGGTGTTCATGTAGTAGGGGAAGCGCGAGGAGCAGCCGATGCCTGAAACGAAGACGATTTTCTCGCGCGGGATGCCGAGTTCAGGCATCACCTTCTGCACGTTATTCAGGATCGAATAATCGCCGCAGCCCGGACACCAGCGCACTTCCTGCCCCGAAACGAAATCCGCTTTCGTTAATTTCACGGGCGGCGGGGCTACCTCGCCAGCCGCCATCGAACCCGCGTAAGCTTCCGGCGAAGCAGCGGCCTCGGCGTTGTCTTTATGTCCGTTGCCGTTTGTTCCGTTACCGTTCTCGTTCATTCTTGCTCCTTAATATCATTCGCTTGCCTGGCGTCCTTGACCGCACTGGATAACTCTAAAAATTTGCCTCGCACATAAGGACTCAGCATCGCGGCAAAGTCGGCGGTGAGGCCGCGCACTTTAATCAATTCCTGCACGTCGGCCAAATCCTTCAAACGGTCGGGCGCGGTCATACCTGAAGCCAGTTTCAGCTCAATCAATTTCTCAAGCGTGACGATTCGCACGCCGTCAATTTCCGTCGAAGAAGTTGCAGGCACGGGAAAACTCACAGGCTTAGGTCTACCATCGCCCGGATATTCACCGGCCAGAATCACTTCAATGCTCACCCCCTCGCGTGTCGAGCGCAGCCTTTTCCTTGCGCCCGGAAATGCGGGAACGTAGCCCAATCCGACTAACTCTCGATGAAATGCTTCCAGCCCCTCGCTTGTCAGCACCAGATCAATATCTTCGGTGAATCGTGGATAGCCATAAGCCATCAACGCGACCGCGTCAATGACCATGTAGTCTATCCCGCGCTCCTTCAGGTCGGAAGAAACTTGCGCCAGCGTGCCTTGAAGCGTTCCTTCACCCATAAAGTAGCGCAGCCCCTCCGCGTACACGTCATGGATAGACCGAGAATCAACGTTTGAAGTGGAAGCCGTCATATAGCGAAAATCTCGGCGACAGGAATTTGAAAGCCGGGCACAACTTCGCCGCCGTCAAGCGTATCTTTCTCTGTGAGCGTAACAATGTCTGTGAGCGAGCGATAGACCGTGACGGTTTTCGATTTTGGATTAACCACCCACACCAGACGCGCGCCCGCTGCGAAATATTCCTCAATCTTCTCTGCCATCTCTCGTTTTGTGTTGCCTGGACTTAAGACCTCGACCGCCAGGTCGGGCGCGCCCTCTCCATAACCTTGCGCTCTGCCTGTGGACTGAATCCTCTCTGCGCGAACGAAGGCAATATCCGGTGCGCGCACTGTGTCGGGATCGCTTTCAAGTTTGAAGCCTGTTTCTGCCGCGTAAACTCGACCGAGCCGGTTGAGTTTGACGTAATGATGAAGGGGAGCTGCCAACTCCATCGTGACGCCACCATGCTCTTCTCCCGTAGGCGACATACGCTTCAATTCTCCTCTGACGAGTTCATAATGAAAGCCGTCCTTCGGCATCATCAGCAACTCGTCAGCCGTCACCAATTTGGTAGTCGTGCTGCTCATAGCTCACAAATACTCCTCGACCTTTCGCACAATCTCCCGAATCTGGAAAGGGCGGCCTTTGACTTTCGAGAAGGGCACGGCGTCAACGAGATAACGAGCGCGAATCATGGTGCAGAGTTGTCCGAGGTTCATCTCAGGCACAATCACCGTCTCGAAGCCGGAGAGTATTTCGCCCAGGTTCTTCGGGAACGGGTTGAGATATTTGAGATGCGCGCTTGAAACCTGTTTGCCTTCGCGCTGCAACTTCTCGACGGCTGAAGTGATCGAGCCGTAGGTTGAGCCCCAGCCGAGCACGAGTACCTTGCCGGTCTTTTCGCCAAAAACTTCTATCAGCGGGATGTCGTTGGCGGCGCGGTCAACCTTTTCTTGCCGGAGCTTAACCATGAAGTGGTGATTTTCCGGGTCGTAGTTGACGTTGCCTGTCAGATGTTGCTTTTCGATGCCGCCGACGCGATGTTCCAGTCCGGGCGTGCCGGGAATAGCATAGGGGCGCGAGAGCGTTTCCTCATCGCGCGCGTAGGGCAGGAAGTTCGTTGGGTCTGTCGCAAACTTGATCTCGATCTTCGGCAAATCTTCGACGTTCGGCACAGCCCAGGGTTCTGCGCCGTTTGCCAGGTAGCCGTCAGAGAGATAGAAGACGGGCGTCATGTACTTGAAGGCAAGACGCACGGCTTCCACAGCCATGTGGAAACAATCCGCCGGAGTCGAGGGCGCGACCACGATGGCCGGGCATTCGCCGTTGCGTCCCCAGACGGCCTGAAAGAGGTCTGCCTGCTCGGTCTTCGTCGGCAATCCCGTCGAAGGGCCACCGCGCTGGACGTTGATGATAACGAGCGGCAATTCCGTCATCACGGCCAGACCGATGGCTTCCTGTTTGAGAGCGACGCCGGGGCCGGATGTTCCGGTCAGCCCGATCTGCCCGGCGAAACTCGCGCCGATGGCCGCGCAGACCGCGGCGATTTCGTCTTCGGCCTGAAACGTCTTGACGCCGAAATTTTTGTGGCGCGCCAGTTCATGAAGAATGTCGGAAGCGGGTGTAATCGGGTATGAGCCGTAGAAGAGCGGGCGACCCGAAAGCTGCGAGGCGGCGATGAAACCGATGGCTGTCGCTTCGTTGCCCGTAATCTTTCGGTACTTGCCCGGAGCAATCTGCGCCTTCTTGATCGTGAAGTGCGTGGTGAAGACTTCGGTCGTGTCGGCGAAGTTATAGCCCGTCCTGAGCACAATTTCGTTGGCCTTCATCACCTCCGGGTTTTTGGCGAACTTGTCCCGAATCCAATTAATGGTTTGCTCCATCGGGCGATCATAAAGCCAGTAGAGGACGCCGAGCGCGAAGAAGTTTTTGCAGCGATCCATCTCCTTGCGCGACAATTCGACCTGCCCTTTGAGCGCGTTCATGTTGAGCGTCGTGATGGGCAGACGGTGGACGCGATAACCTTTCAGCGAATCGTCTTCGAGCGGGTTCGAGGTGTACGCGGCGTGCTCCAGATTGGAGGGCGTAAACTCATCCGTGTTGATGATGAGCGTGCCGCCTTCTTCCAAATCCGAAAGATTGACTTTGAGCGCCGCCGGGTTCATGGCAATCAAGACGTTTGGCTGGTCGCCGGGTGTGCGTATGTCCTGGCTGGAAAAGTTCAACTGAAAACCGGAGACGCCCGGCAGACTCCCGGCAGGCGCGCGAATCTCTGCGGGGAAATCAGGCAGCGTCGAGATGTCGTTGCCGACCACCGCCGACGTATTCGTAAACTGCGTGCCCGTCAACTGCATGCCATCGCCGGAATCTCCGGCGAAGCGAATCGTGACGGTTTCCAACTCTTCCAGATTCTTCTCTTGCTCAATGGGGTTTTCGATAACAGTGCTCATTACTTTATTCGTGTCCTCTTTGCTGATAGATGTTATCAGGTAACGGGTAAGTGCGAATGAACGTGCAAGGCGCTTGTCTTTACTTCATCCCTCATCCTTCATCCTTGCTCTTCATCCTCCTTCGGGTGTGTCCATGACTTGTGCCGGGACGGGCGGCAGGTTCATCGTCTCTTTCGGGTAGCTTTCGGCCAGGTAAGTGATGACGTCGAAGACGGAGATTGAGCCGATGAGCTGACCGTCTTTGACCAGGGGAATGTTGCGATAGCTCTTCTCGTCCATGACGCGCACGGCGTCGCCAATGGTCGCGGCAGTCGTTAGTGTCTCGACCGCCGGAGACATCCAACGACCGACGGGCGAATTCATGTCAACCTTCTGCCCGGCGACTTTATTGAGCACATCGCGCTCGGTGAAAATGCCGACGATTTGCTCTGCCTCATTGCAGACGATCACGCAGCCGCCTTCGTCTTTCTTCATCTGCTCGATGGCTTCCATGAGAGGCGTGTCGGGGCGGACGCAGAAGAAGTCGTCCGTTTCCAGCAGCGTTACGCTGTCCTGGCGGGCGTGACGCGCTGCGTCCGTTTTATCCGCAGAAGTCTGCGGCTCGCTTTTTTGCGGTGCAGGATGCTCGGCTGACATAAAGGGGTTTTCCGTTCCTTCAGTGGTAAATCTTGTGGTCGTGACCGAATTCAAATTGTACTCTGAAGAAGGCAAAAGTAAAAAGGTAAAAGGCAAAAGTGAGGCGGAAACCATTTTAATAATTGGCTTCCCCTTCCTTTTGCCTTTTTACTTTTACCTTTTGCCTTACACCACGCCCGCCTCTTTAATCTCCAATGTGCCCGCGCTCGCGTCGAGTGTGGCCGCGACACCGAGCGGGAGAGTGAGTTGATCGTTGGTGTGGCCGATGGTCAGGCCAGACAGCACGGGCACTTTCAGCGCCCCGAGAATGTTGTCCACGACTTCGCCGACCGAGAAAGGAATGACGGTCGAAGGTTGAAAATCGCGCGGGCCGCAATCCTGGCACTCGCCCCAGATGACGCCCGCCACGCGATCAAACTTCCCCGCCAGCCGCAAATGCGTCAGCATCCGGTCAATGCTGTAAGCCTGCTCTTCCACGTCTTCGAGAAAGAGAATTCGCCCGCGCGTCTCTATCTCGTAAGGCGTGCCAAGCGTCGTCGAAATCAGCGAGAGGTTTCCGCCGATGAGTTGACCCGTCGCCGTGCCCGGTCGAATGGTACGCAACGCGTGTGCGGGGCGGAGTTCGTTTGAGTCTGGCGGATTCGTCACCTTGCCGATGGGCGCGGTCTCGAAGAGCGCCTTGCGGAAATACTGCTGCGTGTAGTCCGTAAAGCGCGAGAGCACGATGGGGCCGTGAAAGGTGACGAGACGAGAGTTTTTGTTGATGGCCAGGTGCATTGCCGTGATGTCGCTATAGCCGATGAAGATTTTCGGGTTGCGGCGAATCAGGTCATAGTCAATCCGGTCGAGCAGGTGCGCTGAAGCGTAGCCGCCGCGAATACAGAAGACAGCTTTCACCTCCGGGTCGCGGAACATCGCGTGCAAATCGTCGAGTCGCGCCTCGACGGATTCACGGTACGTGCCGAAGCGTCGTCCGACGGCACGTCCGCGCTTCATGCGGAGCTTGAAATAATTGATGGTGCGCTCGGCCAAAGCCAACCGGTCGGGGTCGGGCACTTCCGTTGCGGGAGTGATGAGTCCGACGGTGTCTCCCTCGCGTAGCGCCCTGGGGCGGACTAAATCAACAGGTGCGGAAGAACTATAAATGGCTGTCCGAAGCAGAGGCAGCGCGCTCGTTGCGCCGACGCCCGCGATGAAATTTCTACGGTTCATTTATCACGCCTCCAGTGATTTCTTATCTTCTGATTGAATTGACCTCGTAGGGCGACATCTCCGCGAGCCGCTTGATAATGCCGGGCAGCGTGTGAAGCGTGTAATCAATCTCGCTTTCTGTGTTGTAACGACCGAGCGAAAAGCGGATTGAGCCTTGCGCCACCGTGTAGGGAACATTCATCGCGCGCAAGACCGCGGAGGAAACGTGCGACTCCGCATTGCAGGCCGACCCTGTAGAAACTGAGATGCCCGCCTCGTCCAGATGCGCGAGAATACTCTCGCCTTCGACGTGCTCAAAAGAGATGTTCGCTGTGTTCGGCAGACGACGCTCGCGCTCTCGCGTTCCGTTCAAGCGCGCGTTGGGGATTGTCGCGAGAATCGTGTCTTCCAGCTTGTCTCGCAGTTGGCGAACCCGCGCGTGCCCGTCAAAATTCTTTGCCAGCTCGCACGCCGCGCCGAGCGCAACAATATAAGGGACAGCCTCAGTGCCTGCGCGCCGCCCGCGTTCCTGCCCGCCGCCGATCAGAAAAGGCGCGAGGTTTAAGCCATCGCGTACGTAGAGAGCGCCGACGCCTTTCGGGGCATGAAATTTGTGGCCGGAGAGCGAGAACAAATCAACCTGCGTATTGCGAAGGTCAATCGGAATCTTGCCGACGGCCTGCACGCCGTCAACATGGAAAGCGGCACTGGAATGCTCGCGCACAATTTGCCCGATCTCCTCAATGGGAAAGAGCACGCCCGTTTCGTTGTTCGCCAGCATGACGGAGACAATCGCCGTATTGGGGCGCAACGCGGCGCGCAAATCTTCGAGGTCGAGCAAGCCCTCTGAGTTCACGTCGAGCCAGCTAACTTCGTAACCGCTTTTCTCCAACCGCTCGCATAGATTTCTTACGGCTTCGTGCTCGACGCGCGTGGTAACGATGTGACGCTTGTCAGGTTGACTTTCAAGGATGCCGCCGATAGCCCAGTTGTCGGATTCAGAGCCGCACGAGGTGAAGACGATTTCTGAAGTGTCCATTGCTCCTAAAAGGCTCGCGACCTGCTCGCGCGCCCGCTCTACGCTCCGGCGCATTTCTCTTCCGAACGTGTGTGCCGAAGAAGGGTTGCCGTAAAACTCTGTCAGGTAGGGCTGCATGGCATCACGCACTTCCGGCGCGACCCGCGTGGTTGCGTTGTTATCCAAATAAATCATCTCTCTCATGGCTTGCCTGCCTCTGCCTGTAAGATTTGCGCTTCCACGGTTCGCCAGTAATCTTCGAGGATGTCCACGATGAGCGGGTGACACGATTGGCAACCGCCGCCGGCGTGACAGGCGCGCGTCACCTCGTTAACCGTGTGGAGCGCGCGCGTCTGGATGACCTGCTCGATTGTTTTCTCGGAGACGCCGAAGCAGGTGCAGATCAGCGCCTCGTCGCCCGCCCATTCCTCGCGTCTCGTATTGTGATAATTAGCCAGAGCTGCGTGGAGAGCTTCGCGGCAGAGCGCGGCGCAGTGTTCGCGGTCAGACGGCAACTCCTCGAACCAATCGGTAATGGCGTTGTCTCCCAACGTGGCCGCTCTGCTGATTGCCAAGTCTTTGATAGTTTCCGTCAGGACGGAAGCGGAGGCGATGAGAAATCCGCAACCGACGGCCTTGAACTTTGCATCTGTAACGTGCTGCCCGTCGGCATCAATCTTTAATGTCAGGCTGAGGATTGCGCCGCAGGCAAGCGACCCGGCTTCGCCGGAGGCGTCCGCGTTCTCTACTTCGCCGACGCCATGCGGGTTCAGGAAATGCTCGTTGATGCGGTCAGGATAGTATGACATTGGGTTGATAGGTCGCTCGTGAAGCGTAACTTCGCGGCGCTTTGTTTGTCAAAACAGAAGTCTCTTGCTACTCGTTGGATTAGGTAGCAAAAAGGCGTAACCTGTAAACTGAAGGACAAGGCCAAACCGATAGATTAAGGAAAATAGGTTGATGGACAAAGTATTCATCCCTGCTTTGCTCGGCACGAACAGGAAGGAACGCAAAAGTGTTCACGTCGCAAACTGGCTGGTCGGCGAGATGCAGAAAAGGGACGATCTGGAAACGAAGTTGTTCGACGTTCGAGAATTCGATCTGCCACGGGATGATTACGGCACTACGATCAAGGACAGATTCCCGGAGTGGCGAGATAGCATCATCAGAGCTGACGGCCTGATTGTGATTACCCCTGAGTACAATCACGGCTACCCCGGAGCATTGAAGAGCGTCCTTGACCTCCTGCTGAAAGAGTATATTCATAAAGCTGTGGGGCTGGTCGGTGTTTCGGCTGGCCCCTGGGGCGGCACGAGAGTGGTCGAGGCTTTGGTGCCGGTGGTCAGAGAGTTGGGTCTGGTCGTCACGTTCACTGACCTCAATTTCCCTTCGGTTCAAAACAAATTCGACGCTGAGGGAAAGCTGGTTGACACAGCTTACGAAAAAAGAGCCGGAGGCTTTCTGGACGAGCTTGTCTGGATGAGCCGCGCGCTGAAATGGGGACGTGAAAACCTCCCGTCCAAACATCATTAAACCGACTCAAGTTGTGTTAGAAGAGAGTGTGAAACGGAAAGAACGATCCACGAAATCACACGAAGTCGCACGAAATATTTAGTGTGGTTTCGTGTTGCTTTGTGGATCGTCCGCTGCTTGATACCGACCGAATGACAAAAGAGCTTATTTCCGGCATAATCACTTCAGATGAAGTGACGTTAAAACCTGCGGCTGAACGCTCAAAAGCTAAAGATTAAGAAAATTGATTTATGGCTCAAATATCGGAACAAAGTGTGCTCGACGCCCTGCGGCAAATCAAAGACCCGGATTTGCACAAGGACATCGTGACGCTCGGCTTTATTAAAGATTTGAAGATTGAAGGCGGCGACGTTTCTTTCCGCGTTGTGCTGACCACACCTGCCTGCCCCGTCAAAGAAGAGTTGGAAGGCGCAGCCCGTGAGGTGGTCGCGGCATTGGCGGGCGTGACCTCGGTCAACGTGACGATGGATTCGGAAGTCCCCAAAGGGCGAGGCATCGGCGACAAGGTGACGATGCCGGGCGTGCGTAACATCATCGCCGTCTCTTCGGGCAAGGGGGGCGTCGGCAAATCAACGGTTGCGGTCAATCTCTCCGTTTCGCTCGCCTTGAACGGTGCGCGCGTCGGCTTGATGGACATGGATGTCTATGGGCCGAACGTGCCCCTGATGCTCGGCGCAAGCGAAGCCCGACCGGAAGTCGAGGACGGACGGCTACTGCCCGTCGAAGCCTACGGCGTCAAGCTAATGTCAATGGCTATTCTCCAGCCGGGCGATAAGCCGATGATCGTGCGCGGGCCGATTTTGCACGGGCTGGTCAAGCAGTTTTTGACGGATGTGAAGTGGGGCGAGCTTGATTATTTGATCGTGGACATGCCACCCGGAACGGGCGACGTGCAACTAAGTCTGGCGCAGCTTGTGCCAGTTCAGGGCGCAGTGCTTGTGACGACGCCGCAGGAAGTCGCCGTGATGGATGTCAGGCGCGCTCTTCGTATGTTTGAGACGGTGGCTGTGCCAGTGCTGGGCGTGGTTGAAAACATGAGCTACTTCATCGCGCCGGACACAGGGGTGCGGTATAATATCTTCGGCGAAGGCGGAGGCCAAAAGCTTGCTGAGCAATATGGCGTCCCCTTCCTGGGCGCTGTCCCTTTGGGACTGGAAGTGCGCGAGGGCGGAGACAAGGGCGTGCCTGTCGTCGTCAGCCAGCCGGATTCGCCGCAGGCTGAGGCTTTCCGCAAGGTAGCGGAAGAAGTCGCGCGGCAGGTCTCGATAGAGGCCATGAAACCTGAGCTTGTCGTTTTGGGCAAAGCTCGATAAAGTTAATTTGCGATTTTAGATTTTTGATTTGCGATTGGAATGAGAAATAACAATCTTTAGTCCTTATCCAATCAAAAATCGCAAATCAAAAATTGAAAATCTAATTGAAATAGGAGAAAGAGAAAGATGTCTGCAACAACTGCTACGACGACAACAACGTCTGCACCAAATGCTCCGGCGATGACGCTCAACGTCTCGGAATCGGCGGCAACTGAAATCAAGAAATTTATGGCGAGCGAAGAGGGCTTGCCGGAAACCGCAGGACTTCGCGTGCGGGTTGTGCCCGGCGGCTGCTCCGGTTTCCAGTACAGCCTGAACATCGAAGAGGAATCGCGTCAGGGTGATTTCATTCTGGATGAAAAGGGCGTGCGCCTCTTCGTTGATATGTTCAGCGCGCAATATCTGAACGGCGTCGAGATTGATTACGTGTCGAGCGTGATGGGCGCTGGCTTCGCGTTCAAGAATCCGAACGCGACGGGCGGCTGCGGCTGCGGCTCATCTTTCACAGCCTAAAGCACACACGGGCTTTCGCTTCCCGTAGATCGGTTGATGGCGCGATATGCGCGGGGCAAAGGGCACAGAAGTTTCTCTTGAACCAAAAAGAGAGACGGCTGTGCCTGCCTTCGTTTTATCGCGCCATTTCTTTTAAGCCATGACCAAGCAGATTGAATTCATTCAAGCCGAGTCAGTATCGGAAATAAGTGAGGCGCGCGAGCTATTTCTAGAATATTCCGAATGGCTCGGCCTCGATCTCTGCTTTCAGAATTTCGAGCAGGAGTTGGCGGAATTGCCTGGACGCTACGCTTTGCCGGATGGTCGCCTTCTTCTCGCCGTCTCTGGCGGGCAAGTGGCCGGATGCGTCGGCTTGAGACGGATTAATGATGGCGTGTGCGAGATGAAGAGGCTGTATGTCAGGCCGAAGTTTCGCGGGCTGGGAATAGGCCGTGCGATGGCCGTCCATCTCATCGAAGAGGCGCGTCAACTCGATTATGCGCAGATGCGTCTCGATACGCTCCCCAAGCAGATGGGAGAGGCCATCAAGATGTATCGCTCGCTCGGCTTCCGTGAGATTGAGCCTTACTACCATAATCCGGTCGCGGGCGCGCTCTTTTTGGAATTGACCTTAAAATGAGCGAAGCGCGACTTGCGGCGACGGCGCGAGGTATGCCAAAGTTTGTCCTGCCTTTCATTCAAAAACAATCTGGGGAGTATAAACGATGCCGAGGATCGAAGCTGAAACCGCCGCCGGAGCGCAGGCTTTTGACGCAGAGCAGGGACGCAAACTCGTCCTGGCCATTGAAGACGCCGGAATAGACATCCTTCACCGTTGCGGCGGCAACGCCAAATGCACGACCTGTCGCGTGGAGGTGCTGGCGGGCGACCCCGGCGAAATCAAAGATGCCGAGCGCAATCGTCTGGCGATGGAAACTGGGCTGGCGGAAAACGTCCGCCTCTCCTGTCAGGTGCGCGTCATAGACGACCTCAAAGTGCGCGTCATCAATCAGGTGAGCGTGCGCGGGATGGACGCAGGGCCCAGACCTCTTGATGAGTAAAAGCCGTGACAGGTGACAAGTGACGGGTGACAAGTTAAGACAGGTTTTCTCTTGTCACCTGTCACCTGTCACGGTTTACGGCTTTTCTCTTGTCACCTGTGAATGTATTTAGTAATCTTCGCGCGTACTTTCATGACAATCAGGCTAGAAGGCCGGGGAACAGCGTGTGCTGTTCGAGGTGCGGTGTTTTGCTTTCAGGGTGCGTCTTTTGATCTCGCGGGGCGCGCGTCCAGCTTCACATCATCAAAAGTTTCGGAGGGACTATGTTAATTGAATCGCTTATTCATCTACCGGTCAATCTGGGGATGACGCTTCAGGATGTTTTTCATTCTCCGAACGGAGAAGCCCTCGCCAGAATCTTCCTGCGCTGGAGCCACTTCGTCGCGGGTATCACGTGGATCGGGATTCTCTATTTCTTCAACCTCGTCAACGTCAACTTCATGAAGGCGCTCGACGCGCCGACCAAAGGCAAGGTGATTCCCGAGCTGATGCCGCGCGCCCTCTGGTTCTTTCGCTGGGGCGCGGTCGTCACGGTGCTCGTCGGCCTGACTTACTACGCGATGTACATCCTCAAGCCGGATGTGAACAACTTTAATAGCCTTGGCGCTGGTGATGACGTGAACGTGTGGGTCATTCTCGGCGTCTGGCTGTTGATGCCGATTATCACGTTCGTTATAGAGTTTTTCATCATTCAGAAGTCCGGCATTAATGATGGGAGAGTCTTAGCCGTCATTGTCCTGGTGCTGGTGATTGCGATGTCTGCGGGAATCATCTGGTGGTTCACCTCGCGGCTTCCGGCTTCAGGGGATTTTAACGGCGCAAGTAGCAAGACCCTCTCGATTGGCATTGGCGGCGCGCTGGGAATAATCATGCTCCTGAACGTCTGGGGTATCATCTGGCCCGCGCAGAAGCGCATCATCGCCTGGACAAGAGATAACGCACAGAATGGCACGCCGATTCCGCCGGAATCAGCGGCGCTCGGACGCAAAGCCTTCCTGGCCTCGCGCATCAACGCCTGGCTCAGCTTGCCTATGCTCTTCTTCATGGCTACGTCACACGGCGATTACGTGATGCTCGGCCCTAGCGCATAGCGGCAGCCTCAGCTTGACCTGACCGGAAGCAGGTTTCTGAAAATTCAGGATGAAAAGCGCGGCGGGATGACGCTCCAGGTAGTAAAG
>JAVHVE010000034.1:0-19338 GCA_032160705.1 Acidobacteriota bacterium | reverse complement strand
CGCCTCGCGCGTTCGTTCGAGTCAGGGGCTGAAGGTGCATTGCTACGGCAAACTCGCCGTCGCCTGTTTGTTGCTCACTTTCTACTCCTGATTCGCATATCCTATCTTGCCGATCCTACAACGGCTTATCGCATTTACTGTGCGACGCTCGGTAAGGTCGCCAATGTTATGAAACTGATTCGGCGTTCGGTCGCCATTACTCTTGCAAATGGCGAAGAGAAAATCACTTTGGAGACACTTTCCACAGCCTATGCCGAAAGACTCGAAGATAATCAACCGGAAATCAAAAATCCTTTCTTACAGTGAATCCAGAGCGAACTTGTGCCGCAACGAAGAAGCCGGGATTAATTTAACCGTGGGTGATCGGCTTATGATTCGGAGTATGCCTAAACCAAACGAGAGTTTTATGGGATATATCGTACGATTGACGGAGGAGAATGGATACGATAGTCCGTCATGGATATTGCGACTCGCTAACCTTGAGCACAGGCAAAAATTCATTCGCGCGGAGATTTTCAAGGCTTCTAAGGATTTGAGTAGTCTTGCTTTTTTGACAGGTAGCAATACGACTGAATTAGAAGCACTCACATATCCATCAGTCGATACCGCTAAACATGAACCTGCCCACCTTTTCTACGACTTCCCGTTACGCAAATATTTAATCCGACCGGAACGTCCGAAGGTCTGCCCTGATTGCTTACGCGAGTCTGGTTACTGCCACCGTATATGGGACTTATTGCTAGTAACAGCCTGTCCTTTACACAGGCGATTGTTAATTGATAGATGTCCAAGCTGTAGATCAGACATACCTAATAACCGCAATCGCGTGAGCATCTGTTCGTGCAAGTATGATTACAGATTGTCTCCTGCATCTCCCGTAGAAGAAGATCAACTTGAGTTTACAATACAGATACACGCTTTATGTGGCTTAGCCAATACTAAAATTAGAGTTCAGAGGCAGCCCACTCCGGTTCATGAATTGAGCCTATCAGAATTAGCCGATTTGATCTTCTTCGTCATGAGCCATCACAGGAACGATTTCATCGGTATAGCTAAGTGCTATGTAAACCCAACCGATAATGCCGAACTCCATAAGGATTTGGTCAAAGCGTATGGCGTATTTGAAGAGTGGCCTCACAGGTACTACGAATTTCTAGAATCACGACAATTACAAGATGAGAAAAAACAGTCAATATCAAAAGAGCCATACGGCAGCGGCTTAGGTAAGTGCTTCAGCGCAACTCGCAGTGAGATTTATAAGAAACTTACCTCGTCCGGTTTCGATTTTCTGCGTAGCGCGTTTAGTCAATATGTGACAACACGCTGGCACGGCAAATCTACCTCGGAAACTGAGGAGAACTTTTCACCGGAAATTACTTACTTAACGCGAACTGAAGCAAGTCAACAACTTGAAGTTACTACTAAGTATATCAATTTTCTTGTCACAAAGAAGCGACTCAAAGCTGTGGTACGTCAATCGGGTAAGGCCCGCATGTTCCTAATTGATGCCGACAGTTTGGCGCAAGTCAAGCGCGAACATGATGGTTCATTAGACGCTAAAGAAGTCGCAAAGCAGCTTGGTGTCGGAATAACGGCAGTTACAAGATTGGCATCAAATGGATGTTTGAAGCCACTTTGTGATCCTGTATTAAGTTCACCCTATATTTTGAGATTCAAGAATGACAGTGCCGCTGAACTGATTAATGCAATCAGAAGTAAAATCAACCTAGGGCCACTTATACACAGTGTCAGAACTTCAAACTTTCACGCAGTGAGCCGAAGACTTAATGGCGGCAACATAAAGCTGAGCGATTTTATCAACAGCATTTTGATGAATGAGATTGCTCCGTGTAGCGAACTAACGACTAAGATTGGCTTGGCGCGCTTCAACTTCTTGACTTCGGACATAGATACTTACTTGAAAGCGCGTACGGCCCGCTGCGAACGCAAGTTCAGCAGGACGTGTGTATATGGTAGGAAGATTATCTATACAGATGTTGCCACTTAAATGAGGGGTAGCAGAAAGAATTTGAATTAACTTTAGCTTTATCTGAGTTCGATTATTGGCATTGTGGTTTTCGACCATAGGGGCAGATGCCTTACAATCAAACTCGTTGATATTCTTAAGTATTCATTAGGTATGTCTTTAATTCTCCTCTCTCAAATCAATCTCTTTTAATTTCTCGTAAAACTGCGAACGGCTAAGCCCTGAGAGCGAAATAGCCTTTTCCCTGTTTCCGTTTGTCACTTTAAGAATAGAGCGAAAGTAGATTGACTGAGCGCGTTTAATGAAATCCTTCCATTTATCGTTATTCGGATCAAAGATAACAATATGGCTCTTGTCTCCTGACAAGGTATAGGAAATCAAATTATTTTGCTTGCGTTTGCGGAGTGTCGATTCGAGCAAATGAAAAACGCTTATGAAACCATCCTCGTCTGCGAAAGTAGCAGCTTTCCGTACCGCAGCACGAAGTTCACGGACATTTCCTTGCCAATCGTACTCAAATAAGCAGTCAAAAGCTCCGCCCGGTATCTGTTGATCTTTTTTCAGTTCCTGATTAAATTCCGAGACGAAGTATTGTACGAGCAGCGGAATATCGGCCCGTCGTTCGCGCAGAGATTTCAACTCCACCGTGAAACCTCGAATCCTCTCGAAGAGATCCTGTCTGAATCTACCTGCTGCACATTCCGTTTCAAGGTCGCGGTTGGTCGCCAACAGAAATCTGGCGTTAACTTCTTCCAAATGATTGTCTCCAACGCGCCTGATCTTTTTTTCTTCCAAGACATGCAATAAAAACGCTTGCGCCTTTAAGTCAAGATTTCCGATTTCATCGAGAAAGACTGTTCCGCGCTCGGCTGCCGCCAGCAGTCCTTGGCGGGTTTCCGTGGCTCCAGTGAAGGAACCTTTTTTATGACCGAAAAGATCGCTCCCTGCCAGTTCCAGACTCAACTCACCGCAGTTGACAACCACGAACTTGTCCTGTCTAGCGCTTAACCTATGAATCTCTCTAGCGACCAACCCTTTGCCAGTCCCTGTTTCGCCAAGGATCAGAACGGGATCGGGGAGAGGCGCAATTTTCACCAGATCTTCGTACAACCTGCGCATTGTGCGGGTTGCCCCACGCAAGTTGCCGCTCTCATTGGGTTGTACATCTCCATCCAAAATCAACTGGGACAAAACTCGTTCGCCAATATGTTCCGCCTCCCATGTGCGTGGAGTGATAATGGCTGCGGCCCCCATTTCTCTCAGTAGTTGCCGATCATCGTTATCCGGTTGTGGTGCGCAGAGAATCAAGGCTCGGTTGTTGCCAAGCAATCTGCCGACGCTTTCCGTAGCTTCGCCTGCGCCATGTTTGGGAACAATCAAGACCCCCTTTTGAATCACAGCCTCAATCTTGCGAGTTTGCGCTCCTGCCTTCAAAGGGAAAGGGAAAGCTTCGATCCCCTCTTCGCGCAAAAAAGCGACAACGTCATTCAAGAGAACTGAATCAGAAGCGAAAAGCGCAATGGTCATGTCATTTTCTTGAACGGCGAAAAGTTACTTGTTCAATTGAAGCAGCGCATACATTACTTCAAATATTCCGTTGAAAGTCACAATCTTCAAAGGCGGAGTGACATTGTTGCATTCTTGGCTTAAGTGCCTTGAATAGCCTTCAGGAGTTGTCGCAACCATACCTTTTCCCCCTGGATTGATTCCCCTGAATTTATCTAATAATGCCTTGGGACCACCGAACCTGTAATTGGGAACAGCATCGAAAATGATGACATGATTAGGACTGAAAGAGGAAAGACCGGCTTCTCTCATCAACTCATTCAGCAAAGTTTCCAGAAGCCACGCTTCGTTGCGCAAGACGTAGCCCCAGCCGTCTTTGTGCATAACCGCATTTAGTGTTTGCTGCCGTTTCTCTGAGATGACAGCGCAACCGCGAAGGATTTTTTTCTCCGCGTCAAAGGTGCATTCTCTATGCGGCTTCTCCCCTCGCGCAATTTCGATTGAATCCGTAACCCCACTGTGAAGGAAAGCGCAAAAACATTTCGCCAGCAGGATCTGATTCGATTCTTCACTAAAAATTTGCACAAACGCCTGCTCGGGAAGTTTATCCCAGACAACATATAACTTTCCACCTACTACATAATGCCGCGCATCGGCAACTATCTCTCCCAAAATGCCATAGTCGTAAATGCTGTTATGTAGGCCATCACGTAAGTACAGAAAGATTTCTAGGGGAGCGTTCTTACCTCTCAGTGCGCGACGATAAATTTTGAGCGCGAGGTCTTTCCAAGCCTTTTCAACTGCTTGGTCGGAACCGTCCGCATAGACAGCGCGTAGCTCACCTTTGCGGTCACAGCGTAATTGCCAATCCATGATGGATTGGACGTTTTTTTCAGTCATGACAATAACGTCAACCTGCATACGCTCGCCCGGTATTCCAATAGCTCAAGAAACGTGCCTCAAATTTTAAGAACCAGTCACACCTTTCGGACATGGACGCTCTTGAACTCTTCAAACTTTCTTTCCATCAGGCTGAAATTGCATCACGATCCGATGCCCGTAAGAACGATCCTTTAAATCCTCATCGTCGGAATGATCCTCTAACGTGCCGTGATATCGCCCTTCGACCAGCATCTTAGCCAAGTACAGCGGAAGGTAACGCCCCGCATGCTTGCGTCTTGTTTCCCCGGCCACTGTTTCTACTACGGCGTCCTGCCTGTCGATCTCAAAC
Organism: Acidobacteriota bacterium; assembly: GCA_032160705.1. Lineage (GTDB taxonomy): Bacteria > Acidobacteriota > Blastocatellia > Pyrinomonadales > Pyrinomonadaceae > QHXM01. The sequence continues at coordinate 14,614 of JAVHVE010000034.1, read as the reverse complement.
TCTGATGTAAAAGGAACCGGGACAGCTTGCGTGAAGGGGGCGAATATATCAGCGCGGAGCTTTTTGTTGAGCCGCTGGCTGTTATCTTCGAAGATGACTGTCGGCCCGTTTGCCTCATCCAAGCATTTAACGGAGACAAGCGGCGCGACATCAAAAGGCGTGTGCTCAAGCCGTTGGGCGAACCAATGCAGTAAGCGAGAAATGGCAATCTCCAGATCGCTCCGATCTGCCTCGACAGTGCAGTCGCCTTCGATTATGAAATCCTTTTCGGATTTCCCTTCTGCCTGCATAATCCAGCCCCAAGCCATCTCTGCAACTTCTTTGACGGAAATGGGTTTGCTTCTTTCACCCCATCGCCTATTTTCCAGATGCATTAGCAATTGCCCCGTATCCTTTAGGTCATCCGCCAAATTCCATAGTCGCGAGTAAGCTTCGGATGAAGATAGTTCATCTTTGGTTTCAATGGAGAGAATGCCTTTCATTTCTTGCCCCATGGACAAACACAGTTTCGCCGTGTTGCAGAGAAGAGCCCGCGATTTATGCGCATTCCACTGCGACCAGATTCTAAACAGATTCTCAATGATGGTTGACCTCAGATATTGAGCCAGCACTTTGCAGAGAGCTTTGGCCTCTTCCGGTACAGGTGAGTTCTGGCTCTCCTGTTCCTGTAGGATTCCAATTGAGAGCCGGAAATCTTGAGAGATGGAAAGCGGAACAAAGGCTGCCAGGTTCAGCTTTTTATATAACTCTACAGTTTCGACATCAGTTGGAATGTCTAACTCGCTGACTTCAAGGACGAAAGGTTCTTTTAGATCGCCGTTGCCATGCGCCAATGCCTGAAGCACGTGGTAAAGCGGTCTACTCCCTTGAGGAAGATTAGGGCTGTCGGTACAGTTTTGAGTATTGTTCCCTTCGCTGAACAAAACAACGAAGGGCGCACCCAAACAAGACTTGAACTCAGGTTCAAGTATGTTCTGGCAAAATTTAAGAATAGTTTCAGGAAGAGTCTTGCTCTGCGCTGCTATTCGGGCCACTTTGTCAGCCGTTACCGGATTTTCACCATTCAAAGCGCGGCGGAGCGCTAAGACTCTTACGTGTCGAACTACGTCAAGAATGGAATCTTCCTGCTTTGAAAGATAAGCAGCCACTCCAAGCTTCAAAGCCAAGCGGTAATAATCAATCTCAGCGAAGGCGGAATAGATAAGAGATTCGGGCGGAAAACTATCTTTCTTGCTACGAAACTCAATCCCAATATCCGCGCCCGTGGTATATGGCTCTCCAGCGTCTTCTAACCTCATGTCCAAGACCGCTACATCTAATTCCTCCCAATGTTTCTCGGCTAGTTCACGGGCATCGGCAACACAGCCCGCGCTGTAAACTTCAAAGTCCCTCATTTTAAGAGTTTCGTGTAATGACAGTCTTTGGGATTCGCTGTCTTCGATGATTAGTACTTTTTTCTTTGTCATAGCCGTTCGCTCCTCTCAAAACACCGCCAAGCGATACAAGATTGACGGCTCCGATACTGGTTAATCTTTTCTCCGTTTAGGGAAATAGATGGTGAAAGTAGTTTGGGGGTCGGGCCCAGGACGGGTCAGCTTAATATCCCCGCGGCTCTCCCGCAATGAACGCGCTGACAGGTAAAGTCCTAATCCGCTTCCGTAAGGTTTATTACGCTTACCGCTCGACTCGAATAATTGACCGATCATGCGGGGCGGCACACCTGAGCCATTGTCAGTGACATGACACAAGATCATTTTCTCAGTTTCCGCTTCCTCGGCCCTGACCTGTATCACGCCGTCTTTCACCTTTCCGTCCCGGATGGCGTCCTTGGCATTATTCAACAGGTTGGCGAGGGCAAAAGACGCCACGTAGAAAGGGACATCAACAATGTATGTAGATGGAACTTGGAGATCGAAGTTAATGTTATATCTGGTCAGGGAGTCGCGCAGGAAGTTAAAGGCGTACTCAGCGGCTTCATATAACGAGCATGGCCGCCGCTCATCGGGCTTAGTCACCCCTGCAAACAGCTTCGTTAACTCTTCAATCTGTAGAGCAGACTTACCCAACGAGAGAATTAATCTCCTGTGGTTTTCGCTACCGATCAACGTGCGAAATCTGATAGCTTCTTCCAATGTGGTCAGGGGGCCGGTCAAATCGCGCACCTGATTGACCATTTGATGGATAACTGTTCCAGTCGTGATGGCGGCAGTGGCAAGTCCGTGAAAGTCAGCCGCTTCTTTCTCAAACTTTTCCCGTTCCTGCCGGCTGAGGATACGCTGCAAGGCGATGTCCGCAATCTCCCCGAAACGTAACACGAAAGTTGCCCACGGAGACAAATAATCAAGCTCGAATTTAAACGCAGGATTGCCTACGCCGAGCCAGATGATGTGGTTGGTTTCAGGCAAGGAGATTTTAATGACATGAGAAGTCAGCCCATGAGGAGAATCAAGCGTGCAGAGCCAGATGTCTCGGCTACTCGTATCTTCATCGTGAGTATCTTTTTTCTCCCAACGACCCTTTTCTTCCAACTGCCGGACCAATTCCACTTCTGTACCGAGCAGTGTATGATCGTATGGTTGGCTTGCTACTGCCCACAGCAGATGAGCTTCCCTCGCTTTGTCCTCAATGGTCTTAAACCAATGTGACACCCCCGCTTCACTCAAGCCGCTCAGGCTGGCGGCAAGTTTTCTGTTAACCTCGCCAAGGTATCCGCGAATAAAGTTAAGCAAAGCTTCTATAATTAAATTTGAAACCACTCGACGGTGAAAGAAGTTGGTAGCAAGTGTCGAGGTATTAGTCTTATCCCACTTGGCATACGTCGCCAGAATCAGCTTGCCGAAAAAATGTTTACCATCTGCCGCGCCATCTCTTTTTAATTCAGCTGAGGTTATCTGGAGTGGCTTAAGCAACCATCTCAGGTTTTCACTATCGCTTATGGAAAATATCTCAGACTCTGGGGAATCCAGTTGCCGCTTCATCATCGAGTAATAAGTTGCATCTATAGGGATAGATGCCTTGTAATGATAGAATCCGGCTTCGATAGACACACCGGTGGCCAAGGGAGCGAGAATGTCATGAGTGATTTGCGCAATCCTCTCAATGTCTTTCTGAATATGATAGCCGGTGGCTTCAAACTGTAATTGGGTCAGGCGGTGACTGATTTCATTCAGAGCGTCTACTTCGCGATAGGACTGAACAATAGGTGAAAGCAGGGACGCATACCTCTGTATGTTCTGCATGTCTGCTTCGGCGAAATACCCATCATCAAGCTCTGCTTTCAAACAGCCGATAATCGCATTATGGAAAAGGACGGGTACAGCAATCACAGATGATTGTGGAGATAGCGTCCCGCGCAAAAAGGTTGGAACTTGATCCGAGTAATTAATTAGGCGAAACAGTAATTCCTCACCGGTGCTCAGCACGTAACCATAATCCGTGTGCTCATCAAACGGAATCTCTTCCGACTCAACTGCCCCTTTCTCCACCGGATATCTATAACTGGCTACGTTGTGTTTTTCCGTGCCCGGCAATTTGATATAGAGTTCAATCCGATCAGCTTGTATTTCCTCCTTGATGGAGCGTACCACACCCTCATTTTCCAAAAACTCCGCTGATTCGTGAGTGACGGTTTTGAGCAAGCGTCGGACCTCCCCGGTCGGATTGGCGATCATCAGCATTAGAGCGTAACCGGGAAAGAAAAGACCGAATTTCAAAGGCAGAGCGAGAGAAAAAATTATCAGGTCCATCTTATCAACTTTGTCCCAGATGTCTCCCTGAACTCCTACAATCCAATCAGCCCATCCTTCTGAAGTTATCCAGGGGTGTAGGCCGTAAGAAATATGAAGGCCAGCGTAGATGATTGCCGCTAGCAGCGCGAGCCAAGCCATGAACGGGTCGCGACGAAAACTGATATTGCGATACAGAGCTAGTCCTACGAAGACCAGCGCCGGCGCTGAAAAGAGGATATCGGGAATGCGTGTCCACCAGATTCCCGTCGTTGAGATGAGAGCAACTATAAATAAAAGTACTAAAACTATATATCGGGCGACGAAGTTCTTGATATGAAGGAAGTTCAAAATCTTAAAGCGGAGTCTTCTACTTTTTCTTACTAGAGAAAAACCTACTGCAAAAAAGAAATAGCTAGACAAGCTTGAGCAGATAGCTGTATTAACTCTAATAGCGTAAACAACATAACTGGATATTTGTCCTTTGTTCAGCCCAAAAAATAGCCAAGCTAAGAATCGAATTGAGTACATCACGGCAAGAACCAGAAAAGCTTGGGCAAAGGGTTTAATCCATTTGTTGTCTTGCAAAATCTTAAACCGATGCAATAGTGAAAAAATTACTAACGCTATTACAATTGAAACAACAGCCGAAAGAAGATAAACCATGCCTATGTTGCGAAGAAGAATGTCGGTCAGAGCTTGAACGATGTCAGCGGGGGTCATAGAATTAATCTCCTGTCGCTATGTGCGTTCTGAACCGAAAAAATCCAGGCAGCACGATCAAAGGGTAGAAACTTAGTCATGTTGCAAATTCAAAGCATACGGCGCAACAGCGCGGCTTTTCCGCCAAGTGTGAAACTGTAGACTGCGGGCTCTCAAGACTAAGTTTCTACCCCTCGATTCACATGGTTACTTAATCGCTACCGGGATTTTTCATCCCTTTCATCCTTTGAAGACCCTTCTTCCTTTTCAGCCTTGGCTCCTTTGGCTGATGCGGCATGAGCATCCAGAATCTTTGCATTAACCTTGAGAGCGCCTTAATCTGCTGGAACGGTCTTGATGTTCGCTGTCACAAACCGTAACGCATTAAACTGTTGATGATTCTTCTGCTAATCACTAACTTCTGTTGTACATGTTTTCGTTTCTCATATCTTACCTCCCTCAACTAATATCGTTCTTGTGCAGGGCATCTTCTATACCACAGGACCGACAGCTCTAAATCAGCACCTTATGGGTGTTTTTAAGTGTATGGTAGATATTTAAGTTGCTATGTATCTGGTTTGTCGGACAATTTAAGTCCGGTTTCTCAGATGATGTATATCAATTCATAGCCGAGAGAAAAATAACCTATAAAGAGAAGCCATAACTACCTGCAATGGTTTAAGAAGGAAAAAATTGACTTGACGATTGATCGTGGCTAATGAGTACCGTAAATTGCTCTGCCTTAGCTATATCTACATGTCAATAAGCAAAACGATGGAGCCGAGTCCTCGACATAGTCTTTCCTCATTACGTAGAAGAAGTAAGAGCATTAAGTTTCAACTTAGTCGGTTTTAGTTATGCTAACCAGAGGGGAGAGGGCAAGTTTAAGCCCCCTTAGAAATTTTCATTATATGCGCGAAAACTATCGGTTTTTTTCACTTTATGCGCGACATCTTTTTCACTTTATGCGCGAATCTAGCCCGTAAGTTGTTGATTCTCTTTGAAGGGAATTTTCACTTTATGCGCGAACCTACATTCACAGCTAAAATTATGTTCTAACGAACACAATTCAGACCGAAACTCAGCCGCTTTTGATGTTGAGAGATGAGAGATGGCGGATATTTGTCTCCGTCATTTTGTATAAAAATTCGCTTCTCCGGTCGGGCGCGTGTTCCAGCGTTTGTGAATCCAGAGCCATTGGTCTGGATAGCGGCGGACGTATTTTTCAATCACGGACGTGAAGAGAGCCGTGAGTTGGCGCACGTCTTCCTGCGCGTCGCCGGTCGGTGTGATGTTGAGCGGCGGGTCAATGCGCAGCAGGAAGCGTTGGCGTTCTGCGTCCCAGGGCACGAAGATGGGAAGGACGGCGGCGTCCGTGCGCAGGGCTATGCTGGCGAGTCCGACTGTCGTTGAAGCGGGGATGCCGAAGAAGTCCACGAAGATTCCTTCATGCTGCTGCGTGTTGAGGTCAACGAGAATGCCGAGCATCTCCCCGGCGTGCAGCGCGCGCAGCATCGCTCGCGCGGCGGCTCGCTTGTCAATCGAGCGATTGCCGAAACGCGTGCGCGTCTTTTCAATCATCTGCTCGACGAGTGGATTATCAATGCGACGGACGAGGAAGTTCATCGGATAGCCAAAGGCCGAGAGCGCGAAGCTGGACAGTTCCCAGGCGCCGAGATGGCCCGTGAAGAGAATGACGCCGCGTCCTCTGGCGCGCGCCGCTTCGAGATGTTCCAAGCCTTCGCATTCAATCAACTGCCGCAGGCTTTCGGGCGTCGCGCGTGGAAAGTGGCTGACTTCGCCGAGCAGTCGGCCCAGATTGAGAAAGCAGCCGCGCAGGATTTCGGCGCGCTCTTGCTCGTTCAAATTCGGGAAGGCGAGTTCGAGATTACGCAGGCCCGTGCGTTGAAGTCTGCCTCCGAATCTGTATGCGAGACGCCCAAGCCCGCGACCTGCGGCCAGGGCGAGCGGGCGCGGCAGATAACGTAAACCCGTCAACGCCGTGCGCGCCGCCGCAAACTCCAAAGCTGTTCTGACTTTCCCCTGCTTTCCCATTTTTTACGTCTGACCCGAAGCGCGATTAGTGTAATGCGGCGTCCGGCAACTGGCAAACTGACGCTCATCCTGCGAGGCGCAGGGCGGCTCTTGCTCTCTGGGACAGAGCTTTAGCCTTGAGGGATGAAGATGAAGGCGAACGACAAAAACGTTTTCAACGAAAGCAACTTTCGTGAGCCTGTCGTCGTAAGCATGATGCCAACAGTATCAAGATGAGGTCAGATGGCGTTAGACAGCCTTTGACCGCAGGCCCCGCGATTTAACGTTTCCAATTTAAGCCTCCGTTCTTAGTAGCGATTTGCCGGTCGCTTGCTCCAGGTCGGGTTTGCTCGCGGCAGAAAGCGCGAGGCTCTTTGGCTGACCGCCGGATGAAAGCGAAGAGAATGGAATATGCGCCCGTCAATTTAAAAGAGAAGCTGGACAAATTCTCCGAACACTGGTCGCCGAAGATAGTGGCGCGGATGAATGATTACCACTTTAAAGTGGCGAAGTTTGCGGGCGAGTTTGTCTGGCACAGTCACGCGGAGACGGATGAGGTGTTCATCGTCCTTGAAGGTGAAGTGTTGATTGAATTCCGCGACGGCAGCGTCAGGCTCAGGGCGGGGGAGATGTACGTCGTGCCGAGAGGCGTCGAGCACAGGCCGTCTGCCGCGAGCGAGTGCAAGGTCATGCTGGTCGAGCCCGCGGGAACAAGAAATACAGGCGATGCCGTGGCGAGCGAGTTGACGGCGGAAGATAACGTCTGGGTGTGACACGAGCAGCAGCAGGCGACGGTCGCTCGATGCGACGCTCTCCAAATTTGCTTAGGGCTTTTCGTTCTACGGCGGCGGGGCTGAACCTTGACAAGTATCATATGGGACAGCATACTGTGCGCCTATCCAAGAGATATGGCTGACGCGCTCTGGCTTTTCAAGAGTTGCGCTTCTCGGTTGTTCTCTCGCAGTAATCTAACGAGCCTACGGTCGGGTCCAACTTTCAGACAACACTTGCCTTCATCGCTTGCCTGGTAGCGATAATGCGCAACTTTTCAAGAGGCGTTCAAGTCACGCTTCGGTCTCTACAAACACGGCGCGACGCGCGCTACTACCAATCATCGTAGTCGTCCCCAAACCCCTTAGGAGAATTTTTATGAAGAGCAAGACAAGATGGTCGCTACTTTTCACGCTGGTCGCCGCCGCGCTGTTTGTCGGCTGGAGCGCCACGCCGCGCGTGACAAGTCAGTCGCCAACGAAAAACAAGTTGAGCCAGAATCGCAAGGCTGAACAGAACAGCGAACCGAACGTCGCCGTTGATAAGTCGGCGCAGCGATTGCTAGACCAGCTTGACCTCAGCGTCATCGACGATAATTCCCTGTTCATCAACGATGGCGATGAGGGAGAAGATGCTGAAGACCCGGACTTGCCTTCATGGCTGGCCGGAAAAATTGATAAAGCGACTTACTTGCGCTTGCGCGGTGATTATGTAGATATGCGTCGCGGTCGCCCTTACAATCTTCCATACGACCCGCGCGAAAAAGCTATTGAGCAGATGACGCAGCAGGAGGCCGCACAGAAGCGGCAGATGAAGCGTCTGGGTGTGCAAGGCAATGCCCCCACATGGTCGTCGCTCGGCCCGAACCCGATTCCCAACGGGCAGACCAGCGATGTCTCCGTGCCTGTCAGCGGGCGCACTATCGCTATCGCCGTTCATCCGACAGACCCGAACACAGTCTATGTCGGCACGGCGCAGGGCGGGCTTTATAAGTCCACCAACGGCGGCACAAACTGGACAGCCCTCTTCGACTTTCAGTTGGAATCGCTCGCCATCGGCGCCATCACGATTGACCCGACCGACAGCAGCATCGTCTATATCGGCACCGGCGAGAACGGTCTCTCGGCTGATAGCTTCGCCGGAAAAGGACTGTACATCATTCGCAATGCCAACTCCGCGTCTCCGACGCTGAGCGGCCCGTTCCGCCTGGACGGCGGAGCTAATGACGTTTTCACCGGACGCTCCATCGGCCGGATTCTGGTCAATCCGTCGAACAACAACATGATTTTTGTCTGCACGTCGAACGGGACGGGCGGCAATCCCAACACGTCGCTCAACGTGTCTCCGAATCGCGGCATCTATCGCTCGACCAACGCGCAATCGGCCACCCCGACTTTCTCGCAGCTTGCCATCACCGGCACAGGCGGGCCGGATCGTGTCGTCATTGATATGGCTATGGATCCCGGCGATCCTAATCTGCTCCTCGCCACAGTCGTCGGCGCGTCTGCTGACGGCGGCATCTATCGCAGCGCCGACGCGACCGCCGCCACGCCGACATTCGTGCGCACGCGCGTCTTGCCTGACGGCGCGACGAACGGGCGCGGCGAATTAGCGATTAACAGAAACGCCTCGGTCGTCTCGGTCTATGCGGCGGTCGGTGAAACTTCCACCGCGGCGCTCGGCGGCGCGGCTTGCATCGCAACGCGCTCCGGCTATGTGACCAAATCAGTTGACGGCGGCTTAACATGGTCTGCGCCGCTGACCGGCTCGACGGGCTTCTGCGGCGGCCAGTGTTTCTACGACATCGCCATCGCAGTGACGCCCGATAATCAAACCATCCATCTCGGCGGCGCTGCGCGCGGCGGCGCGGGCGCGTGTCTCATCGACGTGATGAAGCGTTCGACCAACGGCGGCACGAGTTTCGCGCGCAACGACTCGACGCTGCACGCGGACGAGCACGCGCTGGCCATCGCTCCTTCCGACCCGAACACTGTCTACACAGGCAGCGACGGCGGCATCTGGCGGTCAACTAATAACGGCACGACATGGGTGAGCATCAACAACTTCGGCTTCAGCGCCACGCAGTTCCAAAGTCTGGCGGTGCATCCTTTCGACCGATACTTCACGATTGGCGGCACGCAGGATAACGGCACCAACTGCCTGCGTCCTGACGGCACGACCTGGTTCAACTGTCGCGGCGGCGATGGCGGCTACACCATCATCGACAACAACGCTCAGGACACCACCAACGTCAAGATGTATCACACGTTCTTCAACCAGACGAACTCGCAGATTGGCTACGACCGCGCCAACGACACGAACTTCGCGTGGACGTTCAGAGGTTGCTCCGGCACGACCGCCAACAACGGTTTCCGCTGCGCCGACAACGTTCTCTTCTATGCTCCGATGGAGCAGGGGCCGGGCAATCCCAACACTCTCTACTTCGGCACGGACCGCCTCTATCGTTCGACCAATAGCGGCGACACGATGACGCTTGTCAGTCAGGGGCCGCTCAACGGGCCGGTCGGCGGTTCCGGCGTTGTGATGACAGCCATCGGCATCTCGCCGCAGGATGACAACGTTCGCATCGTCGGCATGAGAGACGGGCAGGTATGGGCGACTGTCAACGGCTCTTCCACTTTGACCAACGTGACGGGCGCGAACTTCCCGCCCGCCAATCCGCTCGACCCGACGAGAAAGTCTATCGGGCGAGCCGTGATTGATCCGAACAATAAATTCACAGCCTACGTTACCTTCACTATCTTCGGCGCTCCGCTCGGCCAGCAAATCTTCAAGACCACGAATCTTGACAACGCGACGCCTACGTGGGTTCCGGCCAGCAACGGCATCCCGCAGGTTCCGGTCAGCGTGCTCGTCGTTGACTCGCAAAACTCCAACCAGCTTTATGCCGGAACGGACATCGGCGTCTATCAATCAACCGACGGCGGCGCCAACTGGGCTCCGTTCAGTTCAGGGCTGCCGCGCGTTGCGGTCTTCGATGCCGAGATTAACAACGTCCAGCGCATCCTGCGCATCGCCACACACGGTCGCGGCATTTACGAGATAGACATCCCCGGCCAGAAGTTGCCCATCATCCGCGCGGGCGGCAACGGCGGCAGCGGCGCGGGCGGCGCAGCGACGGTTGTGGCAGAGAGTTGCGCGCCCGCCAACGGCGCGATTGACCCCGGCGAAACCGTGACGGTCAGCTTCGGCGTCAAGAACATCGGAGCCGGCCCGACCACAAACCTCGTCGCCACTCTGCAACCCAACGCCAACGTGACGCCTTTGAGCGGCCCGCAAAGCTACGGAGCAATCCCGGCTGGCAACACAGTCTCTAAGGATTTCCAACTGACTGCCAGCGGCAATTGCGGCGACACGATTACCCTGACCTTCCAACTTCAAGACGGCGCGACCAATTACGGCACGGTCAACGTTCCGTTCACCTTGGGCGCGCTCATCACAGGCGCTCCGACCTTCAGCGAGAACTTCGACGGCGTGACAGCGCCCGCGCTGCCCGCCGGTTGGACGACCGCTCATACCGGCACGCTCACGGATTGGACAACGACCAACACCGTCAGCGATACGGCGCCGAACTCTGCCAGCACCGACGGCTCAGCGACGCCTTCCGACAACAACCTGACTTCGCCGACCATCGCCATTCCTGCCGCGCCGGTCACCGGAGTCAATCCGGGCGTCCAACTCACCTTCCAGAATAACTTCAACACGGAAGGCGGATTCGACGGCGGCGTGCTCGAAATCAGCATCAACGGCGGAGCCTTCGCCGACATCCTGACGGCGGGCGGAAGCTTTGCCACCGGAGGTTATAACGCTTCAATCGGCGCGACCGACAGCGTGTTGACCGGGCGACAGGCGTGGACAGGAAACTCCAACGGTTTCATCACCACAATCGTCAACCTGCCCGCCGCTGCCTTTGGTCAAAACGCGCAGTTCAGATGGCGCACGGCCTACGACACCGGCACGAATCCGGCCGGCGGCGGCATGCGCATCGACACCCTTCGCATCAACACCGTCACGCGGCTCTGTTGCCAGATAGTGGCCGCGCCGCCTGCGACGCTCTTCGATTTCACAGGCGACGGCAAGGCAGACCTCTCGGTCTTCAACACTAGCTCGAACACCTGGACGCTACAGGACAGCGCGACTCTCGCGGCGGCTCCGGCCATCGCCGGTTGGGGCACGGCTGGCGACATCATCGTCCCGGCTGATTACGACGGCGACCGCAAGGCAGACATCGCCGTGTGGCGTCCCTCGGACGGCAACTGGTATATCCGCAACAGCGGCAACATCCCGGCTGTCTCCGTGGTCGGTTGGGGCGCGTCGGGCGACCGTCCCGTCCCCGGCGACTACGATGCCGATGGCAAGGCCGACTTCGCGGTCTTCCGCCCGGCGGAAGGCAACTGGTACGTCAAGCTCAGCAGCGGCGGCAGTCTCGTCAGCGGTTGGGGCAACTCGACGGACATCCTTGTCCCCGGCGACTACGACGGCGACCGTCGCAACGACTTCGCCGTCTACAGACCGAGCGAAGGCAACTGGTACATCCGCACCAATCCTGCGGTCGGCCCTGCTTCGGTCATCTTCCGCAACTGGGGAGGCTTCGCAACCGACAAGCCTGTGCCCGCTGACTATGACGGCGACGGAAAGACGGACATCGCCATCTATCGCGCCAGCGAGTTCAACTACTACATCATCAACAGCCTGACCAACACCGTCTCGATTAAGAGTTGGGGCATCAACGGCGACGTTCTTGTGCCTGCTGATTATGATGGTGACGGCAAAGCTGACGTGGCGATTTATCGTCCGGCTCCGGCCAGCCAGTGGTGGATACTACAGAGTTCCAACAACACTGTGCGGAATAACGGAACGCCCGGATTCCCGCCGACTACAGGCGCGGCGGCTGACCGCCCTGTGCCTTCGGCTTACATCGCGGCGCCAAACATTCCCTAGCTTCGCGCGGCTCCCCGTAGCCGCGAAAAGTTAGGCTTTAACCAAAGAGGACTGGAAACATCATTCGGTGTTTCCAGTCCTCTTTCGCTTGGCTCCGGCTTTCTGTTCGTCTTCTTGCGGCGGGCCTTTCGGCCCCCAGTAGTGTTTCTGAATAATCAGTTAATAGAGGCCGATGACGACCGCCGTGGCGATAACCGGCACGATGATGATAGGCAGCATCTTTTAAATCCCTTGCGGGCATTATCTATCTTGCTCCATGAGAGGTCAACAATCGTTGACCGGGAACTGTTTTTGGTTTCTACTCTCGGAGGTTGCGATAGCAAAGCGGGCGCCGCCGTTTTCGTTAAGCTGCACGAATGCCGTTTGAGAAGGAGGGAAACTTTCACATGAGCGCAACGAGGCCGCTGTTTATTCCGGTGATTCTCGGCACGACCCGGCAGGGCCGCGCCAGCGAGTCGGTCGCTAAGTTCGTGCTGGCGGAAACGGCCAAACGCGAAGGCGTTGAGACTGAGTTGATTGACATACGCCGGATACCGCTCACCACAGAGGACGCGGGCGAGGCGATTAAAGATTCGCAGTTTGCGGCGACGATGGCGAGAGCCGACGCCCTCATCATCGTCACGCCGGAATATAACCACGGCTATCCGGGCATGCTCAAGCATGTGCTGGACACAAATTTGAAAGAGTACATACACAAGGCCGTCGGCATCTGCGGCGTCTCCGCCGGAGGCTTCGGCGGCACGCGCGTCATTGAAAACATGTTGCCCGTGATGCGCGAGCTTGGATTAGTGACAATCTTCTGGGACGGAAATTTTTCGGGCGCGCATAAGCTCTTCGACGCAAATGGCCAACTGCTGGACGAGGCTTACATCAAGCGCACAGACAAGTTTCTGAAAGAATTAATCTGGATGGCGAAGACGCTTCGCCACGGACGCGAGAACATCTCGCTGGAGTAAAGCCGCCGATGACCAACAACAAAAAGCTGCTCTGTCCGGACTGCGGCGTCGAGATGAATCATCATGCTATGAAGATTGATTACGAGGCTGCCTCCGACGCGCCCGAAGCGATTGACACGGACTTCGGCGGCGTCCTCGAAGAAGCTCACACTTGCCCCAAGTGCGGCCAGACGCAACTGCGAAGAAGCGTTGACGAGACAGACGATAAACAGACGCGCGCCTCCTGACGCAGCCGGTCGAGGGCTTGGAAAACTACCGGGAGTTGTTCGGCAAGCCAACGAACGCGCAGGGCGCAGGCAAAGTCTTTTGTGAAGTCGCCGGCTCTGCCAGCTAACCGGCGCGATACCTGCGAAGCGCGCTTGCCGGTCTACGATTGTCTCCACAATCGGCTGCGCTCTGTCTTCTACAGTAGACTCTTCATCTTCCCTCTTTGAACAAAGCAGCTGGATTACTGAATCAACAACATCGGCAGCAGCGACAGAAGAATTGGCACAAGCTTTGCTTGCTTGGCTCGCTTGATTCATCTGAATGTAGCTTGCAGATTGGTTCCGATGGGCGGAACCTGCTGCCTCATTCTTAACCGGAGATAACAAATTATGGCTGACACCAAATTGAAAGTTACGTTTATCGACATCGAAGTCATTCGCGACGGCGACCCCGTGGACAAGGGCGAACTATATTGGAGCTTGAAGGTGGACGGCTCCGTCGTCGCAACCCGCTCCGTCAATAATCCCTCCAAAATCGGCAGCGGTGGAACAGTCACCCTCGGCCAAAACGCCACCGTTACCAAGTCTGGACAAATCGGCACCAACCTCGTCGTGAGCGGTTCTGTCTCCGAGAAGGACAGCTTCCTTGGAGGCAAGGACGATTCCGCCTCCTTCACTCACAACTACAATCTGGGCAACGACTGGGGCACCGGCAACCCGCATACAGCGTCTCTCACTGATAGAAACCTCGATGTCACAATCAACTATCTTGTCGAGCGCGTCTGAGCCGGGATGTTGTGAGGCGACCAACCCGACGCCGCGCCTCCCATCCTGCGCACAGGCTCTCTAGCCGTTGAGCCGCGCAGTTCAGAGAAGCAATTATCCGCAACTGATAGCTTTGCCGGCAACCATAGCAAGAAGGCCGCGCCCTTGACCAGCGCGGCCTTCCGCTTTGCGCGAGCATCCGCGAATAAACGAAAAAGCAGGTTAACTGTTTGAGCCTCGCGGGTTAGAATGGGCAGGGGAGTGATTGCTTAATGCCTTCAGGAAAAACTCACGACGCGATTACGTTTATTCTGGCGGCCCCGACGTTTCTGGTGGCGTGGGGGTTGACGGGCAATCCGGCCCTGTCTGTGTTGGCGACCGCCGCGATGCTCTTTGGCGGGCTGATGTTCGGCCCCGATCTGGATATTCTGTCGCGGCAATACACGCGCTGGGGCGTCTTTCGTTTTCTGTGGCTGCCGTATCGCGCGCTCTT
>JAVHVE010000033.1:0-14750 GCA_032160705.1 Acidobacteriota bacterium | reverse complement strand
TCGAGCCTGACGCCTTCGTGCGGCGATGTCTTGAGTGCGATTCCTCTCTCGATCTTCTCCCTTCTGCTCACAGAGCGCGTGAGCGACAGTAGACTACTACTGCGAGGGCGATCTTTCATATAGCGTTCGGCGGCGCGTTGCGCGAGCCTCCGGCCTGTGACCGGCTACTGGTAAACCTTGCCATTGTGTTTGATCCAGCCTGGCGGGTGACGTTTGCTCGGGTCGCGGTGTGTCCAGTGAATCACACCGCCTTCGGCGTTCCATTCGTACTCGCCGCTGAAGGACACCACGTCGCCTTCGCGAAGGCCGACAACTCTCGGCGCCAGATTGATGTTGTGCGAGATGAGCAGCGTCTGCCCAGAGGAGAGCGCCACGACGAAGCGCTGATGCGGCCTTCCGTCGTTGTCGTCCGAGAGCATCCTTCGCACGACGCCCTGCCCTTCCACCTGAACGTTGCTCGTGCGTTGCTCAAAGGCGCGGGCGAGTGCCTGGTCGCTGTCCGAGAGTGTTCTGGTCGATGGAGGTGCGGGGGCCGACGAGCAGCCGACACTGACAGCGCACATGAGACCAAGGATGAAATGCACGTAGCGCATCATGACTATTGTTAGCAAAGCCGTTGAGCCGCCGAACTACTGATTATGTGAACCAGGTTAAGATAACACGCGGATTTGACGTATTATCTTAACCTGGTTCACATAATCACCCTTTCAGCCATATACCTAATCCCTCCAGCAATCTTCTCCAATTCCTGCCCTGCCTGAAAAGGTGATATTCTCTCGCTTCTCTGCCGAATTGCCGATTTTCCTTGTCCACGGGTGTTAATAAACTTCCGCGAGGTGCGTTTTATGTGTGGAGACAATCTGAAGGAGGAACCCGTGCAAGCTGCCGTGTCGCATCTCAAACCATTGCCTGAGCCGCCCAGAGAGTTGGAAAAGCTCTTTCGTGAGCATAACGACCTCATCTTTCGCACGGCCTACCGCGTGACTGGGAGCGCCGAAGACGCCGAAGACGTGCTGCAAACAGTCTTTCTCAGATTGGCGCGGCGGACGGAAGTTGATCTTGCGCCCAGCCCCGCCAGCTACCTGCATCGCGCGGCCATCAACGCCTCGCTCGATCTGGTGCGCAGCCGGACATCAGCCCGATCTGTCGCGCTTGAAGATGTGGAAAGCGACCTGACCGAAAATTCCGCCCTCAGTCCCGAAGCACAACACTCCGACCGCGAACTCAGACTGCTGATTCAGCAGGCTGTCTCGCGCCTCGGTGCGGCAGCCGCAGAGATGTTCGTGCTGCGATATTTTGAGGGCTACGGGAACAGCGAGATTGCCGAGATGACGGGGACGTCGCAGATGGTCGTCGCCGTCACCCTGCACCGCTCCCGCGCGCGCCTCCGTAAAGAAATTGGTAGTTATCTGGAGAAACATCATGAAGCGTAATCATAAAGAACTTGACGCAGTCCTGGACCGTGTCGCTGCCGGAATTCGCAGCGAAGAGATTGACGTATCGGTCGTCGAGAGCGCGGCAGACCGCGTCTGGGCGCGACTCTCAAAGGAGAGCGCGGTTGAATTGCCTGAAACAAAAGCGGTGGAAGAGATTCGCGGCTGCGCGGATTTCCAAATGCTGATCCCGGCGTATTTGCGGAAAGAACTGTCCGACGCACGCACGATGCTCTTGGAAGATCACACGCGGGAATGCATCCCCTGCCGGAAGGCTTTGAAGGCTGCGCGCGGCGGCAGCGCTCAATTGGTGAGCACGCCCACAACTGTTCAGACAATCTCGCGGGCAACACAACATACGCCTGTCTGGAAATGGGCGATTGCCGCAACGCTCGCCATCGGAGTCGGCCTCGTTGCTTTCAATATTTACCGGCGCATTCCAATCGCGGCTCACGCCACCCTACAGGCTGCTAACGGAACTGTTTACAGGGTGACGGAAACGGAGACCCTCCCCGTCGGCGTCGGCCAGGAGTTGGGCAGCGGTGAGAGGATTCGCACGGCGAAAGACGCCAATGCGGTCGTCAAGCTGGAGGACGGCTCGCTCGTCGAAATGCGTGAGCGTTCCGAATTTTCGTTGAGCCAGAACTCTTCGGGGACGACCATTCACCTGAATCGCGGCAACGTCATCGTCGAAGCCGCCAAGCAGCGCGGTGGTCATCTTTACGTGGCAACAGACGATGCACTCGTCTCCGTGACGGGCACGATCTTCTCTGTCAACAACGGCACGAAGGGCTCGCGCGTCTCCGTCATCGAAGGCGAAGTGCATGTCAATCACGCGGGCGACGAGAAAGTTCTTCATCCTGGAGACCAGACGACGACGAGCACGAGTCTTGAGATGATTCCGGTTCAGGAAGAAGTCAGTTGGAGTCGCAACGCGGAGCGCTACGCGAAGCTGATGGTGGAGCTGACGGCGCTTCATAGGGAGCTGGATCAGAAAGTTCCGCGTCCGGGCGTTCGCTACTCGACGCGCCTGCTCGACCTCGTTCCAGAAGGAACGGTGGTTTACGGCGCGCTGCCGAACATCAGCGCCACGCTCGTCGAGTCGCACAGGATTATGCAGGAGCGTATCCAGCAAAACGCCGCTCTGCGCGAATGGTGGAAACAGGAAAGACCTGCTTCGCAGGGCGGCCCGGGTCTTGACCAGATTATTGGGGAGATCGGGCAGTTCGGCAAATACCTCGGCGCAGAAATCGTCGCGAGCGCGAAGATGGGCGAGCATGGGCCCGAAGACCCGCTCGTGCTGGCGGAGTTGAAGGATGCGGAGGGCTTCCGCCCGTTCCTCGAACAGAAAATCGCAGCGTTCGTCGCCACAGAGAAAGGCGCTCCCGTTATTCGGATCATTGACGACCCGGCAACGGCGACTCAAGCTGCCGCCGGTGATGGAAAGAAAGTCAATGAAGTATTGATCTGGATAAATGGCGACATTCTGGCCGCCGCCCCGCGCTTGCAGCAGTTGCAGCAGCTTGCGGCAACGATCAAGAGCGTGGACGCGAATAACTTCAAGACGACATCTTTCTACGCGCGTCTGGCCGAGACTTATCATGCGGGTGCCGGGCTCATCGTCGCCGCCGACCTGGAAAAGATAATTGACCGGATGGTGAGTCAAAGCTCTAATGACCCAAATGCTGCGAAGCATAACGAGACTTACAAACAGCTTGGTCTGATGAGTCTCAAGCACTTTGTGGTCGAGCAGAAGGACGTTGAAGGAAAGACGAACAGCCGCGCCATGTTGAGCTTCAAGGAGCAGCGGAGCGGCATCGCTTCGTGGCTCGCCGCCCCGGGGCCGATGGGAGCTTTGAATTTCATCTCGCCCGACGCGAACATGGTCGCAGCCTTCGTCGTCCGCGAGCCTGCTTCGCTCGTTGACGAGTTGCTCGGCTATCTCAACACGGCCAACCCACAATTGCGGCAGCACCTCAAAGAGCTTGAGGCTCATCTCGGTCTCAAGCTGCGCGAGGATTTCGCCGCACCTCTGGGCGGAGAGTTCGCCTTCGCCATTGATGGGCCTATCTTGCCGACGCCTTCCTGGAAGATGGTCTTCGAGGTTTACGACCCGGCGCGCTTGCAGCAAACCTTCGAGCGCGTGGTGGAAGAAATGAATAAGTATGCGGAGAGTGAAGGCAAGGGTGGTTTGCAATGGGAGCGCAGCGAAAGCGGCGGCCATACTTTCTACACGCTGAAGTCTGTGGCCTACGGCGTAGAGATTCATTACACCTACGCTAACGGCTACTTCGTGGCCGCGCCGAGCCGCGCACTCGTCGAGCGCGCTCTCAAGTATCGTGAGTCCGGCTTTACCTTGCTGCGCTCGCCGCGCTTCACTTCGACCTTGCCCGCTGACGGCAACGTCAATTTCTCCGCCATCTTCTATCACGACCTTGCTCCCTTGCTCGCGCCCGTTGCCGGGCAGATGGAAAAGGCTGCGAAGGATTTGCCGGAGGAACAGCAGAGAGCAATCCGAGCGACAGCCGATGCTCCACCGACGCTCGCCTACGTCTACGCGCAGGGTGATCGCATCATCTTCGCCGCTGACAGCGAAGGCGGGCCGTTCGGGC
The DNA here is from genome assembly GCA_032160705.1 of Acidobacteriota bacterium. Lineage (GTDB taxonomy): Bacteria > Acidobacteriota > Blastocatellia > Pyrinomonadales > Pyrinomonadaceae > QHXM01. The sequence continues at coordinate 10,705 of JAVHVE010000033.1, read as the reverse complement.
TGAGTGCCGCCTCTCTGATGGGGCTGCCAAACTCATTCGAGATGCAGCATATCCTCGGTCAGGCGATGCACGGGGAAAAGGCGGGGCGTTAGCCCGAACATTACGTCAAGCGATGGAACTATCTTCATCGCTTGACGTAAACCTGTTCAGTCTAATCTCTAAAGCTGAAGGAAATTAAAATGACATCATGTGCAAAACGACCTCGCAATCACTTTTAAGACTTCTGGTTTTCTGCGCTTCGCTTCTGGTCATCCCACTCACGGTACTTGGTCAATCGCCATTTTCTTCGGTGAAGATGGAAGTCACGCTCAACCAGGAGGGTGCAGAGTGGAAGGCCGAAGCAAAGTTCACTGCCCAGGGTCAGGAATTCGCCAACCCTGTACGCGACCTCAAGGTAAGTGACAATAACAACATCTCGTTTACGGTGAATATCGGTGGGGCTGATGTGCGTTTCGTCGGCAAGCTGGGTGATGACAAACTCGGCGGCACTCTCGAAGCCTTCGAGAGAAATGCAAAGATTGCTAACGGAACGTGGGGCTTGACGCGTCAGAAAGAGAGTTCTCCCGCCAAAGGATTAACGGGGAAGTGGAGCGGGACATTCGCGGCGCAAATAATCGGCGAACAGGCATCTGATCCGAACTTCGATACGCATGTCGCCCGTCCCGCCTATGTCAAAAATCATCCTCGCGTACTTTTTGACGAAGCCCACAACAATTTTCACACCACGACCGGGCGATACAAGCCCTTTGCCGATCTCATCGCTAATGACGGCTATCAGGTCACAGCCAACACAGAGAAGTTCTCGAAGCAGACGCTCGAAGGCTACGACGTGTTGGTCATCTCCAATGCGCTTGGGCCCAGAGGGCAGAGGAATACTGCGGCGTTCACCGATGAAGAATGTGATGCGGTCAGGGACTGGGTGCGTGCGGGCGGCGCGTTGCTGTTCATCGCCGACCACGCGCCGATGGGCGCGGCTGCGGAGATTCTCTCGAAACGGTTCGGCGTGGACATGAGCAAAGGTTACACGGGCGACCCTGCTAACAATGACAAGCAGTCAAAGGAATTAACCCAGCTAGTCTTTTCACGCGAAAACAAACTTCTGGGCGAGCATGCAATCACCAGTGGCCGCAATGCAGGGGAGCGAATCAACCGCGTCATAACTTTCACAGGTCAATCTCTGCGCGGGCCGGAAGGAAGCGTAGCGATTCTGCGTTTGGCCGATACCGCCGTTGATAAACTTCCGGGAGTTGAAAAGGAAGTCTCAGCCGCCGGTCGCTCGCAGGGCGTGGCTTTGAAACTCGGTAAAGGTAGAGTGGTCGTACTCGCCGAAGCAGCGATGCTCACCGCCCAGGTCTCCGGCGAGGGAGAGAAGTTTGGAATGAATGTTCCCGGCAATGACGACCGGCAACTGGCGCTCAACATCATGCACTGGCTTTCGGGTCTGTTGAAGTAAAATCGCTGGTAAATAGAAGAGGCGTCGCTTCGTTATGAAACCTGTTATTGACCTCAACGGTTTGAGCGTTCAGTTTGGCGCGAAGACGATTCTGAAAGATTTGACGGCGGAGTTGCGCGGTCGCTCCATCGGCCTGCTCGGGCCAAACGGCGCGGGCAAGACGACGCTGATTCACACGCTGCTCGGCTTTCATCCGCCTTCGAGCGGCACGGCGCATATCTTCGGCCAGGACATTACATCCGGCACGAAAGAGATTAGTGCTTTCATCGGCTACATGCCGGAGCGCGATTCTTTCATCGCCAAGATGTCTTGCGTGCGTTTCGTTAGTCTGATGGCGGAGCTTTCGGGCTTGCCCGCAGACGCGGCGATTGAGCGCGCGCACGAGGCGCTCTTTTACGTCGGCCTCGGCGAAGCGCGTTACCGCAATCTGGAAACTTACTCGCTCGGCATGAAGCAACTGGCGAAGCTGGCGCAGGCGATTGTTCACGGGCCGAAGCTGATTATTTTGGACGAGCCGACCAACGGGCTCGACCCGCCGACGCGCCAGCGCATGATTCGCCTCATCCGCGAGATACGCGACAGCGGCCAGGCGCACATCCTGCTTTCGTCGCACCTCTTGCGCGACGTGGAAGAGAGCTGCGAAGAGATTCTCATTCTGAAAGACGGGCGGCTCGTTACCTACTGCAATCTGGAAGAAGAGCGCAAGGCTAATCGGAAGTTTCTTGAGATGGAGACGCGCGGGGATAGCCACGCTTTCGCAGAGGCTATCGGGCGCTTAGGGTGCGAATACGCCCTGACGGGCGAGCGGCGCGTCAAGCTCATCCTGCAAAACGGAGTCGAAATACGCGACCTCTACAAGCTCGCCGCAGAGCAGCAGGTGCAGATTCGCCGCCTGAACTACAAACGCGATTCCCTCGAAGACATCTTTTTGAAAGCGATGGAGTGAAAAGCAGAATACAGAAGACAGGAGACAGAAGTCAGAAGGGATAAGGCAGAGAACCACTGCTACGGATTTTCTTTTATTCTGTCTTCTGTCTCCTGTCTCCTTGGAGAAAACAATGGCGGTTTATGAACACACCTACAAGCAGTATGCGGGCGAAGGGACGCCGCGCTGGTCGCGCTTTCTGATCCTGCCGCGCCACTCTTACCGGAGCATCTTTCAATCGAAGCTCTTCATCGCCTTTTTTGTCGCGTGCTTTATCTACCCGCTGGTGGCTTCAGTCCTGATCTACCTGCATCACAACATGGAGGCGCTGGCGATCATGGAATTGGCCGTCAGAAAGCTCGTGCCGATTGACGCAGAGTTTTTTGAGTATCTTCTCATCGGGCAGGGAATGTCGGCTTTCTTTATCACGATGCTGATCGGGCCTCCGCTCATCTCGCGTGATATGACGAATAATGCTCTGCCGCTTTATCTTTGTCGTCCCTTCTCGCGCGCAGAGTACGTCGTCGGCAAGATGTCTGTTCTCTTAATCCTGCTTTCGCTCATTACATGGATTCCTATTCTGCTTCTCTTTTTCTTTCAGTCTTATCTGGAAGGTTGGGGATGGTTTACACAAAATTTGAGGATTGCGGGAGCGATTTTTGTCGGAAGCTGGATATGGATTCTGTTGCTTGCGATCCTGTCGCTGGCGATCTCTTCGTGGGTCAAGTGGCGGATTGCCGCAAGTGCTGCTTTGATCGGAATCTTCTTCATCCCGGCGGCGTTCGGCGGAGCGATCAACAACATCTTCCTGACGCGCATGGGAAATCTTATTAGCCTGCCGAATTTGATTAAATCAACGTGGGCGGGACTCTTCGGAACGTTCGTCCAGCAAACGGGGAGCGTTCGTGGCTTCCGTCAGGGACGGCGTGTCTTCGTTGATATCTTCGAGCCTCCGCTCTGGAGCACGTGGCTGGTGCTCGGCGCTATCGGCGCGTTCTGCCTGCTGCTGCTCGTTCGCAAAGTCAGAGCCTACGAGGTGGTGAGCTGATGAAAGAAGCTGCTTCACAAATGATCGTCTTCGAGGATGTCTCCAAGTTTTACGGAGAAATCTTAGGCGTTAATCGCGTCAATTTATCAATCGCTCCCGGCATCACGAGCCTGGTCGGGCCAAACGGCGCAGGCAAGACCACCTTGATGAACCTGATGACGGGACTTCTTCATCCGACGCGCGGCCACATCAGCATTCATGGCGTCTCGCCCGATGAGCCGGAAGAACTCTTCCGTCATGTCGGCTATTGCTCGCAGTTTGATTCTTTCCCTCGCGGCGTCAACGGGCGCGAGTTCATCAACATGTTTCTCAGCGTTCACGGATACGCGAAACGGGAAGCCGACGAGTTGACGATGAAGGCGCTGGAGCGCGTCCAGTTGGTGGATGCGGCGGAAAAGAAGGTTGCGGCCTACAGCAAAGGCATGCGGCAGCGCGTTCGGCTCGCGCAATCAATCGCGCACAATCCATCGGTGCTGATTCTCGATGAGCCTTTGAACGGGCTTGACCCGATGGCTCGCGCTGAAACCATCCGCCTCTTTCGCCAACTCGCAGATGAAGGTCTGCATCTGGTGCTCTCAAGTCACATCCTGCACGAAGTTGATATGATGTCGGACGCGGTCGTGCTCCTGAATAACGGCTACGTCGTCGCCGAAGGAGACGTTCACGGCGTGCGCGATGAGATGGATGAAGAGCATCCGATACAGATTCTCATTCGTTGCGACAAGCCCGGCGCTTTAGCTGCGCGCGTCTTCGAGCAAGCCCAGATTGTCGAAGCGAAAATTCACGACGACCGCCAGGGACTCTTTATAAAAACGCGAGATGCGGATAAATTCTACCTGCTCTTGAATGGGATCGTGGCCGAAGGGCTGGTCAACATCGAATCCGTCGCGCCGGTTGATGATGATTTGAGCGCTGTTTACCAGTACCTGTTTGGTTCGGAGACCGAAGGGAGCCACGTATGAGTTCGAGAGTTGAAACCGTTGCTATGGAAAAGACTGCGAAAAATTCCCACTGGGCGCTCTGGCGGCGACAGATTGCCTCCATCCTGCGGCTCGAAGTCAGAAAGAACTTTACGGGCAAGCGTTCCTTTCTGATTTACCTGCTGGCGCTGCTGCCCGTCTTGATTATGGCGGCGCTCGTCTCGGTTAATGCTGACGACATCAGAGAGAATTATGGGGAAGCGACCGTCATCTTCGCCAATCTCTATGAAGGAATGATTCTCCGCACGGTCGTCTTCTTCGGCTGCGCCTGGATTTTTATGAACCTGTTCAGGGGCGAAGTCGTTGACAGAAGCTTGCATTATTATTTTCTGTCGCCGGTCAAGCGGGAAGTCCTCGTCGCAGGGAAATACATTTCAGGCCTCATCACTTCGCTCATTCTGTTCGTCACGATGACGGCGCTCTGCCTCTTCTTTATCTATCTTCCACTAGGTTACTCAGGCGCGATGACCCAACTGTTTGATGGACCCGGTCTGAATCAAGTGTTGACTTATCTGGGTATCACTGTGCTGGCCTGTATCGGTTACGGTGCGGTCTTTCTCGTCATCGGACTCTTCTTCCGCAACCCGATCATTCCGGCGATTCTTCTTTACGGCTGGGAGTTTATCAACTTCCTCCTGCCGCCGATGCTCAAAAAGTTAAGCGTCATTCATTACCTGCACTCGCTCACCCCCGTTCTCATCCCCGAAGGCCCGTTTGCGATTGTCAGTGAGCCGACCTCCGCCTGGATGACGGTTCCGGGATTGATTCTGGTGACAATGGCTGTGCTCGTGATGGCCAGCGTGCGTATCCGCCAGATGGAGATAAAGTACGGAGGAGACTGAAGAAGGCAAAAGGTAAGAGGCAAAAGTAAGGCGGAAGCCGCGTTTTATTAAACCGGCTTCCGCCTTACTTTTGCCATTCCCTAAGGTGAATTCGATAAAAGCCAGCAATCTCAGGCTTGAAGCGCCTGTGATTACGCTCTAACCCCGCCATCCTATGACGTAATCAGCGATGATTATGACGTAAGACCGCATGGTTAAGGCATAAGATGACATGATTAGGGCATAATCACGCATGACTAAACCATAATCACTCGTGATTACGCTCTAATCATCCGTGATTATGCCCTAAGAACGCTGTCGTACGTTATAATCATCGCTGATTACTTTCTAATTCCGACGTCTTACATCGAACCACGTTTTTTACTTTTGTATTCCTCTTTTGGGAACTTTTTAGGCCCGCCGCGCGAATCACACATGACAGCCGGTAATTGAGCGTCCCTGAACTGAAGCGAATGACAGTGCTCACAACTCCCAGTGATGACGAACTGCTGCGGCTGATGGTGGCCGGAGACGAGAATGCTTTTGTCACGCTTTACCGTCGGCGGCAGGGCGGGATTTATCGCTTCGCGCTCCAGATGAGCGGCTCGGAGATGGTCGCCGAAGACGTGACGCAAGAGGTTTTCATGGTCTTGATGGGTGAGGCAAAAAATTACGATCCGGCGAAGGGCTCGCTGACCGGCTATCTTTACGGCATTGCACGCAATCACGTGCTGCGCTCGCTCTCGCGCGACCGCTCCTTTGTCTCGATTGGCGAAGGCTATGAGGAAGACGGAGAGACGGCGCACGAGCAGTTAGTCGCACAAGACGACCCGCTCGGCGATTTGACTCGCGGTGAAGTCATCGAATCGGTACGCCAGGCCGTCACAGCCTTGCCCGCACATTACCGCGAGGTTGTCGTGCTCTGCGACCTGCACGAGATGAGCTACGCGGAGGCCGCGCAAGTCTTGAATTGTGCCGTCGGCACGATCCGCTCGCGCCTTCACAGGGCGCGTGCGCTGCTCATCGAAAAGCTGCGCGCGACGGGGGATCCCGGCACGGCTTCGTCAATTGTTAATCCTGCGAGGTGCTTCGCATGAACTGTCGAAACCTGGAAACGATTATTACTGAGCTGGCGCGCAATCAGATGCTGGAAGCGCGCGTCAAAGAAGATGCGCACGCTCACATGAAAACCTGCAAGCGCTGCGCGGTGCGTTTCGCCGACGAGCAAACTCTGACGGCTGGCCTGCGCGCAGTCGCCGCGAGCGTTGCCACAATGGAAACACCTACGCGCGTTGAAGCAGCGTTGCTCAAAGCTTTCCGTCAAGGCACATCTTCTCCTTTTGTCCTGACCAATACGCCTGCGCGGCCAATCAGAACACCCTGGCTGCCCTGGTCTATAGCTGCTGCTGCGGCAATTCTGATTTTCTCGGTGTTTGCTCTCCCACGCCTGCTTTCCGATGATTCAGGTGGGCGCGCGGTGCAGAAAGCAAGCAACGCTCAGCCAGCGCCCGGTTTGTCGCCGACAATCACGATACCGGAATCCGAACAGGACGAGGCTGAAATTCAACCTCTGAATGCCACGGTAAATCCCGAAGATGACGTTATCCCGTCCGTGCCGCGCCCGGTGGATAGAAGGCGCGCAGTTATGCAGATTGCCGGGTTGAGAAATAGACCCGCTCAAAGAGCGAATAACCTGACGCCGACGACAAGCGCGAATGAAGAGATTACAACGGATTTCCTTCCGTTGAGTTATAGCAGCAGCCTGTCGCAAATGGACGGAGGACAGGTTGTCCGTGTTGAGTTGCCACGGTCTGCTCTTCAGTCATTCGGTTTGCCGGTGAATGCAGAGAACGCCAGCGAGCGAGTTAAAGCAGATGTCTTGCTTGGCCATGATGGTGTCGCCCGCGCTATCAGATTTGTCAGATAGTGCTGGCCGCCCTGTCGCAAAAGTTTGGAGCCTGTCAACGAGTTAATGCGATTCGATTTAATATTGAGGAGAGAAGAGATGATGAGAATTCAAAAAAGGTTCATGGCGAGCGCGCTTTTCATGCTCGCGGTGCTGTCACTTGGCGGCAGTGTCTTTGCGCAGGACGCGCCGCCACCGCCGGGTAAGCCTGCGCCGAAACCGGGCGACGTGGTTGTCTTTGAGCGCGAAATAGTCGGCCCTCAGCAGGGGCCGGGAATCAGAGTGCCTGCGCCGCCGGGTCATCCGATGGGAGATGACAACGTCGTCTTCGTTTTATCTGAAATGAGCATTGACGGCAGAGTCGTCAAGGGAGCGCCCTACTCGGCACAGGCGATTACAGAGAGCACGCGCACGCTCAGCGATGGTAATCGAATCAAGCATAAAAACAGCGCCGCAGTGTATCGCGACAGCGAAGGGCGCACGCGGCGCGATCAGGAATTGGGCGCAGTCGGCCCCTGGGCGATGACGGGCGATCCGCACCAGACGGTGTTTATTAATGATCCCGTGGCTGGCGTCAACTACGTCCTTGACCCGCGCACGCGAACCGCGCGTAAGATGCCGCCGTTTCGCATGGGTCCCCCGCCGGGTGAATCTATCGGCGGTGCTCCGGGCAGTGCGCCAAAGGTGAGGATGAGGATTGAAGGCGATGTGTTTACAGCCGCCGCCCCTCCTCCTCCCCCGCCAGGTGGAGGCCCGCAGATTGAAATGATACGCATGCCAGCCGATCCGCAAAACCGCAAAACAGAATCTCTCGGCAAGCAAGTGGTCGAGGGCGTTGAAGCAGAGGGCACGCGCACTACTTTGACCATCCCCGCCGGGGAGATGGGGAATGAGCAGCCCATTCAGATTGTCCTGGAGAAATGGTACTCGCCGGAGTTGCAGGCAATCGTCATGTCCAGAAACAACGACCCGCTTGTCGGCGAGACCGTTTACAGGTTGACGAACATTACTCGCGGCGAGCCTGCATGCTCATTATTCGAAGTGCCAGCCGATTACACGATCAAGGAAGTGCCCGCTAACATGCGGTTTATCAGAAAGAAGTCCGGCGACGAGAAGTAACGGTTTCGCTGACTCGACTTGAACACGAAAGGGGGCTGAAGAGAGTTCGCTTGCTTCAGCCCTCTTTAGTTTCTTGCAATGACTTGATCTGTGCGCGTCTGCATCTCTTCCGCCTCAGGGATGTCTGACACCTCGATGGTCGAAAGCACCTCCTCGTTAATTTCTGGCAGCGCGACGATGCGGTTGGCCTGCTTGCTGATTGTCGCTTCAAATAAATTGCGGGCGGCGCGCGCGTTGCCGAATGATTCGTCGCGAAAAGTTGTCAGGAGGCTGAAAACGCTGGCTAATTTTTCCTCGGCGGCTGAGGTTAATTTGAAGTCGGCTTTCTTGCAAAAAGATTTGAAAATTTGTGCAAGTTGCTCGGCTGTGTAATCCTCGAAATGAATGAACTTGTTGAAGCGCGAACGAAGTCCGGGGTTTGAAGAGAGGAACTCGTCCATCTTGGTGGTATAGCCTGCAACCACGACCACCAGATCGTGGCGATGATCTTCCATCATCTTTAGGAGAGTCTCGATTGCTTCCTGTCCAAAATCTCCCCCATCACCGGAATTCAAAGAATAAGCTTCGTCAATAAAAAGTATTCCTCCCAATGCTTTGTTCACCACCTCTTTAACCTTCAGCGCGGTCTGACCAACATATCCTGCGACCAGCCCGGCGCGATCCGTTTCCAAGAGATGCCCCGCGCTCAATATCTCCAGTGCGTTATAAATTTGTGCCAAGAGACGCGCGACCGTCGTCTTACCTGTGCCGGGGTTTCCGTAAAAAACAAGGTGACGCGAGATGGGCATTGCCGACATCCCTTTTGCCTTTCGCATCTGTTGGACTCTGAGAAAATTGACGAGTTGTTTGACCTCGTTTTTGACACGCTCAAGGCCAACGAGAGCGTTCAATTCTTCAAGCAAATCTTCAAGACTGCGGAGCGGCGCAGCTTCAACCTCCTTGACTAACTCCTGGTTTTCCTCAACGGTGGCATCATCAATTTCCTTCAGTGCGCTAGAGCCCGGCGGGTAGATTGTCTCCTTGAATTTTAAAAGCGCGGCTTCTTCAGATTTAGTCACCTTGCCATCAGATTTAATAATCAAATTGGCGAATTGAAAAAGAGCATTCCGGGCTTTGTCTGCGAAGTTGGTGCCGTGCCTTGAATCGTACTCCTCAAGATAAGAAACACTGGCGGGCATTCGGTTGAGCCTTTGCAGAATGTCACGATCAAAAAAGCTTTGATTAGGGACGGGAAACATCTCGCCTTCACAGTGTAGATTGAAGCGTCTGCAAATCTCTTCAAAGTAGCGCTGCTTCTCCACGTCTGAGCATTCCCTGATATTCACGAATCGCTGTGCCGTCAGGATTAGTTGATTTCGCAAAATAGTCTTTCCATCGGGCGGGCTTCCAGTCCCGCGCCAGATAGCTCGAATACTTGCACTGAGCGGTGCTAGTAGTTCGTCGAAAGTCTTGATGAGAACGGCTATGAGCGGCGTGTTGCCAGGGCTTAATGACAATTTATCGTGCTCCTAATAGGATAAGCGGGAATATTGTCTTGAAAATCAATTATAGCACTATTATTGAGCTTCTTTTGTCAGGGGCACAGTCGCCCTTTTGTGTAACGGAGCGGTTCACAAAGCCGATAAATTTCAGTCTCATCGCATACGACCAAGGGGCGCTTGACAAATATCAAAGTATCCCTATAATGCGTCTTTGCCTGAAGCCAGAGGCGATTGACAGCACAAGCCGAAAAGAGCATTTTGAGCCGCTTCTCTCAGTAGAAGATTTTGCGAGGGGGCGGCTGTTTCATCCCTGAAAATAGTTTGCAGGAATGAAGAAAAATGCTTGACAGGCGAAAGGCATTTCGGTAATATGCCTTTTTGCTTGGGACGTGAAATTGTCGTCTGTAAGGCAACGAAAAAAGTCAGGCGAGCAACTAAGTCTGACGCACTAAAGTTGGAAGCGATCTTTGAAAACTAGATAGAGCGTGTCCATGTTAATGACTTTGAGGGAGTCAAACGCTGAACGATAAAGTTCGCGTAAAACTCTTTTTGAAGAGTCATAATCGGATACTTTTAACCAGTATAAGATTATGTTCCAGAATCAATATTCTAACGAGAGTTTGATCCTGGCTCAGAATCAACGCTGGCGGCGTGCCTCAGACATGCAAGTCGAACGCGAAATTTCCCTTCGGGGAGAAAGTAGAGTGGCGCACGGGTGAGTAACACGTAGGTAATTTGCCTTTGGGTGGGGAATAACTCAGGGAAACTTGAGCTAATACCGCATAATGCAGCGGCTCGACATCGAGACAGTTGTTAAAGCGGGGGATCGCAAGACCTCGCGCCTGAAGAGAAGCCTGCGGCAGATTAGCTAGTTGGTAAGGTAATGGCTTACCAAGGCGACGATCTGTAACCGGCCTGAGAGGGCGGTCGGTCACACTGACACTGACATACGGGTCAGACTCCTACGGGAGG
>JAVHVE010000032.1:0-54138 GCA_032160705.1 Acidobacteriota bacterium | reverse complement strand
GATTTAAGAATTGCTTGCTTGTGTAGCACTGACCTTAGCTTTTGATTGCTCATCTCTTTTATCTTCTGACCTGCTCTTCTGCCTTGTAGGGCAAAAGTGCTCGTAGGTAGGCTCAAATTCCTCCAGCATCTTCCCAAAACCGGGGAGGTCAGCGAACGGCCTGCTAATCGTTTCCACGCCACAGGACGGACATCTGCCTAGAAGTGAAACCATCGTATGAAGTTCTCTGGTTCTAGGGGTTATAAACTGGTAAGCGAGAAAGCGTAGATCGTTAATCGTTGCTTCAACACAGCCGCCGTTGATCTTTAGCCGGATGTCGTCACGCTCGCCAAAGATTCTTGTCAACTCGGCGCGGAATCGCTCTACTCGCTGAGCCTGTTCTGCCTCTGTCGCCTCGGCTGCCAATCTCGCTTCCTTGGCTCCCATATTTTGGTAGTGCCAGAGGGTGATTGCCATCAAGCGCAGCTCAGATGTTGTTTCACTGCTCATCTGCCCAGATCACCTCCCGTAAGTTAAATGCCATAGGAGCAGCACTGAGAGTGCGAAGAGCACAATGACGATAGGTAAAATGACGAAGTAATCTATCCGCCGCGACCGTTTGCGCTCTCTTTTCAAGACTTCGAGGGTGTAACCGCTCTCTTCGACTTGGCCTTGGGAGGTGACCCTGAGGCACGCTCCTCTACTGCCTCGATTATTGAAGGAGATGAGATAGAGGATGGCGAGCGGCCACACCAGTAGAAGAATAATAAAGAGCACGTAGTTGAACTTAGCTCTCGGGTAAGCGAGTGTGATCGCACCTTCTGATTGAGATGTAATGATAAAGCCTGCTCGACGATAAGGCTCAATAGCCTGTTCTAATGTCTTAAGCATTTCGATGTTCATAAATATCTGCTCTTTCTGCTATCTTGATGCAGTTTCTATCTTTGATAATCAATTACCGCTAACTATGCGTAAGCCCCAAGAGGCACGACAATCTAGGTAATGCACGTCGCTCCGAAGTTCAACATAGAGCTTCCGGCAACGTTAAATCATAGCATCATTTTAGGAACAATTGTTCCTAGATGCAAGAATAAATTAGAATCGAGTGTCCCATTAGGAGGAAACTTCTGATGGGCAAAGGCAAACGTGAGCGTCCGCTTCGCTTAGGCAGCAAGTTGGCTGGGATTCGTGAAAAGCTTTCCTTATCTCAAAACGAGATGCTCCGTCATCTGGGATTGAGCGATAAACTAACCCGCGAAGAGTTGTCAGCTTATGAAAGAGGGGTGCGCGAGCCATCATTGCTTACTCTGCTGAAATATGCTAGGGCCGCCGGATTATCTGTAGAAGTTTTGATTGACGATGAGATAGAGTTACCAGCGAGATTCCCGCGCCAGGCGAAGCGGGCAAAAACTTAGCAATTCTGTCCTTATAAGTCCCTTGACGGATTTGCCTATCGTGGCGTATCGGTACAATGGAAAACTAGATGTCGAAATACAAGTGCTTGTCAGGAAAACAATCGTCTCGTGACGCGAGTGCAGCTCGAATGCCTCAGAGGGCATAATCGCTTCTAACTTTGGAGCCTTTACAGCCACGATGCCAACATTCGTCAAAAAGGGAAATAAAGTGCCTGAGCCTTCGAAGAATGGTATTACGGGTTTGGGCGATACCGCGGTTGACGACCACTTCTTGTAAATCGTGGCAGCTCAGCTTATAAGGAATATATTAGCTAATACAGAGAGTAATGATTGAGTTGGTGAAATGACGGTTGTGGAAGAAAATAGTTACGTATACACACATATGCCCTTACAAAAGAAGCGCAGATTTGATTAGAACCTCATGCAGAAGGTAGGACAGACTTGCCTCGCATTTACGATAATATCGAACAGAAATTACTGCCGGCGCTCTGTGATGCGCTGGAACTGGCAACACACGCCGACTTTTGCGTGGGCTACTTCAACCTGCGGGGTTGGAAGCAACTAGATTCATACATTGAGCGGTGGGGAGGTGGAGAAGGGAAGCGTTGTCGCCTGCTGGTAGGAATGCAGAAACTCCCGCAGGAAGAGCAGCGTGAGATGTACAGTCTGATCCGCACGGACGGCGGACTTGACAACTCTACGGCTCTAAGGCTGAAGAAGAAACTTGCGGAAGAGTTCCGCAACCAACTCGATACAGGCATCCCGACGAATGAAGACGAAAAGGGGTTGCGAAGGCTCGCCGCGCAAATCCGAGCGGGTAAGGTTGTCGTCAAACTGTTCCTGCGCCACTCTCTTCATGCAAAGCTATACCTGCTTTATCGCCCTGATCCAATCAACCCGATTATCAGTTACCTCGGCAGCAGCAATTTAACGGCTTCAGGTTTGTCGCAGGGTGGTGAGTTGAATGTTGATGTACTGGATCATGATGCGACTCGAAAGCTGGAGCGGTGGTTTGAAGACAGGTGGAATGACCATTGGTGCATTGACATCTCGCAGGAGTTAGTTGGAATCATCGAAGAGAGTTGGGCAAGAGAAGAAGTCACACCGCCCTATCACGTCTATGTCAAGATGGCGTATCACCTCGCACAGGACGCACTTAACGGACTGGCAGAGTTTCGCATCCCACGCGATTTTGGCAACCGGCTCTTTGCTTTTCAGACGGCGGCGGTGAAAATTGCGGCGCATCACTTGAATAAGCGCGGCGGCGTGCTCATCGGTGATGTCGTCGGGCTCGGCAAAACTCTGATGGCGACGGCACTCGCGCGCATCTTCGAGGATGATTACGGAATTGAGACGCTTATCATCTGCCCGAAGAACCTCATGCAGATGTGGGAAGATTACAGGCAGCGTTACCGCCTCCGCGCCAAAGTGCTGTCGCTCAGTCGAGTCACGCAGGAACTCCATGAGATGCGCCGTTTTCGTCTCGTGCTGATTGACGAAAGCCACAACCTGCGAAACCGCGAAGGCAAGCGTTACCGGGCGATAAAAGAATACATAGAGAAGAACGACAGCCGCTGCATTCTGCTTTCAGCCACACCGTACAACAAAACCTACCATGATCTTTCGAGCCAGCTCCGGCTGTTCGTTGCGGAAGACAAAGATTTAGGAGTCCGTCCCGAACGATTGTTACGCGAATTGGGCGACGCTGCGTTCGCTGCTTTAGGTCAAGTCGCGCCGCGCACCATCGCTGCGTTTGAAAGAAGTGAATACGCAGACGACTGGCGGGAGCTAATGCGACTCTATATGGTGCGGCGCACGCGCACCTTCATCCAGGAAAATTATGCTAAGACTGACGAGGAGACTGGCCGCAAATTCCTCGTTCTCGAAGATGGTACGCCTTCATACTTTCCGTCACGCCTGCCGAAAACAATTAAATTTCATGTGGATGCTGACGACCCGCAAGATCAGTACGCAAGACTCTACGCGCCGCCTGTGGTGGATGCGATTAATAACCTGAATTTGCCGCGCTATGGCTTGGGTAATTACGTTGCGGCGCGCCCGCGCGAGAAACCGACTGCGGGCGAAGAGAAGGTCTTATTCGATTTGTCACGCGCCGGAAAACGCCTGATGGGTTTTTGTCGAACAAACCTATTTAAGCGATTGGAGTCCAGTGGGCACGCCTTCCTGCTCTCAATCGAGCGCCACATTCTGCGCAATTACATCTTTCTACATGCTATCGTCAATAACTTACCTTTGCCCATCGGGACGCAAGACGCAACGCTTCTGGATGCGCGCAGCATGGACGAAGACGTGGACGCGACGAGCCTCACTGCGAGTTTGCTTGACTATGAAGATGGAGCGGACGCTGACCAGGCAGAGGAGGTGGCGGAGACAGAAGATGTTTCCCGGCTCTATAATGCGACGGATTTCCAGCGTCGCGCCGCTTCAATTTACACGCAATACGCCAGTCAACATCATAGTCACTTCAAGTGGTTGGCACCAACGCTGTTCACTTCAGTACTCAAAGAAGATTTAGAGCAAGACTGTCATTCGCTGTTGAGAATCCTGCATCTGAACGGTGAGTGGCGCGCCGCTGAAGATCGTAAGCTCGACGCACTCGCTACTTTAATCAATAAGAAGCACATGACGGAGAAGCTGCTCATCTTTACGCAATTCGCTGACACGGTACGTTACATTGCACGCGAGTTGCAGCGGCGCGGCGTCCTCTATGTTGCTGGCGTCACCGGTGCTTCGGAGAATCCAACGGAAATCGCATGGCGTTTCAGCCCTGTTAGTAACGAGAAGCAGACGCATGTTAAGCCGGAAGAAGAACTACGCGTGCTCGTTGCCACAGATGTCTTGAGCGAGGGGCAGAACCTGCAAGACGCACACGTCGTCGTCAACTACGATCTACCGTGGGCGATTATCCGTCTCATACAGCGCGCCGGGCGTGTTGACCGCGTGGGTCAGAAAGCCGACCACATCCTGAGCTATTCGTTTCTGCCGGCGGAAGGTGTCGAGAGCATCATTCGCTTGCGCGCCCGTGTGCGGGAACGCTTACAGCAGAATGCAGAGGTCGTCGGCACAGATGAAGCCTTCTTCGAGGACGACAAGCGCGACGGTTTTCTGCTCGACCTCTATAACGAGAAAAGCAACGTCCTTGACGGCGAAGCAGATACGGAAGTTGATCTCGCTTCCTACGCCTACCAGATTTGGAAGAATGCGATCACCGAAAATCCCAAACTGCAAAAGATCATTCCTGGGCTTCCGCCTGTCACCTACGCGACCAAGCAGCACATTCCTTTCGGCAAGGATGCGCCCGCAGGAGCGCTTGTTTACATGCGCACGACAGAAGGCAACGACGCCCTCGCATGGATTGATGAGCAGGGGAACAGCGTCACCGAATCACAGTACGCGATTTTGAAGGCTGCCGAATGTGCATCTGAGACGCGAGCCTTACCGCGAGCTGAAAATCACCATGCATTGGTTCAGAAAGGCGTCGAGCTTATCATCCGTGAAGAGAAGAGCGTCGGTGGCGGCTTGGGCAGACCAAGCGGTGCTCGTTTTCGTATCTACAACCGCTTGAAGTCCTATATGGACAGCGTGCGCGGCACTCTCTTCGAGTCCGAGGCATTGCTCAAAGCTATTGATGAGATTTACCGTTACCCGCTCCGGTCGTCGGCAGCGGATGTTTTGAATCGGCAGATGCGGGGCGGTGCAACTGATGAAGCACTTGCCCAACTCGTTATCGCGCTACGCGACGAAGATCGCCTGTGTGTCGTCCACGAAGACGAACAGGACGGCGAGCCGCGCATCATCTGTTCAATGGGACTAAGAAATGTTTAGGCTTGAAGAAGCAAAATTTCAAAGCGGATGAGCATCAATTGATATGGCAACGCTTGACCTCAAAAATACTCAACAGCTTCTCAGAGAGTTCCGCTTCACAGACCTCTTTACGCAAGAACTCGGTTGGGATCACCTGCATTTGCAGCCGCGCGAGTTGGCAATTGACGGCACGACTTTCACGCTCTCGCCCATTGCCGAAAAGCGCGGCTTTCAAATCTTTGAGTGCCGGTCTTCAGGTGAGATTCCGATGCGCACTGTTCGCACGAAGATTGATCGCGAAGTGACGAAACTCGCTTACGAGCATTTGCTTGTATTCGTCGATGCCAAGCGGCAGACGCAAATCTGGCGCTGGGAGCAGCGTGACGAAGGACAGCCACGCATAGTGCGTGAAGAGCCATTCAGACTCGCACAGCAGGGCGGCAAACGCCTAGCCCACAGATTGTCACAACTCTTTATCTCGCTCCAAGAGGAAGAGGCTGGCGGGCTAAGCATCGCCGGAATGTCTAGCCGCGTACGCTCCGCCTTCAACGTCGAGCGCGTGACGAAACGTTTCTACGACCAGTTCAAAAAGGAACACGACGCTTTCCTCAAACAGATTACCGGCATTGACGACGCCGATCAAAAATCTTGGTATGCGTCGCTCATGCTTAACCGTTTGATGTTCATTTACTTCATCCAGCAAAAGGGATTTCTCGATGGCGACACGAACTACTTGCGACATCGCCTCACGTTGATGCAGGAGCGTTACGGAGAAGATAAATTCTACTCGTTCTACAGAACTTTTCTACTCAAACTTTTCCACGACGGACTTGGCAAGCAGGAACGTAACGCAGAACTTGAGACTCTACTCGGCGACGTGCCGTACCTCAATGGCGGCCTGTTTGATGTACACGCGCTCGAAAGTGTTTCACCCCCCCCCCCCCCCCCAAGTTCTTCCGCTGCAACAGTTAGCACGCCCTCTTTGGTTCTCCTAAATATAGGTGGCAATAACAGAATTGAGATTCCTGACAGAGCCTTTGAGCGCGTGTTTGCCTTCTTCGATGCGTGGGATTGGCGGCTGGATGATCGTCCGTTGCGTAATGAAAGCGAGATTAACCCGGACGTACTTGGATATATTTTTGAAAAGTACATTAATCAGAAACAGATGGGCGCGTATTACACCAAAGAGGACATAACGGATTACATTTCCAAGAACACAATCATCCCGTTTCTCTTCGACCGCGCGCAGAAACTCTGTGCCAATGCTTTCGATGCGCGCGACGGTATTTGGAAACTGTTGCGCGAACAGCCGGATCGATACATTTACGATGCGGTTAAGCATGGCATCACCGTAGATGCTCTTGAGAAACCGCCGCGTCAATTAGCCGAACCTATTGCGTTGCCTTACGGCATCGCGGCGGGCCTAGCCGACGTTTCTAAACGAACTGAATGGAACAAGACCGCGTCCACAGAATGCGGCCTACCGACTGAGACTTGGCGCGAAGTCGTCGCGCGGCGTAAAAGGTATGAAGAAGTACATGCCAAACTTGTGGCGGGCCAAGTTACGCAAATCAACGACCTCATCACACTCAACTTAGACATACGGCAGTTCGCGCAGGACGTATTGGCGACTTACGAAGGCTCAGATTTAATCGCCGCTTTCTATCGCGCGATTGCCGGTCGCGCGCCAGAGAACTCAAAGGAAGAGTTTGAGCAGGGCTTGAGTGTGCTTGATCCTACATGCGGCAGCGGCGCGTTTCTCTTCGCCGCGCTGAGCGTGCTGGAACCCCTCGTTGAAACGTGCATCGAACGTATGCGCTCGTTCGTTGAAGAGGCAGACCGGCAGGGACGCACCAGATCATACCCCGCATTTCGGCGAGCGCTGACAGAGATCAGCAAGCACCTGAACGATGAGTATTTCATCTTGAAGACAATCATCATCGGCAACCTGTATGGGGTAGACATCATGCAGGAAGCTACGGAGATTTGTAAGCTGCGTCTGTTCCTTAAACTTGTCGCACATACCGAGCGCAACGAGGGGCGGAAGAACATGGGGCTAGAGCCACTGCCCGACATTGATTTCAACATACGCGCTGGAAACACTCTGGTCGGGTTTACCAGTCTCGACGAAGCGAAACGCGCGACCGCCAACAAACTTGATTGGGAGGCGGGTAAGACGTTGGCTGAAATTGATGAGGGTGCGAGGGAAGCTGACCATGCCTACAAGATTTTTCGCGAGATGCAAGTCGTACACGGATTACAAGACTCTAAACAACACGAATTCAAGAGCGCACTGCGCGAACAGCTCGCTTCGCTAGCTGCAAAACTCGACCGCTATCTTGCAGAGGTTTACGGCAAAGACCCGCATAAGCAGAAGGAGTTTGAAGCGTGGCACAAGAGCCATCAACCGTTCCACTGGTTCACAGAGTTCTACGGCATCATCGCCAGCGGCGGCTTCGACGTGATTATCGGTAACCCACCATATGTAGAGTACAGCAAGATTAAAGATGAATACTCAATCAAAAACTATAAAACTCAGGATTGCAGAAATTTATATGCGTTTGCATCGGAACGGTCTTTAGCACTTCTGCACAAAAACGGTAGAACAGGATTAATCATTCCAGTGTCTTTTGCCTCATCAGGAGCAATTAACTCATTACGGGATGTCATTGACAACTGTTCCCGTGATTTATGGCTATCGCATTTTGCAAATAGACCGGGGCAGTTATTTGAAGGGGCGCAAAATAGGCTGACAATCTTCCTGTGTGGAGAAACTATTAAGAGCAAGCAAGTATATTCTACCAGTTACTATCGCTGGGACAGTAGGAATGGAGCGAGGGCAGCTTTGTTTCCGTCGTTAAAATATGAAATAACTTCAACTCTGGCGCGGCAGTTTCATGGTTTGTTCCCTAAGTCAGGGACATCTGAATCTGTCTCAATCCTTGAGAAAATAGGAAGTCAAAAGGTAGTGCGAGACTTTCTTGATAAATCTGATTCGCATCGTATTTATTGGGTTCGCGTACCGGGGTACTTTTGTCAGTTTTTCCTTATTCCACCGAAAGCGATACCTGAAAAAGGAGGCGCTGAACGAATTAGAGGTGAAGTGAACAGCATTGCCCTAAGAGATTCAAAAGTCCGAAGGATATTACACTCGCTTCTGAACAGTTCTACGTACTATCACTTCTTCTGTGTTTACACAGATGGCCGCCACATTAATCCCTCAGATGTGCTGGATTTTCCAATTAATCTGAAAGATTTCACTCCGCAAACCATATCATCCTTGTGTAAATGTTCGATTAATTTGGAATTGTGTATGATAGCCAATACTACAAAATGGCGTAAAAGCGGGCTTTTGATTGATTCCGTTGAATCCAAAAAATGCAAATCAATCATTGACGAGATTGACCGCGTTCTTACCGCGCATTATGGCTTCACGGATGAAGAGTTGGACTTCATCATCAACTACGACATCAAGTATCGTATGGGCAAAGATGCAGAGGAGACTACAGACCAATGAATACAAAATCGAGTTTAAGCCGCGCGCTGTCAAAGACCTGCGACCCCCATTGATGCCGCCGAAGCGCGACGCATCGCCGCCAAAATTGAAGCACTGGAAAACGACCTGTCCTGCGACGTGAAGCGCCTGACCAATTTCACGCCCGGATATCGTCTGCGCGCAGGTAACTACCGCGTGCTATTCGAGATTAAAACAGACAAAGTGATGATATATCGCATCAAACATCGCAAGGACGCTTATTCTTGAAACCACGTGAAACGAAAAGACTCTTTGCCGACTCTGCTTGATTGCATCGAAAAGCTTGCGCCGTTGGCACGCCGCGCATCAGTTTCGCGCCTTATCGCGCTGGGCAATCTCGATCTGTTACGTAACGAAACGCTCGCGCTTTTCTGCTCCGCGCGATGTCCCGGTAGTTTGATACTCAAGTTTTACGACGCGCTACGCGTTTTGCGCGACGAGCGGCAAACAATCATTAGTGGGTTTCATTCGCCTCTCAAACAGGAAGGATTGCTGACGCTGATGCAGGGTCAAAGCGGTATCGTCATCTGTCCGGCGCGGAGCATTGACACAATGCGTGTTCCAGTCGCGTGGCATCAGATGCTCTCAGATAAACGCCTCCTGGTGCTTTCGCCTTTTGCCGCACACGAAGAGCGAATCACTGCACGCCTGGCTACCCAGCGTAACGAATTCGTTGCAGCGATTGCCGACCGCGTGCTTATTGTTTATGCAGAGCCTTCCGGTAGAACCGCGAAGCTGGCGCGAACAATTCTTGAACGCGGAACGCGACTCCTAACTTTGCCCGCACCCGAAAATAAACACCTGCTTGACGCTGGTGCAGAGCCTTTGTAAAAGTCCTTAACTCAATTGACAAAGCTCTCCGAAGGTAAACTTGTTAGTGAAAGTTCGATGAAACAACCATTCTGCGTGAACCATCCTGTTCCTCGGATACTTGCGTTGGCTTTGCGGGCGGCGCATCGGCAAACGTCATGCGGCGGTAAATCCGACGTGTCGTCAAGACATCTTTAACACAATAATCACGAATCATTTTATGTTCACCGCGCGCAAATAACTCGGCGATGCGCGAGCCGTGGCACTCGTTTGTCTTGGGAGATTCGAGACTGAGCACGCGCGCCAGGCGGTCGAGGCTGATCTGGTCGCGCAGGTTCCATTTCTCCCACTCGCACATCGTGTCGTAGATGGGTTGATTGCGGTAGCGCGCGAAATTGAGTTCGATTGAGGGGCGCACGCCACAAACGACAGAGCGTTTGTAGATGAAGAGTAAATCGAAGTTGTAGATGTTGTGACCGACGATACGATCAACGCACGGACGAAACGTCCGCATCAGTTCCCAAAAGTCGCGCAAAATTTCGGTTTCGTCATCGGTAAAACATCCGCGCTCGCGATTCCAACCGAGCACGCCTTTCACGCTCCGTCGCCCGCTCGCTTCATCAATGAAGCCGATGCAGAGCAGTCGCCCCGTGTCGCCGTTGAGCGAGCTGCGCTGCCCGTCGCGCGCCATTGATAGCGTGCCCGTCGCGGCATCGTCAGTTGCCGGAGCGTTGGGTTGAGGGCTGAGATTCGATGAATTTGTGTGCGCGACAGTCTCTTCATCTGTCTGCTCGGCTGTGTGCGCGGGCAGCGTTTCGCAGTCAATCGTTATTGTGCGGTGTCTAATCATCGGGAGTTGAGCCTTTCAAATAATTTGAGCTTGAGCGTTCTGTGCGGCGTGACTGCCGCGCCTTTCGGTTTTAATAAGCGAAATCATTCGCCGGGGCGTGCAGACCGCATCGCGCACCCGTTTGCAGCGAGACGTATCGGACGATGACGAAGGATGGAATGTGCGGATCTGTTATAACACTGGTGCGGGTGGGGAAACGGCGTCGCAGGTTAAGGAGCGCCTCTGTCTTAACGCGGTAGGCGCGGCGACGTGCGCGGCTATCGGGGGCGGATTTAGCAAGCCGATTGGCGGTGCGCGCCTTTTCGATCAACCGCTCAGCGTTCTGAGTTTCGAGCCGTTTGAGAATTTGATTGAATGTCTGTGTCTTTGCTTCCGTCCGTTTCATACGCTTCATTCTCCCTCTTGTGGTTATCAATGGCGGAGGGCTGCATAAAGCGGAAACGAGTTTTCGAGAAAATCGTCTTTTTCTGAGAATTTTAATCTTCGGCTTTCGGACAGGTGAAGAAGTGCGCGCATCGCGGGCATTGATGGTCAGAGACTTCGGGCGGAAACTCTCCGGCGAGGATGCCGCTAATGGCGTCGTCGTAATGTTTGATGCGCGTGTTGATGGTGCGCTGACTCAAGTTTAGCTCGATGATTTCGTCGGTTGAAAGATACAGAATCTCGACGCGCGGGCGCGCCTGTGCGAAATGCTCGGCGGCGATGGCGTAGAAAAGCGCGTAAGTGTCGTCATCGGGCGTTCTGGTGGGTGGCTTGCCGGTGCGGGTGTGGCGGAAGAGAATTGTCGCGCCGTCCGTTTCCTCTACTAACTCCATGTAATCCGGCGTGAGGCTGACGAGCGCGCCGGGGCGTTCAATCGTCCAAGTTTGATGGAAAAGCTGCCCTCGTGCGCGCGAGTAATGGCGCACGGCGCGCTCCACCATTAGCGCCGCTTGCTCGCGATAGAACGATTCGTACACATGACCGACGGGACCTTTCACCTGCCATAATCGAGTAAGTTGGGCTTGTGCGCTCTCTTGAAAAGCATCGGCTGATCCCTCCACCAAACGTCCCGCCATGCGTTCTCCGGCGAGCCAAGCGAGCGTCTCATAAACACAGGCGTGAAAGCGCAGATAAGCTGTCTCTTCGCCCTTGCCGCTGAGATAAAGCCGCTGCTCGTAGAAAAATTTGCGCGGGCATTTGAGATATGCGCCGAGCTGTCGCTCGGTGAAGCGCGGTTTGGGGGCAGGCGTTTGCGGCACGGATTCCAAGAGAACATCGGTGATATTCTGCTCGATTTCAGTGTGCCATGTAGCTGCGCTGTTGGCGGCGCGCGGTAAATATTCTTCGATCTTTTCGAGAAGTTCTGAGGCTTTACTGTTGCTGCTGCCATAACGCTCGGCGCGTGATAAGCAGAGTCGGTCGCGCGCACGCGAAAGAGCGACGAAGAACAAACATTCCTCTTCTTCTAAATGCGTATCTTTTTGCGCTTCGCCCGCATCGCTTGTTTCTTCGATCTCGCTTGAGCCGTCGCCGGCTGAAAAAGTTTCGATCATGCCGGCAGGCGGAGGGCAAGGTTCGTGCTGGCGCTTGGCTGGAAAATGGCCTCTGCCGAGATATGGAAGATAAACACAAGACCACTCCAACCCTTTCGCGCCGTGAACGGTGGTTAATCGAACAGCGTCTAACCCTTCGGCGGACACGGGGACCGGATGTAAGCCCTTGTCTTCGGCGAGACTTTTCAAGCGACGGACGTAACGTAAAATCGCGCGCCGCGCGTCTGTTTCATTTGTCGCCTCAACTGCACGCTCGCCTTCGTTGTGGATGAACTGCAAGAGTTGATAAATAGCCAGACGCCTTTGCGCCCCGGCACTTGAGTCGTCAGCGAGCACAGGCGCGAGATAGCGACTGTGAATAAAAAGGTAGTGCGCGAGCATCTTCCACGGCGACTGGAGATGCGCGACACGCGCGAGATGATAAATCAGTCGCGCAAGTCCTGCTGTGCTCGTGCGGCTTTCTTCGCCCGTTGCGTTCGTTGAGCCGTTCGTCACAGTTGTGACTTCTCTTGTCCCTTGATTGTGTGAAAATGCGGCGAACTCTTGAATTTCGTTAAGCGACGTGAGCGCGTCGGGAAACTCACGTCTAGTCTCTTTCGCGGCTTGAAGAATCGCCCGCACTTCGCGGAGCGGAATGTTGTATTCGGGAAAGCGCGCGACGCGCGGAAGCGTGCGCCCACTCCCGTCGCTGGCGAGAGCGACGAGAGCCAGTAAATCGCGTACTTCACTTCGAGCGAAGATATCTCCTAGATAAAGCGCGGGCACGCCTTCCGCTTCAAGCGCTCTGGCAAATTTGACGAGCTGCGAGTGCTTGCGACAGATCACGGCCTGCGCGCGAAAAGGCACGCCGCGCTCCTTTCGTGACTTTATCAACTGCGCCAATTCGTGCGCTTCCGTCTCCATGTTCGTCGCAATCTCGAAACGAATCGCGCTTTGTTCACCAAGCGCAGTGTCTCTTTCTTGACGGTGCGCGTGCCACACGGAGAAGTCTGCACGCCCGGTCATTGAGGCCGTCTCTGTATGGCCCATTGACGGTAGAGCGGCCATCTGTGACGCCACGGCGGAAATGAGACGCACGATTGTCGGCAGCGAGCGGTAGTTGACGGTCAACGCCTGAGTGCGCCCGTGCGGAAAGTCTTTGAGAAAGTGACGAACTTGCGCGGGTGCTGCGCCGCGCCAACGGTAGACCGCCTGCCGCGTGTCGCCGACGACCCATAAACCTTCTCCACGGTTCGCCAAGAGTCCGAGCAGCACGCCGCACGCGCGGTTGACATCCTGGTACTCATCAACCAACACATGGCGATACTGCGCTTGAAGTTCCGCCCGCACAGTCTCTTGTTCGCGCAGCAGGCTTGCGGTGCGAAAGATCAGATCGCCAAAGTCGAGCAGCCCTTCACGCTCAAGATAATTTTGGTAAAGGTGATAGGCGCGGGCTACCTCCATCGCGCGCTCAGCTTTGCGTGTTGCTTCGGCATCGCCTCCATTCTGGGCAGGTGCGAGCATCGCCCCGGCGAGTTCCTCGTACTTGTCTGGCGAGACTAGCTCATCCTTCGCGCGCGAGATGGCGGCGAGGATAGAGGCGAGATGCGTCGTCGGCTCGTATAGATTCTGGTAATAATCAAGACCGAGTTGCGGCAAGTGGCGTTCGAGGATAAAGAGCGCGTCAACCGGGTCGAGCACACGCGCGCGCGGCGGAAGCGCGGCCTGTTGCCAGTATCGGCGCAGAAGCTCAAGGCCGAAGGCGTGAAACGTGCCGATCCATATCTTCGGCGCGGCATCAGGCGCAAGTCTTTCGAAGCGCTCCCGCATCTCCTCGCCTGCTTTATTAGAGAAAGTCAGGGCGACAATCTTGTCGGGAGCAACATCCTCGTCGAGCAGATGAAGGATGCGCCCGACAAGTGTGCGAGTCTTGCCGGTTCCGGGGCCAGCGGCGACAAGCAACGGCGTATGCGCGCTGTGTGCCGCCGCACGTTGGCTCTCATCAAGTGTTAAAGCTGTTGCATCCGATATTGCGGATGCTTCGTCCGTATCCGGCGCATTAAGCGACTCTTCAATGTTGGGGGCAAGTAGTGCGTAGGCGAGGCTGTGCAGCACGAAGTCAAGCCCTAACCCGGAACGCTCGGAGATTTGCGCGGCATTCAAGTTTTCTTCAACATACCAACGGCGTAACTCGTAGCCGGGCAAAAGAAATTCGCGGGCAAAGACGTTCGCCTCCATCTCGCTGCGCTGGTGCGGGCCATAAGCCTCTATGCGTCCCTCACCGTAGAGCGATTTGTCTTCCGATTCAGTGTAATCAACATCCTCGTCGGAGCAGAGCGAGCCGCCGTTATGCAGCCAGTGGTGCGCGAATTCGTGTGCTTGATAGTAGAGAGCCAGCCAAGGCGTTATTTCGGCGTTATAGTAAATGAAGCCATCGTCCAGAGTCGCCTGCGCGCCGTAAAGCAGAGGATCGCCAGAGGCTAAGGGTATGCGCACGAGTCCGGTCAAAGTTTCGGTGTAAGCTAACAATTGAGCGGCATTCAGTGCGGCGGTGGCTGTGTGCGGCGCGGCGCTCGCGGCGTAAGCTTGCACTTCACGATGGCGAAGGCGGGCTTGAGCGCGGATGTGAGACCAGTGAGGCATCTGGACAAATATAGTTAAAGCTCAATCTTTAGTCAGTACTTTTGATTTTGCGCCATTCGTCTTTTTGCTTTTCACTCATCGTTAAGTCTGTCTCGATGGCGTCAAAGAAGTCTTGCTGTTCGGGCATCTGCGGCGCAGCGTCGGCGCGAAAA
Organism: Acidobacteriota bacterium; assembly: GCA_032160705.1. GTDB lineage: Bacteria > Acidobacteriota > Blastocatellia > Pyrinomonadales > Pyrinomonadaceae > QHXM01. The sequence goes on along the minus strand of JAVHVE010000032.1, from coordinate 39,415 downwards.
GAGGCTTGAGAAGCAAACTGTGAATCGCCTTGTAAGTACGCGGTAATGGCCTCGAAACTGCGTCCCAACTCTGCGCCGATGCGCTCAATCGCTTGACGCGGAATCGAAGCAAAGCGGATCAAGCGGCGATCTAACTTGACGAGCATCGGCACGGTCAATTGGGTCGCCAATGCGAGAGCCTGAATCGTCAGCCCGCGCGCCTCGCCATCCTTTCGCAGTCCAGTTAGCGGCGCGATTTCCTCATGTATGATCGACGTGCGATGCGCTGCAAGCAGACGAGCAGCAGTTTCCATTCCGCGCCGGACTATGCTTTCTTCTCTGGCGAGGCTCTCGCTCTCTGTCTGGCTTTCCGTGTCGGGCGAGTTCTCGATGATGCTGGCGGTGGCGGCGAAATCCGCGAGCGCGTCGGCTGCGTGCGGGTAGCGACGCATGAACTCGGTTAGCACATTGCGCGCGACGCGCGCAGCCTCGCCCGCATCGTCGCCCGCTCCCGTCGTCGCTTCGTCGCGGCGCAATAGATACGCTTCGATGACTTGATCTGGCGCAGGCGGTGCGCCATCTGGTCGGTTGTCGCTCATCTCAGTGCCCCTCAATCTCTACTTTCCTTGCTTTCCTTCGCGCCACTGATGGAGGCTCGCTTCGGCGTCTCTCAAGCGGTTGCGAACGGTGCGCGGCGTAACATTCAGGTAACGGCTGATGGAAAGCTCCGTTGGTGAGTTCGCCTCAGTCTGCCATCCCTCGAAGTAGCGTAGTAAAAACACCTCGCGCAAATCGTCCGGGAGATGTGCGAGCGCCTCGCGCGTGAGGGCGCGGTCTTCGGCTGACAGCGCGCGTTCGTCGGCGAGGGTGTCAAGCAAATCAATTTCTTCCGTCCTGTCGCCCTGCGTAGAGGTGACGCTCTCGGCTTGCCGCTCATATTGCTGAAGCTCGCGAAACCTGCTTATAACTCCGTAAGATAATCTCTTGAAGTAAAGACCGAAACGCACCTGCGCAAAGTCACTGCGGTCGGAATCTGTATCAAAGAGTTCTACCAGCAGTTGGCTCACAATCTCTCCGTCACAGTCTTCGCGGTGTCGTCTCTCAATCCCTCCGCGCCCGATACGACTCCTGATCGTCTTGGCATAACGGCGCAGCAAAACTTCCGTGACGGTGTTAGCGGCCTCTTGACGACCGTTATGCAATCGTTCGCGTATCAGGTAGCAAAGCGTCTCATCCTTGATGTGCGCAGGCGACTCATAGCCGTGCTGCATCGCCTCAACGAGCGCCTCCTCCTCGAGCGCGAGCGCGCGTCTCACCTGCGTCTCCACTTCCGGCAATCGTTCATAGAGCGCACCCGTATCAGTGTTGCGGCGCATCAGCGGACGAATATCCCTGTCTGCCTCGGCTCCTGTGCGGGACGGCGGCGGAGGACGCATCGGAGCTTACCCCTTCAAAAGTTAAATAGAAGAGCGCACCGAAAACCGGAAAACTTCCTCACAAAACTCTTCGCGGCTTGCTGGTACAGACACCATTAAAGCAAGTTTAATGATAAAAAGGAACGCCTTTCTTCGCCCGATAGATCACAACAGACATCTCGCTTAAAAATTTTCAAAAAAACTTTTCCGGTTTTTGCTTCCTGCTTTTATTGATGATGAAGGCCGGACATAATGCGCGAACACCTAACACACGACGCCACTCTCTACGATCAAGAAGCGGGAGAGGCCAACGATGAATAAGTCTCTGCTTGGTTAGGATTCTACGAGAAGATTACCAGGATTTGAGTTCTACTTTGAGGAGCTTAATAATCAGAAGAATAAGAAAAATAATGCTCGCAACTCGAAGAATACAAAGTTCGATATTGGTAAAGCTGATTTTACGATTCTCTTTGGACATAGCTCCTCATTTTCGACCGAAAAGAAGTATGGCTAGGAAATGTCTAATAGGGAATACCAAACCCCATCAACGTTATTTCTTCAATGAAACCTAGCCACAGGCTGGGAGAATATTCTATGAAATTACAAAAGTCAATCCCCTTAATAACCCCATCTACATTATTGAAGTTGACATCAAGTTCTTTTAGAGACTATCTTGAGGATGAAAAGTAGGAACATAAGCACGGATGAGGCCAACGAATGAGTGAATCACCGCGAGATTTCTACAAATTCTTCCACGCGGCTTTCAAGTTTTTCTACGACGCTGACATTTGAGCATATAACTATGATTGACTTCGATTATTGCTTCAACAAATTAACGGACAACGAACCCTTCGCATGGCAGCGCGAGTTGTTTGCCAGACTGACGCGAGGCGTATTCCCGCCCGAATGCGACATTCCGACGGGCTTGGGAAAAACCTCAATCATCGTTATCTGGCTGCTCGCTCTGGCCGATGACCTGATGCGGCAAGGCTCTCAAAGAACTATTCCACTACGCTTGGTTTACGTCGTTGACAGGCGAGTGATCGTTGACCAAGCCACAAGCGACGCCGATGGGGTCGTCAAAAACCTGAAAGAGTTTGCCAAGACTGATGAAAAGCTCAGACAAGTTTACGATGCGCTGAAGCAAGCCGCCCTCAGCCAGGATAATGTTGTTATCGCGCTGTCAACCCTGCGCGGCGAACACGCGGACAATCGGGAATGGTGTCTCGACCCGTCGCGTCCCGCCATCATCGTTGGCACGATTGACATGATCGGAAGCCGGTTGTTGTTTTCGGCTTATGGCGGCGTCGGTGAATCCTACAAAGCCTTACAGGCCGGATTATTGGGGCAGGACTCTTTGATCGCCGTTGACGAAGCACATCTGTCGCCCGCCTTCATGCAAACGCTTCGAGCCTTGCGTCAAAGCGTTCGGCGAAAGAATCTCATCAAGCCTTTCGAGGTGATTTCTCTTTCGGCCACTCCGGCAGTCGAAGAAGAGGAAGGGCTTGAACCCTTCACGCTGGAAAAAGACGCGCCGGAAGATTTGACGAACGAAATTGCCGAGCCTCGCTTGAACGCGGAAAAGAAAATCGAATGGAAAAGTTTTGCGGTTTCCAAAGACTTATTGAAGAGCAAGAAGGCAAAAGAATTGTTGCGCGATGAGCAAGCTAAAGAAATGGCGAATGCCGCCGCACAATATAAAGCTCTGCCCGTTTCAGTTTTGATTTTCGGCACGACGGTCAATCTGGTTAAAGAAATCAAGAGACATCTCATCCAAACCGAGAAGATAGACGAAGCACAAATCTTGCTGATGGTCGGCGGAATGCGCGGCTTTGAACGCGACGGCTTGGTTGAGAATCCTGTTTTCAAAATGTTCTCGCCGCACCGCAACCGCGAAGAACAATATCGGGCGTATTTTCTGGTCGCCACCTCCTGCGCCGAAGTCGGCGTTAATCTCGATGCGGATTTTGCCGTCTGCGATCCAACTTCGGCGGACAGCTTTATCCAACGGCTGGGGCGCGTTAATCGTTTTGGAAATACTTTGTCCGTTGTCACTGTTGTTCACGACGAATCGTTAGCGCATGAATCGGAACAAACGAAAGCTACTTTGGAAACGCTCAAACAACTCAATAATGGCGAAGGGTTTAGTGCTTCGCCGCTTGCTTTGCGAGCAATAGAATTCCCCGAAAATTGCTATCCGCCCAAACCCGTCTGCCCGCCACTCGATTCGGCGCGGCTTGATGATTGGTCAATGACTTCGTTAAAGCAGAATGAGTTTCGCCGTCCGCTTGTTTCCTATTGGTTGCGCGGCGTGACTGAAAATAGACAGGCGGAAACTTCTCTTTGTTGGCGCGCCGATTTGACTTTAGCGAATACCGACAGACACAAAATTGCAACGGTCAAAACCGCGCGCGTCAAAAGCCGCGAATGTGCGCGTGAATCAACAGGGCGCGCGAAGAGAACGATTCTGGCAATTGCTCAAGAGTTTCCAGAAGAACGCGCTGTTGTGATTTCTGCGAGTAATGAATACGAAGTTTGTTTGTTAGCCGAACTCCGAGAGCTAAATGAACGGAATGAAAATGAATTGTTCAGAAAATTGATGTTTGCCACGGTCGTGTTGCCTTGCGAAGTCGGCGGCTTAGACGATTACGGAATCACAGTTGATAATTCCGAAAACGTGAAACCCGTTGCTGATGTCGTAGAAAAGCCGATCAAAGCGAGCAAAAGGCCAGAATGGTTAAGAGTTTTGCTGATTGAAACTGAAGCAGGTGTAATAGCCGAGAAAATTAGCGATGAATCTTATTCGTTTGAAAACCCTTACAAAGATTTTAATGATGCCGTTAAAAACATAGCGGGTGAAGACAAACGATGTATCAAACAAATTAAATTCAAACCTTCATCTGAAACTGAAGAGGAGGAAGAAGAAAAACCAAAGGAACGAAGATTGGCTTATTTTATCCGCCGCAAATCGCCGGAAGGCTACTTGCCGAATGAGGCTGAATCCGACGACGAAACCGAAGGCGAGACGGCATCAGTTGGATATGAGAAAGGCAAGTCCGGCAAGGGCGGAGAAGTCAGGCTCGAAAAACATAACTCGGATGTTAGACATTTTGCACAGATTCTGGCAGAAAAACTTCATTTAAGCGCGGAGTTTGCAGAGGCATTGGGAATCGCCGGAGCATGGCACGATAAGGGCAAGAATCGGCAATGCTGGCAAATGGCAGTCGGTAATGATTTGAATTTGAACCCTCCCATTGCCAAATCGAAACAGACGTGGTTCAACCACAAACTCAATAACTATTATCGCCACGAATTCGGGTCACTCGTCGAGGCCGACGCAGACGCGGAATTGAAGCAGCATCCCGCCCGCGATTTGATTCTGCATTTGATCGCCACGCATCACGGCTACGCGCGCCCGCATTTCCCCGAACGCGCTTTCGATAAGGACAATCCGATAGCCTTAAACCGCGACATCGCCGAAGCCGCAATGAAGCGTTTCGCGCAATTGCAAATTAAATTCGGCTGGTGGCAATTGGCTTACTTGGAAGCGATCTTGAAAGCCGCCGACGCGCTCGCTTCACGCGCCGAAGCAAGAGGTGAAATATGACCGAAAGATACGAAATAAAAATCGAAGTCAACGCGCTGAATCCGGTCGAATATCTGGCGTGCTGCGGCATCTTTGAAATCGCCTCGCGCTTTGATGAAACGGCTCTGGCGCACTGGCAGAGCGGAGACACAACGACTTTCGCTTTGGAATCTGTTGTGAGCGAAAAGGAACTGCTCGAAATCATTCTTTCGACTTTGACCGATTGGAGCAAATGGAAAGTTATGGCTAACGATGCGAAAGAAGTGATTCGATTGGAAGCGAACTTTTCGGGGGCGAGCGATCAAACGGAAAGATTCATTTTCGATTGGTGGTATGAATCCTTAACGCCAGAGGGCGGGATTAACAAAAGCGGTTGGAAGATGTATGCCGGACAGCAGAAGGCTGAAAAGATCACGCTCGACATGATTCAAAAATGTCAGAAGTTGAATTGTGAAAACTTATCAGAAATTTTGCAGCAAACAAGCAAAGTAAGCGGAAGTTTTGGGTTTGACCCGATGGCTTCGCGTAACGCGCTCGATGTCGGTTATTCGCCGAATGATTTGAATCTGCCGGTTGTCACCAACCCTTTTTCGCAACTGCTGGCAATGTTCGGCGCACAAAATTTCTTCTCGACTCGAACGAAGCAGGCAAACGAGATTGTCTCAAGTCGCGGTTGGACGAAAGAGAACCGCCGTTACTTCTTCGACTATAGCTTATGGCTGATGCCTGTTCCGATCGCGTTGGCGCGTATTTTAGCCAACGCGCCAGCGCAAGTTCCCGAAAACAAAACTATGAATCTTCGTTCACCGCGCGCCACGCGCGATAAGTACTCAAACCTAACCCTGTCTTTTCCGACAAACTCACGAGGTGAAAAATTATGAGTAACGCAACGCTTGAGACGCACGACGCGCTGATCCGAACGAGCGACTGGCTAACTGAAAACGAGATGCCCGTCGCGCTTGTTTTAACCGAAACGCTGGAACCCGCGCTCGGTACGGACGCGGAGATTTTCCCGCCGACCTTTGCCAAAGACGGGCCTCTATACAACATTGACGAATTACGAGCCGACATTGCGCCGTCGGCGGCGAAAGATGGCGACATCGTTAATACCTGTTTGATTGATAGTATCGGCTCACAGGCCAACCGCATGGAAACCTGTTTCAAGAAGATGCCGCTATCGGGTCTCGTGCCGCAAATTACAGTCGTCGCCAAAAATCAAAAGGCGAATCTGCTTGACATCGGACATCGCATCGCCGACGCCGCCATCAGATTTTCCGAACTCGAAATGGAAGCGCGCAGCGCAATCGTCAATCTTAAGGAGAACGGCAACGCACTTGATTTAGCCCAACTCGCGCCCACTTCGCTCATATTCGGTTTCTGGGATTCACGCGAAACACAGTTCAAATTCGGCAGAGTTTTGTCTTCCGTTATTCGGGCAACGAATGTCAGCTATCTCACGCGCTCGGCACAGTTCGACGCGGTTTTCGATGCTAAGCAGATGTTTGAAGACAAAGAATACAAGGAATACGGTACGGGCAATAACAATGCCCTTTCGGCTATCGGTCTGCAAGACGCTCCGGCTGCCGGAACGCACGGCGGAGTTAGAGTTTTCGGCGTAATTACGCGCCGAACGCAAATTAATCTCGTCGGCCTTCGCGCTCTGGCGGTGACAAATGAAAAAGGCGAAATCAAAGAAGACGAGACGATGAAGTTACGTCGTTACTTGCTCGGCTTGGCGTTGGTCGCCGCCCGTTGTCAAACTAGCTATAACCTGCGCGAAGGTTGCTTATTGACGCGAGTTTCTGAAAAAGCCACCGCCGTTTATTCGGATGGCAAACGCCCCACTTTCAAGTGGGATTTGAAGACGGTTTGGGATTACGCGCAAGCCGCAGCGCAGGAATTCGACGCGACGTTACAAAGCCGTCAGCCGCGCGAGATTCAATTTGAAGTCCCGAAAGTCCGCGCCAAAGTCGAGAGCGAGAAAACCAAAAAAGGGAAGAAATAATTGCGTGGCGTTCAGAGTTACGCCTTCAGGCGTGATCACGCAGGAGACTCACGCCGAAGGCGTAACTCTGAATTTGTGTATTGATAAGGAGTCCGATAGATGCAACTGATACTCAACATCACCTTTCCGTTCGAGCGTTTTCACGGAGGTGAGTTTCCGCCTTCGCCCTCGCGTCTTTTTCAGGCGTTGATTGCCGGAAGTCGTCGCGGCATTTACATTCGGCAAAACGCTGAAGCCCGTGACCATGCGCTTGAATGGCTGGAAAACAGCGCACCGCCGATTATCGAAACTTGCCAGGCTGAAATGTTCGGAGCGGGCGCAACTAACTACGTTCCTAACAATGATAATTCTTTCGCCCATATTAGGACGGCAAAATCAATGCGAGCATTTGTTCTGCGGGAAGACAGTGTACTTCGTTACGTCTGGCAACTTCCCGATAACGAGCAGAGCAAAGCCAATGCTGAGGTTATTTGTGCGATGGCACGGCTCATCACGCATTTGGGTCACGGGCAGGATGCGGTTTTCGTCAGCGGTGAAATTTTAGAGGATGGCTATACAACGACGAAGGCTTCAATCGGGGCGCGGGTTGTCTTTCAACCGAAGGAACAAAAGGGCGGCGATTGGACTGTGCCGCGCGCGGGCGCGCTAGCTGCATATAAAAAGCGATATGAGGAATTTCTTAAAACCGGAAACTCTCACACTGTCAACGTCCCGCTTCGGCAAGTGAACTACGTTCCAGATAACACGATTGATTTAAGCTGCCCTTACGCGCTGTTTGAAATGTACGAGCTGCTCAATGAAGACAAATTTTTCAGCTTCGACGGGCGTGATTTACGCCAACCTGCCGCGATGGTCAGGCACGCCGTTACAGAATTCTTCGACAGCCGTAAAGGTGAAAGATTCAAAACGCATTACGGCGAAGATTTGATCTCAAGAAAAGTTTACGGACACGAGCCAAAAGTTGAAGGAGAACAAAACAAACCCGTGAATCATCCTCATCTGGCTTTCATTCCGATTCCGAATCTATATCCCGACGGGCGCATCCGTCGCGTCTTATTGGCCGGGTTCGGTTTTGAAAGCGACACCGAAGGCGAGCTGTTTGACGACATCGCCCGAAACTTAAACGGCGCGGAAATCAAAAACAACGGCGAACCCGTCGCCCGCTTGATGCAAGTTGAAGAATACAAAGAGAACAAGTTTTTCAATCAGTTTTACGGACAATCGAGCCGACTCTGGCGAAGCGTGACGCCAATTATCTTGAGCGGCTTTAACCGTCGCGGACGCAAACCTGAGCAATTGCTTTACCGCGCGCTCAGTCAAATCGAAATCGCAAACGACGCCATTGAATCGGTGGCTATTTATCGCAGTCCGCTTGTTCCGAAGACTTTTCGCCCAATGGATTATCACTTGAGCGGGTATCTGAACGAGAACCCGCGTTATCACGCCGAGATTATTTTCAAACGTCCCGTGAGCGGCTGTCTGGTGATAGGCAGAGGACGACACGCGGGCTTTGGTTTAATGATGCCGATAACCAAACATGAACATGACGAAACGACCTAGCCTCGTCAGCCCGAAATTTTCTCGGAGCCGCACCTTTGAGACGAACTATCGTGTAGCACGATTCGCTTTGAGTTCGGCGGTGTTGCCTCTAGTGACGGAGGCGTTGCCGATGGCGGAGATGGCGCGGTTTGCGGTGAGCAGTCGAAGGGCGGACGAGTCGTATTCGCTGGCTCTGGCGGGGAAGACAGAGGGCGAGGGGAAGCCTCTCCGAGAGGATCACGCGCACGCACATTTCTGGGCGACGGACGAGGACGCGGATGGGCGTTTGGATCATCTGACGGTTTACGCGCCGCGCGGGTTCGATGCAGATGATTTGGACGCGCTGGGGCGGGTTCGCGTCGTCAAACGGCATTACAAAAATCTGCCGGATGTGCGACTGGTTCTGCTGGGCTTGGGCGGGCGAGATGATTTCGCGCATGTTCCCGTGTTTCGCGCGGCGAAGCGTTGGCGGTCGGTGACGCCTTTTTCGTTGCCGCGTTTTGCGACGCGCGGCGGGGGCAGGCGCGCTCGTCCGCGCGATCTGCCGGAGTCGCAGTTGCGGCGCGAGTTACGCCTGCGCGGATTGCCCGAACCTGTTTTGGTGACGCCGCTCGGCGGCTATCGAACGGGCGGCAGAAGGGAAGTGCGCTGGCTCGAATTTCAGACGCGGCGGTTCAAGGGCGAACAGGGCTACGGGCTGGCGGGTTTCGAGTTAGAGTTTGCTGAGAAGACGCCGGGGCCGCTCGCGCTCGGCTTCGGGTGTCATTTCGGCTTGGGCCTGTTTGAGCCGGTGCGGGATTGAGCTAATCGCAGTGCGGCGTGTCATTCAAATCGCAAGCCGCAAATTTGCCGGAAAATTTTTGCTCGACGGCTTTCCGGTTTCGCTTTGTCACAGACATTGAATCAGTTAGCGTGAAAGGAGCGCTGATGAAATGATGTCGAATGAGACGAACGAAACTAATGAAGGCGTCGAGCAGATTCCGGCGCGGATGATTAACGAATACACGTATTGCCCGCGACTTTTCTTCTTGGAATATGTTCAGCAAGAATGGGCGCACAATGCGGACACGCTCGATGGGCGATTCGTTCACCGCCGGGTGGACGAGGAGCGTGGGGGCGTGCCGGAACCCAAAAAGGTGGTTGAGATGCCGCGCCTGCATGCTCGTTCGGTGCTGCTCGGCTCGGATGTTCTCGGAGTAACGGCGCGGGTGGACGTGATCGAGGCGGATGACGGGCGCGTGATTCCGGTGGATTACAAACGTGGCGCGCCGCCGGACGTGGCGGAGGGGGCGTATGAGCCGGAGCGCGTGCAGGTCTGCGTGCAAGGGTTGCTGTTACGCGAGCACGGTTACGAGTGCGACGAATGTGCGCTCTATTTCGCGGAGACGAATCAGCGCGTCCGCGTCGAGTTAACGGACGAACTCATAGCGCGCACGCGGGAGTTGATAGCGGAAGCGCACCGCGTCGCCGCCAACCAGACGATCCCTCCGCCGCTCGTGCGGTCGCCGAAGTGCCCGCGCTGCTCGCTCGTCGGCATCTGCTTGCCGGATGAAACGAATCTGCTGCGTGAAGCCACAGCAGAGGGACTTGCTGATGAAGCTACGGCGGAAAATGAAGTGTCCTGTCCATCGAGAGCTGAGGCGGAGCCGCGTCGCTTGATTCCGGCGCGTGACGATGCGCTCGCGGTCTATGTGCAAGGGCAGGGTTACAGCGTGGGCTTGCGCGGCGAAGTTCTGGAGATACGCGAGAAGGGCAAGGCCGTCAGCGATGCGCGGCTACTTGAGACCAATCAACTTTGTCTGTTCGGTAACGTGCAGCTTTCCGCACAAGCTCTGCACGAACTCGCGGGGCGCGGCATACCTGTCATACACATGTCTTACGGCGGTTGGCTGACTGCGGTGACGACTCCTCCTCCGCACAAAAACATAGAGCTGCGCCGTCGTCAGTTCAAGGCCGCCGACGATAAAGAATTTTGTCTTCAACTCGCACGCGCATTCGTTTCCGGTAAGATTCGCAACGCGCGCACGCTCTTGCGTCGTAACGCACGCGAACTGCCGCGTGAGACTTTAGTGCGCCTCGCCTATGCGCGCCGCGATGCCGAGCGCGCCGTGGCGCTCGAACAGCTTCTAGGCATCGAAGGCGCGGCGGCGCGCGATTACTTCGCAAGTTTCTCGTTGATGTTCAAAACAAACAGCGGGCGCGAACTTGATACCGAACTGCTCGAAGAAGAAATTCCTTCCGCAGAGTACGAGGTAGAGACAACCATTGCGTCGCCGGATAGCCGACCTTGGGCACGCTTTGATTTCACGAAGCGTAACCGTCGCCCACCGCGCGATCCCGTCAACGCCCTGCTCTCGTTTGTTTATGCAATGCTCGCGAAAGATTTGTTGGCGACGCTCGTGGGCGTCGGGCTAGACCCGTATCTGGGCTTTTATCATCAGCCGCGCTATGGACGGCCCGCGCTAGCCCTTGACCTCATGGAGGAATTCCGACCGCTCGTCGCTGACTCCGTCGTCATTAATCTAATCAATAACGGTGAGGTTCACCCGACGGATTTTATCAACCGCGCTGGAGCCTGCGCGCTAACTCCGCATGGCAGAAAGCAGGTGCTCGAAGGATACGAAAGACGCTTGGACACGCTTGTCACGCACCCGCATTTCGGCTATGCAATCAGCTACCGCCGTATCTTCGAGGTGCAAGCCAGACTACTCGCACGGCATCTCACTGGCGAAATAAACTTTTACCCGGCGTTCTGTACGCGCTAATCACATCATGGCCGAAGTGCGTGAAGGAGCTTAACCGATGCGCCTGACATATCTGGTCGCTTACGACATCAGCGATCCAAAACGCCTGCGCCGCGTGCATCGCACGATGCGTGGCTACGGCGACGCCTTGCAACTCTCAGTCTTCCATTGTCAACTCTCCGCCTCCGAGCGCATCTTGATGATCGAAGCCCTCACCAAAGTTATTAACACACGCGAAGACCAAATCATTATCGTCAATCTAGGCCCTGCCGAACAACGTGGAGCCAACAGCATCCAAACACTCGGTCGCACAGTTGACAACTCCTCCATGCGTTGTGCGATTATCGTTTAGCTTGTTATCAGTAGCTTCGCGCAAGCTAAAGCGAGCACTGACCCAATGCTCATAAATGCGGTTTGCGCTCGCAGCACCTAAACAGCGGCGTATTAAATGTTTAGCTCAATCCGACAAGTTACCCTCATGTCAGTCCGACATCCAAATCGGTACCGCTCGAATCCAACAGGGAAAGTTGATAGTATGCGGCTAGTTACAGCCGAGGCGTTTCCACGTTTGAATAAACGTGGCTCAATTGAAGCCAGCCGCCCAGTTCGTCGGCGTCCAGGAAGACGGCGTTTCCACGTTTGAATAAACGTGGCTCAATTGAAGCAACAAAAACGAAAAGTCTTATGGATGTTCTGTGAGCGTTTCCACGTTTGAATAAACGTGGCTCAATTGAAGCACATCAAGCTCGCACTGGCCGCGCTACTCGCCGGTAGTTTCCACGTTTGAATAAACGTGGCTCAATTGAAGCCTCCTGGTTAGAGGTACGACCAAAAAGGTCCGCACACGGTTTCCACGTTTGAATAAACGTGGCTCAATTGAAGCTGCTATGCCGCGCCCCATTACCAAGCACTGGTCTTGTTTCCACGTTTGAATAAACGTGGCTCAATTGAAGCGCAGCGCGGCTCAGTTGGTGCAACGGTGATGGATGGTTTCCACGTTTGAATAAACGTGGCTCAATTGAAGCGATGATGTAGGCGGTTTCTTCCGAATCAACGCCGCTCGTTTCCACGTTTGAATAAACGTGGCTCAATTGAAGCAATCTATCCTGGCCGACATCTACGCCAGACAAACAGGCGTTTCCACGTTTGAATAAACGTGGCTCAATTGAAGCCCGGAGATGCGGGAGATGATCGCGTTTCGGTGTGAAGTTTCCACGTTTGAATAAACGTGGCTCAATTGAAGCGATCCTTCGTAGTCAACATGAGGCTTGGTCTCTTTGAGACGTTTCCACGTTTGAATAAACGTGGCTCAATTGAAGCCTCTTCAAGCTAGTTCATCAGAGCTCACTCGTTTCGTTTCCACGTTTGAATAAACGTGGCTCAATTGAAGCATTGCGCAGCGCATTCATAGCCCTGCAATAGGAACAGGTTTCCACGTTTGAATAAACGTGGCTCAATTGAAGCGGAGATTATCCGCGACGGGCTGGATGAATTTCGCTGGTTTCCACGTTTGAATAAACGTGGCTCAATTGAAGCCGGCGCGATGATCCCTAGCTGAACGCGCACGTATCGGGTTTCCACGTTTGAATAAACGTGGCTCAATTGAAGCGATTAGCCAGGAAGCCCCGTCGCCTTCTCGAACGCGAGGTTTCCACGTTTGAATAAACGTGGCTCAATTGAAGCCCGAAGAACTGGGCGGCGATCCTGGCGTGATGGACGACGCGTTTCCACGTTTGAATAAACGTGGCTCAATTGAAGCAAATCGGGGATAAAGAAGGCGCTCATTATGAAGTGCGGTTTCCACGTTTGAATAAACGTGGCTCAATTGAAGCGCTACAGGTGGCGATGGGAGTATCTCTGCGCCGCAATCGGTTTCCACGTTTGAATAAACGTGGCTCAATTGAAGCATTGCAGCAGAATGATACTACCGCTTTGCTGATAGCCAGTTTCCACGTTTGAATAAACGTGGCTCAATTGAAGCCGGCAACACACCGTCAACCGCATCAGGCAAAAGGTTGTTGTTTCCACGTTTGAATAAACGTGGCTCAATTGAAGCCTCGTCGTCGTCGTCACTAGCAAGATTTTCTAACAACTGTTTCCACGTTTGAATAAACGTGGCTCAATTGAAGCTCGCTGACTTTAGCGAACTGTGCCTGCTTCGCTGCAGTTTCCACGTTTGAATAAACGTGGCTCAATTGAAGCGCCCCCCATTTCCTGATGATCTTCCCCGCCCCGATGCGGACTGTTTCCACGTTTGAATAAACGTGGCTCAATTGAAGCCATAAAATCAATCTCTCTTTATGCTTCTCATGCTGAATGTTTCCACGTTTGAATAAACGTGGCTCAATTGAAGCGACCTTGAAAATTACTTCACGACGCTCAACGCCTATGACGTTTCCACGTTTGAATAAACGTGGCTCAATTGAAGGGGAAGATTGTTATGCTGCGCGGGCAGGGGGCGGATGCACTTCGGGTTGCCGTCATTGACTTTAGTGTCCAGAAAATTGCTGACATAAGAGGAAGCGGTAGGGAGTGCCCAATAATTTTCCCTATGCCTTAAAAGCGGGATGATGCTTCACTATCCATTTCTCGACTATCTCTTGAAACTCTTCGGCCTTCTCTAATAGTTCCTGTGCCTCCGTGTCCGTGACAACTTCTGAGGCGTCGTAGTCAATATGATTTCGTTTACGGCGGCACGTCTCAAAGTAATCTGCCAGAGGCTCGCTCGGCTTCCCTAATGCTGTCTTCACTGCCTCAAAGGTCTTCTGGTGATGTCCTGGCCCCATAGTTACTCTATAACCAGCGCAGGCGATTGCCATCTTAGATAGTTGCAGCACTGCGTTGTAAGCGGTCGCAAAACGACGGTCGGCGGAGAGTTCTTCTATTGCTGCGTCGGCCAGATCGCGATTGACAAGCTGGCGGATGCCTTCAATCTCTTTAACGCTAGTCTTATGCGGCTGCACGGCTCGGCTTGCCAGCAAGGGTTTCCAACTCATTCTTATCTCCCTGCAAGAAAACTCTCTCTTTCTTCAAAATGCTCAAGGCAAAATGATTATGCTCTTCCACCTTCTTACGGAACTCTTCGGGGGAATAGCACTTGACATTAAACTCCCGCTTGAATCTTTTCTCCAGTATGCGCAGAGTAGGTGATAAATCAGAGAGTCCGACCGAGCCGATGACCATCAGATCAACATCGCTTAGTGCGTGATCCTCGTGGCGCGCGACCGATCCATAAATAAAGGCGCAGCGAATCCGGTCACCGAATTTTGCAAGGGCATTCTTCAGTGTGTCCGCAACGCCGAGCGTCTTCATGAAAATGGTACGGAGTTCATCGAAGATCGGCAATTCCTTCTCGGCTTGAAAATAGGTACGTTTGCCATCTCGACGCTGTCGCAGGATGCCACTTGAAACAAGCGATTTGAGTTCCCTCTGTAAGCTCGAAGGTGTAGTGTTCAAATGCTCCGCAAGCTCACTTAAGTACCACCACCGCTCGGGCTGCCCGAAAATCGCCGCAAGAAGCTCCCTGCGGGTTTTGGAAAATAGAGCATCAATGGGACGAATATTACGCATATTGCGTACATGATTACGCAATATGCGTAATATTGCAAGATGGAATTTTGCTCAGTGAAGCTGATTCCTAGCTATAGATTCTTAATCAAGGTCGTTTGATTTGAATAGCTGGCAGGGAGTCCAAGTGACAGCTCTCGGACCCGTTGATAAGAACTTCGACCCGATGAATTCAAGCCAAAGGTGTCTTCATCGGCTTATGCTACACAGTAATGACTATCGTCAAGAAAATTACAGCGGGGGGAATTTTGTGGGGACTCAAGGAAGTAGATAGGGCGTAACAAGGCGGAATAGGCGCAGTTTCTTCACCTGAGAACGGCTGCAAAGTCGCTGTAAAAGTAAATAAACGCGCGCCTAACGAATCAGACGCGCGTTTACAAGTGGCGGAGCCGACGGGACTCGAACCCGCGACCTCCGACGTGACAGGCCGGCGTTCTAACCAACTGAACTACGACTCCGCAGGGAAACTGAATTGTCAATCTCTGTTGGTAGGCACGGAGGGATTCGAACCCCCAACCTCCACCTTGTAAGGGTGGCCGTCTACCATTGACATACGTGCCTTCAGGCAAACAACTTCACTTGCCGTCGGCGAAGTGTCATCCTAAGAGATGAAGTCAAGACTGTCAAGCAGCGCTTCATGCCTCATCCTTTTGCCTTACTCTACGCGGCCCGGTTCTTGCTTTTCCGTGTTCAAAACTGTGGGAGATGTCGCATAATCGGTCGTTGAAGGAGAATGATGATGGCTCAGGCAAAAGCTTCGATGTGGGGGTTCGGCGGCTTGACCTGGAAGCAACTGGGCAAGCACGTCTGGAATGAGATGAACGCGGATGATGTCTGGGGACGCGCGGCGCAATTATCCTACTATTTTTTGCTGGCGCTTTTTCCGCTGCTGCTCGTGATGATGGCGCTGCTGGGAATCTTCGCCGACCAGGGCACGGAGCTACGCAATAACCTGATTGCTTACCTCGGCGAGGTGATGCCCTCTTCAGCGGGTGACCTCGTCAAGTCAACCGTTGAGGAGTTAAGCAATTCGGCGGGCGCGGGCAAAATATCTTTCGGCTTGCTGGCGACAATCTGGGCCGCGTCAAACGGCATGGGCGCGATCAGCGAGACTCTCAACACCGCTTACAACGTTAAGGAGTCGCGCCCATACTGGAAAACTCGCCTGATCGCCACCGGCCTGACTGCTGCCCTCGCGCTGCTGATCGTGTCAGCGCTCGCACTCTTGCTCTACGGCTTTCAAATAGCGGATGCCGTCGCCAACTGGGCGGGTCTGAGCGAGGCTTTCAAGGTTACCTGGAAGATCGTGCAATGGCCGATCATCCTCTTTTTCATTCTGCTCGGCTTCAATCTCATCTACTACTTTGCGCCTGACCTTAAAGAGCAGGAATGGAAGTGGGTCACGCCGGGCGCTTGTATCGGCGTCGCGCTCTGGCTGCTGGTCTCTTTCGGTTTCAAGACCTACCTTTCATATTTTAATTCCTATAGCGCCACCTACGGGAGCTTGGGCGCGCTCATCATCATGATGCTCTGGTTCTACTTCACAGGGCTGGCGATTCTCATCGGCGGCGAGGTCAACTCCGAAATCGAAAACGCGGCGGCGAAAGCAGGCGACCCCGAAGCGAAAGAGAAGGGGGAGAAAACCCCGGACGAGAATGAACGCAAACAAGCGCGCGGACAAAAGGGGAAAAAGGGGCGTGCCTGACATCTTCCAACTCAAAGAGGAAGTCGAGACTGCGCTCGCTCGAAATCTCCCGGTCGTCGCGCTCGAATCCACAGTCATCGCGCACGGATTGCCGCGCCCCGTTAATCTTGAAACGGCGCACAGGGTCGAGCAGATAGTGCGCGATGGCAATTGTGTGCCCGCGACAATCGCCGTTCTTAAAGGCGTGCTGCACGTCGGGCTCGATGATGACCAACTCGAACATCTTGCCCGGAGCGAAGAGATACACAAGCTGAGCCGCCGCGATTTGCCCGTGGCGGTGGCCAACCATTGGGACGGAGCAACGACTGTCGCCACGACCACGTGGATTGCCGAGCGCGCCGGAATAGAGGTCTTCGCCACAGGCGGCATCGGCGGTGTACATAGAGGGCTCGTGCCGGACGTGTCCGCCGATTTGCCGGAACTGGCGCGCAGCCACTTGGTGATTGTGTGCTCTGGCGCGAAAATCGTTCTCGATCTTCCGGCGACACGCGAATGGCTCGAAACGCACGGCATCACGGTCGTCGGCTACGGCATAAACGAAATGCCTGCTTTTTATTCGAGGCGTAGCGGGCTCCCCATTGACGTGCGTGCGGATTCACCTGAAGAGGTGGCAAGGATTGCCGCTGCCCGGCGCGCGCTTAAATTGGAGGGCGCAACGCTCGTCTGTGTGCCCGTGCCTGAAGATGTGGAAATTCAAGCGAACGTGTTGCAGAAAATTCTGGATGAAGCACTATCGGAAGCTGCGAAGAGAAATATCAACGGGCGTGAGTTGACCCCGTTTCTGCTCTCGCGCATGGCCGAGAGAAGCGACGGCGCAACGCTTCGTGCCAACATCGCGCTGCTGGAAAATAATGCGCGGGTGGCGGCAGAAATCGCCGTCGCCCTCACGCGCTGAGCGTTTGACAGTTCGGTAACTCCCTGTATCATCGCCTCGAACCCTTTCACAACTCGAAGGAGACAGAGAATGGCTGAGACACAGGTCGTGCCGTATGGCTCTTGGAAATCGCCCATCACTTCGGATTTGATCGTCAAAGGCTCAATCGGAGTCGGTCAGGCCATGCTCGATGGGCTTGACGTTTACTGGATTGAGATGCGCCCCTCCGAAGCAGGGCGGTGCGTCATTGTCCGGCGCGCACCGGAAGGCCAGACGGCAGACGTGACTCCAAAACCTTTCAACGCGCGAACGCGTGTTCACGAATACGGTGGCGGCGATTACACGGTCGCGGATGGAACAGTCTATTTCTCAAACTTCGATGACCAGCGTCTCTACAAACAGTCTCAAAATTCCGAGCCCGTTGCGCTCACGCCCGAAGTGTCTATGCGTTACGCAGACCCCATCGTTGACAAAAAGCGTGGGCGCTTAATCTGCGTGCGCGAAGACCACACGGGTGTGGGCGAAGCCGTCAACACTCTGGTTAGCATCAATGTGGAAGACGGCAATAATGCTCTCGTGATTGTTTCGGGAAATGATTTCTATTCGTCACCACGCCTGAGCCCGGACGGGAAGCATCTCGCATGGCTGACCTGGAATCATCCCAACATGCCCTGGGACGGAACGGAATTGTGGGTCGGAGAAGTAGCCTCGGACGGGTCGCTTTCACATGCTAAACGTGTGGCGGGTGGAGTTGATGAATCAATCTTTCAGCCGGAATGGTCGCCGGACGGGACGCTCTATTTCGTCTCCGACCGAAGCGGCTGGTGGAATCTCTATCGTCAAAAGGAAGATGGCAGCGCGGAAGCCCTGCACGAGATGAAGGCCGAGTTCGGAATGCCGCAGTGGGGCTTAGGCATGTCGTCCTTTGCGTTTGAATCGGCTGAGCGAATCATCTGCGCGTATATCGAAAAGGGAAGCGCGCGCCTCGCCAGCCTCGACACGCGCACGCGTGACTTCGAAACGATTGAGACGCCTTATACGGACATCACCTCCGTGCGCGCCGCGAAAGGTCAATCCGTGTTTCGCGGCGGTTCGCCGACGACGCCTGCATCAATCGTTCGACTGGATTTGAGCACAGGCCAAACGGAAACTTTGCGCCGCTCGAATGAGCTTCAGATTGATCCAGGCTATTTTTCAATCCCGCAGCCCGTTGAATTTCCAACTGAGAACGGACAGACGGCTCATGCTTTCTTCTACGCGCCGCGCAACCGCGATTATCGCGCGCCGGAAGGGGAATTACCTCCGCTCCTGGTCAAGAGTCACGGCGGGCCGACTTCCGCCGCGACGACCACGCTCGCGCTCGGCATTCAATATTGGACGAGTCGCGGCATCGCTGTGATGGATGTCAACTACGGCGGAAGCACTGGCTACGGGCGCGAGTACCGGCAGCGACTCAAAGACACCTGGGGAATCGTTGACGTGAACGACTGCGCGAACGGGGCGCGTTATTTAGTCGAGCGCGGAGAGGCTGACGAGATGCGCTTGATGATTACGGGAGGAAGCGCGGGCGGCTATACGACGCTCTGCGCTTTAACCTTCACCGACCGCTTCAAGGCAGGCGCGAGCCATTACGGTGTGAGCGATTGCGAGGCTCTGGCGAAAGAGACGCACAAGTTTGAATCGCGCTATCTGGACGGCTTGATCGGGCCGTATCCTGAGCGCGCAGACCTCTACCGTGAACGTTCGCCCATTCACCACGTTGATCGACTGTCCTGTCCTGTCATCTTCTTTCAAGGATTGGAGGACAAGGTCGTGCTGCCGAATCAGGCAGAGATGATGGTTGAAGCCCTGCGTGCGAAGGGTTTGCCTGTCGCCTACGTTCCGTTCGCAGGCGAGCAGCACGGCTTTCGTCGCGCCGAGAACATCAAACGCGCGCTCGACGGCGAGATTTACTTCTACTCGTGCGTCTTCGGCTTTGAGTTGGCCGACGAAGTAGAGCCTGTGCCGATTGAGAATCTTTAAGCTGATGAAATTCCCCACAGTCAAAGGTAAATCGAATATGAATAAACGATTTTCTTCCGTCAGTTGCTTGCTCGCCATCGCGTTGCTTTTCTCAGCCAGCCAGCCGCTTACCGCTCAGCAGGGACAGAATCAGCAGCAGAATCTCTATTCGCCGCAATTGCTCAAGGAACTCAAGCGGATTCAGGAGGCGGCGCTCGGCAGCGATTATGCTTACAGGCAAGTCGCGCATCTCTCCAACAATATCGGGCCGCGTTTGAGCGGATCGGCGCAGGCGCAAAAAGCGGTCGAGTATGTGGCCGACGAGATGCGGCGGCTGGGGCTGGAAGTTAAGCTGGAAAAGTTGATGGTGCCACACTGGGTACGCGGCATTGAGACGGGCGAGCTTGTAGAATTTCCGGGACAGTCTCCGCAGACAACGCAGAAGGTTGTGCTCGCCGCGCTCGGCGGGAGCGTGGCGACACCAGCCGAAGGGCTGACCGCCGAAGTAGTCGTCGTCAACAACTTTCAAGAGCTACAGGCTCTGGGGCACGAAAAGGTTGCGGGCAAGATTGTCCTCTACAACGTCAAGTTCGACCGGCAAATGGCGGCTCAAGGATTCGGCGGCGAAGCTTACGGGCAGGTGGTCGGCTATCGTGGAGCAGGTGCGAGCGCGGCGGCAAGGCTCGGGGCAGTCGCTACGTTGGTTCGCTCCGCAGGAGCTTCTCAAAATCGCCTGGTGCACACGGGCGCGATGCGCTACGCGCCGGATGCGCCGCGCATACCGTCGGGCGCGACTTCCTCGGAAGACGCAGACTTAATCGCACATCTTGTCGGGGAAGGCAGGGTGCGACTTCACCTGACCATGACGCCGCAGCAATTGCCTGATGCCGTCAGCTATAACGTCGTCGCAGACCTCAAGGGAAGCGAACAGCCTGAGCAAGTTGTGATCGTCTCAGGCCATCTGGATTCGTGGGATTTGGGGACGGGCGCGATTGACGACGCGGCAGGAGTGGCCGTCGCCATGCAGACGGCGCAGCTTCTCAAGCAGTTGGGCTTGCGTCCGAGGCGCACTATCCGCGTCATCGCGTGGATGAACGAAGAGAATGGATTGGTCGGAGGACGCACCTACGCCGAAATGCACGCGGCGGAACTCTTAAATCATTACGCCGCCATTGAGAGTGATCGAGGAGCGGGTCACCCGCTCGGCTTCGAGGCGAAAGTTAATCCGGGCGTCTTACCAATGCTCGCTCCCATCTCAGAAATTCTGCAAAGCCAGGGCTCAGGATTGATCAAGAGAACAGAGGGAACGGAAGCCGACATCTCGGTCATCGCGGCGCAGGGCGTGCCCGCCTTCGGTCTCTGGCAGGATACGCGCACCTACTTCAACTACCATCACACAGCCGCCGACACACTCGACAAGGTCGTGCCGCGCGAGCTGGCAGAGAACGCCGCCGCAATGGCCGTGCTGGCCTACGCGCTGGCGAATCTGCCGCAGCCTCTCCCGCGCGACCCACCACCTCCCAGAAACACGGGAAATTAAGAATTAGCTTGTCATTGACAAAGGGTTTTGGTAATCATCCCCGAAGGGGATGAACATAATAGCCGGGGGCGGCGCTACCGCTTGCCCCCGGCTATTGTATGTGACCCTTTCAGGGTCAAAGAACAGCCATCATTTATTATCAATCATCTTATGTCAGGTCGTGGGAAAAGTGTGAACCGACCAACCAATTATCAATGACTTAGAGGCGAAATTCGAGCAATTAGGCTGAATTTTGTCGAGCATATAAGTGGCAAAAGTATAAATTTTCGGGCACAAAGCGCGAAATCCGAAAACAAGTAAAAATCTCTTAAAAACAAGCATTTTGTCTAGAATGTTGACATCAATTACCGACGGACAGTTAGAGCTTCTAAAATTGGCTTTACATTAAGGCAGAGCTTTCACCTGTTTTATTTTCCATTGAAGGAAACCGTCAATAGAGATGCTATTGACGAAATCGCTCAATGGCATGGGGGCTCTCTCCGGAGTTCTAATGAAGAGGCATTTGAAGACACGATACGGACGTTTTAGCGATTTACTTATTGAAGCTCGCAGAAAGTCAGGATTGTCTCAAGAGGCCGTGGCCGAAAGGTTGGGACGCCCCCAATCTTACGTATCCAAATGCGAGAGCGGAACACGCCGCTTGGATGTCGTGGAGTTTCTGGAATTTATGGAGGCAATTGGCTCAGATCCGTTAGCATTTATTAAAAAACTAAATTGAATTTTGATATGTGTAATGAGGCGCGAGGCGTGAATCTCAAAATGGAAATGAGACAGCCCGAAAGGGAAAGCCACGGACGGATGCGCCGAATCCCTCACCTTCCGGCAGTCAGACACTGAGCCACTGACTCCGGCAGGCCATAATTCCGGCAAAGCTTCTCCGGTGCCCTTTGGTGGCCGAAGCTTGCAGCTTCTGCGTAAGGTAGTTACTTAGACATACTCGGATGGAGGCAGTTGATGAGTTACAAGCCACGGTCACTCTTCAGAATAATCGAAGACGTTAATACTCAACTTTTTCTACCGCATATTCAGCGGCCTTTCGTGTGGGAAGAAGATCAAATGGTCAAGCTATTCGACAGCCTGATGCGCAACTATCCCATTCAGACATTATTGTTTTGGCGGACGAAAGATGGGATTAAGGCACGGCGCTTCATGGATGTCATTGATTGGGATGCTGATCTTAGTGATCTTTATGACCATATCAAAAGCGCGCCTAATATCGAAAAAGTTTTTGTGCTAGACGGACAGCAGCGGATTCAGACTTTATACGCTCTCTTCAAGGGCGGGACTGAAGCTCAAGATGGTTCGGGGAGGCAGGATGCTTATCTTGACATTACGAGCGGCGACAACCTGATCAATGATGATTTGCTCTACCGTGTAACCTTTACGGCAAGCCGACCTGCCTTACCTAATTACAGAATCGCTGACCTTCTCTCGAAGGATGAGCAAAAAAACGCTGAAGAACTAGCCGATGAGCTTAACGAACAACTCGACGATTTATTGGCAGAGGAACCGGAAGAAGAGCGCGCCCGGCAGAGAAGAGTTCGTCGTAACATCAGCCAACTTGTCTCGCTGTTACGTGAGGAAAAATATTTTTGGGTGCAAGAGCTAGACGGTGTTGCGAACGAATTCAGCTACAAAAAGATTCTTGATATTTTCGTGAGGGTGAATTCAGGCGGAACAAAGCTGGACGCTTCAGATTTAATGTTCGCTGTCATGAAAGAAGGATGGGCTGACGTTGAAGAGGCAATCGAGAATACAACGGAGCTTCTCAATGGCACTAATTTACAGTTCGATAAAACGTTCCCACTTAAATGCCTTTTAGTCGCACATGGTAGAGGGGCCGAAGCAAATCCAGAAAAATTCACGGGAAGCGCGGGCGAAACTCTTCTTACTGAAATCGAGGCGAGTTGGGATAAAGCCGAACGCGCTTTCATGGAACTGCGAGACTTCATCGAGCAGGATCTAAAATTATATGCCGACAAAGTCATCAGATCATATAACAGCTTCATACCGCTGTTCGACTATCTGTTCCATAATCCTAGCCCTGATGAACAAAACCGAGTCTTTATGAGAGCTTATCACTACAAAGCGCAACTGTTTGGATGGTACTCACAAAGTACCGATGCGCTTGTTAATGCTCTGCATGGAATCGTTGGCAAACCTCAAAGCAAAGGCTTCCCCCTAGAAGAAATCAAAGATTATATTCGCAAGTCCAGAGGTTCGTCGGTAGAACTTCAATCGTGGCATCTAAAGGAGAATCGTTTACGCTTTATAATTCTTAATCTTATATATGTCGACAGAATGGGCACAGCGCCATTCAACGTTAAGTATAAGGGAAATGAACCTCACGTCGATCACATATATCCTCAGCATGCTTTGCGAACTCGCCTTGGTTTCACCGGCAGTGACATCAATCATATTGGTAACTTTCGTTTTATTGGAGCAACAGATAATCAGCGAAAGCGTGCTGAACTGCCCGCAAGCTATTTTGGTCGGCTAAAATCCGGAGGGGTTGATATAGAGAAACATCTCTTGCTGGCTGATATGGCGTCCGATCCCTCGAAACTGGTTTTCGATGCCCCTACTTATCTCGATTTTCGCAATCGTCGGTTTGATGAAATCTTGAACATTGCAAATCGCGTTGTTAATCCGGAACTCATTTGAAAAGTCTAAGTTTCAATGACGGCGCAGCCGAGCAAGGCATCGAAGCTCGCTGTGCGGTAAGATGGCTCGCAAGTAGCATCGCCTCTGGAAGTCTTAAACAACTCCCGACAGCGTAATACTTCCTCGAATGAACTTTTGGGAAATCAACTTACTTTTCGTGGAATCTTGGCGTTGGGGTAAAGCCCTTGTTCTTAGGATTGACTTCTATCTCTGAGAGGGATAGTGTGCGCCTATGCGATCCTCGCTTTCCTCCTGACGATTCGCCTCGCTCTTGAGAATCGCTCCAATGTGGAAACCTCTTTCTCACGGTAATCCAACCACGAGGTGCATTTGCATTATGCGACCAAAAACACTCTTCTATCTTCTCACGATTACCTTCTTGATTGGTACGACTCTCTTAAACACCGATGAAGTATTATGCCAAATACGGACCGTGACTGCCCCTCCAGTTATGCCTCCGACAATTACTCGTCCTGTCACCGTACCTAGTATTTCAACCCCTACTTCTATACCTAACCCTCCAACCTTGGATACCCGGTCCACAATCCCGCAAACTAATGGGCCTACTGCTGCACAATCAACTCAGTCTACCAGCGGGGCAGCTACGTCCGGGTCACCTCCACCCGATACGGGTAAGTCTGATGATTCCGGCGGTGATGGGACTCCTACACCGACGCCTGAAATAACTCCGACTGCTACACCACTGCAACTTTCTACACCAACTCCCACACCGAGCGGTGCTGGCGGTACATCAGGGGCTTATATGACTCCATCGCCTAGCCCGACAGCGACTCCGAGTCCTATATCCAACGATTCCACGTCCGCAACTAGCTCCGGTCCTTGGTGGCTCTGGTTGGTTGTGGCAGGCATCATTATGGTCTCTTTTTATATTTGGGTAACTCGCCGGGCTTTACGTCGGCTCAACGGACGTAAGCAAGCTCACTAGCGGCACTGTCTGCTCATTGCTCAGCCCTGAATTAATAGGCTGATTTACAGTTCTGATGCTATTTGTGGGCAGATGATATTTCGCAGGCAAAGCCAGATCAATCCATAATAAGTATATGTCAAACTCCACAATAGAAATTCGATTTAAGATGGACGTAGATGATGAAGTTACAGCTAGGTTAGCTGATGTCTTAGGCTGCAAATCATCAGAACTCTCAAAGTATCTCTCAATCTACGGCAAAGCCGCGCTTCTTGAGTATATAGAAATGTTTTGCGGCAATATGTCTTTACGTATGGCTGTAGATACTCGTGAGCAGCGACTTCTTCAGATAATCTTGGCTGCTTATGAAGGTAACATACCAGACGAGGCTACTGTAGCTCGTCTTTTTCACTTCACACGTAGTCAAGCTCGCTCTTTGCTCCGTGCTGTGCTTGAGAAGAAAGCCTTTGAGCTTAAAGATCATGTGCGCAAAGCTTGTATAACCGTGCTCCAAGCCATAGCCCCTAATTCCTCCGAGCCTATAGAAGTGATGATTAAAAACCAAAGGGTATTAGAGGCTTTGAACCAGTTATTAGCGGATGATGGCCGAGTCCCATTGCTTGAAAGAACATCAGGGGCAAAATATAAGCTAGATAAAGCCTCACTGGCTGTTCTCCAAAAATGTTTCGAGATGGATGGAGGGCGTACGTAATGGCTGACCTTTTATCTTCTGCAAGTCTTTTAGTAGCGATTATTGCTGTATTATATGGGCTTTGGTATCCAGATATATCGCGTGGAATCAATATGGAAGTTCCACAATACAAAGAGCAATGTGCAGGTCCTTTAAGTACCGTAAACTTAATCATGAAACGACGCGCCCTTCCTTTAGTATTAATCTCTGTTGGTTTAGCAATCGTTTTCGTCAAAGATACAATCAGGATTCTCTACAATTCGACAATTAGTTTAGGTTCTGGAATTGGCGCGAGGCTGCTCAATTATGATGGGGTTAACACCGCGTTTGTCTTTGTAGAAATACTATTGATATGTGTTTCGATACAACTAATTGCTGATTTTATAAAGCTTGCTAGGAAAAAAGGAGAGCTAAAATCTAAACCAAGCGTAATCGGCTAAAGACAACTTTGAGCAATGCCCAAAATGGGCACTCAAATTTTCTAAAAAGTGCCTTGAGTAGAAGAAAAGCGTGGTTGAAATGTCCCGGCATTTTATAACTGTCGCTTGAATTCCACCTTGCCGAGATTTGATTGTCCGGTTAAGCGGTCTTTCGCCGCATCGTAGAACATAGTGGGACGCCCGAAGCCGCTCTCAAGACGAAGCACCCCATCCTTGTACGTGGCCAGAGACCTACTGTTAAGGTCAGGCATCTTTGTGTTTTTCTCTTCCACAATTAGAGTATCACCCTGCTCTGTGATGACAATCTGATGCGCAGAATCCGTAGTCTCAACCCATTTGCCGACGACCGGATTCTTGCCTCTGCCACCACAGGCTGAGCTAAAGAGCAACAGACAGCAGATCAGAATTGTGGGCCATAGAAGACTTCGGAGCTTTTTCATCGGATGGTTCCTCTCTGACTCTCTATTGAATTGGTAAAGTGACTTGCTCGCCTTCACTGCCTTCTACGGAAAGCAGCACACTCGTCGAGCCTGCAAGGGCTGAGTCGAGCTTGAAGATGATTTGCTGGACGCCGGGGAAATTCGCCATCGGGCCTGCGTATTCCACAGGCAGGGTGAAGCGGCGTCCGTCCGGCAACTCCGCGATCAGACGGGTTGTCTCAGTTCCACGATTTCCAAGGCCAGAAACGAACACTAGCACTCTGGTCGAGCCGTCCGCGCGAGCCCTTCTCGTCTCGGAGAAAGAGAGGAATGTCGGCGATTCAAGAACAAACGGCCAAAGGGCGGGAACACTGTCACGCAGAGCCACTCCGGGAGAAGACCATTGCGCCCCCGTCGGAAGATGACGAACTATGACGGGCACCATTCGCCCGCCCGTTGTAGCTGTGACTTGAGGCGAGACTACAAAGTCAATTGTATATCTATTACTCGCGGCCCTGACTGCGACCATCATCGAGGGCTGGCCGTCAACAGTCACTTCCAGCCCGGAGAGCATGGCCGGCCAGTTGCCGCCCGAATCCGGTCTAGCGTCAGCTTCTACGGTACTCACGCTCGGCAATATGACCACGGCGCGAGCTAGGCCACCGGGGGAGAGTGTGTGGGCCGAAGGTGATGCAGTGGCACGTAAAGGCAGAGCGAAAACATCACCGCTGTTTTCACCTTGCGTGGGCGGGTAGGAGAGTACGACATCGTAATCGCCCTCACCTCCGGCCACTGAATTGACATCGAGCAGCCAAGGGCCTAAGCCGGAGAGGGTGAAGGTGCGTAGCGACGGCTCGGTGGCGCTCAAACCGAAGTTGAAGGGCGCGGTGATCGTCCCTTCCTGCTTAATACTGACGAAGCCGCTCCAGTTTCCTGACGGCTGGTGCAGCCGTATCACCAGCGTTCCAGTCGCGGTGAATCGGTAACTATGCGTCTGGCCGGGCAACAGGTGGCCGGTGAGGCGCGCTGGCGGAGAAAAGAGAGTCGGACTGGCTGTTCGAGCTACATCGTCAACAAAGCCATTACAGTCATCATCCTTGCCATTGATTACTTCTACCGCGCCCGGATGGACTGAAGGGTCGTGATCGTTAAGATCTCCTCTCACCGGGCTCCAGCCGTCATTATCAGCATCAACGGTGTTCGGGTTTTGAGCAGGATAGGTCTGTCGTAGCTTATCCCTCATAGCAGCAGAAAGCGGCCAATACCACGTATCAAGCTCTCGACTAACATCGAGATTGATTCCGTAAGAGAGTGCTTCTGCTAGGAGATCATTCTTCTGCTCAGGCGTGAACGTAAATATCTCATTCGCGTCGTGTGTCGCCTCATAGGTTTTATAAAACTCCAAGGCTCTTTTGACCGCCTCTGCGCCGTGCAGCCGTGCGTAGCGCAGCAGCAGACCAGCGTATGCTTTATTTGCAGGGATGCCCTCGCCTTCGCAGCCCCCTCCATTTTTCACGCATTGTGTCTAAGAGGCACTGTTCGCCCTCCGATCCCAACGGTTCGTGAACTGGTAAATCTTCTCCTGAAGAACAAGTTCAGGGTTTGAACGATAATCGCCGAAACGCAGCAGGTATTGGGAGTAAGCTATCCAGAAGTCCGTCCAATTGTGTGACGAATCGGGGTAGTAGCTGAGGTAATTCCTGTAAAGATCAAAGGTGTGAGCTACCTCGTGAAGGATGGTCTCAGATAGAGTTCCCTGAGCGAGAGCCTCCTTGGTCGCTGCCAGTTGGGTAGTGGCGATCTCTAATCTCTTGGCACCGAGGAGCGCGGTGCCCGGTGCTCCGCCTTCACCCGCAAGCGGGACAACTGCTATCGTCATTAGACCATCGCCGCGCGGCTCTCCCGCGACTACATCCATCATCTTCTCGTAGAGAAGATCCGTTCGCTCAATAAGCATACTCAGTTCTATTGGTGAGAGAGATTGCAGACTGCCGTCGATCCAAGTATCCGGGAGGGCGTACAGGATGTGCCTGCCGCTGAAGGCTTTCAGCGTATGAGTGTTTCCGTCTAAGTCAAGGTATGTGACAGTCTCCGACGGCGGATAGGTCTGCTGTGCGTGGACGGGCGTGAAGATGCCAAGACACAGCATCGCAAAAAGCAGCGAAAATATCACAGGCGAGGATTTGGTTTTCATTTCGTGACCACACTTCTGCTTGAGGGCCAAGCTGAACAGAAGAGTGATAGGCCGCCGAATGAGGCTTTACAAATAGACGGACTCTAGCGTGAAATGGAACACGATCTGACCAGATTCAGGTACACTAAAACCGTCAAGCTTTGATAAAGCGGGAGCACACGCTCGTGATCCAAGCGGCTCAACCACAGGAGTAATGAAAGGAAGCCGACCGTCTCACCACCTGAGAAGTCCGGCATCCACTAAATGCGAAGTAAGAATAAGTAGAATTCTACTATTTATCAAGGCGCGGTGCGTTCCATTTCTTTTGACTCTGCCCGTTAGGGAGGAAACCTAATGGGAGAGCGACCGCGACCGAAGCCTTCACGGCTTGCCGAAAAGCTGCTCGATATTAGAAAAAGAATTGACGGCGGACTCACTCAAGTCGAGATGATCAAGCGACTCGGATTCACCGAAAAAGAGTTGCCGCAGGATCGGATTAGCAAATTCGAGAGGGGCGCGATGGAGCCCAATCTAACCGTCTTGATTGCCTATAGTGAGGCCGGGAATCTCTACCTTGAGGCCATCTGCCGGGATGACCGGGACCTGCCTTCCGGGAAGCTTCCTTCTCCGGTGAAACATGAAGGGGTTGAGCGTAAACGTTCATCCGCGAGAAAGAAGCGTTGATACTCAAGTCAATACCACACCCGATTTCCTCGGTTAGAGTAGTTCCCGCTGATTACTGGCTCAACCCGTAAACAAGTAACATGAGGAAGCTATTAGCGTTCCAAACAATTGCTTTTGATTCCCATACGTTCCAAGCCGGAACTATCATCCCCGCCGGTTCTTCGATCAAATACTTTGACGACTACGAGAACGTGGAGGAAGGCAATGTCACCAAAGAGGGAGAAGAAGCGATAATTAAGTGGCTGTTAGGCTCGCCGGCAAGCGATCTATTGCTGAGAGTGTTGGGAGTTGGTCGAGATTCCTTCATCGCTTACTCAGTCAAGCAGCCCGTCATCGAAAACCAGCAGAAGAAACCCGGCGACATTGATATTCTGATCTGCGGCGAGCATCGGGCGGATCAAGCGATTGCCATTCAATGCAAGGCGGTCAAAGTCGTAGCCTTTAATCAGGAAGAGGACGATGTCAGTAAGCTGCTCGACATCAAAGACGCCGTCTTGCAGGCTAATAAGCAGCGGGATGATCTCGGCTTCTATCGCAATTACTTGGCCGTGATCGTTAAGGCTTACGGTCGGAAAAGAACTCAGAATAACCCTCTTTTTCGTGGGCCGAATCGAAGCACGATGAAGCTCCTGTATGAGTTCCCACAAAGGGAAAGTCTACACGGTGATGTAGGGATATTGTTCATCGACATATCACAGCCGACGGGCAAAAGTTATGACCGGATGTCCGTCGTCGGCATCTGCCATGACCAGCAAGCCGCGCACTTGGAGCAAAGTCCCAATCTGACAAATCGAATCAAAGAGTTCATGCGGCGCAAGAAGGTATAATAATCCCCGTTGTCAGTTACGTGGTTGCCGGTATATGTGATTAAAGCTCTTACGCCTTGAAGATGGGAAACGAAAAGTCAGAAAAATTAATCTTTGAAGCCTTCCTGAAAGCGAGCCCCGATTTTGCAGGAGAACCGATCCGCGAGTGGTTCTCAATAAATGAATGGTACGCCGCCACCGGGATAGCAAGACCAGACCCTCCGGATCATGAGCGCCCCGACATCGTCTGTGTCACCGATTCCGGAAGGCGCATCGGTGTCGAGCTTAAGGGGTGGATTCATCAAGAGCAGATTGGTGACGCCAAGCTCCAAGAGAGAATCGAGGAGTCGCTTCTTCAGGCGATAGGGAAACAGCCCGCCAACAGATACCGGTTCATTCGAAAGCTTTGGCTCAGCCCCAAATTGGGAAGCCGGATGCGGTCTCAAGACGTGGACGAATTCCGTGATCAACTCTTCAAGCTCATTGAAGAGGCTGACCGTGCATGGGCGGAAAAGCCCGCTTGGGATGTCGAGCTAACCGACCACTGCAATGATTTCTCCTCTTACCCAATGCTTGGGAAGTATCTCAACGGGATCCGGTTCTTCCCATACCGTCCACTTAAGAAGTTTGACGAACATGAGGAAGCAGGATCTGCCGCCTTTGTGGTTGATTGGATCGGCTTTCCGGCACGGGGCGGCGCTTTCGCCCCGGAGGAAATGCTTGAGCCACTTCGTGAATTGTTGGATCGAATAAAGAATGACGAGCGATATAGAGATCTCTGCGTTAAAGTTGGATTAGAGGAAATAGATCTTCTCGTCCATTACGACTTCAACGCTTTCGCATATAACACTCCTGTGGAGACGCCCACCTTCAAGTTCGACGACGTCGCCCGGTACGCGGCTGAGAGTCTCGACGACGATGCGGGTCATTTTCAAAAGATATTCCTTTTCATAGGGGTGGATGGATGGGAAAGAGTATTCGAATTGATCTAGAGGGTTAAACCGCAATGGGGAACCAAGCGAAAAACAAGCCTACGGAATCGCCTTTCACCTGCGATATAGCGGCGCTCGGCGGCACTAAGAGGCGGCGGGCGGGAACTCTGCTCCGGCAGTTGAGCGAGATGAAGCAGGAGTTGAGGGAACTGCCGGACATCTACGCCCTACGCTTCCCGGCGGGGTGCCGTGCATACAGCCGTAGGCATCGCTCCCCGCTTAGCTGCTAATGGGTACGCCGCTCACCCTGATAGTTGTGCCAATCATCGGAAGCGTCAGGCTCAAAAAGCTTTCCCCGAACTGGACTAAATAGTAAACTGCTCCTCTGTCGATTGATAACTTGATTCTTTTTAGAAATTGAGTTGCTGTAAATCCTCATGAAGAAAACAAATTTGCTTTCCACAATCCTCATTTGTGCCTTTCTCGTTATAGCGTGCGATTCATCGAAGGAGACGCGAAATTCTAATCAGATGAATCAAGAGCAAACTGCCGCAACTCCTACAACAACTCCGACAGCTTCTCCGGGCGCGTCGGCACCGAGTCTGCCTCCACTGAAGGATGGTGTCGTCTTACGCTTGACCGTTAATGCTGATCCGGGCCGTCGTCCCACCGTCATTGGCGAGACCAACTTGCCGGATGGCACTGAAGGACTCGTCTCCGTCACCTCCAAAATAACTAATGTTACGGGGCAGGACAAATTCTCAGTGCAAGGAGGCCAGTTTCGCACAGGCCCGTTCGGTAGTGAAGGCAGCGGACTTGAGCCGGGGCAATATACGGCTGACGCCACGATTCCGATCCCACAGGTGCAGCCACCACAGGTGAAAGCGGTCATTGGGGCGAATGGCGAGAATCTACACGGGCCGCTGGTGAAGTTGGGTAGTCTCGGAAAGACCATCGCAACAAAGGTGGATTTCCAGCTTGACGCTCAGGGAAACATCACTGGCGGGACCGACAAGGCGGCTGTCGAGAAGTCCATCGAGTCATCCTTGAAGGAAGCGCGGGCGATCCTCCAAGCTCTACGCACTCTGGAACAACAAGGGAGTGCGATGGAAGCGTTGAGGAAGGGTTACCCGAACGATTTAGATAAGGTGCGACAGTGCGGCGAACAAATGCGCGCGCGACAGCCGGAAGCTAAGAGTCTACGTGGACGTGCTGAGGCTCTGCCGAAGCAGCGATACGCCATTTTCCTTGCGAGCGCCGCAACCGAGATGAACCTCTGCGTCTCCTGCTCGACGGGCGCGATGGAGTATTGCAACCGGGCTCATGCTTCAATTGAAGATGCGGCCAAAGAACTTAACAAGTAAGAACTGACACCATGAACCGATCAAAACTCCTCACACCTTTTCTCATCGTTTTCCTTGGCTGGTTAATAACCGGCCTTTCCATACCGGCCCCCGCCCAACAGCGTGGCTCCAAAAGGCGCACCGGTTCGCCTGCCACACGTAAGGCTTCAACGGTGCGGCCTCGCATCGCGCAACCAACTAAGGCCCTCCCGCTTGTCCCGGAATACGAGCATGATCAGTACAGCGGGATTTCTCGTGTTGACCTTAAATGGTCGCCGGTCCAAGAGTGGAGCGGGGCGAACGTAATTAAGCTTTACGTTAGGTACGTTTACGCCAAGGACTGGATGCAGATCGGCACTCAGAATGACGTACTGCTGGCATTCAGCATCAACGCCGCCAAGCGAATCTGCTCAGACAGATGTGTTTACACCCTCATTATAGATGGGTATGAACAGCCGGTAAGCGCAGAGTCAGCAATCACTCAAATGGGTGACGGTACAGTTAACGAATTCGTCTCGAAGTGGATGTCGCCTAAAGTATTCAAGAAGATTACAGAAGCGCAGAAGATACAAGTGAGAATAGGCAACGTCTCGTTTAGCTTGAGCGACCAGCAGATCAAGGGCCTTCGCCAAATAGTGCCTTTTCTCAGATTTCGCCCCTTCTTCAACTAACGAGGCTTTTCGTATTTTGATGAGTTGAAAACTGCACTCTTAACTCCTGCTCACAACCTCTCTATTGGAGCACAGTAATGCCGCTCTCGAATGACAAAGAACTTCGCGACGCGATAGCCCGCATAAGTAGGGACCTTCAGGATATGCAAGATTATCTTAACAAAGGAGGCGGGAGCGCAGTACCAGACTATATTTTGAGCTTCATCTTTCCGTCGGGCTATATGCGGAAGACTGAAGATCATCACGCCAGCTACTGGTTCATCCGGGATTTCACCCTTCGCTCAAACATCAGCTACAACCTCGTTTTCTACGATCTACTGAAATGGGTGCATGAGCGCGTACAGTTACGCAAGCCGGCGTACAATATGATCATCAAACACATGATTATCGTCATCGGCGCTGTGTGTGAGGTGCTGGCCCTTCAAGTCGTGGGAAAGGGGAAGTTCGAGAAGCTGATTGACAGGCTTAAAGACATGAGCATCATTGACGCCAAGCTGGAAGCTGAACTGGACTGGCTCCGGGACGCGAGGAACTTGATACATTATGACAAGCAGCAGAAGTATGAGCTAGATCACTACAAACCATCCGACCTGCAAAGAGCGATCAAAGCACTGGAGAATCTGACAAAGGTTCTTAGCTCCCATTGCGAAGCTGATCCGACTTATGATGATTTGAAGAAGAGACGCAAAGCGGTGGCAGTGCCATAAGAGGCAGTATCTAAGACGGTGTAAAGAATATCTATACTCTACAGGCAGAGCCGGATAACCCCTGCCGGAATTCAGCAATATGAGCATTTACAGAAGACGCGCACGCTCGTTTTCTTCTTGTTAGGAGTATGAAACAGTGCCTACACGCTCGGATAAAATGCTTGCCTATTGCATAGGCATCGCCAAGGAGTTCCAATCGCGCATCAACAGGATGCAGACGTTCGTGAAGAGGCACAATCTTACGTCGGGTGGCGCGAACGAAACCATTTTGCGCGAGTTTCTGTCAATGCACGCTCCCACAGCTTATGAGGTGGGGCAGGGGTTTATCTGTCACCCTAGCGACAATGATCTGGTGAGCAAGCAGTGCGACATTCTGGTCTACGACCAGAATAGCTTTCCGCTCATTCATTCCGACGGATCAATTAAGGTTGTAATGCCAGACGCGGCCAGAATGGTTGTTGAAGTGAAGACGAGGTTCAGAAAGAAAGAGGTGTACGGCTCATTGCTCAACATCCAGACGGCAAAGAGCCTTAACTCACAGATGACTGGCCTGATTTTTTCCTTCACCTCGCCGAGACTTGGGTCAGTCATCAATAATCTTCAGGCGTATCCTGAATACATACAACCAGATCATAAGCCGACCGCCATCCTGCTCTTCGATAAAGGGGTAGTCATTCACCGTTGGAATCTGATGCGCGGGCGTGACATCGATAGAGTGGCAGGGACTGACCCGGAGGCTTTCGGCGTCCGCGTGGCGAAGCGCGATAAGGGCGCTGTCGTTGTGACATTTCTTCTCTTACATTTCTTTGAAACTGTCGCCCATGGGTTGCTGTGGGCTAGCGTAGCTAATATGTTACTTGACATGCTGGAGGAACATACGGAGAAAGCTCAAGACGATATTTATGTTGGCCTACCACACCCTGTCCTCAATGGAGAGGGAAACGCTTCATAAGCTGGTTTCCTCAGAGAATATTCGTTCAAAAACCCCACTTTCCATTGAATACCAAAGGTGGATTACTGCAATGCTCGTAAACATAGAAGCGCAGAATGATTTTATCGCCAAAAATCAAACGTTTGTTGATCGCCTGCCGAATCTCAAAACTGCAATGGATGCTGCCGTCTTCAACGTCAAGATGGAAGAACTCTCAGATAAAGTTATTTATTACCTTGCGCGCATAGTCTTCGAAGATCTCAATGAAATAGTGATCCTGTGTGCAAATGGGCTATCAACGGGCGGCATGAAGATTCTGCGCGGGATGTTCGAGCGCGCGGTTACAGTCTGTTACTTGAAAAAGTTCCCAGAGAAGGTCGATTTATTTTGGAACTTCTTTCCCGTCCACCAGCGCAAGAACATGATGGTAATCATAGAAAATTTTCCGGAAGCGGTATCTGAAGAGGCTATCAAAAAAACGAATGAAGCTTTCGAAGCTGTAAAAAATGGCTACATGATCACAGACTGCAAGAAATGCGGAACTAAACGGCTTAATCACTTTTGGCAGAAAGATCATTTGATGACTATGGCGAAGCAGGCTGGAGGCTTTGACTCGGTAATTTTTAACGGCTATTACCGACCGTTGGAAGAATCTCACCCTTCTGCCGCCGCAATCGCCCGCAGGGCTAGGGCGACAGGTGAGAATACCTTTGAATACAGCGATGACCCAAGGCCAGAGGAAGATTACTTCACCCTCCTCAGCGCACATTTTTTGGTCTTAAAGGCAATGGAAGCCGTCAAAGACCATTTCAAATTAGAAAATATGGAGAAGCCACTGGAGCGGTGTCTCCAAGATTATATTGAAATTTGGAAGGGGAGCAGCCCCGATATTGCTCCTGCCGAAACTCAGTCTGGAGAGAAGCATGTTAGTTGACAATCTAAATGAATTAGAGCTAACCGTTGACTATGGGATTGAGAGACATCCACTCCGAGACTTCAGCGTCGGTGGTGAAGATGATGAAGTACAAGTCTATTTCAGGAACCTAGAGTCTCACCTGATACACCATATTGAAGCAGCGGATATTATAGTTGGCTGTGTAGCATGGCTTACGAGCCACAATATACTGCGCGCGCTTTCACAGAAGATAGGCGTGTCCATCATTGTCCAGAAAGAAGACTGGCTGCGGCCAGACATCAATGCCCACGGAGATTGGAAGAGCGAACTACGCCGCCTTTATGACCGGCTTCCATCGGCGCTGACAAGATTTGATCAAGGCCTGCGAGGAACGGCCCTTAGCGGGATGTCGTGGCAGTCGGCTCTTGAGTCAATTGAGGCCGTCAGATGCGTCGGTAACTATAACTCGGAAAAAACTACCTCTCCGCGTGCCCATCATAAGTTCGTAGTATTTACCCAAGTTGCGGGTTATAGAATGAACGCCTTATCAACTTGATAGGCGAATAAAAACAGACTGATTTTCAAGATAAAGCCTGAGAGCGTGGTTGCATGTATCTTCTTCGGGAACAACTTCGTGATTTCGCCAAAGACCGTTTCAATCCGACGGCGCAGCCACTGTTTGTAATCGTGCAGGGACGGAACATCTCGGCGCTTGGAGTTGCGTTTTCGTCCCACCAGCAAACTGATCTGTTCGCGCTCGGCCAACTCATCTTCCCACTCATAGAACGTATAAGCGGCGTCTGCCGCCACTTCTGCTCCAGCAGGCAAAGCGAAGGGCAAGTGCGCCACTGCGGCGACATCCGAGAGGCTGCCGGGCAAGATACAGAACTCGACCGGCAGGCCATCGACCGTCACCATGACTTGCACTCTCACCCCGTAAAAGTAGCGACGTTTGCTCGCCACATAGCCCCGATAGTTCGCCTCCTTAGTGAGCCGACAGCGCGGGATGCGAATGTTGTCACACACCGCGACCGGGAACGAATCCAAAGCATAACGACTCTCTGTGTTGAGTTCTTTGAGCGTCAAGCCAAGTTGATGAAAGATAATCTCGACCAACTCATTGAGTCTCGTCAAACGACGCGACAAGCGCGAGCGCGACAGCATGCGTGGCATCATGCCGGACGAGTGCAAAAAGCAACGGCTGCGCTCAAAGTTGCCGCCAAACCAGAGCATCGCACAGAGTGCGGTAGTGACGACTTCCGCATCACTGACTTCGCACCTCTGGTCTTCGCGGTGCTGCATGGCCTTGAGCAAATCGTCAACAAAACAGTATATTGCGATGGTACGGTCGTACATCGAAGTCCTCTCTTTAAGTCTTTTGTGTCGCAACAAAATCTTAAGAGAGGACTTTCTGTTGTTCAAAGAGCTAGCAAGCTATAACTAGCAACTTGGGTTAGTATTTTGTAGGCACGTTGAAGGCGAGGACTCTAGCTGCCTGAATTATCAGCCCTATGGTGTTTGGACCGGCTCTTTTAATTTCACACAAAATGCGGGCAGGTCTTTCGAGAATGCGCTGGTTCTGCGTGATCCCACCATTGTTCAGGCGTACTTTCAGGAATATGCTCAGATAGCTGCTCTATCCGAGTTGTTAGATTGGGAAAAGCCTTGGGTCGAGCCGCAATGGCGCATCGGCTCATGATTTGCCGATGAAAGTGACCCTCTCGAAAATCTGAGAATGTAAGAAGTTTATGTTATTCGATATTCCAATAGATCAAATCAACGAAGGCCATCTCCAGAGCCTCATCAACTCAGTGCCGGAAGGCAGGCAAATAGAATACAAGCTTCAACTGCCCGGTAATTTAGATCAGGACGTCGTCGAATTCCTCAAAGATGTGACAGCGATGGCGAACACCCTTGGCGGGGATATTCTGTACGGCGTAAGAGAAGGCAAGGATGCAAGTGGTAACACCTTGGCAGCGTCTATTGACGGGGTTTCAGGAGAGGACGCCGACAAAGTAAAACAAAGGCTGGAGAACTTCATCCGCAATAGTATAAAGCCAAGATTGATCGGACATCGTATTGAGCCAGTGAAACTCGCTAACAGCAACCAAGTCTTCATCATCCGGCTGCCGCGAAGCTGGAACGCGCCGCATGTCGTCGAATATCAGAGACACTGGCGCTTCTACTACCGGAACTCTGCTGGCAGCCACCCTATGGATGTCACAGAGCTACGACACTCTTTCTTACTCTCGGACACGATTTCCCAAAGACTTGAAGAGTTCCGGCTGGAGAGACTGGCTAAGATCGCCTCTGATGAGACCATCGGAAAAGATGCGAAAGTAGTTCTCCATATACAGCCACTTAGCTCGGTCGATCCGGCGGCTGCCATCAATGTTGAGCTAGCAGGGCTTGCCGGTCGTTACGCATTTATTCCAGAGTATATCGGCACAAGCAATAGACGCATTAATTATGATGGTTTTTTGGAATATGCAGAGTGGGGAGGGCTACGTAACTATTTGCAGATCTTTCGAACCGGTAAGGTTGAAGCAGTAAGCCCTGATCTCATCAGCGATAGTTACATACTCATAAAATGGTTCGAAGAGAGGCTTATTAAAGCAACAGACACATATCTTACGCTGCTGAAAGATCTACGCGTTGCTGCTCCGCTATTGCTGCATCTTTCGTTACTTGGCGTAAAGGGCTGTAAATTGAAAACAGAGGCATTTGAGATAAGAGCAAAGGCAGAAAAGTCGCCCATTGACCGTGATGACTTACTTCTGCCGGGACAGCTAATTCAGAGCTTTGAGGAGCAGCCAGAGAAAATACTACATAGTTCTTTCAATGCTGTTTGGAACGCAGCAGGCTTTGGTGGATCGCTTAATTACGATGAGAATGAAAATTGGACGGGCAAGTATTGAATGTATCGCAGAGGGATAGCATCAGCGTTCTTGAGTTGCCCAAACCCCAACACTTTGTTTCATTCATCTATCTACACTTGATTTTCCAACTCCTTCAGGTGCTCCACCATCATTGTTTTTATCTTAAAGAAATTTTCATGAAATATAGGGTATAGCTTTTCCGCCTCTTTCCTGTATTTGTCTGTACCCGATTTGACGAATAACATTCCACTCATTTCTTCGGGTTCGGTCTGACTATACTGAGCGGCCCACTCTAGCGTGGCCTGCGTTGCTATGTCGAACTGAGTACGAATCTCATCGGTTGATCTTAAGGCCAGTCTGGCGAGCAATCTGGTTAGCGAAGCTTGCTCGTCCTTAGACCCACGGCCCCGCTGCACATAAAGAGTCTCTAAAGCTGAAAGAGCGTCTTCGTACAAGGCACGGGTTGCTTCGATTCTTTCTCGGATTAGCTGCCGCTTAAATGTGCGATCTTCACGTCTCGTCGATAGCCGGCTTGTGACCATAGCTACGGCCAGCCCAAAAATGCCGCTACTGATAACTGTAAGTAGTGCGAATACTTTGTCGCTCATTTTAGTTTCCTATGTGTACCCAATAAGCTGCTTCTATTAACCTGCTTTTTTCCAAAATCAAATTTGCTCCTTGCGCGTCGAGCATCACCTCATTTGTGATTCTGACATATCGCATCAATAGATCATGCTCCGGTATAACCACAACGTTGCTGGTTTTCTCAATGGCATTTTGCAGGTAAGTGATGATAAGTCTACACTTTGTTGGGTAATGTTTCACCTGCTCAAGGGGATAAACTTTCTAATGTACGGGAGCGCGATTATTAGTAATGAAAAAGCCACAATACCTTAAGCTCGAAGAACAGCATCCTCACTCTTGGGCATTCAATCGCCCGCCACAGTGGGAGTTTTTAGGTTATAAATTGGAAAGAGCATTAGACGCTGAACGAGAAAGTGATGAGGAGAAGGCGGCTCGAATTTACCTTGAGCTAATCGAATCTTGTCCAGAATATATACCTGCCCTTAATAATATGGGGCTGGTATTCAAAAAGCGCGGCGATTTGGATGCGGCAATTGCTACCTTGGAAGAAGCAGTTGAAATTGGCCTTGCTTGTTTACCGGATGAATTGGTCGTGATTCAGAATTTATGATGCAGATGATTTCTATGATGAAAGAATAGCTTTATCACCGCCTCATCCATTTCATCGCTCTTTGAAAAGCAAATGGTTCGTCTGTGCCACCGCTTCAAGCGCGTG
>JAVHVE010000031.1:0-81951 GCA_032160705.1 Acidobacteriota bacterium | reverse complement strand
CTGAAGTCTGGAGTCAAAGACTGTTTTGTTTTGACTCCAGACTTCAGACTCCAGACTCCAGACTGTTATATTAATGCTTCACCAAATTGGAAAGGGTATATTTAAGGTTCGATGAGTAAACGTGATTATTATGAGGTGCTGGGCATCAGCCAGACGGCCAGCGAGCAGGAGATTAAGAGCGCGTATCGCCGCCTCGCGGTGCAGTTTCACCCGGACAAGAATCCGGGCGATGCTTCTGCGGAGGATAAATTCAAGGAAGCTGCCGAAGCTTATACGGTTCTTTCCGACGCAGAGCAGCGCCGCCGCTACGACCGCTTCGGCCATGCGGGTGTTTCGAGCAGCGCCGGGGCAGGCGGCTGGGGCGCGCCCGGCTTTGGCGGCATAGAAGATATTCTCGGAGACCTGTTCGGCTTCGGCGATGTCTTTGGACGCGGTGGCGGTAGTGGTGGCCGCCACACCGCCGCGCAGCGTGGCGCAGACCTCCGCTACGATCTGGAAATCTCTCTCGAAGATGCCGCCGCCGGGATGACGGCGCAACTTCGCATCCCGCGCCTTGAAACCTGCGACAAGTGCAAAGGCTCCGGCGCAGCCGAAGGAACGCAGCCTGAGACCTGCCAGACGTGCGCGGGCGCAGGCCAGGTGCGTTATCAACAGGGCTTCTTTTCTGTGGCGCGCACCTGTAGCACGTGTCGCGGGACAGGCCGCGTCGTCAAGTCGCCATGCGAGGGCTGCAAAGGGGCAGGGCGGGTTGAGCGTGAAAAGACAATGGAGGTCAAGATACCGGCGGGCGTCGAGACGGGCTCGCGTCTACGCATCGCAAGCGAAGGCGAAGCGGGCACGCAGGGCGGAGCAAGCGGCGACCTCTACGTTGTTATTCACGTCAACGAGCACGAGAATTTCGAGAGACAGGGAAGCAATCTCTATTCAACAGTTCCGATTACTTTCGCACAAGCTGCGCTCGGCTCGGAGCTTACCGTGCAGACGCTGGGTGGGCAGCAGCAAGTGAAAATTCCCGCCGGGACGCAAACCGGGACGGTCTTTCGTCTGAAAGGGCACGGCGTGCCAGTGCTTGGCGGTCGCGGTCGCGGCGACCTCTTCGTCTCGGTCACGGTCGTGACGCCGACCACACTGACGCGCGAGCAGCGCCGCATCCTTGAGCAACTCTCCGAAGTCGAAACCACAGACCTTGAAGACAAAGGGCTGATAGACAAGGTGCGAAACATCTTCGGCTAACGACGAAAAGCAGAATCCAGAATCCAGAAGTCAGAAGCCAGAAGAAAAGAAAATCTGTGAACGCGGTTTCAGCCTTATATTCTGACTCCTGTCTCCTGTCTTCTGTATTCTGCCTTTCGCTGACTCCTGGATTCTGCTTTTCCCTCCGTTTCGCAATCGTACAAAACAACTGAGCGCGTGCAGAATCTTCTGGACTATTAAAGGTCACAGAGGATTCAGCAAGACTTTTGTAATAAACAGACTTTTCCTTTTGGCTTCAAGCATTAAGCTATCCGCTCACCAGACTTCTCGCGCGCGGCATATCAGTTGCACAAACAATTCTCCAGGAAATCTCCCTGTACGAATCAGACGGAGGATCACCGATGAAACAAAAACGCCTCGCAAGCTTTCTGACAGCGATGCTGCTCATGTTCTTTTCAAATGCGATGCAGGCCGCGACCATTGATGAAGGCGAAGATACAGAGACGCGCTTCGTTCAAGCCAAAATAGTTGAGGTTGCGGAATCACACATCTCGGTGATGGCACGCACAGGCGTCGAGCACGTCATCGCAGTGGATCGTGAAGGCACGAAAGTGACGATAGATGGCGTGATTGTTTCTTTGAAAGATGTTCGTGAAGGAGATATTGCGACCATTGAGCTGGATGCGCGTAAACCCGTGAAGTTTGCCAGGAATATTCAGATGCGCTCCGAGCAATCTCAGGTCGCGCGAGTTCGCCGGTAGGAGCAATGGTGCTCGTTTGAGCGTCGCCTCGCACCCCACCGGCAAGATGAGCCGCTCTGCTCCTCGCAAGCAGGGCGGCTCAAATTTATTTAGTGTCAAAGCTATTTTCGTAAATCTACGGTCGGCAAAAACTGCGGCGCTCTGCGCGCCTTCGTTGCCTGCTCAAAGGCGAAAGCAAATTTAATCAGCACGGGTTCACTGTAGGCTCGACCGAAGAAGGAGATTCCGACAGGCAGCCCGTGGACGTAGCCAGCCGGGACGGTGATGTGCGGGTATCCGGCGACCGCGGACGCTGTGGAATAGCCGCCCGTGAAATGGTCGCCGTTGAGCAAATCGGTCGGCCAAGCCGGGCCGCCCGTCGGCGCGACCATCGCATCGAGCTTATGTTTCGACATCACCGCGTCAATCCCTTCATCTCTTGAAAGCCGCTGGTTCTTCGCCAGGGCTTCCCGGTACTCCTTACTCGTGAGCGGCCCCTTGGCTTCAGCTTTGATAAAGAGGTCTTGTCCGAAGAAGGGCATCTCCTGGTCGTTGTGACGCTCGTTGAATTCGATAATTCCTTTCAGCGAGCGAACGGGCGCGCGTGGGCCTAAAGTCGCCAGATATTTGTTCAAGTCGGCCTTCAGTTCATAAAGAAGCACCTCTAATTCCGTCTCATCAAACTTACCAGCCGTCTCAATCTCTACCGGATCAACAATCACCGCGCCGAGCCGTCTCATCTCCTCAAGAGATGCGTTGATTAACTTGTCCACCTGGTCATTAAAGCCGAAATTTTTTCTGACAACACCGATGCGCGTACCGCGCAAACCGTTCGCGTCCAGAAACTGCGTGTAATCGGCGGACGACTTGTCGCGGCTCTCGCTGGTGATTGGATCGTTCGGGTCTATGCCAGCGAGCGCCCCAAGCAAGATGGCTGCGTCCGTCACTGTGCGCGCCATAGGGCCTGCCGTGTCCTGACTGTGCGCGATGGGGATGATGCCGGAGCGACTGACGAGGCCGAGCGTCGGCTTAATCCCGACGAGCGAATTAGCCGACGCGGGACAGACGACCGACCCGTCCGTCTCCGTGCCGACGGCGACAGCAGCCAGGTTGGATGCGATGGCGACTCCTGAGCCGGAACTCGACCCGCAGGGGTTTCGATCAAGGACGTAAGGATTCTTCGTCTGGCCGCCGCGCCCGCTCCACCCGCTCGATGAATGCGACGAACGGATATTCGCCCACTCGCTCAAGTTTGTCTTGCCGAGAATCACTGCTCCGGCAGCGCGCAGCCGTTGCACGATAAAAGAATCTTTCAGCGGGATTGAACCGGCAAGCGCCAGCGAACCGGCGGTCGTCGTCATGCGGTCGGCTGTATCAATATTATCTTTAATCAGGACGGGGATGCCATGCAGCAACCCGCGCGCGCCCTTGGTCTTGCGCTCTTTGTCGAGCGCGTCGGCGATCATGAGCGCATCCGGGTTCAATTCGATGATGGAGTTGACGGACGGCCCGCGCTTATCAATCTCTTCAATTCGCGACAGGTATTTCTGGGCAATCGAGCGCGCCGTCCACTTGCCGGACTTCATCCCGGCTTGCAACTCTGCGATGGCTACCTCTTCCAACTCGAAAGGTTTAATGCGCTGCACTTGTGAGAGAGCGCCGGAATTTCCTCTCGACAAAATTGTCTTGGAACTGCTCAGAGCGATGACGCCGCCAATCGCGCTGAGACGAAGAAAATCTCTGCGACTATTCGGAGAGCCATCCCCATCCCTTTTCTCTCTGCTCATTCACAATCCTCCATAGAAAAGAAACGTCTGGGTAAATACGCCGCGTCAGCGGCGTGATGAATTTAGCCCGGCCTTTCAAGGCCGGGACAGGCAACACCAGAGATTGATCGGCGTCGCGTCAGCGATGCTTGAACTGATGCGCCCATTTCAACCGTCGCTGACGCGACGCGATGAATAAATTACCCTTGACGTTCCCGGCCTTGAAAGGCCGGGCTAAACTCAGAGTGCCGCTAGCGCGGCAA
Organism: Acidobacteriota bacterium; assembly: GCA_032160705.1. Lineage (GTDB taxonomy): Bacteria > Acidobacteriota > Blastocatellia > Pyrinomonadales > Pyrinomonadaceae > QHXM01. The sequence goes on along the minus strand of JAVHVE010000031.1, from coordinate 77,988 downwards.
AATTCCCTCATGCGGGAATGGGACGGCAAAACTCATAATTTGTAGCGCACCTTGCTTCGTCGCAACGCTTCGTCTTCGACATCTACGTTCTGCAAGCGCATGGAAACGTCTGCATTCAAATCCCAACCGGCGCGCTCGCCCGCCTGAAGCTTGACTGTTCCGGCGGCGGCGATCATGGCCGCGTTGTCGGTCGAAAGGTGCGGCGAAGGGAAATAAACAGGCACGCCCAGCCGCGCTCCAACGGCGCGCGATGCTTCACGAAGCGCTCCATTGCACGCCACGCCTCCTGCGACAATCAATGTCTTCGGCCTGTGCTCTGCCGCCAGCCGCTCCATCGTTCCGGTCAGTGAGCGCACCACGATGCTTTGGAAACTTGCGGCCAGATTCTTGATCTCCTGCGAAGGCGCTTCACCGCTTGCGACAGGTTGCAGCCCCGTTTCGCGCACATGCTTCGAGACAGCCGTCTTCAATCCGCTGAAACTAAAATCGGGACGCCCATCGCCCATGCGCGGCACACTGAAACGCACGCTCTTCGGGTCACCCTCGCGCGCAAGTTTTTCAATGATCGGCCCTCCGGGATAACCGAGTCCCAGCAGCTTCGCCACCTTATCGAAAGCCTCGCCCGCCGCGTCATCGCGTGTGCGCGCGACGACTTTGTACTTGCCCGGACTTGGGACCAGAAAAAGATTCGTGTGCCCGCCCGACACAATCAAAGCCATCGCCGGATACTCCACGGGCGGATTCTCAAAGGCGACCGAATAGATATGTCCTTCGATGTGATTGACGCCGACGAGGGGTTTAGAGAGCGCGAAAGCCATCGCCTTCGCATAAGAGACGCCGACGAGCAGGGAGCCGACGAGCCCCGGGCCGTTGGTGACGGCGATGCCGTCAACTTCCGTTTTCCCTATCGAAGCGCGTGCGAAAGCTTCTTCGACGATGGGCACAATCTTGTCCAGGTGCTCACGCGAAGCAAGCTCAGGCACAACGCCGCCGAATCGTTTGTGAATATCAATCTGCGATGCAATCACGGATGAGACCATCTCGCGCCCGTCGCGCACGATGGCCGCTGCGGTCTCATCGCAGGAGCTTTCGATTCCGAGGACTAGCATAGTCTGGAGTCTAGAGAGTCTGAAGTCTGGAGTCAAAAGACAGTGATTGCTTTTGACTCCAGACGCGCTTTTGACGTAACAGACTCTCTAGACTTTTTCGTAGAAAGAAAGAGCGGAATCCCCTTGTTTCAGGATGCGCCAGCGCCGAATCTCGCCGATGGCGTCTTTCAATTCGTTTTTGTGGTGATGCTCAACGACGAGGATGCCTTCATCTTCTAATAGTGCGCCCGTTCCGAACGCTGCGAGCGCGGGGCTGTAGTCCGTCGCGTATGGCGGATCAAAAAATGCTATTCCCCACTTCTGCTCGCCGCGAGCGGCGGCGCGACGCAGGAATTCTGCTGCTTCCGCCATGACCACTTCCGTCTCCTCCTCCGGCACACCGCACAGGTCTAGGTTCGACTCAACCAGCCCGCACATCTTCCGCGACCGATCAACGAACGTGACATGCGCTGCGCCGCGCGACAAGGCCTCAATGCCAACCGCGCCGGAACCCGCACAGAGGTCAAGAAAACGCGCGCCTTCAATCCGCGGCGCAAGCACGTTGAAAAGAGTCTCACGCAGGCGATCCGACGTAGGCCGCACCTGCATCGAAGGCGGGCTCCGCAAGTTCCGTCCACGATAATACCCGGCAATGACACGCATAAAAGCAGAATCCAGGAGTCAGAATCCAGAATCCAGAATGAAAGGGCGGAGAACCACTGTTACAAATTATCCGACTGTGGCCAGGCCGAATCTCGCGTCGGCGCGCACGCGCTCGATCAATTTAGACGTTTCGCGGGTCATGCGGCGCGAAGTTAAATAGTAATCCGCCTCGCGGCGCGCTGCTTCCAGAATTTCCACGTCGCGTACCAGATTCCCGATGCGGAAAGTGGGCAAGCCCGATTGCCGCGTGCCCATCACTTCGCCCGGGCCGCGCAGCTCCAAGTCTTTCTCCGCGATGCGAAACCCGTCGTTGGTTTCTTCCATAATCCCCAGCCGCTCGCGCGCCACGGTGGTCTTCTTGTCCGAGGCGAGCAGGACACAGTAGCTCTGCTCTGCGCCGCGCCCGACACGCCCGCGCAGTTGGTGTAGCTGCGAGAGGCCGAAGCGCTCGGCGTGCTCAATCACCATCAAAGAAGCGTTGGGCACGTCAACGCCGACCTCGATGACCGTCGTGGCCACCAACACCTGAATTTCCCCCGCGACGAAGCGGCGCATCACTTCATCCTTTTCTCCCGTTTTCATCTTGCCGTGCAGCAGGCCGATGGTGAAATGTGGGAAGACGCGGTCGCGCAGTTGCTCGAACATGCGCGTGGCATCCTTCAAGTCCACCTTCTCGGATTCTTCGACGAGCGGATAGACGACGTAAACCTGGCGTCCTTGCCGCACCTCGCGCTCGACACCTTTGTAAACTCCCGCGCGCTGGTCTTCGCCGACGACGACCGTCTTAATGGGCGTGCGACCTGGCGGCAGCTCGTCAATGACTGAAACGTCCAGATCGCCGTAGGCCGTCATCGCCAGCGAACGCGGGATGGGCGTGGCTGTCATCACCAGCACGTCCGGGTTGAAGCCGCGCGAGCGAAGCTCCGCTCGTTGCAGCACGCCGAAACGGTGCTGCTCATCTATCACGACAAGTCCGAGTTTGTGAAATGCGACTGATTCCTGGATGACTGCGTGAGTGCCGATGCAGGCATGGATGTCACCTGCGGCGAGGTCTTTGTGCAGGCGACGTTTTTCCGTCGCGCGCAGGCTGCCGATTAAAAGCTCGACGCGATAGGGTGTCTGGGCGAGCAGGCGTTTGATGTTGCGTGCGTGCTGCTCTGCGAGAATTTCGGTGGGAACCATCAGGGCGGCCTGGTAATTATTCTCCATCGCCGCCAGCATCGCCATCAGCGCGACGATGGTTTTGCCACTGCCCACGTCTCCCTGAAGCAAACGATTCATCGGCGCATCCGATTGCATATCGTCGAAGATGCGATTGATAACGCGCTCCTGCGCGCTGGTTAGAGTGAAGGGAAGCACCGCATTGAGCGCCGCGCGGACGCGATCCGTAATCTCAATGACCGCGCCTTTGGCTTCTTTAACGCGCTCTCCGCGCTGAATCAGGAGCGCGAGGGCGACCCAGAAAAACTCCTCGAAGATGAGACGCAAGTGAGCAGGGCTGCGCGCACGCTCGTAATCAGCGAGGGGAACGTCTTCAGTCGGAAAATGGATGCGGCGCAGGGCGTCCGCGCGACCAATCAGATGTTGGCGTGAGCGCAAATCGGCAGGCAGATTCTCCTTAATCGCCGCGTCTTCAATCCGGCTGAACGCCTCGTGCATGATCTCGCGCAAACGTTTGGCGCGAAACTCTCCGAGCTTGCGATAAACGGGCACGCGACGCCCGACGTGAATCGCCGCCAACGTCGGGTCAGCGTTGCCTTCATCTTCTTCCTCAAAAACCTCATCGCTGCCAGCCGCTTCTTCATCTTCCGTTTCATTACCTACAGCAAGCGTCTGCCCCTCGCCGCGCCCGTTCCCGCCCTCTTTCTCTTCAGCCAGTCGCAGCAGCGCGTGCTCAGGCGGCGTCCACGTGCCGGGCAGCATTTCCAGCTCATCAGGTTTGTTGAGACGTAAAGAAAAGGTGTTGCGGCGCGTGTCCCATTCCCACTGTCCGAAGGCGATGAAGCGTGCGCCGCGCGTGAACTTCTGGCGATGATAAGCGATGATGCGCTGCGCCTGCCTGCCGGAGACGAACCACCAGACGACGACGGGCTTGCCCGTGCGCAACGGGTCAGACGCCGTCACCTCGAAGATGAACAGCTTCGGCTGCTTTGGGCCACGATTCTTCCCCACCTGAAAACCGCCCGCGACACGGACGTAAAGCTCAAGCGAGGCTTCCGTGCCATCGCTCAGGTTTTCGATGCGCGCCAGATTCGAGCGATCCTCGTAGCGCATCGGCAGGTAATTCAGCAGGTCTTCGACGGTCGCTTCCGTGGCGTCCGTCTTCGCAGCAAGGGAAGCGAGCGCCAGCCCAAGTTTCCGCGCCATTCCCTGACCGAAACGAGGAATGCCGAAGCGATAGAGTTCGACTACGGGAGTATCGAGCGTGATGGGGGAAGTGGTTACCATCGCGCGCGATAATAACATAAGGCTGAGAGGGACTAGCAAAAGCGTAGGAACAGATGCCTGATTAGGCTGAACCATTCGGTATAATATGCGTGAAGCTTTTATTTCTTTGCTTCGCTTGTTTGTATAGAGTTACTGAGGAGAGATTGAATGGATAATTTACGATTCATCTTTGAAGTCGTTGTAGCTAGTGGGGGAGCAGCGGTAATTGTTTCTGCTGTATTCGCATTCTTAGGCAAACAATGGATTGAGAATCGTTTTGCTCAAAGATTGAAAGCATATGAGCGTAAACAAAACCAAGAGCTTGAACACTACAAATATCAAATCAATTCTCTTTTCAACCGCATTACGAAAATCCACGAAAGGGAGATTGAAGTTCTTCCCGCTGCTTGGCAGAAATTACAGGAAACTCATGGACATCTAGCAAGGCTTATTCAACCATTTAGAATTGAGCGTGAATTCAGTCAAATGAATGAGGGACAATTTAAGGAATGGCAGGATGAGTATAACGAGATCAGCGAACATTTTATGGGATTCCATAATTATCTTCTTTATAACAGCATCTTTTTAAGCCCAGATTTATATGTTGAATTTAAGGAGGTAGATAAGATTTTCAATGAGGCTTTGGATAAGAGCAGAATTGCAAAACAAGGCTTGAATTCTAGTGAGTTCACGCTTGAAGTTTACGAGAACATATATAAAAAGACTGAACCTATAAAAGAAAAGATAAGAGAGCTTGTTCAAAAGCGATTGCGCTATGAAGATGCCGATTGATTATCGAACGGGTCTTTTTATCATCCGTGGACGAGCTTTGAGAATATTCTCATCAAAGATTCTCAATCCCGTCACAGAAGATGTTGATAAGCACAGTGGCTAGACGGTCTGAGTAAAATAATGATAGACGTAGCGACATCGCGCGGTGGCATCCCTATCCGTTTAACTGATGAGCGATGGAGTCATATCGAGCGCCGCCATCCTGAAATGAGCGATCAGCGTGAACGGGTTTTGGAAACGGTGCAAGAACCGGATATGATTCAACAAGGCGACTTTGGGGAATTGCTCGCCATTCGTCACTACCAGCAGACACCATTAACAAGTAAGTTTATGGTTGTGGTATATCGGGAACTCGCTCTTGAGGATGGATTCGTGCTTACAGCTTACTTTACCAGTCGGCCATCAGTGAGAAGGGTAACGCTATGGAAACAGTAAAAATTCTGGAAAAGCCTGCGGCTATCAACTGGGACTATGACGAAGAAGCGGATGTCCTTTATCTCTCCGTTGGCGAGGCTCGGCCTGCGGTTGGCATAGACATCGGCGAAGGAACAGTGCTTCGCTACGATGAGGCCCGAAAAGAAGTTGTCGGCGTGACTTTAGTTGGTCTTAAAGCCCGTCTCTTAAAGGAACTGGCCGAGAAGCCTTAGTCTTTTGCGCTACCGGATAGAGCAGATATGGCCGTTTAAAATTTAGCTGAATATCTGGACATCGTTCCGGCAGTGATGCGCTCGCCTCATCGTTATCTCTGGTCAAGCTATGACGCCGAAGCCGATGTCCTCTATATCAACTTCAAGAAACCATCAGAGGCCACAGACAGCGAGTTGACCGACGATGACGTCATTATTCGCTATGAAGGTGACGAGATCGTCGGTCTAACTATTCTGCACGCCAGTACACGTTAATTCGTCGCTGCCGCAGAGGTGGCACAGTGCTCGTCAAACGCCTGCTTGAGTTCCTCTGCGATCTGGTCAGGCCCACGACCTTCAATCTGGTAGCGTTCCATCATGTAGACGAGTTTGCCGTCTTTCAAGAGGGCGATGGAGGGCGACGAAGGACGATAGCCTGTGAAATAGCTGCGCGCCTTTTCGGTGGCTTCGATGTCGGCTCCGGCGAAGACGGTGGCGATGCGGTCTGGGCGGACGTTGTGTTCGAGCGCGCGGGCGATGCCGGGACGCGCTTTGCCCGCCGCGCAGCCGCAGATTGAATTGACGACTACCATCAGCGTGCCTTTGGGTTCGGTGAGCGCACGATCAACGTCCTCGACCGTCTTCAATTCCTCAGCGCCGAGTCTGGTTAGTTCTTCCCTCATCGGGCGAATCATAATTTCAGGGTATGGCATGTTTCGGTTTTCTCCTTAATGGATTTTGTAAACTTTTCTCATCGGGGGTTAATTATTCTTCTTTGGCGGATTGTATTTCAAGCCGATTACCTTGAGAAACTCCGCCATCGGCGGCAAGCCCACAGCCGCTCGCCTTGCGTCAACCTCTTCCTCGTTTTCAATCGGCCACAATTCCAATGCTTTGTTCACGTCATTGGTGTGAAGCCCTGTGCCGTAAATCTGCTTCTTGCCATCGCCCATCAATATCCTGTCCTCCATCATTGCGGCCTGGTCAGGGCGTGCTTCATTCTTTGCGGCTGCCGCTTTGAGTAGGGGGAAGTATTTTTTCTGGTGGGCGAGGTCGGCGTGCTGGATTATCAGGAAGACGGCCTCGCTTGCTTCCGCGCCGACCATGCTCTTTGTCGGCCAGCCGTATTTCTCGATGATCGCTTCCAGCCTTTTCATATTCCTTTTATCTATTGCATCCTGCTTCTTCGTCAAGACTGCATACTTTGCAAACGCACGCTGATTGTCCGGCTTCGAGAGTTGCCATATTAAGGCCACTATCTCCTCCCGGTGTTTCTGATCCTCATTCCCCATTTTGATTAGCTCGCGCCGGAGAGCTTGATAAGGCGCTGCGCCGTCTCGCCTTTCTTGAGCGGCGAGGGGAATGCTCGCGCAAAGAGCAAAGAAAAGGAGTGCGAGAAAGGATTGCCGCGCGATGGTTGAGTAATGCATTGCATTTCAGTCTGCCTGTAAAGCCGTAGATAAGCAAACGCGTGTCAGCGGCTCATCTGCGAAATATGTATGTCGCGCGGCTCGTCGCCGTCGCCTGTCATCGAAACTCTCCACACGGGCGGGGGCAAAGGGTAGCGCCCCATGCGCTCTGCCCATTCAATCAGGAAGACTGCCGTTTCCTCCGTCAGCAACTCGTCCAAATCAACCGCGTGCGCCGCCGCCATGCCTTCGCTCAAACGATAGAGGTCTAGATGGTAAAGCTTCAGGCGACCTTGATAGATGTTGACGAGCGTGAAGGAGGGGCTGGTCACTTCGTCCTCTTCTATCTCAAGTGCGGAGGCTACGCCTTTGGCGAAAATCGTTTTGCCTGCGCCAAGCTGTCCGTCGAGCAGGATGATCTCTCCGCCCGTCAGACATGAACCGATATGCGCGCCCAACTCAAATGTCTCTTCGGCATTTTGGGAAGTCCATCGTCCTATCGGAATAACGGCAGGCGCGTGCGGCGTCGTCATGGTTGCTCTCCCTCGGCATCGAGCGCGCAAACGGCTGCGCTCAAGCTCTCGCTGATGTCGGAAGCCACAAGCGTTCGCATTCCTCTCAGCGCCGCCGCGATGTCTCCGGCCAGCCCGCCGACATAGACGGCGGCGATTGTCGCGGAGAGCGCGTCCATGTCGTCTTTCAGCGTGCCGACTGCCTGCGCGATGAAGCCTGTGATGATGCCCGTCAGCGTGTCGCCCGCGCCAGCCGTGCCGAGTCCCGCGTTGCCTGTCGGATTGACGAAGACGCGGCCATCAGGTGAAGCGATGAGAGTGCGCGTCCCCTTCAAAACTATAATCACGTTATGCGCGGTCGCAAAATCGCGCGCCGCCTGAACACGATCCGCGAGAGCTTCCGTTTCATCTGTGCCCATCAGCCGGAGCATTTCGCCCGGATGCGGCGTGAGAATCAGGGGGAACTCATTTGAACCGCGTAAATCTTCAGGCCAGGGCGCGAGCGCATTCAAGCCATCAGCGTCAATCACCAGGGGGATGGTGCGTCTCTCGACCACTTCGCGCACAAAGCGACGCGTACCCTCATCCTCGTTCGAGAGGCCGGGGCCGATGGCCGCGACGTTCGCTCTCAAGGCGATTTTCATCACCTGCTCGATTGCTTCAAAGCTGATTGCGCCCTGTGTGGTCTCAGGAAGCGTTGCCGTCATGATCTCCGGGATGGCGCGTGCAGCGACGGCTGGCTGTGCTGAAGCAGCGGTCGCAATCGTCACCAGCCCCGCGCCCGCGCGCATTGCCGCTTTGCCGCACAGGACGGCTGCGCCCGTCATCCCGCGCGAGCCTGCGATGATGAGCGCGTGCCCGTGCGTATTCTTGTAAGAATCCGGCGCATAGCGCGTTTTGACGAGCCACTCACGCGCGTCTCCCTCTTCAGTCAAAAAAAGTTTCGTCTCAGCCGCTTCGAGCAAGGCGGGCGGCGAGCCGATGTTTGCGACGACTAGTTCGCCATTGTAGTGAGAGGCGGGCGGCAGGACATTCGCAGTCTTCGGCGCGGTGAAGGTGACGGTCAAATCCGCCTGCAAGGCCTCACCCGTGAGCGTGGCGGAATCGGCGTTGAGGCCGGACGGAATGTCCAGTGAGACGATCAGCGGTTGGCTTGTGCCAGCGCGCTCGCGCGCCCGGCGAAGCAGCGCGACGTGCTCGACCACCTGACGGTGAACGCCTTCGAGCGGGCGCGTCAGACCCGTGCCGAACAGCGCGTCAACGATGATGTCATAGCTGTGTGCCGCAATCTCTTCCCAGTCGGCGATTGTTTCGCATTCGGTGAAAGACAAAGGCGGAGGCTGTGTGTGCGAGCCTGCTTCAAAGCTTGAAAGGCGCTCAGTTATCTCAAAGTTTGCGCGGGCGTCACCCTTTGTCTCTTTAACCCTCCCGAAGAGAACCACGTCGGTGCGCGCGCCTGCCAGCCAGAGAGCGCGAGCAAGGGCTGCGCCGTCGCCGCCATTGTTGCCGCGCCCACAGAGAATGCGCACACGTTTCCCCTGTAGTCCGTCGGGAAGCCGCGCCGCGATGGCTCTGGCCGAAGCAGCGGCAGCCGATTCCATCAGGAGTAGGGAAGGCGTAGCGAATCTCTCCGTCGTCAGACGGTCAATCTCACGCATCCCGGCTGCCGTGATGACTCTCTGCATAGCCGCGATGATAAAGAGAGAGGGGAAGAAAGGCAAAAGGTAAAAGTAAAAAGGACAGGGGCAAGCAGCTTCTTAAAATAAAACCACCCGCAAGCTGATAGCTCACGGGTGGTTTTATTTTTTATGCAGGAGCAGGAAGTCTGGACTACTGTTCTTTCGCTACTTTGCGACGCCTGCGCATCTTGGCTGCGATTCCGGCCAGGCCGGTGCCGAGAAGCAACATCGTCGCCGGTTCCGGGACGGCTGTAATGTTCGCTTCGATTGATGCCCCACTGCCTTCCGTGCCACCCGGCCCCGGCGCGTTAATCGCCACGATGCCGTTTCTCTGGATGGTGTAGGTGACGCCTCCGATGTTCACCGAAGATGTGCTGAAGATCAGTTGGCCGCCGCCGCCGCCGAGGCCGCCGACGAGGATGAAGTCAGCGGTCAGATTCCCGGAGAGCGTGTTCGACCCTGCTGAAGGAAGCGTCTGGGTGATGGTCAGCGTGAATGTTCCGCTGCCTCCCGGACCACCGTCGCCGGTCGCGCTGGTAAAGAACTGGCCCAGACTGCCTGTCGTAAAGCCCGGCGGGGTAGCCACATCAACCACCAGAGTGTTATTGGTCACTCCCTGAAACCTGATGGTGCTACTGCCTGTGCCATTGGAGAATGTAATGGTGGGTGGCGCGGGGGTCGTCGATGTGCCCCCGGCAAACGCCCCGGTGGTCGAATACTGAACCACAATCGGGTCTGCGCGCACGGCTGGGGCTGAGAAGCCAGCGAGCACCGTGAATGCAGCGACAACGAGTGAAATCTTCAAGAAATTCTTCATAAACTCCCTCCAACGCCTCCTGGTTAATGTATGCCCATGCTTTATCCGCCGCACCGGCGAGGACACAGCCGTTTGTTTGAAGACTGCTCAAGCTAAGCAGCGCAAAATGGCATCACTGAAGATGCCACTTGGAGGAAAGACCCCCCTGATTTAACTTTGTCTGACCCGTACCGCCTGCCGGTCAGAAGATAATTGCAAATAATCTGGAATCCCTTACCAGCATAAAAGTCGCAATAAATTGCTTGTTCCAGAAAACTGGAATAAGTTTCGACGGCTTCCAGAAAATTTAATAGGCGGCTGAAAATAACACAAAGCCGGGAACAAAGCTAGAGTTTTGTTCCCGGCTTATAAGAGAAAATGTGAACCGGCTGCCTCAGGCTCTCCGACGGTGAATTCACCCCGCCGCCCGCCTGCCGCTCCGCTAGCCTTCCCGTTTTCCTGTTCGGTAGCCCAAGTAAATAGCCAATCCGGGTGATTCTCCAATAAAAGTAGCTGTAGATTAAAATAAATTTCCAGGAGACCCAGAGAAGGGGAATTGCTCGCAAAAATCGAGTTAAAACCAAAAATAGTTCAGGCGAGTCTGAAGCAACTTGCCTCATACTCGCCTGATTTCGTAGCTCAAGAGCCCTAATCACCAACCAAAGAGGCTCAGAGAGGTTACGTTCCGAAAGCGTCTGCGCTATTCCTTCGCAGCGTTGCGCCGTTTACGCATCTTCGCCGCGACACCTGCCAATCCTGTGCCGAGCAGGAACATTGTGGCTGGCTCGGGAACTTGGGACGGCGAGTTCAGAGCATTGAATGCGAAACGCTCAGGCCCGGCATCCACATTGCTGAGAGTTGCCGACAGTCCGAGCCGGAGGTTCGGGTTAGCAAGCAATGCAGCCTGTAGTCGGGCTGTCCCAATGGCATCCAAGCCAAACTGAACATCCGAAGATGAACCGAGGGCCTGCCTGAACTGATCCAGGTCAATGTTCTCGATGGAACCGATGAAAGTGGCGTTGCCATTGCTGTCATAGGCCGTTAAGGTCAGAACATCAATGTGGATAGCCCTCGTCAACTGGTTCCCCTGTTCGTTGATGTTCAAGAGAATCCCGAGGTTATTAGCGGTCGTGTTCAGACTGCTGAACTGGACGGTCGTGTTGTGCGGCCCGGCACTGGTATCCCCAAAGAGAACATCATTGTTTCCATTAAAGCGGACTCCACCCGATTCGGTCGTGCTGTTCCCGTGATGTTGCAGGCTAAGAACCTCCAGGGGTGGGACGATCTTGTTATCATGATTGGGGCCGACAAAGACAATGCCGTCGGCATACGCGCTACCGGCAGTGAGGCCGAGAAATATCATCGCGGCCAGGCTCAGCGTTAAATGGGACAAGATTCGTTTCATGGTTTTGACTACCTTTTCCTTAATCTGGTTGGTGATTGGTTCTCTTCGCTTATGTCCAAACAACTGAACACAAGCTGGAAAGCCCTTTAGCTGGCGCGTCGCCTGCCGGTTTGAAATCTATTTCAAGCTTTCCTGTAACCGTAAAACTGATAATGAAAAGATGTTTCCTGAAAAATACACGCGCAACAGGCAGGAGTCAAGATTTTCTTGGGAAAACAGGCCTGGGGAGCTGGATTTTAACCCCGACCTCGCCGCAAAAGCCTTGTGACCCGTCCGCCCATTCGGCTCGCTTCAGGCAGCCCGAACAGAGAGGTTAAAAGGAAATAGCTGACGCCGTAGGGGACTAGCACGGCGAGTGCGGTCAAAATGGGGCGATTGACGCCCACAAAGAGCTTAATCGCCCAGCCGAGGCCAGCAGCCACGACTGCCGCTATCCAGAGCTTGGCGATAAATGGCAGCGGTAGTCCGGTTCGACCAATCCGGCGATTGAGCGAGCGTCGAAGCAGGGCAAACTCGACCCATCCGGCGATTCCGGCGGAAGCTGTCAACCCGGCAGCGCCCCAACGCAACTCTATGCCGAGAGCGCGCGGCAAAGGAATCGCGCACAGGTAGCCGAGAACAATTGTCAGCACGACTCGGATGATGGCGTAACGCAGAGGAGTGCGCGTGTCGTGCAGCGCGTAATAGGTCGAGGCGTAGAGCCGACCGAGCGTGGAGGCCAGCAGACCCACGGCTGAGCCTGCGAGAATGGCCCAGACGTAAATGGCGTCGTCGTGCGTAAAGCGTCCGGTCTGGTAAAGCGCCGCCACCATCACGTCGCCGAGCGCCAGAAAACCCAGAGCCGAAGGCACTATAAAAAACGCGATCTGCCGCAAGCCGGAATCCAGCCTGCGCCGGAGCTGTGCCTGGATTTCTTCATCACTGCCAAGTGCGCTCGACATGGCCGGAAGTTCTGCCGCCGACACTGACATGCCGAAGAGACTGACCGGCAGCGTGTAGAGACTCTGCGCGAAGGTCAGTGCGGCGACTGCGCCCGTGCCCAGCAGACTCGCCAGCAGCGCATCCACAAACGCGCTGATCTGCACCACACCGCGACTGAAGAAGACCGGGAAGAAATTGCGAATCACTGTGCGAACGCTTTTTGACTTAACTTCCAGAACGGGACGAAGGCGCTTGACGAGTCGCAGCACGGTTGGGAGCTGCACTCCGAACTGTAGCGCGCTGCCGATGACAGACCCCCACGCCACCCATTCGGCCAGCCCGAACTGAAACGCATTGACGTTGCTTGCCTCCATCCGGCTACCGCGACCGCCGAACCAGATAAGCGAAAAGATGATGGCAACGTTCCAGATGACGGGCGCGGTGTAGGAGAGAAAGAAGCGGTGGTGACTGTTCAGGACGCCGAGACACCAGGCCGAAAGCACCAGCAGGCCAGCGCCGGGGAAGAGAATTTTGACGAGCCGGATGGTCAGTTCTCGCGTTTCGCCCTGGAAGCCGGGCGCGATGGCGTCAATCAAGTAAGGCGTCGTTAAGACTCCGACGAGGACAATCAGGGAAGTTGTGAGCGCGAGCAGGGTGAGAATCGCGCCCGCCACACGATTGGCCTCTTCCTTGTTCTCGCGCGCCAGCAGTCCGGCGTAGACCGGGATGAAGGATGCTGAAAGCGCGCCTTCGCCGAAGATGTTCTGAAGGAAGTTTGGAATTCGGAAAGCCGCGTTGAAGGCATCCGCCGCCGCTGATGTGCCGAAGTAGTGAGCGAAGACGCGCTGGCGGACGACGCCGACGATGCGGCTCAGGAGAATCCCTGCGCCGACGAGAAAAGCAAACTTGCCTGTGCTCGCCTCGCCTTCGCGTTTTGAAGTTTCCTGCTCGGCGGGGAATTCGCCCGTCATCGTTCCGACGGGCACATCCGTCTCGCCCGCGATCACACTGGCGTCCTGGTGCTTAGAAACTTTCTCAGTTTTGTGATTATCTTTAGACGACACTTAAAAGTGCGAGCCTTGTCGTCCCGTCAGGGACGCTTCAACGGCTTCTAAAGCTCGTAATCCTTAATCTTCGTCAAGATCGTATTGTAGCTGACGCCCAGAGCTTCCGCAGCGCGGGTTTTGTTGCCTCCGTGGGCGCGCAACGCCTCGATGATTTTCCGACGCTCAACGAAGCGCGCGGCGCGGTCTGAGACTTCCATGAGCGTGCCCGTCATGTCGAGTTCGCTAAAAGCCTCCGGCTCTCCCATCCCGCCTTTCACCAATCCCAGATCATCGGGCTCAAGCGTGGTGGCGTCGGCGAGGATGCAGGCGCGCTCAATCGCGTTCTCAAGCTCGCGGACGTTGCCAGGCCATGAATGCTCACGAATTGCCTTGACGCTGGCTTCGCTTAACACGGCTTCGCGCCCGCGCATCTCTTTGCCGAGCTGCGCGGCAAAGTGGCGGGCGAGTAAGACTACATCAAGCCCACGCTCACGCAACGGCGGAATCTCGACAGGGAAGACCGCGAGGCGGAAGAAAAGATCGCGACGAAATTCTCCGTTCTCGACCGCCAGCCGCAAATCTTTGTTCGTCGCGGCGACGACGCGCACGTCAACCGGGATGGGCGCGCGTCCCCCGATGCGGTCAACCATCTTCTCTTCGATAGCGCGCAGCAGTTTGCTTTGCACGGCCAAAGGCATTTCGCCAATCTCGTCCAGAAACACCGTGCCGCCCGAAGCCAGCTCAAATTTCCCCAGACGCCGCTCACCCGCGCCCGTAAACGCGCCGCGCTCGTGTCCGAACAGTTCGTTTTCGATCAAGGTTTCGGGAATCGCCGCGCAGTTGATCGCGACGAAAGGCTTGTCGCGACGAAGGGAGAGATGGTGGACAGCGAGGGCGAATAATTCTTTGCCTGTACCGGATTCGCCGAGAAGCAGCACGTTCGCTTCCGTCTGCGCGACGCGCTGGGTTTCATTGACCGCGCGCTTGATGGTCTCGGATTCGCCGATGATGCGCGGGAATCCGTAGTGGCGCGACCATTCTTCGCGCAGCAGGATGTTCTCTGTCCGCAGCCGCGCTTGTTCAAGCGCGCGCTCAACGAGGAGCAGCAGGTGGTTGGAGTCAACAGGCTTTTGCAGAAAGTCGTGCGCGCCGTCTTTCATCGCCTGCACGGCTTCGTCAATCGAGCCGTAAGCCGTCATTACGATGACGGGAATGTCTGGGTCGGCAGCGCGTGCGGCGTGCAGCACGTCAAGACCTGAGCCGTGAGGCATTCTTAAGTCTGTCAGGACGAGACGATGAGGCGCGCGGGAGATTTCCTGCGTGGCAGCGCGAGCATCCGCGCTTTCGGTGACAGTGTACCCGGCGTTCGCAAGCGTCAACGAGAGCACGCGCCGCAGACTGTCTTTGTCTTCAACGAGCAGGATATCAGGCATGACGGAAAGCAGAATCCAGAATCCAGAAGTCAGAATCTAGAAGTCAGAATACAGGAGACAGGAGATAGAAGAAAAGCAAATCAGAAGAAAGCGGTTCTTCGCCTTATCTTCTGACTGCTGGATTCTGGATTCTGCTTTTCATCAAGAGGATGTCATGTGAGTTACATGTGAATTTACGGAGAGGGCGAAGAGCGAGCTAAGGACTCAAGGTCAGGCCAGTGCTGGCTGCGGTGATCCTGCCGGTTTGGGGTGGAGCTTCGGCGCAGATGATTGGGTCTGTCCTTTGCCGAATCTGGCCGCACCGGCTCCGGCTGAGCGCCGCGCGAGGAAGTTGTTCCCGACCTCTGTGGTGATAATGCCGCTTCGCATCAGATCGTTGACAGCCGTTTCAAAAGTAATCATGCCGAAGGAGCGCCCGGTCTGCATCATGGAATGTATCTGGAAAGTCTTCTCTTCGCGGATCAGATTCGCAATTGCAGGGACGTTCACCAGAATCTCAACGACAGGCACACGGCCCAGGCCATCGGCGGTTGGGAGCAGAGCCTGCGCGACGACCCCTCTTAAACTTTCAGACAACATGGAGCGGATTTGACCCTGCTGGCTTTCGGGGAAAACGTCTATGATGCGATCCACAGTCTTGACGGCGCTGTTGGTGTGCAGCGTGGCGAGAACCAGGTGGCCTGTCTCAGCCGCCGTGACGGCCAAAGAGATCGTCTCTAAATCGCGCATCTCACCCACGAGGATGATGTCCGGGTCTTCTCTGAGAGCTGCCCTCAGCGCGGCATGGAAAGATTTGGTGTGGCTTGAGACTTCCCGCTGGCTGATTAAGGCCTTCTGGTTTTGGTGAACGAACTCGATGGGGTCTTCGATGGTGATGACGTGCGCTGGCCGCGTCATGTTGATCGAGTGAATCATCGAAGCGAGAGTCGTGCTTTTACCTGAACCTGTCGGCCCTGTGACGAGGACGATACCTTCGGAAGCATCAAGGAGGTCGAGCAACTGTATGGGTAGTCCCAGCTCTTCGACCGTCTCCGGTTTTTCAGGAATCATACGGAAGACGGCGGCAACTCCATGACGCTGCATGAAGACGTTGACGCGAAAGCGCCCGACATCCGGGAGCGGGTAACTGAAATCGAGTTCCCAGTTCTCAAAGAACAGCTCCTTTTGAGCTTCGGTGAGAATCTGGAAAATGAGCGACTGGCAGACATCATTGGCCACTTCGCGGTAATTGAGCTTCACCATTTCGCCGTGAACGCGCAGGTACGGCGCAGAGCCGCTGGAGAGGTGCAGGTCGGAAGCATCCTGCTGCTTCATCATGATTAAGAGTTCGTCGAGTTTTGCCATTTTTAGAAGTCCTTTATTTTTCGACCACGCCGAGAACCTGGAATCCAGGCATCGTCGAAAGAGCTTCACCAATTGCGGTTGAGTTGTACTCGATGCGCGAGTTGCCGCCGCCATTCGTGGTAAACGTTGGCGCTTGAAAACCGCCAGTCGCACCGAACTTGGCTATTACAATGCCGCCTGAGATCGTGCCGTTGCCGCCGCCGTTGCGATGCACGTCACCGCCTCCAAGCACAAAGATGACGCCGTTAAAGTCAGTATTGCCGCGCATCGTGACGTTGCCCGTGACGACCAGGAAGCCCGTGCCGTTATTGCCCGGCCCTAAGTCCACATCCCCATCAACGAAGGTGAATTTGGGTGCGCCTGCTGTTCCCATAGCACTGGCGTCAGGCTTCGTCTGGAAGTATCGGTTCTGGCCGACGGCATCACTCTTCAAATCGGACACAAACGCGCGCGTGTCATCCGCTGTGTTCAGCCAGTCAGGCTGTTTGGTTGGCGGAACGCCGGGGATCGGCGAGGTCGGCCCCAGCACGCTGACAGGCGGCCCCTCAACTTGATTCGCCCTCTGGATGCCAGCCAGTGTCGGCGTCACGTCCGGGACCGTGACGGCGAAAGCGGAAATGCCTGCTCCGCCAGCAGCATCGTTGCCCGTATAACGAACGACGTTGCTGTTGCCGGTATCCAGCGCCAGTGGAGGAGGAGGCGCAGCATCCGAGCCGCGCAGTGTGATTGTCGCGGGCGCTTGAAATCCTCCAAGCCCGGAGCGAGCCACGAGCATGTTCAGAATCTTTTTAGCTCGCCTCGGCCCGTAGCCAGTCAACTTGATATTCAAGCGAGCGGGCTGATAGTTAGGATTGATCGAAATTTTCTTGAGCGCCTGGATAGGATTTTGATCGTCCGGGTCTGTGATGGCGACGCTGTAGGCGTTTGTCCCGACCAGCGTTGTTTTCGCTCCGTCAACGGTCGGCCCGTCGAAAGGAATCCATTTGTCCAGCGCCGGGTTCAAGGCGATGTCACGGAAAGTCAGCTTGGTTTGTCCTGCTGGCATCGTCCCCGCCGGAATATCACGGCTACGCAGCACGTTGAGCGTGCGTTGCAGTCCGGCCTCAGCCGAATAGTAAGCCTGCATTTCCGAAGCCGAGTCAGCGGTGTTGGTTGTCGCCATGGAAGTAGTCAACAGAAGCAGCCCGCCCGCCGTCAAAAGCAGAGTGGAAATGAGCAGTACGGAGACGAGCGCCATGCCACGCTCATTTCGGCGGCTACGGCTCGGACGATTTAACTTTTGTGCTTTACGCATGGTGAGTAGACCTTTCGGGCAAAAGTGCTGTGCGCTATTTTAGTAACGCTTGGCAACACTCGGGGCATTACGGAGCGCGATGTCGGAGGTCAACAGAACTTTTGGAGTGTTCGCAGCCGTTTGATTGCCCGTCGGTAGAAGATTGACTTGAATGGTAATTCTGACTCCCACCGCGTTTGAGACCGCAGATGGAGTCGCCAGCGTTGAGAGCCCGCCCGCCGCATCAATGTAAGTGATTTGCATGGCATCAATCCGGCTGGCGAGGACGGTTCGGGCTTTGGTGATGGCGTCGTAGCGGACGATGGCAAAAGTCGGCGCGCCCTGATAGACGAATGTGATGTCCTCGTCGGCCTGGCTGATGGCGGCGTCGTTATTTGAAGTGTTAGCGCGCACACGTATCTGCGCCGTGATTGGGTCAGTTGCAATCGTCGGATGAGAATCCGGCGCAACGATGCCGTTGTAGTCAAGACCGAAACCCGAGTTGCCGATCTCGCGCGACATGATGTTCAGGGCGCGTTGCGCGTCTGCGAGAGCGTCCGACTTCTGATTCTCGCGTGTGCGGACGTGGAGCGAATTCATCAGCAGTTGACTGGCTCCGACCATCATCACCAGCAGGATGGCCATGCCAATGATGAGTTCCATGAGCGAAAAACCCGCCGCGTTATTGGGCTTCGCGCGCCGTGCCGCTCTGTGCTGATTCGGTTGTTTCAAAAAAATTCTCATGGCTGGTCGGTTTTCGCGCGCTGCGTGACGATGGTGACGGTAGCCCAACTCGGTGCGCTCGCCCATGACGGGCCAGCGGTAATTGGGGTGACATTGAGGGTGATGGTTTTGAGCGTCTGCGTCGGATTATCCACGACCGTCCAGTCACTTTTATACTGGCGACCTGTCGTGCCGGTCTGCCCGCGATAAACAGTGAGCGTGTGCGGGCCAGCGGTGAGGTCAGGGCCGATAGCGGTATCCGAGAATGGCTCATTACGCAAAACCTCCAACCTCTGTTGCGCGACCGCGAGCGTCTGCGCGCGGTCAGCGCCATTTGAATTGTTAGCAACTGCGAAGGCGAAAACAGAGGCCACGCCGAGCATGACGATCATCATGATGAGCAGCGCAATCGTGGTTTCAAGCAGCGTGAATCCACGCTCATCCTCGCCCATGCCGGGTTGCGCGCCGGACGCGCGTGCGCTCTTCAGCAGGTTCATTTGCTGAGTCTCCGCGCTGATGCATTGTAATCTCATATCACGGACCATAAGTCTTTGCCTTGATGTTGGCGGTGCTGCTGATTGCGCTAACGCTGACATTGCTGGTATTCACGTTGGCTTCAAGCGACGTATCGCCCGTACTCTTCAGATTAATGGGATTGGTGTTGCCGCTCGCGTCCTGGAGTCTGAAAGCGAGTTCGAGGTAATTGCCCGCGTCGTCAACGGGGCGACCGCGCCAGTTGTAGTGGATGGTCAAGGGGACAGCGACGCCTGCGAACGCTGCTCCATGCGTCGCCGGAAAAGTAATCGTGCGTGCCGGGTCTAAGACGCCATCGCCGTTCTGGTCAATCGTGATGGTGTAGGAGTTGGCCGATGCTATTGTTATGCTCGCCCTCAAATCCGGGTCGCCCGCGCTGGCCGGAGTCATCGCATGACGGCGGACGGAATCGAGTCGAGCTTTTTCGAGCCAGCTCGTGAATTCTCGCGCCGAATTGCTGAGCCGCATCGCCCGCTGCGCCCCGGCAATCTGCATCACGGCAAAGGCCGTCACGACGCCAATCATCACGACGACGATCAGCATCTCGACGATGGAGACGCCGCGCTCGCCGTCCTTCCCGGCGGGTTTTTGAGAACAATTGCTGTTATGCTCTTTCATCAAATGCCCCATTCGATTGCGGATTTCGGATTTCGGAATGCGGATTTAGAAAAACTTAGGTTCGTCTTTTCAATCCGCATTCCGAAATCCGCATTCCGCGTTTTCAGAACTCTCGTATTCCGCCCGGAGCAGCGCCGATAGCTCCCAGGGAGCGCGAAACCGCGAGCGAGTCGTATTGCATGGTTGAGTTGCCGCCGCCGTTGGTGTTGAAGGACGGAGCGGTGAAGTTGCCGCTGGTGCGGTTAAAACTGGCGACAACCATCGCCCCGTAGATGTTGCCATTGCCGCCGCCATCGCGGTTCACAACGCCTGTGCCGAGCACTAAAATGACGCCGTTGAAACTCGGGTTACCGTTCATGTTCAAATTGCCCGTGACGACCAGCAGCCCCGACCCGCCGTCCAGATTGCAATTGCCGTCAACGAAGGTGATGCCGGTCGCCGTCGTGTTCGAGGAACTGACCGTGTAGGATTCGCCGCTTGCCGGTTTGTTATAACGTCCCATGCTTTCGGCGGTGGTTTGCAGGGCGTTCAGAGCTTCGCGCGCTTTATCCGCCGTCTGGAGAAAATCAGGCGTTTGCACCTGAAGAGCCGGGACAGTTGTTGTTGCCGGGACGGTGCTAATGTCCAGATAACCAATCTGTGGGTCTGCGACCGTGCTTTCTTTCTTAATGCCCGCGTCAGCTTTCGCCACATCGCCACCTAAGACGGCGAAAGTGGGCAGTTGTATCTCCGTGCCGTGATTGTCTACACCGGAATAAAGCTTGGCATTGCTGTTACCGATTTCAAAAGTCATGTTCGTGCCGTTGTCCGCTCCGCGCATGGTCAGGACCGCCGGAGCTTCAAAATCGAAGACGCTCTGATTGAGCACCATCTCCAATCTCTTAATCGCGCCCTTTGGCCCGTAGCCGATTGAGCGCACGAGAACACGCTTGGGCTGGGGTGCGGTGAGAGTGCTTGAAAGCGCCGTCACGACGCCTGAGACGCCCGCATAATTGATCGTCAGCGGATGGCAGGTGGCGCAGAGAGCGAAGCTCGTGCCGTCAACTTTGGCGGTCGTGCCGGTGAAGCTGATCTTCAGGTCGCTGGTGGCGGCTTTGACTTCTCCTGAGATGGTCGCGTTGAGAATATCGTAGCCAGCCCAGGGCAGAGTCTGGTTAATCCTCAGACGGAAGGTGACGGGTTTGTCCGCCTCAATCTTCACATTTCCGTTGGTTATTTTCGTGAGTTGAAAACTTCCCAATCCCGCAGCGACAGCCGGATAAGCCGTGAGTGTCGTCGCGGCCTGCGGTATGTAAGTAAGTGTGAAGGTGTTGGCTCCGCTCCCGCAGGTGAGGGACATCCCGGCGACTATGCAGCCGGATGCTCCAGCCTCGAAGGTCGCCGTCGTCGAATACTTAACAATTTTACTGTTGTCGAGATCGCGCGCCGTCACGTCGTAGGCGATGACGTGGCTGCCGACTTCGCCGTTGGCAATCACGTGGCTGGGGTAACTCGCCGTGTCCGTATAGTTCAGCCAGTTGGAGAGGCGCGCAATGCTCTGGTTAGTGGCCGGATCGTTCGCTGCGTTCGATTCGCTCGGCTCGACTGCGGAGCGAAAGCTGATCGCAGGTGTCGCGTTGCCGCTCCAGACATTTCCACGCAAGACATTGATTGTTGATTGAAGCCCTGCTTCCGCGCCGTAGTAAGCCTGCATCTCGGCAGTCGAATCAATCGCGTTGACGGCTGACATGGTGGTGGTCAGCACCAGAGCGCCGCCTGCGATGAGCAGCAGCATGGAGAGCAGGAGCACCGAGATCAGCGCCGCGCCGCGCTCATTCTTCCGGTCGGAGGTCATGTTTTTTATCTCTGAGATCATCTTCATCAATCAACCTCTTGGCTCAAGCATGAGGACACTCTTTAGTAATCGTTGATACTGGCGTTGCGTAGAGTTACGTCAGAGACAAGCAGTGTCTGCGTGGCCGGTTGGTAGCCCGGAGTGTCGGGCATACCCTCGGCAGGAAGGTTCACGCAGATGGCGAGCACGACGTAGTTGGCGTTGGCGATATTGGCGTTGGTCAGCCTGGTGACTCCGGCGGGCGTAGTGATGGGTGTGGTGCAATCGCCGGTTGTATAAGTCACGCGCTGGTTGTAGTAGTAAATCCACAGGGCGGAGACGCGGTTGGCCAGCACCGTTGATTGCAGATCGGCTGCGGCATGGGCGTCGTAGCGCACCAGATATTGCGTGTTGTTAGCCAGGAAGAACTTGATATCTTCGCCTGCTTCCGTCACGCCGTTGTCCGTTTCCCCTGTGTACTTGTTGAGATTGGCGAGTACGCGAATAGACTTGTCGTCGTTAGAATCCTGCCAGACGATGCCGTTGGTTTTCATGCGGAATCCGGCATTGGCAATTTCGCGTGACATCAGGTTGAGAGCGCGCTGCGAATCAGCCAGCGCGTCCGTGTGCCGGTTCTCGCGGGCGCGAACCTTCAAAGAACGGGCGATCAGCGTCGTCGCAATCCCCATCACGACCAGCGTAATCGTCATCGCAATCAGCAGCTCTATCAAAGAGAACCCTGCCGTGCCGTCGTGTTTAATGTTTCGCTCGCGCATCTTAGTAAGCCTGGCCTTTCACTATTCACTGCGGTCAAAAACGCTTCCGACAAAATTAACTGCGATGCGGCCCCACCCGGTTGAGCGTGCGCTGCGTAGTCAAGGTCACTGAGCTGAAAACCGTAGTGGCCCGGTTGTACCCAGGGCCAGCGCCGAGCGGTATCACTTTGATGGTAATGATTTTGACGGTTGGCGGAATCGCATTCGAGGTCGCGGTGTTTTCGGTATCTGTATCGAGGTCGGTGATGGTCGTCGTGACCTGGTAAGGGCGTCCGCCGCTGTTCATGGTTTCGACGACAGGCTCTGCCGTCGCTTTCAGCCCGCCGCCGGGATAGGCGTAAGCGGTGGTTCTGGTCGTGTCGGTGAGCGGCATGCTGCGCAGCCACTCCATGCGCTTCTGGGCAACCGCCATCGCCAGCTCGCGGTCGTTGGCTCCAAGATTGTTGCTCGCGGCGAAGAAGAAAAGCGATGCCGCACCGAGTCCGACGATCATCATGATGACGAGCGCGATGGTGGTTTCAATCAGAGTAAAGCCGCGTTCAGACGAACGGCAATGCTCGCTGTTAAGCGCATTGCTCATCCTGGTTTTCTTGTTCTGTAGGTGCATTCCTGGCCTGCCTTCGTCCTCATTTGACGGTAAGGGTGGTGGTCGCTGAGCCGCAGTTCGGGCTGCTGGTAAATGTTACCGAGCCATTGTTTTTCTTAACGGTGATGCCGAAGCTGACCGTGCCGCTCGTCGTCAGAGTCCGAGTTGAGGGTGATACCTGAATCTGCCCTGAATTGCTTGGAGTGGCCGTGACCGTGTTGCTGGCGGTCAGATTGTTCATGGTGACATTAATCGTCGTGCCGCCGTTTTCCGAGAGTGTGACGGAAGATGAGCTGATGGACATAGAACACGGCACAGGCGTTGGCGTCGGCGTTGGTATTGGCGTCGGCGTCGCTATCGGTGTCGGCGTTGCTATCGGTGTCGGTGTCGGTGTCGGTGTCGGCGTCGGCGTTGGAGTTGGCGTCGGCGTTGGAGTTGGCGTTGGTGTCGGCGTTGGCGTTGGTGTCGGCGTTGGAGTCGGAGTAGAAGTTGCGTGCGGGTCTGGGGTTGATGAGGGCGTGACTATTCCATCGGCAACCCCGTTGACGGCAACCTCATCTACGACCACATCTCCGCCGACACTGTTGTTGTTCAATGTAATGTCTGGCAGGTCTTTATCTTGGAAGACCTCTGTGTCCAGTGTAATGTCGCCAGACCCTGTGATGTTGATGTTTCCCGTGTTGCCACGCTCGTTAACCAACCCGATGGAAATTTCGCTGACTGTCCGCCCGCGCCAGTCGAAGGCGATAGTGTTGGCAAGACCGCTAAAGGTGACGCCTGTTTGCAGTGTGATGGTGCGCGGGGCATCGATCAATCCATCTTTGTTGAAATCCATCGTGACGGTGTAGGTATTATTGCCGTTAGCAGAGACAGAAACTTTTGCTCTCAGGTCTGGATCGCCAGCAGCGATTGGCGCTGAGGCATGGCGGCGAATAGAGTCTGTGCGAGCCTGCTCCAGATAAGAAGCCAGCTCGCGCTCGGAAGCGGAAAGTCGCATGACGGAGCGCGAATAACCGATGCTCACAACTGCAAAGGTTGAGACGATGGCGATGATTGCCACCGTGACGATCAGTTGCAGTATGGAAAAACCGCGCTCGCGCTGCCACGTCGCCTGAGCGTTCAACGGGTTTCGCCTCATTCTTTTTAACATCGCTGCCTCCAGCAAGCGTCGCTTGTCGTCCGAACTCACATGGTCAAAGAAGACCTGTGCCCGCAACAGCACGGCAAGAGGCATGCCATGTCAGGTGTCGCGGAAAACCAAGTGGAAATTTGCCTGTCAATGACCAGCGTGCGCCGGTAATCGTAACTTTCAGTAACAGGGTATGAAGCGCGCTGCATACCTCGTGTCTCTCCTGACAGCGCGCACCGAGGGCGCTCACAGTCTGCAATTCTTCCGACCATCAGCCGGGGGAATCATCAACTTTTTCAGGGAAAGAAAGCGTTTCCGGTCTCGCGGGCGAGCGTGCGCAGTCGCGTCGAAGAGCGAGGTTGAGCGATGGCTGGATGAGCAAATAGTTGGGCGGCGCACAATTTGCTGTGAGAGGCAGCGGGCGCGCACGCCTTGAGCGCCCGGTCGAGCATTCGACCATCAAGAGAGCACATTGTTAATTGTCGAAGAGGATTGCTTCAAAGGCAACGGTGCGGCGTTTCCTTACTAAGCGAACGGCGAGCTAACAAATCAGCGTGCTCGAAATGAACAACCCAAGGGATCGTCCCGCCGCGCGCGACTCCGCACGTTGCGCGCGGATGGGGCGCAAAGCGCTCCGGCGACTCTCAGGCCGCCGGAGCGCCTTTATCAAGTTAAAAGTAAAAAGGTAAAAGTAAAAAGTTAGGCGGAAACCACTTCTAAATTAAAAGTGGTTTCCGCCTTCCTTTTGCCTTTTACCTTTTTACTTTTGCCTTACTGCTCTCCCGGCTCGTATTCATCCTTGCCGGATGCGGGAAACTTATTGAGTTCAGTTGTGGCAAGGCGCATGCTGAGAGCGACTGGGCGATAGCTAAAGGGAGCGGGGCCGCCGCGTGAATTCTGTATCTGCGCGATGAGTGCATCCTGGCTTTCGCGGAAGCGCCAGACATTGCCGCGCTGGTTGAAGATAACAAAGAGCAGCGTCTCGCCGTTGCGCGCTCGCATCTGTCCGACCAGCGCGCTCGCGCCTCCGTCTGTCCTGACGAGCGTGCCGGTTTTGGCAATGACACTGCCGCGCGATTGAAATTCGGTGTAACGCTTTTCGAGCGTGCCCGGATCAATTCCTGCGACCGGCATGATGTCTGAAGGCTGTAGTTTGTTCGCCGCCAGCTCTTCACGCAGCGCACGGAAAATCTTCATCATCGCGTGCGGAGTGACGCGGTTGACGCCAAGCCCACTCGTTGAGGCCAGTCGTATCTCTTCCGCGTTCAGCCCAAGCTCCTGAGTGAGAAAATGCTGGACGCCCGCCGCACCGCCAAGTGTGTCGCCGATGCGCTCGGCCATAAAATTATTCGAGTAGCAGAGCAGCACCTTGAGCACGTCAACCAGCTTGCTCGAACGATGAATCAACAGCGTGCGCGCGCCCGCCGGAACCGGACTAACATAAACCGCTCCCATCACGGCCACACTCGGACTGCTCTGTAGACTCTCCGCATCCCGGACAAGTGATCGCTCCTCGTACCATGCGCGCGAGGCTGCCGCCGAGCGACGCGTGGCGTCGAGCGTATCGTAGAATTGATCGCCCGAACGCTGCGCTGACCAATCGAAGTTCATCGTGAAGCCGGGCGCGACAATTAAATCGCCGGTCACAACACGGATGCCCTGCTTGTTCAATTCACGCGCGACCATTACCGCGTGCTCGTAGTGAAAAGAGGGGTCACGGCCTGAAACTATCAGGTCGCCCGTGATCGTGCCGGTGGCAGGATCAAACTTGCCATTAGTCCAGATGGCGGTGGAGAAGCGATGATTGATGCCGAAATTTTTGAGCGCAGCCAATGCCGTCCCGAGCTTGACGGCAGATGCGGGATTGTAAGCCTGGCTGCTGTCTTGTTCCGCCACCACTTTCCCGTCGAGCGTTTCCACAAGCAGCCCCTGGGTGATGATGACGGGCTGAGGCGGCGGCGCGATGTCGGGCGTGGCGGGCGATGTCGTCGCCGATTGAGCGGGAGCGGGTTGCGGTTGAGCGACCGGGCGCGTCAGCACGGTCGGGCGCGTGTAATTCGACGATGACGGTTCATCCGTATTTGATTGAGCACGGACGTGCGTGTGCGCGACCGTTAGCAGAATGAGGAGAGAGAAGACGGTAGTGATTCTGAGCTTGCTTAAGTGTCGGGTCATTCTTTCCTCCAGCAACTACTTCCTGACAGGCGACGCATCATAGCACGGAGAGTGCCGCTCGATTCTAAAAAGTTTGAGTCCGAAGATGCTGACGCTTTTCGTTTGATGTTGCACGTCGCCCAATGGGATGTATGCGCTCACTTGTCAAAAATAATCAATACGCTTGTAGTCCCAAGTTCGTTGACAATGCTCGGAACACGCTCCTAGAATCCTCTTGCATTAATTAAATCCTCGTGCGACGAGACAACCAAATTGTCACTATTGAAAACATACGTGCAACGCGCAGGGCGCGCGGGGCGCAGATTCGCGCACGGCTCGCGGAGTTTCGCGACGTCTGGGAGAGCGGGTCGGACGACAGACTCTGGGAAGAGTTGGTCTACTGCATCTTCACTGCCGGAGCATCGGCGCGTATGGGACTGCGCTCCGTCGAAGCCGTCAGGCATTTGCTTGGGCGTGGCAGCCGTGAAGAGATGACAGAGGCGCTCACGCAAGCTGGCGCTCATCGCTATCCGGCGGCACGTCCCGGCTACATCGTCGTGACGCGCGATTATCTGCGGGAAGATTGTGGGATGCGCCTGCGTGAGCGGCTTGCAGGTTTCACCGACGAGCACGCGCGCCGCGACTGGCTGGCACGGACACGCGACATCAAGGGGCTCGGCTACAAAGAAGCCAGCCACTATCTCCGCAACATAGGATTCAAAGGCTACGCGATTCTTGACAAACACATCCTGCGGAGTCTCGCTGAACTCGGTGTCGTCCAGTCGCCTGAACCGCCGCCGACTCGCGCTCGTTATCTTGAAACAGAGGAGCGACTCAAAGAGTTTGCACGCCAGGTGCGAATTGATTTCGACGAGCTTGATCTGGTTCTCTGGTCTATGAAGACGGGAGAAATCCTGAAATAAAGAATTGAGGATGGAGGAACGAGGCATGAGTAAGATTAAAAGCCGCATTTCATTATTATCGTTCCGCCTTCCACCTTCCGTGGCGCTGTTGACAGCCGCCCTGACCATTGGCCTGATGCTCACCCTGACAGGTTCGGCAACTGCTGCATTCGCCGGAGACAAAACGCGCAACCGCGCGGAGCGCGCCTTGCGGGAAGGCGAGTATGAGTTGGCGGAGAAGTTGTTCCGCGAGGCGCTTGCCAAAGATGAGCGCGATAACGCGGCACGGCTCGGCTTGAGCTATACGCTGCTCAAGGTGAGGCGGCTACGGGATGCTTACGAGCAGGCAGCGCATGTCATTGCCATTGACCCGCGCTCGGCGCGTGCTCATGCTCTGATCGGAACAATCATCCTCGCCAGTGGCGACTTTCGGATATCCGTCGAAGAGTTTCGCGCGGCGCTCACCCTCAAAGATGACGAACCGTTGGCGGTGGCGGGATTGGCGATGGTTGATTTCTACGAGAATCGCCTCAACTCATGTCTTGAAGGGCTACGCCGCGCCGTTCGTCTCAATCCGGGCGAGCCGGACTTTCTCTTCAAGCTGGCACAGGCGGCGGCGCGCTCCGAGAGCTACAAGGAGGCAGCCAACGCCTACGAGCGTTTCCTGGTCATCGCGCCGCGCACAGACGACGACCGGCGCGCACGCATTCGTGGTCTGGTGGATTTTCTGCGTTATCTCGGCAACCAGACTGATCTTTACAGTGTGAGCGGTGCGAGCCAGACGAGCGTGCCGTTCGACATGCCCAACAATCGCCCCATCATCAGCGTTCGTGTCAATGGGCGGAAAGAGCCGCTGCGTTTTGTGCTCGACACGGGCTCAGGCATCTCCGTCATCTCGGACGAGACGGCGAAGCGGCTGGGCATCAAGGCGATTGCGCGCGGCGGCATGGCGCGCGCCGTCGGCGGAAAATTCGAGATTATCTACGGCTTCCTTCAATCGATGGAGATCGGTGAGGCGCGAATTGAGAGCGTGCCGGTTTACATCCGACACTTCTATCACGATGAGATTCCCGTTGACGGTTACATCGGGCTGGCGGTCATCATGAAGTACCTCACGACGGTTGATTACGGCGCGCACACCTTTGCGCTGAACCGTCAGCGCCCAAGCGCCGACACGGCTTCACTCGCCGCTCAGTCCGGTATCGAAATCCCGACCCGCACCACGTCGAGCGGCTTCCTCAGCGGCGAGGTTCAGGTGGAAGGCATCAGCCGCCCTTTCAATTTCATTATCGACACAGGCGCGAGCATCTCTGTCGTCTCTGAAAAATTGATGGAGCTTGACGAGATGAACAATTTCAAGCATCCCACGCGGATGCGGGTGTATGGCGCAGCCGGAGTTGCCGAAGGTGTTCAGACGCTAGTCTTGCCGCGCATCCTCCTGGGTAGGCAGGCGCGCGAAAAGGTTGATGTGGCGGTGCTCAATCTTGAGCCGGTCAACGAGACGACGGGCTTCGTCCAGTCCGGGATCATCGGCGGAAACTTCCTGCGTTACTTCCGTGTCACCTTCGACTTCAAAAAATCCATCATCTTGCTTGAGCCGTTGAATGCCGCCGCGTCGGTCATCGATGGAAAGACGCGGGCCATCACGGTTGGGGCCGGGCAGCCATGAAGCAGAGCCTTTATCTTGAAACCTCTGTTGTCGGTGCTTACCTGGACAATGGTGAGCCGTTTCGCCGCGATTTGACGATTCGCTGGTGGGAGCACGAGATGCCGGAATATCGCGCCGTCATTTCACCACTCGTCGTGCGTGAGCTTGAGCGTGTGACGGAGCCGCACCGGACAGGTTATTTGAAACTCGCGCGCCAACTCGAACAGGTTGAGCTAACCGATGAGGCAGCGATTCTCGCCGAAGGCTACATCACACGCGGCATCTTTCATCGCAAGTACATTGCCGACGCCCTGCACGTCGCCGTTGCCTCATTTCACAAGATAGATTATTTAGTAACGTGGAACTTCGGTCATCTGGCGAACGTTCGGCGACAGGCGCGCGTGCGACTCTTCAACACCGCCGCCGGATTCTTCGTCCCAATGATCGTCACCCCGGAGTTTTTGGTTTCGGAAGCAACAGAGGGCGTGACGGGTGACAGGTGACAGGTGACAAGAGAAATGCTTTTTCCTGTCACCTGTCACCTGTCACCTGCCACGCGTATGATATGTATCGCAAGCCCAGATTCCTGGAAGTGCTGCATACGATCCGCGAAGAGATGTCGCGTGAGGCGGATTATGATGTAGATTTGTTCACGGAGATGGTGCGCTCCGGCGTGCGTCCCGCCGAGGGGCCGGTGCGGCACGTTCGCGGCTTCAAGAGCCGCGCACCGCGCGAAGCCGAAGCAGCCGAAGACGCGCCGCCACGTGGACGCCGCAAACGCGCTGGGCAATAATATGAAGGCCGTAACAGGTGACAAGTGACAAGAAAAAGCGTTCTTCCTGTCACCTGTCACTTGTCACTTGTCACTGAATTTTTATGGACGTAACATTCGAAACCATCGGGTTGGAAGTTCAAAGCGAGAAGGCCTTCAACTATCTGGCTGAACGCGCGGGCGATCAGGGTGAGCCGACGCAGCTTTCCCGTCGTGGGGCTGTGCTGCACGGGCGCTGCTGGAAACTTGGTGAGGGCTTGGAAGTCTGGACGGTACTGTATGAGTCCGGCACGGGCGACATCTTCTACGCCGATTGCCGTCCGGGTTTTCGCGCTCGCTACACGCAGCGCATCAGCCCTTGGGCGCTGACAGAGTACGACGAGGAAGGTGAAGCCGTCGTCCACGGCTACTGCAACGGGACAGATACAGAGGTTCTGTTCGAGTTGCAGAATCTAACGGAGGTCGGCCCCGCAGGGTTTCGCGCGCAGGAATTGCACGTCGGTCTGTGCGGCCTCGCCTACCGTGCGCGCGTGTGTAAGCGCAAGGCTGCGGCGCTCTGGCAACCGCTCGAAAGGAGTGCGCCGTCGCGCGCCGCGCAGGAGAACGACTGGAACTTGACGGGGCGCGTGATTACCTTTAAGACGCTCCGCAATCCTCTATCGGGCAGCGAGCTGTACTGGGTCTACCTTGACCTCGAACGATTGCGGCTCGAAGTCCTGGTCAATCGTCGTGCGCTGCGCGGCAGCCCGCTTGAGGCTGGCGCAACCCTTTCGGCGGAAGTCTGGCTACAGGGTCACGTCCTCGACGAGCGCGCCCTGCGCTCGCGCTACGAAGGCATTGACCGCGCCTACGCGACAGCCAATTTCTGGGCAGGATTAAAACGAAGAAATTGAACGGGAGACAGAAGACAGAATACAGGAGTCAGAAGGGATAAAGCTGAAACCGCTGTTACAGATTTTCTTTTATTCTGACTCCTGACTTCTGTCTTCTGTCTCCTGCTTTTTATGAAGCGTCTCATTATCATCATCCTCACTGCCATCCTGCTTGGGGCTATCGGCGTTTACTTCTTCAATCAATACTGGATTCATCGCTACGACACTTTGATTGCGCGCCAGGCGAGCGTCTATCGCCTCGACCCTGATCTGGTCTGGAGCATCGTCTACGAAGAGACATACTTTCGTCCCTGGATGATTGGCAGCGACGGCGAGATCGGGTTGATGCAGGTAACGCCGAAGGTCGGGCGCGAGTGGGCTGCCGAAACTGGAATGCGCGAGCTGGAGCGGCAGATGCAGCAAGACCCCGGGACGGTGCTGCGCGACCCGGAGCGCAATATCCAGATTGGTTGCTGGTATCTGGAGAAGCTTTACGAGCAGTATCGCGACCTGCCCGGCGCAGAAGCGCGGATGATTGCCGGATACAATGCGGGCCCCAGCCGCGCCGCCGCCTGGAATCAGGCTGCGGAGGGAACACGCCCTCTCACCGTTGATGAGTTCATCGCGCGTATAGACATTCCCTCGACACGCGCTTACGTTACTTCCATCCTTGAACGCTACCGCAAATTGAAAGAGGAGCACGCCCGCTCGAACAGGGCCAGCGCGCCCGTGAGCAACGCGCCGGAGGCCGGGCGTTGACCTATCGTCAACTACTCGCCGCCAATGCAGACTTTCGTCGCCTGTGGACGGGGCAGGTTGTTTCCGAGATCGGCGACTGGTTCAACAACATCGCCGTGCTCGCCCTGACCATCCAGCTTGCCGGACGTGGACGCGAGGGACAGGCCGTCGCCCTCTACGCCATCGCCCGGCATCTTCCGCTTTTTCTCTTCGGCCCGCTGGCGGGCGTCGTCGTTGATCGCATCGACAGGCGGCGCGTGATGATCGCGGCGGACATTGCGCGCGCCGTCCTTGCGCTCGGCTTCCTGCTGGCGAACATGACAGGTCAGCTCCCTCTGATCTACCTTGTCGGCGCGTCGCTCTTCGCCGTCTCAGCTTTCTTCAACGCGGCGAAGCGTGCCTCCATCCCGAATCTCGTGCATGGGATGAATGAGTTGATGAGCGCCAATTCGCTCTCGGCTTCGACGACAGCCGCAACTATCGCCGTCGGCTCTGCGCTCGGCGGCCTGCTCTCGACCTTCATCGGACGAAACCCGGTTTTCATTCTGAACGCGGCGACGTTTCTCATCTCAGCCGAGATGATTCGCAGGATAAGAACAGTAGGCAGTAGGCAGTTGGCAGTTGGCAGTGAAGAAGAAGCAGTGGGCAGTAACGAGCAGGTGGCGAGCAGCGGTGCGCCGTTGTCTTTGTCTTTAACTGCCAACCGCCAACTGCCTACTGCCTACTGGCTGGATTTTCGTGAAGGCTTGCGGTACGTCCGGCGCAGCCGTGTGCTGTGGGCGATCTTCGTCGTCGCTGCCGGATGGGGATTGGGCAATGGCGTTGCGCGCGCTCTCTACAGTATCTTTGGCGCGCAGTTCGGCGTGGCTGCGGCTGAAAGGTTGGTCGAGCGCCCGACGGATTTTGGAATCTCCGTTCTCTTCATCGCCATGGGGCTGGGCGGCATCATCGGCGCGCCGATTGCTCGCCGTTTCAACGCCGCCGCAGGCGATACGCTTGCGCCGCGCATGGGTCGTTCGATGATCTTTGACGGCTGCGGCCTCGCCGTCTTCAGCCTGATGCCGAACCTGTGGGGCGCGGCTCTCGTGCTGGTAGCGCGCGAGATAAATTTTGCAATCTGGTGGACGGCACAGCAGACGATTATCATGAGCCGCACAGATAACCGTTACGCCGGGCGCGTCTTCGCTTCTTACGAAACCCTGACGACACTGATGATGGTTGCGGCCATGCTCGCTTCAGGCGCGACGGCAGACAGATTCGGAATCCGCTTGGTCGCCGCGACGGGCGGGGCGGTGATTGCTCTCTCCGGCATCCTGTGGTTTGTGCTGCAACGCCGGAGAAGCTACGACGAGGGAGTTTCGAGAAACGCGGAGAAGTTTTCATCTTGATTTGGGGTTCGCGGATTGCAGAGCGATAGACGAAGGCTGATGACGATCATCTATAGCGCACGATGGGTACTGCCGATGGCTTCACCTGCTATCGAGAACGGAGTGGTGGCGGTTGAAGGTTCGCTCATCCTTGGTGTCGGCGCACGTGATGAACTCTTCATCCGATTCCCCGAAGCGCAGGTGCGCAATTTCGGCGAGGCTGCTATTTTGCCCGGCCTCGTCAATACCCATTCGCATCTTGAGCTGACGGCGATGCGCGGTTATCTCGAACGCGAAGAGGGAGACTTTTTCACGTGGCTAAAAAAGCTGACGATTGCCAGGCTTGAACGGATGACGCCCGACGACCTTTATGTCGCCGCCGCGTGGGGAGCGGTTGAAGCCGCGCGTGCTGGGGTCACGTGTGTCGGGGACGCCAGCGATGCGGCCAGCTCAAGCATGAGGGCGCTCGGCGATGTGGGCTTGCGCGGGATTGTTTACCAGGAAGCTTTCGGTCCAAACCCTGCGGAGGCGCGCGAGGATTTCGAGAAGCTGCGCGAGAAGGTTGCGCGGCTTCGCGAATATGAATCCAAGCTTGTGCGCGTCGGCGTTTCCCCGCATGCGCCCTACACGGTGAGCGCGCCGCAGCTTGAGCTGATTACGGAATTCGCTCTTGCGGAAAAGCTGCCGGTGATGATGCACGCGGCGGAGTCGAAAGCCGAGGAGCTTTTCATGCGCGAGGGACGCGGAGCTTTTGCTGAAGGTCTCGCGCGGCGCGGGATTGAATGGCGCGCGCCCGGAATTTCGTCGATCCAATATCTGGCGCGGCATGGCGTCCTCAAAGCGCAGCCCTTGCTCGCGCATTGCATCACGGTGGACGAGGCAGACATTGACACGATTAAAGAGGCGGGCGCGAGCGTTGCTCATTGCCCGAAATCAAACGCCAAGCTCGGTCATGGTCGAGCACCGTTTGCAGCCTTCATCGAGAAAGGCATCAAGGTGGGTTTCGGCAGCGATTCGGTGGCGAGTAATAACACCTGTGACCTGCTCGAAGAAGCTCGCTTCGCTGTTTTGACGGCGCGGGCAAATGAAAAGACCGAATGGTCAGAGCAGTGGCTGGACGCAGGCATTGCGCTCCAGACCGCAACGATGGGCGGCGCACGCGCGCTCGGTCTTGAAACTCAAACTGGCACGCTCGCAGAAAACGCGCAGGCTGACATCGCCATCGTCGCTCTCAATGGCGCGCATCAAATTCCCGTGCATGATCCACACGCTGCTCTCATCTTCGCTTCTTCCGGGCGCGATGTCTTGATGACGATGGTGGCTGGAAGTGTTGTGTACAGCGATGGTCACGTCACCACCATTGACGAAGAGCGGCTGCGCGCACGCATGAAAGAGGTAGAAAGCAAAGTGATGAGTAATGAGTGATGAGTTAAAAACTCACTCCTACTCATTACTCAGCACTCATCACTCATCATTTAAACGCAGGACGCTGTAATCGCTTCGTCGAAAATCTCCAGTGCCACGTCAACGTTTTCGCGTGTGATGATGAGCGGCGGCGACCAGCGAATCGTGTTGAAGCCTGCGCCGAGAATGATGAGGCCGCGCTCGAAGCAGGCGGTCTCCACACGCTCGCGCAATTCCGGCGCGGCCTTCATCGAAGCCTTGTCTTCAACGAACTCCACTCCGATCATCAAGCCTAAACCCCGCACGTCGCCGATGCAATCATGCTTCTGCATCAACCGGCGCAAGCCTTCCTGCAAGTACGCGCCGACCTCCGCGCTGTTGGCCACAAGCTCACGCTCAAGGAGTTCGATGGTCTTGAGCGCGGCGGCTATGCAAACCGGATTGCCTCCGAAGGTCGAGGCGTGCGCGCCCGGCTTCCAGTCCATGAGATCGGCGCGGGCGACACATGCCCCGATGGGTAGTCCGGAGCCGATGCCTTTGGCAATGCAAACGATGTCCGCCTTGAGACCATGATGGTCGCTCGCAAACATCCTACCGGTGCGCCCCATTCCCGATTGCACTTCATCAACGATGAGCATAATCCCGTGCTCGTCGCAGATGCGACGCAAGCCCAGCAGGAATTCTTTCGGCGCGGGCACGTAGCCGCCTTCGCCCTGCACAACCTCGACGACGATTCCGGCACACTCTTCGGGCGGCACAGTCGTCTTAAACAGGCGATCCTCTATCCAGTCCAGACACGCGCGGCTGACAGTCTCGGCATCGGAGCGTTCATTCGTGAACGGATGGCGGAAGACGTTCGGGTAGGGCACGTGCGTGACATCGAGAGCCTGGCGGCGAAAACCTTTACGCTGGGCTGCTCTCGACGAAGTTAAAGAGAGTGAGCCGAGCGTGCGACCATGAAAGCTGTTGAAGAAGGCTATGAACTTCTCGCGCCCTGTGGCGTGCATCGCGAGTTTCAAAGCAGTTTCGACAGCTTCCGTCCCGCTATTGGCGAAGTGCGTGCGCGTCGGGCCTTCGATGGGCACGATCTCATCGAGTTTGCATGCCAACTGCGGCATGTGTTTGTAGTAGTAATCCGTGCCGCACATGTGAATCAGTTGCGCGGCCTGATCCTGTATGGCGCGGACAACTTCCGGGTGGCAGTGGCCGGTTGAGCAGACGGCGACCCCTGCGTTGCAATCCAAAAAGATGTTGCCATCAACGTCCTCGACCCACATACCTTCAGCGCGTTCGGCGACGAGCTTGAAAGAAGGGCGCGGGTAAGACGGCGTGACGAACCTGTGATCGGCTGCGATGATTTCCTGACCCTTGGGGCCGGGCAAAGCGGTCTTGATTTCAGGTCTCCTGGGCGGTGCAAGCGTAGACATACACTCTTCTCCTTACTGAAAAGCGAGGGAAATTTGTTTGAGATAAAATTTGCGAAAAGCGGTAAGAGTGCGTGACGTGCCTAGTCTGCGAAGAGATTGGCGCGGCTATCAAGCGGGCGAAAATGTCTATCACGAAGGTAAAACATAAAAAGCAGTGCTGGATGTCAGATGTTAGATGTCAGCAGGGTTGTCACCAGCATGTGACATCTAACACCCGACATCTGGCGGTTGTCAACGTCTTTTCCAGCGCACGCCGTCTTTGGTGTCTTCGAGCGTGATGCCGCGTCCGGCCAGTTCGTCGCGGATTTCGTCGGCGCTGGCAAAGTCGCGGCGGCGACGCGCTTCCTGCCGCTCGTCAATCAGCGATTGAATATCAGCGTCGAGCATGACGGCCTGCTCGTCCTCGAAAATGTTCAGGACGGAGTTGAAGCGGTCGAGCAGGGCGAGCAGTTCCGTCTTGTTATCTTCACGCAGGGCGTGTTCGTCAATCGCGGTGTTCACCTCGCGCGCGAGATTGTGCAGCGCGGCGAGCGCGACCGATGTGTTGAGGTCGTCGTCAAACCCGGCCTCGAAATCTTTGAGAGCGCGCGCGGCGGCTTCCTGTAGATTGGGATTCCCGCCCGGCTCGACGCGCGCATCTTTGAGACGCGAGCGAAAAGCGCGCAGGCCCATGACGGTCTTCTCCGCGCCACGGAGTGCCTCGAAGGTGAAATTAAGTTGTTTGCGATAGGGCACGCTCAGGAGAAAGTAGCGAACGGCGACGGGCGAGAAGCCACGCGCAGCGACATCGCGGAAAGTATAGTAGTTGCCTTTCGACTTGGACATGGATTCGCCTTCGACTTTCAGGTGCTCGAAGTGAATCCAATATTTCGCGAAAGGTTTGCCCGTCGCTCCTTCGCTCTGCGCGATTTCGTTTTCGTGGTGCGGAAAGACCAGATCAATGCCGCCCGCGTGAATGTCAAACGTCTCGCCGAGATATTTCATGGACATCGCGGAGCATTCGATGTGCCAGCCGGGACGCCCGCGCCCCAAAGATGTATCCCACGCAGGCTCATCCACTGATTCCGCGCCTTTCCAGAGAGCGAAATCGCGCGCGTCCTCCTTGTCATACTTGTCCGTGTCAACGCGCTCGCTTGCGCCCGCGATGTTACCGGCGAAGTTAATCTTCGAGAGCTTGCCGTATTCCGGGAATGAGCTAATCCGGTAATAGATCGAATCATCCGAACGATAAGCGTGGCCGCGCTCTTCGAGCCGCTGAATGATTGACACCATTTCGGGAATGTGGCGCGTGGCGCGCGGCACAATGTCCGGGCGCGCGCAGCCCAGGGCATCAAAATCTTCCCACAGAGCTTCAATGTATTTGGCCGTGAACTCGTCAATCGTCACATTGTTTTTCTGCGAAAGCCCGATGATGCGATCTTCCACGTCCGTGATGTTCATGACGTGCGTGACGCGGTAGCCTTTGAATCTGAGATAACGGCTCAGAATATCTGTGAAGATGTTCGAGCGAAAGTTGCCGATGGTCGCGTAGTCCCAGACGGTCGGGCCGCAATAATAGAGGCGCACCTCGCCTTCATTGATCGGGCGAAACTCTTCAAGCTGGCCGGAAAGTGTGTTTGTAAATTTCAGCATTGTAATGACGAGGATACGTTTTTATTAACTTACAGGTTCAAGCTGTGATGAGTTCCCATTTCTGCGCGCGAGCTATCAAGGCTTCTTCCAACTCAGGCCAGTCGTGCAAAGTTGCCGGATCGAAGTCCGCGCCATTAGGCCAGACCAAAGTGTGAACTTCCGGGTCAAGGCGAACCTGGTTGAAGAGCGACAAGTCACGCAACGGCCCGTACATTTCTCCAGCCAGCACCGGGCGGAAATAGATGGTCTGTTTCGTCTCGTCGTCGAATTGGACTTGGAGCGTGTAGGGCGACACGATTTCAAACGAACGAACACGATAAATCGGATGAGTCATAGAACAGCACCTAATATGGAACTCCCTGTCGTCCCGTCAGGGACGTTTGATAGTAGCCCAGCGATTTATCGCTGGGGAAGAGTTGCAATACAAGTTTTGGAGTCCCGTAGGGACGACTGAAATATGCTGTCCTTTCATTCAGCCGTCCCTACGGGACTCAATAAAATATTCTCGCTCCATTCCCAGCACTAAAGTGCTGGGCTATTTTCAGTCGCCTGCTCCGCAGGCTAAGAAAAAGAGGAGGTCAGAATGTACGGTTTATTCTAATGGTTAATGAGAAGCGAGGCAAAGACCTGTCATTCATCTGTGCCCGAAATGCATAAAACCAGCAGGCTCTAATGGCCAAACACGCGAGCCTTCGGAAACCTGAATGCGTCCAGCATCGCTTGTCACATCGCCGATATATGTGATGGGTACGCCGCCAATCTCGCGCGGCAACCAGCGGAGGTCGCGGGGGCGGACGGTGAAGAGCAACTCGAAATCTTCGCCACCATGCAGGGCGAGCAGGAGCGGGTCGAGCGCGCGCCGCCCACAGAGATTTACGACTAAAGGGTCAATTGGAAGACGCGAGGCATCAATCCTCGCGCCGACACGGCTTGCGCGGCAGAGATGCGCCAAATCAGACGAAAGACCGTCGCTGATATCTATCATCGCCGTCGGCAGGCGTTCTTCGCCGAGTATTGCGCCCCATGCAACGCGCGGTTCAGGGCGCAGTTGGCGGAGGATGAGTTGTTCGATGGCGCGCTGGTGAGAGCGGCGCGGACGCTTCCGGCTCAAACGCGCCCCGCCTTCCAAAAGACGTAAGCCCGCAGCCGCGCCTCCTAGTGCTCCGGTGACGAAGATATGATCGTGGGGGCGTGCGCCTGAGCGACGGATGGCGCGACCACTCAACGCCTCGCCCATAACGATGGCATCAATGACGATGCGTTCGGGCGTGCGCGAAACATCGCCGCCGATGAGCGTGACCGAGTAGCTATCGGCGAGAGCGAAGAAACCATCGTACAGTTTATCTACAAAATCGGAGTCCCAGATTTCTTGCGGCAGGCCGATGGAGAGAAGCGCGTAGCGCGGGCGCGCGCCCATCGCTGCGATGTCGGAGAGCGAGACGGCGAGAGCCTTATAGCCGAGCAGCCAGGGCGTCGTTGTCTCAAGACGAAAGTCTATGTCTTCAACCAGCAGGTCTGTGGTGACGACCGTCTCGCGTCCAGGCTGCTGCCGGATGATGGCAGCATCGTCGCCAATCCCTAAAACCAGTGATGAGTGATGAGTGATGAGTGATGAGTGATCGAAGGCGCGTTGCCGGATGTGTTCAACAAACTCGAACTCGTTGCGCGAGGGAGGAATAGAGCGAGAGTTTTTGTCTTCCTCTTCATCCCTCATCCTTCATCCCTCATCCCTTAAACTTACAGATTCCGGCGCAGGGAGTCGAGTCCCGCTTCGATGGTTTCCAGGGAGGTCGAGAAGGAAAAGCGTAGATGGCCTTCGCCGTGTTCGCCGAAAACGATGCCGGGAACGGTTGCGACCTGCGCGCGGTCGAGCAGAATATCTGCGGCCTGGCGGCTGTCAGTGTGAATGTGAGACACATCCGGGAAAGCGTAAAAAGCTCCGGCTGGACTCTCGCAGACGAGGCCGAGTTCGTTCAGGCCAGCTAACAGCAGATCGCGCCGCTCAAGATAGGCAGCGCGATTGTTTTCCAGAAAATTGGATGGGGTGGTAAAGGCCGCGAGCGCAGCCCACTGCGTGGGCGTCGAGACTCCGTTGGTTGAATAGAGCAGAGTCTTGCGTAAACCTGTCATCCAGGGTTCTGTCGCCACCGCATAGCCCAGCCGCCAGCCCGTCATCGCATAGGATTTCGAGAGCGTATAGGAAGTGATGGTTCTCTCCATCATTCCATCGAGCGAGGCGATGGAAACATGCTCGCCGTCATAAACGATGTCCTCGTATGCCTCGTCAGCGATGACGACCAGGTCGCGTTCCTGTGCGAAGCGCGCGACCTCTTCGGCTTCCGCGCGTGTGAAGACCACCCCGCTCGGATTCGTCGGCGTGTTGTAATAAATGGCGCGCGTTCGTGTCGTGGCGTAGCGCGCAAGTGTGGCGTGGAATCCTTCGCGGCGCGCTTCACTTGTCGGGACGAGGATGGTTGCGCCCTCGCAATGTGAGATCAGGTCTTTAATCGGCGTCCAGTATGGAGAAAAGACCAGCACTTCATCCTGCGGGTTGATGGTTGATTGAAATGCGCTGAACAGTCCCTGCATCCCGCCATTCAAAACTATCACGTTCTCTTCACGCGCCTGAATACGATTTCGCTCGCGCAGTTTATCCGCGATGGCGGCGCGCAGTTCGGGAATACCGGAGGAAGGCGCGTAGCGCGTCTTGTTCTCTGCCAGCGAGCGCGTCATGGCTTCTTTGATGTAGTCGGGCGTGAAGGGAAAGGGCTCGCCGCCTTCAAACTGGTAAACGGTCTCCCCCCGGGCACGCAGTTCCATGATCCGGTTGCGGACATTGACGATGTCGGAGAAGCCCACCTTGTCAAGGCGCGCGGCGAGACGGAAAATCGTTGGGGACGTGGACACGTTGGCGGTGAACCTCCAAAGGATTGAGCGTGAAACGGAAGCCGGATTATAGCTTGCCGTCTCAAGCGGCGTCCACCATGAGTGGCCAGGAATAAGACAGGGAATGGTTGCTTAACGACCGGCCTGCCACCCTCCCGGCTTCAAGAGTGTGAGGATATGGGGTCGCGTTGTGAGCCATATCGTGCAGACTCTGCCGGGCAGGAGATAATAAGTAGTGAAGGCTTGTTGTAATTTGATTGTAAATTTTTTTATTTCCTGCGGGAAAGAAACGTCTACGCGCCTTTTTGCTGCCAGATCGGTGGAACGAGCCAGTTTAAGGAACGGTGATTGCTGCCTAACGGGGCGGGCTCAAGCTCATAAAGATTACGTTGAAGGGAAACCTACCACAATGATTCTCAGAGATAAGATTATTCCAGTTGCTCTCGTGGCCGCTCTTTTAGGCGGCTCTGTCGGGGCTATCGTTTCTCGCAAAAGCACGGAGCCGACGACAGCCACTTACTCGACTACGCCTTCTAATGGTCTCTTCGACCGTCAGAACACGCAGCAGATTTCTGATACAGACAATTCTCAAATTGCAGATAACGGCAACTCGCTCGCTTCGAAAGTCGAAGATGCGACCAGCTATCGCCTTGGATTCCTGGATGGATTTAACGCCGGGCGTGATCGCAATTTGACGGCCAGCAACGTCGTGACCGAGCGCACTATTGTTCCGGCAAATCGCGTTGTTTACAGAAACGCGCCGGTGCAAAGACGCAGCTATAGCCGCTCTAGCAGCTCGCGACAGGTTTACTACGATTACAACAATCAACCGCGCAAGCGCTCCTTCTGGCAAAAGCATCGCGATAAGCTGACGGTGGCGATGGGCGCAGGCGGCGGCGCGTTGCTCGGCTCGTTGCTCGGCGGCAAGAAGGGCGCGGCGATTGGCGCTCTGGCTGGCGGCGGCGGTGCGGCGGTTTATACCTACGGCATCCGCAAACGCAACCGTAGTTACTAATCGCACCTGAGAAAACGCGATGGGGCATAGCTTGAGGAAAATTGCGCTCCTGTGCGCTTCTTCAGCTTTCATTTTCACCCTGGCAGCAA
The DNA here is from genome assembly GCA_032160705.1 of Acidobacteriota bacterium. Classification (GTDB taxonomy): domain Bacteria; phylum Acidobacteriota; class Blastocatellia; order Pyrinomonadales; family Pyrinomonadaceae; genus QHXM01. The sequence goes on along the minus strand of JAVHVE010000031.1, from coordinate 37,489 downwards.
ACACTTGGGCAGTTCCACTCGGTGGAGCTGCCCATTTGCGTGTGCAGTCGGCGGTGGCCAAGTTGCCACGCGCCGTTCGCTTCCGCGAAGTGGAGGGAAGCGGGCTACTGGTTAGCGTGTGGATCAACGACGCAGGGCCGTACACCTTCGCGATTGATACGGGAGCCGGGGCGACGATTATTTCAAGACGTGTGGCGGATCAAGCGCGCGTTGCGGTGAGCGGCAAGCGACCTGTGATGATCGGCGGACTCAGTGGAGCAGGCGGTGTCGCCAGCTACGAGGCGATTGTCCGCAGCCTTGCGGTCGGCGATGAACAGAACATCCTTCCCTCCAAAGGATTGGTCATCATCACGGAGAGGCTTGCTCCCGGCGTTGATGGCGTACTCGACCCTGTGGAAGCTTACTGGCCGCTCGGTTTCGAGATAGACATGGTGCGCGGCGAGATGACGGCGTTTGATACGCGCCTCAACTCGTTGCGGCGTGCGTCAACTCTTCCACCCGATGGGACGATTGTGTCTTGGCTGATGGATAATCAAAGCCGTCGCCCATTTGTCATGCTCGAAGGTGGAAAGCGCGCTCTGCTCGACACAGGCTCAGGGTTCGGCCTGGCCGTCACGGAAGATGCGGCCAGTTCTCTCGGAATAATTCTCGGCAGGGGAAGAGGTCGCGGCGATGTCAGAGACCTGGCGGGCGGGAGCATTCCTGCACACAGGATTTCACCCACAACTATTCGCATCGGCGCGCTGGTTTTACGCGGAATTCCCACGGATTTACTGCCAAACGCCAGGGCTGGCTCGCCCATCCTGCTTGGTCGCGATGCCTTGCGCCCGTTTCGTCTCAGCTTCGACCCGGTTGCTCGCCTCATCAGGATTGTGCCGGGTTAATTAGCTGCCCACATCTTGGGCATCCCGCCGACCATTGACGTATAACCTCAAGCAGAGAGAAGCAATTATTGCTCGCTCGTCAAGTTAAGTTGCTGTGGAAAAGTATTGACATGCAAACGGGCGCGCGAGTAACATGCACCGCAGCGTGAGGAAGAATGCCCGCTCATCCGAGGCGGGCGTCCATCAGCTTCTCTTAATTGCCAGCAAAACCGGGCACGTTTCCCAAAGGGTCTCCCGAACCATGAATCGCGCAGCCGTCGCTATCCCCGAAAAACTTTTCTTCAAAATCGGCGAAGTCTGTGATTTGACGGGCGTGCAGGCGCATGTCCTGCGCTACTGGGAGTCGGAATTTCCGATGCTCGCCCCGCAGAAAAACCGCGCCGGGCAGAGAACTTACCGCAAGCGCGACGTTGAAATGGCGCTCCGCATCAAGGAATTGCTCTACGAAGATCAGTACACGATTGCCGGAGCGAAGAAGAAGTTGGCCAGCGAGTTGCGCGGCGCAAGTAAGCTCAAAGTAGTTCCAACACCCGACATGAGCGCGCCAGCCGCTCAGCCGCAATCCACTCTGCAAAGCGCTGCGCCGCCCGCCATCGAATCGCGCCCCGTTTATGAAAGCTCGCAGGCGCAGGTCGCTAACTATTCGATCACGGATGACCAGCGCCTCGCCGTGCGCCGCCTCGCCGAGCAGCTACGTGACCTGCTCAGCACACTCGACGCAGGCGAAGCCGAACTTAACGCCCGCAGAAAATAAGTTTCTCCTCATAGTCGGAAGCCTCCGCAACGGTGCATCGTCCTGCATTTGACAAAAATAGATTTCCAGAGATACTAGAAAAACTTGGACGGCGTGTAGCGCAGCCTGGTAGCGCACCTGAATGGGGTTCAGGGGGTCGGAGGTTCGAATCCTCTCACGCCGACCAACTCTTCAACGTAAAATGCCTTGCCCCGATCATTCTTTTATCTCCGCGATAACAATTTTAGAAGTGAGCGTTTTATGAACCGGGCACTTGTGCGCGATCTCTTGCAGGCGTGTGCGCTGCTCGTCGGTTAAGTCGCCTTCGACTGAAACACTGCGTTCGATGCGATGAACGAAGCCTTCTGTGCTCTGCTCGCACTCGACACAGTCCTTGGCGTGGATTCTTTGCTGTCGCAGGCGCACCGTGACGCGCGCAAGCGGCCAACCCTTTCGTCGTGCGTAGAGCGTGACAGTCATCGAGATGCAACCACCGAGCGCCGAGAGCAACAGCGTGTAAGGGTCTGGGCCTGCTCCGTCGCCGCCCGCCTCTTTCGGCTCGTCAATCATGAGCGTTTGGTTGTCGCCGTAGCGGACTTCGTTCTGCAACTTCATGATGGATGTGACTGTGACTTCACTCATCTCAAGTATCTCCTCGATTAAATTTCAACAGAACGTTGACGGGCTGCCCTGAAGGAATTAGTGTGGGCAAAGTTATCGCGTTTACCCTTTTCGAGCAATGGTAGTCAGGATACGGCGGCTTGCGGCGCGCGGCGGCTTGCGGCTACACTCCAATTTAGTCTCATTCTGCAAAATAATTCATAGACGAGCGAGGACTGAAACTGGATGAAGATTCACGAGTATCAGGGCAAAGAGCTGCTCAAAAAATATGGCGTTCCCGTGCCGCGCGGCATTGTCGCGCGCTCGCCCGAAGAGGCTTATCAAGCGGCGAAAGAGCTGGGCACGGAGGTGGTCGTCGTCAAGGCGCAGATTCATGCCGGCGGGCGAGGCAAAGGCGGCGGCGTCAAGCTGGCGAAATCTGCCGACGAAGCGCGCGACGTGGCCAGCCAGATTCTTGGGATGAAACTCGTCACGCACCAGACCGGGCCTGAAGGGCGAGAAGTGCGCGTGCTGCTCGTCGAAGAGGGCTTGCCGATTGATAAAGAATTCTATCTGGGCATCGTGCTTGATCGAACGACCGGCAGACCCGTCTTCATGGCGTCCGCTGCGGGTGGCATGGACATCGAAGAGGTCGCGGCCAACACGCCCGAACAGATTTTCAAAGAAACGATTGACCCGGCTGTCGGGTTTCGCTCGTTCCAGGCCAGAAAGCTCGCGTTTGCGCTCGGCCTGCCAGCCGATCTGGTCAACCAGGCGGCTAAGTTCATGCAATCGCTCTACACGGCTTACGAGCAGATGGACGCTTCGCTGCTGGAGATCAATCCTTTCCTGCTGACCAAGGATAAGCGATTGATTGCGCTAGATGCGAAAGTGAATTTCGACGACAACGCGCTGTATCGTCACAAGGAGTTTTTGGATTTGCGCGACCTCAATGAAGAAGAGCCTCTGGAGATCGAAGCCTCGAAGTTTGACCTCAACTACATCAAGCTCGACGGCAACATCGCGTGCATGGTCAATGGCGCAGGATTGGCGATGGCGACGATGGACATCATCAAGCTGGCCGGAGGCGAGCCTGCAAACTTTCTGGATGTCGGCGGCGGCGCATCGCAGGAGCGCGTTGAAGCTGCTTTCAAAATCCTGCTCGCGGACGAGAACGTGCGCGCCGTGCTCATTAACATCTTCGGCGGCATCGTGCGCTGCGACATGGTGGCGCGCGGTGTGGTTGGCGCAGCGAATAATCTTGGCATCAGCGTGCCCGTCGTCGTGCGTCTTGAAGGAACAAACGTCGAAGAAGGGCAGCGCGTCATCCGTGATTCCGGGTTAAACTTCACAGTGGCGAACGGAATGAAAGACGCCGCCGAGAAGGTCGTGGCAGCGGCAGGGTAAAGGCAGGGATGAGGGATGAGGGATGAGGGATGAACTAAGCGGTGGGATTGAGAGGCAGGCTATTGTAGATGTGGCGGGGAATCAGGCTGCGTCAGAGCGGCATATTTCTGCTTCATCCCTCCGCCCTCATCCCTCATCCCTGCTCTTCTGGCTCGTTCACGTCAGCCGCTTTGGTCTTGCGGCCTTGTGGCTCTTTGCAGCAGGGGCGAAGATTTACATGAGGAACGACCCGGCTGAGAGTTTTTTCAAGAACATGCCCTTTCTCGTTGGAGACCGATGGGCGATGCCGGTTGCAGTCGCCATCATCAGCGCGGAAATTATCGCTGCTGTTCTGCTGTTGTGGCCGCGAACGGCGCGCGTCGGCGGAATGTGGTCGGCGGCGATGCTGATGGGTTTCGCCGGATACGCTCTCTATTATCGTTACGGTTTGGGGAACGCTGAGGGACTTGAATGCGGCTGCTTCGGCGGCATCATCGGAAGTCAACTGGGTGTCACGACTGCTTTGCGTAATCTGCTCTTGCTCATCCCCGCCGCGTTGGTCATCTTCGGTCTACCAAGATTGAAAAGAACCGAGCAATGCAACGCGCTCGAACCGCAACAGGCAAGTTAATAAGGTAAAAGTAAAAAGGTATAAGTTAAAAGTGAGGCGGAAGCCGTTTTATTAGAAACTGGCTTCCGCCTCACTTTTGCCTTTTACCTTTTGCCTTTTTACTTCCTCATGCGGTTGATTTCGTAGCGGGTGTTTTCGATGCGCTCGTCAACGTCTGGATGGTCTGCGAAGATTGAGCCGAGCAGACTCCTATCCTTCTCGCCAACATTCTGAATCTTCTGGAACATCGTCACCATGCCTTGAGCGTTGAAGCCCGCTTTGGCCGCCGCGTGCAAGCCTAAGAAATCTGCCTCGCGCTCCTCCTCGCGGTTATGCACGGCGAGCAGGCCGCTGGCGACGATGGACGCGGCGGCTGTGCCAAACTCCTGAGCCGTGTCGCCCGCAATTCCTGTCACCGAACCGAACAGGTCGGCCAACCCGCGCAGGGTTTGCGATTGCTGAATTGTCTTCAAGCTGTGACGCGCGACAATGTGGCTGACTTCATGCGAAAGCACGGAGGCAATCTCGTCGTCATTGGCCAGATTCATCAGCGCGGTCGTGACATAAACGTGGCCACCAGGGCCGGAAAAGGCGTTAATCTCTTTATCGCGGATGACGTGAAAGCGATAAACGATGTTCGGGCGCAGGCTCGCACGCGCGACGCGCTGTCCGATGCGATTGGCGCGCTCCTGTCCGTCGCTGACTATTTTGAATCTCTTTCCAACCTCGATGTTGAGCTGCGTGCCCAGCCGCATTTCGTCCTGCTCGCGCATCAACCCCTTGTTCGAGTAACTCACGGAACGAAACTGCCAGTAAGGGTCGGACTGCAAAAAGCGGGAGACTTCCGTCAGAGTACTCCCGCCGATTGTCAGGATGCTGGAAACGGTTGAGCCAACGCTCAGCGGCTCACTCTTCTCCGGCTGCTTACTTTGCGCGACGGCGCTTGAGAATGAAGCGAACAGGAGCGCAAGAGCGAAGACGGAAGCTGTCAGCTTGCCGGTATGGGGAACGCGCGATACCATCTTTAATTATCCTCTTCAAATTGATTTCAAAGGGCGGTGCAGATTCTCTCAATCTGCCACTTGGCCTCATCATAACGCATGACGCGCGCTGCCGAATAGATTTGCAGAGAAAGGCAAAGGAAGGTAAAAGGAAAAAGTGATGCAGAAACCACTTTTTATTTAAATGTGGCTCTCCACCTGCCTTTTCCCTTTTACCTTTTTCCTTTTGCCTTCTATCATCGTCCAGCTACCTTGAGAACAATTTACGGGAGGGCGTATGGCACGGCTTGAATTCTGGGGTGGAGTGGGAACTGTCACCGGGTCGAAGTATTTGATTGACTCTGGGCGCGGGCGTGTGCTGGTTGATTGCGGCCTGTTTCAGGGCTTGAAGGAATTGCGCGAGCGCAACTGGCAAGACCCGCCGTTTGATCCCGCCTCGCTCGACGCAGTGCTCATCACGCACGCGCATATTGACCACACGGGCTATCTGCCCCGCCTCGTCGCACAGGGCTTCAACAATCCGGTCTATTGCTCGCGCGGCACGGCTGATCTCTTGAAAATACTGCTGCCCGACGCGGCGCGTCTTCAGGAAGAGGATGCGGACTACCGCAACCGTCATAACCTGACGAAGCATCAGCCTGCGCTGCCGCTCTACACGGAAGATGATGCGCGCGCCGCGATTAAGCTGCTGCAACCGATGGGCAACACGGGTGAGAAGGTCGAGGTCGCTCCCGGCATTCGCGCCGGATTCCGCATCGCCGGTCATATTCTGGGTTCGAGTCTGGTGCTCGTCGAATTGGACGGCGCAGGCAGCGATGGAAAGGGAAGGCGAGTGCTCTTCTCAGGCGATCTCGGACATTATGACCAGCCGATCATCCACGATCCTGTCCCACCGCCCGCCTGCGATTATCTTCTGGTCGAATCAACCTACGGCGACCGGCTGCACGACCCTGAAAAGCCCAAGGACGCACTGGCGCGAATCATCAACGATGCGGTCGCGCGCAAAGGTGTCGTGCTGATTCCGGCTTTCGCAATCGGGCGCACGCAGGAATTAATCTACCTGATTCGTGAAATGGAGGACGAAAAGCGTATTCCCATTCTGCCCGTGCGGGTTGATTCGCCGATGGCTGCCGCCGCCACGCAGGCTTATAGCAATCGCAAGGAGGAACAGGACGAGGATTACGCGAGCGTGCTGGCGCGGAGAGAACATCCCCTGCGGACACACTCGATGATTACAGCCTCTTCACGCGAGGAATCGAAGCGGCTAAACGAAGAGGAGGGAACGCGCATCATCATCAGCGCGTCGGGGATGATGACGGGCGGGCGCGTCCTTCATCATGCGCGTCGAATCCTGCCGGACTCACGCGCCACAATCGTCTTCGTTGGTTACCAGGCGGCGGGGACGACAGGCCGCCGAATCATCGAAGGCCAGCGTGAAGTGAAAATCATGGGGCAGTTCACGCCCGTGCGCTGCCACATCGAGCGCATCGGAGGTTTTTCGGCGCACGCCGATTGGAAAGAAGTCCTGCGCTGGCTGGAAGGTTTGCCCGCCGCGCCGCGTTGCGTCTTCAATACACACGGCGAGCCGGAAGCGGCTAAAGCGATGCGCGACCACATCGCGGAGCGTTTCGGCTGGCGCGTGGAAGTTCCGCAGTACGGCGACAAGGTGGAGCTTGATTAGGAGTGGGCAATATTAGAGCCGCGCGTTTGCGCTGTGTTATACTGCGCGGTCATTCCAGGCAAGAAAAACTTAATCTTGAAGGGGTAAGAACCGTTGAGCGTTCTCGTTGATAAAAATACGCGTCTCGTCGTGCAGGGCATCACGGGCAAAGAGGGCACGTTTCACACCAGGCAGATGGTCGAGTACGGCACGCGAGTCGTGGGCGGCGTCACGCCGGGCAAGGGTGGAACGACGCATGAAGGTATTCCCGTCTTCAACACCGTCGCCGATGCTGTCAGAGAGCAGAATGCTAACGTCAGTGTGATTTATGTTCCGCCACCGTTTGCGGCGGACGCGATTATGGAAGCGGCAGACGCAGGACTGCCGCTCGTCGTCTGCATCACCGAAGGCATCCCCGCGCTCGATATGGTCAAGGTCAAAGAGTATCTTTCGACCAGGCAGACGCGCCTCATCGGCCCGAACTGTCCGGGCATCATCTCCCCTGGCAAATGCAAAATCGGTATCATGCCCGGCCACATTCACAAAGAAGGGCGCATCGGCGTCGTCTCGCGTTCGGGAACGTTGACCTATGAAGCCGTCGGACAGTTGACCGCGCTCGGTCTTGGTCAATCAACGGCCATCGGCATCGGCGGCGACCCCATCATCGGCACGACGCACACGGACGCGCTCGCGCTCTTTCAGGCGGACGACGAGACGGACGGCATCGTGATGATCGGCGAGATCGGCGGTACGGCTGAAGAGGATGCTGCCGCTTTCGCCAAAGCGAATGTGACGAAGCCCATCGTCGCGTTCATCGCCGGGCAGACCGCGCCACCGGGAAGGCGCATGGGACACGCCGGAGCAATCATCGCAGGCGGCAAGGGAACGGCAGCCGAGAAGATGAAGGCTCTCGAAGAGGCAGGCATCCGCGTCGTTCATTCGCCCGCAGACATCGGGACGGCGATGAAAGACGCGCTCGGAGCAAGCGCTAACGCCTAAAGTAAAACAAATTGAATTGTGGTTAAGTTCGAGCATTCGTTTACGGTCAAGCCTGATGAGATAGACCATCAGGGTCACGTCAATAATGTCCGTTACGTGCAGTGGATTCAGGACGTGGCTCTCGCGCATTGGCGCGACATCGCGACAGCCCAACATCTTGCCACGGTCACTTGGGTGGTCTTGCGGCACGAAATTGACTATTTGAGCCCGGCTTTTCAAAATGAGGAGATTACCGCCTGCACCTGGGTTGGAAAAGCGACCGCAGCCAAGTGCGAGCGGTTCACGGAAATTCGCCGCGGCGATAAAATTTTAGTGCAGGCAAGGAGCATCTGGTGCGCTCTCGATTCAAAGAAGTTGCGCCCGCGCCGCATTGATAAAGAGCTGAGAGAAAAGTTCGGGACGAGTTGAGCTTTTACGGGAATTTATGTTCAGGCGCGCAATCGCAAACAGAATTTTATTTCTGGCTGTTTTGGTTTTCGGTTTTCAGTGGAGCGTCAACGCTCAAGCTGACTGCTCTTACGGATTCAGAATTTATGTTCGTGATGAGGCAGGAAAGACAATCGAAAATGCGAAGCATGAAGTGTCAGCCCTCAGTCGGAAAGATAAACCCCCTTCCGCTTTCCAGGTGTTCTTTACGGAAGGAGCTTATTTCGTCGGAGCTATCATGCGCGGCTCGACAATTCGCGGTAATTTTCTGCTGAGAGTTTCGGCTGCGGGCTTTGAGAGTTACGAGCGACAAGTTAAGTTTCCAGTTTGTGAAATTCAAAGTTATGAATTGAGATTGCGCCCGCAAGGCTCAACCGATCAGGCGCAGTTTGAAAGATTATTGACCGTCCACGGAAAAGTTTTTGACGAAGACAAGAAACCTTTCGGGAATGCAAAAATCGAGGCGAGAAGCGCCGACGGCAGAGTTTATCAAACAACTTCCAATGCCTATGGCTACTACAAAATTGATTTACCAAAGGGCACGATGAGCATACGCATCTCCGACGTCAGGATTCCCGACGTTGTTTTTGACAATTATAAGATTGAAAAGAATTATTCGGTCTTGAATGCGTCTGTGTGCCTGAAATGCAATCAGAAGCAATCTAAAAACTAAATTCATCAAAGAGGACAGCGACAAACAATGGGTAGGTTGACTTTTGGAATTATTAAGCCCGACGCGGTGCGCGGCGGGCAAGTGGGAGCAATCATTCAACGCATCACGGACGGCGGCTTCCGTCTGCGTGCGATGAAGTTGATTCATATGACTCTCGAAGAGGCGGAAGGTTTTTATGATGTCCACCGTGAGCGCCCGTTCTTTCCTGAATTAACGCAGTTTATGTCGAGCGGGGCGTGCTTGGTGATGGCTCTGGAAAAAGATGGCGCAGTTAAAGCCTGGCGCGATTTGATGGGCGCGACCGATCCGGCCAAAGCCGATGAGGGGACGCTCCGAAAAGAGTTCGGCGGCTCGCTCGGCGAAAACGCTGTTCACGGCTCTGACTCTGAAGAGAACGCCGCGATTGAGATTTCGTACTTCTTCAGCCAGCTCGAACTCGTTTAGGCGAAACGGAAGATCAAATGAAACGTTGCCCCACATGCCAGCGCGTCTATGAAGATGACGGGATGAGCTACTGTCTGGAAGATGGTGCAGCGCTCGTCCACGTCTCAGCAACCTCGTCTGACCCTGGGGCGACGGTGATAATCCCCGCCTCGCACCTGACAGATCAATCGCCCGCGAAGGTCTTGCCTGCGGGAGAGGTTCCGTCCAATCAACCCGCGCCGCAATTCGCTCAGCCGCACCATGCGCCCGCGAGAGCTGTGCCCGCCGAGCGCAAAGGAAATGCGCTGCCCTGGATTCTGGGAGCGGCTTTAGTCCTCGGTCTCTCAGGCATCGTCATCGCATTGGTAATGACGCGCAGCCGTGAGTCGAACGCTAACCAGATTGCACAGAACACCACGCCAGTGCCGGAGGCAACCGCTAACACTACGCTCAATCAGATCGAACTTCCGACGGGCGCGCCGTCGCCCGCAAGCGAAGCGCAGGACAGGCCTCAGACGAGTACAAATCAAGCGCAACCATCGCCCACGCCTAACCGGACGCCAACCCCCGGACGCACACCTGCGACAGTTACGCCGGACGAACCACCGCCGCCGCCGAAACCAACGCCAACACCTGCGCCGGAGCGCCGAGCGCCGATCTCCGGCGGCGTGCTCAACGGCAAAGCTATTAGTAAGCCACAGCCTGCTTATCCAGCCATCGCCAGGGCTGCTCGCGCTTCAGGCACTGTCACCGTGCAAGTGATAGTTGACGAGGGAGGCAAAGTTATTTCAGCGCGCGCCGTGAGCGGACACCCATTATTGCAACAGTCGGCGGTGCAGGCAGCTTATCAGGCGCGCTTTTCCCCGACGCTTTTGTCAGGTCAGCCGGTCAAGGTGACAGGCGTTATCACATATAATTTTGTCGTTCAGTAACAGTTGTGCTCCTTAGCAAATCAGCGTAAGAAATTTGGCGGAGAGATGTTATGTCAATCATCAGCGATGTGATCGAATCAACTAAGGCGATTATCAAGGGCATGGGCGTCACACTCTCTTATATCCCGAAGGGGAAGTGGACGGTGCAATACCCGGATGAACCAGTCACGCTTCAGCCGCGCTATCGCGGCCAACATCTCCTGCACGTAGACGAACTGGGAAGAGAGAAGTGCGTCGCCTGTTTCCTGTGTGCGGCGGCGTGTCCTTCGGATTGCATTTACATCGTGGCCAAAGACGATCCGCGCCCGCCCCCTGAGCGCACCGGAGTGGATGAACGCTTCGCAGAGGTTTACAACATAGATTACGGGCGCTGCATCTTCTGCGGCTACTGTGTAGAAGCCTGTCCGAAAGATGCCATCACTCACGGCTACAATTTCGAGCTTTCGGTCTACTCCCGCGCAGACCTCTTGAAGACGAAAGACGATCTGCTGATAACCAAGCAGAAGCAATCCATGAACTACCGCGTCGCTTCCTCGGACGAAGATGTAGACTCCGAATACAAGGAAGTCTGAGCGCAGGAGACAGAAGACAGAAGTCAGGAGACAGAAGGAAAAGAAAATCAGTAATAGTGGTTCTCCGCCTTATTATTCTGACTCCTGGCTTCTGTCTCCTGTGTTCTGCCTTTCGCTGACTTCTGTCTTCTGTCTCCTGCTTTCCGTTATGCGCGAATTCCATTACCGTTGGGAATATGATTTGAAGGCCAGCCCGGCAGAATTGTGGCCGCTGGTGGCGGACACTAATCGGTTCAATCGTGATGCGGGCGTGCCGGAAGTTGAAGCTTTGGGCCTGGCGGGGAATGCGCGCCGGTTGCGGCTGACCAAGTTCGGCATCCCCGTCGAATGGGAAGAGCAGCCTTTCGAGTGGATTCGCCCCTATCGCTTCGGGGTCGTCCGCCGCTATTCAAAAGGCCCCGTGAGCGAGATGCGCGTGGAGGCCGAACTCAAGGAGCGGCCTGAAGGCGGAACAAAGCTTGTCTATCAAGTCTGGGCACAGCCGCGAAATCTTCTCGGCCTCGCCGCCATTCCCATCCAGGTCGGCATCCTCTCGAAACGCAGCTTCGGCGAAATCTTCCGCCGCTACGATCAGGAGATCAAGAATGGTAAGCCTCCACTCTATCAATCGGCACCCGCAAAGTTCGCGCAGGGCGGCGAGGCGCGGCTCAGGGTTTTAAGTGAACGTCTCATCACACAGGGCGCTAAACCTGAAATCGTCAAACGGCTCGCAGAGATGGTCGAGCAGGCCGACGACCTGACTCTGGCGCGAATCCGCTCGCATGCTCTGGCCGATTACTGGAATACACCGCGCCGCGACGTATTGGAAGTCTGCCTGTGGGCGACGCGTGTTGGTCTCCTGGATTTGCAGTGGGAGATGATCTGCCCGCACTGTCGCGGGTCAGCCGAGACGAGTCGTTCGCTGACAGGCATTCAGTCTGAAGTCTACTGCGAAACTTGCGGTGTGGATTTTACAGTCAACTTTGATCGTGCGGTGGAATTGACCTTTCGCCCGAATCCGTCTGTGCGCGCGGTCGAGGGGCTGCAATTCTGCGTCGGCGGGCCGCAGGTGACGCCCCACATTATCATCCAGCAATCGCTCGCTCCCGGAGCAAAACGCGAGATCAGCCTGCCTCTGGATGCTGGACGCTACAGGCTTCGCAGCTCCGAGTTGGCGGGCGGACAATACTTGCAGGCATCCGCCGAAGGTTCAGCCGAAGCGACGCTCAGAGCCTGTGACGAAGGCTGGCCTGACAAAGAGTTGTGCTTGGGCGTGACGCCGAAGCTGCTCTTTGAGAATGCAACTGGCAAAGATCAACTCTTTGTCATGGAGCGCATGGCCTGGAGCGATCAGGCGGCGACCGCCGCAGAGGTGACGGCGCTGCAAGTCTTCCGCGACCTCTTCGCCAACGAGGCGCTGCGTCCGGGAGAGCAAATCTCTGTCGGCACGTTGACCGTCCTCTTCACAGACCTGCGCGGCTCGACACAGCTTTACAGGGAGATCGGCGATGCGCCCGCCTTCGGCTGTGTGATGAACCACTTCGACGTGTTGCGCGAGGCCATCAGCGAAGAAGACGGAGCGATGGTCAAGACAATCGGGGATGCCGTGATGGCCGTCTTTCGTAGACCCGCCGGGGCGTTGCGCGCGTTTCTGACGGCGCAGCAAGTGCTCGCGTCGCCGCCCGAAGGAAAGCGCCCGCTCCTGCTCAAAGTCGGGATTCATACAGGGCCGTGCATCGCGGTCACGCTCAACGGGCGACTCGATTATTTCGGTTGCACGGTGAACATGGCGGCGCGTCTTGAGGGCTTGTCTTCCGGCGGCGACGTGGTCATCTCTTCAGCGGTTCACGCCGACCCGGAGGTCGCAGAAATGCTCTATGGCGCGGAAGCCGAATTGGTCGCCAGCCGGTTTGAGGTGATGTTGAAGGGCTTTGACGAGGAGCAATTTGAGTTATGGCGCGTTCGCCCTGCGACCTGTGTGGCAGAGGGCGAGCGCGCCATTAGCTCAAACATCTAGCGGGAAACGGCATGCCGTGTATGACGGTTAAAGTCTATTTCACCATGCCTCCGACCAGCGGCGCGCGATAAAGCTCACGATTGAAGAACGCTCTAACTCCTGCCATGAGCGCTAACCAGACAAACAGCAGATGAACCACTCCGATCAAGATGTCGTTGACCAGAATCTTTTGCACATTGGCATCGGGAATCAGGAACAACAATCCAACGACGAATCGAGCGATGAGGTAAAAGATACCTAACAGCAGCGCCTGCTTGGCGTGAAAGCTGACAAGTGGACTGTTGCGCGCAACCGACGACACGACCAGAGGTAAGAGCAAGACGGCCAGCGCGGCCAGATTGACTGCGAAATCGAAGACGCCTACATTGCGAAATTCGAGCAGGTTTGCCCCGGTCGCAATCCCCGTCCAGATGACCCAGAAGTAAACCAGCAGGCTCAGGGTTCGCTCGTAGCCGTCAGCTTCGACCACAGGCGCGGGCACTGGCGCAGGCGCGTATCCCTGATACGGTTGCTGCTGTCCGTACTGCTGCGGCGGTTGCCCATAGGGCGGCTGTTGCTGCCCATATGGCTGCGGCGGCTGCCCGTAAGGCTGTTGCGGTTGTGGTTGTCCGTACTGCTGCGGTGGCTGGCCGTACGGAGGTTGCCCCGGCGGAGGCCCACCTCCCGGCGGGTATTGCTGTGACATTTTGGAGAAATCCTTTCTGTCTCAAGAGCTGATTGATGAAGCCCCAAGACTTTAGAAAAATGTAACAAGCTAACTTTAAATGCCTGGCTGTATGGGCGGCCATTATATGGGCATCGTCCCCTTGGTGTATAGAGAAAAATGTTCATCCCCTCCGGGGATAAGATTGATTACTGAATTGAGTTGTTAATAACTATTCTGTTGCCTCTTCGGTCTCTGTGGTAACTTTGGGATATGCTGTGACCGAATTGGAGCGTGCGTTTGCGATGACGGCACTTTTAGAAGCTCGCGGAGTTTCAAAAATCTACCAGATGGGCAGCACGAAGGTGGCGGCGCTGAACGGCGTTTCGCTCACCGTCCGCGAGGGTGAGTTTGTGGCGATTCAGGGAACTTCGGGCTCAGGAAAGTCCACGCTGCTGAACATGCTCGGCGGCCTCGACCGCCCGACGAGCGGCGAGGTGCTCTTTGAAAATGAATCGCTCGCTCCTTTCACGAAGAAGCAGATGGCGCGTTATCGTCGCCATTCGGTCGGGATGATCTTTCAAAATTTCAATTTGATCTCGACGATGAGCGCCGCCGAGAACATCAATCTCGCGCTCGCCTTCGGCGGACTGAAATTTTCTGAGAGAAAAAAGCGCGCGGCTGAATTGCTTGAGCGCGTCGGCCTCAAGGAGCGCGCGACGCACAGGCCATCGGAATTGTCAGGCGGAGAGCAGCAGCGCGTCGCCATCGCCCGCGCCCTTTCCAACCGCCCGCGCGTTCTGCTGGCGGATGAGCCGACCGGGAATCTTGATTCAACACGCTCGGAAGAACTGCTCAGCCTGCTGCGCGAGATGGTCGAGCGCGACCAACTCACCGTGCTGATGGTGACGCATGACAAGGAACTCGCAGCGCACTTTGCCGACCGCATCATTCTGATGAAAGACGGAGAGATAAAGAAGGGATGAAAAGCAGGAGACAGGAGACAGAATATAGAAGTCAGAAGAAAAGAAAATCTGTTGAAGCGGTCGCCGCCTTATCATTCTGACTTCTGACTTCTGACTCCTGAATTCTGTCTCCTGCTTTTCATCTCTTCCTTTGAGGTGAGTTTATGTCGATGAGTGTTTCCGGCGTGATAACGCTTGAGGAGTTGCGTTCTGTCCCGCTCTTCGCGTCGCTTGACGATTCGGCGGCAAGTGAGTTGCGCGATCTATTGGTGATAAGGGATGTGCCGGGCGACACCTCGCTCTTTCATTCAGGCGATTCGGGCGATTCCATGTACTTGATTGAGAACGGGCGCGTGCGGATCAGCGTGCTTGACGCAGATGGAAGCGACATTACGCTGGCGGAATTGGCGGGCGGCGATTTCTTCGGCGAGATGGCGCTGCTCGACGGCAAGCCGCGCTCGGCAGACGCCACCGTTATCGAGACGGCGCGTTTTGCCATTCTCTCGCGCGAGAATTTTCTGAAATTCGTGCGCGGCAATCCAGATGTCGCGTTGAAGATGCTGAGCGCGATTACGCACAGGCTGAGGCGCACGGATGAGCTGATCCGCCAGAGAGTCTCGCGTAACGTCAACGAAGAACAGGATGCGCGTCTGACGATGGGAGACCGGCTGGCCAACCGGATTGCAGGCTTCGGCGGAAGCTGGATATTTATCGGCATGCTGGCCGTCGTCCTCATTTTCTGGATTCTGGCGAACTCGTGGCTGATACCTGAAAGGGAAGTTGATCCTTACCCGTATCAATTGTTCGGCCTTATCCTCGGCGTCCTCGCAGGCGTGCAAGCGCCGATCATCATGATGTCGCAGAACCGGCAGGGCGAAAAAGATCGCCTCCGCGCAGACCTCGATTATCAGGTGAATCTGAAGAACGAATTGTCGCTCGCCGAAATCCTGCGCCGCCTCGACGTACTTGAAAGTGAACGCCTGCCGATTCTCTTTGAAAAGCAGAACCGACAGATCATCGAAAAGATTAATGGCGGAGAGATACGGCAGCAAGGCGACGTGGACGCGATGAAAGAGTCTGCCCCGTAGCCTTCAAGCCGAAAGCTTATTTTTATTGAAATGGGGCGCAAGTTTCGCGTAGTATGCCCAGCCAGTAAGAGCTTGAGAGAGAAACCCAACCAGACGCTCGCGCCTGTCGCCCAGAAGTCAAACCCGCGCGGCGGCGACTGTCACCCGCGCTATTTCCATCGCCGATTTTTCTTCTGAGACCAACGGGAATTCAGGTAAACCATGATCGGGCAGACAGTCTCCCATTACCGCATAGTTGAAAAACTCGGCGAAGGTGGAATGGGCTCGGTCTATGCTGCTGAAGACACGCACCTGGGAAGGCGCGTCGCTATCAAGTTTCCACACGGCGCGGCGGCAGACGAGCGTCGCTACCGCGCGCGTTTCCTCAGAGAAGCGCGCGCCGTCTCAGGTCTCAACCACCCGCACATTGCCACGCTTTATGATTACGGTGAAACAGTAGATGGCCAGCCCTTCATCGTCATGGAATTGGTCGAAGGCGAGACGCTGAGCCACCTGCTCATCAATGGCAAGCTGACGCTTGCGCGCGCCGCCGAAATCGTCCGTGATGTGGCGGAAGCTCTGGGTGAAGCTCATCGTCACGGCATCGTGCATCGTGACGTGAAGCCCTCGAACGTGATTATCAACGAGCGCGCGCAAGTCAAGGTGCTCGACTTCGGCCTCGTCAAGCATCTGGCAGAAGAACGTTCGCAGGACGTGGATAAAGATGCGCGGACACTGCTGGCCGCGCATACGCAGAGCGGGATGGTCGTCGGCACACCGCTCTATCTCTCGCCTGAACAGGCCAGAGGCGCGCCCGTTGATGCGCGCAGCGACATCTTCGCGCTCGGCGCTGTGCTCTATGAATGCCTCACGGGGAGGCCCGCCTTTTCCGGCGCGACCGTTGTCGAAATCGCCGCTCAGGTGATGCTCGGCGATCCGAAACCGCCTTCCGAAATCAACTCGAAGATCCCGCCGGAACTGGAGCGCATCACGCTCAAGGCACTGGCTAAGAAGCCGGAAATGCGCTATCAATCCGCTGCCGAATTGATCGCAGACCTGGAGGCTGTGCGCGATTCTTTGAAAGAGTTGGGACACGCTCCGGCCACGCAGGTCGCCAGGGCGCACGGCACTTCGCGTGTCAGCGCGCTCGCCACCTTCTCGGACATCTTTCAACGACCGCGCCTGCCAATCGGCATCTTCCTG
The DNA here is from genome assembly GCA_032160705.1 of Acidobacteriota bacterium. Lineage (GTDB taxonomy): Bacteria > Acidobacteriota > Blastocatellia > Pyrinomonadales > Pyrinomonadaceae > QHXM01. The sequence goes on along the minus strand of JAVHVE010000031.1, from coordinate 20,716 downwards.
CTCGTTCTTCTCGCCGTCGGGCTCGCCATCTGGGGCATCGTTTACGCGCTGAAGCCGACAGCCCACAAGCCATCGGCAGAGGCCGAGCACTGGTACGAGGCGGGCACTAACGCTTTGCGCGACGGCACATACTTTAAGGCGAGCAAGGCATTTGATCTGGCCATCAAGGCAGACGAAAAGTTTGCGCTGGCGCACGCGCGTCTCGCCGAAGCGTGGGGCGAGCTTGATTACGCGGACAAGGCCAAGGACGAACTGCTGCGAGTCTCTTACCTTGTCCCTGACCGCTCTGTGCTCCCGCAACGCGATGCGCTCTACTTGCAGGCGATCACGGCCACAGTCTCAAGAGATTTCAAATCCGCCGTCATGAGTTACCAGGAGGTTGTGCGACAATCCACTGACCAGGAGAAGCCTTACGCTTACGTTGATCTGGGGCGAGCCTTTGAAAAGAATGAGGAAGTGGACAAAGCTATCGAGAGTTACGCGGAAGCGGCCAGGCGCGACCCTCAATATGCGACGGCTTTCCTGAGAGTCGGCGTCCTGTATGGACGAAAGCAGGATCAGCCGAACGCGAGCGCGGCTTTCGATAAGGCCGAAGCTCTCTACCAGGCCTTGAGCAACTACGAAGGCGTCGCGGAAATTTTTTATCAACGCGGCACTCTCCTCCTGCAAGTAGGGAAGATGAAGGAAGCGCGCGCGCAATATCAACGCTCGCTCGACCTCGCTCGAACCACCAACAATAAGTATCAGGAGATTAGAACGCTGCTTCAGCTCAGCTACGTCTCTTACGCTGAGGGCGACATGCCGCAAGCGCAGCAGTACGCGCGCCAGGCGGCGGACGAGGCGCAGGCCAACGAGATGGAAAACCTGACGGCGCGCGCCCTCGTTGATCTGGGCAATACTTACTTCGTCAGTGGGGATTACGCTGAGGCGGAAAAATATTTCAAGCAGTCTTTGGAGTTGTCGCAAAGATTCAAAGTGCATTTCAACGAAGCGCGGGCGCTCGTCATGCTCGGCAGCTTGCGCTACCAGCAGGGTGACGCCGATGGAGCGACCAAGTACGCCTCATCCGCGCTGGCTATTTTTCAACAGGGAGGCTGGCGCAAGGAAACTTCGCAAGCGCTCATCGTGCTCGGACGCGCGCTGCGGCTCAAGGGCGACTACGACACTGCGCTCGGAGCATTCCAACAGCAGTTGCAACTCAGCCAGCAGGTGGGCGACCAATCACAGGCCGCCGCCGCGTACAGCAGCATCGCCACCACGCTCGTCTTTCGCGAGCAATATCCAGAAGCGCTACGCAATTTTGATGAGAGCTATAAAATCAATCAATCGCTCAACGCCAAATTCAATCTCGAATACGACCTGGTTAATCGCGGCGGTGTGCTCTGGCAGTTGGGCGATTATCAAGCGGCGCGAGCCGCGCTCGAACAGGCTTTTAATGCGGCCAGCCGCCCTGAGAGCAGCTACAAAGCTCAGTTGCCCATCATCCATCTGAGCTACGCCCGAATGGCTTTAAGCGAGCGTAACTTTAAGGAAGCGCGCGCCAGAGCAAAACAAGCCCTCGATTTGGCGGGGAATCAGCAGGGCGTCAGCATCGAAGCGAAATATACGCTGGGGTTGGCGAGCGCGCTTTCCGGCGCAAAGCCCGAAGGCAAGCAGTTGTGTGATGAAGCGGTTGACGCCGCCACGCGCGAGAGTGACCCACGATTGCTCTCCGGCGCTCAACTGGCGCTCGCCCAGGTGCTGCTTGAGACAGGCGAGACACAGGGCGCGCTTGAAACTGCGCTGCGGGCGCAAGAGAGTTTCGCGCGCACAGGGCAGCAAGATTCCGAGTGGCGCGCATGGCTCGTCGCAGCGACGGCGAGCCGGAGCGCGGGCGACCGAGCGAAGGCGCAGGAATACGGAGCGCGCGCCGCCACAGTGCTCCTTGATATTAAACAGAAGTGGGGAGACGAAGCTTTTAATAATTATCTGAAGAGGCCGGATGTGCAATACTCTCGCAAGCAACTGGATGAAATGCTGGCATTAAAAGAATAAGCCCCAAATAAGCTCAGAGAAGGAGAAAACAAGATGGCCACAAAAAAGAAAGCAGGCTCTAAAAAAGGATCCTCCCGGAAGTTAGCCGCGGCGGTCGCCAACGATCCTCCCATCGTCGTCAGCGGTGGAGGTGGCGGCGTCGCTTTTCCGAAAATCAGAAGGCCAGCCAGGAATCTCATCGAGGTTGGGTTTGAGCCAGAAGGCGGACCGGGTCATGGAAAGTTCAAGGCCAAAACAAATAAGGCCACCGAAATTACCGGTGCCCGGATTGATTTCCCCGGGATGACAGGGTTGACCCCAATCACTATCCCTAGCTTCGAGTTTTACAACATACAGATTACGTTCTTGACCAACCCGGAGCCCCCGCGATCCAGCAAAAGTGGCGCAAAGGCATCAGGAAAAGGGAAGACTTCCGCTAAGCGTCCGGCTGCAAGTTAGCAAAGGTAGATTGGGCTGAGGTCGTGTGTAGTGCGCGCACTACTCTCGACCTCAGCCGCTATTATTCAGCCGTCTTCATTTGCTGCGAGGCGGGAGCGCGTTTACAATCCAGAATCCGTTCCAACGCAAACGCTGAAATTGATTCGAGCTTAAGATACCGCTTCATGATTCATGCCATCTTTTTTGACTTCAACGGCGTCATCATCGACGACGAGCCGTTGCACATGAAAGCCTACCAGGAAGTGCTCGCCGCCGAAGGCATCACGCTCACGGAAGAAGGATATCTGACGATGCTCGGCATGGACAATGAGACCTTCGTCCGCACGGCATACGAGCGTGCAGGCAAGCCACTGAACGATGAAACGGCGAAAGCCATCATCGAGCGCGAGGGCGCAGCTCACCGGAAAATGATCGAAGACGAGTTGCCGCTCTTTCCCGGTGTTGTAACTTTTATCAAAGCAGCCTCAAGACATTTCCAGCTTGGCGTCGTCAGTATGGCGAGCCGCGCCGGAATAGATTACGTGCTTCAGCGCGCACGCCTCGACGATGGGTTTACAGTCATCGTCAGCACCGCAGACGCGCACGCCTGCAAGCCCGACCCGTGCTGCTACGAGCGCGCGCTCGAACTCCTGAATGAGAAACGGCGCGGTGCGCGCCAGCTTCCTCTACTGCCGGGGGAATGTCTTGTCGTGGAGGATTCGCCGCCCGGCATTCAATCAGGTCGCGCCGCCGGAATGCGCACGCTTGGCGTGATCAACACGGTTTCAGAAGAAGCCCTGCGAGGAGCAGGCGCAAACGTCGTCACACACAGTCTCGCCGACTGGACAGTAGACGCAGTTCATCATGTTTTTGACTAAAGGCAGAATTCAGGAGTCAGAATAAGAGGCTGAGAACCGCTTTATAGTTTTTATCTTCTGACTTCTGACTCCTGAATTCTGTATTCTGCATTTCGTTATGTCCTTTCTCGATATTCTCCGGCTGTCGCTGCGCAATCTGCGTGAGGCGAAGTTGCGCGCCGTCCTGACGACGATGGGCGTGCTCGTCGGCGTGGCTGTGATCGTGACGATGGTCTCGTTCGGGATCGGCTTGCAGCGCAATACCATCAGTCGCTTCAAAGAGCTTGACCTGTTCAACGAAATCACGGTCTACGGCAAGACCCTCTCCAATCTCATCGAAGAAGGATTCAATAAACGCTCAAACAGGTCGGACGCAGATGAGCCGCAGGAAAGAAGCAGACCAGCGAGAGGGCCTGACAAGCCTCCCGAACGTCCCCTTGATGATGCCGCCATCGCAGAGATTGCGCGCCTGCCGGGAGTCGCTTCGGTTGAGCCGAACGTCTCCATCATTACTTACGTCCGCGCCAACGGCGTGGCGAAGATGACCGACATCGGCGGCACACTCGTCCCGAACGCTGCCTCACGCTTCAAGAATTTTGCAGCCGGGGGGATGATCTCCAATCCTGATGGAGACGAAGCTATCGTTGATGCGCGTTTTTTGAAAGAGTTCGGTTACGAGAAAGCAGAGAACGCCGTCGGGCAGAAGCTAGAATTGCTCGCGCCGCCTGAGAAAAAAAGCGATGAAGAGGAAGAGTCGCCAAACTTCTTCGGCATCCCGCTCGAAGATGAAGACAACGGGGACGCACCGACGGATGCTCTCGTCGCGCGCACGTTTCGGATCGTCGGCGTGTTGAAAGACGAGCTGACGGGAGTGGGTCGTCGCTTTCGCGGCATCATGCCCGACTATGAGATTTACATTTCAGTTCAAGCCGCACGTCGCTGGAGGGAAGAGCATCGTGACGAGATGGGTCAGGTTGCGCTCGAACTCGCGCGTCAAAGCGGTAATCTCGGCCAGAATGAAACCATCGGCTACGGGACTGCGATTGTTCGCGTGAGCGATCCAGTGCTGCTGACGGACGTGAGAAATGGAATCAATGCTCTGGGTTTCGGCAGCTTCTCCATCATGGATCAGCTAGAGCAATTGCGCACGGTCTTTCTCATCATCAATTCGGCTCTGGGGCTGCTCGGCGGAATCTCCTTGCTGGTCGCTTCGTTTGGCATCGCCAACACGATGATTATGTCCATTCTCGAACGCACACGCGAGATCGGCATCATGAAAGCCGTCGGCGCGGAAGACCGCGAGATCAAGCTCATCTTCTTCGTCGAGGCGGGCGTGATTGGTTTGGCGGGCGGCATCTTAGGCGCGCTTCTCGCTTGGGGAATTGACGGGGTGGCAAACCGCCTGGCCTACAGGTTCATCCTCAAGCCGCAGGGCGCGTCCTATGTAGACTTCTTCGCGCTGCCTGCGTATCTCTGGCTCGGCGCAATTATTTTCGCCGTCGTCGTCTCAATCCTCGCCGCGCTCTATCCGGCGGGGCGAGCCGCGCGCATTGATCCGGTCAGGGCTTTGAGACACGATTGAAAAGCAGGAGACAGAAGTCAGAAGTCAGGAGTCAGAAGAAAGACGTTTCTCTGACAGGCGTGCAGGCAACGCTCAGGTCGTGTTTGTGCGTCCACGAATGGGTGCTCTCTCCCGCAGACTAATGATGATGAAAATCTCTCGCTTGTGCTTCCATAGCTCTCCCAACTGAACAATAAAATGCGCTGGAGTGTCGAAAAGAAGATTGTTGCCGGGTTTGCCTTGATGCTGGCCATCCTGCTCGTCGTTGGCTTTGTCTCTTACCGCAATACGCGCAAGCTCATCCGTGACAGCAATCTGGTCGCGCATTCGCAGGACGTGTTAGACGAGCTTGAGGGTACGCTCTCGGCCATCAAAGATGCGGAGACGGGACAACGCGGCTACATCATCACGGGCGATGAAGAGTATCTCAAGCCATACACGGCTGCGCTTCCTGTTATCAACCAGCACATTGAGCGTCTCCGGCAGCTAACCGCCAGCGATGCCGAACAGCCGCGCCGTCTGGCAGACCTTGAAGAGGAGATTGCCGATCAGCTTCGGTTTATGTCGGAGGTTATCGCCGTACGCAAGGCTGGCGGGTTTGCCGCCGCCGAGCGCGCTGTCTCCTCCGGGCGCGGGAAGCGCCTGATGGACGACATTCGCAGCACCATCGCCGAGATGTCCGACAGAGAAAATGCGCTGCTCGAAAAACGCCGCATGGAATCAAACGCCAGCGCGCGAAACACGACTATCACGCTCGCACTGCTCGGCGCGTTGCTTCTCGGATTTTTACCCGCAGGCTATCTCGTCATCAGGCGCGATATTAAAAAACGACGGCGAGTGGAAGAGGCTTTACGCCAAAGCGAGGAACGCTCCCATTACCTGATCGAGCACGCCCAGGAATTAATTTATCGAACAGACGCGGACGGGTATTTGATTTTCGTTAATCCAATCAGCGTCGAGCTGCTGAAGTTTTCTGAGGAAGAACTCGTCGGACGACATTATCTCGATCTGGTCAAACCGGAGTTTCGGGAAACGGCGGAGAAATTCTACTTGCGGCAGTTCGTCAAAGAGATTCCGAACGCTTACCACGAGATTCCGATCATTACGAAAGACGGAAGGGAAATCTGGTTGGGGCAGAACACGCAGCTTGTCATGGAGCAGGGAGCAATAGTCGGCTTTCAGGCGATAGCGCGCGACATCACAGAACGCAAGCGCGCCCTCGAAGAGTTGGAAAATTTGTCGCTGACGGATGATCTGACGGGGCTTTATAACCGCAGAGGATTCCTGGCTCTGGCCGAACAGGAATTGAAACATGCCGCGCGCACCAACGAACGCTTTGTGCTCGTCTTTGCAGACCTCGACCGGCTCAAGCAGATCAACGACCGCTTCGGACACCACGAAGGCTCACACGCCATCATCAAAGCTGCGGAGATTCTCAAAGAGACGTTTCGCACCTCCGACATCGTCGCCCGGTTAGGCGGCGACGAATTCACGGTGCTGGCGATAGCCGCCTCGGACGACAACGCCGAAACCATCAAGACACGTTTGCAGGAAAAGACCCGCTTCTTCAACGAGCGGCGCGAGCTTCCTTACGAATTATCCCTCAGCGTCGGCATCGTCATGCTCGACCCACACAGCCAGCTCTCCATTGACGAGCTAATCCGCAAGGCAGACGCGGCGATGTACAAGGATAAAGCAGAATTCAGGAGTCAGGAGTCAGAATCCAGAATAAAAGGCTGAAAAACGGAATACAGAAGACAGGAGTCAGGAGTCAGAAGGGATAAGGCGCAGAGCCGCTTTTGTTTTTATTCTGACTCCTGCCTTACCGCCAGTCTCCGCTTCCCAGAGCTTTGCCGCAGCGGTTGCAGTAGCGTGCGGCTGCATCTTTTTGGAGAGTGCCGCAGTCGCTACAGGTGCGACCCGTCCGCATGTTTGCGCCGCAGGTCGAGCAATAGTCAGAGCCTGCGCTGGTGGCCGCGCCGCAAGTGCCGCAGCGACCGGGTAGCGGCGGAATATAACCTCCGGCTCGTGCAGCGATGTGGTCTTCGATGACTTTCCAGGCGTCTTCTGTGAGCTTGTGTTGCCAGTATGCGCCGAGCGCAGGCAAGGCCAGCAAGAGTCCCGATGAGAGAATCACGGCGACTGCCGCCAGCGCAGCCTTGTCGAACCATCTCTGCATACCGATCTCGACGCGCGTGCCGCCATGTTCGGGCGTGACTTTGATGGTCAGAGCCGAAGACATCCCAATCATGTCGCGCAGCGTGCTCTCCTTGCGAGCCTGCAAGACGCTGGTCGCGGCGACCTGCATGGTCTGCACTTCGTAGTCCTCGTCAAAGAGTTGGCGCAGCACCGCCATCAATTTGGGTGCATCAACCTCAACGCCCGGATAATATCTATTGTCCATTAAATATTTGGATTCCTTCTGGGAGACGGGGATTCCTGCTGAAGATGAAATTAGACAGGATTAGCAGGATTATCAAGATCAAGCAGAAGAAGCAGGTCAAGCGATCTTGATGTTCTTTCTCTTATCTTGTCTATCCTGTTAATCCTGTCTATTTCTTCTCCGGCGCAGACAGCTTATTTGCTGCCTCCAAAATCTCCTGCGCATTTTCCATGACCTGTTCAAGCGCGCTGCGCTCCGGCCCTTCCTGAAACTGCTCGCGCATGGACGTGAGTTGAGCCTGAAAGCGTGTGGCGGCGTCTGCGAGCTTACGCAATGCTTTGGGGAGAAGACCGTTGTGCTCATCGCGCACGGCTACGTCGTCAATGTTAGTGATGGCCGCGTCGAGGATATTGGCGATATCCATTATCAGTTCGGCGCGCGTCCCCGTCGGGAGTTCTCCCCATTTCTCCAAATCCTTCTGCACTTGCTTGCTCGACGTCGCGTTCCTATCTGTCAGCAGCAGCAGCCGACGCTCCGCTGCCTTGATGAAGACCTCTATCCGCTTATCCAGAACCTGCGCTTCTTTGACTTGCTCTTCTTCCTTTGGAGTCAGGTAATCGCGTGTGGCCGGGCTGAGCGCAAGGACAGGAAGCACACCGGAGAGAATAACCAGAAGCACGGGCACAAGCCCCGCATTGAAGAGTTTACCTTTCATTGTTTCTTCACAGAGCCGTTGGCTGAATCTTTCAAGCTCTCGCCGCCGGAGGGTTTTCCATTTTGAGGCGAGGCATCCTGGATAACAGTATCGCCATAGAAAGCATTAAGAGCTTCTGTCCGCGCGTTACGAGCGCACTCGCAGATTGCCTTGATATGAACAGCGTAGTCGGAGGGAGTGACGCGACGGATGGATTCGAGGCGCGCGCAATGAGCGCGCAAGGCAAGTTCCAGGCGCTTGTAAACATCGCGCTGCTTTTTCGGCTCAGCCCCCTCCAGATAAGCAAGCACGTCGCCAACGAGACCTTGATAGATGCCCAGTTCGGCAGAGGCTGCTTCGTACTGTTGTCCGGCGGTCAATTGTTCGGCGCGGGTCAATCTCGCTTCCGCCAATTCGATGGTGGTACGTGTGCGCGTCTTCGGATCGCGCGCCTCAGAAAGTACTGCGCGTTCATAGCGCGAAACAAACTTCATCGGCGGCGGTGGAGCTGAAATCAGCGGCAGGGAATTGTCCTGTCCACGCGCTTCAGGAGCTATGAACACTATGACCGCAACCAGCGAACAACAGCCTATGACGATTCGCATTCGGCAGGAGAGTGTGGAGTTCATGTCTTCAGCCCTCTGGGTTTTTAGTGGATAGTGAACGCTAATTGGTAAATGGTCAATGGTGAATGGGAGAACGGGTTTTATCTATTGACCATTGACCATTTCCTTTTTAGTGTTCAAGACTTTTTCTTCTTCTTCGCTCCTTCGCCGCGCTTGATCTGGTTGCGAAGCGATGGAAGCCGCAAATTAACCTTGTCTATCTCCAGTTGATTCTTTTGTGCATTCGCCCGCACCAGGAATGTTTCGTAGGCCGCGAGCGCGTCCGTGTATTCTCCAAGAAAATCATGCGCGGTGGCAATAAAATAATATGCCACGCTCAAATCAGGTTTCGTTTCAACGAGCCACTTGAATTCAGCCAGAGCCGCCGGAAACTGTTTCAGCTCGTAAAGAGCCGTCGCCAGATTCGTGTGGGCTGCGAAGTTGTCGGGTTGGATGCCGATAATGCGGCGCAGGATTGCCGCAGCCTCTGCGAAGCGTCGCGCCTGCACGAGCGCCGCAGCGTAGCCCGTCGCATAGCGAATGTTGCTCGGCTCGATTTCAACTGCCTGCCGGTAAAGTTCTAATGAGCGCGCCGGGTCAGATATTCTCAACGCCGCGCCGAGACATTCGAGGAGCGTTGCCTCACGTGGCTGCTGCTTGAGAAGTTCCTCCTCCGCCGCGCGTTCTTCCGCCGTCAGATTGCTGCAATCTTTCGTCAACGAGTTGCGAAGGGAAACAACTTCAGGAAGATTCTTGCTGGCCTCGTCGAGCGCCTCAAGGGTTCGCAGTGCCTCGTCGGTTTTACCCGACTGAGCGTAAATCCGAGCCACAAGAAGCCGCGAGCCTACCGATGAGTGAGACGCACGTTGCACTTCGAAGGCGTCCACGAGAGCGCCTTCGTAGTTTTTCGCTCCGGCGCGCAGCTCTGCCCGCTGCGTCAACGCCGCGATGTTCTGCCTGTCCAACACCAGAGCGTGGTCAAAACTCGCCAGCGCCGCCGCGCTATCGTCAAGAGCGCGTTCGACAGAGCCGCGTGCCACCCAGATGTCGGCCTTCGGTTGCTCGCTTGAAGTGGCGCGTTTCAAATCTCCGAGCAGGCGCTGTAACTTGTCGCGTGAAGCCTTCGTGCGTAAATTGAGGTCGGTCAGTGCGACGAGCGCGATGAGGTTATTTCCATCCAGCTCAAGCGAGCGGCTGAGAAGTCTTTCCGCTTCGTCGAACTGTTCGGTACGGATCAGCAGCTTGGCCAAAGCCAGAAAGGGAAGCGTCCATTCCGGCTGCAACTCGATGACGCGGCGGAAACCTTTCTCTGCATCAGGCAGACGGTTGAGCGCGACGTAGGCGTTGGCGCGTTGATATTCGGCTTCGGGAAATTCCGGGCGCAGGCTGATAGCGCGCTCATACAATCGGAGAGCGCGATTGAGGTCGCCGGCCTCATGAGCGTCCTGGGCTTGCTGAAAAAGTTGGATCGGATCATCTTTCGTCTCTGGTTCGTCGGAGGTTGTTTGGGCGTGAGCCAGAGAAACGCAAAGGAGTGCGAGCGCAAAAAAGATGGCGGCGTGAGAGCGAAAACGATAAAGCATCGCGGGCGAACTGCAACTTTCCGAAACCGTGACCGTGTGGAAAGATAATCTGCCGGGGAGGCTGTGCGGGGCAAGTATGAAGGATGAAGGCTGAAGGTGCAAGGTGTGATCGTTCAAATCAAGTGATTCTTCTTTCATCCTTCATACTTGCCCTTCAACGTTGCATGCGATAACATGCGCCTCGCGTTAGACACGCTCCCTACATAGATAAAAATGAAACTTCAGGCGAGGCTACAATCTGCTCGCCATGAGATGGAAAACAACAGAACAGTGAGCGGCGGTGTGATTATCGAAGAAGCGTTTACGAAACTGCACGAGGAGGTCGTCCATGTTTCTTCGGAGGCAGAAGCGAAAGAGCAGCGCTTGCGCGCCCTGTTGCGTGAGATGGAATCGGTCGTCGTAGCCTTCTCCGGCGGCGTTGATAGTTCTTACGTTGCTTATGTGGCGACAGAAGTGTTAGGCGAGCGTGCGCTGTGCATCACGGGCGAGTCAGCCAGCTTAGCCTCGCACCAGCGCGTTGAAACCGGAGAACTCGTCAAACGCTTCGGTTTCCAACACGAGATCATGCAAACGGATGAACTGGACGATCCGCGCTATCAGGCCAACGCGCCCAACCGCTGCTATTTCTGCAAAACCGAACTCTACGGAAAACTCGCGCCGCTCGCGCGTGAAAGAAAATACGCTTTCGTCATTGACGGCTCGACGACGGACGATCTCGGCGATTACCGACCGGGTCGCGCGGCGGCTAATGAACATGGCGTGCGCAGCCCGCTCATCGAAGTCGGCATGAGCAAAAGTGAAGTCCGTGAATTGAGTCGGCGCGCACAGTTACCGACGTGGGATAAACCCGCATCCCCCTGTCTCTCCTCGCGGATCGCTTACGGCACGCCTGTCACCATCGAGCGCCTGGGCGTGGTGGATCGCGGCGAAGAGATTATGCGCTCGCTTGGCTTCCGTGAGTTTCGCGTGCGTCATCATGACGAACTCGTCCGTCTGGAGATTGCGCCCGCAGAGCTTGACCGCGCTCTCCAGCGTGAAGTCGTTGACGAACTCGCACAAAAATTCCGCGCCATCGGCTTTCGCTACGTGACGCTCGATCTGCACGGCTATCGCACGGGCGCGATGAATGAGGTTCTTAAAAGCCGTGACAGGTGACAGGTGACAAGAAAGAACAAGTTTTTCTCTTGTCACCTGTCACCTGTCACCTGTCACGACCCGGAGGGAATAAATGGCCATAGCAAGCAGTGCAATTGCAGATGATGTGCGGCACGTCAAAGAGGACAATCCGTTTGAGTCCATGATGTCGCGCTTTGACCGCGCGGCGCAGCTTCTCGATCTCGACCCGGACCTCTACGCGGTGATGAGGGTGCCGAATCGCGAGCTGAAGGTCTATATCCCGACCCGCATGGATTCCGGGCGCATCCAGGTCTTTGAAGGTTATCGCGTGCAGCATAACTTCGCGCGTGGGCCAGCCAAAGGCGGCATCCGCTATTCGCCGGATGTGCATATTGATGAAATCCGCGCTCTTGCAGCCTGGATGACCTGGAAGTGTGCGGTCGTCAACGTGCCGTTTGGCGGAGCGAAAGGCGGAATTATCTGCGACCCGACGCAGATGTCTATGGGAGAGCTTGAGCGGATGACGCGCCGCTACGCCTCCGAGTTGATAGACTTCATCGGCCCGGAGAAGGATGTGCCAGCGCCCGACATGAATACCAACGAGCAGACGATGGCCTGGATTATGGACACCTACTCGATGCACGCGCGCCACACCGTGACGGCAGTCGTGACGGGGAAACCGATTGATCTCGGGGGCTCATCCGGCAGGCGCGAGGCGACCGGGCGCGGAATTCTCTTCGTCGTCAACGAAGCAATCAAGAGATTGAAGATGACGCCGCCTTCGACCCGCGTGGTCGTTCAAGGCTCAGGCAACGTCGGCGGCATCGGCGCGCGGCTGATGCATGAAGCGGGCTACAAGGTGGTCGCCATCTCGGACGTTCACGGCGGTATCTACAATCCGAACGGGATAGACATTCACGAAGCTCTCAAGCATCTTCAGCAGACCCGCTCGTTTGAAGACTTTCCGGGCGTCGAGTCCATCAGCAACGAAGATTTGCTTGAGCTTGACTGCGACGTGCTTGTCCCCGCCGCCACCGAAAACCAGATTACTTCGGAGAACGCCGAGCGGATTAAGTGTAAAATCCTGGCCGAAGGCGCGAACGGGCCGACGACCGCTGCTGCCGACCAAATCCTGCATAGCAAGGGCGTCTTCGTCATCCCGGACATTCTGGCCAACGCTGGCGGCGTGACTGTCTCGTATTTTGAATGGGTGCAGGACAGGATGGGCTATTTCTGGCGTGAAGACGTGGTCAACGAGCGGCTGCACGACACAATGGTCGCCAGTTTCAATGACTTGTGCCGCTATGCGGATTCCCATTCGGTAGATACCAGGACGGCGGCTTACATGCTGGCGATTGACCGCGTAGCTTATGATACAAGGATGCGCGGCATTTATGCGTGACGGAAAAAACATAGACGTTTTTTCCGCTAAGTCGTGAAAAAGTCTTGATTTCCGCCGCAATGTAGAGTATGGTCTGGCGGAAATCAGTATGCGGGGCAAAGTCGAAAGTTTCGACTTTTCGTACGAAAGCCGCGCATGCTGAGTTTAAGTCTATAAACTGTTGACATCTGTACCGCTCTTTGCGTATAAGCAGTGGTCTCAGAGTTAATAGGTTGAATTCAGAACAGTCGGGAGGCGCTAGTTTGGTAGTTAAGAGCGCCAGCGAACAATCAAAGATTGCTCGGCTCCTCTCGCTGCTCCGCTCCACTACAAGTCGTCACGGGTCGAGGGCGGTAGCAGTTCTTTTAAGTTTGTCGTTGCACGCTTGTAGTTTGGAGCGTCCGCGCCATGCAAACAGCTACGGGGAGAGTGCGTGATGTCTGTCGGCAATAACCAGATGAAGAAGACATCAGCTCAACACCCAATGCCATTGCAAGATGCAGGCTCTCATTTACGAAATTTTCTATACTCATTTCGCAGGAGGAATGCGATGAGACTCGCGAGAAGAGCGCTATTTGCTGCGCTCACCATGTTGATGCTGTGTGCCGTAGTATCAGCTCAAGCTTTAAGGCCGGAGACCGATCCACGAAATCTCTCTCCAGCCGTAGGCACTGGCGGTCCCGTTGCGGGGCCAACCGGACTCTTCACCATCTATGATGGGCAGACGCTTCGTCGCGGAGAGTTCACCTTCAGCATTGCATACAGCAACTTTGACCGCGACCCCGGCAATGTTGATCTGACGGAAGTTCCGATCAGCTTCAACATCGGGTTGAACGACCATCTTGAGTTGTTCTTCAACACCACAGCCTGGCGCGGCATCAAGGTTAACGCTTCACAGAATCTATCAAGCTTTTACCTGCCGAACTCGCAATTAAAATTCCCTGCCTTGGGCAGTGGTGCGGCCATCGTTCAGGCTCCTTCGGGGCCGAACGTGGGCACATTGAGGGGGGCAGTTTTCCGTCCGGCATTTAGTCAGCCGTTCGTGCAGTTTCCGTTCACTGGCTCTGCCGGCACATTCGGCCAGGGATCAGGCTCTAGCGGCTTTGGCTTCCCGGGCTTTAGTGCCAACTTGGGTCCGCCAACGCTCTCCGCTGGAAGCGGCGGCAGTTTTGGTCCGGCGGATAACTTCCCCGGCATTGGTTCGGTCGTTGGCGGTATTCTGCCGGGCATAGTCTTGGCGACAACGACATTGCCAGCGACCCTTCTGGCGCAGCCAACCGTCGTTCCAACGACATTCACCATCGCGCCGTCCTATTTACCGGATGCGCCGTTCATCAACCGGCTCTACGGGACTTCGAGTTTTACGAGCATGGTGCTGGGCGCGAAATGGCGCTGGACGGGGCCGAGGAACCCGCTCGGCGTTGGGATCATGCCGTTTTATCGTTTCTATCCCGATAAGGCGGATGATTTCTCCGGCTTCAACCAGATGCAGAGAGGCGCTGGTCCGGGCGGCGACATCGGCGACTTCGGTTTGGTCTTCTTCCTGGATGCCAGATTGAGCCGTTCGGTCAACATCTCGACCAACTTTGGATACATCCTGAACAGCAATCCGAAGGGCACGTTCCCGGCTGGCGAGTTCACCTTGCTTGATAGGCCGGACGAGTTCCTGGCGGGCATTGCGATTGATTTTCCGGTCAACCGTCACGTCCAGCCCGTGTTTGAATTGCGCTCCACACAGTATGTTGGTGGGCGCACTCCCAATGCGTTCGAGAACAGCCCGGTCGAGGCTCTGGGTGGTGTCAAGATTTATCCCAGGCGATGGTTTGGCTTTGGCCTAGCCTATCGCATCCACCTCAACCAGCAGGATCGCGATCTGTTTAAGGATAAGGATTTCAACACTACCATTAATCAGGTCACCAATGTGGATCCTGTAGGACCGCCCGCGACGATCTTCGTTATTCCGTCAACAACGGCTACCGCGACAACCGGCGGATTCCCGCGCGGCTTTGAAGAGTCTGAAAATCCGCACGGCTTTATCGGCCAGTTCTGGATCGGTCGGCGCAATCCGCGCACGCCCGAGTTCTTGCCGAACCAGCCGCCGACTGTGACTCTCTCGGCTTCGTCAGGGACAATCACTCTGCCATGCCCGCCGGGAACTACTTCGGCGACATGCAACCCGAGTGGTGACCGCTCCGTTCAGCTTTCAGCCAACGCGACCGACCCGGACGGCGATACGTTGCTCTATACGTATACGACCACCGGAGGCCGCGTCACGGGTGATGGCGCAAACGTCAGTTGGGATCTGTCCGGGGTTCAGCCGGGCACTTACACGGCGACAGTGGAAGTTGACGACGGCTGCGGCTGCGTAGCCTTCTCTTCAACCACAGTCACAATTGCAGAGTGCACTAACTGTGTGCCGCCGTGTCCGACCCTTTCGATTAGCTGTCCGACGGATCAAGTCCTGGCCGGCACGCCCGCTACGGTGAGCGCGAACGTCTCTGGCGGCGATCCGAATGCGTCCGTGACCTACAACTGGACGGTTTCGTCTGGCACGATCAGCAGCGGTCAGGGCACGCCCTCGATCACGATTGATACGACCGGACTCGCGGGTCAGAACGTGACCGCAACGGTCGAACTCGGTGGCTTGCCGCCAGAGTGCGACAGAACCGAGTCTTGCTCGTTCTCGGTTCGTGGTGAGGATATACGGCCTCGTAAGTTTGACGAGTACGCCGATCTCAAGTTCAACGATGAGAAGGCGCGTCTCGACAACTTCGCGATCCAGTTGCAGCAAGAGCCTGGCGCGCAGGGTTACTACGTCATCTTCGGCTCGTGCGAAGGTGAAGGTGACCAGCGCTCGGCACGTGCTGTTGACTACCTGGTCAACAATCGTGGTATCGACCGGAGCCGCATCACTGTGGTGAACGGTGGCTGCCGTGAACAGTTGACCGTGGAACTCTGGATCAGGCCGACGGGCGCATCGGAGCCGACGCCGTCGAACTCCGCGACCGTTGATCCGTGTCCCGAGTGCAAGGCTAAGCCGCGTCCGCGCGCACGTCGTCGTGGCGGTCGTCGCCGTGGCGAGGAATAACTGACTAACGCTCGCGTCTCGCTACATCTGAGGCGCGACCTTCAACCGATACGCGGGCGGTGTTTCTCCCAAAAGAGAAGCATCGCCCGCTTCGCTTTTGTCGAATAGTAATTCGTGTGCCCCTTTCGCAATACAACTGCGCTTTCCACGTCATGCATCCTAAAGGGGCGGGAAGCAGCGCGCAGCCGGTGGAATTAAGTACGTTCGATAATTTATAATCGTGGGCTAAGATGGCCACGTGAAAAAAGGCAAATAACAATTTGAGGAAGAGATAAAACTGATGACAACCCGACTGATGAAACGATCTCTCTTGTTCTTTACTTTCCTTGCTCTGATAACTTCCGCGTTCTTAAGGAGCGCCAGCGTTCAGGCTGTGGGCGGGGATGGTAATCCGTCGGAAGCCGATCCGCAGTATGCGATGGACTGGCGCAACACAGGCCCAACGGGTGGCGACGTGCGCGCGCTCGTTGTTGATCCGAATGATGCCTCGCGTTTCTATTTCGGCACACTCGACGGGCAGCTCTACACTTCAACGGACGGCGGCCAGAACTGGCGGCTGCTTTACAATTTCAATCGCCCGAAGCTTTTCATGGATCACATCCTTGTTGACCCGCGCGATTCGCGTGTCATCTATGTTGCGGCACATCGTCACAAAGAACCGGGCGGATTTTTCAAATCCACAGACGGCGGCCAGACATGGCGCGAATCGCGCGAACTCAAAGAGGAAGCTCTGCACTCTCTCACGCAGTCCTCCAGGAATCCTGACATGCTCGTGGCAGGAACGAACCGGGGGTTGTATCGCTCGCTCGATGCAGGCGAGACGTGGGAGCAGTTGCAGACTGCATCTACGCCCGGTCTGATCAACATCGAATCGCTGGCGATTGATCCGCGCAACCCTGACGTGATCTACGCGGGCACGTGGTATCTGCCCTACAAGACGACCGACGGTGGTCGGACATGGGCGAACATCAAAAACGGCATCATTGACGATTCGGATATCTTTGCGATTGATATTGACCCGCGCAACCCGGATCATGTCATCGCCTCTGCGTGCAGCGGCATCTACGAAACAGATAACGCAGGCGGGAGTTGGCGCAAGGTGCAGGGCATTCCCTCACAGTCGCGCCGGACGCGCGCCATCTTGCAGCACCCTTCACTTTCCGGCATCGTCTTCGCCGGAACGACCGAAGGCTTCTGGCGTTCGACCAACGGCGGTGATTCCTGGATGCTGACGACTTCAAAGCAGCTTGAGATCAACTCCATCGCCGTTCATCCGAGCAACCCGCAAACCGTCTACATCGGAACGAACAACTATGGCGTGATGGTCTCGCGCGATGGCGGAAAGACTTTCGCTCCGACCAACGGCGGTTATAGCGGTCGCTTTGCCTACTCGATTGTTCCAGACCGTGAGAAACCCGGACGCGTCTACGCGACGACGATCAATACGACCACCGGCGGCGGCTTCTTCTTCATCAGCAACGACAGCGGCCAGACGTGGCAGCCCTCGATGCGCAACATGCCGAACATTCTCATCAGCTATTCAATCCTGCAAGACGAGCGTGATGGCAACATCATCTATCTGGGGACGAATCACGGCGTTTATCGCTCTCTCGATAGGGGCGCTTCCTGGTCGCCGATGGGTGCGCCGAAGGACGAGCCAGCGGCAGGGAAAAAGCCGAAGACAACACGTCGAGGCAAAGCTTCGTCGTCACGCTCCGCTGCCGCTTCAGCCAAACGCCCGGACGATACGGTCAAACGCGCGCAGGAAGCTCTCAGTGCCGCAGGTTATGACGTGGGCGTGCCCGACGGCCAGGCGGGAACGCGAACGGTTTCGGCCATCAGAGGATTTCAGGCCGAGAAGGGGATTCCAATTTCAGGCAAGCTTGACGATGCCACTCTCTCCGCGCTGGGTCTTGCTGGCGGGGTGCAAACTTCAACTCCCGCAGGGAAGCTGCCAGCCTCGACCATTTTCCTGACAGACGTAGTCAACGCGCTGTCAGCTACTTGGGATGAAAGCGGGCGGGCGGGCATTCTGGCTGCCACCAATGCCGGGCTCTACCGCACTTTCGATCCGGCGCTGGGCTGGGAGAAACTTTCATACGGTTCAGATTTGGACGGGCGCACGACCTGTCTTTCGACGACCATGCAAAATCAGAGCACCATCTGGGTCGGCACGGCTACTTCCGGTGTGCTCGTCTCGCGCGACAACGGGCAGACCTGGCGTCAGGTTCCCGGCATTCCGACTGCCGCGCCCGTCAGCGCCATCGAGCAGGACAAGCAGCGTTCCGCTTACATCTACGTTGGCACCAAGCAGACGCTCTACCTTTCGCATGACGGCGGCGAGCGCTGGATACGTCGCGGCGGAAATCTCCCCTATGGCGACTATGCCAGCATCCTCATCAATCCGCAGAACGGCAACGAGATTTTCGTCGGCAACGCCTATCAGAATCAGGGTGGTGGCAGTACGACTGTCAATAGCGGTGGCGTTTATCGTTCGACCGATGCCGGGCTTACCTGGATGCGGATTGACCCGCGCGATGTACGCCTGCCGAGCCAGCGCATCTGGGCTTTGGCTTTCGATCCGGGCAATTCAAACAGGCTCTTCGTCGGCTCGCATTCCGCCGGAATTTATGTGGTAGAGCGCGGCGGCACTGCTTCACTCAACACCGGACAGTGAGCAGTTGGCAGCAGGCAGTTGGCAGTGGGCAGTAAAAGAAAAGAGCGTTTGTCTTTACTGCCCACTGCCAACTGCCTGCTGCCAACTATCCTTACCACCTTGACATGCTGTCATTTCGGCGTGTAAATTGCCAACCTACCCGGTCAAGCGGCTGGTGACTGAAGTCGGAGCAGAAGGGTGACGACGGGCACGACGGAAATCGAAACAATAATTAACTTCTCCTTTTCCAAATTCTCAACGGGCTCGCATTCCCCTCACTCTTAATTCACTAATCCGACTTTTCAATCACCGGAAAAATTAGAAAGCCAAGCCGCTCAGAGCGCGTGCGGGCTGCAAATGTTTTATCACGCGCTCGGTTTCGCCCCGGGTTGAACGAGGGAATCGGGGAATGGCGTCAAAAGCTCTCTCAAGGCGCTTGAATTTCTAGGAGGAGTCTGACAAAGAATTCGCATGTCCACTGAAGAACCCAAGCCGATTGACGGCGAGGTGAAAGACAATCAACCAGCAACCGGCGAGACCACCTCTTCGCCGCAAACGACAAATCAACAGGCCGCAGGTGCACAGGCTGCGCCAGCGCCGTCCCAACCTTCCGCTCCCGTAGCTTCTGCTTCCAACACGGCTGGGGATGACGACGACGATGATGAAGACTCGTCGCGCTCCGATTTCGGCGCGATGCTCGACCAGTTTGAGCAGGAGCAGGCGGGCTTTCAGGAAGGCGAAGTCGTGCGCGGCAGGGTCGTCGGCATCACCGAACGCGGCGTCGTGATTGATTTCGGCTATAAGTCCGAAGGCATCGTCAATCAGGCCGAGTTCACAGAAAACGGCGAGCTGACGGTCAAGCCCGGCGACGAAGTTGACGTGCTCGTCAAGAGCATGGAAACGAGCGAGGGCTATCCAGTCCTCTCGCGCGCCGACGCCGTGCGGATGAAAGCCTGGGACGAGCTGGAGAAGGCTTACGCCGCGGGCACACCTATCAAGGGGCGCATCACAGAGCGCATCAAAGGCGGCTTGCGCGTAGACATTGACGGCATCCCTGCTTTCCTGCCCGGCTCACAGGTTGACACGCGCCCCGTGCGCAATCTCGACAGCCTGCGTAATCAGGAGATCGAAGCCAAAGTCATCAAGCTCAACCGCAAACGCTCTAACGTCGTGCTCTCGCGTAAAGCAGTCATCGAGGAGCAGAACGCAGGCAAGAAGGGACAGACGCTTGACGGGATTGAGGAAGACATCATCGTCGAGGGGCAGATCAAGAATCTGACCGACTATGGCGCGTTCGTTGATCTGGGCGGCATTGACGGGCTGCTGCACGTCACCGACATGTCCTGGGGGCGGCTGCAAAACCCTGCGGAGCTATTCAAGGTCGGCGACACCGTGCAGGTCAAGGTCTTGAAATTCGACCGTGACCGCGAACGTGTCTCTCTTGGCTACAAACAATTGCTGCCCGATCCCTGGAGCAGCATTGACGAACGCTATCCGATTGGCAAGCGCCTTCAGGGCAAGGTGGCGAGCGTGGCTGATTACGGCGCGTTCATTGAATTGGAAGCTGGCGTTGAAGGCCTTGTGCACGTTTCAGAGATGAGTTGGTCAAAGCGCGTCAAGCATCCCTCCAAACTGGTTAATCCGGGCGACGATGTGGATGTCGAAGTCCTGAGCGTTGACCCGAAAGCGCGTCGCATCAGTTTGGGAATGAAGCAGGTGCAGGACAACCCCTGGCAGACTTTGAAAGAGCGCTACCAGATCGGCTCACGCGTCTCAGGGCGCGTGCGCAACCTGACGGACTTTGGCGCGTTCATCGAAGTCGAAGACGGCGTTGATGGTCTCGTCCACGTCTCGGACATCTCATGGGCCAAGCGCATCAAGCATCCCGGCGAAGTCTTGAAAAAGGGACAAGAGATCGAAGCCGTGATTACCAGTATCGACACTGAGAATCGCCGCCTCTCGCTCTCCATTAAAGACCTTGAGCCCAATGCCTGGGAGCGGTTCATCACAGAACACAAACCGGGCGATGTGGTGAAGGGCAAGATCGCGCGCTTTGCGAACTTCGGAGCATTCGTCGAGTTGGGCGATAACTTGGAGGGCTTGTGCCACATCTCGGAATTGTCGGAAGAGCGTGTGGAAAAGCCTGAAGATGTGGTTCAGTTGGGGCAGGAGATGGACTTCAGGGTGCTGAGGATTGACCCGGAGAATAAGAAGATCGGTCTGTCAGCGCGTGCCGTCTCGTCAGATGAGCATGCCGTGGACACGAAGACCTATTCGACGGAAGTCAAAGGCGGAATGGCATCTCTCAGCGAGTTGGCAGACTTCTTCAGTCCAAGCGCAA
>JAVHVE010000030.1:0-3876 GCA_032160705.1 Acidobacteriota bacterium | reverse complement strand
AGAGGTTGATTCAATCGTCGCTGACGCGACGCCGGTTAATTTATCGCGCATCTGCCCCGGCCTTGAAAGGCCGGGCTAAATTCAGCCAGCCGCTCGCGCGGCGGCTCGACTAACAACCGGATAATTTTATTCATGGCTTTAAATTTGTTTAGAGAAACAAACGCGCCCTCAATCGTTAATTCAAGAACGATTGAGGGCGCGCTTTGGTTTCAACGATTGACTCTCACGGATTACGGCTCGGAGCCAGAGGCCGCCACAACGACTGAAGACGGCTGCCGGTCGTCGTCTGCAAGAGACTCATCACACCCATGTAGCCGTAGCCGAAGAAGAAGAGAGACAGAAAAGGAATCGTGCCCCACAACTGCATCTGCACGGCGTACAGGATGGCGAGCAGGAAGTAAACGGAAAAGGCCAGTTCAAGCAGCGGCAACCAGCCACGCTTGCGTTTGTACTTCTTCCGCTTCCAGGTCTCGTCGCGTTGCTCTTCCACACGATACTTCGGCGTGCGGACAAACTCTGTGCGATAGCCAACGAGAGCTTCGACCACGGCGCGCGCATTGGAGAAAGCCAGGCCAATCCCTAATCCCATGACCAGCGGCAGGTGCAGCAGTCGCGGTGTCCGCCGCTTGTCCAGATACCAGACGCCCGTGCCGTAAAAGAGCAGCACCGACAGGGTTGAAAAAAAGAGCAGCGGCACGTCGAAGACCATCAGGTGATAGAAGCCTTGATTGTAACGCACGAGCAGCAGCGGAAATTGCAGAAGGCTGACGAAGATCATCAGCGGATAGCTGATATTGCCCGTCAGACGGAAGAACATCTCCAGCTTGACGCGCAAAGGCAGCTTCGCTGCCCAGATTCGACCGAACAATTTCAAGCCAACCTGCATGACGCCTTTAGCCCAGCGGCGCTGCTGCGCTTTGAAGGCGTTGATCTCGACAGGAATCTCCGAAGGCGCATCCTCATCCAATAAATAAACGAAGCGCCAGCCCATCAGTTGCGCGCGGAAAGAGAGGTCTGTGTCTTCCGTCAGCGTGTCGTGCTGCCAGCCGCCGCTCATCTCGATGGCTCGCCGACGCCAGATGCCTGCCGTGCCGTTGAAATTGAAAAAGCCCCCGGTGCGGTTGCGAACCGTTTGTTCGACGACGAAGTGGCCGTCGAGCATGATGGTCTGCAAGCGCGTCAACAGATTGTAGTCGCCGTTGATGTGCGACCAGCGCATCTGCGCGCAGCCCACGAGCGGGTCTATGAAGAAGTCTACGAGCTTGCGCAGGCAATCAGGCTTTGGCACAAAGTCGGCATCGAAGATGGCGATCAATTCGCCTTTGGCAGTCTTCAAACCGTTTTCCAGCGCGCCCGCCTTATAGCCCGTGCGATCCGTGCGGTGGATGTAGTGAATGTCAAAGCCCGCCTGACGGTAATGCTCGACGGTCGCTTGGGCGAGCTTGACTGTCTCGTCCGTTGAATCGTCCAGCACCTGAAATTCCAGACGGTCGCGCGGATAATCAATCTCCGTCACGGCTTTGAGCAGACGCTCCGTCACGTACATCTCGTTAAAGAGCGGAAGCTGGACGGTGATATGCGGCAACTCTTCCTCGCTGAAGTGTCCTGCCGGTGTGGGGACGAGCTTGCGGTAGCGCCAGAAATCAATTACCTGCTTGACGCGATAGCCGCCGTAGATGGCAAGGATAGTCAGGATTGAGAAGTAGAGAATCAGAACCGTATAGTCGAACGTGTCCAGACGGTAAAGCGGGCTGATGTTGCCTGAAGTCTTATCAATAATCTCGCAAAAGTTCGGGAACTTGACGCAGATGTCTTCGGAGGCCGCGAGCAGGGTGAGCGAATAAAAAGCCATATCTTTCAGAATCCAGAAGCCTGGAGACAGAAGTCAGAAGGGAAAACCTCTCTCCTCCCGACTTCGCTTATTGCCACATAAAACAAGCAGCGCATTTGCCTTTTTCAGCACCCTGCGCTGCCAGCGACATAAGACGCTAATTGTAGCCTAACGGATGTCTGAGACAAAGGAGACTTTGCCCTAGATTCCTATACTTTCTGCCTTACCTTTGGTTAGCGTCGGCAAGCGGGAGAGAACTTGAGGCGCAAGAGGTCGCAAATCTGCAAGTCGATTTGAAGGCGCATGGAGAATCAGAATGGCAATATTGAAGCTGGAAAGGTTTTGCTGGAATGATAGATTGCGGTCAACTGTAATGAAAACATCGAATTCGATTTCCGCCAAGGTCAGAAGCTCACCATTCTTTTTAGTTGCCCAACCCATCTGCGGCACGGTTCTAACAAAATGTTCATCCTCCAATTCTCTGGCGAACCGACGGTCAATACACTCATCCAAAAGAAGCCGCACGTTACGCCACCATTTTCACTATCTGCTCCTCAGCCTCTTCGAGAAAAGCAATGACTTGCTCTCTCCTGACAGTCGGAAACCCCTCCAAAAAATCGTCAATGGATTCTCCGGCTTTGAGGTAATCCAGAAGAGTCTGGACAGGAACTCTTGTTCCGGCAAAGACCGGAGTTCCGCCCATCACGTCAGGAGAGGATGTAATAATCTGTTTGCTCATGGCTTATGGTAGTCAAAGGACGTTCTAAAGATCAAGACTGACAACATAACGACCCGTCAAGCGCCCGGCCCGTAACCGCCGCCATATTCGCCGGGTGGCGGAGGCGGGGGCGCATAAGCGCCGCCGGGTGTTCCGCCGTAATAGGGTGGCGGTGGTGGCGGCGGAGCGCCAGTGTCGATTTTACGTTTCTCGAAGAGCGGTACGGCGACCAGCCCGCCGACCACGGCAAAGGCTACTGAAATCAGGAGGCTAAGCAGCGACTGCAATGAGAAGACGGAGTGAAAGAATTGCTCGGCGAACGGTCGGCTCATCGCGTATTCCACGTTGCGTTGATACAACTCGGCTTTTTGCGGGTCGACGCGCTCCAGCAAGCCGACCATAAAACGGAGTTCGGGGTAGCCGGTTAAAATCGTCAGCGGGACGCCGACGATGAGTTCGACTGCCCAACCAATCGCACCGGCAATTCCACCGAGCAGCGCGCCCTCGCCGACATTCACCGGAGACGGAGATTTTTTGATGTACAGATAAGATGCCAGCGCCCCACCAATAACGATCCACAAGCAACAAACTACATTGCCCAATCTGACGTAAGGAATTCCCGACAGTAGCCCGATGACGATCCCGCCGATAATTGCCGCTCGTAGTTTGCTATTCATTTCTAATCACACTTTCAAACTCCAGAAGACCTCTCCAGATTTGTCGAATAACTTGGTTGACGCCTGAACGTCATGCGGCTCAAGTCCATCAAACCGGGCACGACATAAAAAGCGGCGACTGCGCCAAGCAACGCGCCCGTTACAGAGCGCGACCAATGCGTGTTCTCCCAGATGCCAAAAAACCCGAGCGCGAAATCCAGCAGCGTCGGCGCGGCAGCCAGGAGTAGCCACTTGCGCGCGGGCGTGTCCCCTCGCCTGAGAGAGCGCACGAGCGGGTAGACGAGCACGCCCGCCGCAAAGCCAAAATAGATTCCGGTGCAGCGAGCGCAGACGGCCAGCGGATGGCCTTCGAGATAAAACGCGCGTTCGGGAATCTGGTGGCACACCCTGGCGAACATCTGATAGAGCCCGAACGCCGCAGAGTTGTAACCGTGCGCGAGGGCGACGGGCGCGACGACAATCAGGCTCACGAAACCGAGGACGAGCGTCGCCGTAATAAGATAAGGGATGAGGGATGAGGGATGAGGGATGAGAGATGAAGAACAGGAGTCAGGAGTCAGGAGACAGAAGTCAGAAGGAAGAGGCGGCGAACCGCTTCGGTCTTTATTCTGACTCCTGACTCCTGTCTTCTGTATTCTGCTTTTCTTCAT
>JAVHVE010000029.1:0-56023 GCA_032160705.1 Acidobacteriota bacterium | reverse complement strand
ATGAAGAAAAGCAGAATACAGAAGACAGGAGTCAGGAGTCAGAATAAAGACCGAAGCGGTTCGCCGCCTCTTCCTTCTGACTTCTGTCTCCTGACTCCTGACTCCTGTTCTTCATCTCTCATCCCTCCTCCCTCCGCCCTCATCTCTTTTTTGTTGGAGTGGGATAGGGCGTTAAGTTAAGATGCGCCCCGACCATGAGAGAACTCCCCATCCATCCTGCCCCCGGTCAAATCCAGTGGGCAAAAGTGATTGACCACACGCGCTGCATCGGCTGTCATGCCTGTACAACCGCCTGCAAATCTGAGAACGAAGTGCCGCTCTCTGTAACGCGCACTTACGTCAAGCACGTTGATGTGGGCGAGTTTCCGCAAACGCGGCGGGCGCATCAGGTGACGCGCTGCAATCAATGCTCTCATGCTCCGTGTGTCGTGGCCTGCCCGACGACCGCGATGTTCAAGCGGGCGGATGGCATCGTTGATTTCGATAAATCAATCTGCATCGGCTGCAAGGCGTGCATGGCGGCCTGTCCTTACGACGCAATTTTTATCAATCCTGAAGATCATTCCGCCGAAAAGTGTAACTTCTGCGCGCACCGGATTGACATAGGGCTGGAGCCTGCCTGCGTGGTGGTTTGTCCGACCGAGGCCATCCTCGTCGGAGACCTTCACGACACTACTTCAAAAGTTTCTCAGATGGTCAACCGTGAGCCGGTCACCGTGCGCCGTCCTGAGAAAGAGACGCTGCCGAAACTCTTTTACAAGGGAGCGCATCAGGCGACGCTCGACCCGCTGGCGGCAAAGCGACCCGACTGCGGATTGTTCATGTGGAGCGAGCAGCTTGAAAGCGCCGAGACCGTTGTCTCGGGCAATCCTCAATACAACAATTCATCTGCCGCTGCGCTTCTTTCTTACGATGTGCCGCACGCGATTCCCTGGGACTGGCGCGTCAGCCTCTACACGTGGACGAAAGGAATTGCCGCCGGAGCTTATTTGATTCCGCTGCTGCTGGTCATCTTCGGTTTGATGGAAACGGATAACCCGCTCTGGCTGTGGGTCGCACCCGTTTTGGCGGGCGCTATGCTAGCCGTCACGGGTGCTTTGCTCGTCTGGGATTTGGAGCACCCGGAGCGTTTTCTTTTGATCTTCACGCGTCCGCAATGGCGTAGCTGGTTGGTGCGTGGCGCATTTATCATCGCCGCGTATTCAATCGTGCTCGCGTTGCATTTCCTGTCGAGCATTTTGGGAAGTAGGTCAATGCAACGCTGGCTGATGCTGCCGGGGTTGCCAACGGGTGTGTTGACGGCCATTTACACGGCGTATCTCTTCGCGCAGGCGAAGGCGCGCGACATGTGGCAGAACCCACAGCTTCCGCCGCACCTGCTCGTGCAATGTTTGCTCGTCGGCTCGGCTGCGCTCCTGCCGTTCGCCGCGTGGCTCGCGCCGCAAATTTTCTTTGCGCTGCTTTGGACGCTTGGGCTGACAAGTCTCCTGCACCTCTTGATGATCTGGGGAGAAGTTACTTTGACGCATCCGACCGCTCACGCGCGCCTCGCCGTCTGGGAGATGGTCAAGGGGCGTTACCGCGCATTCTTCTGGGCGGGAATTGTGCTGGCGCTCGCAGGCGGTCTCGCTCCCTGGCTCAGCCTGATGGGAGATTTCGATCTGCTCATAGGTCTTGTCGCTTCACCGCTCGCGCTTATTGGGCTTCTCTGTTACGAGCACGCTTACGTGCAGGCCGGACAATCCGTGCCCCTCGCTTGAGAAAGGAAATTGAACATGTCACCGAAAGCCATGCGTTTGACTGGAATACTATTCATGGTCGCCGCCGCCGTCTTGATGATTCTCAATCTCAAGAGAGTCGCCAACCTCGGCACGTACTGGACGGCGATACCCTTGTTCGTCATCGGCATCGCTCTCATCGCCCGCTCAAGGAAAGCGATGTTGTAATTTGTAGTCGCTTTTAAGGAGGGCTGATCTCATGGTGGAGCGTTTCCTCTGGTTCGAGCGCGAATTCTCTTTCGATTTTCTGCCCGTCTGGATGTATCCGAACGTGGTGGAGCGCGTGCGCGGCACACCGGCGCGCCTCGAAGATTTAGTTCGGTCTGCGCCGCCGGAAACGCTGAGACGGCGTGAGAATGATAAATGGTCTATTCAAGAGCACGCCGGGCATCTGCTCGACCTCGAACAACTGGGGATAGACCGGCTTGACGATTACGAACAGGGGCACGAGACGCTGCACGCCGCCGACGTGGAGAATCGCAAGACGCATGAAGCCAATCACAACGCGGCAGCAATCGAAAACATCCTCGCCGCATTCCGCACCGAGCGGATGGAGTTTGTCAGGCGGCTGGACGAATACGACGAAGCGTTCGTCCAAAGAGTGGCGCTTCATCCGCGCTTGAAGATGAAAATTCGCGTGCTCGATCTGGCTTTCTTCATCGCCGAGCACGACGACCATCATCTATCACGAATTTCAGAGTTGATTCGTCTGTTCGGGAAGCCGTAATGTGTGGGACAAACAGAAATGGCTTTCACCAATCGCCATTGTGCATAGCTGCCGCGTGTCGTAATCTTCTTTTGAGGTAGTCTTATGTTGAAGAAATCCGCTAACCATGCGCGTGCAAATTCCGAGAATCAAATGACAGCGTCTGAGCGCCTCAAGGCCATGAAAGAATGTTTGAAAGTGGCCGCGCAGATTCGACAAGAGTTACAAGGCCGGACGCATAGCAACAGCACAGATTTGGTCGCAGAGGATCGTCGGCGATGAGCCTCTATGTCGTGGATGCCAGCATAGCAGTCAAACTCTATGTTCCCGAAATTCGCTCCCAGCAAGTCCTTCGATTCTTCACTGACCAGCATGACATGATAGCGCCAGACTTAATGCTGTCGGAGTTCGGCAACATCATTTGGAAGAAAGTTAATCTGCTTGGAGAACTGACCAGAGATGAGGGAACGGAAATAATCCTCGCCGCGCAAACGCTGCCACTTTATTATTATGAAACAACTGATTTGCTCACAGAGGCTTTCCAAATAGCACTCGACACACAGTGTACCGTCTATGATTGTTTGTATGTAGCCCTCGCTGCCGCACAGGGATGCCAGTTGATTACCGACGACCGGAAATTGTCTATTGCTCTTCAGCATACTTCTCTAGCCGCACTTTTGACTCTGATAGAAAACTACTGAATCATAGAGTAATGAATCTGGACAAACTCAATCAGCGTGTCAGCGCGGCGCGCAAGGAAACCGAAAGTAGGGGCGAGACGTTTTATCCGGGGCCGAGCCGTATTCATCTGGCGGCGTTTCCGCCCAAAGAGCGTTGGGATGATTGGGTGGAGCTGGACTCCCGTGCCTGGCCTGAACGCAAAGAGCGGCGTTACATGCTCGTGCCGACGACGTGTTTCAACTGCGAGTCGGCGTGCGGACTGCTGGCTTACGTTGACCGTGAAAGTTTGCAGGTACAGAAATTCGAGGGCAATCCTGAGCATCCGGGCTCGCGCGGGCGTAACTGCGCCAAAGGCCCTGCGACGCTCAATCAGGTTACAGACCCCGACCGCATTCTTTATCCTTTGAAGCGCGCCGGACAGCGGGGCGAAGGCAAATGGGTGCGAGTTAGTTGGGATGAAGCCTTAAACGACATTGCGGCGCGCATTCGCAAGGCCATTACTGAGAACCGGCATAACGAAATCATGTATCACGTCGGGCGTCCCGGCGAGGATGGATTCACGGAAAGAATCCTGGCGGCGTGGGGTGTTGACGGTCACAACTCGCACACGAACGTCTGCTCGTCGAGCGCGCGCGCCGGGTATCAATACTGGCTGGGGCTTGACCGTCCGAGCCCCGATCACGCAAACGCGAAAGTTATTTTTCTCATCAGCTCGCACCTGGAAACAGGCCACTACTTCAATCCACACGCGCAGCGTGTGATTGAAGCCAAAGCGCAGGGCGCGAAGTTGATTGTCTTCGACACGAGGCTCTCGAATACGGCGACGCACGCGGATTTCTGGGTCTCGCCTTATCCGGGCTCAGAAGCGGCCATCAACCTCGCGATTGCAAACTATCTTATCCAAAACAATCTCTACAACCGGGACTTCGTGCGCCGCTGGTGGAACTGGGAAGAATATCTGGCGGTCGAGCGTCCTGAGATTGAGACCAACTTTGAGAACTTCGAGAGCGTGCTGAAAGGTCTTTACGAAAGTTACACGTTCGATTTTGCGGCGGCTGAGTCAGGCGTTGATGCGAGCGTGATTGAAGAGATTGCGAAAGTCGTCTCAACGGCAGGCACACAATTCTCAAGCCACAACTGGCGAAGCGCGGCTGCTGGCAACAGCGGCGGCTGGGCTGTGGCGCGCACGCTCTTTATGTTGAATGCGCTTCTCGGTGCGGTCGCCACACCCGGTGGCGTCTTTCCGAACGCCTGGAACAAGTTTGTCCCGAAGCCGATTTACACGCCGCCGCACCCGCCGCGTTGGAACGAGTTGACGTGGCCGCGCGAGTATCCTCTCGCGATGAATGAATTGTCTTTCCTGCTGCCGCATTTTTTGAAAGATGGACGAGGCAAGCTGGACGTTTATTTCACGCGCGTTTACAACCCTGTGTGGACGAACCCCGACGGCTTCTCGTGGGTCGAGGCCCTGACGAATGAGAAGCTCATCGGTTGTTATGTCGCCTTGACGCCGACATGGAACGAGACGGCTTACTTTGCCGATTACATCTTGCCGATGGGGCATGGCTCGGAGCGGCACGATCTTCATTCTTATGAAACGCACGACGCGCAGTGGATAGGTTTTCGCCAGCCCGTCCTGCGCGCCGCGCGCGAGCGCATGGGCGTCCGTGTGAGCGACACGCGGCTCATCAATCCCGGCGAGGTCTGGGAAGAGAATGAATTCTGGCTTGAGCTGACCTGGCGCATTGATCCGATGGGCGATTTGGGAATCAGGCAATTCGCGGAATCGAAGAAGCATGCGGGCGAGCGCCTTACGGTAGATGAATATTACGAATACATCTTCGAGAATTCCGTGCCAGGATTAAAAGAGCGTGCCGCGACGGAGGGCTTGACGCCGCTTGAGTTCATGCGGCGCTACGGCGCGTTCGAGATCAGCAAGAAAGTCGGAGCGATTTACGAAGAGACTGTGCCGCCCGCTGAACTCGAAGATATTCGCACGGATAGTTTTGGCCGGGTTTATACGAAAGCACCAAAACCCGCTTCAACGAACATCGTGCCGGTCGCCAGTCCAGACCCGGACGACGAAGGAAGGCGGCTGGTCGGCGTGCGAGTTGATGAAGAAATCCGGCGCGGCTTTCCCACGCCGAGCGGGCGACTTGAATTCTACTCGCGCACGCTCAGCGATTGGGGCTGGCATGAAGAGAGCATTCCCGTCTACATCAAGAGCCACGTTCACCCTGAAAACCTCGCGGAAGACGAGACGGTGCTCATCTCCACCTTCCGCCTGCCCGTGCAGATTCATACACGCTCAGCCAACGCCAAGTGGCTGGACGAAATCGCGCACACGAATCCTTTGTGGATTCACACCCATCACGCCGCTCACTTAGGCGTGAAGACAGGTGAACTGGTTCGCGTCGAAACCGAGATCGGTTATTTCGTCGTCCGCGCATGGGTGACAGAGGGCATTCGTCCGGGGATAGTCGCGTGCAGTCATCACATGGGACGCTGGAAGCTGACGGACGTGGGGCAGCGACAGTTGATGGCGACCGTCTCACTCGATCATCAGGGAAATCGCTGGGGCTTGAAGCGCGAAAAAGGTGTCGCACCTTATGAATCATCCGACCCGGATACGCTCCGCATCTGGTGGACGGACGTGGGCGTTCACCAGAACTTAACTTTCCCGGTGCATCCAGACCCCGTGTCGGGGCAGCACTGCTGGCATCAGGCCGTGCGCGTCAGACGAGCCGAGGCGCAAGACCGCTACGGAGATATTTCGGTTGACGTAGAGCGAGCGCACGAGGTGTACGGCAAGTGGCTGGCCATGACGCGCCCCGCAGACACGCACTCGCCCGACGGCACGCGCCGCCCCTACTGGCTGATGCGCCCGCTCAAACCAGCCCGTGAGTTTTTCCGTTTGCCTGAGCCAGCGGAATTAGTGGAGATGAAATAGTGGGCTGACGCTACTTAACCAGGAAAGTCGAGATATAGCCATGTCTAATCTTCGCGCTTCTTACAAATTGTTTATGTTGCTGTGCCTCTCGTCCTGTTTGGCCGTCGCGGCAATTGCTCAACAGTCGCAGAGCGGCGCGCTCGGCCAAGTTGATTTCCCGACCTCCGGCTCGAAAGCGGCGCAGGAGCATTTCCTGCGTGGCGTTGCCGCGTTGCACTCCTTCTGGTACGAAGAGGCTTTGGAAGAGTTTCGCGAGGCGACGAAAGTAGACCCTGGTTTCGTCATGGGTTACTGGGGCGAGGCGATGGCGTACAACCACCCGCTCTGGAACGAGCAGGACACGGAGGCGGCGCGCAAAGTGCTCGCGAAAATTCCCGCCACCGGACGGCTGAACGCGAGAGAGTCAGCCTACCTGAACGCCGTGCGTGCGCTCTACGGCGAGGGCGAGCGGGCGGCGCGAAACCTCGCCTACGCCGCCGCGATGGAGAAAGTCTATACAGAGTATCCCCTTGATCTTGAAGCGGCGTCCTTCTACGCGCTCTCGCTGCTCGGCGCGGTGCGCCCCGTTGATAAGGGCTACCGCTTGCAGATGCAGGCCGGAGCCATCGCGCTCGACGTTTACCGGAAGAATCCGAATCATCCCGGCGCGGCGCACTACATCATCCACGCCTTCGACGATCCCGAACACGCCATCCTCGCTCTTCCTGCCGCGCGCCGCTACGCCGAGATCGCGCCCGACGCTCATCACGCGCGCCACATGCCTTCGCACATCTTCATCCAACTCGGGATGTGGCCGGAAGCTGCCGCCTCGAACGAGTCGTCCTGGGCAACTTCCGTCGCCTGGGTCAAACGCAAAAACTACTCCATCGAGCGGCGCGACTATCACAGCCTCAGTTGGCTCGAATACGTCTACTTGCAGCAGGGGCGCGTCAAAGAGGCCGAAGCGCAACTCGCCGTCATGCAGCAATCTATCGCCGAACTCGGTGCGCCCATTCGCGGCTATCCTTTGATGGCGGCAGCCTTCATCGCGGAGACGGAGCGTTGGGATTTGATCGAAAAACTCTTCGCCGATACGCCCGCGAAATCCGCATCGCTGTCCGCGCAGAAAGAAGCAGGAGCGGACGTGTGCCACGCGGCTGCGAAGCCGATGACGGCCAACGTAATGCGGTCGTCAATCAGCGCACAGTCCCCGCGCCAGAGTTTCAAGCAGCTCTATGGTAATTACGTGCGTGGGCTGGCTGCGGCGGCGGCGAAGAATCCGGCGGAGGCGGAAAAGTATGTCGCGGAGATGCGCGGGCTGCGCAAAGAGTTCGAGTCATCCGGGGGCTACATTAGTCCTGAGATAATCGAGATCATGGAACTGGAAGTCTCCGCGCTGGCGAACGCGAACACAGACAAATTCGGCGAGGCTATCGAACTTTTGCGGCGCGCGACGAGTTTGGAAGAGGCGCTGCGCCCCCCTTCAGGCCCGCCCGAAATCATCAAGCCTTCGCACGAGGTGTTCGGAGAAGTTCTGTTGCGCGCGGGGCGTCCGGTGGAAGCGGCGGCGCAGTTCAAGACTGCGCTCCTGCGCCAGCCGAATCGCCCACGTTCGTTGCTCGGACTGGCGCGCGCTGTCAAAACGAGCGATGCGAAACTCGCCGCGCGAGCCTACGCCGATTATCTACGCACGCAGGAGCGGGCAGACGCGCGTGCCGCCGAATTAACGGAAGCGCGCGACTACTTGAAACAGGCGAGAGCGCGTTAGGCATCCTTAACTTTAGTAAAGAGAAGGTAGCTCATGGGGTGAGCTTCCACCTCAGAATTTAAAAAATGGTCTCCGGGGAGGCTTCTTCAATTGCTGCCACTTCTTTTTAAGCTCTCTGCCGAGGGAGCTGGGCAGGGTTTCAAGGGGCACGTTGTTCTCGGCGCAGAACATGCGCCAGAGCATAAAGCGCGGGTCGAGATTTCCTGTTTCCTCCGAGATGCCGCTGGTGGAAGCCCCTGCTTCCATATTCACCTGCTGCGTTTCTTTGGGCAGCAGGTTGAGTATCAAGTTGCTGAGACGGTCAAAGTCGAAAGGCTTGGTGAGGTATCCGTCGCCCCCGGCTTCACCTGCTCGGTAGCGAAACTCTTTGGTATCGAAAGCCGTCAGAAAGATGATCGGCAAATTACCTGTCTCCGGGTCCTGGCGGATAGCGCGCGTCGCCTCCAGCCCATCCATCACCGGCATACCTATATCCATCAGGACTAAATCCGGCTTAGCTATCCTGGCGACCTCCACCGCAGATTCACCATTGACGGCAGTCAAGACGCGATAACCCAGATTCTGCAACCAGAGACTGACGAGGACTAGATTATCGTTCTCATCCTCCGCGATCAGGATCGTTTGATGATTATCCGGCACCATAAAAGCAGAATGAATCCAGAAGTCAGAATAAAAGAAGGTGATGACGAACCACTAAATGACACTAAATAACACGAAAGGAACTGCTGCTTTGTGCTCTGTCGTGTTAATTCGTGTGAGTTAGTGGTTCGTTTCCTTCCTCCCTTTTGATTGCAACCCGGTATCAGGCCGCCCTATCTTTTCACAATCGGCAGAATGATCCGCGAGTTGTTTGCGCCGCCGCGATACACGCGCTCGGTCGCTTTTTGAAAATCCGTGTCCGCAGCCTGTTTATAGTTCGGCATAAACTTTTGCGGGTTGCGTGCGACGAGCGGAAACCATGTGCTCTGGATTTGCACCATGATGCGATGTCCCTTCTTGAACGTGTGCATGATGCCCGGCATCACATATGAGATTTTCGCAGGCTGATTCGGCGTTAAAGGCTCTGGCTTTTCAAAACTACGGCGAAACCGCGCCGGGAAAGGCTCGCCGCGCAGGAGCATCTGATAGCCGCCCGGATTGAACACGCAGCCCGTAGAACCATCCGGCACTTTAACGCCCTTCGGGAAGGCATAGTCGTCCGGAAAAACGTCAATCAGCTTGACGACGAAATCCGAATCCGTCCCGCTCGAAGCGACTACCAACTGCGGCTTGATGTCACCCGCCACCGTCAGGTCTTCCGTCAGAGGCTCGGTCTGGTAAACGAGCACGTCGGGTCGTCCGGCGGCGAAGCGCTGGTCTTCGGTCATGAAGTCGCGCGGGTAATTGAGCGTAATCTTTTGCGTGTACGGGACGGGATGCGCGGGGTCGCTGACGTATTCGTCATAATCTGCACGCC
The DNA here is from genome assembly GCA_032160705.1 of Acidobacteriota bacterium. Classification (GTDB taxonomy): domain Bacteria; phylum Acidobacteriota; class Blastocatellia; order Pyrinomonadales; family Pyrinomonadaceae; genus QHXM01. The sequence continues at coordinate 46,705 of JAVHVE010000029.1, read as the reverse complement.
CGCCCTTGCCCACGGCGTCGGTGAACGAGAGCGTTCCGTTCGCCTGCAAATAGAGAGGGGTCTCGGTGGCGACCGTTGTCCCCCAGGCGGCGTAGTCTCGCCATTCATGCGTGCCCGTGTCGAAGGTGTTGACCTCTTTGATTTGCGAGATGTCGCCCTTGTCTTTCAGGAAGTGATTGAAGAAGGGCAGCTCGAATTTTTCTCGGTAGCTGATTCCGGTCTTCTCCCCGAAATAAGCCGTGCCGAGCCAGTCGCCATCGGAACGCGCCCAGCCGCCGTGAAACCACGGTCCCATCACGAGCACGTTGAAGATGCCCGGGTTCTGGCGTTCGATTGCTTGATAAGTGTGGAGCGCACCGTAGAGGTCTTCGTCGTCGTACCAGCCGCCGACAGTCATGACGGCAGTTTTGATGTTCTTCAGGTTCGGCAGAATGTTGCGCTCTTTCCAGAATTGATCGTAGTTCGGGTGCGCCAGGATGTCGTCCCAGAACTTGAGGCGCGTCCCCAATTGCTTCTCGTACATGTTGCCGGAATTGATGAGGCCGCCCATCTCCATGTAGAACTTGTAGCCGTCAGCCGTCCCCCACTTGAACTGTTTGAGGTAAGTGAACTCGGAAGTCGGGGTGGGGCGGGGCTGGCCGAAGAAGGTGAAAAAGTTGTAGTTCTGTGCGAGAAAGAGCGCGCCGTTATGGTGTATGTCGTCGCCCATAAACCAGTCTCCAATCGGAGCCTGCGGGCTGATGGCTTTGATGGCCGGATGGTTGTCAATCCCCGCCATCGAAGTGTAAAAGCCCGGATACGAGATGCCGTAAACGCCGACGCGCCCGTTGTTGTTCGCGACGTTTTTGATGAGCCAGTCAACTGTATCGTAGGCGTCCGAAGCCTCGTCAATCTGCTGGCCCTGCTTGTTCGGGATGTACGGGCGCACGTCCTCATACTGGCCTTCGCTCATAAAACGCCCGCGCACGTCCTGATAAACGAAGATGTAACCTTCGCGTGCGAACAGATCGTCGGGGCCGAGAGAGAATTTGTATTTGTCTGCGCCATAGGGAGCGACGGTGTACGGGGTGCGGTCAAACATGATCGCGTACTTCTGCGAAGTGTCCTTCGGCTCGTAGATCGAGGTGAAGAGTTTGATGCCATCACGCATCGGGATCATCACCTCGCGCTTGGTGTAATTATTCTTGATGTAATCGGCCAGTTCCTGTTGCTGCGGCGTCAACTGCCCCTGCGCGCGCGCCCCAACCGAACACACGATTGCCAGAAGGACGATAGCCGTCAGACGCAAAGTACGATTCAAATTCATAATTGTCTCCCCGAACGAATTACTGGCGTAGAGCTTTGAGCCACATTCTCTCTCAACTGGGAACGCAGAGGCAAGACACACTCGACAAGGGCGTGGTCGCCGATTCGATAATCACAATCTCTCTTTGGTTGCTGATTCGTCCGGCTAGTTAGCGAGTTGGTTAATGGCGGACGCAGGCGTTAATTAGTTTTGTTGAGGCGGCTTTCGACTTCCGTGAGTGAGACGGTCGGCGCATCATGCTCTGCATCTTTGGCGTCGCGCAGGTCGAGCAAATCTTCCACATCGGCAAGCCATTCTTGCAGAGCGAGGTATTCTTCGTAGGGTAGAACGGCAAACTCTTTCCTACCGTTCTTGGACAAGATTTCAGGGTGTAGCTCAGGTCTGCTCATAAGTTTCTCACGAATACGCGCGGCTGCGGTGTTTGATGCGATAGATAATAACGCGGTCGCCTTCGATTTCAAATAGTACGCGATAATCGCCAACACGCGCCTCGCCAAACATCCAAGAAAATCGTCAAAAGAATTACTTCCTGTTATAATTCAACTATGAGTTCAGGACAGGAAAATACGATTTTAGGATTGCCCCGCCGTCCTCACACCTGCTCGAACGAGATTCACTTGAAAGTTTCAGGTCAGAAACTTCTTCCTTCGCTGAGATTCCCTTCTTATTCAAAGATAAATCACCAAAGACAGCGATGAGCTTTGGTTATGCAATAAAAGATGGGAAAACCAGCGTCAGCGATCTCTTGGAGCGTGCAGAAATGGCTTGCCAATACGCGAAAGCTGAAGGCGATGGTTTCTGCGTTGGTTGGTCAGAAGAAATTCAACGAAATCAGCTTATAAACTTGCGCGAAAGATGCCAAAAGTGCGGCGCTAAAATAAGCTGCAACATACCAGCACAGAACGCTCCGACAAAACTAAAGCTCTGTCCATGTTGTGGCGAGTCGCTTTAGAAGTTGAAATTCACAACGAAAACTTATCTAATTTGAAACTGCGGGAGCGGCAAGGTTGAATGCTTGCCGCTCCCACACTTGTTTATTCAAACATGGAACTTTTTCGCGCTCTCGCCGTGCTGGCCGAGCCTCCAACAGAAGAAACCGCGCATCTGGCCGAAGCCCTGGAGCTTGGGTCGCTGCCGAGCGCCGACGAGTACACGGAGCTTTTCATCTTCCAGCTTTATCCTTATGCCTCCGTTTATCTCGGCGCGGAAGGAATGATGGGCGGCGAGGCGCGTGATACAGTCGCGGGATTCTGGCGCGCTCTCGGAGAGATGCCTCCGGCAGAGGCCGATCATTTGTCTGTCATGCTGGCGTTGTATGCGCGCCTCGTGGAGCTTGAAAATGAGGAAAGCCTGGCGGCGCGTCGCTCCGGCTGGCGCACTGCGCGAAAGGCATATCTCTGGGAGCACCTGCTGAGCTGGCTGCCGGTGTATTTGAGTAAGCTAGCGGAGATTGCGCCGCCGTTTTACCGGAAGTGGGGCGAAGTTTTGTTGAAAGCTTTGCTGGCGGAAGCCAAAGAGGTCGGCCAGCAGGAATCATTGCCGCTTCATCTGCGCGAAGCTCTCACGTTGGTTGATCCGCGAAAAGAAGATGCTGCCGGAGAATTTCAGCAATCAATCCTGACGCCTGCGCGGTTTGGCGGGATTCTCACGCGCGCTGATTTAACCCGTGCCGCGCGGAAGCTCGGAATCGGATTAAGGATGGGCGAGCGCAAGTTCATCCTCAAGGCTTTGTTTGCTCAGGATGCTCTCGGAATCTTTGACTGGCTGATTGAGGAGACCGCCTTCTGGCGCAAGTGTCATCGCCAATACCCGGAAACGCTCGGCGCAGTCGCAAAAGCCTGGGGGGAGAAAACGAAAGCGGCGGCCACGCTGCTCACAGAGCTTAAACAAGAGGCCGCGAAAGCGATATAAGCAACCATCACGGCGTTGAGGTCTTAGCTCCGTTCTTTAACTCTGTGCAATCTCCTTGTTCTCTCCGGTCTCTGTGGTGAATCCCAACTCATCTCAAATCCAACTTTACATTAACCCATGACCCGCTCATTAAAACCTTTCTAAAAATACGGAATCCGTATTAAGATGCGCCTTACCTTAGCAACCGAAAGCCAGCAGGCGGGCGCATCCTGTAACGAAAGGGGCAGGTTCTCAATTCCTTGAGGCGGATAATTGTATCCAAAAATAAGCTGAACCTTGCTCTGCTGATGCTGGTTGCGCTGCTTTTCAATGATGATTGAGGAGACCAGGATGAAAATGCACACGGCCATTCAGGTCGCTCCGCGAAAAGGCCGGGCTTTGCGCGCGAGCTTGATCTTCGCGTTGCTGGCGATTCTCGTGGCGAGCAGTTGCCTGCCTTCATCCCAGCAAACCAGCAGCGGCGGCCAGAATATTACGCTTTACGGTTTCTCGATTCTGAAAGAGGTCTTGGAGAAAGCCATCTTCCCGGCCTTCGCCGCCAAGTGGAAGAAGGAACACGGGCAGGACGTGAGCTTTACTTCGTCGTTCGCCGGATCGGAACAGGTGACGAATCAAATTTTGCAGGGCGTCAAAGCAGACATCGCCATCCTTTCCATCGAACGCGACGCCGAGCGACTGAAACAGGCGGGCTTCGTCACCTCAGACTGGCATCAGCTACCGAATAGCGGCATCGTCAACAAAACGCCTTTCGTCATTCTCGTCCGCAAAGGAAATCCCAAAGGGATTCGCGACTTCGCAGACTTGGGCAAACCCAAGGTGCAGTTGATTCATCCTGAGCCGGTCTCGTCGGGCGGCGCGCAGTGGTCTATCCTCGCCATTTACGGGTCGGAGTTGAAGAAGTCTGAGGCAGAGGGAGCGCGCGATGAAGCGCGAGCCCTGCGGACGCTGCAAGCCGTCTGGAGCAACGTCATCGCCTCGCCTGATTCGGCGCGGGCGGCGCGCACGCAGTTCGAGACAGGCCACGGCGATGCGCTCATCACCTACGAGCTTGAAGGTCTGTTGATGAAGCAAGCGAACGCGCCCATCGAAATCGTCCTGCCGGAATCCACCATCTTCAGCGAGCACCCGGCGGTCGTCATTGACCGCAACGTGACGGCTGAAAAGCGCCCGGTGGTCGATGCCTTCATGCAGTTTCTCTGGAGCGAAGAAGCGCAGCGCGCCTTCGTCCAGTATCACTTCCGCTCCATCAACAACGAGGCTTTGAACGAAGCGAACAAAGAGTTCGGTCAAATCAAGCTGCCCTTCACCATCGAATATTTCGGCGGCTGGGGTAAAGCTTACCCCGAAATCATCGAACACGTGTGGCGCGATCAAGTGCAGAAAAGCAAGTAACAGGTAACAAGTGAAAAGCCGTAAATCGTGACAAGTGACAGGTGACAAGATTAAAGCCTTGTTCTTTCCTGTCACCTGTCACCTGTCACCCGTCACGGTCTTGAATTATGAGTTCGACTCTCTCTCCCATGCGGCATGTGCGCGGCTTTGATGTCGTGCGCCCCTTTAGTATCGGGACGATCATCGCGATCATGCTGCCGCTCGTGCTGCTGCCGCTGGCTTCGATCTTCTACTTCGGAATGAAGAACGGGCTGGATAGCTTCTGGGGTGCGCTGACCGCGCCGGAAGCCGTCTTTGCGCTCAAGCTCTCGATTGTGACGAGTTTCTGGGCAACCATCTTCAATGTCGTGTTTGGACTCTTCGCTGCCTACGTGCTCTCGCGTTACGACTTTCGTGGGCGTAACGTCTTGATTGTCATTATCTCTTTGCCGACCGCCATCCCGACGGCTGTGGCGGGCTTCGCCCTGCTTCTTTTATGGGGGCCATACGGAACTCTTGGTCGCCTGATCTCTCCTTACGGCGTTGATATTATGTTCACGGCGTGGGCTGTCATCCTCGCCAATATCTTCGTCACGTTTCCGCTGGCGTTTGGCGTCATCAAGCCCGTCTTTGACACGATGAGCCGTTCGCTCGAAGAGGCTTCGGCGACCATCGGCGCAACTCGCTGGCAAACTTTCTGGCATGTCACGCTTCCCAGTTTGCGCGGCGCAATCGTCACGGGTGCGCTGTTGACGTTTGCCCGCGCCGTCGGCGAATTCGGTTCGACCATTCTGGTATCCGGCAATCTGGCGATGCGCACGCAGACCGCGCCGCTCTACATCTTCGCCAAGTTCAACGAGGGACAGGTCGAAGCCGCCAACGCCGTTGCCATCGTCCTCGCGCTTTTCTCTTTCGGAATTTTCAGCGTGCTCTTCCTCGCGCGCGACTGGCTGGATACGGAGTGAAGGCCGCAATCAACAACGGATGTAGATAGTAGCGAGTACAAGTTGTCAGCCCCGTGAGGGGCGCATGAATTTAGCCCAGCACTGAGAGTGCTGGGAAGAGGCCGGAAATAAATACAGAGTCCCGTAGGGACAACTGAACGAAAACGAGCCTCTTTTCAATCGTCCCTACGGGACTCAAATTAAATTGTCGCTAAGTTCCCAGCAATAAATTGCTGGGCTATTACCGAGAGTCCCTAACGGGACTCCTTAATCCTTGAGATTTGACCACGTCGTTTGAGAAGCGGAATGCAATCCGGTGAGTTTAAAAATATCTTCGGTGATGAAAAAAGGGTGGGGGACGTAGCGCCGCAAGGTGAGCGTGTGCCCGCCGCCAGCGTGCGCTCTTTGAGCAAGAGTTTCAAGAAGACGATGGTGCTCGAAGATATAGATTTCGATGTCGCCGAGGGCGAATCCTTAGTTCTGCTCGGAGCTTCGGGGAGCGGAAAGACGACCATCCTCAGAATCATCGCCGGATTGGAAGAGCCGGACACGGGGCGCGTCATCCTGCACGGCAAGGATGTGACTGAATTGCCTGCGCGCGAGCGCAATGTGGGTGTCATCTTTCAGGCATACGCGCTTTTCCCGCGCATGACGGTCGAGCAGAACATCGGCTACGGCTTGCGTATTCGCCTTCGCGCGCGTCAAGAGATCAAAGGTTGGGCGTGGTTAGGACCGTTGTTAGGATCGTTTCTAGCGGCTATTATCAGCATAGTATCGTTTCCAACGACTATCCGCATTCACCGTCGCGCGCGCAAAGAGATCAAAGAGACAGTTGATCGTTTGATAGAGTTGGTCAAGCTCGAAGAGCATCGCAAGAAATATCCTTCGCAGCTCTCAGGCGGGCAGCAGCAGCGCGTAGCGATTGCGCGCACGCTCGCCTACAAACCGCAGGTGCTGCTCTTTGACGAGCCCTTCGGCGCACTCGACGCGCAGATGCGCGTTCGTCTGCGCCGCGAAATCCACCAGCTTCTCAAGCAGGTCAACCTGCCCGCCATCTTTATCACGCACGACCAGGAGGAAGCGCTCGAACTCGGCGACCGCATCGCGGTCTTGAACGCCGGACGATTGGAACAAATCGGCACGCCCGACGACGTTTACAACCGGCCTGAGACTGAATACGTCGCCACGTTTCTCGGCGCAGCTAATCTCCTGCTTGGCGTCGTCAATCAGGGTGCGGTCGAGATTGGCACGGCGGCGATTCCGGCGCGGGAAGAGACGGCGCGCTTTCGTGAGGGGCAAGCCGTCAAGCTGGTCTTTCGTCCAGAAGACGTTTGTTTGAGCATGACCGGCCAGCTTCCCGCAGGCTGTCGCCGCTTGAGCAACGGCGTTATCGAAGAGATCAATTTCGTCGGCGCATATGAGCGCCTCACTCTCCGCCTCGATCTAATCGCGCGCCAGCCCGCGACGGGCGAGCCGCCACTCTACAACGTGACTATCAACACGCCGGAAAAGCGAATGGGCGTCCCTATCATCGTCACGCGCGCGAAATCCGAAGCCGCCTCCACGCGCCTCGGCATCAATGATCGCGTCGCCGTCGGCCTGACATCTTTCCGCGTTCTCCCCAACTTTACTCTCGCTTCAGAACGCGCGGGGAGAATCGTAGACACGAAAAAGCCGTGACAGGTGACAAGTGACAGGTGACAGGATAAAACCTTGTTCTAACTTGTCACCTGTTACTTGTCACGATTTACGGCTTTTCTCTTGTCACCCGTCACGTCTTCTATTACATTCATTCCATCCGGTAAATTTTCGCGGCGCGCTTTGAAGAGAGGGATTCTCGCCATAGACCCGCAGACACATAAGCTTCTGGTCGCTATCGCCTGGGTCGTCATCGCGACGGTGCATGGCTACGCGGCGGCGTGGCTGGCGATTCGGATGCTGTTTCGCCCGCGCCGCGCGGTCAAGCTCTGGGGAATGACCATCTGGCCGCAGGGCATGATTCCGCGACACCGCGAGCGGCTGGCTGAGACTATCGGCAACGCTGTCGGCAATGAACTCGTCTCGCAGGAGACGGTCGTCAATGCCCTCTTTGGGACAGATTTCTTTCGCCGCAAAGTCGAAGGCTTCGTTAATTCTTATACGAGAGAGTTGCTGGCGACTCCCTATCCGTCCTTTCTCGAAGCGTTGCCGACGGCAGCGCGCGCGCCCGTGCTCGACGCCATCTCCGCGCTGCAATTTCGCATCTCGGATTACATCACCAACATTCTGAAGTCGGAAGAAACCGCCGCGCAGTTGAATGCTTTCATAGATCGTCGCGTCAACGAGCTGCTCGCGCGCCGCCTGAGCGAGACGGTCAATGATGAGACGTTTGAGCAAATCTTAGGGTTCATCGAAAATCGCTTTCGCGGTCTCGTCAACGAACCCACGCTGGAGGCAAAGGTGCGCGATTTCGTCAGCGCCCGCCTCGACGACCTGGCAAACAGCCGCGCCACTCTCGCCGAAGTGTTCACCCCCAGCACCGTCTCCATCATCAAGGAGCGCATTGATGAACAGGTCGCGCCTGTCGCTCATCACCTGGCCGAGATCGCCACGAGCCAGACCACGCGCACGCGCATCGGCGCTTTGATTAAGCGCGAGGTTGACGACTATTACCAGCAGCTCTCCTTCTTCAAGAAAATCTTCGTCTCGCGCGACAAGATTCACCGCGAAGTTGACGAGATGGTCAACAACACACTGCCGCGACGTGTGGAAGAGTTTCTGCGCGGCGAAGCATTCGAGCAGGAGGCTGAAAGATTTCTGGATACGACGGTTGACGACGTGCTCGCGCGCCCGATTAACGAGATCGTCGGGCAGATTGCGCCCGACAAATTGCAGGCGATTAAAGATCAGATCACGGAACGTGTGCTTGTCCTCGCGCGTAGCCCGGAACTGGCGACGACGGTTTCCGCTTATGTGACGGACGCGCTCTCGCGCCTGCGTCCGCACACCCTGCGCGCTCTCCTGCAACACCTCAACCCGGAGTCCGCGCAGCGCCTCAAAAGTTTTCTCTCTAAGGGGTTGCTTCAAGTGCTCTCGCGCGAAGAGACGGCGCGTACTATCAACAATATCCTGACCGCGCAGGTCGAGCGCCTTTTGATTGCGCCCATCGGACGACTCTCCGAACAAGTGCCGGAAGCGGCGATCCAAAGAGCTTCCGTCGCGCTGACGGAACGCATCACTCATGCGGCGCGCGAGCGCTTGCCTTCGGCCATCGCGGAATTCGACATCGGCGGCATCGTCCGCGAAAAGGTCGCGGGCTATCCTGTCGAGAAGCTCGAAGAGTTGGTGCTGTCCGTCGCGCAGCAGCACCTCAAAACGATAGAACTCTTCGGCGCGGTCATCGGATTTATCATCGGCATCGCTCAAGGTCTCTATTTCTGGTATTTCTCCGGCAGCCGCTAAGATGCAACGTATGGCACGACCTGTCACCGCAAAAATTCGCGTTGCCATCTTACTGGCATCGTGCGTCGTCTTGACGAGCTGCGCCAGCAATACATCATCACAATCCAATGCGAACACGACCGCGCTGCCTCCGGTCGTCGCCACCGTTAACGATCACCCTATTTCAACCCGTCTCTACGAGATGTATTTGCAGCTTGGACAAGATGAATTGGGACTCGACCCTAAAACCGAAGAAGGGCGCGCGAAGATTGACAAGCTGCGTGAAGGCATCGTCTCCGAGTTGATTGACCGCACTCTTGTCACACAGGATGCAGAGCGGCGCGGAATCCTGATCCCGCCGGAAAAGATGGCGGAGGCTGAAGCGCGCGCAGTCGAGCAATTCGGCGGCGAGAAGAAGTACGACGCTTATCTGGCCGAGCATCGTTTGACGCGCGACGAATACCGCGAAGTCATCAAGAACGAAATCTACAGTCAACTGATGCGCGAGGAGTTGAGCAAAGGTCTCACGGTCGCGGACGAAGAGGTCAGGAATTATTACGAAGCTCACAAAGGCGAACCCATGTTGCAGCAGCCTGAACGTGTGACCGCTTCACACATTCTCATCAATGCTCGCCCCAACCTGATCTCGCAGCAACTGCAACGTGAGAAAAATTTGTCGGGCGAAGCCCTGGCCTCGGCTGTGCGCGAAGAGATGGAGCGGCGGCGCAAAGTTGCCGAAGAGTTGCGCGGCAAAGCAGCCGCAGGCGGTGACTTTGCTGCACTGGCGCGCCAGCATTCAGAAGACCCTTCTTCGCGCGAGCGGGACGGGAGCTTAGGCACATTCGAGCGCAACACGCACACGCGCGCCTTTGATGATGCGGCGTTTGCGCTCAAGCCGGGCGCGGTGAGCGCGGTCGTGCAAACGGAATATGGCTTTCATGTCATCAAGGTCACGGCGCGCGAAGCTGCACGCGAGCAAACGCTCCTTGAAGCAACACCCAGGATTCGCACCCATTTGCTGGCCGAACACGAAGCCGCCAGGCTCACCGACTCGCTCAAAGAACTGCGCCGGAAAGCAAAAGTGCGGATCAACGAGCCTTTCCGCTTCGGCGCGCTCAAGAGTGAGTTTCCTTCCACCTGATTTCATAAAATTCTTCAACGAGTAGGCGCTTTGACCGGCGATTTGGAGGGGAAGGCCTTTGTCCCTTCTAAATCTCTTCCGCCCGAAAATCGCCCTTCTCCCGCCCGGCTCAAGTTTTCCTCAAGTCTCCGAACCTCCTTGAAAACCGCCAATTTCCTAAGAAAAACGCAGGTTTCCCCGCGCCTTTGCCCGCTCAAGTTTTTCTCAATGCGAATCCGTAAATTTATAGGCGTTGGTTAGCTCGGAAACCACTTATTTGACCGGAAAGACAAACACCGTCATTTGAAAATTCCAGGAACTCGGCCAGGGAAACCCGATACGGAGAAAGATCATGTTTAAGAAAATCTTTACTACAATCGTCGCTACATTAATTATTTGCACTGCTCTCACGGCGCAAGCCGCGACTCTCAGCCAAACGCTCAAGACAAAGCTCGCCGGAGCGTCCGACGCCACCCAGGTGGGACTCGTCATCATCGCTTTCAAGACCGACAGCAGCGGCCTCAAAGTCGCGCACTTTGATCTGCTGCGCGGCGTCGGAATCAAGGGCGGTTATACCCTGCAACAACTCGGCATGGTCGCCGCGCCCGCCACCGCCGGGCAGGTTCGTGCGCTCGCCGCCAACAGCTCGGTTCGCTCCATCTGGTCAAACGATAAGCTCTACTACTTCGACAATCAGGCACGCACGCTCGTCGGACTCGATAAGCTGCGCGCCGATACGAACATGACCAGGATTAACGGCGGCCTCGCCGTTTCAGGTCGCGGCGATTTCTCGGTCGTTATCAACGACTCAGGCATTGACGCCACGCACGAAGATTTGAAGCTTGGCAGCCGTGTCATCCAGAACGTGCAAATCCTCAGCGACCCTTCGACGGGAACAACCTGCACAGAGCAGACGGGCTGTGTCATCCCCGATGGGTTCACGCCCCTGCTGTTTGTTGAAAACGTACCTAATACAGATACGCACGTCGGCCACGGCACACACTGCGCGGGCATCGTGGGCGGCTCCGGCATTCGCTCCGCCGGCCAGTATGCTGGCGTCGCGCCGGGCGCGAAGCTGATCGGCACAGGCTCAGGCGCGGGTCTCTTCATTCTCAACGCCCTCGGCGGTTACGAATACAGCTTAGCGAAGCAGTTCGACCACGCCATTCGCGTCATCTCGAATTCGTGGGGTTCATCAGGCCCCTTCGAGCCAGACAATCCGATCAATATCGCCACCAAAAAGGCGTATGACCTCAACATCATTTCCGTGTTCGCCGCAGGCAACGAAGGCCCTGGCCCTGATACGCACAACCCGTACGCCAAAGCGCCCTGGGTGATCTCGGTCGCGGCGGGCACGAAAGAAGGCGGGCTGGCCAGCTTCTCGTCGCGCGGGCTGCCCCGTGAAGAGCGGTTGAACGACAGCGACCCGCTCAACGACAACGACGCGCCGAGCATTACCGCTCCCGGCACTGGCCGCGAGTTCGACAGCAACGTTGGTAAATTCACCACTGACATCATCTCGACGCGCGCCACTTCCAACGTCGTCGCCAACGGGATGATTAGCGGCTCAGCGGTCGCCACCGACGTTGATGAGATTCCGGCGGCCTACTTGCCCTACTACACTGAGATCAGCGGAACTTCGATGGCCACGCCGCACGTCGCGGGAGTCGTCGCGTTGATGCTCGATGCCGACTCGTCGCTCACGCCCGACGAGGTCAAGCAGATTTTGCAGCAAACCGCCACGCGGATGCCCGGTCGCGCTGACTACGAAGTGGGCGCTGGTTACGTCAATGCCTACGCAGCCGTTGACAAGGTCTTCAACCGCTCGAAAGCTTACGGCGCTACCGCCAATCCCACATTCAACTCAGACCTGACGGTTACTTACGGCACACCGGAAACATTCACCCTTGATCCGTATATCCCGCAGCCGCCGGGACCGCAGAGCACGAACACGCATCATTTCACAGTCGCGCCGGGCATCGGCCTTCTCGACGTCCGCATTGATTTCGGCACCACGCCGGTGACGGACGAGACGGGCAACTCCATGGGCATGGCGCTCTACCCGCCGGGATGCACACCGAGCGCGAGCGACCCGTCGGCTGTCCCGCCGTGTGCGTACAGCAATCCTCCGGCGCTGCCGGGTATTGACTCGCCGCGCAGGGAAAATCTAGTGAAGAATCCCGTGCCGGGAGAATGGATCGTCGAGGTGCGCGGCCTGCGCGGCCTTGCCGCCGCCCCGGTCTCGTCGCCCGTCGGGATTGCCCTGCCGGAGCGCGTGGACGGTCTCATCAAGCAGGCGGTGGTGACGGTCGAAGAGCCGTCGGACATTCAGAGTCACCCGGCTGCCGGGCAGATTAGAAGCGCCCTGGCCAACCGCATGATGGACACCTTCTCGGATAACACGTTCCGCCCTGACACCTTGGTTATCCGCTCAGACTTTGCGCGAGCACTCGCGCTCAACACGCCGCTTCGCCAGTCCGTCGGGGCGACTGCGAAATTCACGGACGTGTCCGGCGAGTTGAGAGCGATGGCCGAAGCCGTGACCGCCAGCGGCTCAACCTTGCGTGATTGGAACTATGCGCCAGCCGGAATGATGAGCGCGCAAGGGGCGCTCTTTAACCCGAACGGCACTGTCAGCCGCCTCGATTTGGCAGTGGCCTTTGTCCGCGCGCTTGGCCTCGACACGGAGGCGAAAGCGAAAGCGAACACGCCGGTCAAAGACCCACAGACCGGGCTGGATGTCATAGACAACGGGCAGATTCCCGGCAACCTGCGCGGCTATGTGCAGATCGCAGTTGATAAGGGATTTTTGGAAGTCTATCAGGCTTCGGCGGAAGTGACGCCAACAGGGTCGATCCTCGCCAAGCCCGGCCCGCGCGTCGAGCCAGGCGAAGGCTTAACCCGCGCCACGCTCGCCGCCAAGCTGAATCTCTTTGCTCAGCGCTTCGTCGCTGGAAATTAAACCTCGTGCACTAAAGATGCGCGCGCGTGACGCCACCTGAGGGGAGCGGCGTCACGCGCGTCGGGAAAGCGACAACTGAATTTACAACCTCGTGCCACCCCCTCTTGCAAGCTATCTGAAACTTTTGAAAAAAATCTCTGGAGGCTTTCGTCATGTCCGGTAAATATATCAAGCTTCGTTCAATCCTGACCGCCCTAATCCTTCTCGTCGTCGCAGCCATGCTGCTCAACCAGACGACGACCAACCCTGTGAGCGCCAGCGGCGGAACCGTCTCCGTCATCGTCGAGTTGAAGGACGACCCGGCTGCTGTTTACAAAGCCAGGGCCGCGAAGTCCGGCCAGAATGTCTCCGATGAGGCGCTGAAAAATTATCGCGCGTCGTTAACCGCCAAGCAGGACGAGTTCCTGACGGGGCTCGCGGCGAATGGGGTGACGGCCTCAATCGTCTCACGCAACGTGAAGAACTATGACGGCAGTTTAGCGGCGACCGTGCCGCTGCGTTACACGTTGGTCTACAACGGGGTGGCGATGAACGTGCCCTACTCTGCGATTGGCACAATCGAGGCCATGCCGCAGGTGAAGAAAGTTCACCCGAACGCCATGCTCGAAACTTCGCTCAACAGCAGCGTCAAATACATCAACGCCCCGAAAGTTTACGGGGCGGTCCAAGAGCTGACGCAGTTCGACGATCTGCGCGAGGGCTACGAGGGCCAGGGCATCAACATCGCCATTGTGGACACCGGCATTGATTGGGCGCACCCGATGTTTGGCGGCGACCCGACGCCCCCACGCCTGGCCGTTGCGCCGCCGACGCCCGCCGTCACCAGCACCAACAAAAAAGTCATCTACTACCTGCCGCTGACGGACACGGCTGCCTACGACGGCTTCGGTCACGGCACGCATGTGGCCTCGACCGCCGCTGGCTACCTGGCCTTGCATCCGGGCGGAGACGGGATCCCCGGCACGGCTGATGACATAAGGCTTCACGGCGTCGCGCCGCAAGCGAAACTGATGTCCTACAAAGTGTGCAGCGACATCCGCTCCATTCCGGGCAGCCTGGGCCTGCCCTCCGTCGGCGGCTGCGAGTCTGCCGACACGATCATGGCACTCGAAGACGCCGTTTCGCCGTTCACGCTGACGGGACAGACCAAGCCGATTGCCCACGTCATCAACCTTTCCCTGGGCGGTTCGGGCGGCCCCAACGATCCGACTGCGGTCGCGTGCAGCAACGCGGCTCTGACAGGCGCGACGGTCGTCGCCGCCTCCGGCAACTCCGGCCCCGGCGAAGGCACGACGGGCAGCCCCGCAGCGGGCACGCACGTCATCTCCGTCGGCGCGACCACGCACCCGTCGGCTGGCGCTTCGCAATGGTCAGCAGACTTGCTTCAAGGTTCCTCTTTCCCGCAGACACGCACAGGCGCGGTCACGCCCGCGAACAGTTTTGGGAGCGCGGCAGGCACGAACCGCCTGACGCTCTTCCCGATGTCGGGCACGGCGAGCCTGCCTGCCGGTTCGATGGCGCAGCGCTACGTCTTCGTCAACCTTCCATTGGGACAGTGGCCTGCGAGCGTCAACGGGCGCATCGCGCTGATTAAGGACGCGCTCGGCGCGACCATCTTCGACATCGTCGCGCAGGCTTACAACGCCGGCGCGGTCGGCGTCATCCTCTTCGACGACCGCGGCGCGGTCAACGGCGTCAAGACGCTCATCCCGGCGGCGACCATCTCGCCTGCGGACGGCGAAGTCCTCGTGGACGCGCTCTCCTCGACCGACAACAACGCGGTAGACCCGGCCAACGGCGCACTCTCCGAACTCCCCATCCGCATGAACCCGTTTTTGACCAACACGTTCATGGGCCAGATGGGCGACTTCAGCTCGCGCGGCCCCGTGCAGGGCTTGGGACAGATTAAGCCGGACGTTTCCGCGCCGGGCGTGGCCGTGCTGGCCGCTGCCCCTCCGGGCAGCGTGGTCGGAGCGCTCGGCCTCCTGGAAGGCACGCCGGACTACGCCCATCTGGATGGGACATCCATGGCGACCCCGCACACGACGGGCGCGGCAGCACTCATCAAGCAGGCGCACCTCGACTGGTCGCCCGACGTGATTCGCACCGTTCTCATCAACACTTCGACGAACATGCGTAGCGAATCGGGCGCTCCGAAGGCCGACGGCCTGACCGCCGACTCGATCATCGCGCAGGGCGGCGGCCTGATTGATGTCAAAGAGGCCGTCAACGCGAAGGCGCTGATGGGCGTCGAGGGCGACGGGATTGAGAAGCCCTCGATTCTCGGCAGCCACTCCTTTGGCGAAGTGCCCGTGGCCAACAGCCGCGTCACGCACACCTCGCCCGTGAGTGTCACCGTCCGCGATTTGTCGGGGCAGGGCGGGACTTACAACCTGGCGGTCGCCAACAATCGCGACCTGCAAATCGCTGGCATCAGCGTCACGACCTCGCAGCCGAGCGTCACGCTGGAGCCAAACGGCTCGGCGACGTTTACTGTGAGCGCAACGTTCGACGGCGACCGTTTGCGCGACGTGATGGCGGCCAAGACCGCTGGCACAGATGTCCCGCTGGAGAAGATTCAGATGCAGTGGTACGTCACGGCTAAGAGAAGCGACAACGCGGAATCCTTACGCATGCCCTTCTACTTCAAGGCCGGGCCGACCATGCCAGCCCAGCCTATCGTCCAGACCATCGAACAGACGGCGACCGTCCCTGCGCCCGCCGCCGGGCAGCAGGTCGCGGAGGGCGCGACACACGTCGAAGTTCCCTTCGAGGTGGACGCCTCGACCTTCAAGGTGGAAGCCCTGGTTGAGTGGTTCGGCACGCCGCAGGGCAGCCAGGAGGACGTTGATTACGAACTGCTCGACCCGGACGGCAACGTCATCGCGAGTTCAGGCGGCCCGGCAGGTGCAAGCGAGCACGTCAGCGTGACCGTCAACCGCGCGGGAACCTACAAGCATCGCATCATCGGCTTCGTCAACGCCGCGACCGAGTGCACCGTCACGACGACGCTGACGAAGGGCAACACGCCGCCCGTCGTCCAGGCGATAGCGGGCGACTTCACCAACGCGCAGGGCAAGCCCGTTGATTTCGACGGGACGGTCAACCTGAGCTGGCAGGCGACGGACGGCGCGACCGGCTACGAAGTCGAGCGCTCCGCCGACGGCACGAACTACGCAGTGGTCGCGAGCGCAGGCGCAGGCCAGACGAGCGCGTCGCTGGCGGATCAGCCGAACGGCGAGAACTTCTACCGCGTGCGCGCTTTCGCGCCGGGGCAGATCGGCTCTTACGTTACGGCTCCGAGCAACGTCGCAAGCGTGATAGTTGATCGCCGCACCAAGGTCAACATCACCGACCAGGTGACCGGAGAAATCTCCAACGTCTCTTTCACGGGTGGAATCTTCAAGCTCGATTTCAAAGTCAAGGGCGAGAATTTGCAGCACGTGATAATGCCCTCGACCTATTATCCGGGGATGGAAGTCAACGTCGTGGGCATCACGACCAGTCCCGGCGGCAGCAACAATCCCATCACCGTGAAGAACGCCGAGAATGGCAAGGACGGCAAGAGTCTGCTGACGGGTGCACTCTTCACCTACTCGCAACTGCTGGGCACGGATGAAAAGTTCACACCGGCGGAGGTGACAGGGGGGCGCACCCTTGAGTTCAACGATCCGACGGCTCAGATGTTCAGCTTCGACGTGATGGTGACGGCTTATGAGCGCGCACCGGGTGGCGGTGAAGGTGCGGCTGCCGGAGGAGGAAGCGCAGCGGGGGCTGGTGCGGGCGGCAATTCAACGCAATCCGGCACGTCGCTGCAATCACTCACCAAAGTAATGCGGTTCACCGTGAACCCACTGACCAAGGTCGTCACGGTGAAGCTGCTGTAATTAACGGTCAGCAAATGATAAGCCCCGTCAGGGGCGATTGATAGTAGCCCAGCACTTCAGTGCTGGGAAACAGAGTAGTAAAAATAATTGAGTCCCGGAGGGACGGCTGAAGAGAGGCTCGCTCGCTGTTCAGTCGTCCCTCCGGGACTCAACGTTTATCTTCGCGTCTATTCCCAGCAATAAATTGCTGGGCTATTTTCAGTCGTTCCCTCACGGGACTAGCCTCATAATCCTCTATTCCTTTCCTCCATCTCCAGGCTCAAGTTTTCCTCAAGTCCCCTCGCAAATAAAAAACCGCTGGTTTTATTAAGGAATTTGGCTGTTTCGCGTCTTCAAAATCGTCTCAACCTTTTCTCAAGCCCCTTTAGTTATTTTGTCACCGTCAGTTATTGAAATCCTCGCAAGCGCTTTCAAAAAAGGTCGACCGCCCAGGGGCAGACGGCGTCACCTGTTGAAAAATTAAAGGCCCCGCACCCGAATTACCCGAGAAATTTTAAGAACTTACTGGAGGCTCTCAAATGTACGGCAAATCTTTTAAGCTTCGATCAATCCTGATCCTTTTGGTTTTCCTGTTTGCCACCGCCATCGTGCTCAACCGGACAATCAGCGTCCCGGTCAGCGCAGACAGCGGCACGACTTCGCTGATTGTGGAACTGCGCGGCGACCCGGCAGCAGTTTATAAAGCTAAAACGGAAAAGGCGGGCGGCTCGGTCTCGGACGAACAGCTTCAGGCTTACCGCGACCAGGTGCGCGCCTCACAGGATCAATTCCTGAGCGACCTCAAAGCGCGCGGAGTCTCCTTTCAAGTTGACGGGGTAGACGTTAAAGGTTTCGACGGCGTTTCGATGGGTCGCGTTGACTATCGCAACACGCTTGTCCTGAACGCCATCACGCTGAGCGTTCCGAAATCGGCTGTGGCCGTCATCAAGAGTATGCCGCAGGTCAAGCACGTCGAGCCAAACCGGATGCAAAAACTCCTCCTGGAAAAGAGCGTTGACTACATCAACGCCCCGGCAGTTTACGGGCAGGTTCAGGAACTGACCGCCGATAGCGACAATCGAGAAGGCTTTGAGGGACAGGGCATCAACGTCGCCGTGCTCGACACCGGTATTGATTGGAAGCACGAGATGTTCGGCGGCGACCCGACGCCTCCGCGTCACGGGTTAGCGCCGCCGATTGCTGCGCTCAATACAAACAAAAAAGTTATCTACTACCTGCCACTGACCGGAACGATTGACGACTACGGTCACGGCACAGCCGCCTCATCGAACATCGCCGGTTATCTGGGCTTCGCGCCCGGCGCGGACAAGCTTCCCGGAACTGCCGACGACATTCGCTTGCACGGCGTTGCGCCGCAAGCGCGCCTGATGGGCTACAAAGTTTGCACAGGCACAGGCTCTTGCCTGACGGCGGCGACGAATCTTGCGATTGAGGATGCGGTTAGCCCGCGCACGCTTTCATTGCAGCCCAAGCCGGTTGCGAATGTCATCAACTTGAGTCTCGGCGGCGCAGGCGGCCCGGACGATTCATCAGCCGTCGCCGCCAGCAACGCTGCGCTCTTGGGCACGACGGTCGTCGCTTCGGCTGGCAACTCCGGCCCCGGCGAAAACACTGTCGGCTCTCCTGCCGCCGGTCGCCACGTCATCGCGGTTGGCGCGAACAACGAGCCCGCGGGCGGCTCGAACACAATTGACTACATCGGCGGGCACTCGCAGATGATCGCCAATCTTCTGGACGGCGCAACGCCGCCCACTGCTGACATCACACAGAACTACGTTTACTGCGGTTTCGCAGAGACTCCCGACCAAGTACCGGATTCCGTCAACGGCAAGATTGCGCTGATCGCTCGTGGGGGCACGGTCAACACGCCTGCAGGATTGCCGACCAGCGCAGGCACTGGCCTGTTCTCAAACAAAGCGGCCTTCGCTTTCGCCAAGGGCGCGATTGCCGTGGTCATCTACAACAACATACCCGGCGAACTCTCTGCCGCGACCGTGCGCGCTTCGACGCTTCCGGTCGTCGGTATTTCGCAGGAGAACGGCTGGTATCTGAAATCGCAAATGCTTCCCAATGCCAATCCCAACCCAGACCTTAAAACCGAGCCAGCCAATCCTCCGGTCGGGACGATTTCAGCCGGAAAGATGCGTCTCAACAAAGACCTCTTGTTCCAACCGCAGATGGCCGACTTCTCTTCGCGCGGCCCTGTGCAGGGTCTCGGACAGGTGAAGCCGGATGTGACAGCGCCCGGCGTTGCCATTCTCTCGGCGACCGTGCGCGTCGGCAGCGCCGACCAGAACACTGGCACGATGTTCGACCCGACGGGTTATATTCATGCCAGCGGCACGAGTTTCTCCGGCCCGCACGTCGCAGGCGCGGTCGCGCTCGTCAAGCAGGCGCACCTGAACTATTCGCCCGACGTAATTCGCGCGGCGCTGATGAACACTTCGACCAACTTGCGGAGCGCATCGCGCCGCATCCCGAAAGCTGACGGGCCGGACGCTGACGCGGTCATCCAGCAGGGCGCAGGGTTGATTGACGTGGCAGCGGCCATCGGAGCGAAGGCTGTGATGGGTGTTGAGGGCGACGGCATCGTCGAGCCCGCGATTCTCGCCAGCCACTCTTTTGGCGAGACGCCTATCTTGAATAACCGCATCGTGAACACGCAAAGCGTGACCGTCACCATCCGCGACACTTCGGGGGAGGGCGGCACATACAACCTGAGCACGGCGAATAACCGCTTCTTAGAACTCGACGGCGCATCTGCTACGGTCAGCCCCGCGAGTGTCGAAGTTCCGGCCAACGGCCAGGTCACTTTTACCGCCAGCATCACGATTGACGGCGACAAGGTGCGCGATGCTTCAAGCCCCAAGCAGTTTCAATGGTACGTCATGGCGAAGCGCGCGGGCAGCAATGAAACGCTGCGGATGCCGATGTACTTAAGGGCGCTTCCGACCGTTCCGGCGGGCGCTGCCGCATCCGAGACGCAAACCTTCACGGGCAATGTGTTGCTCGGAGACACCGGCGCGCAGGCAGCGGAAGATGTGACTTATGTCAACCAGCCGTTTGTAGTCAGCCCGGCGGCTCTCAAGATTGACGCCACACTCAACTTCACAACCGACGACGGCGTCACAGACCTTGATCTGTTCCTGTACGACGCAAACGGCAATGAGGTCGCCAGCTCGACCAACGCGGGCGGGCCTGAGAGCTTGAGCGCCAACGCCGCGGGTGGCGGGACTTACGTTTACCGCATCGTCGGATGGATGAACGTGGCCGCCGACTATACGCTGACGAGCACGCAATCGCTCGGCGGAGCGCCGCCCATCGTGCAGCCCTTCGCGAGCAACTTCACAGGCGTGGACGGGAGCCGCACGGATTTTGACGGCAACTACACCTTGAACTGGCAGCCGCAGGGCGATGTCCTGAAGTACGAAGTCGAAGAATCAACCGACGGCACAAACTACTCGGCCATTCGCCAGGTTGACGGCAACACGACGAGTCTCGCTTTCGAGAATGTGCCGAACGGGAAGCGCAGCTATCGCGTGCGCTCGATCACGCCAGGACGCATCGGCTTCTTCGTGACGATTCCGAGCAACGTCGAGAGCATCACCGTTGATCGCCGGACTAAGGTAGACATCACCGATCAGGTGAAGAGATGGATTTCCAACGTCTCGTTCGTCAATGGAATCTTCAAACTCGATGTCAACTACAGTAATGAATCAAGTGCCATCTACTATCCGGGGATGGAAGTCAACATCGTGGGCATCACGACCAGTCCCGGCGGCAGCAACAATAACATCAGCGTGAAGAACGCTGAGAATGCTGCCAACGGCAAGAGCTTGCTGACGGGCGCGCTGTTTACCTACTCGCAATTGCTGGGGACGGATCAGGCATTTACCCCGGCGGAGCACACAGGTAATGGCACGTATGAGTTCAACGACCCGGACGCCCAGATGTTCAACTTCGATGTCGTCGTCACCGCTTACCAAAGGGGAGCAGGCGGGGCGGGCGCGGCTGGTGGCGGCTCTGGTGGGTCAACTGCCAGTGCCCCAAGCGGCTCTTCAAGCACAGGCCTTTCAGTCCCGACAGTGCCCAAGGTGCTGCGCTTCACGGTCAACCCGTTGACCAAAACCGTGACGACGAAGTTGCTCTAGTTAGTCATTAGCATTAACGGGGCGCGTGTTATCGAATGAGCGCACGCGCCCCTCCTTAACCGCCGCTATAACTTGAAAAATGAATTGAGATCAATCGCGATGCTGAATTAGTAGGAGATGTGTCGCGATTGTAGCGCCGGTCTGGTGAGTCGCTTGTCGGGGGTGGCTCACCGGACTGGCACAATCAGGAGAAAAATTTTGGTCGCCAGAGATTGGCGGCCAAAATTTTTAATGGTGATGCGATTACAAGGAGTTCGCAACATTTCAAGCTCTTCCACTTGCTCGTCCGTTAGCTTTCAGGACACCACCTTCATCTCGGCGAGTCAAAATGCAAAAGCTTTTCTTTGCTTCTCAAGTTTTCTCCCCAAGCCTCAAGTTTCACTTATTTCGCCCTCAAGTTTTTCTCAAGCCGTAGAGGTTATTTTCCTGTCTATACAAAGGGGACGAGTTCACTTGCAATTCAATTCAACTTTCCAAACCTGAAGGAGATCGAAAATGCGCGGCTACAAAAATTTGTTTAGATTCTTCACAATAATCCTCGTTATGGCTCTGGCTTTGACTCTGAGCGTCCGCACACCAAAGGTGGACGCCGCTGCCGGAGCGAGCGCCCCCGAAGGAATAAATCTGTACACGCGCCCCGCGCCCAACTTCGATTTGAACGTTTCGCGCAAACTGAAAAATCTGCGTGCAGCCACAGCCGAGCAACTCAGCGCGGTTGAGGCTCTCAAACAGAGCACGAATGCCAGCAACATGACCGTTCGCTGGAACGACTTTGGCGGCTCGCCCGATATGGTGATGGATTTTGCCAGCCCCGCCTACACAGGCACGCCCGAAGAAGCAGGCCGCGCATTCCTCGCCTCCAACGCCGGAGTTTTCGGCATCAGCAATGTCGCAGACTTGCGCCTCGTCTCAAATGTCCAGGCTCTGGGCGGGCGTCTCCTGCGCTTTCAACAGACCTTCGGCGGCGTTGACGTGCGTAACGGCGGCGTCGGCTTAGTGATGAATGCTAACAATCAGGTCATCGCGGCGAGCGGGCCGTACTTTCGCGACGTGAACGTCAACACGCAGCCCTCAATCAGTGCCGATCAAGCGCGCAACGCCGCGAGCGCAGACCTCGCGAAATTCAGCGTGCAGCTTCCGCAAAGCGCGCTCAACTTGCTCAAGCCCGCTTATGATATTTTTACCAAACAGACCGCAGCGGTCGCGCAGCTTCAGCCTAAACTCGGCATTTATCCGACCGTTGACGGCTACAAGCTCGTCTGGAAAGTGGCGAAAGTTTCGACCAACCCGTTCGGCGTCTATCTGATCTCTGTGGACGCGCACACGGGCGAAATCATCGCGCGCAAGGACTACGTCACCCGCCAGTCGCAGCTCGCTCCGACCGGCGACATCTATCCGAAGTATCCTTGCATTACGCAGAAGCTGAAAGACGAAAGCATCATCGAGAACGGCCCCGATGGCGTTACTCCCTGCGGGCAGGAGCGCGTCAACTTGCGCTCGTTCGACGCGTCGAACATCGTTACCGGCGTCAACGGAACGCTCACCGGCACACACGCGCTCGTCAACAATATTCTTCCATCCAAGCTCCCGTTCGCGCAGGCCGCCGCGAAGGGCACGTGGCACTTCCGCGTTGACGACCCCCTCAACTTCGAGGCGCGCACCAACGAGCAGGATCAATTGGCAGAGCCTGCCGAGCATCAGGACGACATCAACGCCTTTTTCTTTGCGACCTACCTGGTCGAATACGTTGACTACCTGCACGTCGCGGGCGACGCCAAGCACAGCCAGATAGGGCAGGGCAGCTTCCCCGACGATTACCCGAACAAGACGATTCCGCTGCCCGCGACCGTTCACATGGGCAACATCTACATCACGGATAAAATTCCTAAATCGGAAGACCCACAGTTCGCGCAAAAAATGCAGGCGCTCGTCACCCACCCGGACTTTTCCAAAATGGTGCTGGGCATGGACAACGCCTTCGCCGTCCCTGTCACAGCCATCGCGCAGGACGTGACGGGCGAGAAGATGCCTGTGGCCGCCAACCCGACCTTCTACGGGCACGGCTATCTTTTGAACGACACCGGCCTCGAAGGCACAGTGCCATATCACGAAGGCATGCACGCCATCACGACTCCGATTGCCGGGCTTGAAGGCGACGACGAAGCCTCTGCTCTCAACGAAGGCCAGGCCGATATGTGGGCTTTCACGATTACTAACAATGCTTCTTTAGGTGATTACGTCATCAACGCGAAGGGCTACCGCCAGCGCTTCCGCGACACAGGCCGCGATCCCGATTCCATCGCCTACATCCGCTCGGCTCGCTCGACCTTGAAGTATTCGGACTTCGGGACGTACCCCGGCTACAACTACCTGCCGGAGGAACACTACGACGGCGAGATTTACATGTCCACGATGTGGGACGTGCGCGAGATGTTGAATCGGCTCTACCCGGCGGACACGCGCTACAAGCGTCCCGCCCCGAAAGACGGCACGACCTCGAAGATCATCAGCGACGGCACGGAGATTTTCGAGCGCGACTTCCTCGGCGCAATGTACATCCTCGGCACGATGGCTCCCGACACGTTCGTCAAATCACGTGACGCCCTGCTCATCGCAGACCAGATGCTTTATTCGACGAACCCGGCAGACGCGGACGCGCCCGGACAGAATCGCGCGCTCATCGAGCAGGTCTTCGCCGCGCACGAACTCGGCATCAACGCGCGCGAAACGGTCGCCAACTACGCGACCATCTCGACGGGCGTCTCGGACTTCGCCGCGAATCAGCCAGCGCCTGATGCGCCGCAGAGTGTGACGATAGCTCCGGCTTCGATCAAGTCCCTGAGAGTGAGCTGGCAGCCGGTTCAGGGCGCTGTGGCCTACGAGGTTTTGAAGCGCCGCATCGGGATGGAGAACAAGCGTGAGCTGAACCAGGATCAGTTCGCTTCGGAGTATGGACGCAGCCGCGAATCTTTCGCGCCGATACGCGAATACGATGACGGCGACATGACCACCACAGGCTTCACGCACGTCGCTTACGTTGACGGCAACGCCACCTCTTACGAGGACAAAGGCCGCGTTAGCGAAGTGTTCACGCCGTTCGGCATCAAGGATGTCTTCAGCCACGAGTACGTGGTGCGCGCCGTCGGCGGTGGCCGCAACGGGCAGCAACTCGGCGTCTCCGGGTTGAGCGGTTCGACCCACCCGACGTTCGTCAAGCAGGAACTGAAGAATCAAATTGATCGCCCCATCGCAAACGTTGACTTCAGGAACGGCGTCTTCGCTTTCGACCAGATGTTGACCAACGCGCGGGGCGCTCTCTCCAGTACGGACAAGGCCATCTACGGGCCGATAGAGCTGCGCATCCTGAGCATTGATGATCCGACCGTGACGTTGAAGAATGCCGATCAGGGTACGTCGTTCTTCTTCAAGCAAAATCTCGCGCTCGGCGACACGTCTGCCCCGCGCAGGCTTGAGTTCAACGATCCTAATTCGAGGTGGTTCAACTTCGACGCCGAAATTTACGGCTACGCCTACGCGGGCTCGCCCGCAGGCACGGGCAATCAGTCCGGCGATGGTACTCCGACAGGAGCACCGCCGCCCGTCTATTCGATCTTCCGCGAGGAGTTGACCGGCATCATCACCGCGGGCGAGCCGAACGTCGGCGCACCCCTGACCTACGGCAACCCCGCAACGAAGAACATCACCTGGGTTGACGTGGAAGTCACGACCAAGAACGACGCGAAGATTCTGGACGCGACCTTGAGTTCGACGACCGCCGTTGATCTGGACTTCGAGCTTCGGACGGTTGACGGCACGGTGCTAGATGATTCGGGTAACCCGGATGCCAACGAGCATGTGGCAGCGAGGGTCAAGCCCGACACGAAGTACATCCTTCGCGTCAAAGGCTTCACCAACGGGCCGTCCGAGTTCAAGATCGTCAGCGACCAGTACGTGCCGGAAGGCTCGCCCAATGCCAACGTGCCGGGGACGGTGACGCCCGGAACGCAAACGGGAAGCGGCGGTGGCGGCACGAGCTTGCCAACCGGCGTTATCAAGATGGTCTTGCGATTTACGGTTAACCCGCTGACGAGGACAGTGACCTCAAGAATTATCCAGTAACACTGTCCCTCTTTTGCCCTGGGTCTCTCGGTGGAAATTTCCACCGAGAGACCCTCTTTTCTTACATCCCTGAAAAGGATGAATAAAATAGCCGGGGGCAAGCGTCAGCGCCGCCCCCGGTCAGGCGTTAGAAAAAATTTCCGACCCTGAAGGGGTCGCACATTCAACGTTGAGGTGCGACCCCTTCAGGGTCGCCAATCTTTCTCGCGGTTATACCGGGGGCGTTGCCCCCGGCTATTGCATGTGACCCTTTCAGGGTCAGGTTTCTTCTTTGTCCTCCGGCGCGCTTCTGCTAAAGTGCAAAGCGCATTCAGCAAGCCCCCAACGAAATATCCACGTTTGACCTGATTGGCAGGCTTATGCCCGGAAAGTCACGGAGAATCAAGCGAAGATGGCTGAGCAGAACAAGAAGATGAAGGTCTTGCTGGTTTACCCGGAATTCCCGAACACGTACTGGAGCTTCAAGCACGCGCTGCCTTTCGCCGGAAAACGCTCGGCCTACCCGCCGCTCGGCCTGCTCACACTTTCATCCATGCTGCCTGCCGCCTGGGAGAAGCGGCTCGTGGATATGAACGTCCGCAAGCTGCGTGATTCTGATCTCGAATGGGCTGACATGGTCTTTGCCAGCGCAATGATCGTGCAGCAGGATTCGTTGCGCGAGGTGATTGATCGCTGCAAGGCGCGAAATGTTCGCATCGCCGTCGGCGGGCCGTTTGTCTCAACGGGCATGGAGCATGTGGCGGATGCAGACTTTCTCTTTCCCGGCGAAGCCGAGACGACCGTGCCGGAGTTTATTCGTGACCTTGAGATGGGTGTGCCGCAGCACGTTTACCAAACGGACGCGAAACCCGATCTCACCAAATCGCCGATTCCCGATTTTAGTCTGGTGCAGATGAGCCGCTATTCTTCGATGGCGATTCAGTATTCGCGAGGCTGCCCGTTCAACTGCGAGTTCTGCGACATCATCGAAATCTACGGGCGCGTGCCGCGCACCAAGACCAACGAACAAATGCTCGCGGAACTGGACGCGCTCTACCGGACGGGCTGGCGCGGCCCGCTCTTTATCGTGGACGACAATTTCATCGGCAACAAGAAGAACGTCAGGCTGCTGATGCCGAGCTTGTGCGAATGGATGGAGCAACACGATCAGCCGTTCCGTTTGTTTACGGAAGCGTCCATCAATCTCGCGGACGACGACGAGCTTCTGGGGATGATGAAGCGCGCGAATTTCCGTCGCGTCTTCCTTGGCATCGAGACGCCCGTCGAAGAGAGTCTGAAAGAGACGCAGAAAGGGCAGAACACGAAGCGCAACCTGATCGAATCTGTGCACAAGATTCAATCTTACGGGATGGAAGTGATGGCGGGTTTCATCGTCGGCTTCGACTCAGACCCGGCGGACATCTTCCAGCGCCAGATTGATTTCATCCGCGAGAGCGCGATTCCGATGGCGATGGTTGGCCTTCTCTCTGCTCTGCCTGACACGCAGCTCTGGCGCAGGCTGGAAAAAGAGGGGAGACTATTGAGCGAAGGCGCGGGCACGAACACGGAAGCCTCTTTGAACTTTGTGCCTGTGATGGACAGGCAAACGCTGATTGACGGCTACAAGACGATCATGCGAACCATCTACAGCCCGGAAGAGTATTACGAGCGAGTGCGCGCATCCTTAAAGAATACTTTCTCTTCAGGCTACTCTCCGGCCAAAGCTTTCAAGAAGGAATATATTCTGGGCTTCTTTCGCGTGCTTTTTAAGTTGGGGATGTTCGACTCGTCACGCAAGGAGTTCTGGCGTTTCCTGAGGCGCGTTTATTCCGAGCGGAGAGACTTAATCGGAGACGCGGTCGTGCTGGCCGTGATGGGCTATCACTTCCGTAAAATCACGGAGCAATACTGCGAGCAGTGAATTACCTATTGACTCACTGCCGGATTTGTCTTAGAAGCAAACTGTCAGAGCAATAGTTTTCGATCAAATATAAAGAGGGAAGCAGAAGATGACATACGTAGTGACAGAGTTATGTGTTGACTGCAAGTACACGGATTGTGCTGCGGTCTGTCCCGTCGAGGCATTTCACGAATTGTCCGACCGTCTCTATATCAACGCCGACACTTGCATTGATTGCGACGCCTGCGTGCCGGAGTGTCCGGTCGAGGCAATTTTCGCGGACAGCAACGTGCCGGAGCAGTGGGCTCACTGGACTCAGATCAACATTGACGAGGCTCCGAATTATCCGGTCATTAGCCAGAAAATCCCCGCTCTGCACGGACCCGCCTGCACAGGGCCGGAAGAGTAAGTGCAGCCTCCGCAGAATTCTTCAAAGGATAAAAGAGACCTTCCGCGCTTTCAGTCGCGGAGGGTCTCTTTTGATAAAGGATGGAATTTACGCCCGAAACCGCCCGCCAGGTTTGAGGGCAAACCTTTCAATGGCCGGGCTTGGAAAAAGGCTGGCATTGGCCGTTTCTTTAAACTAAACCCGGCAATTGGGCAAAATAGTAATATTTCAAAGAACTGGTTGACGCTGAGCCGGATTTGACATAACCTGCGAGTCTGTAAAATTCGCTCGCACCAAAATGGAGGAGTCAGAAATGCTCTCGCGAAAGCACGCCATCATCACTCTAGGCTTGCTGTTAGCTCTGACGGGACTCTTTGATGTCTCCGTTCAGGCGCAAGAAAAGAAGAAGCCGAAAGATAGAGAAATCTCAACGCAGACAGGCCCGAGTCCGGTTGTGCAGCTCTCGGAGCATCCCTCGATTATCACGCCCTGTGGTGACTCTGCCTCTGACGCGCAGATTCCGCTGACCGCGACCCTCACAAACTTCAGTACCGCGTTGCGCTACAACTGGAGAGCGAGCGGCGGTCGGATCAATGGCGATGGACCGAACGCGACCTGGGATTTGTCCGGCGCGCAGCCCGGCACGTACACGGCGACCATCGAAGTGGATAACAACCGCAACGACGGTTGCGTCGCTTTCACTTCCACGAAGGTGATTGTACGCCCTTGCCCGCCTCCGCCTGTGGTTTGCCCGAACGTTTCCATCTACTGCCCGGACACAGTGACTTTGGGCGCGCCCGTGACCTTTACCGCGAATCTGTCTGGTGGCACTGCCAATATCACGCCGGTCTACAACTGGACGATTTCGGCTGGCACGATCATCAGCGGGCAGGGCACACCAAGCATTCAGGTTGACACGACCGGCCTCGGAGGCCAGCCCATCACCGCGAATCTTTCGGTCGAAGGCTACAATCTGAGCTGCCCGGCAAATTGCACGGTGCAGGTTCCCAGAAAGATTTCTTCCACGCTCGTTGACTACTACCCGCCGATTCGTCTGAACGACGAAAAAGCGCGGCTCGACAATTTCGCCATTCAATTACAGAACGACCCGAACGCGAAAGGCTACGTGGTCGTCTACGGCGGAACGAAAGCTAAAGCTGGCGAAAAGCAAAAGCGCGTCAAGCGAGCTTACGACTATCTGGTCAACACGCGCGGCATCAGCGCCGACCGCATCGTCACGATGGAAGGCGGCGTGCGCGATGTGACGACCACCGAACTCTGGATCGTCCCGCTCGGCGCAGACCCGCCAGTGGTTAGATAAGACTTTTCGGAAAGAGCAACAAAGAGGACTGAGACTTGGTTTGTTAGCCAAAATCTCAGTCCTTTTTAATTTCCCTGTTCGTGAAGCAAGCGTATCTTAGCTCCGTAGGAGCGAGATATTTATAGCCTATGGTATCAAAGCATTTTTAAGCTCCGTCAGGAGCGGAATGTTGTGAGATTTACATTCCGCTCCTGACGGAGCTAGAAAGAGATTAAATAACTCGTGAGCTATAAACATCTCGCTCCTACGGAGCTATCGCCCACGTTCCAGCTAATCTCGGCCTTTCTTTTCTTCTGACTCCTGACTTCTGTCTTCTGTCTCCTGCTTTTCTGCAACCTTTTCGGCGTGCGGCACACTTACTAAACAGGCTATGCTTCTGGCCTGCATTTCCAGGCGGTTTAAGGTGCTGAAACCTTTACGCCGCGCGAGAGACTAACAGAAACGATGATAAAGCGGCTGGCAATGGATGTTTTAGGACAGGCCGGACAGTTGGGAGCGACACCGGGGACACTGATGAACAGTGCTGAAGACCTGATAGCTCGTGTGCGCTCCGGCGAGGCGGACGCCTTCCAGTTGATCTTTGATCGCTACAGCCGCCCCATCATCAGCTTCATCTACGACATCACGGGCGAGCGTGAATTGTCGGAAGAGTTGATGCAGGAAACTTTCGTCCGCGCCTACAGGAATCTCTCCACGCTCCGAGGGGAGGCAAAACTTTCCACTTGGCTCTTCGGGATTGCCAAAAACGTGGCGCGCGAACACGGGCGTGCTCGCCAGCGCGCATCGCGCAAAGTGGAGCTGGACGACGAAGCGGTCAGGGAACTGCGCGACGCGGGGTTGCCGCCCGACGATTCCCTGATTAACAAGGAACTGAACAGCGTCATCCATGATGCGCTGGCGAAACTCGACGATGACAAGCGGCTGGTCTTCTCGCTGAAGATTTTCCAGCAGCAGAGCTATGAAGAAATTTCAGCCATCACAGGTTTTTCAATCGCGAAATTGAAGACCGATTTGCACCGGGCGCGTATCGAGATGCGCCGCCTGATTCGCCCATATCTGGAGGTGAGCTTGTGAAGTGTGAAGAATGCTTGCCCCGCATCGAAGAATACGTTGACGGGGAACTTGACGGGCGAAACGGAGAGCGCATGAGGGCGCACCTTTCGACCTGCGCTGATTGCGCGAGTGAGTTTGCCGAACTGAAACGCGAGCAGGAGATTTACGCGCATTACCGGCGACCCGTCGAAGTCACGCCCGCGCAGTGGAACATCGTGCGCGCGAGGATTGAGCAGGAGGAAGACGCACCTGTGCAAAAGCCACGGACGCGGCTCAGCGAATGGTTTATTTCACGAAAGCATTTCCGGCCTGTCTATGTCGCAGCCCTCGCGCTCATCTTTGTCGGCCTGGCCGCAGGTTTCATCTACCTGAGTTCTCTTAATCGTCAGAGCAATCTTGTTCTTCAAACCGAGAAGCGGAACGAGACGCTGCCGCCCGGCAATAGTAATGAGAACAACGGAACGGTCGCCGTTGATGGGAATCGGGAGAACAGGAATTCCAAACGTCAGACGCCATCGGTGGCAACAAACGAGGCGGCCACAACGGGACAGAAAAAAGCTGCCGCCGCTGTTGTCGCAAGCGTCCCGCGTGCTGAAAAGCGCAAGGTCACAGTGCCGACGCCTGACGACAAGGCGCAGTTGGTGGAAGCTGTCGCAGCCGACCGCGACCAATTGATTACGGGTGTGCGCCGGAGCGCGCCTGAAGGGACTGGCAATTTTGACTTTGAGATCGCGCGGCACGCCGAAAGAGCCGAGTTGCTCTTGCGCTCATTTAGAAATGTGCGGCTTGCCGCATCCAATCGCTCGCTCGACGTTTCTTACGAAAAAGAACAATCACGCAAGCTGCTTTACCAGAACATCGCGCTCAGGCGCGACGCCGCAGCGCGCGGGGATCAGGCAACCACAGAAGTTCTCAACACGCTTGAGCCGATCCTGCTGGATATAGCCAACCTGCCGAATCGTGCGAAGGCGCGCGACGTGCGCTCAATCGAGCAGCGCATGGAGAAAAAAGAGATTGTCGCCACGCTGCAAGTCCGCACGCTGGTGGCTTCCAACTAATCCTATTTTATGAACTGGAAAATCATCATGCAGAGAAACAACCAACTAACATCCGTCGAGAATAATCGCGTTCGTCTCCGTTTCGTGACCGTCATTTTAATGGGCGTCATGATGGCCGGAACTTTCCTCGTCAGCGGCTTCGCGCAACAAGATTTGGATAGAGTCAATCGCTTCGTCCAGACCCAGAACGCCGCCGCAGCGAAAGTCTTTCGTGAAGGCAGGGATTTGATCGGCGACGAGGAATGGGCGGAGGCCGAAGGTAAATTCAGAAGCTTCGTTTCGAGTTACCCGAAAGAGAAGAATTTGGACGCCGCTCTCTACTGGCTCGCCTTCACGCAGGTCAAGCAGGAGAAATTTCACGAAGCGGAGAAGCAACTGAAACGGCTGTTGGCCGAATTCCCCCGCTCAAACTGGGCAGACGATGCGAGCGCCCTGCGCGTGCAAATCGCGCAGCAGGTGGGCAACTCGGAAATCATCAATCAAACGCTCAATGAAGATGACGTGGAAGTGAAAATCGTCGCGCTGGAAAGTCTCTTCTCCTCGAATCCTGAGCGCGGATTTGCTTACGTCTCAGAGATGATGAAGCCTGGCTCGAAAGCCAGTTCTCGATTGAAAGAGGCAGGGGTTGAGTTGCTTCGTCGCTATGGCGGCAAGCAAGCGGTCTCGCTGCTTCTGGACATCGTCCGCAATCAGACCGACCAAAAGGTGCGTGTGATGGCGGTGCAGACTCTGGGGCGCACAGGCGATGAGAGCGTGCTGCCGCTCCTGAAAGATTTGGCGACCACTTCGACGGATGAGGAGATCAGCAAAGCCGCCATCTTTGCCATCTCTCGTTTTGACACAGAGCAGGCGCGTGCGCTGCTGCTTGAGCTGGCGCGCAGCGGGAAATCCGTCGAAGTCCGCAAAGATGCCATCTTCTGGCTCAGCCAGAACGGCGATACGGCGATGGACGAGTTGATGAGAATTTACGCGACGGAGACAAGTGCGGAGGTTAAAAAACAAATTGTCTTTGCTCTCAAACGCATGAGCAGCCCGCGCTCGCTGGCCAAGCTCTACGAGATTGCGCGCAACGGCAGCGAGGACACGGAGGTTCGCAAAGATGCGCTCCACTGGATTGGACAAAGCGGCGACAAGCTCTCGCTTGATTTCCTGATTCAGATGTACGACAGCGAAAAAGACCAGGAGGTCAAGCAGCAAATCATCTTCGCCTTGAGCCGCACAAACGACAAACGCGCGATCCAGAAAATGATAGACATTGCCAGGCGCGATTCATCCGTCGAGCTGAGAAAACAGGCGATCTTCTGGCTCGGACGAAGCAGCGACCCGGAAGCGCAAAAGTTCCTGGAAGACCTTTTGAAGTAGGACAGGCAATCTCCCTCTTCCAACATTGAGGTAAAGGATATGAAATCTGTAATCATCACGTTTTTGCTCGCAATAGCTTCCGTCTTCGCGCCCATGCAGGCGACGCAGCGCGAGCGTTTCATCACGGTCGAAGGCGCAGACCTGCGGTCGAAATTCGAGACGGCCAAAAAAATGGGACGCAGCGCATCGCCCCAAACACGCTTCTGGACGGCTTACTCGTTTGACGTTCGCCCCGGCGTCACTGTTGACCCCGGAGGCGGCGAGTTTCGTGGCAACATGATGAGCTACGGCGGCGACTTGACCATCTTTACGGGCAAGTCCGGCGACATGATTTCCGAAACGCGCAATCTGGGAGTCTTCATCCTGCACGAAGCGGATGGAAGCAGCGTGAACCGTGTTGAAATTTACAATCTCGACCGGAAACGCGAGTACAGCGGGTATCCAGTCTACTGGCTTGGTCGCGGCGGAAACGAAGAAAGCCTGAATCTCCTGCGCGCTCTGGCCGAGTCGAATCAACCGGAGAATGTGACGGAGCATGCGACGGTCGCCATCGCCATCCACGATGACCCGCGCGCGGTGGACGTGCTCAAGGGGCTGGTGCGTAATTCTAAAAACAGGGAGGTGCGCCGCACAGCCGTTCACTGGCTGGGCTTCATCGGCGTCGAGACAAATTTTCTGGCCGATCTGGTGCGGAACGAAGCTGAGGATGAAGATGTCCGCCGGTCTGCCGGGCACGCGCTCGGCGTCAGTTCTGACCCGGCATCGCTCAATGTCCTGATAGGTCTTTATGGAACAATCGCCAACCGGGAGTTGAAGCGAAACCTGGTTCACTCCATCTCCATCAACTCGAATCAAGACGCTGCGATAGATTTTCTCATCAAGCTGGCGAAGACGGAGACCGACCACGAAGCCAGAAATCAGGCGCTCTTCTGGCTCGGCCACAAGGCCGGTGAAAAGAGTCTGGGCGTGCTCAAAGATGTGGTCGAGAAAGAGGACGACGACACGGAAGTTCAAAAGCAGGCGGTCTTCGTCATCAGTCGCAGACCCGTAGACGAAGCCGTGCCACTGCTCATCAAGATCGCCCGGACGCACCAGAAACCGGAAGTTCGCAAGCAGGCCATGTTCTGGCTCGGACGCACAGGCGATGCGCGCGCTCTCGCCTTCTTTGAAGAGATACTGGGAAAGTGAATCTAGAAGCCATCTCATAAATAGAATTCAAGCGTTGAGAGTTCACACTTCAGTGTGTTTGATCGAAAAACATCAAACTAAAGTTTGAACTCTGAACATTGATGAGACCATTTCTAGCAAGAAGGCGAGTATGACCGACAAAAAAGATTCTCAAGCTGAAGAGATGACGAGGCGCTACTTTCTCTGCGGCGCAGCCGCTGCGGTCGCAGGCATCTCTGTGTTCGGCTCAAACGCGTTAGACCGCAATCAGTCAAACGAAGCGAGAGCGATTGACAACCCTTCGATCACGCACGGGAGAGTCGAGTTCAAAAGCGGCGACCACATGGTGGACGGCTATCTCGCGCGCCCAAAAAAGAAGGGGCGCTATCCTGCGGTGATAGTTCTTCCGGGAAACTGGATCACAGAGCCTTACATCCCGGAAACAACGGCGCTGCTGGCTGAAGGCGGTTTCGTCGGAATGGTCATCAACACTTTCTACCTCTTTCCGAAACGCGCGACGTTTGAAGAGTCCAGACAAATTCCGTGGGAAGAGACGCAGAAGATTTTACGCGAGCAGATTACTGACGAGTTGATTTACAGGGACACACAGGCGGGCGTGGAGTTTCTCAAGTCGCAGCCTTTCGTCAAAAAGGGAAAGCAGGGCGTGATGGGCTTCTGTTTCGGCGGACGAAACGCTCTGCTTTTTGCGGCGCGCTCTCGTGACATCGGGGCGGTCGCGCCGTTTTACGGGCCGGTGATTGCTCTCCCAGGCGTGTCGCGTGAGGAACGCCCGAAGCAGCCGCTGGACGCTGACGTGGTGAAGCAGATCAGAGTGCCTGTGCAGGGACACTACGGAACGAAGGATAAAAACATCGGGCTGGCGGAGATCAAGCAATTCGAGCAAGCTCTGCGAGCGCAGGGCACTCCGGTTGAGATTTACACTTACGAAGCCGAGCACGGGTTCTTCGCTTACAATCGCCCGACCTATCGGCCTGACGACGCGCGGCTGGCCAGAGAGCGAATGCTGGCATTCTTCAAAAAGCATTTGAAGTAATTGAAATTTGCAGAGACAGCCGCCGCGTGAGCGGCGCTTGAGTTTAGCCCGACGTTTCAACGTCGGGAAAAGCGCCCACCGGAATTGATCGGCGTCGCGTCAGCGACGGTTGAGTCTGATGCGTTACTCTCAATCGTCGCTGACGCGACGCTCTTGACTCAATGCTTCGTTCCCCCGGCCTTGAAAGGCCGGGCTAAAGTCAGTTAAGCCGCTAGCGCGGCTTCCCGCGCACGCTTCACTTGATTCAGCTTTAATCTCAGGAGTTCATCTATGAAACGCTTCTTCATCTTCTTCGCGATTGCAGCTTTCTGCCTCAACAACTTGAGCGGCATGATAGAAACTTCGCCGCAGGACGCTGCCGCCAATCCAACAACCAGCCAGAGCCGCGAGGAAGACGAAGCAAAGCG
This sequence comes from Acidobacteriota bacterium, assembly GCA_032160705.1. GTDB lineage: Bacteria > Acidobacteriota > Blastocatellia > Pyrinomonadales > Pyrinomonadaceae > QHXM01. The sequence goes on along the minus strand of JAVHVE010000029.1, from coordinate 11,825 downwards.
CGCGATTCAGGCGCGCATTGACGCTACTATCGAAGCCTCGAAGAGAAGAGATTTGTCTGCGCGGATGGAAGTGCTCTCTCCCGACTGGACTGGAAAATTGAAAGACGGTGACAGCATTACGCGGAATGAGTTGGAAGAGAATTTTCGACAGCAGCACCGCACAATCACCTCTGTGAGCGACGAAACGCGAATTGTGGTTGACAGCATTGAATTGAAAGGCAACGAAGCAACCGTCCACACCAGCCAGCGATTTGTCAGAACCGTTCCCGGCAATGATGGCAAGCCCGTCGAAGTGCGCTCGAGCGTGACCCACCGCGAGATATGGATTAAGACGGACAAAGACTGGCTCAATAAATATATTGAAGAGTTGGAACAGGGGCCGACCTTCGTTAATGGCGTCGAAGCAGCGCAGGATCGCGCCGGGTGGAAGTTTGTCAAAATCGTCTGGGACGAGGGTGTCGAGCGCGCGCGGGCTGCTTTTCTAGATGCAAGAAAACGTGATCCGCAGGCGGTGCTGTTTCAGGAAGCAACGCTGAACACTCTCGGCTACAGGCTCATCCAGAAAGGGCGCATGCCAGACGCCATAGAGATTTTCCGTCTCAACACGGAAGCCTACCCGCAAGCGTTCAATACTTACGACAGCCTCGCCGAAGCTTACATGAATAATGGTGACAAGGAACTCGCCATTCAGAACTACAGAAAGTCACTGGAGCTTAATCCAAAGAATACGAACGCCGTGCCGATGCTTGAAAGATTGGGCGTGCCGCTTCCGGCAGAGACAATCTGGAAGATGATCGGCGCACCGTCCACTGTCGAGCTATTAACGGACGTTGAATACGGCAAGGGCGGCAATCGTCCGCTCAAGATGCACATCCTGCGCCCCCGTGTGATGCCGAAAGAGCGGCTCCCCGTCATCGTCTTCATTCACGGCGGCGGGTGGTTTGAGGGGCATCGTAATCGTGGCCTTGCGCCGCTCGTACATTTTACCGAGCGCGGATACTTGTGCGCGACAATCGAGTATCGCCTGACCGATGAGGCAAAGTTTCCCGCGCAGATTGAAGATGTCAAAACCGCCGTCCGGTTTTTGCGCGCGAAGGCGAAAGAGTTTCATCTAGACCCGGAACGCATCGGCGTCTGGGGACAATCCGCGGGTGGGCATCTGGCCGCGCTTCTCGGCACGAGTGGAAATGTCAAAGACCTCGAAGGCACAGGCGGCTGGCGGAAATTTTCGAGCCGCGTCAACGCTGTTGTGGATTGGAATGGCCCTGTCGATTTCCTGGAAGCAAAAGAGCTTGAACGATTGATGAAACAAAAGCAGGCCGAAGGCTGGAAGGAGATCGCGATGGAGCGGCTTGTCGGCGGCCTTGTTTTAGACAATAAGGAAAAGGCCGTGCGCGCCAACCCCGTTACTTACGTGACAAAGGACGACCCGCCGTTTCTCATCATGCACGGCGACGAAGATCAAACTGTGGCCTTAAGTCAGAGCCAACTGCTCTACGAAGCATTGAAGGCGGCAGGCGTTGACGTGACTTTCAATGTCATTAAAGGAGCGGGGCACTTCGGCGTTGACGGCGTCTCGCCGCTCGAAAGCAACTTCGCCGAGATGATGGACGCCTTCTTTGATAAGCATCTCAAGCGCGGCAAGGTCTCTGACTAATCCAATTCTCGTTTTGCTTCCTGAATAGCCTTCACGCCGTCTTTCAGGAGTTCTTAGCAACTTTCAAACCTTCCTTGACTTCGACACCGCCTGCGTATACCCTCACCGCGCTACTCTACTGCCGTTATGGTGCCGTTGAGAACGGACGCCGGAACCGAAGCGTTAACCACTCTACTGCATGCAGCGCAGCTCACCTCGCGAATAGTTAGTGGGAGTTTCCCGACCGACAGTTTCATGCCGTCGTCTAATTCCTCAGAAACCTGACACACTTTTGCCAATCTTCTCCCGGAGAAAGCACGGATCAATTCCGAAACAGGATCGGGAGATTTTGAAGATCAAGCTTAAAGAATAATAAGCCACCGCAGACCTGAGAGACTCTGAGAGAGATAAATCAGATAGCGCACTCAGCTTTCTTTTCCATCTTCCTCATTGTTCTCCACCTCTGTTGTTTGGTTTTCTGAGACGCTCTGAAGTCTCTTCCCCACCGCCTCCGGGCCAACCTATTAAGGAGTACCTCTCAAATGTTCAAAAAATCCAATACAACAATCCGCCTTTTCATTTCACTCATCATTCTCGCCGCAGTATGCGCGACGTATCTCGGCACACCGGTAATCAGCAGCGCCTCCGCAAAGGTGAGCGCACGCACGCAGGAGTCCCGCAAAGCTCTGAAAATCTCGCCGCAGCTCAGAAGGGGAAAACGCGCGGCGGGCGAGCAGGTGAGCGTCATCGTCGAGTTGAACGGCCCGGTGAGCGGACGGCTTAACGCCCTTTTGAAGCGCACCGGCGTTCGCCTGCGCCGCCAGCAGTTGCAGACGCTCCGCACCTTCACTGTAGATTTGCCTCAGGGCATGGTGGACGAGCTTTCTTCCTTCCCGGAAGTCTTTCACGTCTCAATCAACAGTAAGGTCTCGGCGCTCGGCCACGTCACGGCCACGACGGGAACGGATGCCGGGCGCGCTGCCGCGCAGTCGAGCCGCCACGCCGCGATTGACGGCGCGGGCATCGCCATCGCCATCCTCGATTCGGGCATTGACACAAGCCACGCGCAATTCTCCGGCGCGTCGGGCGCATCGCGCGTCCTGGCGAGCGTTGACTTCACAGGCGAGAACCGCACCGATGACCCTTACGGACACGGCACGCACGTGGCGGCTGCCGCCGCCGGTAATGCGAGTGCTGGCGCGGCATATCTTGGCATCGCGCCGGGCGCTTCGCTGCTGAACATTCGTGTGCTCGACGCGCAGGGGCAGGGCACGCTTGAAGGTGTCATGGCAGGGCTGGAGTGGGTCGCGCAGAACGCGCGGAAATATAAGATTCGGATTGTCAACATGAGCCTCGGCATGCCAGCGGTCGAGTCTTACAAGTACGACCCGCTCTGCCGCGCGGTTCGCCGTCTGAGTAATTCCGGCATCCTGGTCTTCGCCGCCGCCGGTAACAATGGCAAAGACCATGACGGCAATAAAACCTACGGCCTCATCCACTCGCCCGGCAACGAGCCTTCGGCCATCACCGTCGGCGCATCAAACACCTTCCAGACCGACGAGCGCACGGATGACGGCGTGGCGACCTATAGCTCGCGCGGGCCTACCCGCAGCTATTGGACGGATGAGAGCGGCGTCAATCATCACGACAACCTGCTGAAGCCCGATCTGGTCGCGCCCGGCAACAAGCTCGTCTACGCCGAGGCACACAATAACGCCCTCGTCGGCTCGCACCCGGACTGGGACGCAGGCAATTCCACAGACCCCTCCGAAAAGATGATGCGCATGAGCGGCTCCTCGATGGCAACGCCTGTGGCCGCCGGTGCGGCGGCGCTGATGCTACAGGTAAATGGGAAGCTCACGCCCAACATGGTCAAAGCTTTCATGGAATACACGGCGCAGCCGCTTTCCGGCTTCAACGTGCTCGAACAGGGAGCGGGCGAGCTGAACGTCGAGGGAGCGATGAAGCTGGCGGGGCAAGTGCGCCGCGACCTCTCATCCTCGGTCAAAATCGGCGAGCCGCTGCTGGACGGCCCCGCCCCCGCACAAGTCTCATCATTCGCCAGCAACAGTTTCTCGTGGGGCGGGACGATTGTCCGCAAGTTCAACACCATGACGGGGAGCAATCTGATTACGCGCGTGCAAGGCCCATACTGTACGGGTCGTCTGCTCGGCGATGGCGTGCTCCTCTCGGATGGAGTCCTCATCTCTGACGGCGTGCTGATTGCTGACGGTCAATCGCTGGCGAACAACGGCGTCCTCTGGCGCGACGGCCACTTCGCCCCGGACGGAGTCTTGCTCTCCGACGCCGTGTTGATCTCCGACGCGGTGACATATTCCGATGGGGTGCTAATTTCCGATGGGGTCTTGCTGGCCGACTCTGTCATGCGCGGCGAAGGCGTCTTACTCTCTGACGGCGTGCTGATTTCCGATGGAGTCCTGATCGCTGACGGGGTGTTCCTCGCCGACGGAGTGCTCCTCGCTGATGGTGTGCTCATTGCCGATGGAGTAGTGATCTCGGATGGCGTCGTCATCTCCGACGGAGTTCTCGTTTCAGACGGAGTCTTGCTTGCGGATGGAGTCTTGCTCGCCGACGGCGTGCTCATCGCTGATGGAGTGGTTATTTCCGATGGAGTGTTGCTTGCGGACGGCGTGCTGCTCGCCGATGGTGTGCTCGTCTCTGATGGCGTGCTCATCTCGGACGGAGTGCTGCTCGCGGACGGAGTTTTGATAGCAGATGGGGTCTTGCTCGCTGACGGCGTTTTGCTTGCGGACGGGGTTTTAATCTCAGACGGAGTTCTCATCGCCGATTAGCGAATTTCGGAATGCGTAATTCGGATTGCGGATTGAAAAACAATAATGCTTTACTGCAATCCGAGATTCGCATTTTTGGGGACTTCAGCTTATGGCCGATTATGAATTCGTAACTATCTGGCGTTTTGCCTCTCCGCTTCCGCCTGTGTGGGAGATGATTTATCACTCGGAGCGTTGGCCTTCGTGGTGGAAGGGCGTCGAAGATGTCGTGCTGGTCAAAGACGGCGGCGAGAATCACGTCGGCTGCATTTACCGCTACACCTGGAAGAGCAAGCTGCCTTACAGATTGAAGTTCGATATGCAACTGACGCGCGTCGAGCCGATGGCGATTATCGAAGGAGAGGCCATCGGGGAATTGTCGGGCACAGGTCTCTGGCAGATTTCGAGCGATGGAGACATCACGACTGCGCGTTACGATTGGAGCGTCAGGACGACGAAACGCTGGATGAACCTGCTGACGCCAATCGCGCGTCCCTTTTTCAAATGGAATCACGACGTGGTGATGCGTTGGGGAGCCGAGGGTTTAGCAAAGCAACTCGGAGTGAGTTTACTTGAGCCGGAAGAGAAGCCAGCATGAACAATACCAGTTCGATATAAGGAAGAGGAGTATTTAAGCTCACGTCATTTCTACATCAGAGCTGCATACACTCTCAGCCCCGGAGGGGCGGAATGTCAGTAGCCCATGACGTGAGTCATGGGGTTGAGGTGAGAAGATAAAGTTTTAAGCCCCGGAGGGGCGACATAGATTGCCAAGCTGACTGATTCTCAACTTGAATTTATGCCGCCCCTCTGGGGCTCACCTATTTATTCGATGTTTGTTCCCACGGCTTGCGCCGTGGGCTATTAATATTCCACCCCTCCGGGGCTATTCGATGATTGATGCCACGTCTTTCATCCTTCACGAAGCGACACTCGCCACTTTGCGCGACGTGCTTCGTAAGCCGAGACTTGCGGCTCGTCTTGCAAGGTGAGTCCGATGTCATCCAGCCCTTCCATCAGACAGTGGCGACGAAAATCATCCATCTCGAATGAAGCGGAAAAGCCGTCGGCGTCTGCCACCACCGAGCGCTCAAGGTCAACGGTGACGCGATAGTTCTCTTGCCGCTGCGCTCTTTGCGTAATTTCCGCGACTTCCCCGTCGCTTAAAACCACCGGCACAATCCCGTTCTTCATGCAGTTGTTCGCAAAAATATCTGCAAACGAAGGTGCGATGATGGCGCGAAAGCCATAATCCAATAGAGCCCACGGCGCATGCTCGCGCGATGAGCCGCAACCGAAATTTCGCCCTGTCACGAGAATAGTCGCGCCTTCATATCTCGGCTCATTCAACACAAAAGAGGACTCCGGCTCACCCTCTGCCGTGTTGCGCCAGTCGTAGAAGAGAAACTCGCCAAAGCCCGTGCGCTCGATGCGCTTCAAGAACTGCTTCGGAATGATCTGATCCGTGTCAACGTTCGGACGATCAAGCGGCGCGACTATCCCTGTGTGAATGCGAAAAGGAAGCATAAAAGAAGGAGTCAGAAGACAGGAGTCAGGAGACAGAAGAAATGAAAGCCAGAAGAAAAACGGTTGCCGCCTTATCTTCTGACTTCTGTCTCCTGACTACTGTCTTCTGTTTTCTGCCTTTCGTTGAATTTCCACTCGCGCACGTCTGTGAAATGGCCTGTGATGGCGGCGGCGGCGGCCATCGCGGGGCTGACGAGGTGCGTGCGCCCGCCTCTGCCCTGCCTGCCTTCAAAGTTGCGATTGCTCGTCGAAGCACAGCGCTCGCCCGGTTGCAACGTGTCCGGGTTCATCCCTAAGCACATGGAGCACCCCGATTCGCGCCACTCGAATCCCGCTTCCGTGAAGATGCGATCCAGGCCTTCCTCTTCCGCCGCGCGTTTGATGGCTTGCGAACCAGGCACAACCATCCCTTGAACAGCCGTGTTGATTTTGTAACCCCTCACGACCCGCGCGGCGGCGCGCAAATCTTCTAATCGTGCGTTGGTGCAAGAGCCTATAAAGACGCGATCAATTGCAATCTCTTCAACAGGCGTGCCTGCTGCAAGATTCATGTACTCAAGCGCTCTCGTCGTGGCGCGCTGGTCTGATTCAGCGGAAGTCTCAAATGGATCGGGCACGCGGCCAGTGATGGGCACGACCATACCCGGACTCGTGCCCCACGTCACGAAAGGAGCGAGCGCGCTGGCATCAATCTCAACCGTCCGGTCAAACGTCGCGCCTTCGTCTGTTTGAAGCGTGCGCCAGTAGGCTATTGCCTTATCCCAATCCGCGCCGCGCGGCGCGAACTGTTTGCCTTCAAGATAAGCGAAGGTGGTTTCATCCGGCGCAATCATCCCTGCGCGCGCGCCCGCTTCGATGCTCATGTTGCAGAGCGTCATGCGACCTTCCATCGAAAGCGCGCGGATGGCTTCGCCCGCGTACTCAATCACGTAGCCGGTCGCCCCATCAGTTCCAATCTGGCCGATGATCGCCAGCGCGAGGTCTTTGGCCGTAACGCCTTCGGAGAGTGTTCCGCGCGCATTCACTTTCATTATTAGCGGACGTGCTTGTTGCAGGCATTGCGTGGCCAGCACATGCTCGACTTCGCTGGTGCCGATGCCGAAAGCGAGCGCGCCGAAAGCTCCGTGTGTGCTCGTGTGGCTGTCGCCGCAGACAATCGTCATGCCGGGTTGTGTCAGCCCCAGCTCAGGCCCGATGACGTGGACGATGCCCTGCTCGGCTGAGTTGATGTCGTAGAGCCTCACGCCAAACTCACGGCAGTTGTCTCTCAGCGCTTCAATCTGTTTGGCTGAAATTGGGTCTGCGATTGGCAACCTGCGGTCAGTTGTCGGAACGTTGTGATCCACCGTGGCTATTGTCAGGTCAGGACGACGCACCCGCCGCCCCGCCGCTCTCAGTCCATCGAATGCCTGCGGCGACGTGACTTCATGGACGAGATGCAGGTCTATGTAAAGCAGCGCAGGCTTAGCCGTTTGTTCGCAGACGACATGATCGTCCCAGAGTTTGTCGAAAAGTGTAGGCATAATCAGTTTTCAGTTTTGAGTTTTCAGTTTTCAGTAAAAGCAGCTTGTCTGTGCTGAAAACTGAAAACCGAAAACTGAAAACTGAAAACTATTTTTTATACCGCATGATAAGCATGTCGCATGTCGGCGACTTCCGCAATTGATTCGGCGACGAGCGCGCCCATCTCTGTGGTCGTTGCGATGTACTTGCTTTGCCCGCGATCAAGATCGGGCGTGCGATAGCCCGCGTCGAGCACTGCGCGGATGGCCGCTTCCACGTCCTCGGCTTCCTGCTCATGATGCGCCGTGTAGCGCAGAAGCAGCGCGGCAGACGAGATTGCGCCGAGTGGATTGGCAATGCCGCTCCCCGCAATGTCCGGCGCGGAGCCGTGAACGGGTTCGTAAAGCCCGACGTGGCCTCCGATGCTGGCAGAGGCGAGCAGTCCGAGCGAGCCTGTGATGACGGCTGCCTCGTCAGAGAGAATGTCGCCGAACAGATTTTCTGTCAGAACTACGTCGAACCTGCGCGGGTTCATCACCAGGTGCATCGCGCAGGCGTCAACGTACAAATGTTCAAGCGTGACTTCCGTGTAATCGAGAGAGACGCGCGTCACCACCTCGCGCCACAGTTGCGAAGTCTCCAGCACGTTGGCCTTGTCAACAGATGTTACTTTGCGATGGCGCAACGTGGCTGCCTCGAAAGCGACGCGGGCGATGCGCTCGACCTCTTCTGCGGAATAGCGCATGGTGTTGAAAGCTGAAGAAGCACCATTGTCTTTAACGAAACCGCGCGGCTCGCCGAAATAGAGGCCGCCGAGCAGCTCGCGCACGAAGAGAACGTCTGCACCCTCGACCACATCGGCGCGAAGCGGCGAACAATCCGTGATTGCCTGATAGGAAATAGCCGGACGCAAATTCGCGTAAGCTCCGAGCGCGCGGCGCAGAGTCAGGAGTCCTGCTTCCGGGCGCTTGTCCGGGGGAAGATGGTCGTGTCCCGGCGCACCAACCGCGCCGAGCAGCACGGCATCGCTTTCAAGACAGGCATCGAGTGTTGTGGTTGGCAGCGGCGTGCCGGTCTGCTTAATCGCTGCGCCGCCGATCAATTGCTCGTCAAACTCGAAGTTATGGCCGTAAATGTCTGCGACTGTACGCAGCACGCGCACCGCCTCGGCAGTCACTTCCGGCCCGATGCCATCGCCCGGCAGCACCGTTATTTTCAATCTCATCGAAAGACTCACCCGCGCTTTTTCTTAAGCGCTCAGCAATCAGCCGTCAGCGCTTTTCGTTGTCAATTAAACGCTGACGGCTGGTATTCATTTTTCTGAAAGCAGACTATCAATAACTCCCGCCGACCGCCCATTCCTTGATTACTGCATCGGCGCTTTCAGTCTGAAAAAGCTCAAGACTTCTTCCCGTTGGAAGAAGCGAGAGAATGTCCTGATCGTAGATGCGCTTCTTTTTATCGGCCAGTTGTGTGAACCGCCCGTAGGCTAAGTCCAGTTCTACGGGTGTGAGCGAGCAGCCGAGTTCATCGTAGCGCTTCGAGAGCGCATGACGACCTGAATGTTTGCCAAGCACGATGCTGTTGGCGGGAACGCCGACCGATTCCGGCGTCATGATCTCGTAGCATAAAGGATTGTTGAGCACGCCGTGTTGATGAATGCCTGCTTCATGCGCGAAAGCGTTGCGCCCGACGATGGCTTTGTTGGGCTGCACGGCAACGCCGATAATCTCTGAGAGCAACTGGCTCGTCGGGTAAATTTCTTCAGTTCGCACGTTCGTCTCCATCGGCAAACGGTCGGCGCGAACTTTCATTGCCATCACAATCTCTTCCAGCGCGGCGTTGCCCGCACGCTCGCCGATGCCGTTGACGGTGCATTCGACCTGCCGCGCGCCCGCTTCGATGGCCGAGAGACTGTTGGCTACGGCCAGGCCCAGATCGTTATGACAATGCACGCTGATGGTGACTGCGCGTTCGCCGACGACCCGCGTGCGAACGGTGCGAATCAATTCCGCGTATTCCGTGGGCGTGGTGTAGCCGACGGTGTCCGGGATATTGATAACGGCTGCACCCTCCTCGATGGCTGCGGCCAGCACCTCGCACAGGTAATCAACATCGCTCCGGGTCGCATCCTCGGCGGAGAATTCGACCTCATCGCAAAACGTGCGCGCTAAACGCACGGCGTTGCGCGTCATCTGAAGCACTTCCGTGCGTGTTTTTTTAAGCTTGTGTTCGAGGTGTATGTCGGATGTCGCAACGAAGGTATGGATGCGCGGCTTCGCTGCTTTCTTCAACGCCTCGGCGGCGCGCAGGATGTCCTGTTCGGTCGTTCGGCAAAGGGCTGCGATAGATGCCTGACGGCAGGCAGCGGCCACCGCACGAACTGCCGCGAAATCTCCTTCGGAGGCGATGGGAAAGCCCGCTTCGATAATGTCAACTCCAAGAGTTTCAAGCTGCCTCGCAAGGCTCACCTTTTCGTCCAAATCCATCGAACAACCCGGCGATTGTTCGCCATCTCTCAATGTTGTGTCGAAGATTGCCACCCGGTTGGGATTCGTCATCTACAGGTCTCCCTTCAAAAGAGAGACACCCTATAGTCTCTGCGGCTTAAAAGTCAAAGTTATAATTTTTATGATAAGATAAGTTTCAGCCGTCAGGATAATCAAATTCGCAAAGATCATTAGGTTGAGCGTTGAATGCCTCAAACGGAGAAGATTGATGGATATTAATCAACTCGAAGTTTTGATCGCGGTCGCAGGTGAGCGTGGATTCTCGCGCGCCGCCGATAAGCTCTACCGGACGCAGCCAGCCATCAGCCAGGCCATCCGGCGGCTTGAAGAAGAGGTCGGCGAGCCGCTTTTTGATCGCTCGTCGAAGGATGGAACGCTGACGGCTTCGGGGCAGGTTCTCTTGAAATACGCGCAGCAGATTATCAATCTGCGGCGCGACGCGAAGCTGGCCGTCAAGGAGTTGAAAGATTTGCAGCGCGGCAAGGTGACCTTAGGCGCTAACGAATACACGGTGATGTACCTGCTCCCCGTCATCTCCGTTTACAGGGTGCGACACCCGCATATCAAGATCGAAGTCAAAAGAGATTTGGCGAGCCGCATCCCTGCGGAAGTCTTGAAGCGCGATATAGAAATCGGCATCGTCTCTTTTCGCCCGAACGACCCGGCGCTTCAGAACGTGGCGGTGGCAACGGACGAGTTGGCTTTGATTGTCGCGCCCGGTCACCCCTTAGCCGGAAAGAAAATTGTCTCGGTGCGTGAGCTGGGAGTCGAATCCTTTATCGCGCACAACGTGCGCTCGCCTTACCGCGAGAAAGTTGTGCAGACGTTTGAGAAGCATCGAACGCCGCTCAATATTTCGATGGAACTGCCGACGCTGGAAGCGATCAAACGCTTCGTCGAGCAGGGAATAGGCGTGGCGTTAGTGCCGCGACTGGCGGCGCAGGCCGAGATCGAGCGCGGTCAGGTGATAGCCCTGACAGTTCGCGAGATGCGCCTTGAAAGAAAGCTTTACTTAATCTACCGCAAGGGGGCGAAGCTTTCACACGCTGCGCGGGCATTCCTGAATGTCGCACGCGACATTTGAGAGCAATTCGATCTCTTTAATTACGGCATAAATGTAGTTGACTCATCTACAACATAAGTTACTGCCTGAAAAGCAAACCAGACTCAGTGCCACTTTAACTGGCAAAACAAAAGGGTCTCACAGTATGAGCGTTAGTAAGGTAGAAATTTGATGGGTTCAGTTAGATTCGCTCGCGTGCTGTAAGGGAAGATAATAATTCCACAAAAGAACCTTTTTGTGGAATTGTACTTGTCTCAAACTAAGGGTTGAGTTTTGATGAGGATAGGAGTAAAAGTGTCCCGCTGGCGTAATTAGGCTCTATCTGGCAGGAATAAAAACAAATGCGCCCAAACGGGCGTCTTTACTGGCGGCTAATAGTACGCCTACTATGCGTTATGTCTCCGCTTCGCGTTCAGTTAAAGAAGTCTCCCGCCGCGCCTCTGTTGTGTAATGCCGACGTTGACGAGATCATTGACAGGCTGGTTGAATGTGGACGCTAGTTGAATCAACCCGTGATGAAAGCACATGGCATTCATCGTCAGCTATCACATTGCAGGTTGAAATCATCAATCGTTCGGCGCGGCGGAGCGAGGCGCTCCAACATAACAACTCATTCGACCGAAGCGCGAGATAGCTTGCCTTTCATTCGCGAGGATTGGATGCTTGTTTCATTAGACCTGTTGCGTGATAAGGCAGCTTAACAAAAGACAAAGCTGCCGTTCAGTTCACTGACATTACAACTGCAATCCTGTTCTTTGAAAGATTCTCTCATAAGCTCTGAGGTTGACTAACCC
>JAVHVE010000028.1:0-70681 GCA_032160705.1 Acidobacteriota bacterium | reverse complement strand
TGGAAGCTGCCCAGGTGTAGGAAAGGTTGCCGGAGGGTGTGACCTGCGCGTAAGCGGGATAGCTCACCAGATCATTGATGACGTTGTAGCCTTCAGCGCCGTAGGTGCCTTTCCAGTTGCCTTGTGTGGTCGTATCTGTTCTTACATAGGTGGCGCTGTTGCCTCCGGCTTGCGGCATCAACAGGCTCGCCGCTGGCACACTGAGCGCGGGTGAGCTTGCCAGGTTATTGGCTTTCTGTCTCCCGCCCACACCTGCGTAAAGTGAAAAGGGAGAGTCTGAGAGATCGGCTCTGTCAGAACCTAGCCAGGAGTTAAGAGGTGAGATGGCGGAATACCATGCCAGCAAATCAGTCGGCGAGTTGGCCGCAGCTTGATGCCTGACCTTGTCGCATCGAGGATTGTGATGTGAGCAGCGTGTTGAAGGGACAGGCTCAGCCGCTTTCGGGTTGGTTGGCTGCTTACGACGTAACTCATCAAGGTTAGTGAGACCCGTCCCTGGAGTACCTTGTGTCCGCGCCGGAGGCATCACACTGAACTCGTGGCCGTCTCTATTACGATTGCCGTTAGTGATGTCCATGTCTGGAAGATTGTCGCGCTGATTTCTACGACCATTTCCATTATTGCTGTGCTCTCCGCCATTGTTGCCTTCGCTCTCATCCAGTCCTTCATTCGGTGGCAAGATATTGAGTGCCTCCAGTGTTCCTGCCGCGCTGACTATGCCTTTGGACGCCACTTTGTCCGAAAGGGAAGGAACTCGTCTCGCTCCTCGCAGGATCATCTCCCGTGTTCGATCAGCATTAAGCCACGGACGTAGTGTCTTAATAAGTCCGGCCATCCCTGTGACCAGCGGAGCGGAAGCCGACGTGCCGCTAACTGTCTGGTAATCGCCTCCCATCTTAGTCGTGAGAATGTCGATTCCGGGAGCGCCTATTGAAACATGAGTTGCTCCCCAGTTCGAGAATGAAGCCAGCAGATCGGCTTTGTCTATCGAAGCGACAGAGATTAGATTGGGAAGATCGAAGGATGCCGGGTAATGCAGGGTAGTCTCGATGTCACGACTGTTATTCCCGGCAGAAGCTACTACCACCACCCCGCGCTTTGCCGCCCTGCTGATCGCTTCCTGAAGCGCGATTGAATAGTAGTCCATCCCCCACGAGCAGTTAATGACCTGCGCCCCGTTTGTCGTCGCGTAATCAATGGCCTCGACTGCGCCTGCGATGTCCCCTGTGCCGGTGTTGTCCAGCACACGCAAGCTCATCACTCCGGCTCGCCACATGATGCCCGTGATCCCGACGCTGTTGTTGCCTTGCGCTGCGATGATACCGGCGATGGCCGTGCCGTGCCCTTGCTCGTCTTTGATCCCGCCTGAGTTGCTGATGAAGTCCCAGCCGTGAAGATCATCGGTAAAGCCGTTACTGTCGTCATCGCGGTTGTCGGCCTGCTCCAGTGAGTTGTCCCACTCATTGTTGCTCAGGTCAGGGTGGGCGAAATCAACCCCACTGTCAATGATGGCGATGACTGTCTGTTTTGATCCTGTGGTAGTTCCCCAGGTTTGGGAGGCGCGTGTGTTCTGAATTGCCCATTGCTCGGAAAACCGGGGATCATCCGGGGAGGCTTGGTCGGCTGTGATCAGGTAATTGGGTTCGGCAAAGTCAATCAACTCGCTTGTGCGCAGCACTGCCGCTATGGTCTCAGGGTCCAACCCAGCCGGGAGACGAAGCTTGACGACGCCTGACTGGCCACGGAGCTGCCCATTCCAGTGTGCACCGCTTTGTTTGAGCAGCGCGCTTATCTTCGACAACGGGGCGTGCTGCTTAAAACGCACGAGGACTTCACCCACGCGCCACCGAGTTTCCTGCGCCGCCGATGTTGTTTGACGAGGAGTATTAGTCTTCGTTTCACCTGTCCATGCGGAAGAAGATGTGCTGGCGGCTACAAGATTCGTCCCAGGGATGAGAGCAAAAAAAGGTGAAACCAAGGAGTAACACATAAGTAGACACACTACCCGGCTAAAGGGTACGGGCGGTGAGGAACAGAAAAACGTCATGAGGCGGCTCCTATGGGAGTTGAGCCATCGCCGCGTTCCGCGCTGGATTCGTACTACTTAGAAATCCATTCTTTGCGCTTTATGCGGCAGAGGGATTTTGACGTTACAAAAAGCCCCGTCACTATTGAGAATCATAGACGGAGATTCTTCATTCAAATTCAAATAAGGGAACTACGCGAGGTTGCTATCGTTCTTGAGAGAAGCCGTAAGCGTGGAGCCGTCGCGGTGTGAGTCGCACGCAAACGCTATTTAAGCCTCGAAAGAGTAAAACTTCCCAGCTATATCTGTCAAGAAAATAAATTCGAGACAGAAAACAATTGTCAAACTATCAATCCTGCTAAGTCCTCCATGAAGGTTCACCAATACTTGTATGTTGACTGAAGTGGGCTGAAGCGGCAAGCTTCAGCGACCACAGGGGATCGGAGAAGCTGTGCTCGAATTATGACCACCCAGAGTCAGTGGGTTAGTCTAGCTCCCGGTGCCCATCCCGTGCAGCGCAATGAGGTCGGACAGTATCCGAAGCCGCTCAATCTCAGAGCTGAGCTTGTCTCTGCAAGTTTGACCCGCGCCGCCTCTGATTCCATCAGGAGTTGACCACCATGACAGCACCAGCACTGGGCATCGACATCGCCAAACTGATGTTCAATGTCTGTCTTATCAACCTTCAAGGCAAGCTCAAGCATAAAGTCTTTCTGAACAACGCGACCGGCTTCGAGCAACTCAAGCACTGGCTCTCCAAGCAGGGCGTTGAGCGAGTCCACGCCTGCCTCGAAGCCACAGGCACATACGGCGAAGCACTCGCGCTCTTTCTGCATCAGGCGGGCCAGATGGTGTACCGGGATACCTACAATCTCCGGCACTGTAAGTGGCAATAGCAGAGTTGCCGCAGTGAAAATATCACTCGGCAAACTGGAATCGGACGAAGAGTGGTTACGCGACACAGCAAGGGGTATTTACCGATGGACTAATGGACCTACAGGGCAATGGTTGCCGACTCGCCTTACGGGAACTACATGGACTGCACCCTCAGGATATAGTCTACCGAGTGGAAGGGATTTGCCTAACGGTGATTATGTCATTTATGCACAGGCTTTCGATTCCAGTGGGAGAGGACTCGGCAATCAGTTCCGCAGAGGTTTCACTATCAGGCGCTAAGCTGCGGCTCAGGTAGAGGAAACCATGTAGGGGGTCAGCTTCAAATTAGAGTTCTGATAAACATTGGTTCATAATTTTAAATTGGCCCACTAGGAAATCTCCCAGCTTGTTCAACGTGAATGTGAGGGAATTCATGTCCTTCCAATCTGAAGAAGAGAAATCTGTATCCTCTGACTCTCAAGGCTATCGGCATAATACGATTCTACGCTGATTGCTAATGTCTTGAAAGTTATAGCAGGGCGTAGCACGTCTAACGCTGGAGATAACCGGCGCGCACGAGACGCTGATTGATGACAGGCTTGCTAATTGCGCGTCCGGTTGAGCGACTTGTTAGGCGGCGCGCCGTGCTCCACAGAATCATCTGCGTCTTATCTGTTTTGTGGCTATCGAGCGCCACTCCCTTCCATTGTATGAGAATGTAATGGGTGATCCCGGGGAGGCGATTTTCTTATAACTAGCGCCATCGCCGACAGGCTCATAGAGGCTTCCCTTTCCACGCATTGTCACAAAATAGGTGTTGTTTTTATATTCCGCCGTAGCTCGATCTATCTGATTATTGGTTATCCACACGCTCCCGCTCATGCCCGTCTTATCGATTACGGGAATTTCGCCCAGCGGCTTCAAGTTATTACCCGCATACTCGTAGGCGTAATGCCCGCCGAGGCTGCCGTCCGGCGCCGAATGCGAAACTATAATCAACAGCCTATCTTGCCCGAGAAAAAAGGCAGGCTCTTTAATGGCAGCATCGCTGTCGTTCTCCGCTTTACTTACCTCAGTCACTTTATCTCCCTCTGCCCTGAGGGCGAGGAGTATTGATTGCGCGGGACTATCTTCGGATTGCCTGTCTTTGTTAACAGTCCCGGTTACCAAATAGAGATTATTTTCACCCTGTACTTTATATAAGCCGATTAGGAGTTGGGCAATCTTGTAGTTTTGTGTGACATATCTGACCAGAGCCCGCTCGGTTGATAAAGGAATACTAATGTCAAAACCAACGCTCAACTTATCCGGCCCGATGTCCTGCTGAGTGCTTCGCATTTGTGGAGTGTAGCGTCTTAATTGTTGCCGCGCGTTTGATTGCGCGAACCCGATCGAGCCAAAGGCCAAGAAGAGCGTCGTCAGTAGAACTATTTTGATTCTCATTTATCCCCTTTTAAGTTGACATTCCTATCAATATACATGAACTTGAAGAGCATGGGACTTTATCTTTAATGCAACATTTGGGTCAATGTATATCAATCCACTCAATAGCTTGGCTGCCATTAAGGCAGCCACCTCACGCCGGGGATAACCGGCGAGCTATTGCTAGAATAGATAAGAGGTAAGCTGATTGCGAGTCCGGTTCAATGAGTTGTTCTATGAAAGAGATGTCAAGAGAATAATATCTCCCCTTACTGACCGCCTTCCTTCTGCTTGGCAATCAGCCCCGATCTCGCCCGGAGCGCGTCAGTTTCATTGATTGCAGTGACCCAACAAGCAACTATCGTCCTTCTGCCTCTGTTGTCCCGACTCCTGGCGTGCCGACGTTCTCTGCTATCACTGATCTGAACAACAATGGAAACCTGCTGAGCCTGACCTGTTGTTTGTGTTGTCAACCATTGTTCTATCTGAGACTCCAGCTCTGACTGGGCCTACGGCTATCTCCGGTTGTCCGCGGGGGCATATAGTTAGGCGTGATCCTCAGTGCTTGCTTGTCTGGCACTTGGATACAACTCATTGTGATACTTCCCGCGAAATAGCGATGGTTTCTCGTGCTGTTTGACTCTCGGCAGAGACTCTCCACGCAGGGTCGAGCCTGACGCCTTCGTGCGGCGATGTCTTGAGTGCGATTCCTCTCTCGATCTTCTCCCTTCTGCTCACAGAGCGCGTGAGCGACAGTAGACTACTACTGCGAGGGCGATCTTTCATATAGCGTCAGGCGCTGCGTGATAGCCTCTCGGCGCTAAGAATATACTTCCCGGAATGGAGCTGATGGCGAGGATTAGTTCAGGGGAGGGGCTACCTGGGAGGTCACCTTCTGGTACCATCCCTTTGCTTTTTTAACTACTTGAACCTCGTTCTTTCCTCCGATCACATTCGGAAACTGGACGGGGTTGCCGTTCACAGAGATCGGGCCGGGGCCCCAGAAGCTAGCGCAAAATAATAGCTGTCGCGCCCAGTCGGGAGCGCCGTTCTTGAAACGGTAATTGATTCTCGTCTTGCTGCTGGCATAATCCAATGCCTGACAAAAGAAGCTATTCATTATGTTCTCGGGCTGCTCGCCCTTCTTAGCAAAAACCTTACACTCTATCATCTCACCGCCTTTTGTCACCAAATCGACATAGCGACTCTCTGCATAGGTTCCTTGATACAGTACTTCCATTCCGCCGAGGCTATCCCCGAGCTTGAGAGCCTCGGTGGCCTGATATTCATATCCCGTCAGAAATGAATGCTCGTTTTTGTTCTTAGCGTCTCTCACTGCGTCGGTAAATCTCTTGACTCCTTCGACCCACCCCACAAATCGCGTAATCAAGTCTTTCAGCCACTGAGGGTCTGTGTTCAGAACAGGTAGCTGCGCCAAGCGCCGGTTTTCCGCCTCTTGCAAAAGCAAGCGCTGTTTTTCTGCCGCCTGCTGATGTGCCAGAGCGACCTTCGCCAGCAATGGCTCTTGACTTAAAGATTCCGCAGCTTGTTTGACTGCGACCTCAACCGCCATTTGTGGTCGATCTACATCATCGCCGGCCCAGTTTATCAATCGTCCATGAATTGTACCTATGCAATTTTTAACATCCTTGTCGCTTATCACAGTCAGTTTCTGAAGAATGTCCTTGTCATCTTGCAGATGCTGAGCTGTGTCTTCTGTGATAAAACCCACTTCATTGATGACGCCCCTGACATGTAGGGCTATCTCCTGATAAACGTCATCCCGGCTCTGGACATATTTGGGCTTGGTTGGCGCATCATCGCCCACGAGCCACAATTTTCGTTGCACCACTGAATTAGGATGAGGGCGATTTGGAAGTTTAGGATTCGTCCCTCCCACGCTTGAGCCTGGAGACGGCGGGCGCGGGACAGAGGTCGCCAGCTCTCGCTTTGTATCATGCCTGTACTGTTCTCGCGGATTGATGCCTGCCCTTTTCGTTTGCAAGACCGGAGGCGCAGTTGGCGTCCGTATCATTTTCGCCTGAAGGCACTTCGGCGTTGGCTGCGGCCTGTACAGGGCAGGCGCGGTCGGCGGCACTCTGGCTCCGGCCTCGGTCTTCGGTTGAAGCACAGACGGCTTCGCCTGCAAGACCTTCGGCGTTGGCTGCGGGCGGTAAGCAGGCGGGGCGACCGGCGTGGGCTTCGTTTGATTAGCCGATTGACGAGTCGTCGCCATCTTTCTCTGCAAAACCTTTGGCGCGGGCTGTGGGCGATACACAGGTGGCGCGACCGGCTGCTTTAGCTTCTGGGGTGCTCTAGCGATCTTGGGCTGCACGGCGCGCGGATGAGATTGATGCTGCTTTCTCATTTGTTCCTGCGCTGATAAGTGAGGTTGCTTACCCTGTGAGGACCGTGAAGGCTTATACATTGGCTTGCCCCTTACTTCAAGACGACTCTCTGAGATGAACGATGAGGTTAACGAAGATAATTCTCGTTAGCAGGACTGAGACAAATCACGATAGGCTTATTAATTCTGAATGTCAATCATCAGGCTCAGAATCGCCTGACAACTGATTTGACCATGTTAAGAGGGCTGTCTCTCAGCCAGAAGACGCCAGCTATTTCCGCTCCGGTGGAATGAGTTGTTAGACGCGGGTTTCACATTTATCATGCCGCTTACAGTAAATTTTGGTAGTGGATCATTTCTGACGTTAGATGGAAAGTAGGTGTCAACAGAAGTACGCACTTACTGCTCACATCTGTCCTCTCTTAAAGACACCTCGTTAACTCTAGCTGCGACTAAACTCTCTTTTAGGCGAAAAGAGACTGGATGAGATTGGCATTGTGGTCGGCATGAGTATTGCTGTTTGTAGCCAGGCAAGACTCCTCGCTCCCTGCTAATAAGAGTCTCCTTTATTAGCCTCACTGTAAGCTTTGCGCGTTGATGAACACACAAAGCCAAAGCGTCTAATTTTCACTCACGACTGATATCTCTTTGTTACACAGTGAAAATGACCAACTACCCCAGGAAGGGGTGCCACATGATGAATAACACACGAGGAATTCAATTGGTTACCGATGATGAGCTACGCTTGGTACGCGGCGGGAGGTCGTTCTGGGATCGGGTCAAGGCGGCTGGGAGATGGATCAAGGAACACGTCGGCGCCACCTTAAGATCGCTCTCTTTCAAGGGCAAGTTCTAGGTTGTCAAAGTGAATACGCTCGGCAGGATGCGTGGCGCCTTGTCGCAAGACCTCCCTCTGGTCCGCCAGAGCCGGGGCAACGACTGTGGGCCAGCAGCGCTCGCCACCGTCGCGGCCTATCACGGTTGCCCATTCGCCTATGACGATCTCGCCGACGAGATAGCACTTGACCGTTGGGGTACGGATCTTTTGACCCTCTCGGGAGTCGCAAAACGCATAGGGTTCCTTGCCGAGGGCGTCAAAGCTTCGTACGACGATATCCCGCACTGCAGGTTGCCCGCAATCGCGCATATGCTCCGGGTCGGCGGCGGGCACTTCGTTGTCATCTATCGGTGGTCTCCCACACACGTCGTCCTCGGCGACCCAGCCGTGGGGTTGCAGACGATCTCGCGGCGGGCATTCTGTAGACGCTCGACGGGATACCTCCTGATCCTCCAGCCTGCTCCAAAAGCGATAAGCGGTAAGTTTCAGGGCTAACAAAGAGCGCGAACGCCTAACGCGGGAGATAACCCGCCCGCGCGAACAGCCTTCAATTTACACCGCAAAGCGGGATGATGAAAGCCATCCTATCGCGGGTCGGGTTGAGCGACTTGTTAGACCGCCTGCAAGGACGAGTCGCTCCCAACCCCTGACACGAAAGGAACTGTTCGACGCGTGAGAGGCAGACAATCAGAAGTTTGAAGAGCAGTTCAAGCGATTAGTTAAAGCACTCAGAACTGATGAAAGAAGAGAAGCCCTTCCAGAGCTAAGGTTATAGTAAGGAAAGGTGGTGGCTAAATCACGAATGCTAACAAGGGTGAGACGTTTTGCCTCTATTTATCATATTTAAATGAGGCCGATTGCTTAGATCACAACTTTCGACTCATTTGATAGTTTTTACATGCGTTCGGGGCATTAGTACACGGAAGCAAATATAGAGCGCATTATTAAAATTCCAAGCGATCCCAGGGATAGGAAAACAAATGTAATGCGAAATTGCGTGCTCTGAAACCGAGTTCAGACTCTTTCTACAACTTTCAAAGGAGATCGCATCGTGCCAAGTGCTAAAGGAATTCAATCACACAAGCTCTTCAAACTGGGTAAAGCCCCAGTTAAGCGTGATATTCGCAACTTAAAATTTGCCGCGATCCTCAAAGCTCCGCCAACCTTGCCTTCAGAATTCGACTTCGATTTAAAACATACCGGCATCCCTCTGCCAATGTTTGCGAATGACACGTTCGGGTGCTGTGTAATTTCAGGGAGGGCACATCAGACACTCCGCTTTGAGGATCTTGAACAAGGAGCCGTCATCACCATAACTGATGATGAGGTGACTGATGAATACTTCAAAGAGACGGGCGGGGCAGATGACGGCCTTGTTGTGCTAGATTCACTAAAGGTGTGGCGGAAGGAAGGGTGGACTGCAGCAAAACAACTCCTCAAGATCAAAGCTTTTGCTCAAATCAATCAGACGAACCACACAGAAGTTAAGCGGGCTATCTTCTTAGATGTCGGCATCGGATTAGGGCTGTCTCTTCCCAACAGTGCGAAAGCCCAGATCCAAGCCGGTAAACCTTGGGACGTAGTTAGTGGCCCGGACTCCAAGCCTAACTCGTGGGGAGGGCATTACGTGCTTGTTCCAGGGTATACAAAACTGGGCCCGGTTTGTGTTACCTGGGGGCAAAAGCAGCAGATAACGTGGGCCTTTGTGGACAAATATTGTGATGAAGCATATGCCATATTCGACGCGGTGAATACAGCGAAGTTGAAGGCTGCACTTGACGTTAAAGGACTCAACTCTTTCTTAGCGTCTTTGCAGTAAAAGAAAATCTCTGGTTATCGAGATAGGGTTGAAGAACCGCAAGAACATCGAAAGAATAAGGGCTCAGACATGGCTGTCTTGTTTGTGCGAGGCGTGTCTAACTAGAAGCGGTCTCATAAATAGAAACGCATCACAGCGAAACCACGAAATGACACGAAAGAGCACTAAAATTTGTTTCGTGCCGTTTCGTGTTATTTCGTGGTTCATGTTTTTAAGCATTTATGAGATGCGCTCTACTATTAGACGTACTAATCGCCGCCATCAAATACGCCCAAATCGCCGTCTAACTCTGACAAGAAATGAAAAACCCTCAATAAGTATCAATCAAGTCAGGAGAAATACGGCTAACGTGAGGTCAGATTAGACGGCGGACGCGAGCGCGTAAGGAATAAGCTAAAACGTGGGCAAAATATGCTCGTCAGGACGAGATGTCAAGAACTACGCGCCTTCTGCGGCAGGGACTCAAGCCGAGAGGAACAGACAGGCGGCACGTGCCAGCGAGTGCAAACCTTCCGCTCGCAAAACACAAGCCTGAAAAAATTGCTTTAGATTGTCGAATCAACATGCGCGCGGTCGCGCCGCGCAACGCCTGTCTGGTAGGCTGCCTCTTCGACATCGCGGGCGACTGCTTCGGCCACTCGTTTGTCGAAGACGGAAGGGATGATGTAGTCGGGGTGAAGTTCTGCGTCCGAGATGATTCCGGCGATGGCGTGGGCGGCGGCGAGTTTCATCTCTTCGTTGATGCGCGAGGCGCGGCAGGCAAGTGCGCCGCGAAAGATGCCTGGGAAGCAGAGGACGTTGTTGATCTGGTTCGGATAGTCTGAGCGCCCGGTTGCCATCACCGCAACAAAGGGTTCGGCCTCTTCCGGCATGATTTCCGGCGTCGGGTTCGCCATCGCAAAGACGATGGGCTGCGCCGCCATCTTCTGTAAATCATCTGTCGTGATAACGCCCGGCGCAGAGAGTCCCATGAAGACATCCGCGCCCTTCATCGCGTCGTGAACCGTTCCCTGCTCGTTATCGGGATTGGTGTTGCGCGCGTACCAGTCCTTGACCCAGTTCATGTGTTCGGTGCGCCCGCGATAGAGCGCCCCCTTCTGGTCGCAGCCGACAATATTCCTGACACCCGCCGCCATGATAATCTTCGAGCAGGCGACGCCCGCCGCACCCACACCGTTGACCACGACTTTAATATCTTCCATACGCTTGCCGACAATCTTCAGCGCGTTAATCAACGCCGCGAGCACCACGACCGCCGTGCCGTGCTGGTCGTCGTGAAAGACAGGAATATCCAATTCCTCTTTCAAGCGGTCTTCAATCTCGAAGCAGCGCGGGGCGGAGATGTCTTCGAGGTTGATTCCGCCAAACGCGGTCGAGATTGCCTTGATGGTTCTGACGATCTCGTCCGGGTCTTTTGTCGAGAGACAGATGGGAAAGGCATCCACGCCCGCGAATTCTTTGAAGAGCATCGCCTTGCCTTCCATCACGGGCATGGCGGCAGCCGGGCCGATGTCGCCAAGACCGAGCACAGCCGTTCCGTCCGTCACGACCGCGACCGTGTTCTTCTTGATCGTCAACGTGAAAGCTTTTTCGGGGTCGCGGTGGATCGCTTCGCAGACGCGCGCCACGCCGGGCGTGTAGGCCATCGAAAGATCGTCGCGCGTCTTCAAAGGAGCTTTTGAGGTGACTTCGATCTTGCCGCCGATGTGCATCAGGAACGTGCGGTCTGAGACGTTGACGACTTCGACACCGTCTATGTCGCGCACCACTTCGACGATCTGCTCGCCATGCTCGTTTGAGCGGGCGTTGACGGATATGTCACGGACGACTGCGTCGCCACCGACGCTGACGATGTCTATCGCGCCGATGTCGCCGCCGAGGCGTCCGATGGCTGTGGTTAATTCTCCGAGTGTTCCGGTGCGGCTGGCCAGCCTGACGCGCAGGGTCAGGCTGTAACTGGCGCTGGGTGTGTTTTCCATTGCGAGCGGCGCGGAATCCTTTCGCACGTGATGTTATGCAGGGGATGGCTGCAAACTCTAACGCCAAAGAAGTGAGCAGCGCAAGTAAACACGCCCTCTCCCAGAAGGGGAGAAATAAAATAGCCGGGGGCAAGCAAACGGGAGTTTGCGCCGCCCCCGGTTGGACGAGATAAATAGTTTCGACCCTGAAGGGGTCGCACATTCAACCTTGCATGTGCGACCCCTTCAGGGTCGGGAATCTTTTTCGCGCGTTATTCCGGGGGCGTTGCCCCCGGCTATTGTATGTGACCCTTTCAGGGTCAAGTTTACATTTTTGCGGATTTCGCCAACGCCCGCGCAATCTCTTTCAGGGCATCCGGGGAAACGCCCGCCGCTTTCGCCAGTTGCAAAGATCGTCTTCCCAGCAGCATGTATGCCGCGAGCGCATCTTCCATTCTCCGCGAGCGAAGCGCAGTCAGATGTCTTCCTACGGTCGTCTTATCCGCGCGGGCGAACGTTCCTGTGAGCGCGTGTGCCGGGTCCTGCGTGTAGAGGTTTTCCAGCGTGCTTCTCAAAAGCGGCAGGAGCACGGCGCGAGCGCGGCGCGGCGCGAGGCCGCAACGCACGAGCATTTCCATTGCGATGTCGAAGAGCGCAGTCGTGTGGCCGGAAGCCATCACCGCCGCCGCATGATAAAGCGCCTTGTCACCTGCGCTGATGGAAAAACTCTGCCCTCCGAGCGCAAGCACAACGGAGCGCGCCACGCGAACTGCGACCACGCTGCCTTCCACGCAGAAGAAGGCCGCGCCCAGACTCTTTGCGCCCTGGAGGGGATCGCTCACAGACACGAGCGGATGCATCGAGCCGGTGGCGAAGCCCGCATCGCGCAAGCTCTGCAAAGCTGCGGACGAGAGCGCGCCGCTGGCATGCAACACAGTCCGCCCGCGATTGCCCTTCCCTTTGCCAACGCTTTTCACCTTCCCTGTATGGCTACCAATCGTCGCGGCAAGTTCGGCGGCGACTTCTGTAATCGCATCGTCGGGCGTGGTGATGAAAAGAATATCGCTGGCGGGAAGCTGATCGAGTTGTGCGGAAGCGAGAGCAAGAGGGTGTGTGCCGACGAGTTCGGCGCAGCGCCTGGCATGGCGGATGGTGCGTGCCATCACCGCTTCAACCTTGTAGCCGTGCGAAGCGAGAGCGCGAGCGAGCGCTGTCCCCAGACGACCTGCTCCGATGATTGCGACGGTCGGCTTTCGCTTCATCATTTGCCGCCTGGCCTTTGTCCTGCCGCTTTCGCGCTCAACTGCCATCGCCGTTTTCCCGGTCAACGACTTCGACGACCGCAGGCTCGTTCGGCAGATCGTCGAGCCACTGGTTCAGTCGTGCGCGCAATTCATCGCGCGTCAGCAATCCGTAATCACTCAATGGTAGATGCAGGCGTACAGGGGGCGGCGAGGACATCCTTTCAAGCGCGCTTTCAATCAATCGCACGTCTGCCGTAGAAAACTGCGCCGGGCCTGAGCCTTGCGCGAATGCACCCGAAAGTGAGCGCGCCCGGCTGGCAGTTTCCGTATCACCGTCTTTTCGCGCGAGTGCGTCGAGAGCAATCGCCAGCGGCGTGCTGAGGAAAAGTAGCGTACGACGATAAGCGGCACGCCCCCGCTCAACCATCTCGCTGATTTCCTGCGGAATGCGCGCCAGAGTTTCAGCCGACGCGAGCCGGAAGCGACAGGCGCATAAAGGATGCTCCGTGAGCAGTTCGCGCACGGGCAGCTCGCATTCTGCGTGACGCGCGTTCTCAAGCAACGCGGTCGCCTCGTCCCAGTAGCGCCGGTTGACGAGCTGTAGCTGTGACAGCGCTTCAAACTCGCGCCATTCATCGCTGCGCGTCTGTGCTTCAATTTGCTGGCGACGTGTCGCGTCGTGCAGCGTCTCGTCGTGTGTCTTCGCGTAATGCTCTGTGTAGCGCGCGTGGAATTCGCGCCAGAGAAGATTGAAGCGATTGACAGACTCTTCATCGAAAAGATTATGCACGTCTGCGGCTATCACCAGCAGCTCGCGGCGCGCACTTTCAACCTCGTCAATCCCGGTCGGCTCTGCCAGACTGAGATAGGCGCGTGCGCGATTTCGTTCGGGTAATTCTTTGACGAAGCTCGTTAACTCGGCGAGCTGTTCCATGTTTCGCGCGTGTCTTTCGGCTGAATGCCCGAAGGCGTTCGCCACCCGTTGCAAGCCTTCTTCGAGCGAGATGTTCTTTGAAATTATCGCCTCGATGGCGACCGCCGTGCTGCCAAAACTTTTACGCAAACTTTCAGCCAGATTCCAGACGCGCGTTGTCAAACCTTCATCTTCC
This sequence comes from Acidobacteriota bacterium, assembly GCA_032160705.1. GTDB lineage: Bacteria > Acidobacteriota > Blastocatellia > Pyrinomonadales > Pyrinomonadaceae > QHXM01. The sequence goes on along the minus strand of JAVHVE010000028.1, from coordinate 57,042 downwards.
AGAGAGTCGAAGTGCTTGAGAGGATTGGCGTCGCTCCACGTCTTGAGCCATTCGGCGAGGGCGTTGCGCAGATGGTTGCGCGCATCCGGGTCAGAGAGCGCTGCGGCAACCTCGCGCCCCGTCAGTCTGGACGCCCATTCAACCAGTTCTTCGTCAGCCAAAGTCACGTGGCGCAGCGGCGGCTCTTCCGTCGCGGCTTCGCTGACTTGAGCCACATCCGGCGTGGATAAGGAAACAGGCGGGGCGATCACAGAGGCAGGCTGCGCGATGTTGAAATGATAACGAGCCTCGCCCTTATCTTCGCTTTTCAGGAGAGAGCCGGGCGGCGCGGCCTGAGCGAAGATGGAAAGGACATTTTCAATCCGCTCGATGGCGGCTGCCGGGTGTTGCTCGTCGTAGAGCAGCATCGCCGCGCCCAGTTCGCGCGCCGTCGCGCCGCGCCCGTCCAGCGACAATATGAACATTCCCTTCAGCACGAGCTTGGCCTGAAGACGCTGCATCACGGGAACCTGCGAGACGCCGTGCCGCGCCAGATGATCGTAAGCTAAGAGCGCATCTTTCAGATTTTCCGCGCGGCGTAGCCCTCTTTCGGTGCGGTCGAACAATTCGTCCAGGACAACCAGAGAGAGCGCCGGGCGATTGACGGCGTGCGCGCCCGCGGCGGCAGCGAATGGCAGGAAGGCAAACGTCGGCACGTAGAGCCGGACTGCCGACGCGACATCGGCAATCAAAGGGTGCATCGGATAGATGGCAGCAAAGCGCGGCTCGCTCCAGTTGAAACCCGGCACGGCACTTCTGAGCGTTCTGTACATCTCGCGCAAGGCTTCGCGCGATTGTGCGTTTTTTTGAAAGAGGTGCGTGTCTGTGATTCTGTAAAGATGTTCCGGGTCGAGGTAATCTATCTGGAACGCACCCGAAACTGCGACGTTTGCGCCGTCCGCTCCCGCGATGTCGTCGTCGAGCGCGAGGGCGACAAAGACGCTCACGTCTCGCGCAGCATTTGCCAATTCGCTCAAGAGCAGGCCGTCATCGCGTTCGACACGGTTCTCGCGCTCAGAGGCCGTGTCTATCACCAGCACGAGCGGCGTCTCCGACAAACCTGCGGCGAAAGCAAGCATCTTGGCGGGCTCTCGTTTCCAGACCTCAAGGTCGCCGCCAAGCGCTTCGCTCAATTCTTCTTGCAGCGTGGGGCGCGTGCCTCTCTCGACCCGCGCCACCCTGTAACGCTCTTTCCTGAGACGACCTGCGCTCGTGGCGACATGTGTGTCGGCGACCGTCCGGCGCAGTTCCGGCAAAGAGGCGAGAGCGCCGAAAGCGGCGAGCATGTGGCTTTTGCCGACGCCGCGAAAGCCCGCCAGAGCGCGTGCCGTCCCTTGGTTGCTGGAAAGGCTGGCGAGCGCATCGAGCCAGCGTGCGAAAAGGTCTGAAGTGGCGTCCGTGAACAGGTAAGAGTCCAGCGCGCGTGCCGGGTCGTCTGAGTAGTTTTGAACCTCGGTGAACGCCCGTGGCTCGACTAAATCCTTAATCTTTTCCTGCGCGCGTTTCAAATACACTCTCCGGGAAAGAAAACAGGCGGTGAGGCCGCACTCATTTGGACTGTAGCATGCGCGGGTACGTGGCGCAATATTTATACTTTTCAAGGCACACTGCTGTATAATGCCCCAGCCCCGGACGCCCCTTTAAGGACAATTTCGACCTGAAGTTTTACTCTGAGACAGGCGCAACCCTCTTGTCTCGCAGGCGCATCAAAGGCTTGCGCGCCGAGAAAGATAGCCACAAAAGATCGGCTCTGACCGACCAAGTAGCATTTAGAGCGCGCTCCTCTTAACTGAAAACATTTTTCGCCATGCTCTAACGGACATGGCTTGATGCGATTTTTTTCCGAGCTTGCTTTTCACAAGGAGAGCGGCCTGTCGAACCAATCGCCCCGGCATTCACAAGTTTTTGGAGGCTTTTCACCATGAATAATCGCTTCTCCCGCGTTCTGACGGCTCTCATGCTCGCCTTTAGTCTATGGACGAGCGCAGTGGCCGTCGTCGCTCTGCCTGCACAGCAGCCGCAACAGGATAAGCAGACCGCCAGCACCACAGTCCAGCAGGATTCTAAAACCAAGCAAGACAAGAAACAGCAGCCGACGGCGACCGCGAGCGCACCAACGAACGGCAAGGCGCTCGCGACCGATGAAGACCCGGCCATGATCGGCAAGCGCAAGATCAACGGCGGCTTCATCTCCTGGATGTCAGGCGGGCTGGAGAAAGAGGTCGCGCTTGGCCGCTATCTGGCCGCCGAAGTGGATAGAGAAGCGAAGTTCGTTGACGATCCAGTCATCACGGAGTACGTCAATCGCGTCGGTCAGAACATCGTTCTCCATTCGGACGCCAAAGTGCCGTTCACCATCAAGGTGATTGACTCCGACGAGGTCAATGCCTTCGCCCTGCCCGGCGGGTTCTTCTACGTCAACAAGGGATTGATTCTCGGCGCTGATAACGAGGCGGAACTGGCGGGCGTGATGGCACATGAGATCGCGCACGTCGCCGCACGGCACGCCGTCGAGAACCAGGCGAAAGCCACGCTCGCACAGTACGGACTGATGGCGGGTTCGATTTTCCTCGGCGGCATCCCCGGACTGATCGTCAATAACGCGGGCCCGCTGGCCGCGCTGCTGGGCTTTATGAAGTTCAGCCGCAGCGCCGAGTCTGAGGCAGACAAGCTGGGTGTGCAGTATCTATACGCTGCCGGTTACGACCCGAATGCGCTGGCGACGATGTTTGAGAAGCTGGCGGCGAAGAACCAGAAGAAGCCCGGCTTCCTCTCGAAGGCATTTTCGACTCATCCACAGCCGCCCGAAAGGCGCGCCGCATCGCTCACGCTCGTGTCGCGTTTCCCTGAGAAGGAAGAGTACGCCATCAGCACCTCTGAATTTCAGAGAGTCAAAGCTCGATTGATGAGAATGTCGAACGCGAAAGCCTCAACCGCCGGGAACATCGCCGCCGATGAGAACGGAACGCCGGGACGGCCTACTTTGAAGCGACGCCAACCGCCCGCGCCCGACGGCTCGACGGGAACTTCGGATAGCGGAACTACTCCGTCCGACCGGAAACCGGCTGATCCGCCGAAGCTGAAGCGCAACACTGGCACTCAGCCGGATACGCAGCCAAAGTCAACGCCATAAGCACATCCATCCAACAGCCGGAAGAACCATAGAGGCTCTCAAGCGTTCAATCGCTCGGGAGCCTCTCGGCATGTTAAGGGAGGTCGTAATCGTCACCATGAAAGGCGAAACTGAGAGATGAAAACAAAACTTCAAATTGTATTCCTTTGCTTCTTCGTGTTCACAGCCACCGCTTTCGCGCAGCAGGAAGCCAGGAAGTTTGACGAGATGGGGCAAGTTAACTGTGAAGACGCCAAAGCTCGTTTGGATAATCTGGCAATCCAACTACAACAAGAACCGACCATGAAGGGCTACATCATCTTTTATGGCGGGAAAAGCTATCTCAGTAACATTTACAACAGGAGGACGAAGCGGTACGTGGAAGTGAAACTGCTGCCGCGACGCGGAGAAGCAAAAGCGCGAATGACTCCCTGGATTGACTATTTAACCAATAGTAGAGGTATAGAAGCTTCGAGAATCGAAGTGATTGACGGCGGCTATCGTGAAGAACCGATGATGGAGTTCTGGATAGCGCCATCAGGCGTAAAGCCCCCCAGGGGGACGCCGACGTTGACCGAAAAAGAGATTAAATTCAGGAAAGGCAGAGTTAAAGGAAGAGAAATACGCTGCGAGGTCTGACATCTATTTGATTAGTTGGTGATGTGCTTTCCACAGAAGTCAGGACGCGCCCTTGCCGCCTTTAACTTGACAATTTTCTGAGCATTTCGTTATTCTATCCGTTCGCGTTCCAGACGCTTATTCCAGAGAGAGTTATCTATGTCAACATACTTTCCCAGCGGCAAGGGGCTTGCCGAAAATCGCAAATGGTACGTCGTTGATGCGGCGGGGCAGACGGTCGGGCGGCTCGCGACGGAAATCGCCAGCCTGCTTAACGGCAAGCGCAATCCGCAGTGGACGCCTTTCATGGACATGGGCGACCACGTCATCGTGATTAATGCGAGCAAGGCTGTCTTCAAGGGGTCAAAGGCCGAGCAGAAGGTTTATCGCCGCCACACGCTCTATCCGGGCGGCTTGCGCGAGGTCTCTGTCAAAGAGCAGTTTGAGAAGCACCCGGAGCGCGTCATCGAGTCGGCGGTCAAAGGCATGCTGCCCAAGACGAAATTGGGCAAGGCGATGGCTAAAAAGCTGAAGGTTTACCGAGACGCCAATCACCCCCACGCCGCTCAGCAGCCTCAACCGCTCGAAATCACCTCCGGCCTGAATCAAGAATGACATTTAAGCAGTAGATTAGAAGGATAGGAAAAGCTGTGGCTGAAATTCAATATTACGGAACGGGACGACGCAAAAGCTCTACGGCGCGCGTTTACTTACGACCCGGTGCGGGCGAAGTCAGGATCAACAAGAAGGCTTTCGAGCAGTATTTCCCGAACGAGACGCTGCGGATGATTATTTTCCAGCCGCTGCGGTTGACCGAAACTGTCAACAAGTTCGACATTCTCGTCAACGTTGACGGCGGCGGCCCGGCGGGACAGGCCGGAGCAATTCGCCACGGCATCACGCGCGCCCTGATGGAGTTCAACGCAGACCTGCGCCCGACCCTCAAGCACGCTGGCCTGGTCACGCGCGACCCGCGCATCAAAGAGCGCAAGAAATACGGACAGAAAGGCGCACGCAAGCGCTTCCAGTTCTCGAAACGATAAACAGTTTTCAGTTTTTAGTTTTCAGTTTCCAGTAAAAGCAGGTTGCTTGTTTCTGAAAACTGAAAACCGGAAACTGAAAACTATTCTAGTCCATTGTCGCCCGTCTTGATTGGTTGCTTCCCCTGAGGAAGTCACTATGGCGGCGGCGAGTACATTAAACCAATTCACTGAGAAGGAGAGTTCCATTTGGCTTCGGTTACGATGAAAGAATTGCTGGAGGCTGGCGTACATTTCGGCCACCAGATCAGGCGCTGGAATCCGAAAATGAAGGAATACATTTTTGGCGAGCGCAACGGCATCTACATTATTGATCTACAGAAGACGCAGCGCATGTTCCGCGACGCCATCCAGTTTGTCACAGACCTGGTGGGCGAAGATCGCGGCAAGACCGTGCTCTTTGTCGGCACGAAGCGTCAGGCGCAGGACGCCATCCGCGAGGAAGCGGAGCGCGCCGGGATGTACTATATCAATCAACGCTGGCTCGGCGGTCTGCTGACCAACTTCCAGACCGTCCAGAAATCCATCAAGCGCCTCAAAGACCTCGAAGCGATGCAAACCGATGGGCGCGCCGAGAAGCTCACCAAAAAGGAACGCATCAAGCTCGACCGCGAGCGCGAGAGTCTCAACAAAAATCTCTCCGGCATCAAGATGATGACTCGTCTGCCCGACGCCATCTTCATCATTGATGTTCGCAAAGAAGAGATCGCTGTGGCGGAGGCTAATCGTCTCGGCATCCCTGTCGTTGCAGTCGTTGACACAAATTGCTCGCCCGAAGGAATTGACTACATTATCCCTGGCAACGATGACGCGCTGAGAGCGGTTCGGTTATTTGCTTCACGCATTGCCGATGCTGTCCTCGAAGGCCAGCAGATGCTCACAGAAGGCGCTGAAAGTGCGGAAGGCGAGGCGCAGGCGGAGACTGCCGCAGGAGACGGCGGTGGTGACGCTGCAACATCGCGCCGACGCGCGAGCGCCAGTGCTGATAATACCAGCAGCGTGACGACGAGTGTTGATCCCGGACGTGAAGCGGAGAACGCAACGGACATGAGTGCGGCTGCGCCTTCCGCCGAGACTCAAGTGTCTGTTCCGGGCAATCAGGGCTTCGGCACAACGGGACAGCAGCCCGACAGCATCGGCGATCATCCAGAGGCAGGAACTGGCGCGCCCGTTCGCGGAGCGAGCGGCGGCGGCGACGAAGCCGAGTCGCAGCACGAGTCATCCGCCGAACAGGACAAAGGCGCTGAATCGGTCGGCGTCGCAAGCTAAAAAGTTCAACGGTCTCAATTTTACGGCGAGCGCAGTCCACAGGCGCGGGTGTTTCCGCCGGGCTGCGCAATTTTTTGTAAAGCAGAATCCAGAAGCCAGAATTCAGAAGCCAGAAGAAAAGAAAACAAAAAACGGTTTTCAGCCTTTTATTCTGGATTCTGGATTCTGACTCCTGAATTCTTATCAAGGAGAAGTTATGGCAGAGATTACATCGCGCGCCATCAAATCGGTTCGTGAGAAGACGGGCGCAGGCATGATGGAGTGCAAGAGTGCGCTCATAGAAGCAAATGGTAGTGAAGAGCAGGCGATTGAAATTCTGCGTAAGCGTGGGTTGGCCTCAGCGCGCAAGAAGGAAGGCCGCATCGCGGCGGAAGGCGCTGTCGGGTCTTACATTCACATGGGCGGCAAGGTTGGCGTGCTTGTAGAGATTAACTGTGAGACTGATTTCGTCGCGCGCACAGAAGAGTTTCAACAGCTTATCAAAGATATCGCGATGCACATCGCAGCCTCCGAGCCGCGCTTCGTCTCGCGCGAGGAAGTTGCGGCGGATGCGCTCGACAAGGAGCGCGAGATTGCACGTGCGCAGGCTCAGAACGATCCCAAGAACGCGAACAAGCCCGATCAAGTCATTGATAAAATTGTCGAAGGGCGCTTGAACAAGTTTTACGAGGAAGCAGTTCTGCTTGACCAGCCTTTCGTCAAAGACCCGGCGAAGAGCATAGGGGATTTAATTCAGGAGAAAACCGCACAGACGGGCGAGCGTATCTCCATCCGCCGCTTCACGCGCTACAAGATGGGCGAGGGGCTGGCCAAACGCGACGACGATTTCGGGGGTGAGGTCGCTGCGCTCGCAGGCGGAAATTAATTGCGAGTTGCGCGCGTTCGGGTTACGAGTTAAAACGAACCCCGAATGAGCGTCAAACGAAACCCGAAACTTATGCCAGCAGAAGCCACCGCATCGAACGTCGCTCAACCGGCCTTTCGCCGTATCTTGCTGAAAATCTCCGGCGAGGCTTTGATGGGCACGGAAAACTACGGCATTGACGTTGATGTCGCGCGCACTGTCGCCGAAGAAATCAAGGCCGTGCGCGAACTGGAGGTGGAAGTTGCGGTCGTGGTCGGAGGCGGCAACATTTTTCGCGGTGTCTCAAAGAGCGCGGGCAACATGAATCGCTCCAGCGCCGACTATATCGGGATGCTGGCGACGATCATGAACGCGGTCGTGCTGCAAGACGCGCTCGAAAAGCTCAGCGTGTACACGCGTGTCATGTCGGCCATAGAGATTCCGCAGCTCGCAGAGCCTTTCATCCGTCGGCGCGCCATTCGCCATCTCGAAAAGGGGCGCGTCGTCATCTTCGCCGCTGGCACGGGCAATCCTTATTTCACGACCGATTCCGCCGCCGCGCTCCGCGCGCTGGAAATCAAAGCCAACGTGATTCTCAAGGCGACCAAAGTCGAAGGCATCTATAGCGCCGACCCGATGAAAGATGAAACGGCCACTCGTTTTGATTGCATCACGTACCAGGAAGTTCTCGAAAAACAGTTGAAGGTGATGGACGCCTCAGCCATCAGCCTCTGCATGGATAATAATCTCCCCATCATCGTTTTCAACATGCGCCATCACGGCAACATCATGCGCGTCGTCATGGGTGAAGAAGGTGTGGGCACGCGCGTCAGCGTGGAAAGAAAGTGATGAGTGATGAGTAATGCGTGATGAGTAAAAGCGATTTGCCACTCATCACTCATTACTCATCACTCATCACTTTAAATTTTTTCGGAGAAAAATTTTATGAGTGAGAAAGATGTCATCAAGGAAACGCGACCGCGAATGGAGGCGGTGATTGAGGATGTCAGGCGCAAGCTGGCGACTGTCCGCACGGGGCGCGCCGCCGTTTCCCTGCTCGACAACGTGATGGTCGAGTATTACGGCACACCGACGCCGCTCAACCAGATGGCATCTGTGCATGTGCCTGAGCCGCAGATGCTCACCGTGCAGCCCTGGGATCAAACGCAGCTCGGCGCAATCGAGAAAGCTATCCGCGCCGCCGATCTCGGTCTCAATCCATCAAACGACGGCAAGCTCGTGCGCATTCCGATTCCGCCACTGACGGAAGAACGCCGCAAGCAACTGGCCAAGCAAGTCCACGAATACGCCGAAGAACACCGCACAGCGGTTCGCAATCTCCGCCGCGACGCCAATGATCGCTTAAAGAAGCTGCTCAAGGATAAGACCATCTCGGAAGACGCCGAGCGCGATGGCCTGGATGAAGTTCAGAAGATGACCAACACCTACATCGGCAAGATTGACGACCTGATGAAGTCCAAAGAGACCGAAATCCTGAGCGTGTAAAGCAAAGTAAAAAGGTAAAAGGTAAAAGGCAAAAGTCAGGGGAAGCCACTTTTAATAAAGAAGTGGTTCTCCGCCTGACTTTTGCCTTTTACCTTTTTACTTTTGCCTTATTTGCATTCTTTCATCGCGCCGGGTGCGAGTTTGCCGAGCTTAACTTTCCCATCGAACGTATCGAGCGTGATCTGCGCTTGTCCATCCCCGTAGCGACCGATGATGCGGCGGTTGATCGTCTCTTCGTGTTGCGCTGCCTGTTTGATTTTCAGTTGAATCTGATTCTCGATAGGGCCGCGATAAGATGAGAGCGCGGCTGTGAAGCCCGGCGGTTTGTCGCGCAAGGCCATCTCGACTGTGCCGGACATGGACTTGAGATGATAGCGTCCATCTTCACGAATCGCGCCTGTAAAAAGAACGTCGCTGTTTGACGTACCCGCATCAACGTCGCCATAGATATTGTCCAGCTTGATCGAGCCGCCGGTACTATCAACATTGACGCGCCCGCGCACGCATTCTATTTCGACCTCGCCGTTAATCGAAAGCACGCGCACATCATTGCCAGCGCGCCGCACGTGGACAGCCCCGCTCACCGTGACCACGTCAACCAGGCCGCTCGCGTTCTCCACTTCGACCGCGCCGGAGCGCGTGCGCACCTCGACCGCGCCGACGCTTCTCAAGATGACATCGCTTTTGTCGCCGAGGATTGTCAGAGGAGTCTCAACGCCTGTGATCTCCACACCGCTCCTGATGACCTTAATCACTTCAATCTCGGCATAACGCGGGACGTGCACCTCTAAATGAACTTCGAGAGGCCGCCCGTCGCCGCGTATCGGAGGATCAATGACTCCATCGTAGGGCATTGCCCCGGGCATGCGAATCTGTCTGGACAGGTCGTTAGATGAAGCTGGAATTTCGGGCGCGGGTGAAGGTGTAGGAGATGGAGAAGGTTCGGGGCGCGGGCTCATAGACTCTTCGATTTTCGCATAATCCGCTTTCAGCCAGATTGATTTAACCGGCGATTCTCCGCCGACAGCAAACCTGACGATTTCAACGCCGCGCTCGCTGGTCGCTCTGGCCTCGACCGTATCTTTATCCCATCCGATGATAACGATGCGCCCCGTCGTTCGATTGTCCACAGCGACCTTGCCGCCGCGTTCGAGCCTGGCGCGAACCGTCTCTCTTTGACCGCTCGTGCCGACGACCTCCTGCTGCGCCATAACGCTTTTACTCGCGAGCGCCGTTAAGCAACTCGCCGTCGCCAGCAAGACAAATAAAACTTTACCGATTCTTTCATTCATCATCATCAGTGCTTAAACAGGTACGTCAAATATGCTTGAATCAATAACTCACCATCTCGCGGAGCACGCTCACCTTCCTTGAATAAGCCGTCAGCATGTACTGCGCTGCCACCGGGTCGCCGGGATGCCTGCGCGCGGCGCGGCGGGTGTCGGCGATGGAGCGGTCAACGGCGGCCAGTGTTTGCGCGAATCGCGCTGCCGTCTGAGGATCGAGCCTTGAGCGACGGCGATTGACATCCTTTGAGAGCAGCGCTATCGCCTCAACATACTTCTGTTCAGCCTCGCGGACAAGCTCATCGGATGTCGGTTTGCGCTCCCTCACGTTTGGTTTAAGGAGGGCTCGTCCGGCGTTTTCATTACTCGCAGCCACCAACAGATTTTTTCCTTTTCGCGGCGAACGATTTTTAACAGGCTGTGGCTGCCCGTTCACGTCTCTCTTATCTATCTTCTCGCCTGCCTCATCATCTCTCGATGGATTCGACGGTGTGACAACTTCATCCGGCATCGGTGCAGGCGTTGTCACAGGGACATCTTTGTTTTGAGAAAGGCTGATTGGGGCAGATTGTTCTTCCCGCGAATTGACGAAGCGCATCACGCCAATAGTGATTCCGATTGCGACGAGCACCATCAAGGCCGCAAGCGAAGGACTCAGGCGCGGGGCATTGAAATTTCCCAGCGCGTTGCCCAACCAGCCGCGCAGACGGAACAGAGGCCGCGAGGATCGAGCGGTCTTCTCTTGCGCTGCACGCGCCATGACATTGTCCCAGAAAGCGGGCGCGGGCTCACTGTTGCACTCGTAGCGCAGGTATAGCTCCTGTTCGCCCTCAAGCTTCCGGTAAAGGCGCGCGCACGAAGCGCAGGTGCTCAGGTGTTGCGCCACCAAACGACGGGTTTGTTCGTCCAGCTCGCCGTCAAAGTAGCCTTCGACTTCGCGTTGGCACTCCACACATCTCATCTTCCTTCTCCCAGATAAGGACTCAGGCGGCGGCGCATCTCGATTCTGGCGCGGTGAAGGTCATTTCTGATCTTCGGAATCGAAAAGCCCGTAATCTCGCCGATCTCATCATAACTTCGCTGCTGGTAAACCTTGAGCGTGAAAACCAATCGCTGATCCTCGTCCAGCTTGAGCAAGGCGTGGCGCACCACGTTGCTTAATTCCTTGTCGAGAAGTTCAGTGGCTGGCGAAGGCTGGGAGGCGCGCATCTCAAGCACGGCGCGATCACCAAGCTCGACCCGGGCGCGTTCCCTGTGGCGCTCACGGATTGCTTCGCGCGCGATGTTTTTGGCGATGCCGAAGAGCCAGGTGGAGAGCTTCGCTTCGTCGCGCAGGGCGTTGAGGCTTTTGTACGCGCGGACAAATGTTTCCTGCGCCAGTTCTTCCGCCAGATCCGTCTGGTTGACCATGTAAAAAATGAAGCTGATGATGGGGCGCGTGTAACGCTCGAAGATCAGGCGAAAGGCTTCCTCGTCGCCACGACGCGCGCGCGCGATCAGGTCTTCTGCACTGTTCATCGCAGCTTCGGCGTATACGCCCGGCTGGCCTGCCAGCCCGATTACATCCATCGCCAGCCGCTCCATCCCTTTATTGTCCCGTCTTGCAAGCTCCTTGAATAAAACCAGCGGCTTCAACATCGGAGCACAAACAATCTTTGAAGCTCTTACTTGTCGCTGACGCTCAGCAGAAGCCCGCGATAGATTCCGCCGTAGAGCTTATTCGCCAGCTCGGTGTTCAATCTCTTGAGCGTCTGGTATCGCTCTAACGCCGCGTCTCTGCGACGCTCACCCAGACTCATTACGCCGAGATTGTAATGCGCTACAGCATACTCCGGCTGAAAGCGAATGGCTTCCCGAAAAGCTGCGAACGCCTCTCCTCTGCGTCGTGTATTGTAGTAAATAACGCCCAGACTGTTATATGCCTCAGCATAATCCGGCTTGAGCTTAACTGCCTGCTTAAGAGATTCAACTGCCTCCGCGCTCCGGCCTGCTTCGTAATATGTGCGCGCCAGCAGGCAATGAGATTCAGCCCAGTCGGGTTTGAAATGAAGTGCCTGTTTGTAAGAATCAATTGCTTCGGGCAAGCGTCCCAGCTCAACATAGACAACGCCCAGATTGTTGTGCGCCCACGCATAATCGGGCTTCCACTTGATAGCCTGCCTGAGCGACGTGACGGCTTCTGCAAGCTGCCCCAGATTGTAAAAGGCAGTTCCCAGATTGTAGTACGCTTCGGCAAACCGGGGGTTCACACGAACGGCCTGCCGGAAAGGTTCAAGCGCTTCCGCCTGCCGGTTCAAGGCGATATAAGCCATGCCCAGATCGTTGAAGGCTTGCGCGTAATCCGGTTTTAGCTTAATTGCCTGTTTGAACTTTTCAACAGCATCCTCGAAGCGGCCTGCGTCATAAGCCTCTACTCCCTGATTGCGAAATGTGCGCGCACGGTCTGCCCTCTGCGGTTCGAGTTGCTGAGCAATCGCCTGCGCTGCAAAAGCGGTGGCGAGAAAGAAGAAGGCTGCCGGGAAAAAGTGCGCTCGTCTCATCGTCTCTCCTTCGACTCTCCCTGGTCGTTTAAGTCAGGTTAGCCCGCGCGCGTATAAAAACGATCTTCAGACAGTTAGTGACATTCTCACTCGAATAATCCCAAAAATTTTTGCGTCGAAAAGGAATTCATAAGAAAAGGGGCGAGGCCACTTCCATTAGAAGTGGCCTCGCCCCTTTGCTTGATTAACGAGCTGGTTCGCTTCCGCTATTGCCTAGAAGTTGAAGCGAACTGACGCCTGAACGCGGCGATTGCCTGCCGCCGGATTGCCGCCGCCGCCGAAACCTCCGAGAGTCCGCAAGGATTCGCCAAAGAGCGGCGAACTGAGGTTGCCGACCGGCGTAGCAAGATTGGTACGGTTAAAGAGGTTCTGGATATTGACCGAGAACGTCACGTTGTAACGCTTCTCAGCTCCAGCGCTGCCAGGCCCTGCGCCTGGACCACGTTGGCCTCCTCCGCCACCACCGCCACCGGCAGCTCCGCCTCCACCGCGCGGGCCGCCGCCAGCAACAAGACCGCCTCCGCCACCACCTCCGCCTCGCGGCGCACTTGCAGCCGCAGCAGGTTTAGCGCCCGGCATTTCGCCGAAGCCGAACGTCCGGCTGATGCCGAGATTCACGGAGAAGAAGCCTGGGCCTTCACCGTAGTTGCGCGGAATGATTTTCGAGCCGGGTGCCGGGTTGATGTCGAAATCGCCGTAGGGCGTAGACCTCAAGTTTGCGGGGAGCGTCGAGGCCGAAGCAAAAGCCGGACGCTCCAGGAAGAGCCTGTCGCCGTTGGTGTCGCTCCCCGTAGTGATATTGAAGAACTGTCCTGTTCTCGCAATGATGAACGGGTTCAAAGAAATCTTGAGCTTTGGAATACCAAGCGAGCCGCCCAGGAAGAAGTTGTGACGCGGAAAGAAAGAGACGCGCCCGATGTCTTCGTTGACGTTGTAGCTGTTCGACGGCGAGCAGTTGAATTGTATGTTGAAGACGCAATCCGTATTGCTCTCCATTTTGCCGGTTCCGTAGTTGGCAAAGACCGAAAGCGCAGGACTAATCTGGTTTCTGATTCCGAGCTGCAATTGCGTCATGTTGAAAAAGCCGCTCGATTCCCATTGGAAGATATTCCCGCGTGTCGGGTCTGGCCGCACAGTTGGATTTCCCGGCAGCGGCGCATTGATGTCGCGCAGCAACAGGGCATGTCGCTGGCGAATGCTGACGAGCACGCCGTAGACGGTAAAGTTATGCGGCAACTGTCGCTCGATGTTGATGGCGCTCAGCATCGTATAGGGCGCTTGCAGGTTGTCGGCGACGCGGAAGTTGACCTGCGGCTGTTTAAGAGCTACCAGCGTATCAAGCGTCGGCATGTTTGAAACAGTGCCGTTCTGGTTGAAGACCACATTAGCCAGAACCGGGTCCTGCCCCGTGACATTGAATTGGAATTGATTGATGCCGTTGAAGCGACTCTCCTGAAGCGTTCCGCTTTCGTTGAAGCGATCATAGAAGAGTCCGAAGCCACCGCGAATGACAAACTTCGGCTGACCCGCGCCGAACTGTCCGATGGTGCCGGTCGTGCTTCCACCCGGAGCCCAGGCGAAGAAGATGCGCGGTGCAAAGTTGAATTTACTATCGATGTTGCTTTGCCATTCGTAGCGCAATCCTGTGGTAAAGGTGAGGTTGGGGCGAATTCTCCACTCGTCCTGAATGAACGCGCCGAAGTCCGTCTGGCTCACCTCCGCCAGAGGCTCTCCACCCGAAAGCGTGAACTGTGATGGACGCGCGGTCGGATCACCCTGTAGCGCACGCCTGTAGTCATCAATCGTTCTGAAGATGAACGTCCCGCCAAAGTTATTTTGAGATGCGTTGGTGACTTTCACGCCGCGCAAGCGCACGCCGAATCTGAGGACATGCTGGCTGCCGACGGTCGCTGTCGAATAGTTCTGCAACTCCCAGCGGCTCTCCCTGTTGAAGGAGAGTCCGACCTGCGAGCCGCCGCCCGTGAAGGCATCCAGCACCTGAATGCCCGGAACGGCGTTATCGCCATCCTGCTCATTGCTGCTGTGGGTATACTGAAAACGCGTTTCGTTAATCACCTTCGGATTCAGCACAGCCGTCTCGGTAATCTGGAAAGTGTGCTGCGTGTTGGACGAGTCGAAGGCGCGCGAGAGAAGCGAAAAACCGCCGACGCCCTGATTCTCAAAAGTGTTGCGCGAGTAGGTGTAGCGCGCGACGAGCGTGTGATTCTGGTTGATCGCATAGTCGAAACGCGGGCTGAAAGTCAGAAAGCGCCTCGGTTGAAGCACCACCTGATTGAATCGCACTGTGTTGAGTGACGGATCGAGGACGAGCGCGTTAATGATGTCGTTATCGTCTTCTTCGCGCCGTTGAAAATCCAGAAAGAAGGAAGACTTCTTGGCAGAGATAGGCCCGCTCAGCGTGAAGCTGAAAAGGCGCGTCTGAAAATCTGCGCGTCTCGTCGCAAACGGGTTGCGCGCGTTCATGCTCTCGTCGTTGAACTGGAAGGATGCACTGCCGCGCAACCTGTCGTAGCCCGGTCGGGTGAGAATATCAACTCGACCAAATCCGGGACGGTCGTTTTCGGCATTGAGCGGATTCTGGCTGACGCGCACCTCACGGATGGCCTCTTTCGGAGGAAGACGGCCACCTGTAAAACCGTCAATATAAATCTGCCCGCCGTTTGGCCCGACCGATGGGCCAGCCAGAGCCGTCAAAGCAGCAGCGAGGTCTTCCGGGTCGTCCGGCAAGGCTTCGAGGTCTTTACCGCGCAAGACAATCGCATCGGCATTGTTTTCCGATTCCGTGCTGAGATTCCTTTGATCGCCGGAGATGGTGACCTTCTGTTCTTCAATCGTCACGCTCATCTTGATGTCAACGGGTTCGTTGCGTCCCGTGACGACCTGCACATCTGTGGCTTCAAAGACTGCGAAACCGTTTGCCACAGCGCGCACGGTGTAAGCGCCGGGCGCAAGGCCGCCGACGACATAGTTGCCTTCATCATTTGTGACGACCGATTTTTCGACACCGCTCGCGCTCACGACCGTCACGGTTGCGCCGACAAGCGCGCCGCCAAATTCATCCGTTACCAGCCCGCGCAAAGTTCCGGTCGCCTGCTGCGCAAAGCTCACGACAACAGAGAGCGCCAGCATGAGCGCGAGGCTCAGGCCGCGCGCGATTATTCTTTTAGAGAGATTCATCATAATTGCCTTTTTGAATGGAGTCGGAGTCTGCGCGCTTGTTGCGTGCGCATTCCAACTTTAAGTTACTATCCTCATGGCGCGCAGACCCGATCACGGCCCGCTGATGCCCAAATTAATAGTGCCAAGATTAGGCGGACGATTGGCAGGCCCGCCCTGCCTCGCCTGTAGCATGGCGAAGATAGGCTCAACGCCCGCGACGAGCGTGATGGCCGTGACGCGCGAAGGGTCTGCGCCCGCCGTGCTTGAAATGAGAACCATCTCGCCGGGCTTCAATTCCGCCAGAGTCGCGGCAGGAAGATTCTCAATAATTCTCTGAATATCGAAGCCGCTACCACCCGGCCCACCTTGCGGAGCGCCTGCTCCGGGGCCACCGGCGGGACGCGCGCCGCCTCCCTGCGCAGCAGCGCCAGCGCCCGGGCCTCCAGCACCGCCGCCACCGCCCTGCGCCATCATCTGCATAAACTCGGCAGGAATGCGCTTGAGCGTCGAATCTTTGCGGATGACTACGGTGAGTGGCTGCTTGCTTTGAATGTCATTGATCTTGACCTCGCCCGTCGCAGCGTCAACGGCTGTGATTGGGCCACCGATGGTGCGGAAAGAGCCGGTCACGATCTCTTCAGCCTGAAAGCGCGCGCCATCCGTGCTTTTGTCACCTTTGGCGCGAAGCTGGTCGCCCGCCTTCAACTCTTCCAGCGAACTCTTTTTGGCATCGCTGAACTTGATGGAGTCCGGCGCATAGCGGCGCATCTTGACTTTGTCTGAAACGGGAATGATGACCGGCTTTGGCCCTTCGGCTGCGCGCGTCGTCACCGTGATTTCTTTTGTCTGGGGGTTGACCGACGCGACGATACCGGAGAGGCCGCGTTGCCGCCATTCGCCGCGCTCTTTCTCCTGCTTCTTCGCAATATCGGATTGACTGACGACGATGACCTGCTGCGCGGGCACAGACTTGCGGTCGGTCGCAACATAGCCGCGCGCATAGACGCCGTCGCCGACCGTGATGTCCGTCAAAGCAATCTTGACGGCCTTGGTGCGATCCGTCTCACCCGGCGGCATGCGCTCGTAAAGCGTCTTCGCGCTCAGATTCACGGTCACGACCGAGCCTGCGTCCGTTTTGACGACCATTTGACCTGCGGGAGCGTTAATCTCGCTAATCTTGCCGAAGACGCGTGTCGTAGTGATTGCAGGATCGTCACCTTGCGCCTGTGCGCCCGTCCCTGAAGTCAGGACAAGCAACGCGAGCGCAAATATTACCAAAGCCTTTTTCATCAAAATTCCCCTCGCTAAAGTTTAAGGAAAACTGCGCTACGGGCAGTCCGGTAGTAAAACTAAGTGGCTCAAACGCTCTTGCCGCTAATATAAAAACGAGCGGTCAGATGCTTTATTACGCGCCCGTAGCAATTATTGTTCAGATTTTATGCCCTTCCCGGCACATCATCAAGAAATTACTGGCCGGAGGCGACCATTAAGGGAGATTGAAGGCTCTCAGCTTAAAAGTTCCAAAATCTGAGGCCATAGCGGGTCAGGAATGAACCACGAAATAACACGAAGGAGCACGAACAGACCAGCAGTTTCGTGCTCTTTCGTGTGACTTCGTGGTTCATTTCGTCCTTACTTTTGCCTGCCATTCGGTATTACTTTGGAGGACAGTCTTAGACGCACGAAAAGCGCATATCGTCTCCTCTATTTTCCGAATTTTTTAAGAAATTTTAAGAAGATGGTGGGAATTAGCTGAACGCTAAAGGGGACGCTTCCAGCCGATGCGATAGCGCGCCGTCAGCGCCAGGCCGAGGCTCGCCACCAGCAGCCCCGCGCCGACAAACGGCCAGATGTAAGGCAAGGATAAGAGAATGGCCCAGAGAACAGTGCCGCTCAGGAGCGCGATTGACTCTGAGCGATATTTTTCGGGGAAGAATTTGCGCTGCACCCACTGCCCTGTCGCCGCCTGAATCGTAACACGCCCGAACAAGTAAGCCAGCAGCAGCAGCAGCAGCGCCGCCAAGCCAACAAGCGCGCCAATCACAGTCGGCAAAACACTCAAGCCCGCAACCACACCAAACGTCATTAAGACTGAGCCGAGGAATCCGATGATGGCGACGCGCAGGTTGGTCAACTGCAAGCGCGTCACGGCGCGACTGATTGCGCCGGGCGTAGCGGCAGTCAACACCAGCGAAGCGATGAACCAGAAGAGCACGGCCAGCACGCGGCTTCCCAGGTAAGCAATAGACCACTGCGGGGCAAGCGCGCTCGCAGGATTACGCATGATCTTGCGCAGCTCCGGCTGGAAGCCCTCGAACATGACGGACACTCTCGTGGGATCATGTCTCTGCTCGGTGGTCGGGCTGCGACGATAAGAACCGCCGATGACGATTACGTCGCCGCCGACCTGCGCGCCTTCACGCTCGACAACCGAGCCGCCGATTGTCGCCACGTCACCTTCGACAATTCCCTCGACGATGACATCACCGCCAAAGGCCATGACGCCGTGCCTAACGTGGCCGCGCACGACGACCGATTGTCCCCAGCCAAACACGTCCGACTCCCTCAGCCCCTCCACGACGAGCGGCGCTTGATCGTCCGGGAGCAAACCGTCGGAGGTTTGAGCATGGATGGCAACGACCATCAAGAGGAACGCGGAAAGAAGCGCCGCCGCTCTCAACACGGCGTGCGCGAAATGCAAATCCAGTGACCTCTGAAATGAAAGCTGACTCACAATGGTCTAAAAAAAAGCGCGCACGCTCCCGGATGAAAGTGTGCGCTTGCCGATTCATTCTATGATGCGTGTCCGGTGATACCTGACAATCATGCGCGTCAAGGTGAAGAGAGCCAGCGCAAGGAGGAAGAGAACAAGCAAGCCTGAGACCCGCGACTCAAAGAGCAAGTGACCGCCCAGCCCGCGAGAGATGACGGCGACGCCTGTGCCCGCATCGTAGAGCGCGTGGCCTAAGAAACTAAACAACGCCACTCCGACTTTCCAGATGGCGCGCAGGGGAGCAAACACAGACTCTCCCAAGGCCGTGCCGCCGAGAAGCGCGAAAGAGACGACCACGAGCATGGCGCACAAACTGAGAGCGCGCCTTCGCTCTCGCGGGGCGCGCATGCCGCTCATGTCCGACTGGGCGCGAGCCGCCACAACCTGAGCGAAGTTCTGCGGCATCTCAATCGCAGGTTCGTCCATCAGCGCGAAGTCCAATTCATGAAACAGACGACGCTGAACTCGCAACTCCGCAGCGCACTGCTCGCAACAAGCAAAATGCTGCTCTAGCCGCACCAGCGCAGCAGCGTCAACCTCACCATCAAGGTAGGCGACGATCTCTTCGCTCCGGCAACTGGAATTGTCTGGGCTCATAAATCTAAAAGTCTGTTATCAAACACCCGTGATGCCTCTCTGGACAAACTGCTGGCGCATGGTTTCGCGCGCACGAAAGAGACGATTCTTGACCGTGCCGAGTGGGAGACCTGTGACTTCCGCGATCTCGTCATAGCTCATGTCGTGCGAATGGCGCAGGAGGACGAGTTCTCTGTACGCGCCTGGAAGCCCGCGAACGACCTGCTCGATCTCTGCGCGACGCTCGGCTCTTTCGCTCTCCTGTTCAGGCGAGAGCCTACGGCTCTCAAGCGGCAGATCATATTGCTCTCCATCAAACTCGCTCGTCAGCGCCTGGTCGCGGTTGCAGGAGCGCCGCAGGTGATCGACGGCTGAGTTGTGCGCGATCTTGTAAATCCAGGTCGAGAACTTGAATTCGGAGCGATAGCGCCGGAGCGAATTGTAGACCTTGATGAAGACCTCCTGCGTCAAATCCAGCGCCGCCTCGTAATCGCCAACCATCCGGTAGACGTAGGCGGCAATCGGGCGCTGGTAGCGGCGCACAAGCTCCTCGAACCCATCCTCGCGCCCCATCACGGCGCGCGTCACCAGATCGCAATCGGCGAAAGCCGAGAGATTACTAAAAACTACAGCGGGAGATGCACTCATACTCATGATGCTCTGATGTTACGCTTCCAAAACCTGGAAAGTTTCAAGAGCAGGAGACAGGAGTCAGAATACAGGAGTCAGGAGAAAAGAAAATCAGAAGAAAAACGGTTGCCGCCTTATCATTCTGACTTCTGTCTTCTGTGTTCTGACTCCTGCTTTTACCATGCCAGCGTGGCCAGTCCGGCGGGGGCGGCGATGGCGTCGAAGCTCAACTCGTTGGACGGGAGCGCGAGGCCGACCTCGATGGGGCCGAGCGCACGTAAATGTACTTCAAGCGTTTCGTTGACGATCTCGCTGACGTGGGCTTTGTCAAAACCTTCGCCGACGACCAACAGCCGGTCGAGCGTGAGCGGCGCACCGCCATCGTGGGCTGAAAGCACGCGGTCGCGGTAAAAGAGCAGCAGACGATACAGCTCGTCGTCGCGGTCTTCCGGTTCACACATGACGGAGCGCGCAATGACGGGCTGTTGGTCGCGCAGCAGAAGCGCGGTGAATCCTTCCGCGTGCGAAGTGATGAGCAGCGCATCCCCCTGCGCGCCGTTTCCGGTGATCCAGCGCGCCTCGCCCTGATGACGCGGCAGAATCAGCCCTGTGCGCCAGTTAAGCGCATCAAACATGCTTTCATATTCTTCGAGGATGGCGAGACGTATGCCAGTGGCCAGATAGCGCTGGCGTCCCTGAGAGTCCGGCGACAGGCGCATCCGCGAGACCCGCAGCTCTTCCGGCGGCGCGCCGAAGCTGCGCTCATATTTCCAGCGCAAGACTTCTTCCAACTCCGAGCGCGAAGCGGGCGCGCTCTCCAATGTCAGGATGACGGCGCGCGTGCTGGCTTCAGGTAAAGCCAGAGACCACTTGCGCTGCTTGGCCAAACCTGCGCTCAAGACCACATCAGATAAAAGAAGCGCGAGCGCATTTGTGTCCGCGATGTTCGCTTCATCGAAGCTGGGGCGCAGCAGTCCTTCGGGGAGTGTGGCGGTCGCCGCGCGCTTGATTGAGAAACCTTCGCGCCGCCCGCGCTCAAGGTGAACGGCTGTCGCAGTACCGCTCTCAAGGCCGAGAGCGGCTGAAGGAAAACGCGGACGAACGAGTTTGCTGAAAGGCATCAGATTATTTTTGATTTGACAAGCTTGAGAAGTGGATGAAAAGCAGGAGACAGAATACAGGAGTCAGAAGTCAGAATGAATATGCGGAGAACCGCTGCTACTGATTTTCTTTTCTCCTGTCTCCTGTCTTCTGTTTTCTGTCTTCTGCTTTTCATCACCATTCGCTGTAGGGCGTGCCTTCCGTCGAAGTATCTCCTGAGGCGCTGTGGATGTTTGAGATGCCCGATTCACCTGTCAGCGACGCAGGGTCTTCGCCTGTAATGATTGCCCAGTCTTTCTCGCCCGTGATCGGGTCGAGCGGAATCTCACGGATGTACCCGGCGCTGACCAAATCTTCGAGCGTCTGCGGCGGCTTGCCCTTGTCCGCTCCGAACATGTCAATCGCCTTGCGCAAGTGGAACAGGTCGTCGCGCAGCACCGTCTCGCGTGCGTGGAGGACAGTTTTTTGATACTGCGGCATCGCTATGACGGCGAGAATAACGATGATCGAGATAACAATCATCAATTCGAGAAGCGTAAATCCAGTTTTCAGTTTTCGGTTTTCAGTTTTCAGCGAAGAAGCGCGACTCGCATCACCGTGCCGTTTTTCTGGAAACTGAAAACTGAAAACTGAAAACTGTTTCTTACCATTCACTGTATTTACTCCCGTCGAGCGCCGTCTCGTTGGATTTCGAGCGCACGTCGAAAACGTTTTCACCGCCCCACGACCCGGAGTCTTTTGTATCGTAAGTCGAGCGCAGCTCCCAATCGCTCTCGCCCGTCACCGGATCAATCGGAATCTGGCGCAGGTACACTTTCTTCTTGGTTGACGTGAGCGAATTGTCGGTCGCGTTTGGTCCTTGCGGCCCGCCCATTGGCACGTTTGACTGGATTGGCGTCACGCTGACGCCGTTGACGAGCGTATCAAGATCGGGCGGGTAGCGATCCGGGTTTTCTGTGGTGAAGATGGTAGTGTCGGTAATCGCCACCCTGACGCGCGGGTCTATCAGCATCTGTTGCTGTTGTTGTTGTGGCTGTGGCGGTTGACCCGGCGCTTGTTGCCGCCCAGGAGGGGCGGCTATCGCTTCACGATGAAACTGCTCAATGGCCGTGCGCATCTCACGCAAGGTGTCGCGCAGGCGCTGCTCGCGCTGTCGCTTGACGGAGATTTGGACGAGCGGAATCACGCCCATCGTCAGAATCGTCAACACGGTCAGCGTGATGACCAACTCCATTAACGTGAACCCGCATGAAGAAGTAGTTGGCAGTTGGCAGTTGGCAGTGGGCAGCAAAGACGGGCGTTCAGCTTTGCCGCGCGCTTCTTCTTCTGCCAACTGCCAACTGCCAACTGCCAACTGTTTTCTCATACTACTTCACCGTGACGCGCACTTCAGTCAATTGCAGCTTCACGCTGCGTCCATTGGAAGCGACGGCCTGGACGTTCGGGTCGAAGCTGATGACGCTTTCGCCCGCAGCCAGCGCCTCGATTTCGAGGAGCAGGATGACGCTTGATCCCGTCTTCAAGGGGAAGCCCGCCTGCGGCGAGATAGCAAAAGCGACGAGCCCCGCCGGATCAATTGATTGCATGATCGTCGGAGCGCTCTCAGCGTCAGGCCATGCGCCCTGCGAGATGCCGCGCACGGCCAGCACGCGCGGGTCGAAACGAAGACGCGCAATGGTCGTACCGAGCGACTCTTTTGAAATGAGCACGAGCGCGATGCGCTGCTTTTCGCCGACGCGCATCTCCTCGGTTGTTGGCAGCAAACGCATCTCCGCCGCCCACCTCATAGAATTGGATGAGGCGGCAGACCTGCGGGACAATCCCGTCTTTCCTTTGTCGCTGGCGGATGGCGCTGCGATTGCTCCGCTCTTCGTCGAATCACCCGGCGCTGCGATTGCCGTCTTCCGCGCTTCGACGGCTGTTTCTGATGGCGGCGTCGTTGACACGCTCAACGGTTGAGCGACTTCCGATGGGGGCGTCGTCGTGTTGCTTAATTTGTTGACCAGCGCGGTCGGGGCTGGCGGAGCGTCGCCCGTCAGTTGCGCTATCGCGTTGGCCAGAGCGTTCGACGGCTGCGGAAGGTTGAGCATGGAAACGGGAGTGACCAGAGCGTTTGTTTGCGTCTTGTCTGTTGCGGGTTGCGCGGACGCGCTATCAGTGGTCGTCATCATGGATTTCGGCGCGGGCACGTAAGCGGGCAGGGCTTCGGCATCCGGCAATTGCACGACGACGTTAGTTGGAACCTTTCGCGCCGCAGCCAACTGGTCTTCGCGGTCTGCTTGCCGAACCAGCGCTTCGAGCGATCCGCTCGCCGGCGTTGACAACGTGCCGCTCGGACGCTCTTGCTCGTCAAATGGGGTGATGGCCGGAGCGCGCAACACGCGCGGCGTGACGGCGATCACGATGTCTATCTGATTGTTGTTGCGCGTCGGCGAAGTAAACAGACGCCCCAGAATCGGAATCAGACCCAGGAGCGGCAAGCCACGACGACCGTTTGATTGCGTATCCTGCGCGACAGAGGCGAGCATCATGGTGCGATTGTTTTGCACGCGCGCCGTCCCGGTGATTGTGCGCTCGGTGAAAGTCGGCGTCAGGCTGCCAGCGTTCAGGATGTCTTTGGATTCGATTGACATCTTGACCTGCACGTCCAGATTCGGAAAGACCTGCGGCGTAAACTTCAATGTCAATCCAGTCGGCTCGTACTGGATGACCGGAAAGCCACCACCGAAATTGACTCCGCCGCTGACTCCGCCGGGCGTCGTCGGATTAGTCGTCCCGAACGGGAACGTTTGAGCCGTTTGCACGGGCACGCGCTGGCCGATGCGCGCTGTAGATTCCTCACCATTGAAAGCATGAACCTGCGTTGAAGCCACCAGCTTCGTGCGATCCTTGCGCTGAAACGCGGTCAGGGCAGAAGCCGGGACGACCAGCGCAGCGCCGAGCGCCGTCGGCACGGTGGAGAGACGTGACGCCACGTCGCGCGCGCCCGCAAGGACGCTCACGCCGCTTGACCCGCCGAGCGAGAAGAAGCCGTTTGAGTCGCCCGTGCCAATCTGGTTGCCAAGCTGCAACAGGTCTGTGCGCGAGACTTCGTAAATACTGACATCCATCACGACCTCCGCGCGATCCTTGTCAATACTCCGTAAGATTTCTCCGATTAGTTGCAGGTTCTCGGAAGTGTCACGAATCGTGATGCTGTTGGTCGTCTTGTCTGGCAGGACAACTGTCTGCGGGCGACCCTGGTTCGGCGGAATCGCAGCCGAGATGATGGTGCGCGCCTCGGTCGGATCAATGTTTGAGAGATAGTAAGTGCGAATGGCAAGCTGTTGATACTGGGCACGCCTGTTTTGATCGGCAACCAGGATGGTGCGACGGTTGACTTTCTGGAAGAACAATCCTTCCTGAAGAAAGACCATATCGAGAGCCTGCGCCGTCGTCACATCCGTCAGGTTCACTTCGATGGTGCGCGGTGCGCGGAATGATTGTGTGTCGAAAATCACGTTGAGACTCAATTGCTCGGCGAGGTTGCGAATCAGACTCTTGAGGTCGCCGTTATACTTGATGACGCGCAATTGATCCGCACGCTGAGGCGGCAGGGTTTCTTCCGGCTGATTGCGTGCTCCCGGTTCCGCAGGCGTTCCGCCCGTTCCCTGCCGGGACGATAGCTGTGTAACTTTAGTGCCGTTGCCGCTGCCCTCGCCCACGCCGCTCTCTCCGGTCTTCTCGCGTTGCAGGCGCAGCATGCGCTCCATCTCCGAAAGCGCCAGCTCGTTGACAGGGTCAAAGCCGTAAGCCTGGCGAAAGGCGTTGTATGCTCCGATGTAGTCGCGCTGCTCGGCGAGCGCGCGCCCCTGCTGCATGTACGTCTGCGAAGCATTGAAGACAGAGCGGCGGTAATGGAGTTGGTATTCGATGTTCGACGGGTCGGCGGCGACGGCCATCGTAAACTCCTGCGCGGCCTTCTCCCATTGCTGCGCCGCTTCATACTTCAAGCCTTGCTTGTAGTTCTTCTCACCCTTTTTGGCGAATGCCGTCATGGGCGCGGCGAGCAGACAGAAGATCACGACGAGCGAGAAAACGGAGCGCGCGTGAATTGATGATCTTTTCATCTCAATTCCTCTTTGAAGAGAATAGGACGGACAACTAGTAGGGGAATGACCAGTTTAATTCGTCGAACAAAAACTCGCTCTGGCTTGACCGCTTGGGCGCACCCCAGACTTATCAAACGCCCCGCATCAAGCGCAGTTCCGAAAACAGTGGTCAGTAGTCAGTTAAAGGCAAAAGCGCGAGTGCCGATTATCGCTTGGTTTCTCACTGACCACTGCCTACTTTCCAGCACTCACTTCTTCGACAAACGTCACACGATTAATCTCATGCAGCGTGGAGATGCCTGCGAAAACTTTTTGGAGCGCGGATTCGCGCAGGCCCGTCAAGCCCTCGGCTTCCGCTGCGCGCCGCACTTCAGAGCCGGGACGCCGCTCGACAATCATCTCGCGGATATTATCCGTCAGATCGAGCAATTCGTGAATCGCCGTGCGCCCGCGATACCCTGTGTGATTGCAGGCGTCGCAGCCAACGCTCATGTAAAAGACATTGTCTTTGTGATTATCTGGCCGCAGGCCGGATTCCATCAACTCTTCATCAGCAGGATGATACTTGCGCCGGCACACAGAGCACAGCATACGGACAAGACGCTGGGCCAGCACGCAGTTCAAAGACGACACGAAATTGTACGGCTCGACCCCCATGTTCAAAAAGCGCCCAATCACGTCAATCACGTTGTTGGCGTGAACTGTTGTGAAGACGAGGTGGCCGGTCAAAGCCGATTGGATGGCGATCTGCGCCGTCTCTTCGTCGCGGATTTCGCCGACCATGATCTTGTCTGGATCGTGACGCAAGATGGAGCGCAAGCCCCTGGCAAACGTCAATCCCTTTTTCTCGTTGACGGGAATCTGCGTGATGCCATGAAGCTGATACTCCACAGGGTCTTCAATCGTGATGATCTTATCTTCTTCGTTGCGAATCTCATTCAGGGCGGCGTACAGCGTCGTCGTTTTACCTGAGCCGGTCGGCCCCGTGACGAGCACCATGCCGTAAGGCTCGGCGATGTAGCGACGAAACTTTCTCAAATCATCTTCGGAGAAGCCGACGACTTCCAGGTTCAGATTCTTGAATGATTCGTTAATCTGCTCTTTGTCGAGAATACGAATCACAGCATCCTCGCCGTGCACGGTCGGCATAATCGAGACGCGGAAATCAACGTTGCGCCCTTTGTAGCGAACACGGAAGCGACCGTCCTGCGGCACACGACGTTCGGCGATGTCGAGTTCCGACATGACCTTGATGCGCGAGATGAGCGTTTGATGATAAGCGAGATCAATCGGATCAACTTTGGCGTAGAGCGCGCCGTCAATGCGGTATTTGACCTGCACCTCTGTGTCGCGCGTCTCGATGTGAATATCGGAAGCGCGCGATTCCATCGCGTTGTAGATGACCGTGTCAACGAGCTTGATGATCGGCGACATCTCCGAATCCGTCGCCAGGCGATCAAGGTCTAAGACCTCTTCGCCGCTTTCCGTTTCTTTGACGAGCGAGATGCGAAAGCCCGACGCAGCCTCCTGCAAGACGCGCTGCGTGGCATCGCCTTTACGCAGGACAACGTCAATCGCTCCGGCTGTCGCGACATGCGGCACGATGCGGGCATGAAGCGCGCTGGCCAATTCGTCCAACTTTTCCAGGTCGGTCGGATCGGCCATCGCCACGTGCAGGCGCTTGCCTTCGCGACGGAGTGGCACGAACTGGTTACGCACCATCAAATCCACCGGCAACTCGTTCAGGAGTTCGTAATCTATCGGAGAGTCGCCTTCGGGCGGAAGCAGGTCAACGTAGGGCAGTCGGTAGCGGCGAGCAAGAGAGCGCGCCTCGCGCACTTCGGGCGGATCATTATCCTCCGGCAATGGCGGCACAGCCGCGTCCGCAACGGCGCGCTGCGCCGCTTCATCATAAGATGAAACCGTTTCCGCGTATTCTTCCGACAACTGTTTCATAACGACAGTGATGAGTGATAAAAAGCAGAATACAGAAGACAGGAGTCAGGAGTCAGAATAATAAGGCTGAGAACCGCTGTCACTGATTTTCTTTTCTTCTGTCTCCTGTGTTCTGTCTTCTGACTCCTGCTTTTCATCACTTTTCAACGCCCTGTTGAAGCGTTCGAGATAGCCGAAATAATCGGCAGATAAATGCTCAGCAGGATGGTGACGACAATCCCACCCATGACTATAAGAATCGCAGGCTCTATCGTCGTCGTCAACTGCTCAAGCTTCACTTCGGATTCGGAATCATAGAAGGCCGAGACTTCGTCGAGCATCTCGCGGAGACTGCCCGAACGCTCCCCCACCCCGATCATGTCAATCGCCAGCTCAGGAAACCAGCCAGCCGACTCCAGGCTCTCCGTAAACGAACGTCCTTCACGAATCATCGGCAGGATGGCCGAACTCCTGCGCCTCAGCTCTCGATTCGTGATTGATTCAGCCGCAATCTCCCAGGACTCTACGAGCGTGATGCCACCTGCCAGAAGCGTCGCCAAACTGCGCGTCGCCTGCGCCACAGCCACCTGCTGCATGAGTTTTCCCACGAGCGGGAGTTTCAACAGCGTTCGATCAACCGTCAGCCTCCCCGATGGCGTGCGCGACCAGAAGACGAGAGCAATGACGCCAACTATCAGGGCGGGCGCGAGCCACCATAGATTTAAGGTCAGCCAGGTAGAAACGCCTGTGACAATCACCGTCAGCCACGGCAACTTGTTTCTGCCCATGCCTTCAAACAGACTCGACATGCGCGGCACGACATACACGGTCAGAAAACCCACCATGCCCATTGAGGCAATCAGGAGCAGCGTCGGGTAAGCGAGCGCGCCGCGAATCTTGCGGCGCAGTTGGACGCTGCGGCGCATGTACCCGACGTAGCGGTCGAGCACCTCGTCGAGCGCCCCGGAACGCTCACCGGCCAGGATAGAAGCCGTGTAGATGCGCGGAAAGATCGGCCCCTGCGCGGCAAACGCCGCCGATAATGCCAGCCCGCCGCGAATCTTCTCTTCAACGTCGGCGAGCACCATGCCCAGCCCGGCGGATTGGGCGCGCTTGCGCAGCATCGAGATGGCTTGCAGGATCGGGATGCCCGCGCGCAGGAGGGCTGCGAGCTGTTGATTAAAGAGCAGGAAATCGTTGGCTTTGAAACGCGCGTGAGTGCCTTTGCCTCCGCGCCGCGTCAGTGCCGCCACCCCTATCGCCTTCGGCGGCGTGACGGCGAAGACACGGAAGCCCTCGCTTTCCAGACGCATGCGAGCTTCCTGCACGCCGACCGCTTCGATGGTGCGCGTGACAACTTCGCCCGCAGGCGTTCCCAGACGACAAATGAATTCGGCCATAAAAATTTAAGCGAAGAGGACAAAAAACTGCCTGCCGCAGACATCACTGGCAGACGCCCCGAAGTATAACACGCTGGCACAGCCCGGCGAATCGCTCCATAGTCATGTAATTTCGTGCTCGTTTCATTACAGTTTCTCGATTTCAGCCTTCAGACAAGCCAACAGATTCCGACTCTTGAATACACGCCGTTCAAGATGGAAAGTTGCAAGCATCAAATAGCGCAGCCGGACGGCTGTTCAATTCGAGACAGGGATATTAGGGATGCGTAAGAAGCGCTGATTAGTTAAGCAGTGAAATGTGCGGGCGCGTCAGGAAGCACGTAGCAAAGCACGCTCTACTTCTCTGGGGAGGTTGACGAGAATAAAATAATTCGCCGGATACAGATAGTCCTCACCTTCATTATCTATCACCCGAACATAATCGGACTTCGCCGCGCTCTCGTCAGGCAAAATCTGATAAACCATCCGTGGGGTTAGTAAATCCACATCATTCGTCTGGATGCAGATAGCGAACTGCGGTGCTGAGTTCTGACGCTTGGCCATATCTTTCAATCGTGGACTCGGCTCTAACTTCAGACCGGACGACCGTCAAAATATCAGGCTGTGGCTGATATTCTACTTCTTACTGGATTTTTTCTTCTTCCCGGAAGATTTAGCTGGCAAGCGCCTGTTTAGAGACTGTAGCTTGTTTTCGACCTCTAACAAATGTTTCTCGTGAGCTAAAGAAACTTGCTCTTTAGTGTGCTTATTCTCTTGAGCTAAGGCGTGGACGATGATTGTCAGGTCTCTTAATTCCTGGCGAATCTCTTTGATTTCGGAGTGATACCGTTGAAGGTCATCGGTGAGGGTGACAAGTGTTTTAGCTATGCGCCAAATTTCGGAAATCACGGCTATGCAATCACCAAGTCAGCAATTAGTGAGCGAGTTTCTTCGCGCAGGCGGTCAATCTCAATCTGGTCATTACCCATGCGCTGGCGGGCTAAGTCAATATTCGCAAGGCAGCGATTTACATAATCCGTGAGCCTCGATTCCTCTACTTCCTCAACGATAGATGTACCCTCAATGACACCTCTAGGCATCATCTCTATAAAGCCACCCATGTCGGGTAGATTCGCCCGAACCCCGCCCTTTACCCGAGTGGTAACTCCTCGCTTAGCCTGTTCTTTGTCCCGCACCTTCGCTTCGTTGGTGGGTATATGACCTTCTTTTTTGCTCATAGGGCTATCATCGGGCGGATTGTCCTGAAAAGTCAACGCATAGCGTGAGCCTTTACTAACCATCGCTTCGTCTTGCCAGCCTGCCGCGCTTGTCCTACAATGCGATTTAGCCTTCGCTGACAAATGGTGGAAGTAGCGAGCGGTAGTCTCCCCAAACACCGTCCACATCGCTTCTAAAGATTAATGCGACTGGAATCGCCCGATCCTTTCAGGCAAATTTCAAGTCAACGTAAACCTATTTTCTCGCGCGGGCATCAAACCCAGGCTCGTAGAGTAAAATAAAGAACAGGGAGCCCCATGAAATTCCAGCGCTGCAAAGCACTTCAGGTCGCGCTTGTCTCCTGCCTCGCCTTCACCTTTGTCTTGTTCATTGCGCCAGGACTTGTCTCGGCACAAGACCAGAAACCCGCTGCCCCAAAGCCGGAGCAGACGCCCACGCCTTCGCCCGCGCAACAGCAGGATGGCACGGAGGTCGAAGGGCCGGTCGTCGTCAACACCGATCTCATCACCCTGACCGTGACCGTGACGGATACCTACGGTCGTTACGTCTCCGGCCTCGACAAGAAAGCTTTCAAAGTCTTCGAGGATAAAGAGGAACAGGAGATCGAATATTTCAGCGACGACGATGCGCCCGTCTCTGTCGGTGTGATCTTCGACGTGTCCGGCTCGATGAGCAGCGATAAGATCAGAAAGGCGCGCGAAGCGCTCTCGCGCTTCATCCAGACGAGCCACGACTCGGACGAATATTTCCTGATTGCCTTTAACTCGCGCGCGCAGCTTCTGCTCGATAAAACGCGCGACGGCGACGCCGTGTTGAACAAGCTGACCTTTATCCAGACGCACTCGAACACAGCGCTCTATGATGCCTGCTATCTGGGCGTCGAGAAAGTGACGCGCGGGACACATCCGAAGCGCGCTCTGCTTTTAATCTCAGATGGGCAGGACAACAATTCACGCTATACCTTCAGCGAAGTGCGTCGCCTGTTGAAGGAATCCGATGTCGTGCTCTACTCGGTCGGAATCCTCGGCGGCGGTGATACGGGCAGCTCTCTGGGAATGGAAGGCCAGGCTATCTTAGACGAACTGTCGGCAGTCTCCGGCGGCAAGGCTTTCTTCCCGAATACGTCAGCCGAGATGGACGAGTTGTTTGAGCGAATCGCGCTGGAACTCAGGCACCAGTACGCGATTGGCTACAGGCCGAAGAATTTCAAGAACGATGGCCAGTGGCATAAGCTCAAGGTCAAAGTGACCCCACCGCGAGGGCTTCCGCGCCTCTTCATTCGCAGCCGCGAGGGTTATTACGCGATTACAAATCCACGCTGAAATGCTTTCTTTGTCTCCGGCAACGCGCGACCGCTTGACCCGCATCTTTGAAAGCGTGTGTGCGCCTGTAGCGAGCCAGAGCTACAGTCTCGCTCTTTGCCCCAGCAGCACGAAAAGATAGGAGCCAGAAGACAGAACACAGGAGACAGAAGAAAAGAGAATCTGTAAATGCGGCTCTCCGCCTCTTCCCTTCTGACTCCTGACTTCTGTCTTCTGTATTCTGCTTGAGAAGAGGTTTCGTTATGAAAAGCGTTCAGGTTCAAATGTTCAGGCGCGGTGGTCGCGCACTTGCGCTCGCCGCAGTTTTACTGTTGGCTGGAGCGCTGCTGGTTGCGCCCAATGTCAGCCGGGCTCAGGACGGGCGGGCGCGCCGCACCACGCCGCAGCAAGGAATGCCCGCAGCCTCTCCGCAACAGACGCCGACGCCGAAGGCGACTCCCAGGACGACGATGAAACCGTCCGGGGGTGTTGTTCATCCGGGTCAGGTGGTGCTGCCGGATGCGCCGCCTGAGATGGCGAATCCGCTGGGTGTAGAGATCAACGAGAAGGAATCAATCAAGATTGATACCGACCTGGTGAACCTGAACGTGCGCGTCATTGACCGAAACAATCGTCCCATCGGGAATGTTAGCCAGGATGAATTTATTGTTTACGAGAACGGCGTGCCGCAACCTATCTTCTCCTTCTCCAAGGAAGAAGTGCCGGTCAGCTACGGCCTGGCGATTGACACCTCCGGCAGCTTGCGCTCGCAACTGGCGCAGGTCATCGAAGCCGGAAAAGTTATCATCAACAGCAACAAGCCGGGCGATGAGACGTTCCTTGTCCGCTTTATCAGTAGCGACAAGATCGAGCAGGTGCTTGATTTCACCTCGAACACCGAAGACTTGATTGATTCGCTGGATACCTTCTACACCGAAGGCGGGCAGACGGCCATTGTTGATGCCGTCTTCGTTTCTGCCGAGCACGTCGCGCAATACAAGAAGGGAGATGTAGACGACCGTCGTCGTCGCGCCCTGATCGTCGTCACGGACGGCGAAGATCGCGGAAGCCAGTATAAGCAGGAAGAACTCTTTGAGCGGCTGCGCGAGGAGGACGTGCAGATTTACGTCATCGGATTTGTCAACGAGCTGGACAAAGAGGGTGGCTTCATTCGCAAAAGCTCGCGCGAAAAGGCCGTCGCCCTCATCAACCGCCTGGCCAAAGAGACCGGAGGCCGTGCCTTCTTTCCTGAATCTCTTGCGGAATTGCCGAGGATTGCCGACGAGATTGTGCGCGACCTCCGCACGCAGTACGTCGTCAGTTACAGCCCGACGAACAAAGCGCGCGACGGCTCATTCCGTGCTATCCGCGTCGTGGTCGCGGATGCTGCCGGTAAGGACAAGCGTATCGCGCTGACGCGCTCCGGGCGCATCGCCGGGCGTGAGGGAAATCAACCGGCAGTCAAGCCGCCCGCCACACGCACCACCACCTCCGCTCCCACTCAAAAGACAACGGGCACGGGCAGGAATCCATAGCCAACACTTAAGCGGGAAAATGACATCGAGCCACAGCCCCGGAGGGGCGACATAAGTTATGTCGCCCCTCCGGGGCTTTGAATTTTAACTTGCCATCCCCATGACTCACGTCGTGGGCTACTGATATGCCGTCCCTCCGGGGCTGAGAACGGGACCGGGACTCAGCTACGGCTTGAATGCCACTTGTAGCCAGAATTTTATGATGGCCGGTAATGATTAATCGCCTTTATTCTCCGGCTTCTGCTAGAATGCGCCGCTGTTTCAGGGTTTCCAAATTATTCCTTGAGTCGCTTCGTCAAGATATTTCTCTGTAGGAGGCAATTATGCCGTGTGATGTTGAAATGCTCGCCGGGCTCGAATTTTTCCAGATGCTCGATGAAGATGATCGAACGGCGCTGGCAGAGGTGATTGATTATGAGAAGCTGGATGAAGGCCAGTTGCTCTTTCAAACAGGCGAGCCAGGCGAATCCCTCTATATTGTCCGCTCCGGCGAAATAGAGTTGTTCATCAAAGACACGGCAGGCCAGAAGATCGTGCTCAACGTCGTGCGCTCTGGCGAGATGTTCGGCGAGCTGTCACTGCTTGATAGCGGCCCGCGAAGTGCGACGGCAACGGCGCTCACTGAAACGGAGCTGCTGGTTCTTGATCGTGACGACCTGCTCCTGCTCTTTCAAAAGAAGCCGGATGCCGCGCTGCACATGCTTGCTGCCATGAGCGGGATGACGCGCAAGGCGGATCAACTGCTGCGAACACGCGTCTCGCGCAACGTCAATGAAGAAGTGCAGGCGAATTTCACGCTGCTGGAGAGAATCGCCGACTGGATTGCATGGTTCAGCGGTAGTATGCCTTTCCTGGCGATTAATCTCGTCTGGTTCGTGACCTGGATTGCGCTGAACACCCTCATTCTTCCCCAGAACCCGGACGGGACGCGCGGATTCGACCCGTTTCCCTTTGGTCTGCTGACGATGATCGTCTCGCTCGAAGCGATCTTTCTGTCATGCTTCGTCCTCATCAGCCAGAACCGGCAGGCGGAGAAAGATCGCGTGCGCGCAGACATCGAGTATGAGGTGAACATCAAAGCCGAATTGGAGGTCGCGCACCTGCATGAAAAGACGGATCGTCTTTACGAAGAGATGCTGGCGCGGTTTACCAAGCTGGAAAAGAGTCTCGCCCAATCGTCTCAAGCCGAGAAAGTTTGATGAGAGGTG
This sequence comes from Acidobacteriota bacterium, assembly GCA_032160705.1. Classification (GTDB taxonomy): domain Bacteria; phylum Acidobacteriota; class Blastocatellia; order Pyrinomonadales; family Pyrinomonadaceae; genus QHXM01. The sequence continues at coordinate 23,840 of JAVHVE010000028.1, read as the reverse complement.
CAGGCCTTGCCTCTGGAGAGAGTTTCAAGGCTGCCGCTCGACTGCGGGAACGGGTTCATCTTTGCCCTTTGGCGGTTCTATCGAGATCAAGTACGCGATGAAAGCGATGAAGGCGAGGGCGAAGATAATAATGACGACGGCTATCGGCTCGACGCCAAACATCCGGGGCTTTTCTTCCCGTCTCTCAGTGAAATCACTCGGAAGTTTCAAATTGCCGGTATCAACGCTAATGACACCTTCGTCCTTGAAGTTTTGATGGGTGGGCTTTCCCTTGCGCTCCTCAAGCGGCGCAAGCTGCTCGGCTTTCTCTAAAGCCCCATCGCTTGAGACATGAATTGGATTATGTTCGCGCCGCGATTCTCTCTTCACAGCCAGTTCCTCTTCCTGAAATAAAAGTAAAGCCCCACCCCGATAACGAACATCCAGGAGAGCGCGAAAACGTAGCCGTATTTCCAGCCAAGCTCCGGCATGTGAACGAAGTTCATCCCGTAGATTCCCGCGATGAGCGTGACGGACATGAGAATCGTCGCAATCGAAGTCAGACGCTTCATAATGATGTTCATGCGATTGCCCTGCACGGAGAGGTATGCGTCCATTGTGGAGCTGAGCATGTCGCGCAGAGTGTCAATGGTGTCGGCCACGCGGATGATGTGATCGAAGACATCCTGAAAATAGACGTAAGTTTCGCGCGCGAAGATGGGCTGCTCGCGCCTGAGCATGGTATTGAAGACATCTCTCAGCGGCGTAATGGAGCGGCGCAGGTGGAGCAACTGCTTTTTGATACGAAAGATTTCTTCGATTGATTCAGGCTTGAACTCGCCGAAGATTTGATCTTCAAGGTCGTCCATCCGCTCGCTCAAGATGTCCAGCAGCGGCATGTAATCGTCAACAATCGCATCCATCAAAAGGTAGGCGAGCAGCCCCGCTCCGTGTTCTGACCTATCCATCCATTCATGCCACAGGCGGCTCGCGGTCTCGGTGGCGCGGATGGGGCGGCTGTGAACCGTCACGAGATAGTTTGAGCCGAGAAAGATATTCAGCTCGCGCAGCTCAAGATGGTCGTGAGGCCCTACCAGCTCGGCTTCGTAAAGGACAATGAAGTAATAGCCCGGATATTCTTCAACCTTTGGTCGCTGGTGAGTCTGCTGGCAATCTTCAATTGAGAGAGGATGGAAATTAAACTCTTCGGCGAGTTCGATAAAATCCTGACTTGTCGGGTCGTTGACGTCAGCCCAGACGACGTTGCGCTCGGACAGGCAATACTCGCTGATGTCAGCCGCCGGAAAGTTTTCGGTAAACTTCTTCTCCGCGCTATCCAGACAAATGGTCGTAATCACTCGCGGGTAGCCTCCATCCGAAAAGCAGGAGACAGGAGTCAGAAGACAGAAGTCAGAATAAAAGAAAATCTGTTAGAGCGGTTCTCCGCATATTTATTCTGACTTCTGACTCCTGTCTTCTGCCTTTCGTTTACTTTTTCGCCCTGACTGATCCGCTGATCTTCTTCCTGGTGGTCTCGCCGGTCTTCAGCACAGGAAGACCCTGATCCACATCCATGTGCGGGCGCGGGATGACGTGCGTGGCGACGACTGTCCCGACGCGAGACGCGGCGGCTGCGCCCGCGTCAACCGCGCTTTTGACAGCCGCGACCTCGCCGCGCACAATCGCCGTCACCAGCCCCGCATCAATCTTCTCATAGCCAACGAGCGTGACGTTTGCGGCCTTGACCATTGCATCCGCCGCCTCGATCATCGCCACGAGTCCCATGCATTCCACCATGCCGAGTGCTTCCATAATAAACCTTTCCAACAAGATTAACTGAATGGGCGAGAGCGCAGTTATAGTAGCACGAAGCCGCCTGCCCCGCGCGATGCGCTTTAGAAATTAATGTTAGGCGCTTTCTCTGCGCTGAGGGATATATCGTTTGGAGGGTGCACTCTTGCTCTAGCAGCTAATCTTACTGGTGAGGGTGAAATCACATCACCTGTTTTACCCGGCTTCCGGTGTAAGGTTCATCAGAATGGTAAGTGGGTTAAATTTACAGCAACGAGTTATAGACATCTGATCTCCAGGCATGGTGGTCGGGGGTTTACTGAAGCTGGCTTTGCTGCGACAGGCTTTCACTGTGGCGGATGAGAGCGCCGCCCCCGGGCTCCTGTTGCCTTTCTCTGTTCGCCCGATAATGATTAGGCGGTCAGATTTTTTAGTTTTACCGCATCTATGGAGCGGCGCGAAGGAACACATCCCATGCCCAACGCCCCACCTTGACATCATGCGCATCTCTGACTTTCGCCCGATACCGAAACTGATTGCCGTACTGGTCTGTCCTCTTTGACTCTTTATACTCCAACTCCAGTTTATCTACTCCTAGCTCTGGCAAGCTATGCAACTCCCCTAGCTCAGAGACGCCGTTGTGATTCATGTCCTGCCACAGCCGCAGGCTGGAGAAGATCGTATCCCTGCTATCAATCACTCCATCAGCATTACCGCCCTTCTCAACCTTGTCATACTCTCTCAGTGCCAGAAAGCCATTAGGGGTAGCTGAGGCGGGCTGCGCCGTGAAGTTGCCGAACAGTTCTGTCCCATTATCAATTAAGCCATTGCCATCACGGTCTAGTGCTAACCAGGCGTCATCCGACCCCTGAGCCGTCCACGGCAACAGTTCCGCTGTGCCGTTACTGTCGAGGTCGAAGGTGACGCCAGTGGCAGTATTGGTCAGATTGAAGCCATCGCCCCTCGTGTCAATGAGGATGGGAGAAGAGGCTGAACAGCAACAGCCTCTGCCGTTGTAAGCGAGGCTGGGGTCTCCGCAGCCATCCTCGTAGAGGCAGAAGTCTGCCGGGGTGCAGCCGGAGTTGAACGGGCCGCTACAGCTATCCGGGCAAGTGCCGGTTTCGGAACAGGTATTTGTTAGGGAGTTCCAATACCCACCTGAGTTGATGCAGTTTTCAGCAATTTGTCCACACCCTGACTCGTTCCACTCACAATACTTCGTATCCCATGTAGCAGCGCTACAAGGCTTGGGGATGGTAGGAGTGGGACAATATTTATAACAGGTAACAGGACAAGTTATCTCCGACGTTCTTACACGCAATATTCCTTCGCAGACATAGGAGTATGAAGCTTTGGTTTGAGAATTGCAGTGTATTGGAGTTACGTCGCCGCAAGTAGCTGGCACATGTTGACAAAGTGTGGTTTTTTGCATAGCAGGGTCGGGAGTGCATTCTTGTGAAGCATAAATAGTTCCGTAATGGCAAAAAAGGTCACGACATTCAACACCGCTTTCTTCAAAATAAGTGGTACAGCTTGGAGTTCCTACCTGTAACGTTGGCCTTTGTCTTTGTGCGAGAACTACCACCACGCTTGCAATTGAAAGAATGACAAGCATTCCAAGCAGTATTGTCTGTAATCTATGCTGTCTCATCTTTATTGCCTCCCGTCCGAAGCATCAAATGGTTTTTTTAGTTCAGAGGCAAGTTGAGTTGAACCCCCTTTCTCGTGTGCAACTTTGAGACGGTATAGGATGGTATTATGTCCAATTCTGAAGCCGTCTTGCCATGCGTTAGAGCGATCTGCGGATGGAACGACAACCTCTACGTTTTTCTGTTTCGCAATGGCTACAACGTCATCAGCCCCCTGCTGCGTGAATAGCTCACGCAATTTTTTGAGCGTTGCGCGCCCTCCCGCGCGCTGGCCTGCTATATTTTCGGCAGACTGTTGCGTGTCGTGACCCCACGTAGTGCCATCACCGAACTCAACGAAGTCTATTGACAAAGTTAAGCTTAGGAGAGGCTCTGTGAAGCTTTGTCCACCGAAGGTCTCCCGACTCGATAATTGAGGCTGCAAAATCTGTTCGGTTGATGTTAGATTTGTGACTGTGGAAAATTTCCCTCTTGAAGAATTTGTTGCTGTCTCTTCTAGCACGGTGTACGCTCGAATCGGTTTGCCGCTGGTGTTTTGCACTGCATAGTTGACTTGAGGTGCTAAGGGGTTTGAAGCATCAACGCTTTCTATTGTGATGTGTAATGGGACATCTGCTTGCGCGGCTACTGAAACCATTGGTGATTGTAGCGATAGATGGGTGTCACCGAACGCTGTTACGGAAGAGAATCCTTGAGAACTAACTAGAAAGGCAATGAGTAAAATATTGAGCGTCGTCATGACCATCAAAACGCCCAAATGGTTTTTGCCTCCGTGCCTATGCAAAGCCTTAATCCACATAGTTCCTCCTGCGCTGTAATATTGATTATATGAGGCTAACGGAATCTGAGGATTTCGCCAGCGAATCGCCCCGCAGCTTGCTGCAAGGTGAACAGAAAATAGCGATGATGCCTCTATACGCCTTAGTCCGAATCCTGTCAACAATGATTTTATGGCCGATTTGAGGATTCGTTGGCGAATCTGATTATTCTTAAAGTATATGGAGATTGAGTCTGCTTGCTCTATGGACAGCTCGGTTACAAGAGTTAAGAAGCTTGCTGCAATCCAGTTAGAAAGATGAGGTCGCGCTTCGTACTCTAGCCCACGTTTTGCCGGAAGATCGTCAGAGTTTCCTTCAGCTCATTAACCCTGTCTAGTTACTATTGGGTGCGCCCGTGAATTTCGGTATTGCATTTCGCGCGCTGGAAAGTTAAGCTGCGCGGCTGTGAGCGCCCCCTCGCCGGGCATCAGTAGTAATTTCCGGCGACATCTCTGCACACACTTATACTGAGCCGCATATGAGGCGATCACAGCAGCGCACAATGATCCAGGCTCAGCGGAGACTGCTTAGAACAGTGACAGTAAATTTTGCAGGATATCCAACGCAAGCCCCGTTATCGGGTCAACAGTCACGGTGGCTCCGGTAGCCATATCGCCCGCGACTGATGTTTGCTGTGAAGGTGATTCTGAAACAACTCCGCAATGTATATCACCTGCAAAAGTAGAAAAGGTGAGCGTGAAGGTCAGAATTGTAGCCATACAGAAGTGACGTAGATATTTCATAGATGTTCTCCTAGAAAATACTGGACAGGTCATGACCCAGTCTGTTAAATCAAGCGGGCGCATAATACCATATCGGGTAATTGATAACGTCCTGCAACGACTTTTGCGAAAAAAGAGAAAGGTAACCCTCACATGAGTTTAACGCCTAATCGGCTTCGCCAAATAGATAACCCCGAACTCGATCACAGCGAACGAACGCGGCTGCGTTGTATTCTCGCAAAGGAGTTGGAGGAAGCAGGCAACTACGAAGCAGCGCGGGGAGCCTTGGGCGAATTGTGGCAGCGCATCGGTGAGCGCCCCGTCCTTGATGGATTGGATGAATGCACGGCAGCAGAAGTGCTTCTGCGTGCTGGTACGCTGTCAGGATGGATAGGCAGCGCCAAGCAGACTGCTGGAGCGCAAGAGACGGCGAAAGACCTCATCAGCGAGTGCATATCAATTTTCGAGAAACTGGCAGAGACAACAAAGGTCGCTGAAGCTCAAATAGAACTTGCGTACTGTTACTGGCGCGAGGGCGCATTCGATGAAGCGCGTATTACGTTGCGAGAAGCATTGAGCCATCTTACCGATGTGGAGAGTAAGCTGAAGGCTGTAGCTTTGCAGCGTAGTGCCATAGTCGAGATGTCGGATCAGAGGCTTAATGACGCCCTTCATATCTTAAGTGAGGCTGCGCCATTGTTTGAGGTTATTAACGATCACTCACTCAGAGGACGCTTTCATGTGGAGCTAGCCACTGCGCTTAAAAATCTTGGCGCGTTAGAGAAACGTGAAGACTACATTGATCGAGCGCTTGTTGAGTATGCAGCAGCTAGCTATCATTTTGAGCAGGCCGGTCACACAAGCTACCGTGCCGCCGTCGAAAACAATTTAGGTTTTCTTTTCCTCAAAGCTAGCAAGTTCGATGAAGCCTACAAGCACCTTGATCGTGCCCGCCGACTTTTCACCAGCCTTAAAGATGAAGTTCACAGTGCTCAAGTAGATGAGACGCGGGCGCGTGCTTTGCTAGCGCAGGGGCGAAACTCTGAAGCTGAAAAGGTAATCAAGTTGGCTGTCCGCACGTTGGAGAAGGGCGGGGAGCAGGCGTTGCTGGCCGAGGCGTTGACGACGCATGGGGTGGCGCTGGCGCGGTTGGAGCAGCACGAACAGGCGCGGATGACGCTTGAGCGCGCAACGGAAGTTGCCGAGCAGGCGGGCGATTTGGAGGGCGCGGGGCGGGCGGCGCTGACGTTGATTGAGGAGTTGAAAGAACGGCTGACTGAAAACGAATTGCGCGGGGTGTACAGCAGGGCAGATGGATTGCTATCCCGAACGCAACACTCGGAGACGATTGCGCGTTTGCGCGAATGTGCGCGGCAGGTGCTCGAAGTCCGGCAGGCGCGCGCGGCCACAGAGCCGCCGAATTTTGTTTATGTGGCTGAGGGAACAGCCATGTTGTTGCGTCAAGCGCAGCGAATGGCAATGACGGACGGCACTGTCCTGCTAACGGGCGAGACCGGAACGGGCAAGGAAATCATGGCGCGCCTGATTCATGAGTGGAGCGGACGCGCCGGACAGTTTGTGGCGATTAACTGCGCAGCGTTGACCGACACGCTGATCGAGTCGCAGTTGTTCGGTCATAAGAGGGGGAGCTTCGCCGACGCCATTGAGGATTATCCGGGAGCGGTGCGCGAAGCGGCAGGCGGGACACTGCTGCTGGATGAAATCGGTGAATTGAGCAGACCCAACCAGGGGAAGTTGCTACGCTTGATCGAACGCGGCGAAATCCATCCCATCGGAGCTACTGCACCGGAGCACGTCAACGTGCGAATCATCGCCGCCACCAATCACAATCTTAAAGAGCAGATGGCTCAAGGCAAGTTTCGTGACGACTTGCTCTACCGCTTACAAACTTTTCACCTGAATATTCCGCCGCTCAGAGACCGCGCTGAAGACATCTCTGCTATCGCAGAATACTTCATCGAGGAAGCGTGCCGCCGTCATCAGAAGCGCGTCCACTTCACCCCTGCCAGTTTGGAAGCCATGCGGCGATTGCCCCTCGCAGGCAACGTCCGCGAATTGCATTCCCTCGTCGAGCGCACCTTTCTCGAAGCGGCGGACGGCGCGCAGATTTCAGCCGACGCCATCGAGTTGATTGCGCTTCGCCAGACCCGGAAAGCCGGATTCGCAGACGCCTGGAAAGGCTGTTCGCTGGTCGAAGAGGTCTTGCACTATGAGAAGACTTTGATTCGGCGCGCGCTTGATTCAACGCAGGGCGGCGTCACTCGCGCAGCCCGGCTGCTAGGCACCACGCACCAGGCGCTGATCGCTATTCTCAACACCAGACATCAAGACCTGCTCAGCGCCAGAAAGCCGGCACAACGACGCCTGCGCAGTATCATCCGCATTCCCACCGGTGAAGGCCGGAACAAGCGGAAAGGCTAAAGGTCTGGAGAGCGAATTACGGATTGGCGCTTACGCTTACTTTCAATACTCGTGATATATTCCAGTCAGGATAATTCCGAGATTTAGGGATAGCTCATGTCCAGCCAACCGACAACTTACTTAACGCCTGAAGAGTATTTGGCTCTTGAACGTAAAGCTGAATATAAAAACGAGTATGTTGACGGCGAAGTAGTAGCGATGACCGGAGCGAGCCGAAAGCATAATCTCATCGTCGTCAATATCAGTGGTGAACTCAGGCGACAGTTAAAAGGACGCCCGTGCGAGACATACTCCGGCGATATGCGCGTCAGAATTCCCTCAACTCGCTTGTATACCTATCCTGATGTGGTGGTTGTTTGTGATGAGCCCCAATTTGAAGATGATTACGTGGACACGTTGTTGAATCCAACTGTCATCATCGAGGTGCTTTCTGAATCCACGGAGTTATATGACCGGGGTAAGAAGTTCGGCTTTTATCGAACGCTTGAATCCCTGGCCGAATATTTATTGGTCGCACAGGATGAACGCAGGATTGAGCAGTACGTCAAACAACCTGACGAACGTTGGCTGCTGTCAGACCATCGCGCGCCGGAAGGTACGGTCGAGCTTACATCTATTAGTTGCTCACTCGCTCTTCGAGAAGTCTACGACAAAGTCACTTTCTCATAGGCCGAGCACCATGAGGCAGCTTACCGAATGACTTGATAATACTCCTCACTCTGTCGTCACTATCCGAAGTTGGAAGACGCGCTCAATTCCTTAAAGAGTGAATCGGCGCTGGAATGCGCCCGCCGCGACGAATAAAGACATCGGAGGAGAATTTGTTGACAGGCATGATCGGCGCTGTGCCGAGCAGGCCGCCGAACTCGACCATCTCGCCGACCTCACGCCCCGGCACGGGGATGATGCGCACGGCTGTCGTCTTATTGTTCATCACACCTATAGCCATCTCGTCTGCAATGATCGCGGCTATGGTTTCGGCGGAAGTCGCACCCGGCACGGCGACCATGTCAATGCCGACCGAGCAGACGCTCGTCCACGCTTCCAATTTATCTAGTGACAATGCGCCGACGCGCGCAGCTTCGATCATGCTCGCGTCTTCCGAAACAGGGATGAATGCGCCGCTCATCCCGCCGACCGAAGCTGAAGCCATCGCGCCGCCTTTCTTCACAGCGTCGGTCAGGAGCGCGAGCGCGGCGGTCGTTCCGTGCGTTCCGGCGCGCTCAAAGCCAAAGGCTTCGAGGATGTCCGCGACAGAATCGCCGGGCGCAGGTGTCGGCGCTAAAGAAAGATCAATGATGCCAAAGGGGATGCCGAGCCGCCGCGCCGCTTCTCGTCCAACCAATTCCCCAGCCCGCGCCAGCCTGAAGGAAAGCTTTTTGATGATCTCAGCCAGTTCATCGAGCGGCAAATCCTTTGGCGCATGGCGCACAGCATGATTGACCACGCCTGGACCTGACACGCCGACGTTAATCACGACTTCAGGCTCGCCGATGCCGTGAAATGCTCCCGCCATAAACGGATTGTCTTCGACGGCATTGGCGAAGCAGACGAACTTGGCGCAGGCCAAGCCCCCACGCTCGCGTGTGCGTTCGGCCATCTCCTTGATTAAAACTCCCGTGCGGCGCACCGCGTCCATGTTGATTCCGGCGCGCGTCGTCGCAACATTCAAAGAAGAGCAGAGACGCTCGGTCGTCGCCAGAGCTTCCGGGATAGAATCCATGAAGTCGCTTTCAACGTTCGTCCAGCCTTTGTGCACGAGTGCCGAGTAGCCTCCGATGAAGTCAACTCCGACATTGCGCGCCGCTTCGTCTATCGCCCGCGCGAGCGTGATGTAATCGCCTGAAGAGCGCGCGCCCTCACTGATGATCGCGGCGGGCGTGATTGAGATTCTCTTGTTGGCGATACGCATCCCGACCTCGTCGCCGATCTCATCAACGGTGGCGACGAGCCGCACGGCGGTGCGTTCGATCTTCTCGCGCGCACGCTCCGCCGTTCTCTCCAGCGACTCTGAAGCGCAATCGCGCAGCGAGAGGCCGAGCGTGACCGTACGGATGTCCAGATGCTCCATCTCCGTCATCCGCACGGTCTGCAAAATTTCCGCCTGTGTGTATTCCATAAGAAGTCCAAAGTCTAATGTCCAAAGTTCAACGTCTCGTGCCCAAAATCGACTTTGGACGTTAGACTTTGGACGTTGGACTTATTTATCCGAGAAGATAATTGAGCAAAAGCAGCAACAGGGAAAGAAGTAAAATCACGATGGCGACGAGCACGAAGCGCAGGCTCGGATCGTACGCGGCTTCTTCGAGCATGACGTTCGAGGCGTGGCGCAATTTCTCCACGCGCGGAGACAGTTTCTCCTCGACAACGTCGCGCGCTGCCGCCGTGATGCGCTGCCGCGTCGAGCGTCCACCGTCGTCACTACTGCTTGCGCGCGGGACAACAACTTCGGCGCGCTGCTGACGCTCGTCCACCGCACCGCGCGCCAGATTCTCTGGTGGGGGGGCGATACCGGAAGCAGGCGTGGACGTGCCTTTCAGCCGGTCAATAGTTGAAGCGTTTTGTCCGGGATCGTTGATCCTGCGCGCGGGTATCTCAGGAACTTCGGCTGCGGGAGAACTGGCGCTGGCCGCCCCCGCCTGCAATGCCTTACCGCATTGCGGGCAGAAAAGAGACCCACTGCGAACAGACGCGCCGCAATCATGACATCGCCGTGCTATTTCAGGTTCCATAAATTAAGGGATGAGGGATGAGGGATGAGGGATGAAAGGGGTTGAGTAAAAGAGTCAATTGAATCAATCATTCAATCGGGTTTTTACTTCATCCCTCATCCCTCATCCCTCATCCCTTCTTTTATATTCTGTGCATCGCGTTGAAGAGGTCTTCGCGTTGCGCGTAGATGCGGACGCCGAGGCGGTCGCCTGCGTTGCGAAAACGCTCTTTGAGCGCGGTAGCGGATTCTTTGGCGCGTGACATGTCGGCGATAATCACCATCGCGAACTTGCCCTGCACCACTGTCTGGTTGATGTCAATGATACTGCAATCGGCTTCGGCCAGAACCTGCGAGACTCCGGCGACGATGCCCGGATGGTCAACGCCGAAGACGGAAACTACAAGTCGCTCGGCTGAGCCTGCCTCGCGCGCCTCACGCTCGCGCGCGTTTGTCGAACTTCCCTCGCCCGCCCTCGCACCACTGCCGTTCGTGACCACAGGCTCAATGGCGCGGTAAACATCCGTCACTAACTGCTCGACCATCTGCTCGTCCGCGCCTGTGCCCAATCGCCCGTAAACAGCGCGCGTGATGCGGTAAATTAATTCTTCGTTTGCCATAAATCAGTTTTCAGTTTTTAGTTTTCAGTTTTCAGAGAAAGCAGGTTGTCTTTGCTGAAAACTGAAAACTGAAAACTGATTACTGCCTTCCGTTGTCTCCCGTCCTTAATTCGCGGGCGGCGTCGCGGACATCTTCCGAGAGAGCATCTTGCAAGTCCATGCGGTCAACGATGCCGACGACCGCCGCTTCAATTGACATCTCCTGATTGCCGATGGCCGAGCGCGCAGCCTTGCCGTAAGCGCACATCACAATCTCGCCGATGCCTGCGCCCAGCCGGTCGGCGACGACGACGATTGATTTGGTTGGCTCTTTATCGAGATCGTAAGGATGAACAATCAAAAAGCGGACGCCCTCCAGATCGGGCGTCTTCTTCGTTGACCAGACTGTGCCGACAACTTTTCCCAGAAACATTATTTTGCGTTGTGTCTTAAAAGTGTGCTATGCGACAGATAAACGCTGGTTTGCCAAGCGCGTGAAGGCTTCACCTAATTGCCGTTCGAGGTCGCTATCATCTGGATGCTCCAGAATGATTCTTAACAGGACATCGTCTGGATAACGATGCGGATTGTTGCCTAATAACGCGCATAAGAAATCACTGATTCGATGCTGAACTTCATTGATGCGACGAACGCGCTGCGGATTAGTTAAGCCATCATGGCCGACTTCATAATTGTCGCGCGCAATAACAGTCAACTCGTGTATTAGATGCGCGAGAATCTCCTCTTTATCTTTGGAAGAATAAGACACAAAAACAGCAATAGCTTTGTCAGCATTCATCCTGCGTTCCCCGCTTTAGTCAGATACTCTCGCGCTCCAGACTATCAATATCAAAGCCCCGCTCCTCTAAAATCTTGACGCGAATATTACCGTTGAGAATCCTCCCATCAGGCTTGACCTTCAATGCTTCACTCTTTCCCGGACGCAGTGATCCGATAATCTCTTCGGCGCTTCGTTGCCGCCAATATGCCAGCGAGAAGCGGCCTGCGCCTGTTTCAAGAGTCTCATCTGCGTGAATGCGCCGAAGCGATTGACGGCTTTCCTTCTTCACAACCCCCTGCTTCACGCTTTAGCGAACACCTCTGCCGGATCGCCCATGTCGCGTGCCGACGGGGTGATGATGGTGCGCGCGTTGACGTAAATTTTTTCGCCTTTCTGGATGGCGCGGCGCACGTCGTCCTCGCTGACGAAATCGACAGGCTTGCGAGCGTTGCCGTTTGTCGCGGCCTGCCCGCCGTTTGCGGGTGCGGCTGGCGATGGCGCGGCCATTGGAGTTGACGGCGCAGTGCGCGTGGAAGCGTTGCCGTTGCCGCCTGTCTCGATGGCGGTCGGCGCAGCTTCAGCGTGCGGCGCGGCTGAAGGCACGGCATAACGGCTGCCAGCTTCAATGTCAATCCCCGGCTGAGCGGGCATCGGCGAGGTTGTCGGATGTAGCTCCGCATGCGCTGTCGAACCTCCTCCGGCGGGAGCGCGGCCTGCCAGAAAACGATCAACGATTGCCGAAATCTCTCCACGGTCTATCGTGCGCTGTGGCGCTGTGGAAGAAGCAGCCATTGCCGGTTGCCCCGGTGTCGCTTCACCGGACTTTTGCGCCGCCAATGCGGGGCGCGCGCTCTTGACCGGCCTGGTCTCAAAGGCGACGCGCTTGATGTCCATCAGGTGAAGTGGCGAGACGTTATCCGAAGTGACGTTGCCGCCCCACGAGCCGCACCCTAAAGTCATCGAAGGCGGAAGCGCGGTCGAGAAACCGATAGCGCCATGCGTCGTCGGCGAATTGACGATGACGCGCGAAGCGGGCATCTCGCGCCCGTAAGCGACCGCCGCTTCACGCGAGCGCGTGTGCACGCCCGCCGTGTGTCCCATGCCGCCGTAGCTCAAAACTTCAAAGCAGCGGGCTGCGCCACGCTCTATTCCATCTTCAACGTAGAAAGCTAAAATCGGCGACAGCTTTTCCATCGAAAGCGGATACTCGCGGCCTACGCCGCCGACATCCGCAAGCAAGCAGCGCGTTCCCGTCGGAACACTCAAGCCCGCCATCTTCGCAATTACTTCGACAGACCTGCCGACGATTGCGGGGTTCAGAGAGCGTTGCGGCGTGGCGACGACTTTCGCCAGTTGATCCGCTTCCGCCGCAGATAGGAAATGGCCGCCCTGCGCTTTGAACTGTTCGCGGACAGCCTTTTCGACGGGTGCATCGCAGACGACCGCCTGCTCCGAAGCGCAGATCGTTCCGTTGTCGAAGCACGTGCTGGTCAGGATGTCCTGCACGGCCTTCGAGACATCCGCCGTGCGTTCGATGAAGGAAGGAACGTTGCCGGGGCCGACTCCGAAGGCGGGCTTGCCTGATGAATAGGCGGCGCGCACAAGACCGATGCCGCCCGTCGCTAAGATAACGGCGGTCTGCTTGTGCTTCATCAAAGCTTCCGTCCCCTCGATGGTCGCTGTTGCCATGCAGCCGATTGCCGCGGCGGGCAAGCCTTCTTTGACGGCAGCATCGCGCACGACCTTGACCGTTTCATTGATGCAGCGCGCAGCCGATGGGTGCGGCGAGAGCACGATGGCGTTGCGCGACTTGATAGCGATGAGACATTTGAAGATGGCCGTCGAGGTTGGGTTCGTCGAGGGGATGATTCCGGCGACGACGCCGCGCGGGCTGGCAATCTCCACCACGTCTTTTGATTCGGAGACGACGCCGACGGTGCGAAGATTCCTGAAAAAGTTCCAGACATCCTCAGAGGCGAAACGATTCTTTATCTCTTTGTCGGCTGCGATGCCAAAACCCGTTTCTTCCACAGCCATCGCGCCGAGTCGCGCCGCTTCACGCATAGCGGCCTTCGCCATCGCCTCGCAGATGCGATCAATCTTGCCCTGATCGAAGCGCGCCAACTCTACCTGAGCGCGATGCGCCGCTTCAACCAAATCACGCGCCTGCTGCACCGACACGAGGTCTTTATCAACTGACATGACAACACCTCCTGGCAGTTTTCAGTTTCCAGTTTTCAGTTTCCAGTTAGCCATTCCGCTGAAAACTGAAAACTGGAAACTGAAAACTGTTTACTTCGCCTTTTCCCTGTTGTTCTCTCGTGTGCTTGCTGCCGAGCGTCCCTGATCGCCTTCACCTAGTTGTCCGGCAGAGCCACCGCCGATGGCGCGTTCGTCCGGGCTGTAGCCTGCACGACCGTTGACGGGCAGCACGCGCTCGACTTCCACGTGCGGGCGGGGAATAACGTGAACGCTGATGAGTTCGCCAACGCGGCGGGCTGCTGCTGCGCCTGCGTCCGTCGCCGCCTTGACCGCGCCGACATCGCCGCGCACGAAGATCGTCACGTATCCTGCGCCGATATACTCTTTTCCTAAAAGTGTGACATTGGCCGCTTTGACCATCGCGTCCGCTGCTTCCACCGCGCCGACGAAACCTTTGGTCTCGACCATTCCGAGTGCTTCGAGAGGCATAATTTTGCTCTCCTCCTCACTTTTCCTATTGTAGAAGTTAAAAGCGACTTGCCTGTTTGATCTAACTCTGCAATCGTAGTCCTGTGCGGCGGAAGAATCAAGACGAAAAGCCCTTCGAGTCCGGCGCGTCCGGCGAGACTATCGAGCAAACGCTCTTGCTTGTCTCGACAGACTCGCTAGACTCTTGACTTATATAAAGTTTGACAACGTTTTCCACAGCACGTTATATTCGCGCCAATAGATTAGCGCTGACGCTGCCGCAACCGCTAGAGAGCGAGGGGGAGACGGCGGCTGTGAGTCAGATAAATTTTCCATCCAGGCTGATCCCAGGTGAATTTTAATTCTAACCGACTAACCCTCTTGGGGCGGAAGTAGATTGGTGATGGCAGCTTCTTTTGGAGAGGAATTGCGACTCGCACGTGAGGCGCGGGGTATTACTCTACGCCATATTTCCGACCAAACGCGTATTTCCATCCGTTACCTCGAAGCCATCGAATCAAACGATTACAAGCGGCTGCCCGGTGGCATCTTCAATCGCAGCTTCATCAAGGCTTACGCCAAACAGATCGGCTTTGACGAGAAGGAAGCGATGGACGGCTATCTGCGCACGGCGCGCGAGCAGGGTGAAGATGAAGTTGCGACCACGCCCTACAAATCGCACGTCTATACAGACGGCGGCACGCGCTCGCCGCTCGTCACACTGCTGCTGACCATTCTCATCCTGGCAATTCTTTCTCTTGGCGTCTATGCCGTGCTGCACTGGTATCAGCGGCGAGACGCAGCGCGGAACACCCCGCAGCCGCCCACTCAGCCCAGCACGCAGGCCGTCAATTCGTCCACCGCGCCGCCGGCAAACGCACCGACACAGGCGACGCCGACAAACCAGTTTCATATCGAGATCACAGCGCGAGGCGAAAGCGTTTGGGTGAGCGCGCAAGTTGACGATAGCAAGAAGGCCAGAGGCATTCTGTTAGAGCCGGACAAACCGGAAAAGCTCGACCCGGCAGCGCGTTTGAAGATTCAGTACGCGCCCGTCAAGGCCAAAGCTCTTGAAGTCACCATCAATGGGCGCAAGGCACAAGTGCCGATGGACAAGGCCGAGATGGTCATTACCAGGGAAGATTACGAACAGTTCTTACAATAACAACGCGTTCGACACGAAGCTGCTGCGCGCGTGCGCGCGAGGTAAGACGTGTGCCGAGAGGCGCGCGCGTTCAGTCGAACAACTAGAGGAGAGAAAGAGTGCCCGCTTTCGAAAAGCGCGGGCATTTTTGTTTTGGTCAATGGTAAATAGTAAATGGTGAATGACCGCGAACTCGCTGTCATCCATTTACCATTTACGATTTACCATTTACCATTGAGGATATTTTCAAGGAGTCAGAGAAAAGCATCATGATTACGCCCAACATTCCAGAAGGATTGACATTCGACGATGTGCTGTTAGTCCCGGCACGCTCCGACGTGCTCCCGACCGAGACAGATATTTCGACGCAGTTTACGCGCAGCATCCGCCTGCAAATTCCGCTCTGCTCTTCCGCGATGGATACGGTGACGGAGGCGGCGCTGGCCATCGCCCTGGCGCAACAGGGCGGCATCGGCGTCATCCACAAGAATCTTCCCATCGAGCGGCAAGCGGAAGAAGTTGACAAAGTGAAACGCTCGGAATCGGGCATGATTGTTGACCCGGTAACGATTCGCCCGGATCGTCCCGTCTCGGAAGCCCTGAGCGTGATGGAGAATTACAAGATCAGCGGCGTGCCCGTCGTGGACGAAGACGGGCATCTCGTCGGCATCATCACCAATCGTGATTTGCGGTTTGAGACACGCTTTGACATTCCCGTCTCCGAAGTGATGACCAAGCAACCGCTCGTTACCGTGCCCGTCGGCACAACGCTGGAGCAGGCCAAGGCAGTCCTGCAAAAGCATCGCATCGAAAAGCTGCTCGTCATTGACGGCGACAAACACATCAAGGGACTGATTACCGTTAAAGACATTCAGAAAGCCATCAAATACCCGACCGCCGCGAAAGACGATCTAGGACGCCTACGGGTCGCCGCAGCCATCGGCGCAACCGGAGATTTCCGCGAGCGTGCGGATGAATTAGTCCGCGCCCGCGTGGACTGCCTCGTCATAGACACGGCTCACGGCCACTCGTCGCGCGTCATCGAAGCCGTGCGCGACATCAAGCGCCGCCACGCCGACGTTCAATTGATAGCCGGGAACGTCGCGACGGCTGAAGGAACGCGCGAGTTGATTGATGCGGGAGTTGATGCGATCAAGGCCGGCATCGGCCCTGGTAGCATATGCACCACGCGCGTCGTCACAGGGTCAGGCGTCCCGCAGATTACAGCCATCCGCGATTGCGTGGAGGCGGCCAAAGGAAGCAATGTTCCTGTTATCTCGGACGGCGGCGTCAAATTCTCAGGCGACGTGGCGAAGGCGATTGCGGCGGGCGCGGACGTGGTGATGATCGGCTCATTGTTCGCGGGCACGGAGGAAGCGCCGGGCGAGGTGATTCTCTTTCAAGGCCGCTCGTTCAAATCCTATCGCGGGATGGGTTCAATCGGCGCGATGCGCGAAGGCTCGCGCGACCGCTACAGCCAGGAGCGCACCGAAATGGAATCCAAACTTGTTCCTGAAGGCATCGAAGGCCGCGTGCCGTACAAGGGAACGCTCGCCGACATGGTCACGCAGTTGATCGGAGGCCTGCGCGCCGGAATGGGCTACACGGGCTGCCGCGACATCCGCGAGTTTCAGGAGAACACGCGCTTCGTTCGCATCACCAGCGCGGGCTTGCGCGAGTCGCACGTTCACGATGTGATTATCACGAAGGAAGCGCCGAACTATCGCTTGGAATAAATCATGAGCAAGCGGGCAGCGGAGATTGACGACTGAGGCCAGCCTTTATGCTCACACACCTCAGCTTCTCGGTCTCTTTACTCCAAACTCTCAACCTACCCAATGGAGGGCCTAAACATGTCTTTTCATCTTCACATCACAGGGGTCTTGACGCTTTCGG
Organism: Acidobacteriota bacterium; assembly: GCA_032160705.1. Lineage (GTDB taxonomy): Bacteria > Acidobacteriota > Blastocatellia > Pyrinomonadales > Pyrinomonadaceae > QHXM01. The sequence continues at coordinate 6,639 of JAVHVE010000028.1, read as the reverse complement.
CGCTGTTCGCGATGGGCGAACCGGCGCGAACACTGCAAATCCCCCCGCCGAATCTAATCACCCCCGCCAACGGGGCGGTGATGGACAACGGCTGCCAGAACCACTCAAACGGAGTTACCTGGGATTTTGATTGGTCGGACGTGCCGGGAGCAACTGCTTATCACATCAGGGTCTGGAAGAATCCCGCGCTTCCGGTCATCAATAACAGCAATGTAGTGATGTCGAATTTCCATTACGACAGCCCGCAAACATTTATTGCCAACGGCAATCTGACGGGCTGGCGCTGGAGGGTGCGCGCCAAAGCCGGAGGCGTGTGGGGACCCTGGAGCAAAATCGGCTTCTTCCGTGCGGAGAGGTTGAATACAGACTGCCCGTAGTCAAAAGTCAAACACAAAACATGGCGAAGGGGAGCGTGATGCTCCCCTTCCTACCGTCTACCATATAAACCTTCTCGCACGTGTTCAAGAAAGTATTAATTCTCTCGGCGTCTGCGGGCGCTGGCCACCTTCGCGCTGCCGAAGCGATCGAGCGCGCGTTTCGTCAGATGAATGCGGCTGAGGACGTGCGCCACGTTGATACGCTCGCCTATACCAACAAAGTCTTCCGCCACCTTCACTCGAAGGCTTACATCGAGATGGTCAATAAATGGCCGGAAGTGCTCGGCTGGCTCTACGACCATCTGGACAAGCCCTGGAAGAACGAGCGTCGTCGCCTCGCGCTCGACAAGCTCAACACACATCCCTTCGTCAAGCTGCTCAAAGAGTATCAACCGGAGATCACCGTCTGCACACACTTTCTTCCGGCAGAGATTATCTCCTGGCTCAAGGCCAAGGAGCGCATCAATTGTCGGCAGGCCATCGTCGTCACGGATTTTGATGTGCATGCGATGTGGTTGTGCCATCACTACGAACATTATTTCGTCGCGCTCGATGAAACACGTCTTCATCTTGAGAAGCTAGGCATTCCTCCCGGCAAAATCACCGTCTCCGGCATTCCGATTGATCCTGTTTTCGCAGAGCCGAAAGACCAGCGTGAGATGCGCGCCAAGCATGGACTGAAACCCGATGTCACGACCATCCTGCTTTCTGCCGGAGGCTTCGGCGTCGGCCCCGTGGAAAACATCCTCAAGTCGCTAATCAACGACCTGCGAAGTCCGGCTCAGGTCGTCGCGCTCTGTGGCCGCAACCAGAAACTCAAGCACCGCGTCAATCATCTGGCGGATGGCATTTCACCAGACAGCCAGCTTTCGATCAAAGCAATCGGTTATACAATGGAGATGGACGAATACATGGCTGCCTCTGACATCCTGCTGGGAAAACCGGGCGGCTTGACCACCTCTGAAGCGCTCGCGCGCGGGTTGATTTTTGTGATCGTCAATCCCATTCCGGGGCAGGAGGAGCGCAACTCCGATCACCTGCTTGAAGAAGGCGTCGCCATCCGCTGCAACAACCTGCCCGTGCTGGCCGACAAGCTCGACCGGCTACTCAACAATCCGGCACGCATGAACACCATGCGCGTCAATGCACGCCGCCTCGCGCGCCCACGCGCAGCCCTCGATGTCGTCGCCAAGCTTCTTTCGATGTAAAAGAGGAAGCGAGAAACGCTCCACGAAGTCACGCTAAACAAGCACGAAATAGGCTGAGTTGTCCTTCGCGCTGTTTCGTGTCTGTTTAGTGTGACTTCGTGGAGCGTTCGACTTTTTTCCGCTCCGCGCCGAGTTGCCGGTCGTGCAGCTTCATGAAAATGGCGAGCGCAAGGATTGCTCCGACGAGCGCGAGGAACATGTCCCAGTGCGAGTCCCAGATATCGCCCTGTGTGCCGAGAAACTTGTCGCCCAGTTCGGGAGTTACCAGCACGGCCACCCACCATTCAATGAATTCGTAGAACGCGCCGATGGCCAGGACAATCGAGGCTGTCAGAAAAGCCAGCCAGCGTCTCGATGTTGAAATGTAGCGCAGCAGAATTTCACGAATCGGAATCGCCATCAGGAAGCCGAGCATGAAGTGCGCGACGCGGTCATAGTGGTTGCGCGCCAGTCCCAACTCATCGCGCAGCCAGTTAAAGGGCGGCGCGAGCGCGTAGGTGTAGTGCCCGCCGTAAGATTGCACGAAAAGATAAAAGAAGATGAGATAGATAGCGAGGCGCGTGAACTTGAAATGAGGATAGACGATGATTGCCGCCACCAGCATCGAGACGGGAAAGAAATTTTCCATCGCCCAGTCCCAGCGGTCGTAAGGACGAATCGCCAGGATAGTAAAGCCTACGGCATAGATGATGAGCAGCGTCAGCAACTCGCGTCGTGAAGCTGTTTTCTTCCGGCTCTCGACCGATTGTGAAGACATTAAAGCAAAGTAACCCGTTCATCACAGGAGCGTCAATTCGTGCCCGTGTGTTGAGAAAGGCTGAATTGCTATTTAGCTCCCGCCTGCCTGAGCAGTTGAATAATCTCTGCATGCTTGCCTGAAGTGGAGCGCAGCCAGTCCATCATCACCTGATCGTTCCTGATCTCAGGATCGTTCGGCAGAAGTCGCAGAGACTCTATCCACTTCAGCGCGGTTCGATCCTGCCACGTCTTGTCGTTGACTTTGACGTGATGCGCCAGCAGGAATTTGACCATTTCAGTGTTGCCGAAAAGCGCTGCGACAAAGAGCGGCGTCTCTCCGCCGTCGCTGGCGCGCACGCTGACATTCGCGCCTCTCTCGACCAGCAGCTTAACTATTTTCTCGTGCCCATCCTTCGTGTCCAGACACGATTTAATTTGATCGCCGGAGAGAAATTGCCGGACGAACGCTTCGGGCGCGCTGCTTAATCCTGTGCCGAACATGGCCACCAGCAGGGGCGTGTGCCCGCCATCGTCTTTGATGTCCACCTGCGCCCCTTTTGCCAGCAGCGCTTCGACAATCTCCACGTTGCCGCAACCGGCGGCAACACGCAGCGGCGCGTCGCTTTCCACTTTCTGATTCACGTCAGCCCCGCGCGCGATCAAAGCCAGCACGATTTTCTTGTGACCTTTCCAGATGGCATGAAAGAGCGCAGTTGTGCCGTCACTGTCTTTCACGTTCGGATTTATTCCGGCGGCCAAGAGTTGATTGACCACATCCTCTTTGCCTTCGATAACGGCTTTGATGAAACTCTCTTCGTCAAACTTGACGCCCTGTTGAGGCAGCGGCGCGCGGACAGGCTTCTGCGCATCCTTATTCTGTGTGGTTTGACCGGCAGCCGTGAGTTGCACCAGGAGCAACAACGACAGAGCGCAAATTCTATAACGCATTTTCGATAATCCTCCTTAGCCGACGCTCATCTCTCATCCTGACCACAAGCGATTCGCGTACCACTGTCACCCGCTTTGTGATGTTAGCAGGTATTTATGGCATGATGGACGGGACGCGAGCTATGACGAGCATCGCATGAATTTCCCGACAGGTGGAGCGAAAAGCAGAAGACAGGAGACAGAAGTCAGAAGTCAGAAGATCAGGCGGAAACCACATTCACAGATATTCTTTTCTCCTGTCTCCTGACTTCTGTCTTCTGTCTCCTTGATTCTGTTTTTCCTCGGCCCTGCGCTTGCTGTTGTCGCCTGGAGCATGATGAAGAGACGCGAAGCAGTCTTGATCTCAAACCCGAACGCCGGGCGCGGAGGCCAGCGGCGGGCACACGAAGTCGCGCGTTTCTGCGAAAGTCTGGAAAAGCGCGGCGTCGAGGTCGAAGCCTTTGACACGAGCGGCCCTAATGATGCGGCGCGCCTGGCCGCAAAGGTCGCGCGTCAGGGCGTGCGAGATGTGATTGTTTCGGGCGGCGACGGCACGATTAATGAGGCGTTGCAGGGCTTGGTCGGAACGGGCGCGCGGATGGCTGTCTGGCCGCGCGGGACAGCCAATGTCCTGGCGCGCGAGTTGCGCCTCCCTTTTGATGCGGAAGCTGCGGCGGAAGTGATTGCGCGCGGGCACGCACTTCCTGTGCATGTCGGCTGCGCGACAAATGAGGGGACAGGCGAGCAGCGCTATTTCTTTCTGATGGCTGGAATCGGCCTTGACGCTTCCGTCGTCGAGCGCGTCAATCCGCGTCTGAAGCGGCGCGTGGGCGAGGCGGCGTTCTGGTATGCCGGTCTGGGACATCTTGTCCACTGGCAGCCCTCGCCTTTCAATGTTGAAGTTGACGGGCAGACCTTTCGGGCGACGTTTGCCGCTATCGGCAAAGCGGCTCACTACGGCGGCAACCTGGCGATTACGCCGCGCGCGCGCATGGAAGAACCGGAATTTGAAGTCTGCATCGTTGATTCAAAGAGCCGCCTGCGGTTTCTCCACCTGCTCTCCCACGCCGTGCGCTCGCGCGGTGTCGCAGAGAACATGCGCGGTGTCCAATTCATACGTGCCGCGCGCGCACGCGTCACCGGCGACGCGCCAGTTCAAATTGACGGCGAACTAACCGGCCAACTTCCAATGACCTTCGAAATTGCACCCTCTCCAATCGAAATAATCACGTAAAGCAGAAGTCAGGAGACAGAAGACAGGAGACAGAATAAAAACAAAAGCGGTTTCCGCCCTATTCCTTCTGACTTCTGACTCCTGTCTTCTGTATTCTGCTTTTCTGTCTTCTGTCTCCTGCTTTATCCCTTCATCCATGCGGCGCGGAGCGCGCGGGTTGCGGCGGAGGCGTCCGCTTTGTCTTCGACGCGGTAGTCATAGTGTTCGGGGGGGTCCAGCATGATGGTTGCTTTGACGGTGCGGCGGTCGCGCCGGACGGTGATGGGGACAGGCTGGTTCTGCCCGTAGCGATTGAGTACCTGCTCCCAATTTTCGTCCGTGACTTTTTGGTCGCCGATGGTGAGCAGCACATCATCCTGTTTCAGTCCTGCATCTTCAGCCGCAGAACCCGTGCGGATGCTCACAATTTTCATCTCCTCTCCGTTAAGAGAGATGCCCGCCGAGGAAGCGCGCTGAGGTGTGCGTGTCAACTGGAGGCCGACGCCCGCGAGCGCCTCTGCATACGGCGGAGCTTCCACGCCGCGCACGTAGCGCTTGAAGAAATCACTGAGATCAGTCCCCATCACTTCCGACGCCACGCGCTCGAAATCTTCGCTCGTGTAGCCGCGTCCGCGCAGATAATAGGTTGCCTTCGGACTCTTCAAATAGAACTCTTCATACATGTGCCGCATGACATCATCAAGACTGGCTCGCCCTTCGGTCTTTTTGCGAATCAGTAAATCCAACACCAGGCCAATGGTTGCGCCCTTCGGATAGTAACTGATCGCGGTATTCGCCAGATTCGTGCGTTGCCTATGGACTTCTCCGTCGAGGTAAGGAGCGGACAGGCTTGATTCCTCTGCGCTCATCAAACGGCTGCCCGGCGCATTTTCAATCCCGCCGATCAACTGGCCTAGATGACTCAGGTATCGTGTGTCATCCCAAATTCCGGCGCGGCGCAGCATCAAGTTGCCGTAGTAGGTCGTGAGACCTTCGGCAATCCACAGGGCGCGCGTGTTCAGAGGCCGCGTGAAATCCCAGGGCCCCAGCTCGACGGGGCGAAGACGCTTGACGTTCCAGACGTGAAAGAACTCATGCGCTGCGGTGCTGAGCGCGCCTGCGTAAGCTCCGGGTTCGGCAAGCGCGCCGGGCTCTATGATCTGCGTTGAAGTCAGATGCTCCATCCCATCGCCCGAACGGTCGTCCGCCGCGAAGTGAATCAGAAAGGTGTACGTGTCGAATTCCGGCGCGCCCCACATACGCGTCTCCGCGCGCACAATCTTTTCCAGGTCACGAACGAGCTGCGAGCGTTTGCCGCCTTCATCGCCTAATGAATGGACGGCGGCGCGGTAAGTTTTCCCATCAACTTTGAACTCGTCCACTGTCCAGTCAGGCGCAATTTCCGTCGGCGTGTCAATCAAGATGTCGTAATTCGCAAACTGCCACTCGCGCTGATCGACGCTCTCCATCCGTCCATTGATAATGCGCCAACCTTTCGGCGGATCAATGACAAGCCGCACAGGGTCTGGCTTGTGGCCGGCAATGTACATGAAGATTGAGCCGCCGTTGAAATTCGCGTGCCGGTCGTCCAGTTGCGAGAAAGTTCCCGACAGGTCATCTCCGAAAACTTTATACTTGAGCGTGAGGCTGCGGCTGCCGAGCAATGAGGCACGCCACGTTTGATCGTCCATGCGGGTGACAGGCGCAGCCGTCATCTTGCATTGCGCGTCCGGGGGACAGATGCCTAACGTGGCTTGTACCTCCTGAACATTCTTTGCAAAGTCGAAGATGGCGTAACGACCGGGCGACCATCTCGGCATCTGGAAATCGAGATATTCGAGGGTCTCGCCCTCTGCCAGTTGCGCTTCAATGCTCACCTCAAAGAGATGTGAGACGGGGCGCGACATCGTCAAACGATAATTCAGGGAAGCAAGCGGCGCTTGCGGCGCGGCGCTCACTGTGACGGAGATGAGAAAGAGAGTTGAGAGAGTTGCTGTGCAAAGGAAGAATCTTGAAACGCGACGAATCATTGCTGATGGCTCCAAAACGGCAAAAGTAAATAGGGCCAGCGAGGGCTGAGGCTTCAGGGTCGCGCGATTATCTGCATTTCCTGACTCCGTGTCAAAGAAATAGTGGGCAGTGGTCAGTGGCCGGTGGCCGGTTAAAACATGCGACG
>JAVHVE010000027.1:0-6923 GCA_032160705.1 Acidobacteriota bacterium | reverse complement strand
CAGGGTGCCCCATCTGCCGTCGGCCCGCGAGCTGATTTCGCCGTGCTCGTCGGCGGAGGCGTCAGCGGCCTGCTCAATCTCCTCGTCCGTGGCGGTCGCCAGCCTATCCTCGACCGACGACGTGAGGTCGTCGGTCAACTCGCCGAGGGTGCTGCGTTTGGCCTTGCCCTTTAGAACGTCGCTCTCGGCCTTCGCCAGGCTCTTCCTCGTTTCGTCCGACATCCTGAGGCCGGAGCGCCAGTAGATGAAATCGGCTGTAGAGTTGACGGCCTCGTCTACCTGTTCACGCTTGGCGGCGGCGGACGCGAATCGAACTTCGCTCCCCACACCTTTACGCAATCGCTTTTGTGACTCCTGCTTATCCGCAGAAGAGATTTTAGAAGAGGCTTGAGCCGGAAGCCTGGACGCGTGCCAGACGGCTGCGCCTCCCACCAGAACGAAGGCGACCACCAGCGCGATAGCCATCGAGCGTCTTCGTTGTAAACCTTTAATCAGTCTCATGGAAAATCTCCTTTCAGAGAGGGTGAAAGTAGTTAAGCGCTTTCGACACGGCGCTCGGCTACCGAGAAGATGTCCTCGGAGTGAAGTCGCTGCTTCATCTCGGAGGCTCACAGAATCGCTTGCCAATCCCATCCACACACATCAGCCCATCCTGCGCGAAGCAGACTAACGGCGTTGCAAAGACGGAGTTGTAACAGGGCAACGGCAAACTTCCTTTGAATCTGTTGACGAGAAACTCTTACGTGAAGGCTTAAGGAAGGCAGGGTTGGTCGACTCGTTTTTCATGATTATTCTGACTCCTTTAGCCAGTCTCTTGAGGTTTGGTTTGCGCGCATAGTAACCTTGGGTTTGACATCCCTCGATGTTCGTCAAGCATCTGGCAATCCGCTTTAACTTTCATCGCACGGCGCAGAGTGTAGGGATAAAGATGGCTGAAAATCTTTAAAGTCAGGCTTGTAACGACATCAAATTTTCTTGAATGGTTTTATTAAAGGATTTATTAAACTGTGAAGAACGAAAACAAGGCGCGGCGTTTCAATTTTGGAAACTTCACTTTGGATTTGGAGAAAAGGGTTTTACTGCGCGACGGCGAGCCTGTGCCTTTGACTCCAAAGGCTTTCGATACCTTAGCGTTGCTGGTGCGGCGCAGCGGTCATGTCGTCGGCAAAGATGAATTGCTGGACGAGATTTGGGCGGATGCTTTCGTTGAGGAATCCACGATTGCGCAGAATGTTTTTACGTTGCGGAAGGCTTTAGGCCAGACTCACACCGAAAATCAATTCATTGAAACCGTGCCAAAGCACGGCTACCGTTTTATCGCCGACGTGACAGCGATTGACGGCGCGACCGATGCCAAGCCGGAAATCGAACCGCACAGAGCCGCACACGACATCATCGTCAGCGAGAAAATCAGTGATGAGGAAATTAGTGGCGCAGAAACCAGCGATGCGGAAATTGGCAACGCAGAAGCGGTTGAGGCCGCAAGCAAAGACGCGCGAGAAGGCAAGAACGAGGAAGGCGATATCGCGACCGTAAACGTCAAGGCGGACGCAGCGTCAAACATGCCAACTACGAGCCGCCACGATTTGCCTTCGACAACACAGCGCACGCGTTTTAAATTTCAAGCCAAATGGCTTGCGCTGTCGTTGCTGCTGCTTGCCATTGCAGTTGCGGTAGGGCTTTTTCGTTTCACGCAAATAGACAAAGCCGCATCCGATTTTGCGGCGCTGTCGCCGCTCACGCGCACGACGCAGCTAACTAACACCGGACAAGTTTTGCGTGCCGCTGTTTCCCCTGACGGCAAATTTGTCGCTTACATACAAAGCGAGCGCGGTCAGGAAAGTTTGTGGTTAAGGCATGTAGAAGTTGCGGGCGGAATCGAAATCGTTCAGCCGAGCGGCAGCTATTTTGTAGGGATTACTTTCTCTCCCGATAGCAACTCGATTTTCTATGTCAAATACGATAATGATTTGGCTATCGGTGGTTTGTATCAGGTTCCGGCGCTTGGCGGGGCGGCGCGCAAAGTTCTGACGGACATTGACAGCCAAATCAGTTTCGCGCCGGATAAGAAACAGTTCGCGTTTCTGCGAAATGATTTAAGCAGCAAGGAAACGCATTTGATCATCGCCAATCTTGACAACGCAAATCAACAACGTCTGGCTGTCCATGCAGGCGTTAATTGGATGACCGACGCCGCGCCTGTCTGGTCGCCTGACGGTAAAACCATCATCTTTACGGCGAGAAGCGAAACCTCAAAAGGGGCGAGCACGAAAGCTTCTCTGGTCGAAGTGCAGGCGGCGGACGGCAAGCAAACAATCTTCGACACTCGCCAGTGGGACGCAATTCAAGCGATTGAGTGGCTGGCAGACGGAACAGGTTTAATCGTTGCCGCGCGAGATAACGCTTCGTTGCTCGCTCATCAATTATGGCAAATAGATTACCCCGGCGGCGAAGCCCGCGCGATTACCAAGGATTTGAATAGTTATTCAAGCGCCAGCGTCACCGCTGACATGAAGTCGCTCGTGACAATCCTGCATCGTCGCATCGTGAATCTGTGGATTGCGCCGAGCGATAGAGCCAGGGAAGCCGTCCAGATTCTTTCCGGCAACAGCAAAGATTTGGGCTGGACGTTAGGCGTTGAATGGTTGCGTGACGGCAAAATTATTTACGGCTCAACGGCAAGCGGAAAAGAAGATGTCTGGTTGATGAATGCGGACGGAAGCAATCAGAAACAATTAACGACCACTGCCGGAGCCAACTTCGAGCCGACGGTTTCAGACGACGGGCGCGCCGTGGTTTATGTCTCAAAAGCTGCCGATGCCGCACAGCGCTTATGGAAAATGAATCTTGATAACGGCGATTGCGCGCCATTAACTGACGGCGTTTCCGACCTGCGCCCGGACATTTCGCCTGATGGACGATGGGTCGTGTATATGTCAATTGAAAAAGGCTCGCCGACGTTGTGGAAGACTTCGATTGACGGCGGCGCGGCGGCGATTCAACTTTCGGATAAAATGGCCTCAGTCCCGCGAGTCTCGCCGGACGGACGCTTTATCGCTTGCTTCTATCGCGCGCAAGTCAACACGTTTTCCAAATTCGCTGTTCTCCCGTTCGACGGCGGCGAACCCGTCAAAGTGTTTGATAAATCTCCGACAACTTTCGTTGAAGCGGGCATTCAATGGACACCGGACGGACGCGCCTTAAGCTTTATTGACAACCGCGACGGCATATCAAACATTTGGCTGCAACCCTTGGACGGAAGCCCGGCAAAGCAATTAACGAATTTCACATCCGAGACGATTTTTCGTTTCGCCTGGTCGCCTGACGGCAAGATGATTGTCGCCGAACGCGGAACTGAAACCGGCGACATTGTGCTGATTAACAAATAGAGCTCAGAAAGCAAAAATGAGATCAGCGACCATTTAACCAAGCCCGTGTATTCATCGCAAAATTTCCTAATTTATGCTCCCATTTTCGCACTTTATGCTTCAACCGTGTGACTTTACCCATATCTTTGCCGCAGGTGGAAGCATGAGTTGGCCGCCAAGCTAACGAAACGCTCGAATTTTTCGATGGCGGAGATTTGCCTCTATATGTAATTGGAAGCATCAGTTTGCCGAAAAGTGCAAATTGGAAGCATCAGCTTGCCGCAAGTACAATTTCTTTCACATCCAAATAAGAGTGCCCCCGCGCGCGCTCTCCACATTTCTCTTAACTCCAGCGTGACTTGGCATAGCTCATGGATTCACGTGTACCCAGTTCCTGAGTTGAATTGCCCGTTCTGAGGTAGAATCGTTCCTGCTGTCCGTCTTTCACATACACCGGAGCGGGGCTAGGGTGAACACTCACGGCGCAGACTTCCGTTCCGTTTACAGGATGGAAAGATATGGTGAGCAATGCACAGGCACTCTTACCCAATGAATTTGAAATAAGTGTCACTAAAAACTGCTGGTAGCCGTCGCGGTCGGGTCGCTTGCCCAGCGTTTTGTAGTCCGGTTCGAGACCCAAGACTTCTACATCATCATTAACGCCAATGACTAGAACTCCACCCTTGCCGTTAAGGAATCCAGCTACTGTCTTGACTATTCCGGCTTCGAGAGCCTTGTTAAGTTTCCCTTCACGGTAATCCCAACGTGCCGACGATTTGAATTCAAGACCCTCATCCTCTTCCCGCGCGATCAACACTTCGACATCTAAATTTGTCCCCAACCGCTCGTCACTTGCTATGAATTCGTTAATAGTTTTAGCGAGTGCCGCGCGCCGGTATTCCAGGAATCGCGGATATGCCTCCGCTGTCCAAAGTTCAGGGTCGAGGGGTATGCAGTGCGCTTCCAGTGCCTTTACGCCCTGTTCATTTAGTATTTCAGCGAGATACTTCTCTGGCGGTTTGGAAGAAATGCCGCGGTTTGTCCCGCCTGTAATGAACGCCATGTTAGCAATTTCATTTACTTCGCCCTTGGTGTAATTAGAGTTTTTCAGTAATGCCTTCGGGAAAATGTGATGGTGCTGGATGAAGTGAAAACGCCCCTGATGTGTGAGGGAAAGGCCTAACTGTGTACGCCAGTCTTTCGCGCCGCGGGCTTTCAGCGCGAGGTACGCCATCGAAAATAGGGGGCTGCGCTGCCCACGCCCCACCAAGTCGCTGGGCTGAACCTCAAGTCTGCCGACTTGCTGCTTGAGCGCTTCTAAAAGATCACTCGTGCTGCCGCTTCTGGAGATGATATTGAGGTCTGCGTCAAGAGTTGTTTCGGACGATCCGCTGTAGTGCCCGCGCGCGTTTGCGATATACAGCCACCGCCGGAGACCCGCCTCGTCTTCCGCCGTGAGGCGGTACTGTCTCTGCATCGCGTAGTAGCCGAGCATGATGATGAACACGGGCGAGGCGAGCAAACTTTCATCCTCAATCCCAGCGTTTGCACGCAGGAAATTGACGGCGAAGCGAATCCCATCTTTTGCTTTATCCCACCCAGTCTTAAATCTCTCAACAGGTATCGTGCCAACGGTCTTAAAGCGACTTTGCCCCGTCGTGAAGACAACGAGGGCGCGCACAATGATGCCCAAATCCAGTGTGAACCACTTATCCTCACACTCCTCTTGGAACTTCTCGAAGAGCTTTAGTGAATCCTTCCAGCGGGAGGTGATTTGCGCGAGCGCGAGGTCAGAGCCGCGGAGCTTGATGCCGAGTGAGTTCACCCGCACGAAAATCTCCGCAACTTCCTCATAGGAGAGGTCTTTGTCGAGCACGTGCATCACGTATGGGTAATCATTAATCTTCCTGACGGCTTGGAGACGCTTGGAGTATTTGTCGAACAGCGGATCATCGAATGACTTGACGAGTTTCTTGAGGATTTGGGTGTCATTATCTCCTTTGAAGATGTCCGACACTTTGACCCAGCGCGGGTCGGAAGAAAGTGCCCTGCTTCCTGCGACAACGAAAGTGCGAAGCCTTAGTCGCTCTTGGATGTTATAGCCGTTCTCATCCTCCTCCGCCTCCGAGTCCGTGTCATCAGTAATGGAGTCTTCTTCCACTTCCAACACTTCGACTGGAGGGCCTTCAGGGTGATCCAGATTAAAGAGTATCTCGATAGGCCTTTTCCTCCCCCGCACAGTCACAGGTTCCCCACGAAGGATCGCCGACAGTGATGTCAGCCGCTGTTGCCCGTCGAGAAGCAACTTATGACCCTTGAATGGGCTAGCCTCCTGCGCCACGGCGAGGTCGCGGCTCGGCATCTCGCGGTCAGTCTCCCAGACGAGTATTGTGCCAGAGGGGTAGCCCCTGTAAAGTGAATCGAGTAAGTCTCTGACGCGCGTGGCCGGCCACACATAACGGCGTTGCATTTCGGGAAGGCGGAGTTCGCCATCCCGAATCATCTCGACCAACTTCTTAACTGTAGTATCTATTTTTGGCATACTTTGGAAATCAATATAGAGCGAAAATAATATAATGGCTCTCGACACCCGAGTTAGAGCCTATTTATCACTACCCTTCACAGCTTTCCGATCTGCTAGTTTTGCTGGGATAGTGCGTTTGGCCCCTTTAGGAATAGCCACCTTAATATCTTCGTAGGTAGCCCCTGCAATCAACTCCCTGAATTGAGTAATTTTCTTTTCAAGCGCCTTATCGCTGACATGCCCTTCAATCTTTAATTCAGCATCGCCCACTTTAATTTCAATTCTTTGCGCGTTGCGATGCTCCATCCAGAGTTTGACCAGTTCCAAAAGATACTTCCAGGCTTTGTAGGTGCAGAGGAATTTAATTAGGATAATAATGTCGTCCGGCACCCATGGATTACGCATCACCCTTATTTTCTTAGACCCAGACGAACGTTTCCGATCAGGAGGAATCCACATAATAGGAGCAGCTTTCTTAGCTGTATCTTTTTTGGTTGGCATAGTCTTATTTTTTACCTATCAGTTCTTCGATGGATTTCAAACAACTACCCCTCAGATATTCAAAGATACAGCGATCACTAACTGACTAGCTCTCAAGCGCACTGGAAGCATAAGTTTGCCGGGTGCCATTGGAAGCATAAGGTTGCCGTAGCGGCCAACTCATGGTTCAAGTTCCACACAAGCTGTCACTGTAGGTTCGCGCATAAAGTGAAAAAACCCGTCAGCATTCGCCCATATACTGAAATTTACTTACCGAGGACCCGCTGCGGACGTGTCTTGCAGTAACTATCAACCCATCACCTATGTGGAAACCGGTACCTGTACTTAAATCTCCAGCCTTGGTAAAAACAGTTATTCGCACGATGCAAGGTTTGTATTTGAGATATAAATCTCTAAGCTCAGCTGAGATGCCCCCGAACTATTTACCTGCCGTCAGATTAGATTCTCACGGTTGTTAATGTCATGGCTCTTTGTTTGTACACGGCCTAGAACTCACTCGGCGTTCGATAGTCCAGGCTGCTGTGCGGTCG
>JAVHVE010000026.1:0-16854 GCA_032160705.1 Acidobacteriota bacterium | reverse complement strand
TTGCCAGATGCACGTCCATCCCGACATAATAGTTCTTCATAGGGTACTCCTTTCGCTGGAAACTTAAAGCTTCGACAACTTCAAGTTACCACCATCAGGGGTGCCCTTTCATATATCAGTTAGGCGGCGACTAACTCGTCTGGATACCCTTCGCTAGCTCTCCTCCTTGCTCAATCAAGCGACCACTAGATTACTGGTGGGTCACCACCAATTCACAGGGTGGCCCACCATCGGAACGAAACGGGTCCGCCGACTTGACCGTGATAGTGTAATCACCAACGTTGACATTGTGGGAAACAGTGATGGAGCGAGGCTGAGCACCTCCCACCGTGATTTTCAGTTCGACGTAGTACGCACTGAAGCCCTGGGGTTGTGGATTGGGGGCAGTCTGGTGTCCCACCCCTTCTAACTGAATTACCAGATCGGTACCCGCCACGACGACCCTTTCACCACGCCGTAAGGCGAACTGTTCACCTATGTTCACCCTCCTCGACCACAGCCCGCAGCCTGTGAAGAGAAGGAGGCTAACACTGGAAATAAGGAGCCATGATCTGATCGGCGACTCTTTCACAATCGTCATCCTCTCTGCTGCTTAGACGTATAACGCCAGAATTAACCGGCGAGCTATCAATGTGATGATAAGAGACAAGCTAATTGCGAGTCCGGTTGAATGATTTGTTATGCTTCGGCGCTGCGTTTGGAATTCACCCTCAGCAACAAAGACATCATCCATAAGAAAAGAAAAGTGTTGATAATTTGTGGCACTTTGCGTAACCACCAGTTGGTGAATATGAGCCGGTCAATAAGCGGCAGCGACAAACCATCCCTGCTCAGTTGCATTTGAATCGGCAATTGAATGGCGACAGTTGAAACCCAAATAATAAGTTGAAGCACGACCGCAAGCCAGATTGCCCACCGTGGGAGAGGATCTGGCCTAAACCACAGGAGAAGAACTGTCAATAAGGTGGTGATGAGCATTGGAATTACCATGTAGCCTATGACGAGTGGGCTAAGAGTTTGGTGATATGCCCGAAACTCGTTCGCCCCGATCAGACGCCACGCCGGGTAGTTAACGAAGCTTTCCACAAAGGACGCGCCCATGCCGTAGAACACTAGGGCGAAGGAGATCAGGAAGAGCCAAATGGAGGGTTTAGTTGATGCCTGCATGTTCGTCACTCTCAAACTCGGAGAAGCATAACTACTGATTAAGCCGCACGATGCTTGATAATATCACCGTATAGCGTGTTAGACGACACGTTGCGGCTTAATCACGCTTTCAACCAGTCATACTTCTGCTTCACTTTTATCTTGATACTCTTTGCATTCCTTAAACTGAAAATCCGCAATCAACGGCAGGTGATCGGAGGCGACGAGCGCGGTGCGGCTTCTGTGCAGCGTCAGGCGCTTGAGTTCGAGCGTGTCGTCGTAATAGACGTGGTCGAGGTGCAGGAAGGGGAGCACGCCCGGATATGTTCGGGCGCGCTTGAGGTGGTAGCGAACGTCAGCGCTTTGCAGGTGTGTGCCCAGCAGCCGCGAAGCCAGCCCGCGCGTCCACTCGTTGAAATCTCCGAGCGCGATGCGCGCTCCTTCCAGTTTCCTATCATTCAATATCTCATCGCTGACGAGCTTTCGCGCCTGATGACGTCGCTCGATGAAGGCCGTGCCGAGATGAATGTTGAAAACGTGGAGCAAGGCTTTCCGCTCGCCCGCGTCAACCGTGAAGTCCGCGCGCAGGCAGCCGCGTCGTTCACGCCCGCTCCAGGTGATGTCGTAGTTATGCGCGGCGCTGACGGGCAGGCGGCTCAAGATCACGTTGCCGTAAGCTCCGCCATGCAGCCTGCGATTCTCGCCGACGTAATAATTCATCCCCAACTCTTCGGCGATAAAACGTGCTTGATGACGCTCTCTGGCAGAGCCTTCGATGCTCAAGACTTCCTGAAGCGCGATGATGTCGGCTCGCGTCTCGCGCAACACCTCGACAATCCGCGCAGGGTGCTCGCGCCTGTCCATCCCGCGACATTTGTGCACGTTGTAGGTGACGATACGCATAAAAGTTGGCAGTAGGCAGTGGGCAGTGGGCAGTCAAGAGCAGTTGCCAGATGCAGCATTGAGTTTTTTGCCTTTAACTGCTCACTGCCCACTGCCTACTGCCTACTGCTGCCGTTCCAGCACCTGGCCGAGCAATTCGTGCGCGCGTTCGAAGATTGAGCGGCGTTGCCATTCCTCGTAAGAGACTTCGCGGCTGTCGGCCAGGTCGGTGGCGAAATCTTCCGCCAGGCGCGCGGCTAATTTTTCATCGCGCGCCGCGAGGTTAATCTCATCATTCAGGCCAAACGAGCGGTTGTCGAAGTTGGTTGAGCCGACGACGCTCCACAGCCCGTCAATCATCATCGTCTTGGCGTGAATCATCGCCTTCTCATATTCGTAAATCTTCGCTCCGGCTTCCAGGAGGTCGCCAAACAGTCGGCGGCTCGAACTCCTCGTCAGCATATGGTCGCTGTGTTTGCCCGGCACGATGATCTTCATCTCAACGTTGCGCTCGCGGATGGCGCGCACCATCTCAGCGCGCGCGCTTCTGTCAGGGAGAAAGTAAGGCGTGGTGATGTGAATGGTTCTTTGTGCGGAGGCGAGAAGGGTTTGAAAGAGAATACGCGCGCGGGTTGAGCCGCCCGTCGACGGCGAGCTGTCAACGACCAGCGCATCCATCCGGTCTTCGATCTCGTTTGGCGGAAAATAACATCTGCCCGTTAAAATCTCGCCCGACGCTTCGAGCCAGTTCTCTATAAATCCGGCTTGAATGCTCGTCACCATCTCGCCTTCGACGCGAACCATCGTGTCGCGCCAGCGCGGATTCTTCCCCTTGCCTTTGTACCAGTGGTCTGCGAAACCTGCGCCGCCGACGAACCCCGTTGCACCGTCAACGACGATGATCTCCCGGTGCGTGCGATTGTTAAATCGCGCCAGCGTCGGCCAGCGCACAGGGTGATACCAGCAGACGCGCCCGCCCGCCGCACGCAATTCAGCGAAATAACTTTCCCACGTCGCGAAGCTGCCGATGGCGTCAATCACCATCCGAACTTTAACGCCTGCGCGCGCTCTTTCCGTCAGAGCCTCGACGAATTTCTTTGTCAGCTCGCCTTTCTGAAAAATGTAGGCTTCGATGTTGACGCTCTCTCTGGCGGCGCGAATGCTCGCGAGTTCCGCTTCATAGAAAACTTCGCCGTTGGTCAACACCTCAACGCGACCGTGCCGATGAATCTTCGAGTCGGTGATGGCTTCGAGCACACAGAGGAAATCTTCGGATTCGAGCGACTCTGTTTCCGGCGCAGAGATTTTGTAGGCCAGCCCCGGCTCAAACAGTGCCAGGAAGAGCAGAAAGGCCAGCACTGCAATCGCAAACACGGCGATGACGAGAAAGGCGGTCGAGTCCATAGAATTACTCCGGTGCGTATCGCTTTCTTATTCTGACACAGCGTTCGAGTCCATCCGCAACTTCCAACACTTTGAGGTGCAGGTCACGATCAAGCGAATTTTCACGCCTGATGAAATCCTGAACCACGCTGTGTGCGCGTTCACTGCACTGGCCGCCGATGAAGGCACCGAGCCAGCCGTTAATGAAAAATATCTTGCGCGTGCGTTTCAGTCGCGGCAACTCACGAAGCGCCGCATCAAGGTAAGGCAATGTCAAATCCGCCTGCTGAATCGCATTGAACGGCCCCATGCTCGCTTCGATCCAGCTCTCCGACAATTTTGCATCATTGAGATAAGCGTCGAAATATTTCTGCTTATTTTCCGCACGGGCGCGTGCCGCACCCGCCGCGTAAGCGTAGCGCCTGGCGTCGTCAGTCGTATCCGTTTTGCTTTGAGCATCGAGTAAAGCGGGCGCATCCGCATCATCACGCATGAACAGCGCCGTGACTATGTCGAAACGGTCGCGCGAGCGGAGCTGCATGCCGGGAATCTTCAATTCATCGCGCAGGATTTTCTTGAGGGTCTCACGCGCACCCTGGGTTTGCGCCACACCCTGAAAAGCGCGAAAGCTGGTGATGC
Organism: Acidobacteriota bacterium; assembly: GCA_032160705.1. Classification (GTDB taxonomy): domain Bacteria; phylum Acidobacteriota; class Blastocatellia; order Pyrinomonadales; family Pyrinomonadaceae; genus QHXM01. The sequence continues at coordinate 12,804 of JAVHVE010000026.1, read as the reverse complement.
GCAGCCCCAGAGTCTCCGCATTCATCATCCGGCCTAAGAGAATTCGTTCGAGGCGTGGCGCAAGCTCTTGCCGCTGCGTGTCTGAAAGATACCGGTTGAAGGCCGTCTGGACGCGGGCGAGCACTCCCTGCGCCGTCACTTCGTCGCGCTCCTGCGGAATGAGCTTGATTGCCAGCTCAATATAATCAGAGGGAGCAAACTCTGCTTCACGCACGCTATCCCAGAGCGTTCCCCACAACAGCGCGCGGAGAAACGTGTCTCGCACCCCGCCCAGATGCTCAAGCACAAAGGCGCGGCTCTTTTCATCGAGCAGAAAAAGGCCGTAGCCGTAGTCCTCGTAGTTGGCGAAAACATACGATGGACGGCGAAGGCCGATGGCTTCTTTAACGCGCGTCTCTCCGGCTTCATTAAGCGTCACAGTCAAAACTTCAGGCTGACCGGATTCATGCGCCAGCAATAATTTCAGGCGCATTGGCCACGCGCCGCTTTCATTGAGGACATCACCTTGCGCGAGCGTGAAGGAGCGGATGCGTCCCGCGCGATTCATGCTCCAATTAACGCGCACGCGTGCCATTCCACGCCGCCTGACCCAAGCCGCCGCCCAGGTGTCTAGTTTTCTGCCGGAGCTATGCTCGAAGGCTCTGACCAGATCAGCCCATTCGGCGTTACCGAATGCGTGCTTTTTGAGAAAGGCGCGAATACTCTCCTGAAACTTATCCGCGCCCAGAAAAAACTCTGCCTGCCTGAGCATCGAAGGAGCTTTCAAATAAACGATATTGCCGTAAGCGGATTTGGCTGCCGAGAGGTTCGGGATTTCCTGAAAGATGGCGGTCGTGCCCTTCGTCACGTCCGTCGTGTACGCGCCGGGTTTGGTGCGCTGGTAGAAAACTTTCCAGGCGTTTTGTTGGGGCAAAACCTTCTCTATCGCTTTGTAAGCCATGAAGGTCGCAAAACCTTCCTTCAACCAGAGGTCGTCGAACCAGCGCATCGTGACCAGGTCGCCGAACCACTGGTGCGCCGCTTCGTGGCAGATCAACTCGGCGCGCGCCGCTAAATCAGAGGCGGTCGGATCGGTCGGGAACAGGATTCTCTCTTCGCGCAGGAAAGTCGCGCCCGCGTGCTCCATCCCGCCGTAGGCGAATTCGGGAACGATCACTATCTCGTATTTCCGAAACGGGTATTTGACATTGAAGTAATCGGCGAGAAAGGCGAGACAGTCTCTGTGAAGGCGAAAGACTTCCGTTAATTCTTTGCGCGCCCGCTCGGCTTTCGACTTGCGGACGAAGAGAGACATGGGAACCTTTGAAGTCTCATCTTTGAATTCCGTGAACGGCCCGGCGGCGAAGGCGAAAAGATAAGTGCTCAGTGGTTCTGTCTCATGAAATAGAATACGCATCTTTTCATCGTCGGATGGCTTTTCACCTGTTCCTATGAATCTCAAGTGCTCTTCCTTCGGGTACGTATTCGTGATGACTTGCCATGTTTCCGGTGCTGTGACTTCCAACTGAAAACGCGCCTTCAAATCCGGCTGGTCGAAACAAGGGAAAGCCGTGCTCGCGTCCGACGGCACAAAGAGCGTGTAGATGTATTCCGATTTGTCCTCACGATCCAGGTAGCGCGTCACGGCGCTGCCCGATGTCGAGATGGGAGACTCGAAGTTAAGACGCACGACGTTCTCGCCTTTGACGAGGTACGCGACACTAATCAGGATGTGGTCGTTGACCTGTCGTGCGTCTTTCACCTCACGCCCGTTGACTTCGATATTCCAGACGCGCGCCTGCGCTTGTCCGGGTTTTGTCGGAGTTAGTCGCCAATCGAGGATGAGTTCTTTTACTTCACCATCGAGCGTCACACGAATCTCCTCCGAGCCTTTCATCAACTCAGCGCCCGGCCAGAGATTAACGTTCAATTTGTAGCGCACGTTGCTGTAATGCGCGGCCCGCACGCGCGCCAACTCGCGCGCCACGCCCGGCTGCGGATCATCCTTTGAATCTCCATCTGCTAAAACCAAATGGACGGCGCAGGTGAAGACGAGTAGCGCGGCTGTGATTAATGTTCGTGAAGTCATCTCTCTTATTCGCTGGCGATCTTCAACACAATCTTGCCGAAACTCGCGTTAGATTCCATGCGCTCATGAGCCTCGCGCACTTCATCCATTCGGTAGACTTTATCAATCACGGGGCGAACAATCTCGCGCGCGAGAAGCGGCAGGACGTGAGCCGCGAAGCGGCGTGTCGCACGCGCCTTCTCTTCAACCGAGCGTGCCCGCAGCATAGTTCCCGTTATTCGCAACCTCTTCCTCATCACGACACCGAAAGGAAGCGCAGCAGTCGCGCCGCCCGTAGTCCCGACGAGCATCAGCCGACCTCTCATTGCCAGCGCGTCCAGATTGGCCGCCAGGTATGAGCCGCCGACCAGGTCAAGAATAACCTCGATGCCTTGATTAGCAGTCCACTCGCGCACGGCTTGCGCGAAAATCTCCGGGTCATCTCCGACCGCGACTCCTTCATCGAGCCCGAAGCCCCGCGCTCTTTCAAGTTTTTCCGCCGTGCGCGACGTGCCGAAGACGATTGCGCCACATGCGCGCGCCAGTTGAATTGCGGCGAGGCCGACGCCAGAGCCTGCGGCGTGAACGAACACGCGCTCGCCCATCTGAAGCCGCGCCTGCGTAAAGAGAGCATCGTGAGCCGTGATGAAAGCTTCCGGCACGGCTGCGGCTTCAGCCCAATCTAAGCTGGACGGGATTTCGACCAGATGGCTCTCCGGCACAAGCACGTATTCGGCCTGCGCGCCTCCAGCCGTAATGCCGAAGACGCGCTGCCCGGTGGTGAAAGCGCGCGCCTCACTTCCCGTCTCGGTGATTTCGCCTGCGAATTCGAGGCCGGGAATGTCCTGCGCCACACCAACCGGAGCCGGGTAGTGACCCTTTCGCTGAAGAATATCGGCGCGATTCAAACCGGCGGCGCGCACCCTCACCAGCACGCGGTCGGCTGAGGCTTTGGGCGGGCACTCGACCTCGCGCACTTCCAACCCTTCGACGCCGCCATGAGAAACAATACAGACCGCGCGCATCTTTTGCGATGTCATCTCTTCAAAAGCTCCTCAGAATTAGGGATACGACTAGCTTATCATCAAATGCCGTATGGCGTGATAGAGTGTGGCACACATGAACGGCCAGCATCGCACGCTCATTATCATCAATCCAACTTCCGCTCGTGCGCGTCGCGCATGGCCGAAAATCAAAGAGGCGCTCGCGGGAGCAAGCGTTGGCTTTGACACGCACGAGACGTCACATGCGGGTGATGCGACTGAGAGAACGCGGGCTGCGCTCCGCGACGGTTACCGTCTCATCGCAGTCGTCGGCGGCGACGGCACGTTGAGTGAAGCCGCATCGGGATTCTTCGAGTTTGCGGAAAATGATAATCACGTAGTTTCTCATCTTCCTTCACCGATTAACCCAGCCGCCGCGCTCGCCATCCTGCCAGCCGGGACGGGCGATGATTTCGCACGTGGGCTGGCGGGCAGACGCGAGCCTCTGGAAAAGTGGCTCGCCGCTTTCATCGCGTACTGCCGTCTTGATGACGCAGGCGCGGCGCGCACGGTTGACGTGATTCACGGGCGGGTGGAGAAGGGCGCGCGGGATTTCATCTGTCTCAATGTGGCGACGATTGGATTGGGCGCGGAGGTCGCGGCGCGCGTCGCAGCGCAGGGCAGCATGTTGAAGCGTCTGCCGGGCGAGGCGCGATTTGTTTCGGCGGCCTGCGGCGCACTCGCCGCGTGGCGCGAAAGAATGGTGCGCGTCACTGTTGATGAACGCGAAGTGATTGAAAGCCCGACGAATCTGATAGCCGTCGCTAACGGAATTTATGCGGGCGGTGGAATGATGTTCGCTCCACAGGCGCGCAACGATGACGGCCTGATTGATCTCCTGCTGACGCGCGACCTGACGCGCGCCACCATCCTGCGCGAATTGCCGCGCATACGCCGTGGCGCACATTTAGCCAATAAACGTGTCCGCCTGATTCGTGCCAAACAGGTACGCATAGAAACGGACAGCCCCGAAGACGCGCTGCTTGTCGAAGCCGACGGCAACGTGCGCGGCCATACGCCCGCAGCGTTTCGCATCATGCCGGGCGCGATTCGCGTGGTTCTCTGAACCAAGCAAAGGAAAAAGGTAAAAGTAAAAAGGTAAAAGGAAGGCTGAAACCACTTTTAATTTATTGCGGCTTCCGCCTCACTTTTGCCTTTTACCTTTTTACTTTTTACTTACCTTCGTCTCTTCCAGCTCGAAGTGCGGTGTTTGATCTCTTCCCAGACCTTCGACGCCGATTCCGGCGCTGAGGCGGAAGCCCTCGCATTCGAGCGCGAGGTCTCTCAATTCTTTGGTGTCTCGGACATCCTTGTCCTGCCAATCATAAAAATGCTTCCAGTTTCCCTTGAGATTGAGCTTTGCCGCCAGCGCCGCAAGAAATTCGTCGGGGCTCTCCCACATATTGGTGACGGGATAGTTAACGCGAATATAAGTGATGCGGCCACCTGTAAATTCGAGTGCGATGCTGTCCACGCCCGCCAGATATGAGTCATGGGGCTGCCTGCCAATGACCTCACCAGAGAGCGTGGCTCTCGTGGTATTAGTCTCATCGGCGGGCTCTATGTTGAGGGACGGGAAGAGAGCTTGAGCCTGATTCAGACTTAAGCCTAAGCGAAGTCCGGCGACATCGGGCGCTTGGGATGGGTTTAAGAGGCATTGGCTCTCCGGTGTTATCGGGGGCGATGGCGACGGAGTCTCGCTCATGCGCTTCATCTGCACCGGGTCAACTTCGAGCCGGATGCGATTCGTGCGGTAGTCGGCAATCGCCTGGTAATAAGCCAACCGCGCGGCAGCATAATTTGCCTGAGCGTCTATCACGTCGAGAATCGTTCCCTTCTTCAGACGATAGGCGGCGAAGGCGAGAGTCAAACTCTGCTGCGAAGCCTCTGTGGCCGCTCTGGTCATACGGGCGCGCTCGATGGCCGACAGAGCATTGGCGCGCGCCGTGTAGAATTCCTGTCTGAGTTGCTGCAAGACGCTTTCACGCTGCAAGTCCAAGGACTCGGCGCGCAGCCTTCCTTGCGTCTCACGGCTGCGGCTGGCTCCCCAGTTGAAGACGGGAATGTTCAGGCTGATGATGGCCTGACCGCCTGAGTATCTGGTGAGCGGGCGAAAATCTGCCGCGTCGAAGCCTCCGCTCAAACTGTAAGTCAATTCCGGCCACAGCTCGCGCCGTGCAATGCGCGCGTCTTCAAGAGCCGCGCGTTTAAGCGATTCTATCTGGCTCAACTCCGGCCTGGTTTTTAGAAGCTCTTCCGTGTAGCCATGAAAATCATTGACCGTCGGCAAATCGTCCGTCAGCAGCGGGTGAGCGATGTGCGTGGCGAAATCCACGCCGGTCAAAACTCTCAGCAAGTCCATCGCCGCAGACTCCGCCGCACGCGCCTGCTCCAATTCATCGCGCCTGAGCAATGCGGCGGAACGAGCGCGCAGCACATCTGTTTCTCCGACCTCGCCGCGTGCTTTCAAATTCTCCGCAATCTTCACGAAAGCTTCGGCGAGAGCCAGCGTTTCATCCGCCAGCCGACGCTTTTGCCGCGCCAACGCCAGCCCGTAGTAAGCATCAACGGTGCTGATGGCAAGCACACGCCGCGCGACCTCAGTTCCAGCCCGCGCCGCAGCGAGTTGCGCGCGGCTACGGCTCAAGGCAGCGCGCAGGCGACCCGAAAGGTCTACAGTCCCGCTGGCGTTGATGAAAGCAGAGGTCTCGTTAATCGCAGTTGATGAAACGAAGCTGAAAGTCAACGGCTCACCCGGCAAGCGATAACGTGAATTGGTCGTGCCGGTGTATGCAAGAGGGATAGAAAATTGCGGGAGGAAACTGGCACGCGCCTGCCTGACATCTTCATTGGCGATGCGCTCGTCCACTTGCGCCTGACGGTAGAGAGATGCGTTCTGAAGCGCAAGCTGAACGGCCTGTTCAACCGTGATCGAGCGATGAGCTGTGACAGGACTGCCGAACGGGTAATCATAGAAAGGCGGATGTAGCCCCGTGCCGTGACGCTCCTGCGTCGGTGCCGTGTCGTCCGACGGCGAAGGCGCAGAGGTTGGCGGGCGCGGGGTGTGCATTTGCCCGTGCGGGTCTGCGGGCTGCGTGACAGGCTGAGTTGGTTGCTGCGCGCAGAGTTGTGTTGCATGGCAGAGCAGGCAAAAGAGCAGAATGAGCGTGCGGCAGCCGGAGGTAGAAAACTTTTTCAAGGGGATTCTCCTTGCAGGCATGGAGATGAACTAAAGGAACTGTTTGAAAAGTCCCGTGAGGGACGACGTGATAATAGCCCAGCACTTCAGTGCTGGGAAACAGAGATTTGAAAATGGTTGAGTCCCGTAGGGACGACTGATGAAAGGTTCGCTTCTGTTCAGTCGTCCCTACGGGACTCAATTCTTATTTCCCGGTTTTATTCCCAGCCATAAATGGCTGGGCTAAAATCAACCGTCCCTACGGGACGAGAATGAGCTATGACTTTTCAAACGACTTCTAATCGTGCAGAGTGAGAAACGGAAAGACATTACCTGTCGTCGCTCAGATTTTCGATGTCGTTAATCTTCGCCAGCCGCCGACGGTGGCGCTCTTCTCCTGTGAAGCGTGCGTTGACGAAAGCGCGCACGATCTCCAGCGCAAGCTCGCTTCCGACGACACGCGCGCCGAGACAGAGTACGTTGCAGTCATCGTGCTCGCGCGACTGGTGCGCCGAATAGGTATCGCCGCAAAGCGCCGCGCGCACACCTTTCAGTTTATTGGCGGCGACACTCGCGCCGACGCCGCTGCCGCAAATCAGGATGCCGATCTCCGCCCGCCCACTTTGCACAGCACGACCGACAGAGAGCGCGTAATCAGGATAATCGTCCGGCTGATCTGGGTCATGCGTGCCGAAATCCTCTATCTCGTGCCCGGCGGCGCGCAATTCTTCAATCACGCGCTCGTTGAGAGGGAAGCCTCCGTGATCTGCGGCGATGGCAATTCGCATCTTAGTCGTCACTTTTACAGAAGAGCCCGCGCGTGATTCAAGACGTTCTCCACGTTGAAGCCAAGCTCGCGCAGCGCCACGTCGCCGGGCGCGCTTGCTCCGAAACGATCAATGCAGACGCAATCACCCTGCGGGCCGACGTACCTGTCCCAGCCGAGGCGCGCGCCAGCTTCGATTGCCAGTCGAGCGTTGACGGCAGGCGGCAGAACTTCATTGCGGTAATCTTCCGCTTGCTCTTCAAACAACTCCCAGCAAGGCATGGAGACGACGCGCGTGGGCGTGCCTTCCTTCTGCAAAGCCTCGCGCGCTTCGAGCGCGAGCGAGACTTCCGAGCCGGTCGCAATCAAAATCAGTTCAGGCGTTACTTCCTTGCTCGTTTCTCCAGAATCAGTATTTGTATTTTCAGCTTCGGCGAGAATGTAAGCGCCGCGTCGTGTGCCTTCGGCTGAGCGGTAGCGCGTCTGGTCAATGACAGGAACTTTCTGACGGGTGAGCGCCAGCGCGGTCGGAGCTTTGCGGCGAGAGATTGCGATGCGCCAGGCTTCGCGCGTCTCGTGCGGGTCTGCCGGACGGATGACGTAGAGATGCGGGATGGCGCGCAAGCCCGCCAGATGTTCGATAGGTTGATGTGTCGGCCCGTCTTCGCCAAGCCCTATGGAATCGTGGGTGAAGACATAAATCACCTGAACTTCCGAGAGAGCCGCAAGACGAATCGCAGGCTTCATGTAATCTGAGAAGCACATGAACGTGCCGCCGAAAGGAATCAATCCGCCGTTCAGACTGATGCCGGTCATCGTCGCGCCCATCGCGTGTTCGCGCACACCGAAATGCAGGATGCGGCCTTCGTAAGAGCCCGCTTGAAAACTCCCGCCATCTTTGATGTCCGTGTTGTTTGACACACCGAGATCAGCAGAGCCTCCGATCAGCATCGGCATGTGCGGCGCGAGCGCATTGATGACTTCACCCGATGCGGCGCGCGTCGCCATCGGCTTCGCGTTTTCAAAAGCAGGTAAATGTTCTTCCCAGTTGTCAGGTAACTCACCGCTCATCGTCGTGCGCCAGGCGCGTCCCAAATCCTCGTGCTCCTGCTCATACTTTTCGACAAGCACATTCCATTCTTCCTCAAGCCGTGCGCCGCGCCCCTGGACGGAGCGGAAATGCTTCATTGCTTCATCGGGAACATAAAAAACTTTGTCCTCAGGCCAGCCCAGATGTCGCTTGGTCTCGCGCACTGCTTCTTCACCGGGAGCATCCGAATGCGCTTTGCGAGTGCCTGCGGTCGGCATGCCGTAGCCGATGGTTGTCTTGACGGAGATGAGCGACGGGCGATCCGTAACGCTTTGCGCGTCACGAATGGCGCGCTCAATCGCTTCGAGGTCGTTGCCGTCTTCGACCGTCGAGGTGTGCCAGCCGTAGGCTGCAAAACGCTGCGGCACGTTTTCTGTGAAGGCGAGATTGGTGAAGCCTTCAATGGTGACGTGGTTGTCGTCGTAGAGGTAGATCAATTTACCGAGCTTCAAGTGGCCTGCGAGCGAGGCGGCTTCACTTGCGACGCCTTCCATCAAGTCGCCGTCGGAGACGATAGCGTAGACGTAGTGGTCAATCAGGGGAAACTCTTGTTTGTTGAATCTCGCTGCCAGATGCGCTGCGCCCATCGCCATGCCGACGCCGTTGGCGAACCCTTGTCCGAGCGGGCCGGTGGTGATTTCGCAGCCCGGCGTCAAAACGTTTTCCGGGTGACCCGCCGTTTTCGAGCCGTACTGGCGAAATCTCTGCAACTCTTCAAGCGGCAGATTGTAGCCCGTCAGGTACAGGAGCGAATAAAGCAGCATCGAGCCGTGACCGGCGGAGAGCAGAAAACGGTCGCGGTTCGCCCACTTAGGATTCTGTGGATTGTGACGAAGAAAGCGCGTCCAGAGCACGTAAGCCATTGGCGCACAGCCCAACGGCAGACCCGGATGCCCTGATTCAGCCTTTTGCACGGCGTCAAGCGAGAGCGCGCGAATCGTGTTGATGCAAAGTTGATCGAGTTCGGCGGTCGCGTTAGTTTCCTGCTGGGGAGTCGCACTCATACCAAGTTTCCTCACTTTAGCGAAAAGCAGAATATAGGAGACAGAATACAGAAGTCAGGAGACAGAAGAAAGAGCAGAATTCAGGAGTCAGAATCCAGAAGCCAGAATGAAAGGGTGGAGAACCGCTTTTGTTTTTATTCTGACTTCTGACTCCTGGATTCTGGATTCTGCTTTTCGCTAGCGCAAGCAGAACTGAGCCATTAGACTTTCGGCGGTGCGGCTTTGAAGGCAATTGATTTCACTTCGCGCGGCGATAGCCGTCGCGGGCGCGGACGGCGAGACCCTGTTGTTTGACGCGAACCCTTATGCGGTGGAAACCATTTTTATCTTTTGCTTGCGGAGGCCGGTAGGCCAGGCTGTACTGGCTGCGCAAATCCGTCAAAGTTTTCTGAAGCGCCAGCGCCAAATCCTGCTGCGTCGTAAACTCGAAAACCTCGCCCCCGCTAGCAGTAGCAATTTTTGCCAGGAGTTCGACGCTTGGATTCGTCGGGGCTGAGCCGATAGTGATAGCTCGCGCAGGCCGCCAGGCGGGTTTCGGATCATGGCCAATCCATTGTTTGGTTTTGTAGCGAACGGGATAGACCAGTGCCCAGCTCTCTTCAGCCAGCCATTTGACGTTCTTGCCGATTGTCTCGGCGCGCTCTTTTGTTCGCTCGAAGGATCGCCCCGCGCCTGTGTCCACCCCGTCGCTGAACGCGATCACCGCAATCTTGTCATCATCGCCGCGAACGTGCTCGAAAACATACTGGAGAGCTTCATACAGATAGGTGTTTCCGTCGCCGATGTTGTAGCCCGGACGACCAACGGTTGGAGGCAAGGGATTTTGATGAGGCTCGGAGCGAAGATTCCTGACTTGCTCTTTGGCCTGATCTCTATCCACCCAACCATTTGTCGGCCACTCGACGCGGCTGGCGAATGTCACTACCGTAATCTCATCCTGCGCTCTGAGTTCGTCAATCAGCCGGACGGCTTCCTGCTTAACAAAGGGCAAGACTTCTTCCATGCTGAGGCTCGTGTCAAAGAGCAGCACCAGCCGAAGGGGTTGTTCTTCAGTTGCGAAGTAAGATATTTCCTGTCTCGCGCCGTCCTCGTAGACTTCAAAATCCTCTTTTTTCAGACCGCTGATTCTTCGTCCACCGCGATCCATGACTACGAGGTTGATGTTGACAAGCTCCGTCTCAACTTTGATGGTCTCTTCCTGCTGCGCGCCAACGTGAAGAGACGCCACGAGCCCGCAAAGAAGAGCCAGCGCCAGACGTTTTGAGTATGGATGGTGACGGGCAAGTCTTTTCATCAGGCGAACCTCCGAGGAAATTTTGTCTGGGAAGTTAATTCTCCATCAGAGGTTGCTTGGCTTGTCGTGATTCGTACACGAGGCGCTATAGGCTTGCTGGACGCCTGGCCGGAGAATTGGATGGAAATGCTCTGCGCTCAAATGCTAATCTTGATTGCTCGGCGGAGCGGGCGCTGTAGAGAGAGACGCGGGAGATTCCGTGCGACGAGGCAGCCTGACCCGCCGGATGTGATTCAATTCCTGACCGAAAAAGGGAAGTGACATGAAAAGACTCCTCGTCATCCTCTTCGTCTCACTGGTCGCTCTCAGTCAAATAAATTGCGCGTCCAACAGCAACAGCTCCGCGACGAAGACAAATTCTCCAGACGCTTCGCCCGCAACGCCGATTACGGCTGCCGACTTAATCGAGTCTTACAGGATGGAAGCGCCGGACGGCGCAGGCAAGTATAAGGGTCAGACTCTGGCCGTGACAGGGACGGTCTCGCGCAGCGGGAAAGATTATCTGAACAGGCTCTACGTGGATTTGAAAACAGAGACGAATTCCGTGATGGAAGTTCACTGCACATACAACGAAGATCAGCGGGATGCGATGTCGGCCTTGAAGCCGGGACAGCAGGCGACCATCAAGGGCGTCTGCGACGGGAGGCTGTCAACCTGGGTCGTCCTGAAAGATAGCGTGTTGCAAACGCAATGAACGCTGAAACGCTCAACTGCCCGACCTGCGGGGCTGCCGCTTCGACCGACGCGGCGCGTTGCCAGTTCTGCGACGCGCGGCTGGCAACTATCGCTTGCCCGCGCTGCTTTGCGATGATGTTCGTCGGGAGTCTTCATTGTTCGCATTGCGGAGCGAAGGCCGAGCGTGCGGAGTCCACCAGTGAAAATCTTTCCGCGCTCTGCCCGCGTTGCCGCGTCGGATTGGAATCAATTGCGGTCGGAGAGGCGAATTTGCGTGAGTGTGCGCGGTGCGGCGGGCTGTGGGTGGATGTCGAATCGTTTGAGCAAATCATCAGGGAACGCGAGCAGCAAACGGTGGCGCTGGGCGCGGCCTCGCTTGTGTCGAAACAGTCGGGCGGTGGCGGTGAGCCAAACAAGGTTCGTTACGTTCCCTGCCCGCAATGCAATCAACTGATGAATCGCGTCAACTTCGCGCGCTGCTCCGGCGTCATCGTAGATGTCTGCAAGGGGCACGGCACATGGTTCGACCGCGACGAGCTACGGCAGATCGTCGAGTTCATCCGCGGCGGCGGGCTTGAAGCCTCGCGCGCGCGTGAGAAGCTGGAGATCGAAGAAGAGCGGCAGCGATTGCACCACGAACAATTCGCCGCGAGCCTTCAGGACAAACCGCTCGCCGGTCTGAGCAACACCGGAGACAGTCATTCCAGCGTCGTCCACGCCGCCAGAGAATTGCTCAAGCTGCTGATAGACTAAAAGCGGAATTCAGGAGTCAGAAGCCAGAAGCCAGAATGAAAGGCTGAAAAACAGAATCCAGAAGTCAGGAGACAGAATGATAAGGCTGAGAACCGCTTTGGTTTTTATTCTGGATTCTGCTTTTCCTCATCCCCGGAACTTTTTCTTGTGTGGTGCGTGTCTACGAAGCGTTGATGAAGGTCGCGCTGACAGAGCAAAGAGCGCGGCTCTTGATTGAGCACTGTGGATTTTCGTTTGGTTGAGGAGAAACGTTTATGGCATCACAGAAAATTTATCGCCTCATGCTGATGGCGACATTGATGATCGCGGGCGTGGCCGCGTCCGCGCAGCAGGCACTGGCGCAAACTGAACAATCGTCTCAGGCGTCTTCACGAATTAAAAACGACGACGCCACGGGTCTCGAAGTTCAGTTGCACCTGATCGTCGCCAGAAAAATATCGGATGGCGATGATGAGAAACTTCCGGCGGCGTTTGATGCAGTGGTTAAGCAGTTGAAGTCAATCTTCGCATTCAAGAGCTACCGGCTGGCGACGACGTTGCTCAACCGCGTGAAGAATGGTGGAAGGTTAAACCTGCGGTGGGTCGGCAGCCCGCTGCTTGCGCCATCGGCGGCGACACCTGCGACACCCGGATTCAATGAGTTTAATGTGCAGATCGTCAAATTGGCTCAGGATGAAGAAGGACGAGACGTTGTGCAGATGTCGAATTTTTATTTCGGCGCGCGGATTCCCATCCAAATGTCTAGCGTCGCGTCCAACGGCGGCAGCACGCCCGTCGTGCAGTACGAACAGACAGGCATCACGACAGATATTTCCATGCGCGAAGGCGAGCCGACAATCGTCGGCACGCTGAACGTCGGCCCTTCGGGCGATGCTCTCATCATCGTGGTCTCAGCCAAGAGACCTGCGTCCAAATGATGACGAACAACAAGGGAGTCGGGAATAAGAGAAGGGC
>JAVHVE010000025.1:0-32827 GCA_032160705.1 Acidobacteriota bacterium | reverse complement strand
GACAAAGAAGAAACTTGAGGCAATCATTAGAAAATACCTTGACAGGTGACAATTGACAGGTTACAGGAAATAGCCTAATCTCCTGTCACCTGACACTTGTCACCTGTCACGGCTCTTGGAGGTATGTATGAAGAAGGTAGCTTTCATAACGGGGTTGGTCGTAATCGCTTTGGTTTGCGTTGCGCCGAATGCGTGGGCGCAGGGGACAGTCGCGCGCGGCCCCGACGCTGCAACTGTGCGTGATGCTGATCTGGAGAAGGATTCGCTTCATAATCTGGAGGTCGCGCGGCAATATTTCAAGTTGAAGAAGGCTTACGTCGCGTCGCTCAAGCGTGTCGAGGAAATCATCGCCGGGAATCCGAACTTTGCGAAGATTGACGAGACGCTTTTCATCGCGGGCATGAGCAATCTTTATCTCGCGCAGAATCGCGGCAAGCAAATGTCCAAGCTGCCCGCCGAAAAACATCGTGAGGAAGCGCGTCTTTACCTGTCGCAACTCGTCAACGACCACCCGGACAGCCCCTTCAACAAACAGGCACTCGACGCCCTGCGTGATCTAGGCGGAGCATTACCGAAACAATAGAAGACAGAAGACAGGAGACAGAATAAAAGAAAATCCGTGAATGCAGGTCTCCGCCTTATCCCTTCTGACTTCTGACTCCTGGATTCTGTCTTCTGCTTTTAGGAGAATATATGTCATTACTCGTAGTCGGGTCGGTGGCGTTTGATGCGGTGGAGACGCCGTTTGGCAAGCGCGATAGGATGCTGGGTGGATCGGCAGCGCATTTCTCCATCTCGGCGAGTTATTACACGGACGTGCGCGTCGTCGGCGTGGTGGGCGGCGACTTTAGCCGCGAAGACGAAGAACCGTTGGTGCGGCACAATGTGGATTTATCCGATCTCGAACGCATTCCCGAAGGTCAGACGTTTCGCTGGAGCGGGCGCTATGATTTCGATCTGAACACGGCGCACACGCTCGACACTCAGCTCAACGTCTTTGCGGACTTCAAGCCCAAGCTCTCAGAGGCGGCCAAGCAATCCCGCCTGGTCTTTCTCGGCAACATCCAACCGGAATTGCAGCGTGAGGTGCGAGAACAAGTGCCGGGCGCAGAGTTGGTGGCGCTCGACACGATGAATCTCTGGATAGACATTGCGCGCGATGCGTTGCTGGAAGCGATCAAGGGCGTCAACGTCGTCATCATCAACGATGCCGAAGCGCGCCAGCTTGCGAATGAGCCGAATCTGATTAAGGCTGCGCGCAAGGTGCTGTCGTGGGGGCCGCAGGCTCTGATTGTGAAGCGCGGCGAGTATGGCGCAGCGTTATTTACTTCAGAGACTTACTTTGCGATTCCTGCTTACCCGCTCGAATCCGTCTTTGACCCGACGGGCGCGGGCGATACTTTCGCGGGCGGCTTTATGGGGTACATGGCGAGTCAGGAGAAATTAGACGAAGCGGCGATGCGGCGCGCGATGATCTTCGGTTCGGTGATGGCGTCTTTCAACGTCGAAGAGTTCGGGACGGAGCGCGTCCAGCGTCTGACGCACGAAGAGATCAATGAACGCTTCCGTGCCTTCAAGCAGATGACGAATTTCGAGGAAATTCCGTTTGAGCGCGCCGTTCAAGCAGCGCAATAGCAACGGTGATAAGTGACAAGTGATAGGTGATCTTGATAAACTCTCTTTCTTATCACCTATCACTTATTACTTATCACCTGGGAGAATCTATGTTCTGTCCTGTTTGCGAGTCTGAATATGAAGCGGGCGTGACGAACTGCCCGGACGACAATACGGAATTGGTCGAGCGTCTGACGCCTGAAAATACGGTGCGCGATCACTCTGACGCGCGCTTTGTGCCGCTGCATAATGTCGGCTCACCGGCGGAAGCCGAGATGGTCAATGATATTCTCGTGCAAAACGGCATCCGTTCAGCCGTGCAATCGGGCAGTATGGACGCTTTCTCGCCGCTGCTTTCGACTACTTCGCCCGGCGCGATGGTGCTGGTTGACGAGCGCGACTTTGACCGCGCCATGGAACTCTACAACGCATATTTTGGCAGCGACACGTCGCCGCTTACGGGCACGACGATAGAAGAAGACGCAGAGGAGGAAAGTGAGGAGGGATGAGGTAAAGCAGAATACAGAATTCAGGAGTCAGGAGACAGAATAAAATCTGTCAAAGCGGCTCTCAGCCTTTTATTCTGACTTCTGACTCCTGCTTTTTATGTCCGCAGACGCAATTATGGTGTTGATGACGGCAGGAAGCCGCGAAGAGGCAGCGCGGCTGGCTGATGTTCTGGTGGTCGCGCGGCTGGCGGCGTGCGTGCAGATTCTTCCAGAAATTGAGTCGGTCTATCACTGGCAGGGAAATGTCGAGCGGTCTGCTGAAATCCTGCTGCTGGCCAAAACCACGCAGGCGAATTTTAACGCGCTGGAAGCTATGGTGCGTTCCCTTCACAGTTACGAGACGCCGGAAATTATCGCCCTGCCTATCACGGCAGCCTCAATTCCTTACCTTGAATGGCTGACCGCCAACGTTATTCCGCAAAGCAATGAGACGAATCAATCGGCTATCCCCAGTGCGAACGGCTCAGTGCCGGGCAGCTAATATTCGTCAGACACCATTTTATCCAATTTTCGCAGCGAGTCCTGGCTCTTGACGACGATCTCTGTGGCTTCGGCTGGCGAGTCCGTGAGATGCAGCAGGCGCAAATCTGATTCAGCAATTTTACCTTCACTGAGCATCAGTCCCTTGACCCAGTCCAGCATTCCTCCCCAGTAAGCAGAACCGAACAGGACGACCGGAAAGTTTTTGATCTTGCGCGTCTGGATGAGCGTCAGCGACTCGAAGAGTTCATCGAGCGTGCCGAAGCCTCCGGGAAAGATGATGAACGCGCTGCTGTATTTGACGAACATCGTTTTCCGCACGAAGAAATATTTGAATTTGAGCGAGCGCGTCTGGTAAGGGTTGGCGCTTTGCTCGAAAGGAAGCTCTATGTTGCAGCCGATTGAGAGGCCGCCCGCTTCAAACGCACCGCGGTTTGCTGCTTCCATGATGCCGGGGCCGCCGCCCGTAATTACCGCGAAGCCGGCGCGTGCCAGCAAGGCGGCAGTTTCCTGCGCCGCTTTGTACTGCGGATTGTCAGGCGAGGTGCGCGCCGACCCGAAGATTGAGACGCCGCGCGTAACGGTTGCCAGATCATCGAAGCCTTCGACGAATTCACCCATGATGCGAAAGACACGCCAGGTGTCCGTATGAGTAAACTCATCCTGCTTCGGAGTTTCGAGTAGCTGCTCGTCCTGTGTCTTCCCAGACGGAGCTTGGTTCGGGTCTTCAGTCATATTTAAGTGCAGGAGTCAGAAGTCAGAAGACAGGAGACAGAATAAAAGAAAATCTGTTGCTGTGGTTCTCCGCCTTATCTTCTGACTTCTGACTCCTGGATTCTGTATTCTGCTTTATCTTATACCGCCATGATGTTGTAGCCGCAGTCAACGTGGATGACTTCGCCGGTGATGCCCGAAGAGAGCGGGCTACAGAGAAAGAGCGCACAGTTGCCGACCTCGCGCGCTTCGACGTTGCGCCCCAGCGGAGAGCGTTCGGCGTGATGCTTGAGCATCGTGCCCATGTTGGCGACGCCGCGCGCCGAAAGCGTGTTGAGCGGCCCGGCGCTGATCGTGTTGACGCGGATGTTGCGCTTGCCCAGATCAAAGGCCAGATAACGCGTGCTTGCTTCGAGCGCCGCCTTTGCTATACCCATCACGTTATAGTTTGGCACTACCTTCTCCGCGCCGTAATAGGTCATCGAAACGATACTCCCGCCATCAGTCATCAAAGGTGTAGCGGCGCGCGCCAGAGAGGTGAGCGAATAGGCGCTCACTTCAAGCGCGACGAGAAATCCATCACGCGAAGTATCCAGAAACTCTCCCTCCAACTCTTCCTTAGGCGCGTAGGCGACGCTATGGATGAGAAAGTCCAACCGACCGAACTCTTCCTTGACGCGTCTGAATGTTTCGGCCACTTCCTCCGGTTTTGTGACATCGCACGGCAGGATGAGCGACCCCTTCATCTCGGTCGTCAAACTTTCGACGTTCTCTTTCAGACGCTCGCCCTGGTAAGTGAAAGCCAGCCGCGCGCCCGCTTCATGTAAAGCCTGCGCCGATGCCCAGGCGATGGAACGCTTGTTGGCGACGCCGAAGATGATGCCGAATTTGTTTTCAAGCATGGGAGACTCCGTAAATTTTTGATTTTTGATTTGCGATTTTTGATTGGAAGAGGATGAAATCAGAGATTTCAAAAATTCTGATTTACAGTTTCTTGTCCTTATCCAATCAAAAATCTAAAATCTAAAATCTAAAATCTAAAATCTAAAATCTAAAATCTAAAATTCTTACGCTGCCGCGATCTGCGGCTCGCCCGTCATCAGGGCTTTGTACTCGCCGCTTTCGACCCACTTCAGGATTTCCGAGACGCGCCAGACAGGGAAGGGATGCGACATGCCTGAAGAGATGATGTCAGCCCAGAAACGGTCGAGCGCTTTTTCGTCATAATTCTTCTGGAAGTCGCGCGCCTGAGCGAGAAACTGTTCGTAGTCCACTTTCGAGGCGTAAGTTCCTCCGGCCAGCTTCATCATCGTGCGACCGATGACATGCGGGTCTTGCGTGACGAGCAGCGCCGCGCGGTCGCAGGAGAGTTCCGCACGGCGCGCCCAGGCCAGCAGCGCCGAGCGCATCGTCATCGAAAGCAGTTCAAGAGCGATTTTCGCAATCGCGGTCGCGGCGAGCGCGGCGTTGGCCAGAAGTTCAAACAGTCGCGCCGCCGTAATATACAGCACATGCTCGGCGTGAATGTGGCCGACTTCGTGCGCGATGACTGCCAGGACTTCTTCATCCGTCAGGCGTTCCAGCAGGGCTGAATGAAGCACGATGACCGGACGTTCGACGCCGCCCGTGAAGGCATTGACGATGGGCGATTGCTGCACGAAGAGTTCGGGCATATCAACGCCGAGTGTGGTGCAGGCGATTTGTAACTTGGCGTGCAGGTCAGGGCATTGTTGGGGCGTCACCTTAACGGCGCTGGCGGTGAAAATGACGCGGATGGCGGATTCGCCCGTCACCGCCAGCAGTTTCTTCAATGCCGAATCAATGCCGGGAATCGCGCGCAGAGCCGCGAGAGCGCGACTGTCAGCCGGATGAATATAATCGTGCTTGCTCAGGTCGGCGAATTTTTTATGCGGCTCGTTCGACAAAGGAAGACGGCAGCGCCCACATTTGGCTGTGCCGCTGGTGTCCCGCGTCTGATTGCGCTGTCCGCAATAGCGGCAGCGAATTGATTCACCATTCTCTGCTTGCGTGGATTCGTTCTCTGGCATGTTCTTGTTCCTTCTTTGGAAAACTAGGACCGAGCGCCTGCCGGGGGAAGACGCGCCCATGAAAGGCTGCCCGCGTGACGCAAGTATTAACGAATCTCACGCTAGAGAGCAAGCGGGAAAAGCAGTGGGCAGTGGTCGGTGGTCAGTGGTCAGTTAAAAGCGTGAATTAAGAATCCGCATTTCTAACCACCAACGCCATCAACGCCATGTATTAGTTTTCAGCCCCGTCAGGGGCGACTGAATTTAGCCCAGCACTTTAGTGCTGGGAAACAGATTCGTAAAAATTGATTGAGTCCCGTAGGGACGACTGAATAGAAGCGATGCTTTCTTCAGTCGTCCCTACGGGACTCAGTTTTCATTCCCGTTTCTATTCCCAGCACTAAAGTGCTGGGCTAAAATCAATCGTCCCTGACGGGACGACTTAAAGCTTTTGTCTTTAACTGCCCACTGACCACCGGCCACTGACCACTAATGCTTAAAATGTCTGACGCCCGTAAAGATCATCGCCAGGTTGTGCTCGTTGGCGGCGTCAATCACTTCCTGGTCGCGGACGGAGCCGCCGGGCTGGATGATGGCGGTGATGCCATGACGTGCGGCTTCGTCAATGCCGTCGCGGAAAGGGAAGAAGGCGTCCGAAGCCAGAACAGAGCCAGGAACTGGAAGCTGCGCGCGGGTTGCGCCGATCTTGACCGAATCAACTCTGGACATCTGGCCTGCTCCAACGCCGATTGTCTGCCCGTCGCGCGCATACACGATGGCGTTCGACTTGGTATGTTTGCAAACCGTCCAGGCGAAAAGCAGGGCACGCATTTCTTCTTCGGTCGGGGCGCGCTTCGTCACTATTTTCAAATCGTCGGAGGACAAACTGTGCGTGTCTCGTGTCTGGACAAGCATGCCACCTGTGATCGTTTTATATTCCAGTCCCTCGGCACGCTGCGGCTCACCCGCGCGCAGCACACGCAGGTTCTTTTTCGCGCGCAGGGCTTCCAATGCCGTCTCGTCGTAGTCGGGCGCGATGACGACCTCCGTGAAAATCTCCGTGACGGCTCGCGCCGCCGCTTCGTCAACTGCTCGATTGAAGGCGACAATGCCGCCAAAAGCCGAGACCGGGTCGGTCGCAAGCGCGTTGCGATAAGCTTCTTCGGGAGATGCGCCTGTGCCGACGCCCGCCGGATTCATGTGCTTGATAATCGCGCACGCCGTCTCGTCGAAATCGCAGACAAGCTGCCACGCGGCATCGGCATCAATATAGTTGTTGAAAGACATTTCCTTGCCGCTTAACACTTCGGCATTAGCGACACCGCCGTCTTCTCCCATGTTATAAAGCGCCGCGCGCTGGTGCGGATTCTCTCCATAGCGTAGAGAAAATTTCTTATACAAGTTGAACTCACCTTGCGAGAACATTGAAAAATCATTTACGTCGTCAGGGCCGATTGTCGTATCAGTTTTGAGAAACTCCTTGAGGATAATGCTGTGGCCTGTCCCTTCCGCGCTGCGATTTGACCACGCGAGATTTGAGGCAAGGTATTCAGATATGGCAGCGTCATAAGCAGCGGTGCGCCGGAAAGCCTGCTGAACCAGCCGAGCGCGTGTCGCGAGCGAAAGCGCCCCTTCATTCTGTCGCATTTCCACGACAGTGCCCGTGTAGTCACCAGGCTCGACGATGACAGCAACATCGCGCCAGTTCTTTGCTGACGAACGAATCATCGCCGGGCCTCCGATGTCTATCTGCTCGACGGCTTCTTCGAGCGTCACACCGTCACGTGCGATGGTTTCTTCAAACGGATAGAGATTGACGACGACCATGTCTATCGGCTCGATGCCGTGCTCACGCATGGCCTGAACGTGCTCTGGCTGATCGCGCAGGGCGAGCAACCCGCCGTGAATTCGCGGGTGAAGAGTCTTGACGCGGCCATCCATCATTTCAGGAAAGCCCGTGACATCAGAAACGTCGCGCACTTCAATTCCGGCCTCGCGCAGAGCATTGGCAGTCCCGCCCGTGCTAATCAACTCGACATCAAAGCGGCGCAACTCGCGCGCAAATTCCACGAGTCCGGTTTTGTCAGAGACGCTCAAGAGAGCGCGGCGAATTTTTTTCAGTCCCTCATTCATAAAAATTCAGTGACAAGTGACAGGTGACAAGATAAAAACGCTTTTACCTGTCACCTGTCACTTGTCACGGCTTTAAGTTGTATTCCTCTCGCAGCGCGCGGACGCGTAGCTTGCGCCCGCTGCGCGGCATTAAGTTGATTTCAAGACGGTGAACGTCTGTGACTCGCGCCGCGTCGTCTGGATAATAGCCGAGCACGTATTGTCCCTGTAAATCTTCTTCGATTGCTTGAAAGACGGGCGCAAGGTCGGGCGTGGCTTGCGGGTCGAGCGCGGATTTCGCGTCGCCGATCAGAAAGTAGCGACCGCCGGTCTTCTCCGCCAGATCGCGGAGGCCTTTGGAGGCGGGGCGCACCATCAGGCGTCCATCGCGCGGCTCATAGAGCGGCAGATGAATGACATAGATGGAAACATTGAGCGCGCTTGCCTCACTGATGACTGTCGAGGCGCGAACGGCGCTCGCCGTGTCAAGCCCGTCGCTAATGAGAATCAGGATGCGGCGCTCGACCCCGCTGCTTTTCTCCGCAGCAAAGGCACGAAGTGTTGTCGCCGCAGCATCGAAGATTGCTGTGCGGCGGCTGGTGGGCAAGCGGGCGGTGAATGCCGGTTGCGCCCTGTCCGTCTCGGTTGTAAACGGGACGACCAACTCAGCCTTTTCTCCGAAGTGCAGCACGGCGACGCGCGACCCCTTTCCGAAGCGGGAGAAAAGCTTGAGCGCGGCATCGCGCTGCGAGGCTACGACTTCACGGATGCTCCTCGAAGCATCCAGAACAAAAGCGAGCGTGACGTGCTCCGTCCCGGCGGCAAAATAGGAGAGCGCGACCACTTGTCCATTATCTCGAATGGAAAAATCTGACTGTTTGAGACCGGAGACGCGCCGATTATGCGAGTCCAGGACGAACGCAGGGATGGTGACGAGGTCTGTGCGAACGCGTAACACATCATCGGGCGCTGATTCATCGTCCTGCGCCATGACGCGCCGTTGCGCTGCGTTGAAAAAATACGAAACGAAAAGAAGAACGAGGATGAAAGTGAACGAGCGGAAAACGGAGCGGGCAAGACTGTTTGAAAGCCGGGACAACCGGGGCGCTTCGGAATCGAGGATCATGCTGCTCGGTGTCCGGGCTAAAACAGGAAGCGCCAGAAGAACAGAATGCTCAGGATCAGGACGAGCGTGATGACGATTATCTTGACCAGGCTCACAATCGTTTCCTCATGTGTCAGGGGTCAGTTAAGACCGTGAAACAACAGGCGAGTCGAACAGGCTCACATTCTAGTAGCGCCGGATTAAATCTGTCAACGCGGGCAAGCACCCGCCCGCATCCTTTGTAGAAAAGCATAACGACGTGCGCTTCACCCAAGTTCCATTAAGAATACAAGTATATTTCGATTGCGGATGAAAAAGCGTTTAAGCGAGAAGCGTGCGTCAATCCGCCGCATGAGCGGCGGTATGAATTTAGCCCGGCCTTTCAAGGCCGGGGCAGATCAGCGTGATATTAACCACCGTCGCGTCAGCGACGATTGAATCCACCTCTCCCATCAATTCAATCTTCTCTGACGCGACGCAAATCATAAATTACCCATTGTGTTCCCGGCCTTAGAAAGGCCGGGCTACATTCATGCCGCCGCTCACGCGGCGGATTGATGCGAACTCTTTGATTAACTGCCTTCCATTCCGCAATCCGCAATTAAGCCAGTCCTACTTGAATCTGAGCGCGACGCGCCCGCTTAAGAGACGCGGGAATCCGACGTGTGTGCCGCTGAAGACTGATTCAAAGTTGTAGAGGAACAGCTCATTGGTCAGGTTCTGGATATCGAACTGAACGTTGAGCGACGCCCTTTCGCGTTGCAGGATGTCTGCGCCAATCGTGAGATTGAGAACGGTGCGCGGGCGCACGCGGCTGCGCTGGAAATCAATCTCGTTGTAAAGGCGCGGGTCGAAGCCTTCGGCGACGAAATCGGAGAGCGTCGTGCCCGGCTCAACATCCGTCGGAACGCCGGAGTCATAGCGACCGTTGAAAATGGCGTAAAAGCCCTTCGGATGATTGTAGCTGACCTGGAACTGTAAGGAGTTTCGTTGATCGTGGTCGGCGGCGAATTTCTGCCCGGCCAGCTCAAGACTCTGAACGTCCTCGCCCAGAAACAGGCCGCCGATGATTGGAGTGACGCCGTAAGCATAAGCGTTGGCAAACGAAAGGAAGCCGCGAAAGCCGTGTATGTCAGTTGATTCGAGCCGCAATTCTTCACCCGTCACGCGCCCGTGCGAGATGGCGATGGGGAAGATGATGCCGGTTTCAAAGAACTGGTCTTTATCAGCGAAGTTTTCGATGCGCTTCTGGTAGACGGTCAGGTTGAGACGGAAGTAGCGCGAAAGAAGTTGCTGCATGCCGACCTCGAATGCGTTCTCCTTGTCGGGCAGGATAGGCCGGAGCACGGTCGTCCCTGTGATGACAGAGATGGGCGAGAGCGCAACGGACTGCGCCGAACTGGCGAGCAGCAGGTTCTCGGCTGGCGGCGTCTGAAACAGGCGATTATAAGATGCCCGGATGGTCGTCTGCGTGCGCGGAATATAGTAAGCGACGCCGATACGCGGACTGAACGCGCCTTCTTTGACGATGAGCTTGTAGTTGTCATAACGCAGACCCACATCGAGCGTGAAGTTCTTAAAGAGCGGGAAGCGATCCTGCGCGTAGGCGCTCAGCGTGCGCCCTGTCCTGCGATCATTGAAAGCGAAGGGATTGGCGGCAGTGAAGCTATTGATCGGATTCGGAAAGACATTGCCGTCCTCGTCAACAATGTCTGCGAAAGGCAGTGTCGGGTAAAAGCTGAAGCTCTCCTCAACAGGGGTGATCGTCACCTGGCCGCCGAACTTGAGGTTGTGCGTGCCGCGCGTGAGCGACAGCGAAGCGAGTCCGCCGTAGTTTTGCAGCGTGCGGTCTTGAAAAGCGACGACCGGTGTAGACAGTGGATTACTCGTGAGCTTCGCCGTGCCATAACGGTTGAAAAGAGAGATTTGGCCGACGGCGCTTGGCGAGAAGATGTGCTGATAGGTGATGTTCTGCGAGTTGTCGCGCAGGCGTTGCCTGGCCTCCTGCCCGGCTATCTCCTGTTCGAGACGGTTCGGGACTTGAAAGTTAGAGCCGCCGAAAGTGAACGTGCCACGCACGGAATTATTCTGGTCGAATTGATAGTCGAGGCGAAAGAAGCCTTTGCCGGTGCGCCCGAAGTTGTGAAAGTTATCAAGCGTCGGCGGGTCAAGGAAGTGTTGCGAGGTCGTCGCCGAAAGGTTCGCCAGAAACCCGAACCTCTGTGTGTGCGTCGAAAAGTCCGCGCCGACTTCGCCCGTTGAGAAACTCCCGCCGGAGAAAGAGATGCTGCCTTGCGTCGGCATCTCAAGACCGGAGCGCGTGTTGACGTTGATGACGCCCGCCAGCTTATCGCCGAATTCAGCCGGGATGCCGCCCGTCAAAACTTCCACCGTGCGCAGCGTGCGCGCATCCAGGCTCGTCGAGAAGATAGCCGACAGATTGTCCGTGACGGGCACGCCGTCAACGACGTACTGGACTTGCGATTCAGAGCCGCGCGGGTGCATCCGCCCGTTGTCGTCCGTCACAAAGCCGGGTGTGGAGGCGACGATTGATTCGATGGCGCGCGAAGGTGAAGCTCCGACGGGGCGCTCGAGAATCGTCTGGCTGATGTCTGTATCGGATGACGTTCTATCAGGCTCAATCTCCACCGAAGAAGTTGTGACCGTCACGGTTTCGGCTGTGCCCGCCACAGCCAGCGCGAGGTCAACGTTGAGCGGGATGTTGCTTTCAAGATCAATCGCCTGTTCGACCTCCTGAAAGCCCGCCGCTTCGGCACGCACCGCGTAGGTGTTGAAGGGAACGTTGACGAGCTTGAACGTGCCTTGATCGTCGGTTTGCGCCGTCTGGTTGTAGCCCGTGACGCTCTGTGTGATGGTGACCTTGGCGTTGGGAACGACTGCGCCGTTCGGGTCTTTGACTGTGCCCTGCACCGTGCCGATGCGTGTTTGTCCGGCAACGGGAGAAGCTGAAAGGAGCGCTGCCGCGAGAAGAATCACGGCTAGAGAAAATACTTTTCGGAAATTCATTGCAAATCACCTCTCTGAAATCCTGTAAAACCAAATGCCGCTCGCTCCAATCATTCCATCAACGCTGCAATTCACATTGAGCGGGGAACAATTGGAAGCAAACACGAGGCGAAACCTGACGGTTCGCCTTGAGGCCACGCCGAGAGCCGAATCAGGCCAACAGCGCGAGCTGGATAGGAGTTAAATGAGAGAGGCGAGAGGTGGCGCACGTCCGCGCTGCGGAGTGTCGGGTCGTGAAAAAGAGAGAACCGCAGCCGCGCGCGTTCGCGCAAATTGTACTTGCGATGCGACGATGAGCGGCGGAGCATTAAGAAGACTGAAGGAAAGCTGTTGTCGAAGCTGGCAGATCAGGCACTCGCCGAGGGCGCGCGAGTCGTTGGCTGAAGAACTGGCATCGCCCGCCGGGTTGATTGCGGTGGCAGAGCTACCGGGCTTGGAAAGCGAAAGACCACCGTGGCGATGCGTGATTTCGGCGGTCGCTGCATAAGTGACGAAAGCCAGCAGCACGAAGGCGAGCAAACGTGCCGAAGGCGCGCTTGGGCGGTGCGTTGCTGAGCCGGTGTTGCTAGTCACTTGATAGAGCATTATGTTACAGTTCAATTCAACCGTGAAATATAAACGTTTGCGCGCGGGAGTGTCAACTGAGCCTTCAACAAGAGCATCTACGACTCTCTTGCCTTCCCGGTTCAAAGATTTAGCATGATCCTTCGCGAGTCCCTTTTTAATCTCCAATCAAGCAACCAGCACCGGAAAACTCGACCGCTTGACGTGTGGCGGCATCGTGTGATGTTTGCGGCATTACTCATCGTCGTTGGCTGTAGCGCAACGCACGCGGAATCATTGAAAGCTGAAATTACTGTCCTCTCGACCGCTCCGGCGCGTGTGAGAATTGTGGGAGAGCGCTCCATCCCCACGCGCGCCTGGTCGTTTCGCAACGTCTACGCGAATGCCATGAATCTCGGCGAGAGGATCGAAAAACTGACGCTCGCGGACACGAGCGGCGCGGATGTTCCGGTCAGAAAAATCGCGCCCGGAGAGTATGAAGCGGCGAGCGCTGCCACGCGATTTGTTTACGAGATGAAATTGGATGCCCCTCTATTTGAAGGGGACGCCGCTCACGTTTCGTGGCTGACGAACGAGCGTGGCTTCCTGATGCTGGGCGACTTGCTGCCGCTGACCTCAAGCGAAAAAGACGAGGGGAAGACAAGCGCCGCTTTGCGTTTTGTGCTACCTGTTAATTGGACAATCGCGGCGAGCGGCAAAGCGGGCAACGATAGTCTTTTTGAAGTTGCGGACGCGGAGTCGGCTATTTTCTTCGTCGGCCAAAATTTGCGCGAGCAGCGGCAGCGCGTAGGCGCAATGGAGTTCGCTTTTATTACGTCGGGCGAATGGGCGTTCTCGGACGAAGAGGTGGCGGATTTAGCTGCCAGCATCTTGAAAGACCACGCCGGGACATTTGGTGGCGCAGCACAGAGCCGAGCCCTTCTCGTGCTCGCTCCGTTTCCACGCGCCGCTGCCGCAGACCATTGGAGCGCTGAGACGCGCGGCGAAACCGTCACGCTGCTGATGGGGAGATCGCCTTCGAGAACGGCTGGGCTGGCGCAATTGAGTTTTCCTCTGGCGCACGAGTTGTTTCATCTCTGGATTCCGAACGGTCTCGCGCTTGATGGCAATTACGACTGGTTTTATGAGGGCTTCACGCTCTACCAGGCTTTGCGCGCCGCCGTCCGTCTGAACCTTTTGACGTTTCAGGATTATCTGAATGCTCTCGGTCGAGCATTTGACGCTTACAAATCCGCGCAGGGGCGCGATGATTTGTCCCTGCTCGCGGCTTCCGAGCGGCGTTGGACGCTATCAGTCGCGCTCGTTTATAACAAAGGGATGCTGGCCGCGTTTCTCTACGATCTCAGCCTCAGACAGAAGACCAAAGGCAAGCGTTCGCTCGACGATGTCTACCGCGAACTGTTCCGACTTCACAATAAAAACTCCCAATCGAGGAGAGACGGCAACATGGCTGCGCTCGCTGCCCTGAACAACATTGGCGAGATGCAGGAATTGACGCGGCGCTATATCGAGAGTGCGGGCGTGATTGATCTTCCGCCAGCAATCGCGCCGTTTGGTCTCGCGGTCGAATCGTTTGGGGCGCGAACCAGAATTTCTGTAGCGCAGCAGTTGAGCGGCGCGCAACGCGATTTGTTGCGCAGATTCGGTTACAATGAAAAGCTTGATGGAACGCACAGGCAACGGGCGAGCAAATGATTTTCCGAAGCGAGACTATAGCGACGTGAAATCCTTAGGAAAGATGAACTACCTGAAGATTCTTTTGATGTGCGCCATCACGAGCGTGATGGCCGGGTGTAGCACGCTGGCCGGGAAGAATGATGAAACCGGCGTGGTGATTGCGCAGCGCGCCCAGATACGCAGCTCAACGGCGGTCGTCGCCGCCGATCTGGTGGAAGTCAATCGCGGCGACGTGCTGGACATCATGGATTTCGAGACGGTGGAGAACGAGAAATGGTTGTTCGTTCGTGCCCACGACATCGAGAATACGGAAGGCTGGATTGAAGCGCGCAACGTGATGCCGCAGCAGGTGCTGGATAAAGCGCGCAAGTTGGCCGAGGAAGATAAAGACATTCCGCCTCAGGCTACGGGTCAGCTTCGCGCCGGTAGCAATCTGCGTCTTTCTCCAGACTACAGCAATAACGAAAACATTCTGATGAAGCTCGAAAGCGGTTCGAGTTTTGAAATCGTCAGTTGGAAGCGTGTGCCGAAACCTAAAGGTGCTGAAACTAAAGAGAGCGACGATGCTCCGAAGGCCGGAAGCGTACGCTCTGATGCCGGACGTAAAGCGCAGGCGGAAGCTGAGAAAGAGCCTGAAGAAGCATACGAACTCTGGTACAAGGTTAGGCTCACGCCCCTGGTTTCTCCTGCGCCCGCCGGATGGGTCTACGCCAAGCAGGTTGAATTGACCGTGCCGAGCGACATCATCTTTTATCGCACCGGGCGCGAGTTCGTCGCATGGCGCAGGCTCGATGACGACACGAGCGCGAGCAGTAATGCGCTGAAAGATAAAGATGCCGGGAAAGAAGAGAAGCCCGGAAGCTGGGTAATCCTGGAAAAGAGCAGCTCCAGCGGGCCGCGCAGCCCAGACGAGCCGGACTTCGACAGGGTTTACGTGCTCGGTTACGACAAGTACAGGCAGGAGCATTACACGGCCTATCGCGGCCCTGACGTTAAAGGTTTTCTCCCGTTGCGGGTCGAAGGGCAGGGCGAGAATAAAACTTTTTCCGTCAGGATTCAGGGCGACGACGGGCAGATTAGAGAGGCGAAGTACGCTCTCTATAAAGATGATCGTGGCATTTTGAAAGTCACTTCGCCCGGTGAAGCACAGAGAGACCGGAAGAAAAGGTAAGGGAAGCGCGCTCTACCGATAGGTGAGATACAAGCAGCGAATAGGATGGAGAATAATGAATAACCAGGATGAATTTTTTGACGACATCATCAGCGACGAAGCTGAGCTGGACGATTTTGAGAGCGACGAAGACTATGATGAGATGGACGACGACGAAGACGCTGAAGTGCGAACCGTGCTGCTGGCGAAAAACGAGATGCTGGCGCTGCTGGGTCTGAAAAAATCCGCCGAGGCGGGAATTATCGTGCGGGTTGACCCGCGCCAGCCGCTTCCTTCGGCACAGCGCTACGATGATATTGAATCTGCTGTCGAATGGTTCAATCGCAGCCTGGCGACAAGCAGGAAAAACGGCTGGGAAGTAATCTTCGACGGCGAACCGCTGTACGGGTAAAAAGAAGAGACAGGATTAACAGGGTTATCAAGATTAAGAAAAAGAGATAGGAAGAAAGAACCTTGCTGTTGCTTTTTCCATCCTGTTCATCTTGTTAATCCTGTCTATTTCTTCTTTGAGCGTTCTTAAATTCAATTCATCAGGGAAAGAATAATGGAAGCTACACAACAAAAAGATGCGAGCTTGAACCCGGAGCTACTGCTCCAGATGAGTTTCTCTTATGCCCCGTCAAGCATCTTGTCGGCAGCCGTTGAGCTGGGTATCTTCTCGCACATCGCGGCAGGGAATCTCTCCGCCGAGGATATTGCTCGCGCGGCTGGCGCATCGGAGCGCGGGACAGAGATGCTGCTCGATGCGCTCGTCTCGCTTCAACTGCTCGGTAAAAACGGCGAGCAATACGAATTGATGCCCCTGTCGGCGGAGTTTCTGGTTCGAGATCGGCCAAACTATCTGGGCGAGATGATGAAGACCGTGCGGTCTTTTGAGGGCTGGAGTCATCTTGCGGAGATTGTGCAGACAGGACGCCCTCTTCAGCAAGTTGAAGACAAAGAATTGGCTGAAAGTTTTTTCCCGTCGCTGGTGCGCGGCCTGCACATCCTCAATAGCCAGCTCGCGCGCCGCACAGCAGAAATCCTGGGAGCCGGGACAACACACAAAGGTATGCGCGTGGTAGACGTGGCGTGCGGCTCAGGCATCTGGGGAATAGGCATCGCCGAAGCAGACAAAGATGCGCGCGTCACGGCGCAGGATTTCCCCGGACTCTTTGAGACGACCAATGGCTTTCTCAAGCGTCACGGCGTTGAAGACCGCTACGATTTTTTACCGGGCGATTTGAAAGAGGTTGACTTCGGCGAGAACCGTTATGATCTAGCCCTGCTTGGGAACATCGTTCATTCGGAAGGTGAAGCTTCGTCGCGGGAGCTTTTCCAACGCCTGCACCGCGCTCTCAAATCCGGCGGGCGCATCGTCATCATTGACATGATCCCGAATGATGAGAGGACGGGTCCGCCTTTCGCGCTGATCTTCGCGCTCAATATGCTGGTCAACACGGAAAAGGGTGGGACATATACACTCGAAGAGTACACACGCTGGCTGGGTGATGCGGGATTCCAACGCGTCGAGACAGCCGACATCCAATCCCACTCGCCGCTCATCATAGGCTACAAAGACTGAACAGCTAAGGAATTCTCTCAATGCAGATCAAGCTGGAGAAACGGCAGAATATGAAAACCGAAACGAAACGTCTGTTGAGCAGCCTGGCCGTTGCCGCAGGGACATTGGGCACGGCATTTCTGATACGGAAAAAAACTAAGAGCAGGGAAGTTGCCAATGGCGATAAGTGGGCGCGACCCGGAATGCTCGTGACGTTTCGCGCTGAGTTGATGCCGGGGCATGACGGGTCTGAAAGGACGTTTCGC
Organism: Acidobacteriota bacterium; assembly: GCA_032160705.1. GTDB lineage: Bacteria > Acidobacteriota > Blastocatellia > Pyrinomonadales > Pyrinomonadaceae > QHXM01. The sequence continues at coordinate 16,018 of JAVHVE010000025.1, read as the reverse complement.
ATCAAGACGCTGTTGCCCAGCGACCGCGTTCTGCTGGAAGGCATCGCGGGCGAGCACATGAAAAACGAGTTCGAGCGAGTGCGTTAATCAAGCAAGCCGTTGGAAAATTAAGAAAGCGCCGGAGTCCCCCAACCCCGGCGCTTTCTTTCCTTCACTCTTCAAGATTGAAGGAGAGTTATGAATTGCTCGTTACCATACACCTCTCGCAGAGGGATTTGATTGCGCTTCTATTGCAATGACCTTACGGTTTACTTTCAAGCTCAGGCAGGCGGAATGAGCGTTCGCGTCGGAGTCTTCTGTTTGAGTTGCTTGATAACGATGCGCGAGCCGAGCAGCAGGGCAAGCACGAAAGCGAATCTGATTGGTAATCTCGTATCCGACTTGACCAGCATCCAGAAGTGAATCACACCGCCCGCAGCCGCGACATACACGAGTTTATGAAGACGCGCCCAACGTTTTCCACCCAGACGCTTGATCCACCCCTTAGTTGAAGTAATCGCGAGCGGAACTAACAGGAAGAAACTAAACATTCCGACGGCGATGAAAGGGCGCGCGTAGATGTCCGCGATGGTGCTCTTGATGTTGAACGTGCGGTCGAACCAGATATAGGTGAGGAGATGCAGGAAGCCATAGAAGAAAGCGTAGAGTCCGAGCATCCGGCGAAGCTGGATGAGCCATTGCACGCTCGTGATTTTTCTGAGCGGGGTGACCGCGAGCGAAATCAGCAGGAAAACCAGCGTGAGCATCCCCGTAGTTCGCGTCAGAAACTCCACGGGGTTCGCTCCGAGCTTCCCCTGATACCAATCCCAGCTCATCAACGCGAGCGGTACTAAGCTATTGATGAAAACGACGATTTTGTAAAACTTGATTTCTTTCATCGCGGACTAGCTTGCTTAAAAGTTGACCCGCAAATCCATGCCTGTGTACAACTGCCCGACCTGCTCGGTGTAGCCGTTGAACATCAGGGTGTCGCGCTTGCCGTACTCGCCGATGCGCGTCTCGCGCGCCTGGCTCCAGCGCGGATGATCAACGGTCGGATTGACGTTTGAGTAGAAGCCATACTCGTTTGAGGCGTAGTTGTTCCAGGTCGTGTCGGGCTGGTCGCGCACGAGACGAATCTTGACGATTGACTTGATGCTCTTAAAGCCATACTTCCACGGAACGACGAGCCTGATAGGAGCGCCGTCCTGCGGCGGCAGCTCCTCGCCGTAAAGCCCGCTGGCGAGAATCGTCAAAGGGTGCATCGCTTCGTCCAGCCGCAAGCCCTCGACGTAAGGCCAGTCGAGCGAGCCGCCCTGTTGTTCGGGCATGCGTTTCGGATCAAGAAGAGTCTCGAACTGGACAAATCGCGCTCTAGAGGTCGGCTCGACATCGCTCAGCAATTTGTTGAGTGAAAAACCGACCCAGGGAATGACCATTGACCAGCCTTCCACACAACGCAGGCGATAGATGCGTTCTTCCAGGGGCGCGATCTTCAAGAGGTCATCGAGGTCGTAAATCTTCGGCTTGTTGACGAGTCCCTCGACCGCAACCGTCCAGGGGCGCGTGATGAAATTTCGCGAGACTCCGGCCACATCCCGCTTGTCGGTGGTGAACTCGTAAAAATTATTGTAGCTGGTGATGTCCTCGAAAGGAGTTAGCTCTTCGTTGACGGTGAAACCGGAAGCGGCGGCATCTTTCGCCTCAGGTTTGACGACTTCGGCCAATTTCGCGCCCTCGACGCGTGGCTGCGGCGGCGCATTGAACTCGCGATAGAGAAAGCCTGTCGCGGCTGTGCTCGCCAGAAGCGCCGCGCCGCGCATAAAGGTGCGGCGGTTTAAATAAACTTTCTTCGGCGTTATCTCGCTGCTTTTGATGTCGTCTGGTTTTTTAATCAACATGATTGTGCCGTCTCTCACTGAAAATACGGCGCGAGGAGGCATTTTGGTTTTTCAGGCAGCCATTAACGGTTTTCTGGCGCGGCAAATATAGTAAGTGCCAAAGGACACCTCTTCCATTTCAACATTCTCGGCCAACTCTTTCAGCTCATCCCACGGGCGTATGTCGGGGTTTCCCAGCACCGTCAACTTGCTCGTCCAGATAACGAAGGGATGAAGCAGCTTGCCCAGAAGATTAGATGGCAGCTTGGCGTCCATGATGACGAGATAGCCGCCCGGACGCAGTTGATTCCAGGCATGCTCAAGCGCCTCGCGATGATGAGGGATGACGGCGTAGGAAAGACTGAAGATCACGCCGTCAACCGCGACGGGCACGCTATAATTGGTAGCATCGCTGCGGATTAACTTCACATTGTGCCACCCTGCCCGTGCGCGTAGCTTTCGAGCTTCCGCCAACATCCCTTCGGATAAATCCACGCCGTAGACCTGTCCCTCTCGGTCTACTGCCTGAACCAGCGGGGCGAGATTTCTGCCAGTCCCGCATCCGACTTCAAGAACGTGGTCGCCGGGTTTGAGTTCCAACCGGCTGACCGCTCTTTTCCGTATTCCGGGCGGAAGCAGGAAAAGCCATTCAAAGAAAACAAAGAAACGGGCGAGCCGGTTATAACGTTGCCGGACAAAAGGCACGTCGTAATCAATCCACCTGCTCTTCAGCTCCATTGTTTTCTTTCTTCAGAGTTATTTACTTTTCTTCGCCGCGCGCTTCGCGGCAGTGCTTTTCTTTGCGCTGCTTTTCTTGCCACTGGCCTTTTTGGCCGTGCTTTTTTTCGTGGTGCGCTTACTGCTCGTGCCGGTCGTGCGCTTCGCAGGAGACAGCGCGTGTAATCTCTCTGAGAGGTCGATGCCGAACGTATCTTTGATCTTCTTGCTCAATGCCGGGAGCAGGACGGTCTGCGCCACGTCGGAGAATTCATCCGACAATCTCTCGCCCAAAGCATAAACTTCATCGAGCAATCCACTGCTTTTCCGCCCCTTCTTCTGCGGCGTCGCGTCATGCAGCGAGGCAGCGATGCCGTTGCCGACGATATAGCCGACCGTGAGTGCGCCGAGACTCCAGGCGACGGAGTGCTTGCGAAACTGCTCGCGCCAGTCAAGCGCGTCCGAGACCGTCTCTTTAACAGACTCATACGACTCTGTAACGGTGTCTTTAATCTCCTCAACGGTCTGCGAAATGTCTTCGCGCGCTTCCTCCATGCGACGTTGAAGCTGCGCTTTGGTTGGTTCTTTCGCGACTGCCGGAGCGCCTCCGCGACCCGTAGTTTTCTTTTCGGCCATCAAATAATTCCACCCTTTCAGTTCGATCTGATTTCCCAGATGCTAACAGCGAGCCGGGATTCATTCAATGGGAAAAGGCAGTTGGCAGTAGGCAGTGGGCAGTTGGCAGTAAGAGCAGCGGACGAGCAGCGCTGAGTTTTTGCTTTTAACTGCCAACTGCCTACTGCCAACTGTTTTCTGCTATGATTCGCCCTCAAGAGGTTTTTATGATTTCAATGCATTCGCTTCGTTCATTAATCCTCATCCTCGTCGTTTCCTCGGCAGCGTTCGCTCAGACGCCGACCGCGTCGCCGCAGACCGATGAGCAGCGCAAGGCTCAGCAGGAGCTTCAGGGAAAGGCGCTCCTGTTGCTTGAAGATGTCATTAAAGATTCTGAATCTTTCAAGCATGCTGAGAATCGAATTCGCGTCAGGATGCTGGCGGCCAATCTCCTCTGGACACACGATGAAGCGCGCGCCCGCATTCTCTTCAAAGAGGCGATGGATGGCCTCGTTGACCTGCTGAACAATCAGGAAGCTGGCGACGCGACTGACACTTCCAGAGTGTTTGGCGGCCTGCGACAGTTACGGGAGGAATTCTTGCAGATGCTGGCGCGGCGTGACGCGCGCCTTGCTCGCGATTTCCTGCGCGCCTCGCGCCCGCAAAGTTCCCAGCCTGGCAATCCCCGCGAGGCGCTCCCAGACCAGCCGCTCGAAATGAGTCTGGCGACGCAAATCGCCGCGAGCGATCCGAAGCAAGCTCTGGAAATGGCCGAAGAGAATTTATCCAGAGGATTGTCTTACGAGTTGCCGCAGTTTCTTTCCGCGCTCAGGGAGAAAGACCCTGAAGGGGCGGCGAAGCTGGCCAGCCAAATAATGACGAAGATTCGCGCCGAAAAGCTCGAATCGAGCCACATCGCCAGGCAAGTCGCCGTGTCCCTGCTCCAACAGGCGACTCAAACTTCCGAGGGCGAAACAAAGAATGTCAAAAACGCTCCGCCGTTGTTAGACCAGCAGACGTTGCGTGAGCTAACCGAGATGATAGCGGCGGAAGCCTTGCGTCCTTCTTCAACCAGCCCGGAGCTTCTAGACTCTTTGCGGGAGATGATGCCGGTCGTCGAGAAATACGCTCCGGCTCGCGCCGCGCAATTACGGCGTAAAACCGAGACGCCGAAGGTTGCGGAAGATAAAACCCCGGATGAGAAGGTCACGGATAATGTTGAATCTGATCCGGTGAGCACGGAGGAGAGCAGGTACAGCACCTTATTTGAAAAGGGAAGCGTGGACGAGCTTCTGACTGAAGCAGCAAAAGCACCAGAAGGAATGCGCGAGATGTTGTACGGGCGAGCCGCCACGAAAATGATGGAAGAGGGCGATGCAGAACGCGCACACCAGATCATCAACGAGCGCGTCAAAGACCCCGACCAGCGTAAACAGATGCTCGCGCAACTGGATGAAATCGCGGCCTTCAAGGCAGCCGAGCAAGGCAACATCGAGAAGACGCGAAAAATGCTCGCCACGCTCCGCACCAACGAAGAGCGTGTGATGGCGCTGGCGCAGCTTGCCACCGGCGCAGCAGCCCGTGGTGAAAAGAAGATCGCTCTCCAACTGCTCGACGAAGCGCGCGGCATGATGGGAGGTCGAGCCAAAAACTTCACGCAGCTCGGCGCACAACTGATGGTGGCGCGCGCTTACGCCCCGCTCGACGCCTCGCGCAGCCTGGCAATTCTCGAACCTGTGGTGGATCAGCTCAACGAGCTGCTGGCGGCAGCGATAGTGCTGGGCGGATTCATGACCGAAGACATCGTCAGAGACGAGGAAATTATGATGGGACCTCTGTCAATGATTTCCAATGAGCTATCGGTGAATAATTACCTGAGCGATGTCAACACGCTGGCTCGCGCAGATTTTGACCGAACCAAAGCTCTGGCCGACAGGTTTCTCCGCGACGAGATACGGATCAGTGCGCGGCTGCTGCTCGCGCAAAGCATCCTCTCGCCGCAAGTGCTCAAGGATAAGGATGCGGCATTCACCAGTTTTGAGATAATGAAACCCTGAGGCTTCTATCTTCTTGAAGCGCCAGTCTTTGATTTGAACCTGCGACTCCTGCGGCTCGTATCAGAAAGATAGTTCAAGTGCCGGGTTTGATCTATTCGGAAAAGCCATGACGGAAGGGTTGGAGGGATTATGTATTGTCAATCTTGCGGGACGGAAGTAACGAAAGAGTTGAACTACTGCAATCGCTGCGGGGCCAATCTGAATCTCTCCACGAATCTACCCGAACAGCCCCTGCGGTCTGTGAGCCTGACCGGCCCGACCATCGCCATCGCGCTGATGGTCATCTTCGGTCTGGGAATCACCTTCGCCAGCGTCGCAGGACTTGCGAGGAACGACGTTCATCCGGCGGCGCTGACCTGGATGGTCATCGCCGGTTTCGGCATGATTACGGGCGTTGCAGCGATGGTCGTGCGGCAATGGTCGCATCTGGCCGGAGTTGCCAGGCAGAAGGAGCAGCGCCTGCCGCGCAAGAAAACTGCGGAGAGCGAAGCTGCGCCAATTAAATTGCCGCCCATGCGCTCTGAGCCCATCTCCAGCGTGACAGACCACACCACGCGCACCTTCGAGCCTCTCTATCGAGAACCAGCAGAGCGCGGGAAGTAGCACGATTTTAATCGCGTCCCGCTAATCACAAAAAAATGGAGAAGGGAATCAGCGAAATCGTTGGTCGCGCCGTTCTCGATGAAAGTCAGAGTACGCGGCTTTATCGCGCCCTGCGCTCGCTCTTGTGCGCCACTTGTGGAGCAGAGATTGCGGAAGGCACGCTCTTTACGCGGCGCAGGGTGAAGGGCATCGGCGTCTCCATCATGCCCCAGTGCCCGAAGTGCGCGCCGTTCACTTTGCAGTCCAGCAAGAAGGAGCAGTCAGCGTTGCTTCGATCATTACTGACAGAGCAACCAATAGATTCTTCCAAACGAGAAGACGTTTCATCCGAAGACGCTTCACACGCTCAGGCAAAAGAGAAGCACCTCGATGAAGAGGTCAGGCGGCGGCTTGGGCCTGCTCTCAAGCGCGGGAGGAATAAAAAGTAGAATACAGAAGATAGGAGACAGGAGACAGGAGAAAAGCATATCTGTGAAAGTGGCTCTCCGCCTTATTATTCTGACTCCTGTCTTCTGTATTCTGTCTCCTGCTTTTATGGTGGTTTCGGTTTCTCGCCGGGCTTGCCCTGCGGATTCTTCGTCTGGGTTTCCTGCTTGTTGGCCTCAGCAGCCTTGGTCGAATTGCTGCTCGTAGTTGGCACGTCGGCGATGCGCTGGCCGCTGGTGCGGTCGAAGACGGCGTTGCGTAAGAATTGTTCGCTCGTCCAGGGCGGAGGGTCGCCGCCCAGGTATTTCTGAAACCATTCGAGGTGAGCCGTGTAGTAGAGCACCATCTCGTACCAGCTTGGCCAGTGGCCTGCATTCGAGTAGATCATGAGGCGCGACGGCACATTCATCTTCTTCAGGTCGGTGTAGAAATGCAGCGATTGCGTGTAGGGCACGCGATAATCGCGCTCGCCTGAGATGATGAGCGTCGGCGTCTTGAAATTCCTGACGTAATTCGAGGGCGACCATTTTTCGTAAAGCTGAGAGTTGAGGGGCGTGCCCTTCAAGTCCCATTCGGGAAACCAGAGTTCTTCGGTTGCGCCGTGAAACGAGCGCAAATCATAAATGCCCATCATCGAGGCAATCGCTTTGAACCTGTCCGTGTGCCCCTCCATCCACATCATCATGTAGCCGCCATAAGACCAGCCCATCGCGCCCATCCGTGTCCGGTCAACGTAGGGCAGCTTTTCGAGCGCGTCCGTCACCTTCATCAAATCTTCATAAACGCGCCCGCCCCAGTCGCCCGAAATCTTCGACGTGAAATCCTGTCCATAGCCGGTTGAGCCGTGCGGATTCGGGAACGCGACGATGTAGCCCGCGCCGGGATAGACCTGCCAATCGCCGCGAAAAGCGTCCGCCCACTGCGACTGCGGGCCGCCGTGGACATTCAAGATCAAAGGATACTTGCGCGACGGGTCGAAATTGTGAGGTTTGACGATGAAGACGTGGATGCGCGCACCGTTTGAGCCTGTCACCCACATCGTCTCAGCGGGGCGAACGTCCACTTCGTTCATCAGAGGCTGGTTGAAGCTCGACAGCTTCACGGGGTTGGAGGCTCGTCCAGCACTAATCTCCGCGCTGTAAATCTCGTTCATCTCGCCGACAGAACGTTTAATGTAAAGCAGGCGTCGTTCTGCGGAATCGAACTCAAAAGTGTCAATCGTTTTATCGGCCAGAAGCTGTGTGATGGCTTTCGAGTTAATGTCGAGGCGATAGACGGGATTCTGTCCTTCGACGGGGCCGGAAAAGTAGATTGCGCGTGAATCGTTAGACCAATGATAATCCTCGACCCAGTTGCGGAATGATTCCGTCAGCACGGTTGATTGACCCGTCGCGCGGTCATAGAGCGCGAGACGAAAGAGGTCTGATTCATAGCCGGGCTGCTTCTGCATCCGGTAGGCTATGTACTTTCCATCGGGCGAATACTTCGGGCTGCCGTCGTAAGCCGGATTCGCCGCCGTGATATTGCGCGGCTTCGGCTCGCTATCACTGAGCGAGATGAGCCAGAGATCATTGTTGGTCGAAGTCGCGGGAGAAGCATCGTGATTGGAGACATAGACGAACTCCCTGCCGTCGGGCGAGAAATCGTATTGCACGGGGCCGCCCAGTTGAAAAGTCGGAGCATCCGTGTTGCCCGGCGTGACATCGCGCGTCTCGCCCGTGGCGACGTTGACGATGAAGATGTGCGTTCGCGTTCCGTCCTTCCAGGCAGTCCAGTGGCGATAGAGTAGATCGTCCGCTATATGAGCCTTGAGCGGCCCTGCTTCCCAACGCTCCGCAATCTTCTTATTGCAGGCGTCGTCGCCATTGCATTCCGGGTACACGTCGGAAGAAAAAGCTATCCACTTGCCGTCAGGCGACCAGACGGGATCAGAGACCCCGGTCGAGATATTGGTAACTTTGCGCCACTCGCCGCCGCTCGCTGGCATCAGGTAAAAATTCGCGCTTCCTTCCTTCGAGCTGGTGAGCAAGATATGTTTGCCGTCAGGCGAGTAGGAAGGTGAATACTCGCTTTTGTCGCCGATGGTCAACTGGCGCGGATTCTTGCCGTCAATGTCCATCGCCCAGATGTGGCTGGTGCGTTTCGCGCGCGGGAGATCAGAGGACGTGAGAGCGAAAAGCAACGTCCTGCCGTCGGGTGAAACGTGTAAATCCGAAAGATTCTTGATCCGGTAAAGGTCTTCAATCGAGAACGCGCGTTTCTGCGCGTGCAGGAAAGTAGATGAGAGCAGCAAGAGAAGAGAGAGCAAGAGAGCGCGACGCATCATCGGTTTGACTCCTTTGGATAGGGACAGTGTCTGCAATTATTGTCGCAGCAATAGCCGCGACGAAGAAGAAAACTGGCGGTGAAAACGAAGAGACCATTTTCGAGATAATAGTCTTCGCCTTCGATTAAGGGCCGCTCCGAATTGTTGATGGATGAATTATCGGATAGACCAGCCCTGTCGGAATTGTTCTTCATCGCGGCTGTTTAGTTTATCGGAAACGGGCTATTTTGAAAAAGCGAAGCAGCCGGTAGTCGCTCAGTTAAAATTTAGGATTGAGTGTCAGGTGAATTGAGAACTCACCACAGAGACCGGAGAGGACGCAGAGATAGCACAGAGAGTTAAATTATCCCTGTGTTCCCTCTGTGCTCTCTCCGGTCTGTAGTGGTGAACGCCCCTTTCGCGTCCTCATCAACTTCTATCTGAGTCACTACTCAGCCTGATGTCGAAATCCGAACTGCCGCGAACCGAGATTTTCAGCGATAGCCCTCGGCCTGGAGCGCGAAGAGTTCGGCGTAGAGTCCGCCGCGCGTAACCAGGTCGGCGTGCGACCCTTCTTCAACAACGCGCCCTTCGTCGAGCACGACGATGCGGTCAGCCATGCGAACCGTCGAGAAGCGGTGCGAGATGATGACGGCCATGCGCCCGCGCATCAATTCGGCGAACCGACGAAAAACTTCGTACTCTGCACGCGCGTCGAGCGATGCGGTCGGCTCATCGAGGATGAGCACCTGCGCGTCGCGCATATAGGCGCGCGCCAGCGCGATCTTCTGCCACTCGCCGCCAGACAAATCTACTCCGCCCTCGAAGCGTCGTCCCAGCATCTGCCTGTATTTTTCAGGAAGACGCGCGAGCAGCGTTGCCGCCAGAGATTTCTCTGCCGCAGAGACGATGGCGGGCGGCGTTTGACCATTACCCGCACCGCCAGTCTCTTTCGTTATGGCAGCGTGCGTATCAATCGTCCCGCCTTGTCTATCCCCACCAGCGCGAGCGACTCCTTCATTGTCCGAAGAGTCCAGGTATTCACGGACATGCTCGATCTCGCCGACGCCGATGTTCTCGTCAAAGCGCAGGTCGTAGCGATAGAAATCCTGAAAGATGACGCCGACGCTGCGACGCAAACTCTCAAGGTCGTAGTCGCGCAGGTCGCGCCCATCGAGGAGGATGCGCCCTTCGGTCGGGTCGTAGAGCCGCGCGAGCAGCTTGACGAGTGTGGTCTTACCCGCACCGTTGCCGCCGACGAGCGCCAACCGATCACCCGGTCGCAAGTGGAAGCTCACGCCGCGCAGCGCCCACGACTCACTGCCTGGATATTGGTAGCCTACATTCTCGAAGACGAAGCCCTCGCGGAGTGGCCTTGGCACAGGATGAGCATTCGCACGTGAGGCGACTGTGGGCGTAGTCTCGAAGAAGTCGAAGAGGTCTTTCAGGTAGAGGCACTCCGTGTAGATTGAGCTTGCGCCGGAGAGCAGCCTTTGAATGAGGTCACGGCTGCGCATGAAGGAGGCGGCGAGAAACGTCAGCGTGCCGAGCGTGATTGCGCCGCGCGCGGCTCTGAGGAGGATGACCACGTAAGCGCCGTAATAGCCCAACAACCCGACGATTGAGAGCAGCGTGGCGACCACCGATTTGCGTATCGAGAGCCGCTTGTTCTCTTCGTAGAATTTACTGGAGAGAACGCGGTAGCGCTCGACGAGCCAGGGAGCGAGGCCGAACATCTGAACTTCCTTCGCCGGGCGGTCGCTTGCGCCGAGATAGCGCAGGTAATCGAGTTGACGGCGCTCCGGCGTCCAGCGGAAGAGCAGCGAATATTCCAGCGACGCATAATGCGCCTCGCCTAAAAAGCCTGGCACAACCGCTAGCGCCAACAGCAGCAAGAGCCAGGGGCTGTAAACCAGCAGCACCGCGCCGAGGCTCAGCAGCGTTAAGGTGTCCTGTCCCATTGAGAGAAGCTGTGCGAGCAATCCGATACGTCCTGTGGTCTGGCGGCGCGCGCGGTCTAGTCGGTCGTAGAAGTCCGGGCTTTCAAACTGGTAAAGATCGAGCGACGCGGCATGCTGCATCAGCAGAACGCTCGTGCGATTGGAGAAGAGGTCGCCGAGCAAACTTTCGACGACCGAAGAGACACGCGAGAGCGTCTCGCCCACAAACGCGAGCGCGATCTCCAATGCGACCAATCGCCAGAGTTGTCGCATGTCGAGCGCCCCACCGCGCGCGGCGACCACCGCGTCTATGATGAGTTTGCCGACCAGCAGCACGGCGACAGGGACGAACGCGCGCACGAGCCGCAGCGCGACCATCGCAAGGGTGAGCCCGCGATGCGTCTGCCACACGAGCCTGACAAACGGCGGGACATTGCGCAGCACCGCGATTCTCTCGCGCATGGTGGGCGACTCTGGCTGGGAAGGACGACGCCTTGATGCTTGTGGAGATGACATCAGAACAATATCTGTAAGCGCGTCAGCACGTCAGGCCGACGACCGACTCCCAGGCGGCCAGTGCAAGCGGCAGATCGTGCTCGGAGACGCGCGCCCGCGCAGCCTCGCCCAGACGAGAGCGCAACTCGCCGTCACTGACCAGTCTGCGAAGGGCTGAGGCAAGGGCGGCTGCGTCGTTGACGGGAACGACCAGTCCGGTCACTCCGTCCTCGACCAGTTCCAGTGGCCCCGGCGCTCCATCGCTCACGATCACGGGAAGCCCGCAGCTCATGGCTTCGAGCAGGGCGTTAGGCGTTCCTTCACGGCGCGAGGGCAGCACGAAGAAATCCGCTGCGTGGTAGAAGACGTGTGGGTCTCGCACCACCCCGTGCCAGTCAACACGTCCGGCGATGCCAAGTCGTTCAGCCCGCATCCGCAAGTCATCCCTGAGCCCACCGTCGCCGACGATTGCGAGCCGCCATCCGTCTAAATCGCCGCCCGCGAGTGCGAAGGCGTCTAGCAGAACGTCCTGAGCTTTGTCCCAGACGAGACGGCCAACAGTGAGGGCCACCGGCATCCGCGCGAGCGCTGAGACCTCTCTCTGACCATTACCGTTGCTGTTTGAGATCACGAGCGGGTTAGGGACGAAGGCCAGTTTCTCTTCTTCAACGTAGCCGCTCATATCGCGGAGCGCGCCGCGTGTGTTTGCCGTCACGAGGTCGGCGTGATTGTAAAGTTTGCGCACCAGCACGTCCCACCGCTTGAATTGAGAAAGTCTCTTCGGGTCGCCGCGCTCGGAGATAACGATACGCCTCTTCATCCCTTTGCACGCCTTTAACGTGATGACGTTGATGGGCGTCCCCAGGGACACGATCAGGGGAGACTCGATTCGCCTTAACGCACGCCGCAACAGTGCCGCCTCGCCAGCGTAGACGAGACGGAAGTAGGCGCTGTACAGATGGGGGTGGGAGAGTTGGTAAAGACCGCCGAAAAGGATGCTCAGCAGCCACAGCCCTGGCTGCTCACCTTTGCGGAGTCGGGCCGAGAGCCAACGCAGCAAGTCGTTGATTCGATTTAGCCCGGCGCGATCAATGATGGTGTGATGGATGGATGGATGGAGTTCGTAAAACCTCCGTCGGTCGTGGAGCGTGATGACCGAGACCTTTCGCCCACGACGAGCCCACTCGTTGGCGAGCATGGAGACAACGCGCTCAATGCCACCAGCGTCGAGGCTGTCGCAAATTAGGATGAGATCGGCAGAGAAATCCACATGCCCGGGCATAATGGCGCGCGTAATACCCTTTAATCGGGATGTCCCGAACGATTCACAAGGCTGAGGGATGATACCATAACACGCGCCGCCCCAGACGCTCCCACCGCAGCCCGTCGCCCGACTCAACACGCGTCGAGCAAGCAGCGCATAACAACATTGCCAGAGCACAAGCATGAAAGAAATGCTACCCGTGCGTTCGCGCTGAGTGAGTTGTAAGGCTACGCGTCAAAACAGCCGACTCCCGCGAAATAAAATGAGATAGCCATGAACAAGCATCGGCAGCGAGCCAAGCACCGCCGCCGCGACCAATCCCAGAACTTTGACCCGCTTGCTTTTCACGGCTTTAAGAAAGAGCCAGGAATAGTATGGAATGTAGAGCAGGATGGCCGTTGCCAGACCGGGAACATACTGCTTATCTACCACACCTCCGACGACGTGGAAGAGAGCGTTCGCCAGCATCAGAAAACTGAGCCAGGCTATGGCGAGAGCCAGAGAAAAGGCAGAGCGTGAGAACCATTCGATTCCGACAACAATCACCGTGATAACCAGAGCAGAGATATTTACCCTCCAAAAGAGCGTGGAAGTTATTCCGCGAGTGACATGGGCATTGAACCATTCGACGAATCCGGGCGACTCTTCCAGGAAATGGCCAATGAAGATGAATGGCGCTAAGAGGAGCGCACGAGAAACATAATTCATTTTCGATTATCCATTCGATTTACGTGGCATGCTCAAGGCGAGCTGCCTACCGCCCGACTAACCGGCAACCTAGTTGTGAGTTTGGTTGAATGAGTCAGGCAGCGCGCGCATCAGGTAATAATCTTCCGCCTCTTCTTCGATACCAAAGCCAAATCTTTCGTAGAGCCGCCGGGCAGCATAATCAGCCTTCAAAACCTTGAGACTGACGGAGACGCCCTGCTGCTCTGCCTCTTCAAGCAGAGATTTAAGAATACTTGATCCAATCCCTTGATTCTGATAGTCAGGATGAACATGAAGGTTCGCGAGAAAGATTTCCCGATCCATGCGATCTATCTTGAGATAGCCGATGTCGCTGCCGTCAAGAACGATGACAGATATTTGATAAGTAGAGAAATCGAAATATCTTGTAAAAATCTCTTTCTCTTTAACCTCATCCCAGCCTGTAGTGGCAGCGATGTAATCTTTCATCGTGATGCACACCAGATGAAAGAGGAAGTCGAAGTCAGATTGTGCTGCCGGTCTGATAGTAACTTCTTGCATAAGAAGCAATGCCTGTCGCCCTAATTAACCCGCCCCGCGCCAGCAGCCTTCGACATTTTGGTAAAGAGAAAAATGAGGTAGAAGGCTATCGCGAACTCGGGTTGAATTGTTCTGCGCGGTGGGGAAGAGAGAGAACTTGCCGGACGTATCTTCCTCACTACCTAACATTCACCCGTTTTCGGAGCCAATCGGTCATCGTGTCGAAGTATCCGGGAACATATCTTTTCAGGCGAGGCAGTTCTTCATCGCTGCCTGTCTCTGCCTCTAAGATAATATGGTGAGCTTTGGGAAATATCTTGATTGTGTAATCTTTATTTTTTCGACTGGCGAGTGCCTTTTCAAAAATGGGAACTACTTGTTGAACCGGAGTGGAAGTGTCCAACTCTCCAAAGATTCCTAAAACCGGGCCATCATACTTCTGCCACAGCGGCACTGGATTAAAATCAATGTCGAGAGCTAAAAACCACTGATCCCGCTTCTTCCAATCAATTTCGCTTGATAAAGGCGGCAACCAATCCTTGAGTTTCGCGTTTGGTTGCGCCTGGCGAACAGCAGCATCAAGTTTCTCTCCCGTTCCACCTTCACCCGCTCGGACAACATCGTAAAAAACATTCCAGATTGTGATTACTAGATTGATTTCATCTTGCGAGAAACCCGCGACGCGCATTTCGGTCGCCATATTGTAATTGTTTTGCTGTGTGACAGTGTAACCACTACCGCCCGCAGAGACGGATATGATAAAGGCAATATCCTTTGAGAGCGATGTTGCTTTCGCCATCACCCACCCGGCCTGGCTGCTGCCCCACATCCCAATTTGCTTACCATTGATGTCTTTGCGACTTTGAAGCATTTTCAAAGCGGCCAGAGCATCCTGAGCCATATCATCAAAACTAGCCGTCGCCCAATTCCCGGTAGATGCGCCGACCCCGCGTTTGTCGTAAATGAGCGCCGCAATACCATGACGAGCAAAATTGTCGGCGGCAAAACGCATGATGGATAAATAGCCGTTGCGGTCTTGAGCGCCGGAGCCATGCAGCAGAATGACAGCCGGGTGTTGTCCTTTGGTGGAGGGGGTGAGCAGCGTGCCTGAAAGTGTGGCCTCTCCGTTGCGGAAGGTTACTTTCTCTTCTCGATACAACGTGGCTTTCTTTGCAATTCTTTCAGGGACGCCTGTTTGTTTTAAGGCAAGGCTTGTGACTTCGCCCTTCTCATTTTTGATGAAGGTGATTTGAAATTCCACAGGGGAGAAAACTAACAAAGACTGTCCGGCGGAGAAACTGTTTTCCGAGATGAGATCGAGACCACGCACGCGCCCCGTTTGCGGCTCATAGAAATAAAGGCGACGCTCTGTGCGTCCGATGACAATCAATTCATTGGGAGATAACTGGTAAGTTCCAAGATACTGATCGTATATCTGCGGATCAAGTTTAGCAGGCGGGGACTGCTGCGCCTTGCAGGTTATAGCTAAGGCAATACTCAAAGAGAGCGCAAGGATAACAATCGCCGAATGTTTTCTCATGTTGAGAACCTTCTAATAGCACAGAAATTTAATAAAGGCGAGATAAAGCGGTCTAACGCCTGTATTAACCCGCCGCGAGCATTCAGCCTTCAACCTCCGCCGGAACAGACTAGCATGAGAGAAATGCTATCGAGCGGTCGGGTTGAATGATTCGTTAGACAGCGGCGCACATTCCACCGACTATCTTTGATTTCTGTTCTTACTATTTGGCATCCTCAGACTGCTCATTCTTTGTGTTCTGAAAAACCACTATCTGCCAGCGCCCCTTTTCTTTCGTCATCACGTACAAGGGAAACACCATCGGCCTGGACGGAAATTCCTCTTCCTTCTTAACATGGCTTGCTTCAGTGCGGATCACCGCCACGTCATCTCGCAGAAATCTGATGCTGAGCACTTTATGGCGTAGCTTCTCACCTTTGTAAATAGTGTTGAAAATTTGTGCATGACTCCTGGTGATCGCCTCACGACCTTTGAGATACAGACCATTCCACACTGTGAAGTCTACATCTTCCGCAAATTGCTCTCCCCATAACTTAGCATCGCCTTTAGTCCAAGCCTCCTCCAAGTTGACAACAATGGCTCGGATGGCTGCCTCATCTTTCGAGTGGTTAGTGCTATTTTGTGCTACAACCAGGCCACACAAGAATAGGAGCATACTTAATGCTGCAAACAATCTTTTCATCATTCCTCCTCCTTCAATTTGAATCTGGACTGGTGCAACTCTGAGAACGGTAAAAGAAAACCTGATGCTACTCAAATTACAACTGCGTTTAGTGCTCTTATCATAGTAAGCCGTCTCGCGCTCGAATTAACCGGGCGCGGGCACAACATCAAAACCATTCAAGTTCTCGATGAAAGCAACTCTATTCGCGCTCCGGTTGAATGAGTTGTTCTATGAAAGAGATGTCAAGAGAATAATATCTCCCCTTACTGACCGCCTTCCTTCTGCTTGGCAATCAGCCCCGATCTC
>JAVHVE010000024.1:0-90039 GCA_032160705.1 Acidobacteriota bacterium | reverse complement strand
CACGCACCTGAAAAGGTTACAGCGCAAGACTATTTGTTTCTCAAAGAGCGAAGAGATGCACAAGGCCGTGATAAAGCTTTATATCCATCACTCAAATGCTCGCAGCCTCTTTTCTGAATCATGACCTAAGAATCTATGATAGAATATAGAAAATTATGCGAAACTTAAAGAATCGATATATCATCTTGTCTTTCATTTGCGCCACTATTCTTATCGTGACTTCGTTTATGATTAGCCAATCGCATTCTCTAACAATGGTGAATAGCACTGAGCAAAAGGGAGATGCACAAGAAGAACTAGACATAAAGTTCGAGGGCTTAGATGCAGGTAGCGGAAAAACGAAAGAGGGGGTAAGATTTTCCTTTCAACTCTTTAGATCATCCGATGGTGTGGGTCTGTCCATGACAATAGAAGATCATGTCTCACCAGAACAAGCTAATAGGGAACTACAAAGAATAGTTAAAAAAGCGGAGAAAGTTATCAAGTTAGGTCCCAAAATCAATGGGAACGGAGAGCAGGTAGGAGAGAGAGCCGTTTTATTATTCTCCCCTAATGAACCATCCCGAGCCAGAGCAGAGCTATTTTGGACTGACGGGCGATATCTTAAAAATATAAGCTCTCCATCCTTACAGCACGTTTTGAAGTTTGAGAAGAGTTTTTATCGTTAACACCTGTGCGAATTTTGTGCTTTCCTGCCCTCCCAAATTACAGCGGCTGAGTCATTTTGAAATTATGCAGAGTGCACAATATCATGCGCTCAAACTTTAGTTTCATATTCACGCCAGAGATGTAACAGGCCGAATTGTAAAGAATCACCCAGCGACAACAAAATCATTCGGGGCCTTCTCTTCTCGAAGAGCTATGACTACCAGGCCGATAGCAAGCTCAGCTTCTCACACGACGCCCTCAACGCGAAGTTCGACCGCTCCTACTCATCCTAACACTTCTATAATCCTGGTTCTGGAAACAAATTAGCCACTCGGAAAATTCTCATTTTATGCGCGAAAAGTGATAGACATTTTCACTTTATGCGCGAATCCTTTTCAATATATGAGCGAATTTCACTCGTAAGTTGTTGATTCTTCGTAAAGGAAAATCTCACTTTATGCGCGAACCTACAGAGTGCAATTAGGCTCTGCCGGCTACCTCGCCCGTTTGGGTGCTGACGCGGACGATGTCGCCCTCCTTGATAAAGAGCGGCACGCGCACGACGAGGCCTGTCTCCAGGGTGGCCTGCTTGCTTGCTCCCCCGGCTGCTGTGTCGCCGCGCATCCCCGGCTCCGCAGAGACAACCGTGAGTTCGACATATTGCGGCAGTTGCAGCGAAACGGGGACTCCGTTGTATTTCAAAACCTGTACGGACGCGCCTTCTTTGAGATAGCCATGATCCGTCTCAACGTCTGCGGCGGAAAAGGTAAACTGCTCGTAGCTCTTCTCATCCATGAAATGAAAACCTTGCGCGTCACTGTAAAGAAAGGACGCGGGCACCAGCTCAATGTCCGGCTCCTCAAACTTCTCGCTCGAACGGAAGCTCTTTTCTATGACTGCTCCGGTCAGGAGGTGACGCAATCTGGTGCGAATCATCGTCGCTGCGCCCCGCGCAGTCGGTGAAGCAAAGAAGACTTCGACGACCACATAGGGCTGCCCGTCAACCTTGATTAGCAACTTGCGTTTTAGTTCGTTGGCTGAAATAAGCGCCATGCGGTTTACTCCTCAATCTGCTGTCAGGCCGTTCGGTGCTCCGAGATACTTCTTCAGCCAGGCGTGGACTTCCTGGTAAAAATATTTGCTGTTCTCGCCTTTGAGAATCCAGTGGTTCTCGTCAGGCCAGACGATCAAGCGGCTGGGAATCTGCAAGCGTTGCAGCACGCTCCAATTCTCAAGCGTCTGGTTCAAGGGCACGCGGTAATCGTTCTCGCCGACGGAGAGCAAAATCGGCGTGCGAAAATTTTTGGCGAAGCGAATGGGGTTCTGCTCGCGCCAAACCTGTCCCTGCTCCCAGACAGGGCCTCCGGCTCCCACTTCGCGATGATAGATGCTGTCGCTTGTCCCCCACTGCGATTCGAGGTTGATGAGTCCCGCGTGGCTAATCAGACACTTGTAGCGAGTCGTGGTTGCCTGCATCCAGTTTGCTAAGTGTCCGCCGTAGCTTGCTCCAGCCGCTGCCTGGCGTGTGCCGTCAACGAACGAGAACAGACGAATCGCTTCATCTGCGCCTTCGTTAATCTCGTTGGCCGGGCCGATGAAGGGATCGCCCTGAATGCTCTGCGCGAATTTTTCGCCAAAGCCCGTCGAGCCTGAGTAGTTCGTCAGCAGAACGATGTAGCCGGGTCGCGCCAGCAAATAGTAGTTCCAGCGCAGACCCCAGTTGTCCCGCCACATGCTGTGCGGGCCGCCGTGCATCACGACCAGCAAAGGATATTTTTTATGCTCATCAAAGTTCGGAGGCAGTGCCACCATGTTGTGAATGCGCTTACCGGCCTTGCTCGTAAACCAGAAATGGCGGAGCGGTTGCCAGTCAATCTGTGCGACGCGCTCGGCGTTGAAATTGGTGAGCGGCTGCTGCGTTTTGGATTTCAGGTCAAGGCGAAAGACTTCGGGCGGGTTCATCGCGCTTTCCCAGTTGGCGATGATGACGGTGGACGAAGCTTTCGTCGGAATCTTTAATCCGGTGTAGACGCCGCGCGTCATATCAAGCGCCAACTGAACTTCCCCGCCACCAGCCGGAAGCACGTAGAGCTTTTCATTCCCGGCCTCTTCGGCGGTGAAATAGATTGACTTGCTGTCAGGCGTCAGGGCGAAGCCACCGACCGAGCGGTCAAAGTTCGCTGTGATGATTGCTGGCTCGCCCATTTTAGGCCAGGAGAACATCGCCAGGCGGTCGAGGTTGTAGACCTTGCCGTTGCTCTCGACGTTGAAGATCGCGTAGAGCGCTTTCCCATCTGGACGAAAAACGGGACGGCTGAAACTGTCTTTACCGGAAGTCAACTGCACAGGCTCGCCGCCCGAGGCTGCGACTTTGAAGAGAGCGGAGTTGTAGGTGGAATAAGCGGCGCTGTTTCTGCCGGTCGTTGCCACGAAGATGATTGCTTCACTGTCCGGCGTCCAGACAGCGTCAAACTCTTCGCCCGAATCCGTCACACGCCCTGCAAAACCCGTCTCGGCGACGAGCTTTGTTCCGGCCAACAGGTCTTTCGCTTTCGCTCCCTGTTCAAGACTCTGGACGAAGAGATGCCCCTGCGTGTCTTCGAGCCACTTGTCCCAGTTGCGTATCGGAAATCTTTCATAAACGCGCGCCCTGTATTTCAGAGCTTTTCGTTCGGCGGCAATCCTTTTGTTGGCTTCTTCGTCGGCAGCGCCGGGATAGACCGTGCTGGTGAAAACGAGCGCCTTGCCGTCAGGTCTCCAGACGGGCGAGCGAGCGCCTGTCGAAAGCGAAGTCACGCGCACGGCCTCGCCGCCCGCCATCACATCTATCACATAAATCTGGCTCGCTTCGTCGCCCTCGCGCTTGGCAGAGAAGGCCAGGCGCTGGCTGTCAGGACTCCACGCCGCGCCGCTCTCGCCTCCTTTGCTGAAGGTCAGGCGGCGTGGTGGTGCGCTCGCGTCCGCCGGAACAATCCACAAGTCCGAGACCTGATCCTTTTCATCATACGCAGGCTCTACAAGAGAGAAGACGACCCACTTACCGTCTGGACTAGGCACGGGCGCACCCGTGCGCTTCATCATCCACATCGTTTCGTGCGTGAGCGGAACTTTGCCCGACGCAGTTTGCGCGCTTGAGGGAAGCGTCCAACTCGACGAGGCGAGAGAAATAATTGCGGCGACGATGAAGAGTCGCAGAAACGGGATGCGATAATTCCTGGCGGGCATCTTTTATTCTCCTGTGAAAGTGGTTATCTCAGGTCGAAACTGGGGTACGAAGAGAATAGACAGGATTAACAGGATTATCAAGATTAAGGCAATCGGATAAGTCAGCGCAGCTTGAGTGCTCTTCCCTTCATCCTGTCCATCTTGTTAATCCTGTCTATTTCTTCCGATTTTCTATTTAGTAGTTCGTCAAAATCGCTTCGGGTGCGAAGCCCATCTGTTCGAGGCGTGTCCGTGTCTCCCCGATCATCTCGCGCGAGCCGCAGATGAGGGCGACGGGCGCAGATAAATCCGGCAGGACGTGATCGAGCAGGGATTGCACGTAGCCGGTCGGGCCTGACCAATCGTGGCCATCCGGGCGCGAGACGACGCGGCGCAGCTCAACCCCGGCGGCTTCCCATTCATCAACCTCATCGCCATAACAGAAATGATCGGGCGTGCGCGCGCCGTAGAGGACGACGAGTTGGCCGAATTCCTGCTGGTGCTTTAAGACATGCCGCAGTGCCGAACGCAGCGGCGCAACGCCTGTGCCCATCGCCACGAAGACCAAATCTTTACCTTGATGTTCATCGAGCGCAAACCCGTGACCGACAACCTCCACCAATTCGACCGGGTCATTCTCTTTCAGCTCGTAGATCGTGCCACCTGCCCCAAACCCTTGCTTGACTAAAAACTCAAGCTCCATGTCTTCCGGCGCGCTGGCGAAGGCGAAGTAGGATTGTTCACCACCTGCGCGCAGCACGGCCACCTCTCCGGGAACAAATGAAACTCCGTGCCTGGTGTGCGCGCCTTCAGGCATCATGTCCAGAGATCGTATCTCACGAGCCTGCTGCCGAACGCGCTTGATGAAAAGTGTCTTGGATTGGTCTGACATGAAGAGAAACCCTGCGGGATTGTTCTTGACGGCGTCAATTTTTAAGCCTCTGCGTAGAGGCGATCAATCACGTCACGATACTTTTCATCAACCACGCGACGCTTGACCTTGAGCGTCGGCGTTAACTCGTCGCCGTCAATCGTCAATTCATTTTCGAGCAGCGCGATGCGTTTGACGCGCTCGTATTGAGCGAGGTCGGGCGTTAATGCGGCAATCTGACGCTCGAAGAGATTGATGATGCGCGGGTGGTTGCAAAATTCCGAGGGCGTGCGCGCGTTGATACCTTTCAGCTCGGCGTAAGCGCGAAGCTGTTCCCAGTCGGGCACGATCAGGGCTGCGGGAAACTTGCGCCCGTTGCCGATGAGCACGACCTGATTGACGAAGCGTGAGCCTTTAATCATCTGCTCGATGGGCTGCGGCGCGATGTATTTGCCGCCGGAAGTTTTGAAAAGCTCTTTCTTGCGATCCGTGATGCGCAGGAATCCGTCCTCGTCCAGAGTTCCGATGTCACCCGTCTTGAACCAGCCGTCATCGGTAAACACTGCGCGCGTCTCGGCGGGCTTATTGTAGTAGCCCTGCATGATGTTTGGCCCGCGCGTTTCAATCTCACCGTCTGCGGCGATTCGCACCTCGACGTTTTTAATCGGCTTGCCGACTGTCCCGATGCGATTATCTTCCAGTTGCCCGGCGGAGATGACGGGAGATGTTTCCGTCAGCCCGTACCCTTGGACGATGGGCAGACCTGCGCCCGCGAAGACTAAAGCGATCTCGTCGGGCAAGGCCGCTCCGCCTGAGATGAAAACGCGAATGCGGCCTCCGAGAGCTTCGTGCCATTTCGAGAAGACGAGCCGCGACGCCAGCCCGTATTTGAAAGCGAGCACGGGCGGAATGCGTTGATGATTGAGCGCATGGCGCGCGTAATCTTTGCCGACATTGACAGCCCACGCGAGAATCGCAGCTTTCATTTTCCCGCCCGCCGCCGCCTTGTCTTTAATCTTCATGTAAATCTTTTCAAAGAGGCGCGGCACGCAGATGAGAATGGTCGGGCGAACCTCGCGCACATTATCGCCGATCTTCTCCATAGACTCGGCGTAAAAAACGCTCATCCCGTGATGCAGGTACATATACATGGCGAGTCGTTCAAGCACGTGCGAGTAAGGCAAGACCGAGAGCACTGTGTCTGCCGCGGAGAAGGAGAGATGCCCGGAGGAATCAATCAGGTTGGTGACGAGGTTCATGTGCGTCAGCATGACGCCTTTCGGCTCGCCCGTCGTGCCGGAAGTGTAAATGATGGTCGCCAAATCTTCCGGCTTGACGGCGCTTGCGAGTTCATCGCTCAGTTCCGGTCTCTGTGCCTCAAGCTCGCGCCCGCGCGCTTCCAGTTCCGAGAACGTCATCGCCGATGGATCGTTCACTCCGTCTGCGTCGAAAAAGATGATGCTTTCAATCGCCGGACAATCTTTGAGTGAGTCTTTGACCTGATCGAATTTTGCTTGATTCTGGATGAAGAGAATGCGCGCCCCGGAATCTCGCAGGATGTAAGCGACCTGCGGGGGCGTCAAGGTCGGGTAAATGGGGACATCAATCACGCCCGCGAAGAGACAGCCCAGATCGGAGAGAGTCCATTCGGGGCAGTTTTCAGAGAGCAGCGCGGCGCGATCACCGTGCCGCAGCCGCAGCGAGTAGAGACCGAGCGCGATGGCGCGCGCGCGTGTAAGCATCTCTGTGGACGAGATTGGATGCCACGCGCCGTCTCGTTTGTAATTGAGCAAGTCCGGCTTGTTGTGAAGACGCACGGTGCGCTCGATCATTTGAACGAGCGTGGTCGGCTCATCCTGTTCGAGCGGCACGCGCACAGGGTACGCACTCTGAAGGTTTGTGATGGGGGATGTACTTGTCATTTTCTGGAGCTGACACCGTTGAGAAAAATATCCAGCACCTGGTCGGCCATCGGCTGCAATTTATAACGGCGCTTTGAGAGAATCCAGTTGGTCGCCATTTCGTCGAGCGCGCCGAAGAGAATCTTGGCGACGACTTTGGCGTTCAGTTCCTGGCGGAAAACCTTTGCGCGTTGGCCCTCTTCAAAGGCGGAGCGAATCAGGCTCAGGTACTCGGCAAAGCCTGCGGCAGAAAACTCTTCCATAAACTTTGTCGAGCTGCGAAGCTCAACCTGGAAGACGACCGCGAGGTCGCGATCCGCACCCAGACGTTCAAGGTGCAGGTGCGCGATGCGGCGCAGCTTTTCACGCGGGTCGGAGATCGTTTCAAGCTGCTGGCGAGCTTCAAGAATCGCGTCGCCCACGCTTCGGTCAAAGATCGAATGAAGAATTTCTTCCTTGCTCTTGAAGTAGAGATAGACCGTGCCGTCCGCCACACCCGCATCGCGCGCGATGTCGGCGACTTTCGAGTTGAAGTAGCCGTTGCGCGCAAACACACGGGTCGCGGCGCGCAGGATGGCCTCGCGTTTATCAGCGACGGGCGGGCGCGCCTGAGACAGAGAACGGGCTGAATTCATCAAACACTTTCTACCTTGTTTCTTGAATTCTGGCGAGGGCAATACTGAATGAATAGCCACTCATCTGAAGCACCCCTAGCCTAACCTAAAGAAGGCAAAAGGTAAAAGGCAAAAGGAAAAATAAGCGTGGACCGTGTGCTGTCTTCAACTTCTACCTTTTTGCTTTTGTCTTTCACCTTCTTCAGCCGAAGGCTGCTCGTCTCTCTCTTCCTCATCCAAAGTCTCTTCAGGGCCGGGATCGTCGCTGGCAGGAGCAATCTGAAGTGAGCCGCCGCGCAGATTGAGGTCTTGTTGTGGGAACGGAATCTCTATCTTCGCTTCTTTGAATAACTGGTGGATGCGATAGTTGATGTCGCTTTTGATCTGCGGATGCCTGCGCGGTCTGCTTGTCCAGACGAGCAGGCGGAAATTGAGCGAGTAATCCCCGAAGCTCAGGAATTGCACGCTCGGTTTTGGCTCCTCCATCACGTGTTCCACTCCTTCGGCTGCGCGCAGCAGAGTTTGCGTCACCATCTCGACATCCGAATCATAAGAGACGCCAATGGGGATCGAGATGCGCGAGCGGCGTTCGCCGTAAGACCAGTTGATTAAATTCTCGTTGACGAGTTTCGAGTTGGGCACGATGGCCGCGATGTGATCGTTGGTCATCACAATCGTGGTGCGCAGGTTGATGCTCTGCACACGCCCTTCGGTCAGTTTGCTGTCCGGCCCGGTGATGGTGATAAAGTCGCCGACGCGCACGGGACGCTCGAAGAGCAGGATGAAACCCGAAGCGAGATCGCCTGCGATGAATTGCAGGCCGAAGCCGATGCCGACCGAAAGAGCCGTGAAGACGACCGCGAGCGTCGTCAGATCAAGATTGAAAGCCGTCTTCAGCGCAAAGAGCAGGCCGAGCGTGATGACTAGATAATGGATGAGGCGCAGGACTGTGTATTGAATGCCCGGGTCGAGATTAACGCGAGCGGCCATCCGGCGCTGCATCAAAGAGCGCACAGAGCGCGAGATG
Source organism: Acidobacteriota bacterium (assembly GCA_032160705.1). Lineage (GTDB taxonomy): Bacteria > Acidobacteriota > Blastocatellia > Pyrinomonadales > Pyrinomonadaceae > QHXM01. The sequence goes on along the minus strand of JAVHVE010000024.1, from coordinate 81,774 downwards.
ATAATCGCCACCGCAAAAATGGCGATGCCGATGACGACATTCGCCAGCCTGATCTCGAAGTTGCCGATGGTGAACGGTTGATTGATGTAGTTCCAGATGCGCCGCAGCACGCCCTCGCCACTCTGCAAGAGCAGGGAGAAATTCAGCAGCAGCATCTGACTTAACATTCCGACCATAACTTTTCAAATCCAGTTTAAAACCCAAAGTCCAATGTCCGAAGCCTGACTTTGGACACTGGACTTTGGGCTGATATAAAAATCTGGCGGAGGCTGAGGGACTCGAACCCCCAAGCGCTTTCGCGCGCCAGTTTTCAAGACTGGTGACTTACCAATTAGCCTAAGCCTCCGCACAAATATTTTGAGACAATATACCGCACCCGGAAGACTTCGCTCAACTTGAACGACAAAAGATTCTGCGGCTCGCCGTGTTGTGGAGCGGCTTTTGCAATGAACCCGGTACAGTCCAAATAGAGGTACGGAAATCGTACGAAACACGATTTCCATGACTATGGACGTGCAATCTTTTCGGCACATCGAGCAATTTAGGGAGAGCTGGGAAAGATTGTTTGTCTAACTAAATTATCATAAGGAGAATCAAGGTATGGCAGAAACAACAGGCGCAACAACGGGACGTTCGAGATTGGTCACAGGCATGTTCAAAGACAGGGAAAGCGCGGAGCGCGCCTACGGGTCGTTGACCAGTCGCGGCTATAGCAATGACGACGTTAATCTATTGATGTCAGATGAGACACGCAAGAAACATTTCACCGACGATGGAAGAGAGACTGAATTGGGTACGAAAGCTGCCGAAGGCGCTGGCAAAGGCGCGGCGATTGGCGGCGGCATCGGCGCAACCTTGGCGGCGATTGCAGCCATCGGCACATCTGTCGCTCTGCCGGGCTTAGGCTTGGTTGTTGCCGGGCCACTGCTGGCCGGACTGGCTGGCGCGGGCGCAGGCGGCGCTACGGGCGGCATCATCGGTGCGCTCATCGGCGCAGGTATCCCGGAAGAGCGCGTCAAGCAGTATGAGGAAGGCGTCAGAAACGGCGGCATCGTCATGGGCGTCAACGCGCGCACGGATGAGGATGCGGAATATTTCGAGAACGACTGGAAAACGAATCGCGGCGAGCACGTTTACCGCTAGAAACCTGCAAGGAGACTGAACTGAGATGCGACGAACTCTAGCTGTTTTGTGCTTATGCGCTGTGGCCGGTTTAGGAGTGGGCTGCGGCGGGTCGGACAACACGAACGCCGGTAACGGCAACGCTACCAGAAATGGCGTGATTGAAACGAACTCTAATATGAGTCCGCGAACGAACGGTAATTCGGTTCCGTCTAACACCGCCGTCGTGACCAACGATAATGGAAACGACAACACGCTGGGTGTTAAGCCGATGAACGATAATGCCGGTCATAGCAACGCCAATAAAGGTAACGCTAACGCCAAAGGTAACAGCAACCACTAAGGCGAGCTTTACCTGATGGCTCAAACAGAGGAGCGCGAGACTTTTGCTTATCTGAGCAAAAGTTTCGCGCTCCTTTTTGTTTACATTAGAAAGCTGCTCGACCCAGGCTTCTTAAACACGTCGCTCTTCCGGGATGAGCGATTTATGAATATGAATCGCTGCCATCGCGCCTTCGGCGGCGGCGACGACCGCGAGCTGCGAATGCGGGGTCATGTCGCCTGCCGCGTAAACGCCACGCACGCTTGTCTGCTGCTCGTCGTCAACCGCGACCAGCCCGCACTCCTTGTCCAGCTTGCAACCGAGCTGCTCATGCAGATCGCCCGACATCTCCGTGCCGAGATTGAAAAAGAGCGCGTCGCATTCCAGCGCCTCACCGTCTTCAAAGCGCACGCGCTTAATTAACTTTTTCTCAACGTCGCCCTCAAGCCCGATGATGCGCTGCTTTATCAGAGGAATATTGAAGTGAGCGAGCTTGGCCAGATGCTCATCAGTGATGTCGCCCTCGTCGCCGTTTGTCAAAAGCGTCAGCTTATCCGTCCACGTCAGCAGATTGAGTGTGAAGCCGACCGCTTCATGCCCGCGACTGAGGACGGCAACGCGCTTTTCCGAAACTTCGTAGCCGTCGCAATCCGGGCAGTGATGCACAGTCATCCCGTAAAAATCTGGAAAGCCCGGACAATCCGGCGTCAAATCGCGCAAGCCTATGGCGAGCAGGATGCGGCGCGCATCGAACGATTGCCCTGCTGCTTCTCTGCCATCTTCCTCATCGCCCGTCTGCACACGGAAATGCTCATCAGCAATTCTTTCAACTTTTGTTACGCAGCCTTCGACGATCAACCCGCCGTGCTTCGTCACCTCATCGCGCCCGCGCGCCAGCAATTCCTCCGGCATGATTCCATGATGCCCCAGAAAGCCATGCACCCCGTGCGAATAAAGATTACGCGGGCTGTTGTGATGAAAGGAGAGCACACGCCTGCGATAACGCGCCAGAAAAAGCGCCGCAGACAACCCGGCAGGCCCTGCGCCGATGACAATGCAATCGTAAATCTGTTGAGTCATAAACGGGTCTCGTTCATCTAAGGGGCAGGAATCGAATTTGTGCTTCCCACTCGCCCTCAAGGCTGCATTCAGCCAGAAGAAGGATGTCTTCGATGGCTTGTCCGATAGGCACGTCCTGGCCTAATTCGAACACACCGGGCATTGACAAGCCTGCGGCGATGCGTTCGTCAACATGCTGCTTCATCGTCGTCACATCATGTGTCAGCAGTACACGCCCTTCCGTTGCCGCCCACTCAAGCACCTCACCATCTCTGCGCCCGGTAAGCCCCGCATCCTGCACGCGCACAATATCCAGATTGGGATTGCGACGCAGCAACCCGCGTAGAATGCGATTGTTGAAATCTTCGTCAGTTGCCAGGCGTAACATTGCTTGTGCCCCTAAAAACCAAAAAAGCCGCCCACAGAATCCCGTTTAGGAATCCCATGAGCGGCGGTCAACAGTCATTAAGACTATGAGCAGGACGCGCTCGTACAGTTGTCAACAGCAGGGATTATAACATCACTCGGCAATCCAAGACACAAGTTTTCAAATTATTTCCGAGCTAGTAAGCGTTCACGTATCCCACGAGGGTCGAAGCGAGATTCGATGTCCTTTTTCAGTTCCTGCCGCTCGGCTCGCCTTTGAGTTAGATACGTCTCGACTTCGTCCCGGTTCTGTAAGTAATAGCTGATGACCGCATAGACATCTTTCAAATCGAGCGTTGGATATTGCTGAACAATCTCCTCAGGTGTTGCGCCTTCGTTGAAAGCGTAGATGATTGAATCAAGAGACACGCGCGTGCCTGTGACGCGCAAGACGCCAGCCTGATCCTGAGAAAGCGGAACTGTAGTCGTGGTTTGACTCATCGCTGAAAGTATAACCTAGATAGCGCGAACACGGCAGCGAAAAATTGCGCCATTATGTAGTCAGTCGCCTGTAAATCCCCGGCATCCTTTTGGGCGAGCTGAGCATGCCGTAAATGATTTTGTAATGGCCGACAAGTGAGGCTAACGCTTGAGTTGACGTGGGGAGAAATCAACGCGCAACTTTAGATTTAATGAGCGACGTTTTTAACAACGTCGCTGTTTCGCCCTCACGTCCAATGACTTATTAGTCGGCGTCTTGCACGAAAGCGGTTTTACAACGGCGAGTCAACTGCGGATTGTTGACGCTTGAGCCGTAAATTTAATCGCTGGCGGTATGTCAGTTGTCGCCAAATCCATTCCATCGGACCATAACTAAAAAAATTGAGCCACAGCGCGCTCATCAATATCTGGAAGAGAAAGATGGCAAGCGCAATCAGCGTCGCCGTCGTCGCGCCGATTCTTCCGAACTGACCGAAACCGTAACCATAAAAAATGAGAATGCAGATAACCGTTTGCAGTAAATAATTGGTCAACGCCATGCGCCCGACCGGAGCCAGAAAGGCGAGCGCCTCCCGCCACGCCCCCTTTTGCCACAGCGTGGCGACCAACGCAATAAAGAAGAGCGCCAGCGCGGGAACGCCGAAGGCATAAGTGATAACCCCTACAATTCCCACGAGCGACGGTGGAAAAACCGCTTCCGATCCGGCCAGCGCTGCGAAAGCGATATTGCCGACAAGACCCAAAATAAGTCCGTATACAAGGACGCGGCGAATGAACGGCTGATGACTCGATAAATTCTGGAAATACCCGCGCCGATAAGCATAAAACCCGAGCAAAAACATCGCCAGTAATTTCGGCAGACGCATCTGCAAGAGCAATCCCAGATACCTGCCGACGATACCATTCAGATTATAACCGGTGAGAATTTGCAGGTAACTGCTTTGCGGAACGCTTTTCACTGCATCGTTCCACATGTTGTTCTGCGCGGCATCAATCGTCGCTGCGATTCCGGGCGGAGCAAAAACGGCAAACAAAACATAGAGCAGAATGTATGTCAGAATCGGGATCGCCAACAGAATGAACGCCCATTTGAGCAGCGAGTCATCTGTTTTCCTGCGAAACAGAATCAGCAGGAAGCCCATCAAAGCATAGATGCTCAAGATGTCGCCCGCCCACAGCAAATAAGCGTGAAGCAGTCCGATGACCAGCAGCCAGAACAAACGCCGTTTGAAAAGCGAGGCTTTGAGGTCGCCCCGTTCTTCCGCCCGGGTGATCTGTAGCGCAAAACCGAAACCGAACAAAAATGAAAAGATCGAATAGAACTTGCCTTCGACGAAAAAGTGAACCAGAAAATGCGTGAGTTGGTCGGCGGTCGGGCTTTGCTGCGCTATAACCGGAGGCATCATTCCGTAACCGGAAAACCACTGCATGTTGCCGATAAGAATTCCGCAGACGGCTAATCCGCGCAGCACATCAAGAATTTCGATGCGTTCCCGCGAAGAAATTGGACTGATCTGGCTTTTAGACACAGTTCACCTTTTTGTTTAGGCGCTCACGCTCGTGCCATCTCCGGCTCAGCCGTGCGACAAGGCCGCAATCCCTTGAGCAGAGTCATGTTCAAAAGTTATTACCACTTTTCCTCGAGCGTGGCCTGCTTCCAGATACCGGATAGCCTCAGGCACCTCACTCAGCCTGTAACGCCTGTCAATGACCGGCGTTACCTTTCCGGCCTCCATAAGCTTGCCCATAATCCCTAAGTCCTCTTGGTTCAGTTTCGCCATAAACGAGACGAACTTCTGGCTCACGAAGCGTGAAAAAACAAGCTCTTTAATCAAACCAGCCAGAATACCGATCTTCGACCCGATGGGTCCTCCGACCCCAATGTATCTCCCCCTGGGATTTAAGACGCGCCTGCACTCTAACAACGAATGGGTCGCAAAGCAGTCGAGAATCAGGTCGTAACGTTGCCCACCTTTGGTGAAATCCTCTTGGGTGTAATCAATCACCTGGTCTGCGCCGATTGATCGCACCAGGTCTACATTTCTCGTACTGCATACGCCGGTCACCTCTGCGCCGAACGACTTGGCGATCTGCACAGCGAACGTGCCGACGCCTCCCGACGCGCCGTTAATCAAGACCTTCTGCCCTGACTGAATCTTTCCCTTGTCGCGAAGACCCTGCAATGCGGTGAGTGCCGCCACAGGCACAGCCGCCGCTTGCTCGAACGTCACGTTATCCGGCTTGATGACCAATGCCGACTCGGACGTACACGTATACTCGGCAAAGGCCCCGCCGCTCCAGCCGAAGACCGCGTCGCCCGGCTTGAACTGCTTGACGAGGCTTCCGACCGCTTCGACCTCACCGGCCACGTCACGCCCGGGTCGTTTGATCTTTAGTTTGCTCCGGGCGAACAGCATGCGACGCATGAGCGGATGTCCCAATAAGTGGTAGTCAAGTGGATTAGCAGACGCCGCGCTCACCTTTATCAAGACTTCATCGTCACCGGCGGTCGGCTTTTCAATCTCTTCACACCTGAGAACCTCAAGTGATCCATCCTTCTGATAAACGATAGCTTCCATGAATACCTTTCACGATTTATTTGATCGCGTCATTTTCAATACAGGTTTGCAGGAACGCGACGTACGAGAGACCAATCTGTGCTCTGTCCTTCAACTCAAGCACTGCTTGTCTTCCAATTCTACGGGCGACAGAGGAAATATGTTTCTTCATCGAAGCCGGGCAAGTCGGGAACGGGAACCCGGGGCTTCGCACTTCCGGCATTTCAGATCGTTCATCAGCACAGGATTTTTGAGGGTTACACGCGAATATATGACAGCATTTCATGCACCCCGGCTGAGTTATCACACCGAGGACATACATTTAGAGAGCATCTCGAAGTTCGAGATCACACGCAGAAGAAGGGGAGCTTCCCCTGGCAGCTCCCCCTTCGTTTTTAGTCAATAAAATGGTTTCGGATATGTGGTCACGCGTCCGGGAATTGCTGTCGCGTAAGGACAATGACGCGGACTTTCATGAGCGAGAAGTCAAGGCTTCTTTCCGCGCACGATCAATCTTCTCGTAAACTTCAGGGTGCGCGGCACGTGAAGCTTCACGCAGCTTTTCATGCTCTGCCTCTCCATCCAGAAGATATTGGTCTATCTCTTCCTGATGGGCCAGGTAAAAAGTTATTGCGCCGTAGATTTGTTCCAAACTCAGTGAGGGGAAAGAGCGTTGAATGCTTTCTGGCGATGCGCCACGCCGGAAGGCATACACTACAGAGTCCAGCGAGACGCGAGTCCCGGCAACTCGATAGGCTCCCTCTAACTGCACAATGTATTCTTTGCTCATAACAATCTCGCCATCAGGTTTCGCTTAAGGAAGACTAACTGTGCACTGATTGTAACATGCCAAGCGGAATCAAGTCGTCAGCCTTCTGTAAATCCCCGGCATCCTTTCAGGAAGTGAGAGCGCGTCGTCGATGATTGTGTAGCCGATGTCGCCGTAGAGGTCGCGCAGTTAGTTGCCATTTGAAATGGCATCAGTCTTGTCGTAATAGCGCATGAAAGCCAGCTTGCTGAAAATGCTCGTCCATAGTTAATGCTTCAGACAACACACGCTCACGCATGACAACGAAAGAAACGCAGTCGGTCAAGCCCCAATCTTTATCTGAACGGCTGCGGTATAAGTCAAATCCTTCAGAAAGCAAGTGTGATGAGAAAGGAACAATATCGACAAAGGCGCTGGATTGGAGCGTCAATAGCACCGTTGCTGCCTGAGCACGAAACTTAACGGCAGCAAGTCCATCCGCAATCTCAACGAGAATCAGCTCGGTGGTAACAAGTTTCCGTCGTTCTGTAGCGAGTTTCCTTTGCCAGGTGAGAGCTTGCTCATGCCACTGATCGCGTGTATTGACCAGAGCATAAATGTAAGCAGTGTCAAGAAAGATAGGTGTGAGACTATTCGGCAGTGTCGCCATTATCTTCTAAAGTGCTATGAGCATATTGGTCATGCCGCACCGCTAAATCCGCAACGCCCATATCTGTCGCTACGTCAAGAAGCATCGTGAGAGGGTACACTGTATGTTCTGATGCGTCACCGTTATTTTCTTCCTCCTCAATCGTGACACGGTAGCGCGTATTCGGCTGCAAATCGGACTTATCCTCCGGGTGCAGCACTTCTCCGTCGTAGGTAACGTGTAGGGTTTTAGACATGGGTTTAACTTCAACGTGCGTATTATAGACCAATTCCTTCATTAGAGAACAACGTCTGCGATGTACTTCCTCACGTTGTTAGTCTTCTGTAAATCCCCGGCATCCTTTCAGGAAGTGAGAGCACGTCGTCAATGATCGTGTAGCCGATGTCGCCGTAGAGGTCTTTGAGTTCGGTTTCGGACTCGCGGTCAATCGTGATGCAGAAGGGCGTGATGCCCTTGAGTTTGGTCTGGCGCAATGCTTCGCGTGTGTCTTCGCGTGCGTAGCGTGCGTCGCCGTAGTCGTGATCGTAGGGGCGACCATCGGAAAGAATTATCAGGAGGCGCGTGCGCGCTTCCTGAAGAGCGAGACGCGTGGCGGCGTGGCGAATGGCTGCGCCGAGGCGCGTGTTGTTCTGGTAGGTGATGCCGCCGATGCGGCGCTCGACCTCTTCGGAGTAGCGCTCGTTGAAATCTTTGACGATGTAAAATTTTACGTTGCGGCGTCCCTCAGAGGTGAAGCCGTTGATGGAATAAGAGTCGCCAACGGCTTCGAGCGCTTCGCTCATCAGGACGAGTCCTTCTTTCTCGATCTCGATGATGCGCCGACCGGGATGCGTGTAAGGCTGCAAGGGGTGGCGTCCGATGGTGCGCGCCGTGGAAGAAGATTGATCCAGCAGGAAAGAGACAGCGACATCGCGCTGGCGGCGCAGGCGCTTCACGTAGAGACGTTCTGATTGGTGGCCGTCGGCGCGACGATCAATGATGTAATCAATCACGGCGTTGAGGTCGTAGTCTTCGCCGTCCAGTTCGTTGGCGACGCGCATCAGATTCTCAGGCTTCATCATCTGAAACTGGTGGCGGATTGAAGAGATGACGCCTTTGTGCCGCTCTCGTGTCTGTTCGACGAAGATGCGATCACCGCGTTTGACGTGCTTTTCGATGACTCGACACCAGCCCGTGCGGTGATCTGTCAAATCTCTGTCCCACTCGTCGTAGTTAAACGCCACCTCACCCTCTTCCAATCCCTGCTCAGGAATCTCGGCGCGCGTCCAGGCCTCAGCTCCGTCCAAATCGTCAGGCTCGCCCTGCGGCTCCATGTTGTTCCAGGCGTTGAAGAGTTCGCGCGCGTCTCGCTGTCGCCCCTTCTTTTCGGGCGTGCTCTCAGCATCACGCGTCTCGAAAGCAGAGTCGCTCTGGTCGTCTTCCGATTCTTCTTCGGTGTCTGCGGCCTGTTGCTGGCTCTGCTCGGGCGCGATTGATTGAAAGAGCGAATAGACGCGGCTCGTCGCCATTAGAGTGTCCGCGACGCTCATGTCCGCGCCCGTCAGATAGTCCGCGACGATTGATTCAAGCTCCGAGACAATCTGGCCGTAGAACTGCCGCGCATCGTCGAGCGCGCCGCCGCAAAGCGTGATTTGGAAAAGCAACTCGAAGGGTACGAGCGTGATTGGGAGATCAACGATGCGCGGGCGATTCGCGCGTAAGTGTGCTCGGATGAGATCGAGGTCACGCGCCAGACCGCGATACACCAAGCGCAGGCGACGATCAATGCGCCCGTTCTCAAGTGTGCCGAAAATCTTATGCGCCAGCCCCCTTTGCGGAAACAGCGCGAGGACGGCGCGATAATCGGAATCCGGCGGGAGGTGTCGGCGCGACTTTTCGGCAAGTTTCGCTTCCTCTTCGGGCGCGAGGGCGCGCTCGCCTTTCTGCATTTCGTTGATGTAGCCGTCCAGCGCAAAAGCGTCGCGTGCGTCCACGTTCTCCTCGGCGAAGAGTTCGGCCAGGGAAGTGTAAGCGGCGCGCAGGTCTGATGAATCGCGCTCGTGCGTGCCGAATTCTATTTGCCCGGCGGCGTGCGCGGCCAGAACTTTGTAGAGACGAAAATCAAGCTGCTCGTCATCGAATTCGGCGACGTGCGAAGGAAGATGAATCGTCTGCCCGTCGTTAATGCGCGCCTCGTGGGGAACGGCTGCGAGAGGCTGTATCTCAACCGCGCGCCCGGTCAGCGCTTCGATGTAGAGACACAGGAGATGCTGAATCTTCTCAAGCGCGAGCCCTGTGCCGCCTGTGCGTAGTGCGTCATTGCTGCGCCGCGTTTCGAGCGCGTAATAACTCCTGCGCGCTCGCGGATCCTGTCTTTCGGCTTGCAGCCCCTCGCGCGCCCACTGCTCAAACTGTTCGATAGAGGCCGTTCGCAAAGCCTGCGGGCTTGAGCGAAAACAGGCGAGCGCAGATTCTCCGTCAAGGCGCGCGACCTCGCGCGTGACAGCGATGACGCGCAAAGCCAGCTCGACGGCGCGCGAGTGCTCCATCTCGCTCGTCAGACTTTGAAAGAAAGACGGGCCGTAGCGAACGAAAGCAATCAGGTTCGCGTTGCCGTGCTCGGCGACCGTCCACAACAAATCAATCCAGGCATCGAAGGCTTCGGGCAAAAGGCGCAAGGTCTCGCCGCCAGCCACCAGCAGATGCAGAGCAGCTCCACCACCGCGCTCCAGAAAATCATTCGCCCGCCGCAAGAGCTTCAGCGCATCCTCTGCCTGCTGACCCGCCAGGGCGACTGGCAGAGCCGTCCAAGCATCGGCTGCGATGCCGCCCGCGCGAGCCGCGAAAGCGGAAGCCAGCAGCGCGGAAGCCGTAAAGATGCGTGGGGCATCCAGGCCGAAATCATGCGTGCGCCGCGCGAGCCGGGGTGTGGCTTTCAGAAAGTCCGCGCTATGTTTGGCCGAACGCTTGGAAATCTCCGCCGCGACTTCCAAAACGGAGCGCAACTGTTCATCATCCGCGATGTACCGGGCAAGTAGGGGCGCGGTTTTGAAAGTCTCAAGCGCGACAGAGCTTGAGAGAGTCATCTGGCGAGAGCAGACCTGAAAGATGAGAGGCCGCGCGTCCCGTGCGACGTTCGTCAAATCCTCCACGCCCGCAGAAAAAAAGCTGACGGCGGTTTCCACGTCTCCCATCGCGAGGCGTCTGCCCATCTCGCCCCACGCACGCAGCTCCGTCGCTTCGAGCACATGCGCGGCCTGTGGTGCGGCGCGCAAAAACTCTATGCTCGCGCGAAGAGAGACGCCCGCAATCAGCGCACTTGTCTCAAGCACTGCGCGCGCAGCATCAACCGGCAGGCTCCCAAGCTCGCGCGCCAGACCCGCAATCGTGCGCCGCTCCGTCACGCTCTTGACTGAGCGCAGGCGCTCATGGAATTCGCTCTCAAGCGGGGCGGTTTCTTCGCTCTCCACGTCGTCAGCGTCAAATTGTGATTCGTGCTCGCTCATCGGGCTAACTTTGTAGGGGCAGGGCTTGTCCCTGACCGTTCTTAATTAACGGCAAGACGCGGGCAGGGACAAGCTCTGCCCCTACAGTTTGTCTTAAGGTTTGAAGCTTAGAGAATTCAGGTGGAAAGGGCAATCAGCCACTGTGCTGTGAAATAGGTGCTGAGGATGAGAAGTTGCGCGCTGCGGAAGCGGCCTTTGAATTTGTCCAGGGCGAGCACGGAATCCGACGCGATGAAGAGAAGCGCGCCGAGAAAGGCAAGCAGGCTTCCCGGCTGTTCCGTGAGCATTCGTCTGCCTGCCGCCGCCCAGCCCATCATTAGAATCGCCAGCAGATACATCAACACAGGCAGGCGCATCTTCCCCAGATGAGGCCAGAGCACTCGGAGCATCAGACAGCCGTAAAGCAAAAAAGGAATCAACGTGTAAAAAGAAAGTGCGCGCTCGCTCTCTCGTGTGAAAGCCACGATGTAGAAGACGTGCGCGGCGAGAAAGCTGACCAGCCCTGGAATGAAGCGATCCTGCGGCAACATCAGAAAGATGTCGCCCACCAGCGAGAAGAGGAGTCCAGCGATGATCGCCTGCCTGTAAAATGGAGAGGTCGGGTTTTTCGGTTGCAGCGCGATCACGATGATGAAAGCAAGCGTTAGAGGCTTGAAGAGATAATGGGTGAGATGCCGCTTTTGATACGCGGCGAGAATCGTGAGAATCGCCGAGAAGAAAGCAAGGACTGTCAGGATGGCTACGAGCATTCTCTGCCCTTCAGGCTGATATTTTCGCAAAGCCGAACGCGAGCAGCACGACGACCATGTGCAGCAGGAAACCAAGGATGAGCCCCAAGCGCAACGTCCGGCGATTCACGTTTTGGCGCGCACGCCTGAGCGTGAATGAGCCGAGCGGAACAAAGAGCAACAGGCCGGAGACGAGGCCGGGCGAGTATGACAGGGTCAAGACGCTGGCGACCGCGTGCACCAGCCCGTTAATCAAAACCACTGTGCCGAGGCTGACCAGCAGCCAGCGATAAGATTTCGTCTTGAGCATCACGAGGACGCCCACAGTCATCATGACCCAGGCCACGCCATTCCAGCTTAAAAAATTACTGCTTGAGCTTTCGACGCCCCAGAACCTTGCGATCCACGCGGGGAAGCCGCCCCAGTATTCCTCCGCGATGTGGACAAGATAGCTAACCGGAAACAGCCATGCCCAGCTTCCGATAAAGTTATCGGCGCGTGCTGGGCTGGCTTCGTTTGGCATCAGGCTTCACCGCTTCGTCCCTGACAGGATTTTCAAACTTAGATTACCGTCGTGACAATCTCGCGGATGCTGCGCTGCAATTCGCGGTCGTCCGTGATGGGTGAGCAGAGCGCAACCTCTGCGGCAGCGATGGCTGGAATGCCGCGCGCGATCATCTGCGCGGCGTAGATGAGAAGGCGTGTCGAGACGCCTTCTTCGAGGCCGTGCCCGCGCAGGTTTCTCACCTTCTGCCCGATGAGGACGAGATCGCGTGCGGTCGTCTCATCAACGCCGCCTTCGCGTGCGACGATTTCCACTTCCATCTCCGGCGGCGGGTAATCGAATTCGAGCGCGACGAAACGCTGGCGCGTTGATTGTTTCAGGTCTTTGAGGATGGATTGATAGCCCGGATTGTAGGAAACGACGAGCATGAAATCCTCCGGCGCATCCAGCACCGTCCCGCGCTTTTCAATCGGCAGCCGACGGCGATCATCCGTCAGCGGGTGAATGATGACGATGGTGTCCTTGCGCGCTTCGACGACTTCGTCCAGGTAGCAGATCGCGCCGTTACGAACAGCCCGCGTCAAAGGGCCGTCGTGCCAGACAGTCTCTTCGCCTTCGAGCAGGAAGCGCCCGACCAAATCCGTCGCCGATAAATCTTCATGGCACGCGACCGTAATCAGCGGTCGCTCCAAGCGCCATGCCATGTGCTCGACAAAGCGCGTTTTGCCTGAGCCCGTCGGCCCTTTCAACATCACGGGCAGGCGCGCGGCGTGCGCCGCTTCAAACAACTCGACTTCGCGCGCGACAGCCAGATAGTAAGGCTCGGCTGCGACCCTGTATTCTTCGATGGCTCGTTCCATAATTAAGTCTGGAGTCTGGAGTTTCAGAGTCTGAAGTCAACTGGTCAAAAACAAGTTATTGCTTTTGACTTCAGACTCCAGATTTTTGAGGGGCTGACGTTTAGCCCCATTTAAGGTATCCTTTACGTTTGAGATGGGTCAGCTTTTCTCAACAGGGGAGCATCTTAACACTCGCCGCGAACGGGCGGCAAACAAAGGAAAGTGACAGGTGACAGGTGACAAGTAACAAGTTAAAGACCGTTCTTTCTCGTCACTTGTCACCTGTCACCCGTCACGGCTTTTAGAAGTTATGAAGATAGCAGTGGCCATGAGCGGCGGCGTGGATTCGAGCGCAGCGGCGGCGATTTTGCAGGCGGAGGGGCACGAGCTTGTCGGTTTCACGATGCAGTTGTGGAATCAGCGGCGCGGCCTCACTGTGGATGAAAGCGGTGAGCCTCTGCCTTCGCGCTGCTGCTCGCTCGACGATGTGTACGATGCGCGGCGCGTGGCCGAAGAGTTGGGATTTCCGTTTTACGTGCTCAACCTCGAACGCGATTTCGAGCGCGACGTGGTGCAGCCGTTTGTGACGAGCTACCTGAACGGCGAAACGCCGATTCCGTGTGTCGCGTGCAACAGCCGCCTGAAGTTCGCTTCGCTCGACCGCCTGGCCGTCAGTCTCGGCTGCGAGAAAGTTGCGACCGGACATTACGCGCGTGTTGAATATGACAGGGAAGCTGATCGCCATCGTCTCTTTCGCGGGCGTAATCTACAAAAAGATCAGTCATACTTTCTCTGGGAGTTGACGCAAGCGCAGTTGGCGCGTTCCTTGTTTCCCCTGGGCGAGATGTCCAAGCCGGAGGTGCGCGAGGTGGCGCGCACAAGCCAGTTGGCAGTCGCAGAGAAAGCAGAGTCGCAGGAGATTTGCTTCGTGCCCGACGGCAACTATGCCGGGTTCATTGATCGCTACTTGGAAGCGGAAGGCGAGACAGACCGCTTGCCAGGCCATGGTGAGATTATAAACGCGCGGGGCGAAGTTCTGAACAAGCATCAAGGCATTCATCGCTACACAATCGGGCAGCGTCGCGGAATCGGTATCGCGAGCGAGCGTCCACTCTATGTCATCTCGATTGATGCCGAGAAGAATCGCGTCGTCGTCGGCTCTCAGGATGAATTGCTGCGCGAAGAGTTCACGGCGGCGGGCGTCAACTGGGTCGCTTTCGATGAGCCGAGCGCACCTGTCCGCGCCGAAGTCCGCGTGCGTTATCGCCACACGGCTGCACCCGCCACCATCGCACCACACAGGGACGGGCGCGTGACAGTAGTCTTTGATGAAGCCCAGCGCGCCATCACGCCCGGCCAGGCCACAGTTTTCTATCGCGGCGATGAAGTCGTCGGCGGCGGGTGGATAGTCAAATGAAAAGCAGGAGACAGAAGACAGGAGTCAGGAGACAGGAGAAAAGAAATCTGTAACAGTGGTTCTCCGCCCTATCCCTTCTGACTCCTGACTCCTGAATTCTGTCTCCTGCTTTTAAACCTTTTCCTGTTCGTTTGCGTAATGACTGGCATGATTCGCGGCATCATTTGGGATGTCGTGTCTCTCAAATCAAGTTTTTCGGAAAATAACTATGGCAATGTCTTGCGGGCGTAAAATCGCAATTATCCTCGGCAGTCTCTTCCTCATCTTCGCACTGGTTGTCGTCATCGGAATCATTCTTATTTTCTCGGCGCTGCGTGGCAGCGAGCCGGTCGTGCGCGACAACAGCGTGCTCGCCCTGAAAGTTGATGGTGAATTGCCCGACTACGTGCCTGATACTCTGACCCGTCGTCTCTTCGGCCAGGATGAGTTGTCGCTGACCACTCTGGTCGAGCAACTCAGAAAAGCGAAAGTTGATAAACGCATCGGCGGGGTGCTGCTGGAAATAAATCTGCTGGATGCCGGATGGGGAAAGGCTGAAGAGTTGCGCGGCGCGATTGCGGATTTTCGAGCTTCCGGCAAACCAATCTACGCTTACATCGAAGTCGGCACGAACAAGGAATATTACGTTGCAACCGCGTGTGAGCGCGTCTACGTCTCGCCTTCGGGCGATCTCTTCATCAACGGGCTCGCGGCGGACGTGATGTTCTTTCGCGGCTCGCTCGACAAGCTCGGCGTCTACCCGGACGTTTTCCAGATCGGCAAGTACAAGAACGCGCCCGATCAGTTCACGCGCAAGGAGATGACGAAAGAGCATCGCGAAGTCGTCAACTCACTCCTCGACGATCTCTTCAATCGCTTCATCAACACAGTAGCAGAGACGCGCAAGAAATCTGCGGACGAAGTTCGTGCCCTCATTGACAGCGCGCCCTTGAGCGCAAAGGAAGCGCAGAACGCCGGATTGATTGACGGCACGAATTATCGCGATGAAGTTGAAAACGAGTTGAAGAAGCGGCTGGGCTACAAGGACGAAGATGAGCTGCGAGTAACAAAAGCGGAAACCTACAGGCAGATTACGCCTGAGTCAGTCGGTTTGAATCGCGGTGAGCGGATTGCCGTCATCTATGCGTCAGGCGAAATCTGGCCTGGCAAATCTGAAAACGGTGCGACAGGCCATCAGTCAGTCGGTTCCGATACGATGGTCAAAGCTATCAACGATGCCGCAAAAGATAAAACGATCAAGGCCATCGTCCTCCGCGTGGATAGTCCGGGCGGTGTCCACTACGCATCGGACACCATCTGGCACGCCGTCGAAGTCGCCAAACAGAAGAAGCCCGTCGTCGTTTCGATGGGCGACCTGGGCGCATCGGGCGGCTATTACATCGCCTGCAACGCCAACAAGATTATTGCAGAGCCTTCCACCTTCACCGGCTCAATCGGCATTTTCGCGGGCAAGCCCGTCTTGAAAGGTCTCTACGACTGGCTAGGGATAACCAATGAATACGTGCTGCGCGGCAAGAACGCGGGGCTCTTCCGCGAGACGGAGAAGTTTACGCCGGAAGAGCGCGCCAAGTTTGAAAGCGTTATCAAGAGCAAGTATTACGACGAGTTCGTGCCGAAGGTAGCAACGGGGCGTGGGCGCGACCGCGAGTATATAGATTCTATCGCGCAGGGGCGCGTCTGGACTGGCGCGCAGGCGAAAGAGAGAGGTCTCATTGACGACTTCGGCGGGTTGGACAAGGCCGTCGAGACGGCACGCGAACTCGCAGGCATTCCGGCAGACAAAGGCGTCCGTCGCGTCATCCTCCCGCAACCGCGCAGCTTTTTCGACAATTTATTCGGGAGCGACGAAGATGAAAAGAGCATGAGCGTCAGCCTGCAACAGCAACAGCAATTCGCCACCCTCGCCGCACTGCCAAAAGACACGCGCCGCGCATTTCAATACGCAGCCATGCTGGATCGCATGAAACGCGGCGAAATCATGGCGATCATGCCATTCGACCTGAGAATCAGGTAAAAGCAGAATCCAGAATTCAGGAGTCAGGAGTCAGAAGAAAAGAAAATCTGTAAACGCGGTTTCCGCCTTATTATTCTGACTCCTGACTTCTGTCTCCTGTATTCTGCTTTACGTGATTCTTTCCCTTCCGTTCATGTATGGTCTGAGGGCTTCGGGAATGATGATGGAGCCGTCCGATTGCTGGTAGTTTTCCAAAATGGCGATCCAGGTGCGTCCGACGGCGAGGCCTGAGCCGTTCAGCGTGTGAACGTATTCGGGCTTTGCGCCGCCCGCGCGACGGAAGCGAATCTGCGCGCGGCGCGCCTGAAACGTTTCGTAGTTCGAGCACGAAGAGATTTCACGAAAAGCTTTCTGCGAAGGCAACCAGACTTCTATATCGTAGGTCTTGGCCGGGGCGAATCCGAGGTCTCCGGTCGAGAGCGCCATCACACGATAATGCAAGCCGAGCTTTTGCAGCACAGTCTCGGCATGACGTGTCAAAGATTCCAACTCATCATAGGAATTTTCCGGCAGCGCATACTTGACCAACTCCACTTTCTCAAACTGGTGCTGGCGAATCAGCCCACGCACGTCGCGCCCGTAGCTTCCGGCTTCGGAACGAAAGCAGGGCGTATAAGCCGCCCACTTCATTGGAAGATCGGCGGCGTCTAACATCTCTTCGCGATGATAATTTGTAACGGGGACTTCAGCGGTCGGGATAAGATACAGCCCGCGTTCATCTGTCAGCTTAAACAAATCTTCCTCGAACTTCGGTAGTTGCGCCGTGCCGAAAAGGGAATCGGCGTTGACGATAAAAGGAGGCAACGTCTCCGTGTAGCCGTGTTCGGTCGTGTGCAGTTCGAGCATGAAATTGACGAGAGCGCGACTGAGGCGTGCGCCCGCGCCGTTCAAGATAGCGAAGCGCGCCCCCGCAATTTTGCTGGCACGCTCAAAATCGAGAATCCCCAAAGACGTTCCAAGATCAACGTGGTCTTTAGGCTCAAAATCGAACTCAGGAGCTTTACCCCAAAGACGCTCCTCACGGTTCGCGGCTTCATCTGCGCCGACCGGCACACTCTCATGCGGGATGTTCGGAAGCGTTGAGAGCAAGTCGCGCATGCGCGCTTCAGCTTCATCCCGCACCCGATCAAGCTCAGCGATTCGCTCCTTCAATTCACCAACTGCGCGACGTTGACCTTCAGCTTCCTCTTTCTTCCCTTCCTTAATGAGCGCGCCGATGATGCGGCTGGCGGCGTTGCGCTCGGCGTTGAGTTGGTCGGATTCTGCAATCACGCGGCGACGCTCTGCATCGGCGCGCGCAAAATCGTCAAGCGCGCCCGCCGGAAACTGTCTTGCCGTGAGCGCGTCGCGCACTTTATCCAGATTATCGCGAACGAAGTTAAGATCGAGCATTTGCCGCAGCCCTCTGTCTTATGGTATGAGAAACACCTTTGCACAGGTCTCAAACGAAAAGCGTCACGCTATCTGACCGTATATGCGCGTGTCAAGCAAGACTAAAGTGTGTACGCCGCGCTTCTTGTTGACAGCACCGGGCGGCGGTCGTCGCTTCATTTCAAACAAGGGGAGTCCTGGACGTTATGCCACAAAAAATTCGCAAGGCAGTCTTTCCGGCGGCGGGCTTGGGCACGCGCTTTCTGCCGGCGACCAAAGCATCCCCCAAAGAGATGCTGCCCCTCGTTGACAAGCCGCTGATTCAATACGTCGTTGAGGAAGCGGTCGCTTCCGGGATTGAGGCAATCATCATTGTCACGGGGCGCGGCAAAAGCGCTATCGAAGATCACTTCGACATTTCCTTTGAGCTGGAACACCTGCTGCGCGAGCGAGGCAAAGAAGAGGAACTAAAAAGGGTGCGCGCCATCACGGAAATGGCACGCATCAGCTATGTGCGCCAGCGCGAAGCGCTCGGACTCGGACACGCCATCTTGCAGGCGCGCGATCTGGTGGGGGATGAGCCATTCGCCGTGCTGCTCAGCGATGACATCGTTGACGCGGAAAGACCCGCGCTCAGGCAGATGCTCGATGTGTATGAAAAGTACGATGCTCCCGTGCTCGGCACAATGCAGGTCGCAGGCGAAGCGATCTCACGTTTCGGCGTGATTGACGCAGAAGAAGTCAGCGAAGGCGTTTATCAGATCAAAGATATGGTGGAGAAGCCTGTGTTTGCGGAAGCGCCTTCAGACCTCGCCATCATCGGGCGATACATCCTGACGCCTGACATCTTCGATGAGATCGAACAAACACGCCCCGGCGCGGGAGGCGAAATACAAATCACCGATGCCATGCGCGCGTTGTTGAAGAAGCGCCCGTTCTACGCAGTGCGTTTCCAGGGGACACGCCATGACGCAGGCGATAAGCTCGGCTTTCTCATCGCGACAGTAGAGTTTGCTCTCAAACGGCCTGACCTCGCGCCTGAGTTTACAAAGTATCTGCGCTCACTAAAGCTGTAAAGTCGGAAGCATAAAATCTCTAGCAAAAGATCGTCTGGTTTTCGATTTCTAATCTGGGTTCGGAGGATGAATAAGATTGAACAACGCAGCTAAGCCTTTCTCAGGACGAGCAGCAATCGTGACAGGGGCAACCAGAGGCATCGGACGCGCGATAGCCCTTGAACTTGCCAGGCGCGGTGCTGACATCGCTTTCAACTACGCAAAGAGCGCGGAAGCTGCCGACCAATTAAAAGCGGAAATCGAAGCGATGGGTGTGCGCGTGCTGGCAACGCAATGCGATGTCGCACAGACGAATGCTGCTATGGAGATGGTCAAGCAGGTAAAAGACATTTTCGGGCGCATTGATTTTCTGGTCAACAATGCGGGCATCGTGCGAGACAATCTGATCTTGAGGATGAAGGAAGAAGATTGGGATGCCGTGATTGACACCAATCTCAAGGGAGCATGGAATTTCGCCCGCGCTGCCTTGCGCGTGATGTTAAGACAGGAGGAAGGCGGCTCGGTCTTAAACATTTCTTCAATCAGCGGGCGCGTCGGAATGGCCGGGCAATCGAATTACTCTGCTTCAAAGGCAGGCATGATCGGGCTGACGAAAGCTCTGGCCAAGGAAGTAGCCAGCCGCAAGGTGACGGTCAATGCGCTCGCGCTCGGTTTGGTTTCAACCGAGATGGCGGGCGCGCTTGATGAAAGCTATCAGGCAAAGTTGCTTGAGCAGATTCCGCTGGGACGCTTCGCAGAGCCGGACGAAGTAGCGCGAATCGCTTGCTTCCTGCTTTCAACCGATGCGCGCTACATCACAGGGCAAGTGATTCAGGTAGATGGTGGGTTAGCAATGTGAAGCAGCGAGTTTAATCAGTAAAGATAACTTTATAATTAACTTCTAAAAGAGAGGAGCCCCGTCAATCTTTCGACTGACGGGGCAAAAACTTTTTTGGGCAGGCTCGGAGATTCAGGGTGGCGTTGGCAATGAACTGAGAATCGTCACATACGTTCGATCCCGTGTTTTATAGGCGGTGCGTTGGTACGGGCGAGATAATTCCGTTATCAATCACCGAAGCACGCCAGCTTGGTTTTCCTGCCTCAGTATGTGTGAAATTATACCGAAGTTTTGTGAGGTGTCAAGCACAATTTTCACCGAATCACAATATTTTTGTGACAAAGCTGGTTTGAGGCATAATTTTACTGATTCTGAGTTTCTAAAGTGAATTATCAAGGATGGAAGGCTAAGCTAAAATATGGCTCGCCTTGAGATTTCCGAGGTCGTTGGTTTTGGGCTTTGCACAAAAATACAGCTTCGGAACATCCTGCACAATTATTTGCAAGTTGCACAGAGTTAAATTATGCGCTGCTAATCAGAAATACGATGTCAGGCAATTGATGATTATGGTGCGCGCCGGCATTTCTCAAACTGAGCGTGAACGGTATTAGCCGCCCCTGTGCTATTTCCAACCACAGCGTCCGCTGAGATAAGGTTTTCGACAGCTCTACAAAGAGCGGCATCGTCTTTCAGTTCCCTGGCAATTCTCGCTAGTCGCAGGTAAACGAAAGGAATCTGGTCGGCGCGGCGGCTGGGGCTCGCCAGAGCCGCTTCAAAATGAGCTTGAGCCTCTTTCCAGTTTTTCTGATTGTAATAAACAATGTCCAGACCGTTTTCGAGCAGAAAGCGTACGCTGTGAAGATCGGGCACAGTCACCTTTTCAAGAGCTTTCCTGAATTCTTCTCCCGCTTCGATTAGCTTGTTCTCATTCAACTTGAATCTACCGCGCGTGTATCCGGCCAACCCGGCGGCTTCAGCCAGGTAATCAGGAGTCCAGTGGAGCACTAGAAAGTGAGGATCGAGGGCAACTGATCGCACGTTGAGTTTGACAGGCCAATTAAATTCAGTGCGCGGGCCGCTAACTTCAATCGTACGCAACTGAGCCTTTTGATTGCTTTCCTCAATTTGTACTTCGAGAGTTACTCTGTAATAAGGAGCGGGTTGTGTAATCACGCCTCGAAGTTGTCCACCCTCCTGCTTCCATGTTAGCTCCCAGGCGGGCGCGCCGGTTTGTTCCAGCCATTGCCTGTCGAACCAATCTAACTTTTGTCCCGCCCCCTCTTCAATAGCGCGCAAAAACTGATCCAAGGTTACAGCCTGAGAGGCATGTCGCCGTGTGAAATTCTGAAGTATCTGACGGAATCGCGCTTGACCAGTTATGCGCGAAAGCATGTCCCAGACCAACCCTCCTTTACTTCGCGCCACCCAATCAAAAATTGGACTATCCGGCAGGTCAATTAATCTATGATCCAGTCCGGCGGCGTTCAGTTTTAAGTATCCGAGACCGTTATATTGATCGAGGGTGTATAGAGTGTGGAAAGTTTCTTTCAAACATAAGGGGCTTGGCCCGACGATTTCAGGAGGACTCGCAGAATATTTCATCAACGAAGAAACAGGCGAAATCTTAAGAAAGTCTTATTACCAATAATAGGTATTAATTCCGCAGAACCCTATGCCTGAAGACGGAGCAAGGCAGTTGCTTGGGCAGCAAGATTGTGCGAACTTCAATGCAGAACTCATTTCTATCGCTGAACCTCTCGCCGTTCAGACTGGCTCCCGCATCCCCTGCGAATGGTTCAGATAAGGTCACTGGATTGTACAGACCGCCGGGCGGGAGACTTATTTCAGGAGGGGAGTACGATAACGAGGGGGACACCGAGAACTTTTTTAGATTCAGATACACAAGTGGTCCCTATCAGGGTGTCGAAATATCCTTAACCTTCGTGCATCTGAAACGATAGTCACGGCAGAAGGCGAGCGGGTAAAAGGCTATGGCAGAATTGAGATATACGTTGGCGGCAAGCTGTACTATGCCTTAGCTATCAAGCGCAATGCTGACTTGATAGTTGGTTCGTGTGAACCCGAAGAACTCGATGATGCAAGGCAAAAAGAGTTGCGCCTAAAGTTGTATCCGTGGCGTGGTAGAAATCCACGCCGACATTAGCCCGCAGAATCCTGTTTGATTACGACCACTTAGGGCGGCTGGTGGAATCTCACAGCAGGGTGGAAGCACGCGCACACACCGGGCAGAGTCAGTGGGTATGTTAAAGTGGAGTAGTAGAGCACTCCGTAAGAGTAAGATGTTTCAATTCCACATTAGTTCGATTCAAGCGACCACTGAAGCTGCAATCATCGGACGAACAACGTGGTTTCAATTCCACATTGGTTCGATTCAAGCGAGACCAAACCAACAACTGCATTTCTAATCTTAAATAGTTTCAATTCCACATTGGTTCGATTCAAGCTGTGTTTGCGGTTTTCGATAACATCATTTCTCCTTTGTTTCAATTCCACATTGGTTCGATTCAAGCTTACACTCGTCTCTTGCGAAATAGTTTGTAACTTTGTTTCAATTCCACATTGGTTCGATTCAAGCATGGTCCAGCCAGTGCGGCTGTTCAGCTTTAATAAGGTTTCAATTCCACATTGGTTCGATTCAAGCAACGAAAGATAGAGGCTGGTTGTTGGACAGATTGAAGTTTCAATTCCACATTGGTTCGATTCAAGCAGCGCAACGCGAAAGGCGGCATCGACTACACGACCGAGTTTCAATTCCACATTGGTTCGATTCAAGCCAGATACTGTCGCAGGTCAAGGCTGGCAAGATGGAGTTTCAATTCCACATTGGTTCGATTCAAGCCAAGTCCAGCGCGGCGTCGCGTATCGCCTGCGTGGCAGTTTCAATTCCACATTGGTTCGATTCAAGCGACTCCCTGTACTCCGTTACTGTCAGCACCTATCTTTTGTTTCAATTCCACATTGGTTCGATTCAAGCCGTGGAGTCAACGTGGTTTAGCCCCGTAGCCTTAGCGTTTCAATTCCACATTGGTTCGATTCAAGCGAATCGTGTGCCTGTACTTCACACACCAAACGAGAGTTTCAATTCCACATTGGTTCGATTCAAGCGCTTTTCACGGCACTGAATGTCGAACGCGCTTTCAAGTTTCAATTCCACATTGGTTCGATTCAAGCATTGAGCCATCCAGATTCAGCCAGTCGCCGTTTTTAATCGTTTCAATTCCACATTGGTTCGATTCAAGCAGATTCTGCTTTCCTTGTTGTTGACATTGTTGATCCCGTTTCAATTCCACATTGGTTCGATTCAAGCTCTGAAGAGCGCGCCGCCTTAAACCAAAATGTTTTGTTTCAATTCCACATTGGTTCGATTCAAGCGGTGAAGCCGCTGCTCGGTACACGTCCCTTGAAGAGGTTTCAATTCCACATTGGTTCGATTCAAGCCACCGGCCTTGGCGGCGCGCAGGTCTTCTTTTATCTGTTTCAATTCCACATTGGTTCGATTCAAGCCTGATAGGAAATGGAGTTTCTTATTGCTTGCAATCGTTTCAATTCCACATTGGTTCGATTCAAGCCACTGTAGACCTGAATGCTGCCTTCGTTCTTATCCTGTTTCAATTCCACATTGGTTCGATTCAAGCACTCCCCCGTATCCGTTATGCTAATGATATGGCGGAAGTTTCAATTCCACATTGGTTCGATTCAAGCGCCGGGCGGCTATCGGAGTTAAGGGAGACTCCGTTAGAGGTTTCAATTCCACATTGGTTCGATTCAAGCGCGCGGGGGATATGAGCCGCCCGCGCCCGCTTACTTAGTTTCAATTCCACATTGGTTCGATTCAAGCGGCGGGCGGAGGATAATCATCGATATAGGCAAGCTCGTTTCAATTCCACATTGGTTCGATTCAAGCCCTAGCGCGCAGGTAGCAGCCGAAGTCGAGTCAACTGGGTTTCAATTCCACATTGGTTCGATTCAAGGTTTCGGCGTCATTCCGACGCAAGCTGGCGACGCTATGTTTCAATTCCACATTGGTTCGATTCAAGCTCCCGCTTGCGTAAGTTGTCAAGCGTCTCTTGCCAGGTTTCAATTCCACATTGGTTCGATTCAAGCCCCGTGGCTGGTCAATTCTCCCTGAAGACTTCAAGTCCGTTTCAATTCCACATTGGTTCGATTCAAGCCGCGGAAGTAGCAGTCACAGCAGAACCGGTTAAGTTAGTGTTTCAATTCCACATTGGTTCGATTCAAGCAGATAATCCACCGCTCTGTTGGCTGACCATGCCCAGGTTTCAATTCCACATTGGTTCGATTCAAGCATCTCGCCGCGATAAAGAGCTTCCAAGATTTGCAAGGGTTTCAATTCCACATTGGTTCGATTCAAGCATAGCGCCCAGTTGATAGGCAGCCGCCGCGACTTTGAGGTTTCAATTCCACATTGGTTCGATTCAAGCACACTTCTACAAGTGAGCACGGGGCGCATTATTAAATGGTTTCAATTCCACATTGGTTCGATTCAAGCGTGGTTTCGCTTGGATACGAAAGGCCGGAAGGCTGGAGTTTCAATTCCACATTGGTTCGATTCAAGCCTCTCGCAACTCGCCCAACGTCAGGTCTTTTATGTTTCGTTTCAATTCCACATTGGTTCGATTCAAGCCCATCCATAGTTTCGGCAAGTACGAATATCTGCCGTGTTTCAATTCCACATTGGTTCGATTCAAGCAAGCCATTTCCGTGTAGACCGTATCGTAAAGCTCATGTTTCAATTCCACATTGGTTCGATTCAAGCTCGTTCTCTCGTCTACAATCTTTGCCGGTAACATTGAGAGTTTCAATTCCACATTGGTTCGATTCAAGCATGGGACTGCTGAAGGATTCATTCGGCAGCGTCTTCGTTTCAATTCCACATTGGTTCGATTCAAGCCGTTAACGCGGGTTGCGGATCGGACGGATCGGAGGGGTTTCAATTCCACATTGGTTCGATTCAAGCGCGTTTTGATCCGATGGCGCGTTTGAATTCCTTTACCCGTTTCAATTCCACATTGGTTCGATTCAAGCCGTCACTTCGGTGTCACCCGGCAGACCAGTCGTGTTCTTCACGGTTTCAATTCCACATTGGTTCGATTCAAGCTCGCAGCGATTGTGATGCTGCGCGTTGAAGACAGTGGACGTTTCAATTCCACATTGGTTCGATTCAAGCCTAACGACCGAACAAATCGAACGTATTCGCCAGAAAAGGTTTCAATTCCACATTGGTTCGATTCAAGCGTTGAACGAAGCACGTCTGGCTCTGACCCGCGAGAAGAGTTTCAATTCCACATTGGTTCGATTCAAGCCTGACATCCGGGGAGACATGGGCCTGCCCATTCATTCGTTTCAATTCCACATTGGTTCGATTCAAGCTCGTGCAATTAAAGCCTGAATAGGTAACAACGCTACTTCGTTTCAATTCCACATTGGTTCGATTCAAGCCCGAGAGTCCCAACGCGCCGCCCGCTATTGTTCCTAGTTTCAATTCCACATTGGTTCGATTCAAGCTATCGAGAATCCCTTCGAGGGTTTCGCTGTCAACTGCGTTTCAATTCCACATTGGTTCGATTCAAGCACCAGCGCTTTGACTGAGGTGTCTCGCCCGATAAAAAGTTTCAATTCCACATTGGTTCGATTCAAGCCCGGCAAGACCATGCCGCGCGGAGCATTCGACAAAAGTTTCAATTCCACATTGGTTCGATTCAAGCCCCAATCCTTACCCTCGGGATCACCAAGCATGACTAGGTTTCAATTCCACATTGGTTCGATTCAAGCTGTAATACGCCTTACCTTCGTCGCTTTGGGGGTCAGGTTTCAATTCCACATTGGTTCGATTCAAGCAAAGACACTGGAGTGATTAACTCTGATACTACCTTGGTTTCAATTCCACATTGGTTCGATTCAAGCTGCGCCTCTCCCTGTGTATATCCACCCATGCATTCGTTGTTTCAATTCCACATTGGTTCGATTCAAGCGTGGGGGAGCTATTCACTTTGAACTTTCTTTCCCAAGTTTCAATTCCACATTGGTTCGATTCAAGCCATACTCGTTAAATCGTGAACGTGTGGCTCACGGGGGTTTCAATTCCACATTGGTTCGATTCAAGCGCAAAGATCGTCATCACTCACACCATCTTCCCGGATGAGTTTCAATTCCACATTGGTTCGATTCAAGCTTATCGTGTGGCGTGACGCTGCCCGTACTGTTTTGGGGTTTCAATTCCACATTGGTTCGATTCAAGCACCGGAATGGTCTCGTCAACATTCACACCGTTCTCGGTTTCAATTCCACATTGGTTCGATTCAAGCACTGAAGCGTCAGTGACGTGGCCCACCGCTGAATCAAGTTTCAATTCCACATTGGTTCGATTCAAGCCTTGAGATGGGCTATCGCTCAGGCCGCATCTATCCACGTTTCAATTCCACATTGGTTCGATTCAAGCCTTCGCCGGCCAGCACTTGATTGACCAGCACACCATCGTTTCAATTCCACATTGGTTCGATTCAAGCGCGACCAACAGTGACGCCCTAGCGTCAATCGCAGTGGAGTTTCAATTCCACATTGGTTCGATTCAAGCCCTGTAAGTCCTGCGCATTGACGATTCTTTCGCCTGTTTCAATTCCACATTGGTTCGATTCAAGCGCCAGCCCATTGTCAACATAACTTTTGACGGCCTTTTGCGGTTTCAATTCCACATTGGTTCGATTCAAGCGAATAATCTCTTCGGACGGCAAGGATTTTCGGAAGAGGTTTCAATTCCACATTGGTTCGATTCAAGCCTTTGTGAAACGCATAGTCATCGCAGAAGTAGTTATGTTTCAATTCCACATTGGTTCGATTCAAGCCGTCAACTTCCCCGACGAGCTTCGGGTCTTTGGTTCGGTTTCAATTCCACATTGGTTCGATTCAAGCCCGGCCAGAAATGAAGAGACTCACCGAAATTTCCTAATAAATCGTCATTCAACGGCTAGATTTTTACTGCCTGCGGTCGTCGGGCGGCAATCCTGCATAAAACGCGGGACGATGACGACTAGGACTATCCTAAATGGATGCTTGGTTTATAGCATTTAGTCTCAATATCTATCGGGTTATTGTGAATAGATTGCCTGATTTTACTGGAGGCCGACGACGAATATCAGCCTGCTTATTTAAGGTAAGTCACTCATACTACATTACTAATCTCGCTGCGTTGGCGTCCCATAGTCTCTCTTGTGAGCCAACGCTGATCGCGAGATGTATAGATTAAGACCGAATCAGCTTCATCATTAAGCAGTCGCCCTAAACCTGCCTTGACCGTTTCGATCTGAGCGTCGGTCAATTCTCCTTCAAAGACAGAGTTTTGCACCCAGTGCAGGTGGCGCTTCAGAAACTTGTGAACCTTGACGACTCTCGCAACTTCGACATCATAAACGACCAACACATACATAACGCGGTCTCCAGCTTATCAATTTCTCACCACCAGGCGCGAAAGCCAACGTATGGCTCGACATTTGTCAGGTGCTTGACCAGCTTGTAGCATTCCAGCCGCATCAATCTTTCATAGCTCACTTTGCGCTTGAGCCGACGATGCTCGATAGTGGTCTGTAAACGCGCGTCCCATTCCTTCAAGACAGTCTTGCGACCTCGCTCATTCAAATAGCAGCAGTTCAAGTCCTGCGCGAAATCCCGCTCGCCTAGTTGCCGGTTGTTCAGCAGCTTGAAGATCATCCGGTCGGCGAGAAGCGGCTTGAAGACTTCCGCTAAATCCAGCGCGAGCGAGAAACGGCGTGCGCCCGGCTCATGCAGGAAACTGATCGTCGGGTCAAGCTGCGTGCGATAAATTTGCGTCAGTGCGGCGCTATAAACCAATCCATTCGTAAACGAGACGAGCGCGTTGACGATGTTGTCAGGAGGACGCCGCACACGCTTCGTAAATTCAAAGTCCTGGCGCAGGATGCCCGCGAAGCCCTGATAGTAAGCTGCTCGCGCTCGCCCCTCGCAGGCCATCAGCTCATTAATCGTATTCACGGCTTCGAGCCGCAGCATCTCGGCCTGCACGCTTTCGGTCTGCTCCTGCAATTCCACGCCGCGCGTGCCGTAATAACGCAGATTCCGCAAAATGTTATGCATCGCCGCACGAATGAACTCGCGCGCGATCTTCAGCCGTAAGCGGCGGTTCGCGTAGTGTCGCACCTGCCTGACGACCAGATAGCCCGCGTGCAGGTATTCGCGCGGGTAGAACGAACCCGCATAAAACCCATAATAATTGAAGAAATGCACGGGCACTTTATGCTGAGAGAGAAAGACCAGCACGCGCGCATTCAAATCAAGCTCGTTGAAAGCCCAGATCGCATCCACGTCTTCGACCGGGATCACTCGCCGCTCGCCCACTCTCACGGGCACAGCCTTCTCTTCCTCGATGGCGGCCTCTTCGAGTGTGAGCGGTTCCGGCTCATCTTCCGCCATCGAGGGATCGAGCGCGAGGTCGCCCATGCCGTCTTCGCCCGTTGCGCCGATCTCGACCGCAGACAGGTTCTCTTCAAATTGCTCAAGGCTGTCTATGCCGGGCAAGCCGCTCTCCGTCCGGGGCGCGTCCTCCACCGCCGCAGGCTCAAAACAGAGTGTATTGTCCCGACGCCTCAGTCGGCCCGCTCGTGTGAGATAGTAATGGCGTGCCATACCCTTTTTTCACCCCCAACACAGTTCCGCATAGCTGCACGAGCGGCAAATCTTCATCCATTCCACTTCCGGCGCGTGCTTTGAATTGACGATCTCCTTCATCCGCTCAAGCGCGACTTCGATCTCTTTTTCAAGCTCTGCGGTCAACTCCACCATCTTTGTCTCGCGCAGCTTCGGGTAATCAATCTGCCCGCGCAAACCTTCGACGCCTTTCAGCTTCAGGTAGTAGAGATAATAGAGAAGTTGCATCTCGTGCGCCGCTTCCATCTTGTCCGTCAGCTTCACCTCGTGGATGATGCCGTCCTCGCGCCAATCCAGCACGATCCGGTTATCAATATTCAACTCCTTCTTCTTGCGCGCATAACTCTCCTCATGCACCAGCCGCCCCATCCGCACACGATCACTCTCCTGCTCCATCTGCACCCCATGCGCGAACCACCACAGCTTCTTCGGGCAGATGAAGTAGTATCCGACTTCCGTGCCGGTGAAGGTTGGAAGGCTATTTGGAGTTGGATCGCTCATGGATTACTCCTGCTCTCGTCTCACGTGGCGCTCTAATATCTCTTCCAGAAGAATTGCGGGCGCGCGAAAGCTGGTTTGTCTCAACCGCGCGAGAGATGCTGCCAGGTCAACCAATCCTTGCTCGGCGGCAGCTTCAAGAACGCCGAGCGTGCCGGTAACTGCCAAGCCACGCGCTGTTGCTGCCTCACGGCCACTCCGCTCGTCCAGCAAGATCACGTCAGCCTTTAACCGTTGCGCCAATGTGATCGCTTCTTGCTCACCTGGATCAAGACTCAAAGTTGGGTCCGGGTCAGGGACTTCATGAACCTCAACCCAGGCGGGGAGATTCGCCACCCACTCTAGAACCGGAGCGGGTGCGGCGATGTTCTGTAACTCCGCCCAGACAGCCTGTGGAATCATCACCCGCTCATACAACTCTTCCAGAAGCCACGCCTGTCCGATCAGGATCAAGTAGTTGAGCGGCGAGGTGTCTGAAACGACGATCATTTTGAGCGCAGGCGCTGTTGTGTGAGCCTGTCTTGTTCAAGGTCTTCGAGAGTATACTGAAGAAAAGCCGCTCTCTCCTTCAAGAAGCTTTCGGTCTCCCAGAAATTCAGCTCAAGCAGACTTCCGACCTGCCCTCTGGTCAACGCCCCCGAACGGTAACCCTCAACAGCCACTGCCTCCAGCGCGCGGCGCGGCAGATTCTCCCATGCCGCTTCAAGCTGCCGCTCAATCTCTTCGGGCAACTCAATGGTTAATTCCGCCATGCTCTTTCCTTTCGTCTTACGCTCATCAAGTGACCATCGCGCATTGATTCCACATTGGTTCGATTAAGCCGCGACAGGTCGTTAAGACTTAAGGAAATGATTACATTTCAATTCTACTCGTTTCTTCGGGCAGATGAAGTAATAGCCGACTTCCGTGCCGGTGAATGTGGGCAGTTGTTTTGATTCATTTTCTTTTGTCATAACTCCGTGAAGGGTGTCCGAATAAATGTCAAAAGATAGTTGATGAACGCTCGTCTGATTTCAAACCAACTTCTGAATCATAAGCGAGGTTGGTAATATATTCTCTTAAATCCTCGTCGTAACGTAGCGCATCCATCTTTAAGGCTTTAAATTTTTGTCCGGCACGGATAGGGACAAGCAACTGTGAGGCTTCGATGAATCGTTTTTGCTTTCGTCGCTCGATAAATTCAGTGAGCAATGAATCCGGCAGTACGTCAACTTGTCCATCAGTCTGTTCAAAAATATCATCAGTCCATTGGCGATATGTTCCGGCGATGATTTCGCTCTCAAAACAGTTGATATGCGAATTGTTATTGCCATTATTAAAATCTTCCGCCGCACTCTGTGGATAGCCTTGTTCATAAACCTTATCCACAAGGTCTGTTAGTTCTGCTTCCGTTAGTTCACCAATGGCGCGCAAAAGATCAACGGTTTTATCAGTCAGGATTTGATCGTACAGGTATCCGGCTGAAGGCTTGGAGAAAACAACGACGGGCGCAGGCTGCGGAAGATTGCCCTTGCGGTTAATACGCCCGAAGCGTTGACCGAGCGCGTCAGCGGGTGCGGGTTCGGTATAGCCGCGATCATAATCAATATTGAGCGAGACTTCGATGGCTTGTGTGCCAACTAAAACAGTCGGTTTTTCTTCGCTAGTTATCGCCTTCTCAATGCGATTGCGATCCTCACCGTTGAATCGTGAGTGAAGCAGCATTACATTAAATTTACCTTGCAGTCGCTCAAAAATATGCTGGCTTGTCGCAACGTGATTGCAAACGATGAGCGCAGTTTCTCTGCTCGCGTGTATCTCATCAATGACGAAAGGTAAATTGTCGAGCAATGAACCGTTGCGAACTTCAATTTGATGGCGCACTTTATCGCACACCGCAGCATCAAGCTCATCGTTCGGGTCAGGAGCTATCACATCGGCATCACTCATGTTGACTTCTCTTTTGATAATTTCTTCGAGAAAGCGCGGAATAGTGGCAGAAGCAAACAGGATGCGTGCGTTCATACGCTTCAGCAAACGCACTGTTGCAAGTGTTAATCCAGCAAGCAACGGCTCAAAAGCATGAATTTCATCGAAAACGAAACAGGCGCGTGGGAACTCTGAAAGTCCTGTTTCCCAACCGCGCCCACAAAGCGCGAATCGCAAAATCTGATGTGGCGTGCAGACTCTGATTGGGTGGTACATCTCGCGCGCTAAGCTGCTCAGATGGCGCGCGGATTTATTGCGCTGCTGCGCACCTTCCTCATTCTCCATCGAGCGGAAAAGATAATCGGCGTTCCGATGATGCAATACGCCAACCAAAGAGTCGTCAACTTTTCCCCGTCTCTTTTCTTCATCAGGAGATTTCGCATCAAAGATGCACTTGATGCGGTCAGCCATTGCATTGATGCTCGCAGTGTAAGGCAGAATGTAAAAAAATCTCCCGTTCTCTACTTGATTGTGCGCTGCCCAAAGCAACGCGGCGAGCGTTTTGCCGGAGCCGGTCGGAGCTTTCAAAATCGCATCGCCCTCCATGTTCGCAGTGTGTTGCTGAAAAGGCAAAAGCGACACGCCTTTCGGCAATTCTTTCTCTTTGATTATTTCGGAGTAGTCCGTCAGACGCGGGATTCCAAGCGGCTTCGGATGCGCGCTTGTGCGCGGGTCAATCGCGGACGCCAGATGATCGCTGGTGATTAGCAGTCCGCGCAAAAGGCTTGCGCGCCACTTTTGTTCGTCGGGGATTCTGCGTTGCTTTCGCGCGCTTCTATCAAGCCAGACGGGTTCTATTCCCAATTCAAACAACGGAGTGTCCGGCGACAGTTCTGCGAGCGGGCGTTTGAGTACGCGTGCTAAACGCGCCACGACATCCTGCAACGATTCCCAGTTTAAGCGTAACTCTGCGAGCATTTGCTGCCAATCCCTTGACTCAAATAATCCTCCGAAGTCCGGCGGGAGTTCCGTCGGCGGCAGACACTTTTCCCCGTCACCAGAGATACCGTCGTTAGGAATGCTTTGGTGATGCGTGAGAACTGCGAAAAGGGCGCATGGGTCGAGTTGCGGATTAAGCTTGTATGCCAGCACGGTTGAAAGTGTCTCGTGGCGATGCTTCCAGATAAACTTGCGCCCCTCACGCAACATGCGTTGAAAGCCCGTCGCCGCCTTACCCAAATCATGGAACGCTGCCGCTTGAAGCAAGACTTCTTCGTAATCCGCGCGTTCACTTTCGGGAAACGGTAATTGGCGGCATAGCTGACGAGCAACGGTTGTGATGTTGACTGAGTGTTGCAATAAGCTTTCGCCATCACCAAGAGCGTTCGCGCTTTTGTCCAGGCTTTTCGCCCATAAGTCACGATGCGTGTGAACCGTCTGGCCCATACTTTGCCCTAACTTTTTGCACCTTCAAGCGACGAGCGAGCGCAGATAAATTACGCTGCTGTCCTTTGAATCGTTGACACAGTAGAGGTCTGCGCGCTCAATCGGCGAGGGATTCTCGTAACGCACGGCGAGAAACTTTGACACGCGCCCGACTTCGCGCGTGTATCCTCTACGATTATTGATTAAGTAATCCGGCAAAGCCAAGATCACGCCGCTTGCGCCCGCTTGCGGAAACGGTACGAGCGTTCCGCGCACAGTTCCAGACTCACAAGGCTCTGCTTCAACTTTCTCTATTTGTGTAATCCACGCCAGGTCTTGCGAACGCCCCAAACACGGCACGTTCTGTGGAGACTCGAACGCCTCGCGTAAGGCTAGATTGTCAAGATACAAATCAAGCGACGGGCGGACGTGGAATTGACGGCGCACGATGCCGGGGACGCTCTGCGCTTTCAATCGTCCAGACTTCTTATCCATTTCCAAGCGGCGCGTCGTCTCAAGATCATAAGCCGTGCCATTGCTGCGAAAAACATAGCCGATGCGTGTCTCATCCGGCGCAATCTCGCGCCCTGCAAGATTGCCGATGAGTCCGAGCAGAGTGCTGAAAGGCGGCACGGGCGCGGTCAGCCCCGTGCCGGAATAGATGAGCGGCAAACGAAACGTCGCTGTCCATCCTTCAAGCCGTGCGTGCAGGAGTTTCATTGTTTACAACTCCTTTCAGACAGCTTGATTCAGTTGCTCGATTAAAGACTCGACGGCTGTGATCGGACTCGACACACGCACGTTGCTTCCGTTCATTTGCCCATTACCTGCCCACGAGCGCAAGTCCGTTTCATTCTGTGAATGTAAGTAACCATCACGCACCCCGATAAAGACAGACGTTGCGAGGCGACGGCGGTAATCTTCAATCGTCTCTTTAAGCGCGCCGAGTTTTATAGTGGGCATTCCATCTTTCTCCTCAAACAAATCATTAAAGATAAGATTGCCGCAGTTGAGTCCGGCGATGATGATCGCTTTCGGCGCAACGTCTGTACCGAACTGCGCCTGCTTCGCGCCGCCGCGCAAGATTGACAACGCGCGCAAAATCATCGCTGCGCGGTCACTTCGCTTGTTGTCAATGACTTCATAAACATTCTCATTCTTTTCGTTCGCGCGAATCTTGTTCTCTGCGAGGTATTGTTTGACTAACGCCTCGTCCAATTCTACGCGGTCGCCTTCGTTGCGAAACACTCCTAAACGCGCATAGTTCAAACCGAAAACGCCTTGTAAATGAGTGTTATAGAAACGGGTTTTGTAAGGAAGCGGTGTGCCTTCCTTCAGATGCACATAGCCCTCATCATCGCCTTGCCAGCCGCTATTGCGTAAAGATTTCAAAATCGAAGATGAAAAAGGCGACGGACGCATCACGGAGCTGACTCTTTCGGTTTTGCTTTTCTTTTTGCTTTTTGGCTCTGAATCTTCTACGGCTTCTTCCGCGTCCAACTCTAAAGCCAAATCATCTTCGCTGGCTTCCGTTTCCTTTGCTCGTCCTTGACCCTGCGCCGCGCGCATGTAGCCGAAGATGTCATCTTCAACAAACTCAATCGGATTCATTTGCGTTCCGATTTTGTCGGGATTGCCTTTCGCATTTTTGCTCAAGACTTTAATTTCGGCGGCAGGCTCGTTCGGGTTTTCATCTCTGAAAGTCGTGCGTAGCCAACGCCGCCATGCTTGTGATGAAACATAAGGCACGCGGTTGCGCCCATCGCTGTATGTTTTCGGTAACACGAAGTTACGGAACTCACCCGACGTGTCGAGTCCCGCTCCATTCAAGAAAGAGCCTTCGGCATGAATCAAGAAAGTTCCGGTAATGTGAGTCAATTGATTGTTTCCGTTGTTACTCATCGGTCTTTAGCTCCTTAGTTTGCTTCGGTCAATGATTGCATCGCTTGGCGGTACAGATTCGTAAGTTCAAGCCGCAATTGAAAGCGCAACTCGCCTGTCGCATCGCGCCCTTGTTCATCGCGGCACAGCGCATCCCAGTCCTCAAGGCGGTAATCTTCACGAGTTTCCGCCAGTTTATAGAACCAGCGTCGTAGATGTTCTGTAGTAATTTTGCGGTGCGCGAATCCATCGAGGATATATTTCTTGATGTACGCCACGCCGCGCGCCTTGTCGTCCCCACCCTTATGTTCGAGATAAAGATCAAAAACATCTTGAGCGAAGGTCTGAATCTTCGGGTTTGTGAACATCGCTAAATCTCCGTTCGCATCTGTTGAAGTTGCGTTTTGTGATTCGTTTACACCGCTGAAACTCTCTTCCTGTTTGGTTGCAACATGGTGCAGATAGAACCAAAACGGCGTCCAACCGTCGGCAGATGGGCGCACGGCTTGACCGCGCATTCGCCACAACTCGCGCGCTTCCGTTACATCAATCACGCCTTCGAGATTTTGCGCCGGAAATAATTGTGCGTATTCATCAAGCGTTAATTCCCCGCGCTCTGCCAAATCAACCAGCACGCCACGCAATTTCGGACGAATCTCTTTATCCTTCGTCCAGCGTGGATTCTCTTTCAATAGCTTCTCTAAAAACTTACCAGCTTTTTTATCGCCGTCTTTGAGTCTTGCATAAACGACTTGAGCGAGGCGGCGCGCGACTCTCAACGCGGCGGGCATCCGTCGCATGATTCGTGTTTGATAAAGCTCATAAAGATCTGTTGAAACAAGTTTGCCTGCGCCTGCGCCCGCGCCCTTGTGCCCCTTTTGCGGATAGAAGCTGCTGTAGTCTCGTTGTTGTTCTATCGCCGTCAGCAAATGCGTGCCCGGCTTCTTTGAATCTTCGTGCTTTAATAATTCCATCACTTCGCTGTAATGCACGCGCGCCGCTTCCCAAAGAAACTGTAACGCCGGATTAAGAATCTCAACTAAATCTGAATCAGGTTTGTCACCAAAATTATTAAATTTCCAAATGTTTAGCGTAACGTCGGACGATAGATTTTCCCGCTTTCGTCGCAATTGGAGTTGCTGCATTTGATGAATCAAAATTTTAGCGGATGGAGTTTTACCCTCCGAAGAACCGGAAACTGCTACTTGCTCATTAATGCTTTTGCTCGATAACCGTCTGCTGTTTTCCCTATAAATATTTTCAGTGACTTCCTGAGAGAGACTTGCATCAGTAAATTGAAAGCAAGCAAGGAATGACCGCTTCCCATCACTATAAACAACTGCTCCAACTGGTAGCCAATGAACTGCTAGTAAACAGAATGCACAAAGTCGCGGCGAACGACTCGCAGATGGTAAAGCTTGAGCATCATTACCGGGACTTCCAGCAAGAGGGAAATAATCACGCCCTATTGCATCAACAACACGTGAGGCAGGACGGTCTCCGCATGACTCGCAATTTTTTACGGCATCAGAAGGTTGTAGTAGCAATTCATCGCGTAATCTAATGAGGGTGCTAACATAAATTTGCCACCCTTTATCACTCTCGCTTAAAAAGCCTCGCTTTCCTGATCCCTTTTTCAGTGCATCTCTATTCGAGGATGGATTGACGAGCAGCGAGTTCATAAAAACCATAAAGAAGGAATTTAGCCTCCTATTTGTTTGCGCTATCCATCTCCCATCACCCAAAACTTCTTTCAGCAATTCAGACGTTAAAACGTCTATCTCTTCGTTGTGATGAAGCTCGCTGGCTCGCGCTTGCATCGCATACATTCCGGTGTCAACAAAAGGATTTCCTGTTGGCAAAAATTCCATAATCGTAATGCTCCGTCAATAAGAGTTTGGATAATAGAGAGCCGGAAATTGCTGAATGCTGTTTTGCAGCACGGCGCGGGGTGTGCGCTCTCTTTTATTAGCCTTTGAACGATGAGCGATACGTGATTGGACGGGCTAAGTAATGCGTATGGGAGTAGCGCGTCCGAACAAGTAACCGAGAAGCCGGGAGTCAGGTCGGTTTAGAGTAATTGAGCGACGAATCGCGCAGATGATACAACTGCTCTTTGTAAGGGTCAATGGAAAAATTGCCGGGTGGTGTCCGAACAGCGCGCTGCTGATTAGCGCTTATGTTTCGGCGTGCTCGGTAATCTAGCGGGCAAGTCCAGATCATCGTCAATCAAAACATCTGTGCTGACATTTACCGCGCGAGCGTATTGCAGGAGAATCATTAGCGGTGGCTCATTCTTGCCTAACTCATAGTCGGAAATCCGATGATATGTAATCAGGTCTTCAACTCCTAAACGCTTGAGCATTTCGGTTTGAGATAAACCGAAAGCAAGTCGAATCACGCGCAACTTCTCGGCAAGACGTTCCGGCTTCGGACGTATCCCTTTGCCCATCAGGAGCAACCTCCCGATAAGACAAAGAACGGCTTGCTATTATACTTGAATATGTATAATATGCGTTCGTTCAACCTGTTCGCCGTGAGAATGAACCTTTCATACTCAACGGCGATGCTCATCTACTCGTCTTGAGGTTGAGGGTTGAGCCGTCGCATGTGCCGTTGCCTTGGTGTCAAAGACTAGAACGCGTGCGCGCCCATCTTACCAAAGAGCGCGCTCTCTTCACATCAACTTTATGGCCTCACTAAAGCCACAGGTGAAAGAGTTTGTCGGGGAGCGCGGAGGGTGAGGCTCCGGCGCTCCTGCCGCTGCACGTCTGCTTAAGGGTGGGAGCGGGCTTGTGCAGCGAGAGGCCGCCGTCACTCCCACAGAGACGGCGGCCTTACTTTTCTCACAGGATTTTCAGGTCAGTAGTTTCTAAGGTTCAAAGCTCAAAATTCAAGACAGGAGTCGTTTGGGTGGTGCGTGTGAAAGGGCGATTTTTGTGGATGAGGCTTATTTATGGCCGTTTTTGGGCGGTTTTAGCGTGAAAGCGGCTTCGCGTGCGGCATCAGACCGTTATATCCGTGCGCTGGCGGCTCATATCAGGGTGAAAGTCGGCCATATCGGGGTAAAAGCCGTTTATATCCGGGGGAAAGCTCCTTATATCGCAGTGAAAGATGGTCATAGCAGGTCGAAAATCGGTCGTATCGAGGTGGAAGACGGTTATAACGGCGCGGGAGAGGGCTGGAGCGGCGTGGAAGATGACCGGGGCGGGATGCAAGGCCGGTATATCGGAGTGAGAGTTCAGCCTACCGGAGCGTGAGTGGCGCTCTCGCAGGATGAGAATCTCCGTCTGCATGTGTGAAAAAAGTCCTGACGGCGCGGCTGAGACCTAAGGTATAATCGGGCGCGTCAGATTGAAACCTCAACTTCCTCGCGCTCTCACAACCCGCTTAAGGAATACTCTCACGTATCCCTTAGCTTCACCCGAAGGAGATTCCTCATGAAAGATACAGAAGCTCGCCGTCTGGATATGTTTATTCGTGTGCGCCAGTTCGGTGCGACGCATACAGGTTCTTTCCCTGCAAATACGCGCGGGAGCGAAGTGCTGACCGCGCTCAATACTGCCATCACGGAACTGGAAGGACACACCACCGCGCAGGAATCCGGCAAGCGCGCAGCCCTTGAAGGAACGGCTGTCAAGGCTGGCGCTCGCGCAGCGTTGCGCGAAGACATGGAAGCCATCAGCCGCACGGCACGCGTGATGTCTTTAACCACGCCCGGCCTGGACGATAAGTTTCGCCTGCCGCGTAACGTCGGCGATCAGGCGTGGCTGGCCGCCGCGCGCTCCTTCGCCGCCGATGCCGAACCGCTCAAGGCGGAATTCATCCGGCGCGGCTTGCCTGCGGATTTTCTGGAAGACCTCGCCGCGGACATAGAAGCATTCGAGCAATCAATTGACAGCAGGGCGCAGAAGACCGGAACACGCGTCGCCGCCACAGTCGCCATTGACGAGGCTATTGAGCGCGGGATGAACGCCGTCCGCGAGCTGGACGCCATCGTGCAAAATGTTTTTCGTGACGACCCGGCGGCTCTGGCCGAGTGGACGAGCGCCAGCCACACCGAACGCTCGCCGCGCCATCCAGCCGCCGTCCAGCCACCGCCAACGCAGTAAACGTTCAAGGTTCAAAGTTCAAGGTTCAAAGTTCAAGGTTCGCCGCCCTGGTTCGGCTTTGAACCTTGAACTTTGAACCTTGAACTATCATTCCCCCATCCCGAAGCCCATCGAGTTGCGTGAGCCGAAGCCCGCTTCGTAGCCGATCTCTATGAGTTCGGTGCTGCCTTCAACTGTAAACGGCGCGAGCCAGCCGCGCACCTTGATGCCGCGAATGTCCACGAGGACGGAGGCGCGGCGTCCGCGTCGTGCGGCTTCCATCAGATAGTCTTGATCCCAACTCCAGCGCAGGCGGTCATCTGATGGAGCATGATTGTGAAGGGCTTGATATTTGCGGAGCAGGTTGCGACGCATGATCTCAGACCAGTCATCTTCGGGGGAAAGAAAGCGCACGCCTCCCTGCTCGTCACGCACCGATTCCGTGACGGGAGAGAGAGAACGAAAGCTCATTCGTTCGGTGAAAATAGGCGCGGGCAGAGTTTCGGCCTGCTGGAGCGTGAAGCGTGCGCCCGCGATGTTGAAAGACTCGGACTGGAAGAGTCCGGTGACGAAGTGCTCAACGAACTCTGCGACGGGTGAGCTGATTTGCAGGATTATCGTCGCATCTACAAGCAGTAAGCGATCTCCCTGAACGCGACCACGCCCAGTCGTGAGACGTGAAAAAGTGAAAAGCTTGAAGCGCCGCCCATCAATGCTGAAACCCTCATCATGCAGCCGCGCGGCGAAATCAGTTGAAGCCTGGCCGAGCGTGTCGTAGATGAGCGAGGCCACCGCATGGTTGTAGTTGAGCGGCAGCACCGTCGCCTGGTTTGTTGCCAGCAATGTCAATTTCACACGCACGGTTTTCTAATCTTCCTGATGGCGCGCAAGCTCCGGCTTGCACGTCCAGTGCTACGGAAACTCTGCCCTGAAGTTTGTGGAGTCGAGTGTCAACTGCCCGCAACTGATTACCCAAGCTGAACACATCGTCAAGATACCAGACAGAGTAGAGGATAATGAATGCTGAATTATAGGTTAGAATGTCTTGGAGGAGTTGCAGGCTATGCCGTCGGGAAGAACACACGACGCGATCACGATTATCCTTGCTGCGCCAACTTTCGTGGCCGCATGGGGGTTGACGGGAAACTCTGTGCTGGCGCTGCTGGCGACGGGCGCGATGCTCTTTGGCGGTTTTATGTTTGGCCCTGACCTGGACATCCAATCGCGTCAGTATGCACGTTGGGGAGTCTTCCGTTTTCTCTGGCTTCCGTATCGGATGCTCTTCCGGCATCGCTCTCGTTGGTCGCACGGAATTATCTTCGGCACATTGATTCGCGTCCTTTATTTCACGATGGTGCTGGCATTGATAGTCTTGGCGGGTGTTTACCTGCGCGCCATACTCGCGAACGGACCAACGCCGACTTTTGAAGAAATTGTGCAGGCGTGGCGTGCGATAGAAACGAGCGTCAGGCAGAACACGGGAGAGCATGCGGCCTGGGCTGGGCTGGCCGGGCTATGGTGGGGGGCAGCGAGCCACACGCTGACGGATGTCGCGTGGTCGGTTCTCAGAAAAGGCTCAGAGATTTTTTGAGCTTCGATTGCGGAGAATAGAAAAGAGAAGCGAGGCCGGATGCGATTCTTTTAAGAGAAGTCGCATCCGGCTTAAACGTTTGTGATTGGCGCAAAGAGGGGGCAAAAGCGCAGGATAACTTTCAGGCGCGTCGCCCGGCAATCAGGCGATAGATCGCTAAGATAACGAGTGCGCCGATCACACCGAATCCTACCTTGGCGAAGAAGCCTGTATCGCCGAACCCTTCAGTCTTTCTTGTCAGATTAAGAGTGTGCGCCAGGAAACCTGCCAGAACCGCGCCCCCGATTCCCAAAAGCATGGTGATAGCGCAGCCGCCCGGGTCTTTGCCCGGCATGATGATTTTAGCAATCGCGCCTGCAATCAGGCCGACGATGATCCAAGAAATTATATCTAAGACTCCCATATTCCCTCTCTTTTCTGAGAACGCGCATAATGCCTGGCGCGCCAGCGGTTGTGATGGATGCCCGTTACACTCTCTCTTTCATACATTGAAGAGGTAAACGAACGCTATAGAATCGAACGTCCAGCGGCTCGATTGCTTTTGATAAAATCCTAAATATGAACTCCCTAAATCGGTAACGCGAATTCTAGGGACAGCACAGGCTTCGTGTCAATGAATTTCAGTGCCCGGAGCGGGTCGCTGCCAGCCGGAAAGCCTGGCGACGCACTCCTTCAGAGACATTACGGTTCTGCGAAATGTTTTTCAGGTCTTTGGTGTGAATGCGCGGGAGGATATTGATGGCTGAGGGAATAGGGGTGCGCGGGTTGCGCGCGAGGTTGAGAATGATCGGATAAGAGCGCGCCCAGGCACGGTTCAAAGAGATGATCCTGAGCACCTCGTCGGAGACCGTGCGCATCGCGGCAATGCTTTCAACTTCCTGGTCGGTGATGCGCGGATTGTGTATGACGGCCTGCGCGACGACCTTGTTGGAATCACGGATGAGAATGGAGCGCGCCTCGCGGTCGCCTTTCATCCCCAGCTTGATGCGATCTTTGACGGTCATCATCATGACGCGGCGGATGAGCGAGATGCGTTCGGGATGCACTTCCTTTCCTTCACCGCGCGTGTCGCTGATGATGCGCTCGATATTCGCCAGGCGCTGCTCATGACTTTCATCGAAGATTTCTTCGATGCGTTCGAGCGCCAGCCACGAATCGTCTATCTCATCATCGGAGACTTCAATATGCGCGGCGATGAGCCAGGCGTCGTCAATTGTGAAAGCCTGCGAGTCTGCGACCGATTCTGCCGTTTCAATAAATTCGGCGGCAGCCGTCTGCCCGCGCGCCCGCAACTCTTCGGCGATCTGTTGCGCGCCGCGCTCCTTCTCGAAAAATTCGCGTCGCGTTTCGCGCGCGCGCCTCTCGGCTTCGGGTGTGCGCGCAGGATTATTGATGACGGCTTCGATGATTGCGGGCGCGCGAATCAGTCGCTGTTGATTGACCGTAATGAGTTCCAGCAATTCGCCATCGGAGGTTGCGCCAGCGAGCAGTGCGATGCTCTCGTCGGGCGTTCGCGCATTGAGCGTGACCGCTTCATGGACATTGCGCCCCAGGCTGGAACGGGCGGCCAGATAGCCAAGCACCGAAGGCGCTATCTCAGAGCTTGAGGCAACGTCAAGGAGAGTTTCCGGCTCTTGTGCGGAGAGCGTCTCTTCAGCGGCGCGCGCAATCTCCGCGTTATCACTTTCACGCAGAGCCACCAACGCCTCAAGCATATCCGCTTGATCGAGCGGCAGCAGTCCGCGCGCCGCAGCCATCCGCGCCCCCTGCGGGGCTGTGCCTGCAACGATGGCCTGCACGATTGGGTTCGTTGATGTAACGTTCGCGCTCAAATGCTAAAAGGTTGAATAGTTGTATTCGACAATGATTGACATCGAAACTTGACGCCCGTCTTTGACGGCTGGTTCAAATGTAATCTTGCTGGCGGCTTCGCGCGAAACTTCTGTCAACGCGTCGCCGGGCGACTGGAGAATGAAAATATGTTTGACTGTCCCGTCAGCCGCAAGGACGGCCAGCAACTTGACTGTGCCATTCAAACGAGCCGCCCGCGCTTCTTCCGGGTAACGTGGCTCCGGGCGGCGCAGGATATGCGCTCTCTCCGTCACTTCAAACGGCGAAAAAAACGTCCATTCCGCTTCAGGCTTGATGGCTGGCTCGGCATAAACGCGCAAAGAATTCAGTTGCTCTCTGAGCCCCGCCGCCCCTTCTGTCTCAGGCTTGAGTTGGAGAAATCTTTCGAGACTGTCTGCCGCTTCTTTCAGCAACCTGGCTTGCCGCATTTTTCTTTCGCGGCGAGCAGCAGGAGAGTTCATCTCATCAGGCGACGGCGGAGGCGTATTAACAAAAAGACCGACTATCGCTCTTGATTTTAAGCGGAGCGCGGGCGCGTAATCCGGCTCAGTTTTCAGCAACTCTTCGATTGTCTCTAAAGCCATCTGATAAGCGCCCGCCTCGAAGTGACTTTTCGCCGTGTCGTAAAGTTCCTG
This sequence comes from Acidobacteriota bacterium, assembly GCA_032160705.1. Classification (GTDB taxonomy): domain Bacteria; phylum Acidobacteriota; class Blastocatellia; order Pyrinomonadales; family Pyrinomonadaceae; genus QHXM01. The sequence goes on along the minus strand of JAVHVE010000024.1, from coordinate 39,578 downwards.
TGGCTTTGATCGTTGCGCGCGAGATTGATAAGCCGCACCGGAAACGGGAGACGCGCAGACAATCAGCGCCGTGAGGAGGAACAGTTTGATGGAAAGGTGAGGTCTATTCATGGCTAATCTCCTTTGGCGTTAAGCGCCGCAGCACTTCTTGTACTTCTTCCCTGACCCGCATGGGCATAGCTCGTTTCGCCCGACTTTAGGTTGGTCGCGGGTGACAGTCCTCACCTTGCCCGCTTCCTCGCCAGCGGCGGCTGCGCCCTGATTCGGGCCGGTGAAGTTGAGCGCTGTGCGACGAGGCGCACGACGTTGTCGCAAGGCTTCGGGCGGCTGCTCCGTGACAACCTGAAGATTGTAGAGCGAGCGAATGGTCGTCTGGTCAATGCGGTCGAGCATCTCTTGAAAAAGGTCGAACGATTGCTTCTTGTACTCGACGAGCGGGTCTTTCTGGCCATAGCCCACCAGTCCGATGCCCTGTTTCAGGTGGTCAATCGAGAGCAGGTGGTCTTTCCACTGCGCGTCAATGATGTTGAGCATGATGATGCGCTCGTAGGTACGCATCGCTTCCACGCCGATCTGCTCCTCTTTCTCGGCGTATCTGGCTTTGAGCTTCTCCCAAATTGTTTGGTCAATATCTTCGGAAGATAAGTTCTCAAAATCTATTCCTTCGGCATCGGCGTCAAAGTCATAGATTGTCTTCAATTGGATAACGTAATTATCAACGTCCCAGTCTTCAGGGTCTGCTTCCGGGTTGAGATACTGCTTCGTCAAATCCGCGAGCAGGTCGCGCGCTACGCCCGTCTCGCCCAAGAGGTAGTCGCGCTGGTCAGGCTCTTCCATCAACTGGCGACGCAGACCGTAGATCGTCTCGCGCTGCTTGTTCATCACGTCGTCGTATTCAAGCAGGTGCTTGCGCGATTCAAAGTTACGACCTTCGACAGACTTCTGCGCGCCTTCGATGCGCTTCGAGACCATCTTGGATTCGATAGAGACGCCCTTTTCCATTCCCAGGCGTTCCATCAACGCTTTGACGCGATCTCCCGCGAAGATGCGCATCAGATCATCTTCCAGAGAAAGGAAAAAGCGCGAAGAGCCTGGGTCGCCCTGGCGTCCGGCACGCCCGCGAAGCTGGTTGTCAATGCGACGTGATTCGTGGCGTTCAGTGCCGATGATGTGGAGTCCGCCGACGCTGACAACTTCTTTGTGCTCCGCTTCGACGATGGGCTTGGTTTGAGCAAGCGCCTCTTCAAATTGTTCGTCTTCAGCTTCGTCCGGGTCAATCTCCTGCTTCTTCAACAGCTCGCGCGCCAGGAATTCCGGGTTGCCGCCGAGCAGAATGTCCGTCCCGCGCCCGGCCATGTTTGTGGCAATGGTGACAGCGCCTTTGCGTCCGGCCTGCGCGACGATTTCAGCTTCACGCTCGTGGTACTTGGCGTTCAGGACATTGTGCGGGACGCCTACTTTTTGCAGACGACGCGCGACTAGCTCAGAGTTTTCGACCGAGACCGTGCCGACGAGCACGGGCTGTCCCTTCTCGTGGGATTCTTTGATTTCTTCGACGACTGCATCCCATTTCTCAGGCAGCGTGCGGTAGATAACGTCAGGTTTATCTTGACGAACCATCGGCTGATTGGTCGGGATGACGATGACATCCAATTTGTAGGTCGAATGAAACTCCGCGGCTTCCGTCTCAGCCGTGCCGGTCATGCCGGAGAGCTTTTCGTAAAGACGGAAGTAGTTTTGCAGCGTGATGGTCGCAAGCGTCTGATTCTCTTTCTCAATCTTGACGCCCTCTTTGGCTTCGACCGCCTGGTGCAAACCGTCCGACCAGCGACGACCTTTCATCAAGCGCCCGGTGAAGTCGTCAACGATGATGACCTCGCCGTCCTGGACGACGTACTGGTGATCGAGCTTGTACAGCGTGTGAGCTTTCAAAGCCTGCTCCACACAATGCAGCATCTCCATATTGGAAGGGTCGTAAAGATTGCCGACGCCGAGCAGTCGTTCAGCTTTGTCCACGCCTTCTTCCGTCAGGACGGCGGTATGCTGCTTTTCATCAACCACGTAATCGCCGGTTTTGAGTTTCTCTTTCTCTTCGCCGCGCTTGAGCTGCGGGATGATGGCGTCGGCCTTGAAATACTTGTCCGTCGCTTCGTCCGACGCGCCCGAAATAATCAAAGGCGTGCGCGCTTCGTCAATCAGAATCGAATCCACCTCGTCAACGACGGCGAAGTAGTGGCCGCGCTGGACGCAGGTCGCCAGGTCAAACTTCATGTTGTCGCGCAGGTAATCGAAGCCGAACTCGTTGTTCGTGCCGTAGGTGATGTCTGCGGCGTAGGCGGCCTGCCGCTCAAAGTCGTCCATGTCGTTCTGGATGCAGCCGACTTCGAGACCGAGGAAGCGGTGAATCTGTCCCATCCATTCGGCGTCGCGCGAGGCCAGATAATCGTTGACCGTGATGACGTGAACGCCGCCGCGACCTGTCAGTGCGTTGAGATAGGCGGGAAGTGTGGCGACGAGCGTTTTACCTTCACCCGTTCTCATCTCCGCGATCTTGCCTTCGTGGAGCACGAGGCCACCGATTAACTGCACGTCGAAGTGGCGCATGCCGGTGGAGCGAACGCTCGCTTCGCGGACGGTGGCGAAGGCTTCGGGCAATATTTCGTCCAGGATTTCGCGCTCGCGCCGCTTGCGTTCTTCCAGGTCGGAAGCATCAGCGACGGCACGCGCGACGCGCTCTTTAAACTCTGCCGTGCGCGCCTTCAGTCCATCGTCGGAGAGCCGCTTGACGGACGGCTCAAGCTCGTTGATGCGATTGATGACGGGTTGAATGCTCTTGAGGTAGCGCTGGTTACTGCTGCCGAAAACTTTGGTTAATAATTTGTCAATCATGGCCTTGATGAATCCTATGAGAAAAAAGTGAAGCGCACGGTTGAAACGCGAAGCTTACGCAGTTCGGCGCAACTTTCGATTGTAAGGGAGCGGGGAAACCGAAGGCAAGCGAGGCAGTTTTGAAGTTGCGTGCGCGTCTAATCTTCGTCTCTGCTCAGAGCCTATGCGGTTTCGCAAGGCGAATCTGAGAGAGCGGCGCGGGGCAGATGCGTGATGAGCAGGACGTGATTGCTTTCGACCAAAGCTCTCGTGTTCCGGTAAAGAACTTCTTCCGGCTGTCCTTTAACCTTTGCAGCGGAGTCTGGAAGCCATTGGTCTTCTAGTGAGAGCTTTTGCAGGCTGGCGACGACAGACGCCCCGAAGCCTGAACGGATTGTCGAGGCGTAAGCAGATTGATTCCTCTCCGTCGCTGGCAACTTCGCCTGAGCCTGTAAAGGCGTCCCAACTACCAAAAGGCTCAGGCAGGCGCACAGCGTGGTGATGAAAAGCGATGCGTTAGTGTTTCGAGATTCGTTCACGTTATGTTAATCAATCCGCGCTTCTAGCTTACACTCAAATATGGCTTCTTAACAACTAGAAGCCATCTCATAAATAGCATTCAAGCGTTCAGAGTTCACGCTTCAGCGTGCGTTTTATTGAAAAACATCAAACTGAAGTTTGAACTCTGAACATTGATGAGACCATTTCTAGCTGGCCGGAATTTGCTTCTTGAGCATGTCGCCGATGGCCGAGCGCGGCAGGTTGAAGCTGATGGTGATCTGTTTACCGCTGGCGGTGACTTTAGTGTTCTTCATAATCGTCGCTTCGTCGCGTCCGCTTCTGGCGACAGCGCCCAGAAAGAGCAGCGCATTGTAGCCCGTGGCTTTCTGCTGGGCTTCCGCCGCGGAAGTGGCTTCGGTCGAGGCGCTGACGGAGACAGCGACGGCGTCCAGCTTGAGCGTCAGAGTCAGGTGGTCTGTTCCTTCAAGAAAATCGAGCGCGCCGCTGGCGCTTAAAGCCGCGACGAAATCTTTCGTAGCCTCAATCAACTTCGGGTCACCGGACTTGCGAGTCACCAGGACATTGCTCAAGGTTCCGTCCGCGTTGCGGTCAGCCTCAATGGTCATCTCTACGGGGCCGCTCAGGTCAAGCTCGCCCTTGTCTTTCAACTCATTGTACTTGACCAGCAGATCAACGAAGGGACGCTTGTTGATGGTCTTCGGACGCTTGACCTTGTTCTGTTCCGCCACCTTGTCCAAATCTTTGTCCGCACCTTCTTCGGTCGTCGTGCCCGCGACCGTTTGGTCACCCGTCGCCGGAGACGCGGTCGCCTGAGGCGAAGGACTGGGGATGGGCGAAGGAGTCGGCGTCGAAGTCGGTTGCGGAGTTGGTTGTGGAGTCGGGAAAGGCGTCGGCTGCACTATGATCTCCGGCGCGGGATTATTGAACTGATCGTTAAAGTAACCGGGCGGGTATTGAAACTTCTCGCCTGCATTGAGCATCACCGCTTCACGGATGTTGATCTTTTCGTAATCTTCGTCAACGTACTCGGCGTCGGAAAACTTGCTCCCGATGTGAAACGCCTCGCGCAGCACGGGCACGTAAATAATCGCCGCGAAAAAGAGCGCGTGCAGGATGAAAGAAATGCCCGTCAGGCGCACAAGCCTGCGCCAGCGCGGCGTTTTATTAATCTCGAAATCTGCGAAAAGCTCTGCCATTTTCATTCACTTCGCGCGCACCTTCCAACCAGAGGAGCGGGCGACCATTCTTAGACGCTTTCTGCCCGCCAATCGTTGTGAGCGCCGCCTATAAAGTTACCACTCCGACAAGCTAGATGCCAGATGTCAGATGCTGGTTTTCTTGTTTTTCACTAACATCTGACATCTAGCATCTAGCATCTGGGTTACAATGACGTTATGCCACGCCAACGTGTTAACGACCGCCGCAAAAGACACGGCGCGAAAGAGGGTGGGCGCGAGCGGGATGGGAAGCCGGGTCGTTCGGGCTCACGAGAAGATTCATCACCGCCTCGCCAGCCGCTTCGTGCCGATGTGCCGACGCGCGAGGTGCGCCGCTTGCTCGAAGGTATCGGCACGCCCGCGCCCGCTCCATTCAAGCCCGATCCGTTTCAAACGGAAGCACTCAGTGCGCTCGAACACGAAGACGTGCTGGTGACTGCGCCGACGGGAAGCGGCAAGACCTGGATTGCGCGCGAGGAGATTCGCCGCCTGCTCGCCGCAGGCAAACGCGCCTGGTACACCAGCCCGCTCAAGGCGCTGACGAATTCCAAGTATCAGGAGTTCAGAGATGAGTTCGGCGTGGATGCCGTCGGCATTTTAACGGGGGACAGGAAAGAGAACGGGGACGCCCCTTTGATTGTCGGCACAACCGAAATCTATCGCAACCAGTTATTCGATTCTCTACGCAGCGGCACGAACATCCGCGCAGACTTAGTCGTCCTGGACGAGGCTCACTATCTGGCGGACGAGGAGAGAGGACACGTCTGGGAGGAAGCGATCATCCTGTCGCCGCCTCGCGTCAGGCTCTTGCTGTTGTCGGCGACAATTGGCAACGCCGAAGAATTCGCCGCGTGGATAGGGGAAGTGCGCGGCGTGCGTTGCGGCGTGGTCGAGCGTCCGGGGGCGCGCCCCGTTCCTCTGCGCGCAGCGTTCCTCTACCCGGACGGGCAATTGATACCTTTGCTCTCAAGCGCGGGAAATCTGCATCCCGAAATTGCGCGCCTGGGCGAGCAGCAGCAGAAGCAACGTCAGGAGCGCTCGCAGCGTGGCGACTGGAGATCGAGAAGAGGAGGCGGCAGGCGTTGAAACTGAGCATGCCGGAGATGCCGCCCGCGCAGCTTCTGGCGGCGTTGAAGTCTTATGATTTGCTTCCGGCAATCGTCTTTCTGCCGACGCGCCGTCGTTGCGATGAGGCAGCGTCGGAAGCCGCGCTCGCGCGCCGCGACCACGACAATGAACGGCGCGAGGCCAGGCGCACGATCATGCGCACATTTGTTGAAGAGCACCCTGAGGTGCGCAAGCATCGCCACTGGGAGACGATCATCAAAGGCGGCGTCGCGGCGCATCACGCCGGGCACATTCCCGCCTGGAAACTCCTCATCGAACGTCTGATGTCCGCCGGACTGCTCGACGCAATTTTTGCGACGGCGACCGTTGCGGCGGGCGTGGATTTTCCGGCGCGCACGGTCGTCATCTCGAACGTTGATACGCGGTCGTCGAGCGGTTGGCGAACGCTTTCCGCTTCCGAGCTGCAACAGATGACGGGACGCGCCGGGCGTCGCAGCCGCGATAACGTCGGCTTCGTCGTCGCCGCGCCAGGACTTCATCAAGACCCTGAGCGCATCGCAATCCTGCTGACCGCGCCGCCCGACCCACTTGTTAGCCAGTTCCGCGCGACCTACTCGACCCTGCTCAACCTGCTCGACGCTTACGAAAGTTTCGCTCAGGTGCGCGAGATCGCCGAAAGAAGTTTCGCGCACAGGGAAACGGCTCGTCGCCTCACGCGCCAGGAGCGCGAGTTGATGGAAGCTGAGCGGCGCATCAGAAAGAAGCTGGACGAGGCCGGATGCAATTTGCCGACGAGCGTGGCGCGCGGGCTTGAGCGTTTGGCGAGCGCGCGCCAGCGTCTGCTTGAGACTCTGCCGCAAACGCGCGCCGAGATGTTCTTCCGCTGGTTGGACGAGGTGGTCGTACCGGGACGCATTGTCGGCGTGGGGCGCAACGGGCGAAGGCTTCTGCTCGTGATGCGGCGGCGCGGCGGAAATTTGATCGGCATGCGCGAGGATGGGCGTGGGGCGAATCTCGCGCTCGAACGGGTTGGCCGCGTCTATACACCCATCTACCCGCTCACGGAAGACAGAATCGAAGCGTCTTTCGATGAGGTCAGGACGAAGGGCGCTGAGCTTGCCCTGCATGAGCCAAAGTTGAGCGAGGCGCGTGCGGGCGAGGATGATGCCGTCCGAATCATCAACGATATGATTGACGGGATAGCACCCGGCCATTTGAGCGAAGATGAAAGAAGCGCTTGCGCCGAAGCTCTCTGGGCTGTGCTGGAAGACGCGGAGGCGGTTGAACGGAGCTACCGGCGCATTCAAAGTATCAGGGCGGAAGTCTGGGAGCCGTTCGAGCGGCGAGCGCGGGTGCTCGCCTCTTTCGGCTATCTCGATTTCAATCAGGAGCGCGTGACGGAGCGCGGGCGCTGGCTCGCCGACCTGCATGTTGACCGTCCGCTGCTCGTTGGCGAGGCGCTGGACAAGGGGCTTTTCGCCGCGCTTGATCCGCAGCGCGCCGCCGGATTGATGGCGGCTCTGGCGGCTGACGCGGATCGTGATTACGGAGAGCTTGAGTTGGATGATGCGCTCGTCGGCACGCTTGCGCGGTTTGAAGAAGTCGCCTATAAAGTTGCGACCGAAGAATGGAAGCAAGGATTAGACCCTGCGCCGGAGATCAACTTTTCGGCGGCAGCGACAGCCGCGCGCTGGGCTGCCGGTGTAGAGTGGGCTGACCTCGTGCGGGAAACGCGAGCCGAAGAGGGCGACCTCGTGCGGATGCTTTCGCGCACGGGTGAATCGCTCTTGCAGGTGGCCGGACTCAGGCGCGCACACACGGCAGCCGCACGTGTGGCAGCGCAGGCCGCTGAAGTTATCCTGCGCGAGCCTGTCAGGTAGAGCACGAGGGGAGACAAGTGAAATTGAGAAGTAAAAGATTCAGGGGCGGCTGGTGCATGTTCGCGCTCCTGTTTTTTCTGGCCTCCGGCGCAGCCTGCGCGCAATTAGACTCAGCACAAAAAGAGAACAAGGCGAACAGCATGAGAGAGGAACAGAGTGTGCCGATAGTTTACACAGCGCTCGGAGATTCGACGGGCGTCGGAGTCGGAGCGAAAGAGGGCGGAGGCTACGTGGCGCGCCTCTTCGAGAGAATCAAGAGAGAGCACGGGGACGCGCGTTTGACCAACCTGTGCAGAAGCGGCTCGACGACCGAAGACGTGTTGCGTGAACAGGTCAGGACTGCTCTCGCCACGCGCCCGACGCTCGTCACGCTCGGCATTGGAATTAACGACATCGGACATGGGATGAGCGTCGCGCAATTTGCGCGCAACTACGAAGAGATTATCAAACAGCTCAGGGAGGAGACGAAAGCAACAATCGTCGTCACGAACGTCCCGGACATCTCATTTGCTCCGGTCGTTCCCCTGTACGCACGCGACAGCACGCGCCGCAACGTTCAGCTCTTCAACGAAAAAGTGAATGAGATAGCCGGGCGATACAATCTGCTCATCGTTGATGTCTATTCGGAGACACACAGGGTCATCCCAACGCATCCAGAATTCTTTTCCGAAGACGGTTTTCATCCGAGCGATGAAGGATATGAATACTGGGCGAAGATGATGTGGCCGACGGTGAAGGACGCGATAGATAAATAGTTTGAGCGTGAGTTCGACGCATGGAGAAAGTGTTATTTAAGCTCCGTCAGGAGCGGAATGTCGTCGGAACATTCCGCTCCTGACGGAGCTACATAATGCCTTAACAACCCGTGCGCTATAAAAATCTCGCTCCTGGCGGAGCTAAAACATTCCGACTCATCCTGCCTTCTTTATCTCGAACTCAGGACGAGTCCTAGCGAATCGCCTCTTTCAACGTTTGGTCGTTGACGAAGACCTTCACACTTTTCACGGTCGGGAATTGCTTCGCCGTCTCTTCAATCTGCTCGGTGATGCGGGGCTCGTCGCAGATTCCGGCGACAGACGGGCCTTCTCCCAAAATATGTATGGTCGCAACGCCATCGGTGATCGAAACGCTCTTCAGTTTGAGATTCTTCCCCCACCAGTAATTTCCCAACTCCTTGCTGTATTCATGGGGAACGGCCAGTAGTTCCTCAATCGCCGCCTTCAATGGTGCTTCGGTAGGCTTGATTTTCCGTGTGATTGGAATGAGACTATCGTCACAGCCGATCTTCTTACCTTTTTTCCCTTTATCGTTGACGGCCACCAGATAGACTTTGACCTCATCGGTCGTTGCTCCCGGCGTTGAAGCAGCTTCCGGGGTTGCAGCTCCTCCCGATGCCGGTGCTGCTACGGGCGATGTTCCCGTTGTTGAGGTGGGCGTCTGGGTCGGCACAGCTTCCGGTTTTGCATCCGACGTTGTATTGGAAGCAGATGAGCAGGCTGAAAATCCTGCCATTGCAATGCAGATTAAAAGCAATGGGTAACCGATCAAATGAAATCTTTTCACGAGTATTCTCCGTTAAAGTAAGCGTTCCCTGCCTTGATTGTAAATCGAACTCTGCTCCCAGACTAATCGTACACCCACCTGATAGCAACCAAACCGGCCAGGCTCTGGATAAAACGGGAATGCCCGCCAGATAAATTTCAATTTCTCTGCGTCCCCTCTGCGCTCTCTGCGTCTCTGCGGTGAACTTCAACTTACCCTTTACTCAACTGAAAATATGACTATTCTGCCTTCTTCCATTCATCAGACTTCGGGTCCCAGAATGGATCGTCAAGCCCGACGCTTGCGAAAATCTCTACCATCTCGTCGGCATCAGGTCGGCGTGATTCGATAGTGAGGCGATTGGCGTACCACTCAAGCGACAACTGCCACAGTTGTTCCAGAGAAACGAGAGGGCGGCGGGGAATGTCTCTCGTTTCACACCAGCGATTGACGTGTTCTTCCGACCGGAAGAGCAGCATCGTCTCTCAAGTGTAAATGATGTCGTCCCACCAGCGCGCCGCAGGCACGGCGAAATGTATGACACATTCCTCCGGGACGGGATTCCCGTCTCTCACCTGAAGAGACATTGCTTCACCTGTAAAAGCGTCCGACGCTGTCACGTCGCCATCTTGATGAAGCGCCGCCGGGATTCCGAGCGCGTCCCAGGCGCAGTTGGCGTAATAAGATTTTCCTTCCACTTCGACCAGAAACGGGGTCTCGATACCGGAGAAAGGCGGAGCCATCCGAATCTTTGACCGATTGCCCGGCTCAAGAACGAGCAATCGCTTCTGGTAAAGCCTCTGAAATGCCGCTTCGACATCCTCCGTGGAAGTATTCAACGCCTGGGCTACTTCTATTGAAGAAGGCGCATGCGTCGTCTCAGCAATGATCTGATAAATGTGCAGCTTAACGGCTGTATCGAAATCTAACATTTGTAATCTCCATCCTTTGAGTTATGAGCTTTTTTTATCCTCCCAGTCCTCTGTTTCAGCCAACGTATATATAACCGAATGCATCAGATATTTTCTAACGCGGATTTGATTTGACATCCCCTACAGTCTTTATTTACACTGCGCCATCTTATTTGGTAATCCTGTCTCGAAGCCTGCGGCAGATGTCGCTGCCTCGGGTTTATCAGTACGATACGCAGGTAAGTTCCAATCACGCGGTAACAATCACTCACTTCTTGAGAAGCGGATTTCAAGCAGAAACTTGGAGTGTGCCGGAAAAGTGGGAGTCTCGCGGTTGTTTACCCCCGATTAATTGTTGATACCACCCGAGAGGTGTCCCTTACCCGAAAGGATAATTATGTCTGGTCGCCCACCCTATAAGCGAACCCCTACAAGTCTGCGAAAGGACCTTTCTATGCCTAACACCCCCCGCTTCACTTCGCGGACTCGTCTGCTTACGATCTTCATAACCACGTTATTTGCACTTTCTGCTTTTCTCTACCAAATGTACTTAGTGCCGCGCGTGGAAGCGGTATCGACCTCAGTAGTCATTAGTCAGGTCTACGGCGGGGGCGGCAATACAGGTGCACAGTACCAAAACGATTTCGTCGAACTCTTTAACCGTGGGAACTCGACGGTTTCATTGAGCGGATGGTCGGTTGGATACGCCAGCGCTACCGGCACTGGCAACTTTGCTACAACGCCAATAAGCGGATCAATTGCGCCGGGCCAGTATTATCTAGTTAAATTAGGGCCGAACTCGGCGGTGGGGGCTCCTCTACCTACGGCTGATACCACTGGTTCCACCGGCATTAATATGAGCGGCACAGCCGGCAAGGTAGTCGTGGCCACTACAACGACGCTTGCATGTAATGGCAGCTCAACACCTTGTTCAGCAGCACAACTAGCCCAGATCGTCGACCTGGTTGGTTATGGTAACGCAAATTTCTTCGAGGGCGCTCCGGCACCCACACTGAGCAATACAACCGCCGCCCTTCGTGATAACGCGGGTTGCGGTGATACCGATAACAATTCAGCGGATTTTTCGGCAATTGCACCCGATCCAGTCTCTCCCGGAGCGCCAAATCCGCGCAACACGGCCTCAGCTACACATCCATGCGGTCCGGTAAATCAAGTGATCGTTCCGAATTGCCCCACTGCACTAAACACAACCCAAGGAATCGCAACATCAGCGGGCGTAAGTGCGACCGATCCCGACGGCACAGTCACGAACGCGACTATTACGAGCGCTTCCGTTGCAGGCATTACTCTCAACGGTTTCACTCCCGCAGCTTCTACGGGTGGAACAGCCAACGCAACGTTAAATGTGGCGAATACTACCGCCCCGGGAACTTATAACGTCGTCATTCGATACTCAAACAACGATTCACCAACGCCGCAGACTGCTACTTGCACCGTCGTAGTAACCGTCAACCCACCCAATCAGCCAATCAACTCGAATTGTCCGACACCGCTTACTACTACGGAGGGCACGGCTACGTCTGAAGGCGTGAGTGCGACCGACCCTGACGGGATAGTAACCAGCGCGACTATTACGAGCGCTCCCGTGGCGGGAATCACGCTCGACAATTTCACCGCGGCGGCCAGTAACAACACAGCAGCGACGGCAACTCTCAATGTGGCCAACACAACCGCGCCGGGAACCTATAACGTCGTCATTCGATACTCAAACAACGATTCACCAACGCCGCAGACTGCTACTTGCACTGTCGTAGTAACCGTCAACCCACCGCCGACTCCAGCCGCCGTCGTTATCAGTCAGGTGTACGGCGGAGGTGGTAACACCGGTTCTACTCTTAAGAATGATTACATAGAAATCATTAACCACAGTTCTGCACCCGTCGATTTAAGTGGCTGGTCGGTACAAGCGCTCGCGACCGCAGGCTCGACCTGGAGCGTAACTCCGCTTACGAACTTCATACTTCAGCCGGGTCAGTATTACCTGATTCAGGAATCTCAGGGGGCTGGAGGAACGGAAAATCTCCCAACGCCCGATGCGATTGGGACGATTACCGTGAGTTCAACCTCCGGGAAAGTAGCGTTGGTAAGCAACACGACAACACTGACTGGGACATGCCCTAGCGTCTCCGGCATTGTTGATTTCTTGGGCTATGGTAATACTACTGATAATACTGCGAATTGTTTTGAAGGCTCAGGACCGGTGCCGACGCTTTCCAACACTTCGGCGGCTTTCAGACTGAACGATGGCTGTTTTGACAGTAATGATAACGCGCATGATTTCGTTTTGGGCGGCCCAAATCCGCGTAACAGCTCATCACCCACTAACGTGTGCCCAGGTCTTTCGGGCATCGGTTCGGCGAATCCCAGATCGGTGGTGGTTGGAGCATCAACCCTTCTGACCGTCTACGCGGCCCCTGCTCAAGACCCGACTAGTACGGGCATTTCCGTAACAGCCGATCTTTCAGCTATTGGTGGATCAGTCAACCAACCGTTTAACGGCAGCGGAAGCACGTTCACTTTTAATGCTACGGTCCCGGCGAATAACGCACCGGGCGTGAAATCGTTGCCCGTTACAATTATGGATTTACAAGGCCGCGTGGCTGGCACGACCATTTCGGTAAAGGTTCTGCCGCTAATCCCCGATCACATCACGATCAGTCAGCTATACGGCGGTGGCGGCAACAGCGGAGCTACCTACAATCATGATTATGTCGAACTTTACAATCCGCACACGACACCGTTCGACTTGACAGGCTGGTCTCTGCAATATGGTTCTGCCACTGGAGATACCTGGCAGGTGCAACCACTCGGTGGGACAATTGCTCCCGGCCAGTATTATTTAATCGGTTTGGCGACGAATAATAATGCAATCGGAACCCCTCTGCCGCCTGCTAACGTCTCCGGCGATATAAACATGGCCCAAGGTAGTGGCAAGATTGCGCTCGTCAGCAACTTCGATGCGCTGTTGGGCATCTGCCCTCTTGGCGACCCCGGAATTGTTGATTTTGTGGGTTACGGCAGCGCTAATTGCTCCGAGGGTTCAACCGCTCCGCTGCTCAATAGTTCGACCGCCGATTTCCGCAAGGACGGCGGAGCTAGAGACACTGACAATAATCTCGCAGACTTCGTCACGGGCACACCAGCGCCGCGGCAGACAGCGCCTATCGTTGAGATCGGGCCGTCGGTGTTTGCCACTGACCCGAGAAACGGGGCTTCGTCCGCACCCCGCGATGCCACCCTATCTATTAGCTTCACCGAGCCTGTTACTGTGGACAACGGGTGGTATGACATCAACTGCGTTTCCACGGGTAACCACAACAGTGCAACCGTCAGGTCGTTCTTTGGAGGCGATACCTACACGATCACGCCTAACGTCAACTTCCTGGCCGGAGAGCAGTGCACGGCTACCATTTTCAAGGACGCGATCCACGATGTGGATAATGACGACACTGGCACTAACGCCGACTCGCTCCCCGTAAACAAAGTCTTTACCTTTACGGTCGCAACCGGTACCGCGCCGCCTTACCCCGCCAGCGTTCACATGACGATGGGCAATCCTAGTGGCGCTAATATCGTTGACCAGAATAACTACCTGATGGAGAAGCCCGAGTTGTCTCTTTCATACAACCGGAGTCGCGGAACGGCGAACTGGGTTAGCTGGCACTTGTCGGATGACTGGATCGGCACTCTGGCGCGCGTCGATACCTTCCGTGCTGACCCGGCCATTCCAGCCGATTGGTTCCGCGTTTCAGGCTTCGACTATGTCGGTTCGGGCTTTGATCGCGGTCATATGGCTCCTAATGCTGATCGTGACAAGGAAACGTCAACTCCAATCAATCAGGCGACGTTCCTAATGACCAATATGCTTCCGCAGTCGCCTGACAACAATCAGGGGCCTTGGGCCAGTCTCGAAGGTTATTTAAGGACGCTCTTGCCTGGCAACGAGATCTACATCGTCGCTGGTGGCGCAGGTACGGGAGGCACCGGCAGCGCTGGGGCTGCCACCACTATTGCAGGAGGCAATGTGACCGTGCCAGCTCAAACTTGGAAGGTAGCGTTAATAATTCCTAAGGCGAGCGGCAACGATGTCTCAAGAGTGAACTGTTCAACCAGGACGCTGGCTGTGATTATGCCGAACGTCCAAGGCATCAGGAATGATCCATGGGAGAACTACATAACAACGGTTGACGCTGTTGAGTCTCTGACTGGTTACGATTTCTTCTCTAACTTGCCTGACGCCGTAGAGAATTGTGTCGAGGCCGGAACGAACGGGGCAAACTTGCTGGCCACTGCCAACCAGTCGGCGAGCACCCAGGAAGATGTTCCAGTGGAGATTACGTTACAGGCGGCGAGACCTAACACCAACCCGATTACCTTCTCGATTGTGAGCGGTCCAACAAAAGGCTCGGTGGGCAGCATCGGCGCGCCGTCATGCACAGATTACGCATGCTCGGCTACTGTTACATACACGCCGGGATTGAACTACAACGGAGCTGACAGTTTTACTTTTAAGGTCAGCGATGGAACCCACGATTCAAATACCAGTACCGTCTCAATCACCGTCAGTTCGCTCAATGATAATCCTGATGCGGTTGACGACACGCCAACAATCGCCGAAGACAGCGGCGCTAACACGATTAACGTGCTAGGCAATGATACGGATACGGACGGCGACTCGCTGACGATCACAGCCGTCACACAAGGCACTAACGGTTCCGTTGCAATCACCAACGGCGGGACAGATCTCAGCTACACGCCCGCCGCCAACTTCAATGGCTCCGACTCGTTCACCTACACCATCATTGATGGCAACGGTGGCACAGACACTGCGACCGTCAGCTTAACGATTACAGCGGTCAACGATGCGCCCGTCGCCGCTGATGAGAGCTACAACACCAGCGAAGATGCGCCACTGTCCGTCTCGGTTCCGGGTGTCCTTGGTAACGATAGTGATGTGGATGGCAACACGCTGACGGCAATTCAGGTGAGCAGTCCCTCGAACGGCTCTCTGACGCTCAATAGTGACGGCTCATTCACTTACACGCCAAATCAAAACTTCAATGGCTCTGACTCATTCACTTACAAAGCCAATGATGCTCAGGCCGACTCCAACCTGGCAACTGTCACCATCACTGTCAATCCCGTCAACGACGACCCGACGGCAAATACGGACGCGGCGACGGTTGCGGAAGACAGCACGAACAATGCCATTAACGTCCTGGCTAATGATAGCTGTGCGCCCGACACCGGGGAGACCCTGACTGTGACAGCCGTCAGCACTCCAACGCACGGCACGACAGCTTTCACTGCTTCAGGTGTGACTTATACACCTGCGGCAAACTACTTCGGTAGTGACTCTTTCACTTACACAGTGAGTGATGGGCATGGTGGCAGCGACACGGCGACTGTTAATATCACAGTCACTAATGTCAATGATGCCCCGGTACTGACCTCGTCGGTGGCGATGAACTTGATCTCACCCCCGAATAGTAAACTCATCAATGTTGGGTTAGTGGCTAATGCTACTGACCAGGAGGGTGAATCAGTCATGATCCAAGTGGCTGTCTTCGGTGACGAGGATGACCAAACTGCCACGTCGCCGGGCGAGGTCAACTCTCCCGATGCGAAAGACATTGCCCCGAACACCCTTCGCCTGCGAGCCGAGCGAGTCGAGTCAAACAACGGACGTGTTTACTTAATCGTCGTCACGGCTACTGACGCCTCAGGCGGAGTCAGCCGCAATTACCACACGGTGGTAGTGCCGAAGAGTAACAGTCCGGCAAATATCGTCGCGGCCCAAGCAGAAGCTGCCGCGGCGGCCTCCTATGCCCAGAGCCACGGCGGTACGCCGCCTCCGGGTTATTTCGTAATTGGTGACGGACCAATTATTGGTCCCAAACAATAAGCGCTGATAACTGCGCTGCTAAACAGGGTGGGACTCTTCTACGGGTCCCACCTTTTTATTGTCCTGGAGACGCGATGACAATAGCGAGTGATGACGGGCAGATACTCGAACAACTGAAGAGAGCGACCGCAGGATTGCTGTTCATGAGTGAGTCAGATTACCCGTTCGAACTTATTCAATGGGAAGGCCTGACCGATTTGACGTCCGAGTTTCTGTGCAGGGTCAGCGGTGAACCTGTAGATTGCCCGGTTCAGGAACTAGAAGTGCTGGACTTCCTGACAGCCGAACAATATCAACGCCTTGTTGACGTGATTACAGATAATCTTGTGGAACCCAAAGCTTACAAGGTGGGTCGCATCAATATGCCTGTGTATGTGGTGGGAAGAAGTGCCGGTGGGAAATGGTTAGGGGTGTCAACCAGGGTGGTACAGACATAGAACGAAACTATTCGGTCGAAACGAACTTCTGGTTGTTTAGCGCTGCATGCATAGTATGGCCAGGCTAAAGTCGCGCACTTGACGCGTACCGGAAACTCACGGACACCGGAGAAGATTTTCAGATTACGTCTACGGAGTCAGAGAAATAAACATTCCCATTTATATCGTCGGTCGAGCTAAGAACGGCAACTGGGTCGGGCTTTCCACGCGTGTCGTTGAGACCTAACAAACAACCGTGAGCAGATGAACATCTATTTTGCAGGAGCGATTCGGGGCGGGCGCGAGGATGTGGCGCTCTATTTTGAGATCATCGAACAGCTCAGAGAGTATGGCCAGGTTCTAACGGAGCACATCGGCAATGCAGAGCTAACAGGGCTTGGTGAGATTGATGACGATCAGAAGATTCATGACCGAGACCTCGCGTGGCTGAAGCAGGCAGATTACCTTGTTGCCGAAGTGACAGCGCCCAGCCTCGGCGTCGGCTATGAAATCGGCAAAGCAACGGAGTGGGGCAAACCCGTTCTCTGCCTCTTCCGACCGGGCGCAGGGCGCTCTCTCTCGGCGATGATCGCAGGTTGCGGTCGCGCAGTGGTGCGAGAGTATCAGAGCAAAGAAGAATTGAAAGAGGTTTTTGACGATTTCTTCCAGGGTCTCGCGGCCTGACAAATCAATCGTCCCTACAGGGGGCTGTGGCTCAATATTGGAAGGCTGATTATTTAGTGCTAATCGCTCACGCTTTATCAATCATCTCTTCGATGCCGCAGCGTGGGCAGGCGAGGGCGCGGCGTGTCGGGCTAGTCCAGCGGGCGAGAGCGGGCGTTGAAAGTGCAGGCTCTTTGTCTTCGGCTTCTCCTTCGGAAAAGAAACGAGCGCGCGTCTCTTTCTCACTGACGCGCGCTTCCATCTCCGCGCTGCAATGCTTGCACATCCAGCCGAAGCCTTCGTTGATGAAGTGATCTGTCTCCAACATGGGGATGGGGGATAGGGGATGGGGGTTGGGCAAGAACAAATCTCTAACCCCTAACCCCTGATCCCCATCCCCTGTTCTTTACCGGCGTGTGGGTCGTCTTGTATCGGGCGATTCGAGCAAGCGGACGGGGATGGTCGTTTTTCCGTTCTCGCGGATGACCTCAACCCTGACCACATCTCCAACCTGATGTTTGTCCAGAATGCGGTAAAGATCGTCTGTGCTACTCACCTGTTCGCCATCAATGGTCGTGATGATGTCGCCGAGGCTAATTTCGCCGTCGGCGGTCTGCTCAGTTGCGCGCAGACCCGCCGCAGCAGCCGAGCCGCCCGGCGCGATGTAGATAATCAGGACGCCGTCCGTTGCGGGCAGCCGAACCTGATCCTTAAGGTCTTTGACGGAGCGCGTGCTGACGCCGAGTTTCGGACGACGCACCATCCCGTTCTTAATCAACTCCGGCACAATGCGCTTGGCGATGCTGACCGGAATGGCGAAGCCGACACCGGCGGATGCACCCGAAGGCGAAAGAATCTGCGAGTTGATGCCGATCATTTGCCCGTGCGAATTGAGAAGCGGGCCGCCCGAGTTGCCCGGATTGATCGAGGCATCCGTCTGAATCGCGCCTTCGATGGGGCGACCATTGCGAGCGCGAATCGGACGTTGCAGGCCGCTGATGACGCCCGTCGTCAACGTGCGGTCAAACCCGAACGGGTTGCCGATGGCCAGCACCTTTTGTCCGACCACGAGCGTGTCCGAATCGCCGAGCGGCACAACGGTTAGTTGCGCGCGCGGCGCTTCAATCTTGATGACGGCCAAATCCGTATCGGGATCGCCGCCGACGACTGTGGCCGGGTAGGTTTTATCGCCACCGATACTGGCCGAGAGCTTTTGCGCTCCCTCAATCACGTGATAGTTGGTCAGGATGTGGCCTTGATCGTCTATCACGGAGCCGGAGCCGGAGCCCTGCCCTTCCTCAACCTGGCCGAAGAAGTCCTGCCTGTAGGAGGTTGACTTGATGGAAACGACGCCGGGCGAGATGGCTTTGTAAACTTCGACGTTATTTTGCTCTTCGGTCGCCAGCGCCGGGTCTGTGATGCCGGGCGGCATAGCTTCCGTAAAAGCCGCAGAGTTCGGCTCGAAATGACGTGTCAAACGGTTGAAAACAACCACTGATGCGGCGGCAAAGAGCGCCGACAGGAGCGCTATTCCGAGAATTTGACGGGCAGAAAGTCTATACATAGATTTCTTCTCTCTTTAACTATAGATGGCTCGCTAAAGCGGCAAGCGTTTTACTAAGATGCGCCAGCGCCGGTTAGCGTTTACGGTGTACCCGCTCAAGCGCAAAACTATCAGTTAAGTCCTCTCCCGTAAACGCATTTCGTGGACGAAGGGTTTACTCCGAAGTTGCAAAAATTATATCGCGTTGAAAGCGCAACCGGAAACCCGGCGCGGATGGCCAAAGCTTATCTGTCCTATATTCCAGCGAAGGGCGGCAGAAGTTCCGCTTAATCGGGTCGAATTCACCAATGGGCAAGCAAAACCGGGCAGGATTCGCGGGCAGAAGGTGTTGAAGAAAGGAAGTGCCAGGCGCAACTACAAAAGGGACATCACAGAGAGATGGTGAAATCAGTTTTCAGGAAAAAAGCGCGAAAACGCTGTTCGGCAAGTTGCCGAGGTAGGCGATGAAGTTCTCCGGCGCATGCCAGCCGAGCGCAGACATGCCAGTCACTGCATGGATGACCATCAGCCCCAGGTAAAGCCCCAGCACAACGGTCATGCCGCGCCGCGCCAGCCGGTAGCGTGAGCAGCGATAGAGGACGTAGGCCGCGAACGCGCCGACGAAGAGCTTGACGAAGATAAACGGCGCATCGCCCATCTCCAGCAGACGAGCCATCAGGCCGTTGCCTTCAGTCGCTACATGAGAGCGCACCCAGACGACCGTCAGTTGCGCGTCGAGCCAATTCAAACCAAAGAGAAGAATGCTTTTTGCGAGGGCGCTCATCCCTGGGAGTCTCTCCTTCGTGCCAACTTTGTTTAACCTCTCCCTTTAACAACTGAACCCCCAGACCGCAGGAGGCGTTGGGGGTTCAGAGTCTTTACGGGAGAAACGAGAGCGTTTCCTTTGTATCTGGTAAATAGTACGAATAGGCCGAGGGTTCCGGCAACCTATCTTGAATCAAGATTGGCTCGGTCGGTCTGTTTCCGCGCTGAAAAATTTGAGTAAATAATTATTGACTTGATCCGCGCCGCCTTTAGTGACCATACCGATGGCCTAGCTTTCAGTCTTTGTCGGCTTACCACCACCTATGCTTACCAGTTCCCGTTCCTGCCAAATGCCGAAGATAACGAATGCAATGATGAGTGCGACGGTCACGACTAAAAAGATTGTGAGACCATCTCCTCGTGCGGCCAGCAATAACAGAACGAATGACTCAACATTAACCAGCAACTGAAGGTAAACCTGCGGCGATCTGATCGGGTACTTTGGCGTGTACTCTTTGGTTTTGACTTGATGCCAGCGGAATCGGTAGAGGGCATGCGACAGAGCAAGCATAAATATACCAAACAACCCACATGCCGTACTCAAGAATGCGGTGGGACCGAGGCCAGCGAAAGTGAGTATCGGGCTGTCTTTTGTTAGTTGGGTCATACCTGCCAGCACGACCGCAAAGATGGCCGTAGTCCACGCCGGAACCTGCCAGATCAGATTGTCGAAATGCCGATAGGCCTCGCTGTACGATGGCAAAGCAACGCTGTAGCGATCATTACTGCTCTGGCTGGTTAGTGCTGCTTGTTGGCGCAGCATGGCTTCAGACACTACCGACGTTGCGGAGTCAAACTGCTTTGTGCGTTCATCAACAAGGCGTGCTTCACCAATGCTATGCCCGTGCTTGACGGTGTGAATGACAGCACCGTCGGACATGTAGACATTGTGAATAACATCAGGGGAAGTTGTGAAAATCTCTCCTGCACAATACACAAAGAAACGAGATGCCCCATTATGCAACTCCGCATAGCCGACCCAGCCGGCTTGGACGATATAAGTCTCCTTCACCCTCTTGTGATAGTGGCTCTGCTGCCAAGACCCGCCCCTCGGTGCCTCAGTTCTTATATATGCCGTCTCGTCACTATTGCTCTTGAGACGGAACCGCAATTCTCCGTTGACCATCCGCTCATGCTCGCACGTGATGCCATGTTTACTTTCTGCGTCTGAGCAGGGAATCGTAGGCACTGGGAGTTCTCCTTCGCGTAAGAGCCTAACTTTGTATCATTATGCAAAATCGCCGTGATAAAATTATTATTGACTTACCTTTGGATTTGACGTATCAGCAAACCGCTTGACCAGCTTTCCCCAACTTGAGAGGCTTTTGAATTTATGAAACGCTGCCCAACATGTAATCGCACATACACGGACGACCGAATGACACACTGCGGGCATGACGGAGCGCCTCTCATGTCCACCGCTTACAGTCCGCCGGGGAATCAGCCCGCGCAGCAGATGCCGCAAGGCTATCCTCCACCGCCGGGATACGCGCCACAGCAGGGTGCGCCCTGGCAAAATTATCCGCCTCCGGGTTATCCACCACAGAATTATCCAGCACAAGCCGGATGGCAGGCCGGGATGAGCGAATACGTGCCCTGCCCCAGATGCAGACGCCCCGACCCAGAGCAGGTAAAATTCACCTGGTGGGGCGGGATGCTTGGGCCGCGTCTCTTAAAACACGTCAAGTGCAACGGGTGCGGGCTCGCCTACAACGGCAAGTCCGGGCAATCCAACACCACGAACATAGTGATCTACTCGGTCGTGCTCGGCGTGATTTCGCTTGGCATCGCGCTCTTCTTTATCCTGCGATAGTTTCCCGGCGACGAGTGCGTCTGATTCAGGAAGCCGCCACTTCATCCGGCGGGATAATCCGCAGGTTGGGCGAATCCTGAAGCACTCGTGTGCCGGGCGGAACGCTGTGCGTCAACCAGACGTTGCCGCCGATAACGGAGCCTCGCCCGACCACAGTCTCACCGCCCAGGATAGTCGCGCCCGCGTAGACGATAACGTCATCTTCGATTGTCGGGTGACGCTTGGTGTTGCGCACAAAATCGCCCGTGGCAGCCCTTTCAAAAGAGAATGCGCCAAGCGTGACGCCCTGATAGAGTTTGACGTTGTTGCCGATGACGGCTGTGCCGCCGATGACGACGCCAGTGCCGTGATCTATGAAGAAACGCGAGCCGATACTCGTTCCCGGATGAATGTCTATGCCTGTGCGGTGATGCGCGTGCTCGGTCATGATGCGCGGCAGCAGCGGCACACGCATCTTGTAGAACTCGTGCGCAAGGCGATAGACCATCACGGCGTAGATGCTCGGATAGCTGAAGATGATCTCGTCGCGGCAGGAGGCCGCAGGGTCGCCGTCGAGCGCCGCCTGCACGTCAGTCGCCAGCAGCTCGCGCAGGCGCGGCAGCTCCAACAGAAAACTGGCAGCACACTCGCTCGCCTGCACGTCCGTCACATCGCACGCCTCGCCAAGTTTGTTGCTGTGGCCGATGGCGCGCTTGATCTGCTCCGTCAGAACTTCAAATAACCAGGCCATGCGCGATTCGACGTGGGAGCGCAAACTGTCGCCCGTCAATCCCTGCGCGCCGATGTAGCCGGGAAAGAGCAATTCGTGAAAGGTGACGAGTACCCGGATGATTTCGGCGTGCGACGGCAGCGGCTGGCGATCAAGATGATGAATCTTCAGATCGTCCGCCGAGTATGATTCAACGAGCGCCTTCGTCGCCCGGTCGAGCTTTTCATTCATAAGGTAAAGCAGAATTCAGAATCCAGAATAAAAACAAAAGCGGTTCTCAGCCTTTTCATTCTGGATTCTGAATTCTGGATTCTGGATTCTATTCGATCTCGATTCCCCGCTCCTTTGCGATGCCGCGCGCTTTCATGATGACGTCGTCGTCAACGATTTCGGCTCCGCCCGTCCATGCCTGCACTTCTTCGATGGGGCGGCCAAGCGCGACGGCCAGCTTCTCGTCGCTCGAATCAAAGCCATTATCGCGTAAACGCTTGAGCAGTGCGCGGCCTTCTGTTTGATTAGTGCCGCGATCATCTACGGCCTCGTTTGATTGTTGCTCTGTTGTCTCGCCCGTGTTCTGTTCGTTCATGCTCCAACCTCGCTTTGTGATTGACCGGAGACGGTCGCCGTGTACCCTGAGTCCTGAATCTTTTTGATGAGCGTGCTCTGCTGCACAATCTCTTCGTCAAAATCAACGATGGCGGTCTTGCGCTTGAAGGTCACATCCGCTTCATGAACGCCCGCCGTCAATTCGAGAGTGTTCTTAATTTTCACCGCACAGGAATCATTGGTCATTCCTTCGATGTGGATTTCTGCTTTCACCTCTTCTCCTCCTTGAATCTACTCGCACGCTTAAACCGCAGACGCCGCACCGCAGGCTGTAAGACTTGCGCTCTCTTCGGCGAGCGCCGTGTACGGACGAGCTAATCTGTTCGAGCGTGCTGAATGCGTCGTATTATAGAAGGCAAATGATAAGGACGTAAATCGCAAATGGCCGCCAGTCAATGGAAACTGCTTTTCTATTGACGATTCACCGTTGAGCATTTATTAAAAATCTACTTATGTCGGCTCAATTCTCCATCGCGCGGGCCATCGTCGAAGCAGCGCAAATCCTGCGTCAGGCGGGTGTGCCGGAAGCGCGCCGCGAAGCCGCGTCGCTGCTGGAACATCTCATAGGGTGCGACCGGACATTTCTGATTACGCACGCTGAAACTGCGCTCGCGTCTTCCGATGTACGCCGCCTGCGCGACCTCGTCGAGCGACGTGCGGCGGGCGAACCCCTTCAGTACATCACTGGACATCAGGAGTTTTACGGCCTTGATTTCGAGGTGACATCCGACGTTCTCATCCCGCGCCCGGAAACGGAGCTGCTGGTCGAAACCGCGCTGAAGTTTTTGGACGAAACATCTCAACCCGCGCGCATCTGCGATGTCGGCACAGGCACAGGCTGCATTCCAATCGCTATCCTGCACGAACGCCCATCCGTACAGGCCGTCGGTTTAGACATTTCGTACCCCGCGCTCCGCATCGCCGCCCGCAACGCTGCGCGACATGACGTTCACGAACGACTCTCCCTCGTCGCCTCCGACTGTTTAGCGGCGCTCGATACGCAGCGGGCGCGTTTCCACATGATCGTCTCAAACCCGCCATACGTCGCGGAAGACGCCCTTCCAGGGTTGCAACGCGAAGTGCGCGACCACGAGCCGCGCGTGGCTCTCACGCCCGGCGGCGACGGCCTCAGCATCATCCGTCGCTTGATAGAAGATGCGCCGCACTTTCTTGAGACGAACGGACACCTCCTGATGGAGATTGGCTTCGACCAGCATGAGGCGGTCGGGAATTTAATTGATTCGCAAGCGTGGGAGCTTTTAGATATTCACAAAGATTTGCAGGGCATTCCGCGCACGCTAGCGCTGCGGAAAAATTGAATTGCCGCGAGGCATCTTAAGAGTTCATGAATCTTGCTAAACGCGCACGGGCTTGTCTCTGAACTTTTTTGCGAAGCAGCGGCGTCCAACCTAAGAGCCATCCAACCGGGCCTAACGCCATCCGACTCCATTTCCAAAAATCGAAGCTGTCCGTGTGTTTAATAATCTTGCCATCCTGGAACTCGAACTCGGCCTCGATCTTGTTATGAACTCGACGCCCCGTAGCGGAAAAGTCATAGCGCGCTTCCCAATGAGCCTTTCCCTTATTCTCGTTCGCCTCAACATCGGCAAATGTCAGCTCAAAGTTTTTGGCCTGTGAACAGAGCATCCTCCACATGGCAGCAACTTCACGTTCGGATAAAGCAGGGAAGACCGGATCGGAGAAGCGTATGCCCGCGTGATAACAACGCGCCATTGCCTCGGCATCCAATCTTTGAAAGGCTGTGTAGAAGGTGTTGATTAACTCTTCGTTCGGGTGCATGAACCGTCTCCCATCTCCAGAATTTTTCAGGATGCAATGGCCGATCATTTGAGCGACATGGTTAGCTGGAGTGTGCAACACTTTCTCTCTTCCAGAGTCGCTTCAAGAGAATTGGCTAAACCTCACAAGTAGCCGCCCAACGCCCGAATTCACCTGCTGCCCGACAACACCAGGCAACTGAAAGGAAACCAGAGAGTGTTGATGAAAGGCAAACTAAGGGCGGTTAGGTGGAATGATTTGTTATGCCCCGATGATTTCGTTCAATCCTTCAATGATGTCTGCTAATTCCTCCGCTGTAGCTTTGCCTAGTTTCTTACCCAAGCGTTGAACGGATAAGGTGCGGATTTGACTGATTTTCACCCATGATTTCTTCGGCAAGCTTGGGTCGGAAAGTTCAAGCGTCAATGGAAATCCTGCGCTCGGCTGCTGACTGGTCAGGGCGACGGCGATGATTGTGCCTGAACGATCATTGAAAACATTTTGGCTCAAGACTAAAACGGGGCGCGAACCGGATTGTTCGTGCCCAAGTGTAGAATCAAGGTTCGCCCAGAGAATATCACCTCTCAGTATTCGAGCCATTCAGCCACCTCAGAAGCTAGTCCTTCATCAGCCAACGCTTGCTCATGCGCCTTGTCGAGTTTGGCACATTCCTGCGCCAAGCGATTGCTATCCAGACGAGATACTTTCTCTTCAACGGCAGCTTGAATGGCTTGACTCCGGTTAGAGAAAACACGCGCCTTGACAAGGTGGTCAACTCTTCTGAGAAGACTGGATTCGATAGAAATTGTAACCTTTGCGACACTCATAGGTGGGTATTACCATTCGTCATACTGAGTTGTCAATGTCAGAAGGTGGTATGGGCATAACGACCAAGCTCACCCGCCGCCGGAAGCCGAAGCGACGAAACGAAGCGAGGAACGAGCGAAGTGAAGGAGCGTGGGCTTCCGGCGGTCGGGTTGCAGCGCCTTGTTAGCCCGTTGTTCGTCGGCCCCGCCTGCTCTCGGAAACGCCTCGTCCCGACTGGCGATCCCGCCTAGGGCGGGTGCTAGTGGCGAGGCCAGTCCTCAGCTCACCGCTTTCTTCACGAGCGCGCTGATCCTTGCCTCTTCGGTGGCAGTCAACTCCTTCAGCGCGAAGGCGGTCGGCCACATGACACCTTCGTCGAGGTTCGCCGTGTCGCTGAAGCCAAGCGTCGCGTACCTCGTGTTGAACTTCTGCGCGCTTTGGAAGAAGCAGACGACCTTGCCGTCCCTGGTATATGCGGGCATCCCATACCAAGTCTTCGGCGAGAGTGCTGGCGCGCTGGCTTTGATGATCTCATGGAGCCGCTTGGCCATGGCGCGCTCTGGTTCCGGCATCTCGGCGATCTTCGCGAGCACGTCGCTTTCCCCTTCCGCTTTGTTCTTGTTCGCGCGCACTTCCGTCTTCAGCTCTTTGGCGCGCTCCTTCATTGCGGCTCGTTCCTCGTCTGTGAATCCCCTGGACTTCGTGTTGATCGCGGTGGTGCTCTTGGCGGACTTTTGCGTTTCCTTCTTTGAGTTCATAGAAATCTCCTTATACTGACTTAGGTTGGAAACCTCGCCGCAGTTCGAGTGCGGACCCAAGCTATGTACAATATGCGCCGCCTAACGCTGCCAATCAGCGGCGCACACGTGCGACTGACTGTCAAGTTTTGCGCGACGGGCTAACTATTGATTATCTGAACCAAGTTAAGATAATACGTCAAATCCGCGTGTTATCTTAACTTGGTTCAGATAACCAAAATTGTGCGGATTATCCGAACTCTGTTCTATTAATCCGCGCTTTCACCCTACTTCCTCCCGTCATCATTGCCTGCGTCAATGCTTTTGGCATATATTGCTGCGCTCATAAGTAGAATAACTTCAGACCAGCTACAGAAAGGCGCAGAGAAAGTCATCATGCCGAATAGCGTTCCTATCACGGTCGCACATGGCGACGGCATCGGCCCGGAAATCATGGCGGCCACGCTCCACATTCTCAAAGAAGCAGGCGCGCGCATCGAGATTGAGACCATCGAGATCGGCGAGAAGGTTTATCTCGCAGGCAACAGTGCAGGGATTGAGCCGAGCGCGTGGGAGAGTCTGCGCCGCACGAAAGTTTTCCTGAAAGCTCCGATTACCACCCCCCAGGGCGGCGGCTTCAAGAGCTTGAATGTCACGGTGCGCAAGACGCTCGGACTCTACGCCAATGTGCGCCCGTGCGTTTCCTATCACCCGTTCGTCAAAACCAAGCACCCGAACATGGACGTGGTCGTGGTGCGCGAAAATGAAGAAGACCTCTACGCAGGCATCGAGCACCGGCAGACCGAGCAGGTCGTCCAGTGCTTGAAGCTCATCTCGCGCCCCGGCTCGGAGAAGATCGTGCGCTACGCTTTCGAGTACGCGCGCCGCAATAACCGGAAGAAGGTCACATGCTTCACAAAAGACAACATCATGAAGATGACTGATGGACTCTTTCATAAAGTCTTCGACGAAGTGGCAGCCGAGTATGCGGAGATAGAGAACGAGCACTGGATTGTGGATATCGGCGCGGCGAAACTCGCCGACACGCCCGGCGCATTTGACGTGATCGTGATGCCGAACCTGTATGGCGATGTCCTGTCTGATGTCGCGGCGCAGATTGCAGGCTCTGTCGGTCTCGCGGGCTCTGCGAATATCGGTGAAAACGTTTCGATGTTTGAGGCGATTCACGGCTCAGCGCCACGTCGCGCCGGGCAGAATCTGGCCAACCCGACGGGCTTGCTCCTGGGTGCGGTGATGATGCTCGTGCACATCAATCAAACGGACGTTGCCGAGCGCGTACACAACGCCTGGCTGCGCACCGTTGAAGACGGCATTCATACCTACGACATTTACGCGGACAACGTCAGCCGTCAGAAAGTCGGCACGAAAGAGTTTGCCGAAGCGGTCGTCGAGCGGTTGGGGCAGAAGCCGCAGACATTGAAGGCCGTCAGTTATCAAGCGGCTGAGAGCGAAGCTGTGACGAGCCAGACGCCCACGAGCGAGAGACCGCGTGCGAAAAAAGAGTTGGTCGGCGTGGACGTTTTTTTAGATTGGACGAAAGGATCAGCGAACGAGTTGGGAGAATCGCTCAGGCAGGCGGCGGGCGACAATTTGCAGCTCATGATGATTAGCAATCGGGGCGTCAAGGTCTGGCCGGGCGGAAACTCCGAAACATTCTGCTCAGACCACTGGCGCTGCCGCTTCACATCATTAGCGGAAGGAAGCACAGTCGGCCACAACGAGATTATTCAGCTTCTTCAACGCATCAACGATAGCGGCTTTGACTTCATCAAGACAGAGAATCTCTGCAACTTCGACGGCGAGCGTGGTTATTCACTCGATCAGGGAGCATGAAAGGCAAAGGACAAAAGATAAAGGATGAAAGAGGGATTGCCTGATTATGATTGAGACAGAAGAGAAGGTTGAAGATAGGGCTTATGATGATCAAGCCTCACGGCCTCTGGTGGCAGTCATCATGGGCAGCAAGTCCGATTGGGAGACGATGCAGCATGCGGACGAGATGCTGACGCGATTCAATGTCCCGCATGAATGCCGCGTCATCTCGGCGCATCGCACGCCGATGCTGGCAACTGATTTTTCCGAGACCGCACAGGCGCGCGGCCTCGAAGTGATTATCGCGGCGGCAGGCGGCGCGGCCCATCTGGCCGGAGTCATCGCCGCGCAAACATTGCTGCCCGTGTTGGGTGTGCCGATGGAGAGCAAAGCGCTCAAGGGGCTGGACAGCTTGCTGGCCATCGTGCAGATGCCCGCAGGTATTCCGGTCGGTACACTCGCTATCGGCAAGGCAGGCGCAATCAACTCCGCGCTCTTCGCCATCGCCATTCTCGCCAACACCCGACCCGAACTCAGAGAGAAACTGAGCCAGTTCCGCGCCGACCAGGAGCGTCAAGTCCGCGAAGCGACGCTTCCGTGAAAAGAAGTTGGCAGTAGGCAGTTAGCAGTTGGCAGTTAAAAGCAAAAGCTCAGCACTGTTCATCGCTTGTTCTTACTGCCAACTGCCCACTGCCTACTGCCAACTGTTTTTTCCGCTTGGAAAACTTTCGGAATTGGCGCAGAATATGTGCGAACCAAAGTTCTGACTCAGAACCTGCCTTGACGACTGCTGCCGCTCCTTAACGGCGCGAGTTGTTGCATTTCTTCCGTTGAATAGAGGAAGCCCAGACCATGATCGGCCAGATCGTTTCTCATTACCGGATTCTCGACAAACTCGGCGAGGGCGGGATGGGCGTGGTCTACACGGCGGAAGATACACATCTGGGTCGGCTGGTCGCCATCAAGTTTCTTTTGTCTTCCAACTCCGACGCACATCACTTCAAAGCGCGCTTTCTGCGTGAGGCGCGCGCCGTCTCGCAACTCAGCCACCCGCACATCGCCATGATCTATGATTACGGCGAGACTGCGGAAGGCTATCCCTTCATCGTCATGGAGAAGGTCAAGGGACAGCCTTTGAATGAGCTTCTGTATGAAGGCAGTCTGACTCTCGCGCGCGCGGTCGAGATTATAGAGGATGTCGCCGATGCGCTCGGTGAAGCGCACGCTTCAGGAATCGTCCACCGTGACATCAAGCCGTCAAACGTCTTCATCAACGAGCGCGGCCAGGTCAAGGTGCTCGACTTCGGGCTTGCCAAGCAGTTGAATGAAGAACATACCCAGGCTGACCCGGACGCGCGCACGATGCTGGCCACACATACGCGCAGCGACATAGTGGTTGGCACACCGCTTTATCTTTCGCCCGAACAGGCGAAGGGCGCGCCGGTGGACGGGCGCTCCGATCTCTTCGCGCTTGGTGCGCTCCTGTATGAGTGCATTGCGGGCACACCGGCATTCTCCGGCGCGAGCGTCATCGAGATCGGAGCGCAAATCCTCCACGTTGACCCGCTGCCACCATCGACGATCAATTCGCACGTGCCGAAAGAGCTTGATCGAATCACCTTGAAGGCGCTGGCTAAAAAGCCTGAGGCGCGCTATCAAACGGCTGCGGAGATGAGTGAAGACCTGCGGCAAGTGCTCCCCAAGGTAGCCTTTGATTCACAACCCATCGAGCGAATCAAAGATGACCAGCACCGCACGGGACAGCCGAGCGGTGTGTCGCGCGCGACGGGTCGCTCATCCGCCTTGATGATGATCGGCGAGGGCTTGCGCCGCCCGCGCGTCTCGCTGGGGTTCGTTCTCCTCGCGACTCTGGTGACGGGGCTTGTGCTGTGGGCAATCTTCCGTCCGCCAAGACCCGTGCAATACAAACCTTCGTCGGAGGCGAAAGCCTGGTACGACAGAGGAATCGAGGCGCTCGGAAGCGGCGCGTATTTTCAGGCCAGCAAGGCTCTCACTAAAGCTGTCGAGATTGATGATAAATATGCGATGGCGCATGCCCGGCTCGCACAAGCATGGATGGAGATGGGCTACGCCGACAATGCGAAGGATGAGATGCTGCGCGTCTCAGCCCTTGTCCCCGACCGCTCTGGACTGGAGCAGGCAGACGCGCTCGCCGTTGATGCCGTCAATGCGCTCGTCTCAAATGATTTTACGCGAGCCGTCAAAGTAGAAAGCGAACTGGCGAGCCTCACGCCGAACGAGGCGCACGCCTTTGTTGAACTGGGACGTGCCTACGAAAAGTACGGAGAGCCAGAGCCCGGCAAAGCGATAGATAACTACGTTCATGCCACGAGTCTCGATCCGCAGAATGCGCTAGCTTATCTGCGCGTCGGCGTTCTTTATGGTCGGCAGCAGAATATGCCTGGCGCACTCGCCGCATTTCAAAAGGCCGAAGATATTTACAAAGCTTCGGGAAACGTCGAAGGCGAGGCGAGCGTCCTCTACGAGCGCGGCAGCCTCTTTATCAGTGCAGGCAAACTGGAGGAAGCGGACAGGGAGTTGCAGCAGGCGCTTGAGTTAGCGAGCGCGAGCGGCAACGATTATCAAAAAATCAGCACGCTCTTGCAACTGAGCCGCCTGACTTACACCGAAGGCTCGATGCCGAAAGCGCAAGCCTACGCGAACGATGCGATCAATTTCGCGCAGCAGCGCGGACTCGACGACCTGATCGCACTGGGTCTCAATAATCTCGGCTACTCATTTTTTGTGAGCGGCCAGTACACGCAGGCCGAGAAGTATTTCCGGCAGGGGTTGGAGTTTGCCAAAAGAAGCAAATCGCGCCTACGTGAAGCGTTCATCCTGAGAGACCTGGGCACGCTCTACATCCAGCAACTGCGAACGGATGAAGGGCTGGAGTACACGCAGCAGGCGCTAGACTTTTTCCAGCAGGGAGGCTTCCGCTCACCCATTCACACCTGCCTGACGAATCTGGGGCGCGGCAATCGCCGCAAAGGCGACTACGAGACGGCGCTCCGCTATTTTCAGCAGGCGCTCGAAATGGCTCAACAGTCGAACTATCAATCGCAGGTCGCCTTCTCCTATGGCGAGATCGCCACAGTGCTCGCCGAGCAGGAGCGATACCCGGAAGCTTTCACCCACTACAGTCGAAGCTACGAGATTCATCAGTCTTTGAATGACCGGCGCAACATGGCTTACAACCTGATGAATCTTGGCAACGTGCTCTGGCGAATGGGACGATACGATGAGGCGCGTGCGTCGCTCAACCAGGCAGCGGAGTTGGCTCGCCAGCTTGGTGGCAGCGCCCAGCCGGTCATTGCCGAAATTGCCTTGCATCACGCCGAAATCGCTTTAAGTGAACGTAACTTTCAGGACGCAGGTGTGAAAAGCCGTCAGGTGCTCGAATTGGCCGCAGATCAATACGAGGGAATTCCCGTGCAGGCCAAAGCCACGCTTGGATTGGCGCTGGCTTTCTCCGGCAACACGCGCGAAGGGAAACAGGCTTGCGAGGAAGCCGTCGGGGTCGCGACGCGCGCAGGCGACGCGGCCTTGCTCTCAAGAGCAAAGCTGGCTCTGGCCGAAGTGCTGCTGGAAAGCAAGGATGCTCATGGCGCGTTGACGAACGCCCTGGAGGCGCAGGCCAGATTCAAGGGCGGGGGACAACTCGAATCGGAATGGCGCGCATGGATCGTCGCCGCGCGTGCCAGCCGTCTGAAACGCGACGAGCGATCTGCCTCTGAGCAGTTCGTACATGCCGCCGAAGCGCTCTCTGAGCTTCGGCAAAGATGGGGCGATGTGGCATCAAACGCTTACCTCGCCCGCCCAGACATACAGGTTTCGCACAAACAACTCGGCGCAGTAATCACCGCCGCCGAAAAGTAACTCACCTCAACCAACGAAGGAGAAACTACCATGATGAAAGATCAAGATAAATACGGCGACCCACCACCGCCAGGCGGTGGAGATTCAGTCGTAAATCCGGGTGATCCGCCTCCGCCGGGTGGCGGAGAAACAGGCGACCCACCGCCTCCGGGTGGTGGAGACGCAGGCGTAGCTAATGAGGGTGATCCGCCTCCGCCAGGTGGCGGAGCAACAGGCGATCCGCCGCCTCCGGGCGGCGGCGACTAGACCGCGTAACAAACAAGAGCAGGGCGCGCAAAACCGCGCCCTTGATTCTGCTTGATTGTTACTGACAGTGAATGCTCAATGAACGTGCGAAGGCGTTGAGTAATTCACATTTGATGAAGATGGTGCAGACGGTTAGCGATAACCGTCCGCACCATCTTGATTTTTGTAGAGTTGGACGTGGCGGGCAAATTCGCGCGCGGCCTCTTCCGATTGGTCTTCATCTTTCGACGAAAGACGCGGATGCCGCCGTTCGCTGAAGGCGGCTGCGGTGATGTTGGCGAGCCACCAGAACGTGCCGCGTGCGCCGAGGTGTTCGCGCACGCGCTGGAAGATGCGTGGGTAGAGCTTGGCCGTGCGGCTCAAGAGTCGCTTGAGCGCGCTGAAACTCATGCGATCCTGAAAAAGCTCGCGGCGCACGCGCTCGTCCAGAGAGTGCAACGCAGCCATCACGGCGTTCAAGGTTTCGTTGACGGTTGAAGGCGCGCTTTTCGCTGTCGGACGCAGGAACTCTGCGAGACTCGTCAATTGCGCGACGCGCGGCGCGCGCGCGTTAATCTCGGAGAGCGAAGATGCGTCCAGCAGATCAGCCTTGAGGGCAAGCTCCGTCAGGTGCGTCTGTGATCGCAGCGCACGCACATGCGCGCCGAACCCATTGAAGGTGAGCGGGCTGACCCTCCCCGCCGCATCGCCAATGAGCAACACGCGATTTTCCGCCGTGCGCCTGCGATGGTCGGACAGCCTCTGCGCGTTGAAGGCTGGCGTGTGCCCGAAGACGGGTTTGACCACACGCCACTGCGCGCCCGTGCGTTTGTAGCTCGGCAATTGCTCGAAGTATCGCTCGAAGAGCGCGAGCAAGGATTTGTCCGCAGGTGAATTCACCGCGTCGTAAAAGAAGAGACGAGTGGTGTACTCGTCGCGCGCAGGACTCCCGGCAAAGCCTTCCCAGATCAGTTGACGATGATCGCGCGCATCTTCGTTGCTGACTAAAATTTCGCCAACAGTGAAATCCACCTGACCGGTTTCTGTCCCCCGCGTGAAGCCACGCGAAACAGTCCCCACTGTCGGACAGACATGCGTTATCGAGTGCGCGTCATTCAATTGCCGCGAAACTAATGACCCGGTATTCGTCGCATCAACGAAAAGACGCGCCGCGAACAAACTTCGTTTTCCGGTGCGTGTGTCTTGGGCTTCGACCACCACGCGATCAGGTTGGACATAACAACGCACAAAGCGCAGACCGCCAATCAGTGCGGAATCGGTCTCAGACGCCTCAAGCTTTGCGGAGGCTAACGCGAGCAGCCGGTTCGACTCGACCGCAATGTCCAGCACGCCGTCTATCCAGAGCGGCGGAGTTTTGACGCGCGATCCCTTGTCGTGGAATTTAACGAAACCTGAGCGATAACGATTGACCACCGCAGCTTCAATCTCTTCTCTGGTGAAAAGCCCTGCGCGCTCAAGCGCACGCAGATCGTCGTCAGAAATATTCCAGTCACGCATCGTCTGCCCGACCGCGCCCTCGTCAAAGACCAGCACGCGGCGCTGGTAGCGGCAAGCAATTGTGGCAGCGTGCAACAAGCCCACCACGCCGCCCGCATAGATAATCTCAAACTCGCCTTCGATTGAAAGATTGGCAGGCGGCGCGCCGCTGACAACGGCTTCCTGCGCTCTCCTTTCGCTTTCCAACGCTTGCCGCCACCGGGCATCCAGTTCCCAGATACGATCAAGCCACGCTTCACGATTCCCAAGCGCGGCGAAGCTGGCCACCGTCAGCGGATAGCGTTTGCGATATTCTGAGAGATCAGGCGCACCGTGCGGTCTGCGGGGTTTGAATAAAACAGCGGTCATAACAGCAGAAAAAACTACCGGGCGCATTGAGGGTTTGCAGACCCAAACACGCGAGACGTTTCAAATCAAGACCGGGAAGAGCAACTGTTGCTTTTCGGGTGAGTGTAACTGATGGACGAAAAAAATCAAGGAGGAAGGGGAAGAGCAGAATATAGAAGACAGAAGTCAGGAGTCAGAAGGGATCAGGCTGAGAACCACGTTTACAGATTTTCTTTTATTCTGACTTCTGACTCCTGTGTTCTGACTCCTGCTTTTCGTCATCCCCTTCTGCGTGTGATGAGCCCGATAACGGCGACGAAGAGGGTTGCGCCGATGATAGACCAGATGATGGGGAATCTCGTTCCGCCGATGTCGAGCATGTACAACTCCGGCAACTTGAGCGAGCGCGCGAGCCACATGCCGATGATTGCGCCGATGAAGCCGAGCGCGATTGCTACCAGACAGCCCCCGCGCGAAAAACCACTGATGGCCTGCCCCAACGCGCCGCATAATCCTGCGACGAGAAGCAAGATGATTAGATCAACCAATGTCATCTGAAACACCTCCAATAATAGAAAGGTTGAAAGAGGTATCTTAGGCCGCGTGATAAACCTGTGTCACGACAACCAGCACGGTTTCTTCCGCCAATGACTCAAACGCTACCTGTTTCAATTCTTCAGCGTATCTGGCCACACTCTCAAGATTTGTTGACAACGCTAGGGGAAGATCAGTGTAAATCAGATTAATACGGTCCGGTGTTTTCACTCCAGCGCGAGAAAGATAGCTGCCACTGAGTCCGCGAACAATGGTGCAGCCGCCAAATGCATAGGTGAATTCTTGATCGAAAGCATCAAGCAGATTCTGATAGGCTGCTGTCGGCAAATCAGGCAAATAAAGTTCAACTCTTGCCCGTTCTAACAGTGGCAATGAACTTCTCCTTCCGCTTAGGAAATTCTTTCATTCGCTTCAAGGCTTCCTTCTCCGATACCTTAGCGCGCGGCGGGCGCTCAACCCTGAGTTCTTTAATATCTTTCGCTCTCTTCATAACCTCTCCGCAAGTAAGAAATTAATATCCAAAATATACTTCATCATTTGCTTATTTATGGCATGACTGCTCGCCATCGCCGTGCGCCATGCGATTGGCGCATGCGCCGCAGTTCCAGCGCACCGCGCCGCCGAAATTCATCGCGTCCGTATACTCGAAGTCGCCCTGATTGCTGTTCGTGTCCTCTGTGTCCACCATGTCGCGCCCGACCTTGACCTTGTATGCGCTCGTCTTGGCTTTGATCGCCTCAAAGATGCGCCAGGTCGTGTTGTTGCGGACGACGATGGGAGCAGACTTGTCCAGACCCATGACGTAATCGGCGGCAAACTCGCCCATGCCCGCCACCTTCAAGAGATTCTTCCGCTCAGTGTACTCTTGCTCGACCCGCGTGTAGCGTATCTCTCCCGAAATCTCTTTCGCTTTCTTCTCCGCGTCTTCAGCCGAAACGCGCTCGACGACGCGCGCCATAATAACGCGCAATGCTTCGCGCTGGCGTTCGTCGGCGCGCTCGTCCATGAACATGTGCCGCCCGCCGCGCAGATCGGCTGAACCGAAGTGCAAATCGTCGAGCACAATGTCGCCGTAGTTTCCTTTGCGAATGTGATAGGAATAGAACGGGTAGCAGTAAGAATGCGGCGACGGCCCTTGGCCGAAGTTGCAGGAACACGGCACGGAGCAAGTGCAGGCTTCGGTAAGCGCGCCCGCGATTTTCCACGATTTCCCCACCGCAGGTGCTGTTGACGGCACTTCGTTAGATAGAGGCGGGACGGCGGGCGCACCAGCGCTGCTCAAGCGTGCTGCCCTGTTTCTTGCGATGAAGTAAGCCGCCGCTCCCAGCACGCACACGGCGAGCAGGACGGCCAGGAAGATGAAAATCAATCGCCTGCCGGGTTTCTCTTCCGAGCTAGCATCGTCGGCGTAAATTTCCTTCGTACTCAAAACTACTTCTCCCGCTCACCATATTAATGTAGGGGCAGGGACAAGTCCTCTTGCCGCCTTATTACGTAACCATCCGGGCAGAGTAATTGTCCCTGCCCCTACAGTTTTATTAAACGCCTCTCAGTGTCGCGCGAAAATCTTAATCGGGCAAGCGTCAGCGACCGAAATCATTTCTCACCACTTCGCCGCCTTTCATGACGAAGCGCACGCGCTCAAGTTCCGTGATGTCTTTAACGGGATCGCCCGCGACCGCGACGATGTCGGCGTATTTCCCGACTTCAATCGCGCCCATGTCGTTTGGCCTTTCCAAAAGCTCTGCGGCAACGGTCGTCGCCGATTGAATCGCCTGCATCGGCGTCATCCCGTAGCGCACCATGTAGGCAAACTCTTTGGCTTGATTCTCCGTCCAGGCAAAACCGCCCACGTCCGTCCCGTAAGCTATCTTGACGCCTTTGCGCACGGCGATGCCAAAGGCTTTGGCTTCGAGGTCGCGCATCGTGAGCCAGATTGGAGCGCCAGCCGCCGCGCGCCCCTCCGCGACATAAACACCAACGTAGATCGTCGGACACCAGTACACGCCCTGCTTGACCATCCTGTCCATCAACTCTTCATCCAGCCCATAGCCGTGCTCTATAGAATCAACGCCAGCGCGGAGCGATGCTTCGATGCCATCGCGTCCCATCGCGTGCGCGGCCACACGACGACCCAGCCGGTGCGACTCATCCACCAGAGCCTTCATCTCTTCATCCGTGAAATTCACCCAACTGTGAAGCTGACCGTCTTTCATAAAGTAACGACGGTCGGCGTAAAACTTGATCCAGTCTGCGCCATACTTGACCTGCTCGCGCACGGCGCGGCGAATGTTGTCCGCGCCGTCAACAATCTGCACGCCTTCCGGCATTTTCAACTCCCATGAATAACCTGAGAGCGGGTACATGCCCGTCGCCGAAAATGCGCGTGTTGAAACAAACATGCGCGGCCCCGGAATGACGCCTCGGTTGATAGCCACTTTGACATCCACATCGGCATACATCGCGCCTTCTGTTTCCAGATCGCGCAATGCCGTAAAACCGTTCATCAAGGCTGTGCGCGCGGCAACCGTTGCGCGGATGGTGCGATAAGGGATGGATTCTTTGAGCAGTTGCTCGTCGTAGTCAGCCGCCGTGATGTCGCCTTGCAGGAGCACGTGCGTGTGACAGTCAGAGAGGCCGGGCAACACGGTCGCTTTTGAGAGGTCTATGATGCGCGCCCCCTGAGGAATGAGCGCGAGACGGCTGTCAAATGGGCCAACCGCCTTGATGCGATCATTCTCAATCAAGATACCCTGATTTTCGAGAACGCGCCCCGCGCGAACATCCACGAGCCGTCCGGCCTTGATGAAGATCAGGGAATTACGTTTCTGAGCGGACGAGCCGGTCTGCGCGCTGGCAAAATTCGGGCAAAGCGAGAGAATGATGAACAGGGAGACCAATGTTTTCTTCACGTTTTTCTCCTTGAGAGCATGGCTGAAAATTAAACGCAGAGGTGTTTAACAGAAACGCATTTAAATCTTTCAATTTCCCTGAATGGCTGTATAATCAAAGGTGCGTGGCAGACAACGGCCATTGCTCAACAGGCATCTGAATTAACGCCGCCAGCCCCCCGGTATAACGACCTCATCATAGCCAAAATTTAGGAGTCGAGAAAAGAAATGCGTAAGTTATTCATCGCCGCGCTGATTATTGCAGCGTCCTTCAGTCTCAGTCTCGGGCAGAGCCAGCAGAATGGAACTCAGAACAGCAACGACATCCCGAACATGGGTCGTGCGCCCAAGGAAATCAACGGCATCGGTCGTCTAGACCTGCGCGTCGAGGACGAAAACGGCAACCCCATCGGAAACATTTTCGCCAAATTAGAGTCCGAGCGCACGGACGGTTTTTTCTGCGAGTCCTGGAATACGACGGACAGTAGAGGCGTCGCCGTGTTGCCCCCGATTCACATGGGCAAGCTGACGCTAATCATCAAAGCCAAGGGCTATCAACCGATCAAGATGGTCATCCCGGTTGATTCACTCTCAGAGCCTGTGGAAGTCACACTGCTCAAGAAATAAAAGCTTCCGCTGGCGGGTAAGCTAAATTAAGAAGGGCGTGCGCCGACACGAAAACGGCGTCGCCCTTTTCTCATTTCAACTCGCCAATCGCCTTCGCTCCTCGCCCTCCCACGCTTCCGTTTGCCGCTCGTGCGCCACACTTTCCACGCGCCGGGTCAACTCTGCGAGCGCGTCCTGAAGTCTGTGCGCCTGCTCAAGCGTCAACAGGAGCGTCGGCGCACGCTCGCCGTGCCCTTCGAGCGTCAACGCCAGCAGCTCATCCATAAAGATGGAAACGCGTATCTGACCATCATTGTCGCGCCGCCCGGTGCGAATTTCTACTTGATGCTCAATTAGTGACATACATTACAGTGTCGGGAGATAAGCGGATTTTAACTGCAAATAAAAAATACCCGCAAGCTCATAATTGCTTGCGGGTATTTAAGAATTACGCACTAAACTCTAGCGCATTATGGCGCAGAGACCAGAAACACATCCCAAGCCCAGCGACCTACCTGCGTATCATGTGCATCTCTGACTTTGGCTCGATACCGAAACTGATTGCCATACTGGTCAACTCTCTTCGACTCTTTATAATCAAGCTCTAGCTTGGCGACACCTAGTTCTGGCAGCATATGCAACTCTCCTGACTCCGAAATCCCGTTGTGATTCGTATCCTGCCAGAGCCGCAAGTTGGAGAAAATGGTATCTCCTTCATCTATCACCCCGTTGTTGTCACCGCCTTTTACGGTCTTATCGTACTCTGCTAAGGCTCTAAAGCCGTTAGGCGTTGACGAGGGTGACTGAGGCGCATAGTCACCGAACAGTTCTCGCCCATTGTCTACGATGCCATTGCCGTTGCGGTCGAGGATGAGCCATGAGTCATCTGAGTTAGCGGTGGTCCATGACCACCGCTCCTTCACCTGATCACAATTAAGGTCAAACATGACGCCGCCTAAGCCACTCGTTAGGCTGAAGCCATTACCCAAAATGTCAACTAGAATAGGTGAGCCATCATTATTTGCAGGGCGGGCGCACTGACAGTTTTCCCAAACCCATCCTTGCTGATAACAACAGGATTCCCCTTGCCATCCAGTCTCCCAGCAATTGGTGTTTTCCGGCTCACCACCGCACGATGGCGGTAGCGTTTGATAAGGTATTTCTGCATTAACATCTTGGTTATCACATGCGGACACTGAAGTGGGCATATTATTCCCCCAGTCGTTTGCACCGCACAGCCCATTCATTACAGATGCTCCTGCTATCTGTCCGCTTGAACCGCAAACCCCACTACCACCAGTACCTGGTATTGTGGTTTCACCCAAGCCCATTGTGTGTCCCATCTCATGCAAAGCAACTTTTGTGAAGATGTCACTTGACGTTGTTTCATCTAGTGCCTTTTGCTGGGTAACTGCGTCTGGTCCTACATGTGTTGCGGTGTTGCTAAAGGTGATAGTTGAACTTGTTCGATTGCCATTCGCGTCAGGCGTGGGGGTTGAAGCTTGCGCTGGAGGTGCGACGCCAGTACTAGGATTTGTCTGGGTTTGCCCAACCTCAAATGTAAGAATATGGCCAGTTGATCCGGCTGGAGGAGCAGTCGTTGAAAACGTGATGTATGAACCGTTAGTCTGATTTGCGGTATTCCAAGAATTGACGGCAATTTGAACCTGTCTACGTTGCTCAGTATTGAGATTACTGAAATTAACGTAAACAGTTGAACCTTGCTTCCAACTGATTACATTAGCTTCTTTGGGAACACAGTTAGATTAGACCTGTTGCGTGATAAGGCTTCAAGAGCTAAGTTTGCGTAACGGAGTCATCCAATATGTCCCTCTATCACAAACTCAGCCGGAAGCCGCAACTGTTTCTCTCCGTCACAGGCATGAACCTT
>JAVHVE010000023.1:0-12401 GCA_032160705.1 Acidobacteriota bacterium | reverse complement strand
ATTGAATCAGCCTCTTCGATGAGTTCAACCGTCGCTGACGCGACGCAAATCATAAATTACCAATTGTGTTCCCGGCCTTGAAAGGCCGGGCTAAAGTCAAGCGCCGCTCCCGCGGCGGATTGATGCGAACTCTTTGATTAACTGCTTTCCGATCCGCAATCCGAAATCCGCATTCCACAATTGAACAAGTCCTGCCCCGACAGACTATAATCGCCTGCGCCTGCGGTGTGCAGAGAAAACTTGAATGGATGGTAAAGAAGATTGTTTGAAGCAACTAAACAAAGACGGCGGGTAACGCTCGGCGATGTGGCGCGAGTGGTAAACGGCAAGTTGACCGGAGATGAGAGCAGGGAAGTCCTGGATGTGACACACGATTCGCGACAGGCGCGGCGGGGAAGTCTCTTTGCCGCCGTGCGCGGGGGGCAGTTGGACGCTCACTGCTTTGTTGGGCAGGTGATGAAGCAGGGCGCAGTCGGCGTCATCTCGGAACTCGAAGCGCCCGCAGATTTCGACGGAGCATGGATTGAAGTTGGTGAGATACGGCGCGCGATGGCGCTGGCCGCCGCAGAAGTTCACAACCACTCGTCGCGCGAGTTGGAGCTTGTCGGCATCACGGGGACGAACGGCAAGACGACGACGACCTATCTGGTCGCTGCAATCGCAGAAAGCGCGGGCGAGCCCGTGGCGATGACGACCACAGTTGAGTACAGGATTGATAAGGAACGCTGGAAGGCTGAACGAACTACACCCGAAGCGACCGACATGCAACGCATCCTGCGCCGCGCGGTCGAAGCGAATTGTCGCGTGGCCGTAATGGAGAGTTCTTCGCAGGCGATTGACCTGCACCGCTGCGACGCCCTTCATTACAGCGTTGCCGTCTTCACCAACCTGACGCGCGACCATCTTGATTATCACGGCACAATGGATAACTACTTCGCGGCCAAGCGTCGGCTGTTCGATGCCAGCCTCGGCGGAACTCCGCGAGTCTCCGTCATCAATGTTGACGATGAGCGCGGTGCGAAGCTGGCAGATGAGTTGGAAGGAAGCGGAACCGAGGTTGTCCGTTATGCGCTCAATGTCGAGGCGGACGTGACAGCTACCGATGTGGAGCACTCGCTTGAAGGGATGCATTTTACGCTTCGCACTCCGGCAGGCGTGCGCCGTCTTCACTCGCCGCTGGTCGGTCGTCCGCACATCTACAACATCCTGGCGGCGACCGCGACAGGGCTGGCGCTCGATTATGATTTGGACGTGATTGCGAGAGCCATAGAAACCTGTGCGGGTGCGCCGGGTCGCTTCGAGCGAGTGCCGCACTCCGGGGATTTCGCGGTCGTCGTGGACTACGCGCACACCGATGATGCGCTCGTCAACGTGCTGCGGACAGCGCGCGACGTGACGCGCGGGAGAATCATCACGGTCTTCGGTTGCGGCGGCGACCGCGACCGCTCAAAGCGCGCCCCGATGGGCCAGGCGGCTGCGAGTTTGTCTGATGTCGTGATTCTGACTTCGGATAACCCGCGCACGGAAGACCCTTTGAAAATTCTGGCCGACGTTGAAACGGGGATGCGCGAGACTGCTAAACCGTATGAGAAGATTGCCGACCGCCGCGAAGCCATCCAGCGCGCAATCATGGAAGCGCGCACGGGCGATTTGGTCGTCATCGCGGGCAAGGGGCATGAGGATTATCAGATCATCGGCCACGAGACCTCGCACTTCGATGACAAAGAAGTCGCCCGCGAAGCATTGGCTTCACGCTCTTGAGAGCTTGAGTTATTCGCGTCTGAATTGTCCGAAGAGTCCGAAGAGAGAGGCCGAGACTGAGAGTGCGCTGGCCTTTTCAGGAATAGTCCAGCGGCGGCGGCGGATTCTTGTTCCAGTCCGTGCCGTTCGTGGGGATTGGATTTTTCGATGCCCCGGCTACGATCAGAAGAATCGCGGCGATAGCCAGGATGAACATCCCCCAGGCGGGTTGAATAACAATTCCTGCCAACTCGTCAGCAAATCGCCCGAAGTCTGCGGGCGATTTTCCCAATGTGCCAGACCCAGACCCTATTCGGCCTGTGGGCGATAAACCCGCCAGCCACCTTTTATATGTGATGAAATCAAAGGCGAGGATAGCAAGCGCCAGAATCCCTGTCGCAATTAAAGGCTTGAAATTATTCTTCAGAGCAAGGAAGAGGGACAATCCGCCGAGAGCAAAAATGATGAGGCCGGTGATGAACCGCGTAGAGACTTTTGTGAGAAGGTCAAAATAACTCCAATTGACGAAACCTAAGAAGGTGATGACAGGCAGAAAGAAACCGAGCATCAGCGCGGATGCGCCGATCAAAGCAAGCGTGCGTTTGTTCGATCCCATCCGGCGAATACTTCTGTGTGAGGTTGATAATTGGTTAGCTCGACGCAGGTAAAACGGTGAGCGCCCTTAGCAGTAAGGGCGCTCACGCTCGAAGAACAGTGTTAGGCGTCTATCGTCCCGGAGTATAAGGCGGCGGCGGCGCTCCATAATTCGCGCCGGGGGCGGGCAGATTGCGTCCCATCGCACCGGCGGCGAGAAGCACGAGCGCGCCCAGGATCAAAACAACCCAGCCCCACTTCATCGAGACGGCATCTTGCACCGCTGTACCCTGTGTGCCTGCGCCAGCTACCATTTCAGACATCTTCGATTTGAAGCTGAAATAATCGTAGGCGATGACGGCGAGAGCGATGATTCCGGGGACGAGCAAGAGTTTATATTTCCGCAAAACTGCCAGAGCGATTGCTGCGATGCCGAGCAGAATCAGGAGCAATCCCTCCCAGCTTGTTCCCGTACCGCTGCCAATATAGGCGACATTCATGCTCTGTCCCATAAAGTCAACGCCGACAAGTGGGCAAAAAACACCAATGAGAAGTAAAACTCCTCCGATAATACCTAGAATACGACTATCCATGCTGGGGGCTCCTTTTGTTAGTTAAGTTAGTTTTTTGAGATTAGAGTGTCCGGTTCCATCCAGCCACCCTGTTTCATTTTGCGGTCTGACCACAGTGCTTCTAAGCCAACTCGGACAGCAAGTCAAGAATAATTTTGCGCGCTCGCCGGAAAACGCATCCTCAGTCAGCCATTTCTGCTTAAAGTTTATTAGCCGAATCTTCCCTTTCGGCAGGCTCTCCCTCGTAATCAACATGGTGGCGGCGAGATAAGTACCAGTAAACGGGTAGTCCGAGGGCGATCAGTCCCACACCGACCAGCGCGTTGAGGTTAATGCCCTTTAAACCAGCCGCCGGATCGGGCAGCAGCGTCGTGAAGAGCAGGAATCCGGTGACGAGCAGAAAGAGCACGGGCACAACCGGGTAACCCCAGGCCTTGTATGGCCGTTCGGCGTTCGGCATCCTGCGGCGGAAGATGAAGACCGATGCGGTCGTCAGCCCGTAGAAAATCCACGAGCCGAAGATGACATAATCCGTCAAAGTATCGAATGAGCCGGAGAGCGTCAGAATACCCGCCCAGATGCCTTGCAGCACCAACGCACCGATAGGCACGTGCGTTCGCGGGGAAAGGCGCGCGAGCCTGTCAAAAAAGAGACGGTCGCGCGACATGGCATAGGGCACGCGCGCGCCTGTCAGAATCGAAGTGTGCAGCGTGCCGATTGAAGAAGCCATCAACGAAGCCGCGATCAGGGCGATAGCAGCCGGGCCCAGAAAGCTCTTGGCTACTTCACTGGCGACGGAAGAAGCTTTGGGCACGCTGGCGATCTCAGTCGGTGTGAGCACATAGAAGTAAGCTAGATTGACGAAGACATAGAGCAGGATAATCAGAATCGTCCCGCCGATGAGCGCGCGCGGAATATTGCGCTGCGGGTCTTTCACTTCGCCTGCGACAAGTGTGAGATTGTTCCAGCCGTCGTAGCCCCAGAGCGCTCCCAACATCGCCGCGCTGAACCCGGCAACGCCGAACATCGTTCCCGGATTCACGTCTTCACACATCCCGCCCACGTTCGCCAGCGAGAAATGACTCCAATCTCCGCTCGCCAGCACAAAAGCTCCGATACCGATTCCCAGCACGAGCGCGATTTTCACTCCCGTCAAGACCGTTGCAATCCATCCGCTGACAATCACAGTGGCGCAATTAACCAGGGTGAAAATGGCGATTAAAGAGAGTGCAATGAGTTGCAGGTAGCCGAAATCAAACGCCTTTCCGAAAAGATTGACCGTGAAGAAAGGTGTGCCGAGCGCATTGCCCGTCAGGTTGTTGAGGAAGATGGCAAAGGCGACGGCCACAGAAGCCTGCGAGCCGGTCTTGGCGATAAAAATCTGCATCCAGCCGTAGAGAAAACCCCAGCGTGGGCCATACGCCTCGCGCATGAACACATACTCGCCGCCAGCGCGAGGCATCATCGCCGCCAGCTCGGCATAGGTCAGCGCTCCCGCCAGACTGAGAATTCCCGCGACCACCCACACGGTAATCACCATGCCCGGCGTCCCGACATTGCAAGTCATTACGCGCGCCTTCAAAAAGACGCCCGTGCCGATGACGTTGCCGATCACGATTGAAGCCGCAGCCACAAGAGTCAGGCCGCGAATGAGCGTCACGTTGCTGGGTGCGAGTTTCGACATATTCTCTTTTGTCCGATTAAGAACCGTGATAGGTGACAAGTGACAGGTGACAGGAAAGAATAAGCATTTCCCTTGTCACCTGTCGCCTGTTACGGTTTACGGCTTTTCAGGCTGCACGCTTGCGCCCTATTCTTCCTGCTAAAGTTTTGGCAGCCTCTTCTCCCGTCACGACTGCGCCTTCCATAAAGCCCTGCCAGTCTGCAAGGTGTTCTCCGGCGAACAGCACTTTGCCGTGCGGTCTCTGCAACACAGGGCGAATTGTGAACCACTGTCCGGGGCGATAGATGGCATACCCGCCGCCCGTGAATTGATCGCGCTGCCAGGCATAAGACTGTATGTCGCGCGCCAGCTCGGGGGCGTTTCGGTTAAACGGAATGAGATCGCGCGTAATGATTTCCGAGCGGCGGGCATTGTCCTGAGCGGCCAGCACGTCGGCCTTCTCGCCTATCGCGTAGCTGCACAAAATCCCCTGCCTGCCCGGTTGATCCTTTGTGCTGTGAAAGTAGTAGTGCGATGTGACATCGCTGACCAGTGAAAAATCCTCTGCGCCCCAGAATCTGCGATCAAAGAGGACGGAGTTCTTGATGATACGTGAATACTGAAGTTGATCGGCGGCCTCTGCGTAGGCCGTCGGGAGCGGCGGGTCAAAGCGTATTTTGTCGAGCACGCGCGAAGGCACGGTACAGATACATGCGTCGGCGCTGAACGTGCCGTTTTTAGTTTTGACGATCACTCTTCCGCCGCGCTGCTGTATCTCTTCGACGAGCGTACCCTCACGAATCGAATCCCTTCCGATGCGTGAAGCGAATTCATTAACGA
Source organism: Acidobacteriota bacterium (assembly GCA_032160705.1). Classification (GTDB taxonomy): domain Bacteria; phylum Acidobacteriota; class Blastocatellia; order Pyrinomonadales; family Pyrinomonadaceae; genus QHXM01. The sequence continues at coordinate 6,992 of JAVHVE010000023.1, read as the reverse complement.
GGCGTGAATTGCCTCCGTCCATCTTGTAATCCATCTCGTTAGCCGGGCTGGACTCGAAATACTCTGAGGCTGCGGCGAAGGCCGAGACGTGGCGTATGGATTCGCCAAAGTCCGTGCTGTCCTGTAGGTCGCGCAAAAGAAGATCGTCTTCCGTAAAACCTATCTCTTCGAGCTTCGTCCACCAATCGTAGCTATCAAGACGCCTTTCGTAACTGGCACGCCGCTGCTTGTCGCCGCGTTTTTTTTCCTCAAACTCTTTTCTAAACTTCTCAAAAGCCGTTGTCGCTTGCGGCGAAAAATTCCATTGATTGGGGCGCGAGACGACGCCGTTACGCATCAGCGACGTTTGGAATCGATGGTCTTTCAGCTTGATTCCGAAATCCTGGCAAAGCGCCTTCATGCGCTCGTGGCTCTCGCCAACCCACTCGCCGCCGAGTTCGCAGACGAGGTCTGAATCCTTAAAGCTGAAGGAGAGAACACGGCCTCCGATGCGTTTCCTGGCTTCGAGAACGGTCACGTCCCAGTGTGCTTCTTTGAGCGTGTGGGCTGCGGCAAGACCCGACAGACCCGCGCCGATAATGATGGCCGAATATTTACGGCGCTGGATTGAGAACGAGTCCTTGAAGAGGAGCGGAACGCCAAGCGCCGCTGTCCCTGCGGCTTGAAGAAACTTCCGGCGCGTGAACTTCCTGTTTGATAGGTTTTGTTTGAGCATCTTCTTTGTTACTCAGATGGATTTGTCTGAAGATAAGAATTGAGATTGCTCCGCTTAGATTACCAGACATCGTGCGTAACTAAATCCTCATAGGTGTCGCGGCGGCGAATCAAATCAACCTGCTCGCCCCCGCGCACCATCACGGCGGCTGGCAACGGGCGACCGTTGTAATGGAACATCTGCGCGAGCGAATATGCGCCGCTGTTCAGGAGGGCGAGCACTTCGCCGGGCTGCACATGCGCCGGTAAGCAGCGATAGTCGGGCAAGCGTCCTTCGCGCTCGATGTCAAAATACACGTCGCCCGAATCGCAGAGCGGCCCGGCGACTTTATAGTTTTCATCAGGTGTCTCGACGGCGCGCGATGCGGAGATGAGATGGTAGTACCACTTGTAATTGTTCATCGAGAGCAGGAGATTATAGCCCGCGTCTGTCAACAGCCAGACATCGTTTGTTTCAGGCCGCCGCTTGATGTTGCGAACGGTCGTTAAGACCAGCCCGGCATCGGCGATGATGCTGCGGCCTGGCTCAAGCAAAATGGTCACGCGGTCGAACAGGTGTTCGGCATCGGCGGTGCGGGCGGATTCACGCGCCGCATCCAGCGCTCCCGCGAGCACGTCTTCGGGTTCGAGTTCAGCGCCGAGCATGTCGCGCTCGTGTTCGGGCAGTTGATCCGCCAGTGATTTATCACGCAGGTAGTTGACGGGAATCCCCCCGCCGAGATTGATGTGGTCGAGCGTGTGTCCCGTCTCGCGGTGCAGCGTGACAAGATGTTCCCACATGGTTTTGAACGCAGCGGCGAAAGGCTCTATGTCCGGGGTTTGCGAGCCGACGTGGATGTGTATGCCGCAGACACGGACAAGTTCGGGGTGACGCAGGCCGCGCCGGAAAGCTTCGAGGACTTCGGAATAAGAGATGCCGAACTTTGAAGTCAAAAGCGCAGTCTGCAAGCCTAAGTGTGAGCGTGTGCCGATCTCAGGCGTCAGGCGCAAGGCGATGTTGGCGCGTTTACCAATTCTTTGCGCAGCTTTCTCCACCAACTCTATCTCGTAAATCGAATCAACGTTGATCGAATAAATCCCTGCCTGCACGGCTTCGTCCAATTCCGCATCCGTCTTGCTCGTGCCATTGAAGATAATCTGTTCGGGGCGAAAGCCGACGCGTAAGGCTTTGTAAAGCTCGCCGCCGCTATTGACCTCGATGTCAATCCCTGAATCGCGCACGGTCTTGAGCACGGCCATGTTGGAATTGGCTTTCGAGGCGTAGCAGAAACGCACGGGGCGATTGACGAGTTCGGCGGCGCGTTGCAGGCGTTTGATATTCGAGCGGATGCGCGGTTCTGAAAAGACGTAGAGCGGCGAATCATACTCGCTGACAAGGCGAAGCGCATCCACGCCGTTGATGCTCAAATGTCCATCGCGCGTTTCAAGGTAATCGGGAATCGCCCAGGCGGGAGTTGATGATACGACCGATGATGTTGACATGAATTAAAATCTCCGTGTGATGAATTAATGCGAGCGAAGATAGTCCGGTCAGACGGAGAGCGTCAAGCATAAAGTTTTCAGCTTTGCCATCCACTAAGTCACACGAAGCGACACGAAAAAAGTGACTTCAATTATTTCGTGTCTTTTCGTGTAGCTTAGTGGATAAATCGCTTGCCCGCATTTGTTGATGACTGACGCCGAGCCACCATTCAGCCAAAACTCAACTTTTCTTCAGCGTCCGAATCCCGGCCCAAATTCCGAACGCCTCGACGAGAGCCAGCAGGGCGGCAGTTGTCTGAAAAATAATCGCCCAATTTTTCTGCGGCAGACGGGCGATATGAGAAACATGATCTGGGCTGATGGCCACGAAATGATTATAAACTCCGAAGATCAAAGCGCCTGCCATCGAACATACCATGAGCACAGCACCTGCCGTCAGCATCCTCTTCCACAGCAGAAGTCCGGCCACGAGCGGAGCGATCATGATGACTATGACAATAAAAAAGAGTTGAGCCTGTGAAGCTTCAACTCCAAGAACCTGATGGGCTGCTGAGTGCAAAGAAAGAACTACCGTATGCGCGATGATGACGGCCAGCGCAAGACGAATCACTTTGGACATAAATTTAGGCGAATGCGTTAGAAGCTCCCCTGTTATCGTTGAGCTTAACCTTGCAACTGCATCATTACTTCGGCGGGATTCCAGTAAGCTCGAATGGTCTGAATCAGCCCCTCTTCGTTCAGCTCGAAAATATCAATTCCTTCAAACCTGACCTCGCGACCATTCTTGCCTTTGCCCCGGCCAGTCCACTTGACGGCTGCTCCGTTCCCGGCGATGAAAATGTGGTCTTCCGACAATCCGACCTTTTCAAATGCTCCGACAATGGCGGCAAAGAATTGTCGCAGGGCCTCATGGCCAGTGGTCGGCGGCGCTCCCACAGGGTCGTAGCTGGAGGCATCCGGCGCAAAAGTGGCGATCCAACTTTCAGCATCCATCGCGCGTATCGCAGCAAAGTAGGCTTTGATTGCTCTTGAAATAATTTCAGGGGACATTAACTCGATTTCCTTTCTCTCTCACGTTGAACTAAAACACGGCGCAGAATTTTGCCCGAAGGCGATTTTGGAATCTGCTCGATAAACTCTATCCGGCGAATCTTCTTGTAGGGTGCGACGCGCTCCGACACGAAACTCTTGATCTCCTCTGCACTCGCTACGCCTTTCAAGACGACGAAAGCCTTGGGCACTTCGCCCGCTTCCTCATCCGGGAAGGGAATGACGGCGGCGTCCGCGATCATCGGGTGCGTCAGCAGAATGGCTTCCAACTCTGCGGGCGCGACCTGAAAGCCTTTGTACTTGATGAGTTCTTTGGCGCGGTCAACGACGAAGAAATGTCCTTCCTCGTCGGCGTAGCCGATGTCGCCCGTGTGCAGCCAGCCTTCAGCGTCAACCGTCTGCACAGTGGCTTCCGGGCGATTGAGATAGCCCTTCATCACCTGCGGCCCGCGCACATACAGTTCACCTTCCTGCCCGGACTCCAATTCGTCGCCGGTCTCAAGGCTCACGATTTTACATTCGGTGTTCGGAATACACTGACCGATTGAGCCGTTCTTAATCTCCGCAGGGTTTTCGGAGCACATGTGCGTGACCGGGCTGGATTCGGTCATGCCGTATCCCTGCTTGATAACGCAATGCAAACGCTCGCAGCAAGAGGCGGTCAAACTCTCGCCCAGAGGCGCAGCGCCCGACATGATGAGTTCGAGATTTGAAAGATCGTACTTCTCGATGATTGGCTGCTTGGCCAGCGCCAGGATGATCGGCGGCACAAGGTGAGCGCGCGTGACCTTGTAGGTTTGCATCACGCCGAGAAATTGTTCCAGCTCAAAGCGGGGCATGGTGACGATGGTTGCTCCGTTGAAGAGACCTACGTTCATAATGACGTTCATGCCGTAGATGTGAAAGAAAGGCAGGACGGCGATCATCGTGTCTCGTTCGGAGGTGCAATCATGCTCTTCGAGCTGGTAAAGGTTGGCGACCATGTTGTAATGCGTCAGCATCACACCTTTGGCCACGCCGGTCGTGCCGCTCGAATAGGGAAGCGCGACGATGTCTTCGCGGGGATTGATTTCAATTTCCGGCACGACACCTGTGCTTTCGAGCAGCGAAGCAAACGGTGTCGCGCCCGTTGCTTCGCCGAAAACGAAAATCTCCTGCACCTTTGAGCCGAGACACGCTTCCACGCCCTTGTCCATCAACTGCGGAACTGTCAGCAGGTATTTCGCGCCCGCATCCTTGAGTTGATGAGCCAGTTCATCGGCGGTGTAGAGCGGGTTGATCGTGGTGACGATGCCGCCGAGCGTTGCGACCGCATGAAAGGCGACGGCGTATTCCATGAGGTTGGGGCTGAAGATGGCCAGCACCTCGCCTTTGCGAAAGCCGCGCTCGAATAACCCGGCAGCCACCCGCAAGACCTGCTGGCTGAGCTGCCCGTAGGTCAGCACACGGTTTGTCAGGCCGTCAATCAACGCAGGCTTGTCGGACAATTCTTCGGCGCGACGCAGCACGGCCTGCGCCAACGGAATCTCTGGAATCAATACTTCTGTGTAAGGGCTACGAAAGATCATCAGGCGTCCAGATCAGCGATCAAGAGACGAGAGCGAGGGTCGAACAAAATATGAATCAGGCAAAGACTCTATCTGTATTGCTCCGGCATTGTATGTTATATACGTCCAATTCCACGCCGGACGCAACATCTACGTGCCTGAAAGGCTCGCCGGATTTCCAAAAAGGGGACTTTTTTTGTATGACGTTCATTAGAAGCGGTCTGATAAATAAAAACGCATCACAGCGAAACCACGAAATGACACGAAACGGCACGAAACAAATTTTAGTGCTCTTTCGTGTCATTTCGTGGTTCATGTTTTTTAACATTGATGAGATGCGTTCTAATTACTCGGATCAAGAGCCGACGCGCGACGAAGAGCAGGGCGAGGCCAGCGAGCCAAACGCGCCGACCGGCGGGGAAGAGAACGCAGGCTTGAGCACCATTCTCGACGGCGGCTTAGGGACAGGCGTGCAAACGGACGCCGACGATACATAACTAAAGCGGAGACGCCTATGAGCGAAACGCGAACGCGCCCTCTCACCTTTGTCTGTCTGGCAAGCTATTTCAAAGGCGTGGAATTCATCCGCGAGTGTAAGCGACGAGGTGCACGTGTCATCCTCGTGACCAGAGAGAAGATTCTGCACGAGGATTGGCCGCGCGAGAGTCTGGACGACGTTATCGCTCTGCCAAACGATGCCGGGCCGGAGTTGTTCATCTACGCCGTCAGCCAGCTCGGACGCCCGCAAAAGATTGATCGCATCATCGCCCTCGAAGAATTCGATGTCATCACCGCCGGGCTCATTCGTGAGCATCTCTGCATGGATGGGATGACGAGCGCTCAGGCGCGCGTCTTCCGCGACAAGCTAATGATGCGCGTCAGGGCTCGCGCCGCCGGAATTCAAGTGCCGGATTTTGTTCACGTGCTCAATTATGATGAGTTGCGCGATTATATGGCGCGCACGCCTGCGCCCTGGGTCTTAAAACCGCGCTCGGATGTCTCCGCCATCGGAATCAAGAAGCTGGAAGATTCCGAACAAGTCTGGCGAGCGATTGACACTCTCGACGCGCGAGAGAATTTGCGGGAACGCTCGCCCTTCTATTTGCTCGAACGCTACGTTGCGGGCGATGTCTTCCACGTTGACTCGCTCGTCCAGCAAGGCAAAGTGATTTTCGCAGGAGCCAGTGCCTACGGGCGTCCGCCGATGGATGTCACACACCAGGGCGGCGTCTTCATCTCCCGAACCGTCCGGCGCGGCTCGGAAGATGAAAGGAAGCTGCTCAAGCTCAACCGCAAATTAATCGCGGCGCTCGGTCTCATGCACGGAGCGGCGCATGCCGAGTTTATCAAGAGCGCCGAGGATGGACAGTTTTATTTTCTGGAGATTGCGGCGCGCGTCGGTGGCGCGTATATCGCGGAAAGTTTAGAGGCGGCGAGCGGGATTAACATCTGGCGCGAGTGGGCGAGAATCGAGATTGCGCGGGACGATAACTCATACAAACTTCCCCTCCAGCGTAAAGAATACGGCGGTATCGTGCTCTCTCTAGCGCGGCAGGAATACCCGGACACCGGCGCATATACGGATGAGGAGATCGTCTATCGCGTGAAGAAACGCTATCACGTCGGCCTCGTCGTCCGCTCGACGAATTTAGAGCGCACGGACGAGTTGCTCAATCAGTACGCGCGGCGCTTCCATGAAGAATTTACAGCCGTCGCACCGCCGCCTGACAGACCGGAGTGAGGCACGCCGCAGAATCCAGACAGGGTCAGCAAATTATCCGAAGAGCATGATAGAGGGGGAAGAATGAAAAAACATTTCTCAACGTTTATTTTAATCATGATCGTCCTGAGCGTTGTTAGTTTCAGCCACGCAAATGCCGGGACGAAGATAAATAGTGGCTCTCCGTTGAGACAACAGCGCGGCGGAGCAGGTATCAGGTTTGCTCTCAGACAAATTAGAGAGGCGAACAGGAAGCTGCGATACACAATCAAAGCGCGTTACCCGCAGGCGCTTGGCGCGGGACGCGACCCGCGATTGACGAAACTAAATCAGGAGTTGCGGAAGTTTATTATAGACCTGTTGCGTGATAAGGCAGCTTAACAAAAGACAAAGCTGCCGTTCAGTTCACTGACATTACAACTGCAATCCTGTTCTTTGAAAGATTCTCTCATAAGCTCTGAGGTTGACTAACCCAGCCA
>JAVHVE010000022.1:0-120709 GCA_032160705.1 Acidobacteriota bacterium | reverse complement strand
TGAAGCCAAAAGGTTGGGGATGGCGATGGCCGCGATGATGCCGATGATCGCGACGACGATTAAAAGCTCAATGAGCGAGAAGCCGGTCTGGCCTTTTTTCTGTTGCATTTCGTTCTTAGTGCTCCTTGGAGAGAAAATTGGGTTGAATGGGATGTTTTACTCTCGCGCCATCGGCTCTATCTCAGGCATTTGTGCCGCGCGGGGCGCGCGATGTGTCAGCCTCTCCTTATCAAGCAGCGTGCCGTAAGCCTTCGCGCGGCGGGAATCGTAGAAATCGAGCGAAACCTCATGCTTTTACACGAAGAATCTTTTCTGCGACCGGGCGAGACAGGGAACTAGCTCTGCGAGCTGACAAATAACGGCAGTCTCCGAGTGACGCTTTTCGGTAAATCAAGCAGATTGTGGATGGAACAAAAGATGGCTTGAAGGAGTGTCTTGGAGGGTCGCTATTGAATGGGATTGCTTGTCGCAGTAGCGGGCGTACCGACTTCGCTTCGGATGACGGCTGAGGCATCAATGTAGTAATGCTGGAAGGCGTTCAACGGGTCAACAAGCGGATCGGCGACAGCTTCGTAGTTGAGGTCTGTTGCGGTCGTCATGTTGAACGAGTAGCCGCTCTTCGAGCCACCGCTCAGGCTGGGATCGGCAATATAATTGGCGTTTCCAAGCTCTGTGAGACTTCCGTAGCGGCCTGTCGCCGAACGATAGGAAGCCTGAGCGGAGTTGATGGTACGCATTGAATTGACTGCTGAGGCGGACTTGGTGGCTTGTCTGGCTTTTTCGAGATAAGGGACTGCAATGGCGGCGATGATCCCGATGATGGCAACAACGATCAGCAATTCAATTAACGAAAAACCTCTTTGCGATGTGGGAATATGTCTCATGTGGAAGGATGACTTAACTCTTTCAGGGGATTTGATACCCGTGCGGCGCGGGCATTTCTCACCTCCTTAGGCAATGATTGTGCCGCGAGGAAAGGAAAAAGGAAAAAGTTAAAAGGTAAAAGTGCGGCTGAAACCACTTTTAATAAAATGTGTTTCTGCGCCTCCCCTTTTACCTTTTAACTTTTTCCTTTTTCCTTCTCTTACTCTGCCGCGCTGCGTGTTGCAGAGTCTCGCAGTTGCGCCGTCAGGTTACGAATGTTGTGCTTGTCCAGCAGGTGTCGCAAGCTACGAACTGAGAGATGCAGAAGTTCGGCGGCGCGCGTCTGGTTGCCGTTTGTCCGGCGCAGGGCTTCGAGGACGTAAGTTTTTTCGAGTTGTTCGAGATAGGCGACGACGTTGATGCCTTCGTCGGGGAGTGCAAAAGCGGAAGCGACGCGCGCCGGATTGTAGTTGGTAATCTGTTCGGGCAAACGTTCGGGCTGAATCGTGTCTGTGCGTTCGAGCGCAACGGCGCGCTCAATGGTGTGCTCAAGCTCACGGACATTGCCAGGCCACAGGTAAGCTTCGAGCAGTTGCATAGCCTTATCGCTGATCGCGACTTGACGACCCGTCTGCGCGCAGAATTTCTTGATGAAGTGCTCGGTTAATTCCACGATGTCTTCCGTCCTTTCGCGCAAAGGTGGAAGCTCTATCGGAATTACCGAGACGCGGTAGAAGAGGTCTTCGCGGAACTGGCCGTCTTTGACCATCATTGAGAGATCACGATTCGTGGCGGCGATGACGCGCGTGTCAATATCGAGTTCTTCATGCGCGCCGACGGGACGCACCTTTCTCTCTTGCAAGACACGCAGGAGCTTGACCTGCATGGCGGATGACATCTCGCCGATCTCATCTAAGAAGATCGTCCCGCGATTCGACACCTCGAAGAGACCTTTGCGGTTGGTGTTCGCGCCCGTGAACGCTCCCTTGACGTAGCCGAAGAGTTCAGATTCGAGCAGCGTTTCAGTGAACGCGCCGCAGTTGATCGAGACAAAGGGGCGTTCGGCGCGCGGGCTGAGATCATGAATGGCGCGCGCCACGAGTTCCTTGCCCGTGCCGCTCTCGCCCGTGACGAGCACGGTTGACTGCACTTCGGCGACAGTTTCGATCATCTGGTAGACGGCCTGCATCTTTTCAGAATGGCCGATGATGTTGCCGAGCCGCCCACGCTCGCGCTGCTCTTTGATGAGAGCTTCCTTTTCAATCTTGAGCGTCTCGACCTCTTTCTTGAGCGTCAGGCGTTCGAGAGCTTTGGCGACGATCAGCTTCAGCTCGTCGATGTCGAAAGGCTTGGTGATGAAATCGTCTGCGCCGAGCTTGAACGCTTCGCGCGCCGTGTCAACGGTCGCAAACGCAGTCATCATCACGACCGCGACTTCCGGCAACAACTCGCGCGCCGCGCGCAGCAGCTCGATGCCTCCCATGTCCGGCATTTTCACGTCGGAGACGATGAGGTCAGCCGCTTCCGCGCGCAGCAGCTCCAGAGCGCGCCGCCCGTTCTCAGCCACGCGCACCTCGTGCCCCTCGCGCCCGAACACGATTGAGAGGAGCTGTCGCATCCCCTGTTCATCATCAACAATCAGTAGTTTTGACATAATGCAGAAGTCAGAAGACAGAAGTCAGGAGTCAGGAGTTAGAAGAACTGCTATGTATTTCCCCAGCATCTTGCCGACCTCTTCGAGCAGTGGCATCAACTCCGGGTTATCACCATAACCAAGGTCTTTCGCTAAAATCAAATAATAACGGCACTCTTCGAGAGAGCCTTGCGCAATATTCATAAAGCGAGCTTTATCAATCTTACCCTTTTTCTTGAATCCTTCCGCGATGTTGGCCGGGATGGAAATCGCTGCCCGTCTGAACTGCGATGTCAGCCCGTAGATTTCTTTTTGGGGAAAATAATCACTGTAATGGTAAACGGACAAGACAAACTGATGCGCTTTCTGCCAGACGAGCAAGTCTTGGAAGTTCTTCGCAACCGTCCTATCCATTCTGTCTCCTGTCTTCTGTCTCCTGTCTCCTGTCTCCTGGCAACTCAATCGCAATCGTTGTTCCCTGTCCCTCGCGGCTGCGGACGTTGATTGTACCACCGTGGTCGCGGATGATTTGATAGACAATCGAAAGGCCGAGCCCTGTCCCGCCGGTTCTGGAAGAGAACGGCTCGAACAGCTGCTCGACCTGTTCGGGCGACATTCCCTGTCCGGTATCTGTAAATGTGATCCGCACACGATTCCCCGCAACGTGCCGAAGCTCCGCGCGCAAAGTCCCGCCCTGAGGCATCGCTTGCAGTGCGTTGCGCGTAATGTTCCAGAAGACCTGCTTGAGCTGCGAGGCGTCTGCGTTCACCATCGCCGCTTCTTCCGCGTACTCTTCTTCCAGGCCGTGAGCGGGCTGTAATTCGGGGCTGTGGCGCAGGAGCGTAAAGGTTTCCTGCAACAGCTCGCGCACGTCAACGCTCAGGTGCGCGTGCGAGCGCGGGCGCGCATAAGTCAGATAATCCGTGATGATGCGGTTCAGTCGGTCGGATTCGCGCAGGATGATTTCCATTAGCTCCGCCTGCGAAGAGTTGCCGTCCATTTCGGAGCGCAACACCTGAATCGAGCCGCGCATGGCGGCCAGCGGATTTCTGATTTCGTGCGCGATGGAGGCGGCGACCCTCCCCACGGCAGCGAGACGATCCTGGCGGCGCGAAGTTTCTTCGAGCGCACGCACCTGCGTCAAATCCTGAAAGGTGATGACCAATCCGGTCGTCTCGCCGGATTCGGCAAAGAGGGGGAAGATGCTGAAGCCCAATCGCAGCCGCAGACCGTCGGCGGTCAGGCAGTCGGCTTCAAAGCGCGGGCTGGTCTCGCCCGCCTCCGCCGCGCTCATTGATTGCCTGACATGCTCTTCAATCTCGCCGAAGAAAATGGAAACTCCCTGCCCGCGCACATCCTCGGCCTGGTAGCCTGTGATTTCTTCGGCGGCGGCATTGAAAATGTAGATGCGTCCTTGAAGATCGGTCGTGACGACTCCTGAGCGGATGGACTCGACTATGCGTTCGTGCAACGCGCGCAGATTGGCAAGCGTCTGCGTCGTTTCAGTCAAGCGCACATCATAGTGCGACTGGCGCTTGGCGAGCCGCGCCGCCAGCAGACCAACGAACAGAAACGCTATGTCGTTGAGACCGACCGATTGAATTACTTTCAAGGTGGAGGTGTCGGTCACGTGTGACGTATGCGCGGGAATGACATCCGCCACGATGGCTGTCGAGAGACCTGTAAAGATCGCCGCGCAACCAACCGAAGCGACGAGCGCCGCGCGCGCCCCCAGAAAGATGCTGGCCACCGAAATGATGACGATATACAGCGCGGCAAAAGGTGAACTCACGTCGCCCGTCGCCCAGACCAGCCAGGTAACAATCAGCACGTCTATGAACAACTGGATGCTGGCCTGGACTCTCCAACGCCGGTTGAGGCGCAGCGCGACGGCGTAGATGACGGAGAGCGCGACGACGACAAGGAAGATGAGGAGGGTACTGCGCCCCGAATCACCCGACTGCTCGCGGGAAAAGAGCGTCGTGGAGAGGACAAAGAGAATCACGGCGGCGGCGACGCGCCCGATAATCAGCCACCAGAGTCTGTGGCCGAGCGCACCGCCCTGCTCCATTGTCTTTCCGGCAGCCGCCATCACACTGCAAGACTATCACAGAGACGGCGGCTTGAGGCAGTTATTAGAAAAGCAAGACAGGTTACTAACGCCGTGTGTCAGTTCAGCTATTTTCTCTCGCCGGGCATTCGTTCTTGCAGTTCACTTAATTCCTTGCGGTGCGATTGGTCATGCCCGCGCATCAGCAGCAACAGTTTTTCTAACGTAATCGCGCCGATACCCTCCAACACGCCGCTCCGATTCAACTGCTCAGGCAAGAGAGATTTTATCAACCGAACATTCTCCGCACGCGCCAGCGCAAAGGCTTGGCATGCCGACTCGAAATCCTGTGTATTGTAATCCCGTTCCCTTGCCACACGACCGCCGTCAAAGTCCGGCAGCGAGGGTTGATTTTCCGTGAGCAGTTTGCTGATGCGCGCCGCGTAACCTTCTCGCTCAAGATCGCGCAGGTGACAGACTTGCTCAAGGGCAGAGAATTCGTTCAGGGCAGGCTTCCATCTCAATTCCTGACTGGCGAAAGCAATGGTCAACTGCCGGATGCTTTCAGGCGTTTCTTCGAGAAACCTGACCACGTCCTGAAACTCCTGCTCGGTCATCTATCTTCCCTCCACATTTATTTCTCGCCTGTTATTTCTCGCCTGAAGCCGCGAAGATGCTCATCAAAGCCTGTTCACCGTTGGCTGATTGGACGCGGCACTCTTCATGGATGTCTTCTACCAATACATTGCCGAGACCGGCGGCGATAAACCATTCCATCAGGTCAGCTCTCTTGAAACCCTGCCAGCGATCATGGTGTTCGGTCTTGAGAAATTCAAAACCGTGCTCGTCAACGTCAGTAATCATGAGCCGACCTTCGGGCTTGAGAATGCGCGCCATCTCTTTGATCGCGGTGGCTGGCGTTTCGACGTGATGCAGGTACATGTTGGCGAAGACATATTCGACCGCTTCATCCGGCAAAGGCAGATTTTCAGCTTCTCCCTTCAGGCACTTGATTTCATCGAAGCCAGCAAACTTGCTCTTCATCTTCAGGAGCATCGGCTCCGATTGGTCAACCGCGATTACTTTCAAGCCTCTGCGGAGCAATCCTTCCGTCATAAAGCCCGTCCCCGCGCCCAGATCGGCGGCGAGTTGGCCGGGCTGAACACCCGCCATGTCGAAAGCTTTCTCGCGCACATTCTCCGAATAGAAATGTGCGCGCATCTCATCCCACTCTCCGGCCACTTGATTGAAAAAACGCTTGCTGTCCATAAAACCACCGCCCTGCCCCTACAGACCTGTTTCATTCAACTGTGCCGATGCAGCCCTGTCTACGAACCATTCGAGCGAGCCGTCGAGTGGTTTAATCAACTGAGCGGGCAGTTGCTCAGAGGTCTGCTTACCTTCGAGAATTTCTCTTAGCGGCTGGGCTTTGTTTTCGCCTGTGACCAGAAAAATAATGTGCGCGGCGTGATTGATGGCGAGCGCGGTCAGCGTGATGCGATATGCGCTCAACTTCTCGACCCAGACGCCCGCGACCCAGGCCTCTTGTTCAGCCAGAACTTCTGTGCCGGGAAAAAGCGAAGCGGTGTGGCCATCGTCTCCCATGCCGAGCAGCACCAGATCGAAGCGAGGCCACGCGGCATCGTTAAAAAAGGTACGCAGCTCGTCTTCATAAAGGCGCGCGTTGGCGACCACATCGCCCACGCCGTTCATCCTGTGAATGTTCTCTGCGGGCAAGTCCACATGCGAGAGCAACGCCTCGTTCGCCATGCGATAATTGCTCTCCGCATCGTCGGGCGGAACGCTGCGCTCATCGCCGAAAAAGATGTGAACCTGAGACCAGTCGAGGCGCTGCCTGTAATGTTCACTCGCCAGCAAACGATAAGCGCGCTGCGGGGTCGAGCCACCGGCGAGCGCAACCGTGAAGCGCCCGCGCTCGGCGATAGCCTCCTGCGCCAGTTCGATGAAACGGTTGGCAGCAGCCTCGGCGACTCCCGCCGCGTCCTCGAAAATCCGAACCTTCGATATTTCTTCGGGAGTTTCCATGCGTAGTTAGAAAGACAAGGAACTATCAATCGAGAAGCAGACAAACCCATTGAATGTCTTATTTCATCATTTCGATCAATTGAGAGACGGAAGCCAGCGCCTGTTCATAGACGAGGTCGCGTTTGAGCAAAGATAGCTCGCGACTCAGGCGTCGTCCTTCGCTCTTTTGTTCATAGCTCAAGAGGCGACCAATAGCAGATTGGCCGTCAATCCTCGCGGCGGTCTGTAGTTTCTTCCGGTCATCACTAAACGCAACGTGAAATTCTGCGCCTTTTGTGGAAAGCATGAGCGAAACTAACATCCCATCGGCCTGCCCGGAGGATGTGGTTGCGCGCAACTCGACGTTGACCTCGCGCTCGCCCGCCCGCAACTGAAGATTGATTGCGCCCTGCTCTTCGCGCCCGCTCGCTTCCGTAGCGTTCCATCCAAGCCGGGAAGCGAGCCAGCCGACAATGAGCAGAGCTTTCGGCGCAACCTCACCGGGCGCAACGTCTGGCGAATCGTATTCGACGACGATGCGCTCAATCCGGTCGAGGTACGAGTGATAGTCCGGGACATCCCAGAAACCGGCGATCAATGTCCGCCATGCTGTGAGCCGTCCCCAGTTGAGATCGCTCACGGACATAAACTGCGGATGCTCTGTGATGATTTGGTGCAGGCGCTGGAGGTCTTTGTATGGCTGATCGAAACATGAAGAATCAATCACGACGCGATCCGCCATCGTGGTCATTCGATTAAAGAGTTTGTCTTCGTAATGCGGAATGTCTTTCCACCAGAGAAAGACCGGAACGTCCGGCACGAGCAGCGGCGCAATGGCAGACGCCACCGTCTCGACCGCCGCGCCCTTGGCTTCGATTGTCACCTGCTCGCCGCAGACCTGCCTGCCGCTTCCGCCCAATCTCCGGCAGCGGGTCGAGACGTGAGCCTCCAGTTTCGGCTCGCTCGCCTGACGATCAGCCAGCAGCACGAGCGTGCGTCCCGGATGCTGCTCGCTCACTTCATCAAGCATCTCGTCAATCTGCGCGCGATCTTCTCCGACGGTCGCATAAACAAGCAGATTCAAAGCGCACGCCCTTGTCACGCCCGACTCGGCATTCGAGCCTTCAGCCCCCGATGCAGGCTTCCACATCGCCGCCAGTTCCTTCTCAATCTTCCCGACATCAATCCCTTTTGTCGGTGACACCTGAACTGTGTTCTCTTGTGTCTCCATCTTTACTTTAAGTGGCGAGTCGAGACTCAGGGATTAGCCTGCGTCCAACGCTATCTAATCTACTGTTCCAATGGGTAATCCCGGACCTTCCATGTTCGCTTGAATGTAAATCACATCATCCGAGCCATGATAAAAGCGAAGCCGAGCTTTATCCTGTGTCCCCGGTTCAAGACGAATATAATTCGCAGCAAGGAGTTTCTGTAAATCCAGATCAAAGACTCCGATGAACTGTCCACGGTCGGCTGAGCTATTCCGCCACGAAAGGCGCAACCTTAGTGGATTCGGGTTAAGCAAGACTCTTATATGATGATTCCTGTCATCCTCGTCATTGCCAGTCAACTCCCGATGTATTCCTGGAGCTGATTTTGGCAACACTTGCGCAAAGTAGCTCAGATGCGGCAAGGGAAATGAGATGGAATCCATAATTCAAATCCTCCATTAAATTCCAAGATAGCTGCTCGACAAGATTTTGACTTGAAGCGGTCTCATAAATAGAAACGCATCACAGCGAAACCACGAAATGACACGAAAGAGCACTAAAATTTGTTTCGTGCCGTTTCGTGTTATTTCGTGGTTCATGTTTTTTAGCATTTATGAGATGCGCTCTTGTCACTTGTTACGCTCTTACGGTCTGCGCCAGCGTCTGCCCTCGCGCTCGATCAAATCGTGGGACTCTTTCGGCCCCCATGTTCCGGCTTCGTAGTTCGGAAAATTTACTTTGTCCTTCGTCGCCGCCCATTCATCCAAAATCGGCATGACGATCTCCCAGCCGCGCTCGGTCATGTCCTTGCGCGCGTAGAGTGTGGAGTCGCCGAGAATACAGTCGAGCAGGAGGCGCTCGTAAGCCTCCGCAAGCTGGACGCCGAAAGATGCGCCGTAGCGAAAGTCCATGTTCACGTCGCGGATGTTCGTCACCTGTCCGGGCACTTTCGCGGCAAAGCGCAAGGTGATTCCTTCGTCCGGCTGGATGCGTATGATGAGCTGGTTCGGCGTCATCTGTTCCATCGCTTCGCCAAACAAAGGCAGCGGCGCGGACTTGAATTGTATCGCAATCTCCGTGACGCGCTTCGGCAGGCGTTTTCCCGAACGAAGGTAGAAGGGCACGCCCGCCCAGCGCCAGTTATCAAAGTACATCGTGAGCGCAGCGAAGGTTTCGGTCGTGGAATCAGGCGCGACATCCTGTTCCTGGCGATAGCCCGGAACAGGTTGACCTGCGATTGAACCCGCCCCGTACTGCCCGCGCACGCACTCTGCGCGGACACGCTCCGGCGTAAACGCACGCGCGGCCTCCATCGCTTTGATCTTCTCGTCGCGCACGGCCTCCGACCCCAAATTCACGGGCGGCTCCATCGCCACGAGCGAGAGCACCTGAAAGACGTGGTTCTGCATCATGTCGCGCACGACACCCGCCGTCTCGTAGTAGCCGCCGCGTCCTTCGACGCCGACCATCTCGGCATTCGTCAGTTGCACATGGTCTATGTACTGCCGATTCCACAATGGCTCGAAGATGCCGTTGGCGAAGCGAAAGACGAGCAAGTTCTGGACTGTCTCTTTGCCGAGGTAATGGTCAATTCGATAAATCTGCTGCTCGTCGAGATGTTGAAGAAGCTCGCGGTTCAATTCACGCGCGCTCTCCAGGTCAGTGCCGAAAGGCTTTTCGACGATGACGCGCACCCAGCCTTTATCTTTCGGCTTCGCCAGTCCGTGTTCCCCTAATTGCTTAACGGCTTCACTGTAAAACTTCGGCGCGACCGAAAGATAAAAGAGGTGATTGCCCTGCGTCCCGCGCTCGCGATCTACCTGTGTGAGCAGTTGAGAGAGTTTTTCGTAGTCTTCAGGGTTATTGATGTCGGCGGTCAGGTAGTGCAAGCCCTGAGCGAAGGAATTCCAGACCTCTTCGTCAACACTCCTGGCTTCGGAAAACTCTGCGACGGCCTCTTTCATCCGCGCACGAAATTCATCGGACGACATCTCGGTGCGTGCCAGCCCGATGATGGCAAACTCTGCGGGCAGGAGTCGCTCCTGCACCAGCCGGTAAAGCGCGGGCAGGAGCTTCCGCTTTGCCAGATCGCCGCTCGCGCCGAAGATGACGACGACACACGGCTCGGCTGTGCGCTCAAGGCGAAGACCAGCGCGCAAAGGATTTTCCATCGTGGCGATTTCCTGCATGGTTGGTTAATTTAAAACGACCTGATTAAAATGCTGAGGACGATGGCCAGCACGAAGATCAGGATGATGACGGGAATCTTCCAGTTCAAATCGCTTTTGAACTTCGAGCCGCAGTTCCAGCAGACAGGCTCCTGGGTCGGAACCATGCGCCTGCACCTGGGGCACGGGCGGCGCGGCGCGGTCGTGTCGCGCCCGCACCAGTTGCAAAGCTGCGTGTTGGTTGTCCCGCCGCAGAAAGGGCACACGACAGGGCCTGAGCCAAAGGGGCCCGGCGCGCCCGGCGGAGGATATTGCTGATACGGCGGTTGGTAGCTCATTGCGGTCGCCCCGGAGGCGGTTGCTGATACGGTTGCTGCGGCTGCTGCGACTGCTGCTGCGGCTGTGGGTATTGCTGCTGCGGGTACTGCTGATATTGCTGCTGATACTGCGGCGGGTATTGCTGATAGGGCGGCTGAGGTTGAGGCTGGCTGAGCGCGGCGGCAATCGCCATCGCCTGCTCGCGGTTGCCCGGCATACCCATGCGGTGAAACTTGGCGATAAACGGCCTGGCCGGATCATCAATCCTGAGATGCGCGAAGACCGAACCCGAAGAAGCCTGCACCGGAGGATGATTGTGCAACGCGTATTCAGAGACCTCTTGAACCTGTATCTTACTACCCTTAAAACGAAGCACGATCACACGGCGGTCGGTCAACGCGACCAGATATTCTTTAGTCAACATCGCGGTGGCGATGACTCCCGGCAAAACCGCCAGGATGAAGAGGGGAATCATCAAAGCGATGCTCGGCTGCTTGACGCCGAAAGCGATGTTTCTGATTTGCTCGCCCGGCTGGAGGTAGGGCTGGAAGGCCGCTGCAACGAAATTCAGGTCATTGAATCTTGCCATTGTTTTTCTCCTTGCATGCCTGTTGAGTCGAGGCCGATTAAGTTAGATAAAACTTTTGGTCTTCAGTCAGTCGGTGTGCTCTGCGCTCTCGCGCGCTACTTTGTCGGCGGCTTGATTTGAACCGTCGGCGGTTTGATCCTCGGCGCGCTCTTCTTCGGTGCGCCCTGTCCGGGAGCGGCCATCTCCGGGCTGGCCTGCGGTGGCGGCGGTGCAGCTTTGACCGGCATTTCTTCTGCCGCAGGAGTTGGTGGTTCTGGTGCTGCTCCTGTATTAGTCTCCGGCGGCGGCGACGACGGTTGTTCGGGCATAGCTTTAATCCCGTACGACCCGGCTCTCCGAATGCGCTGTTTGCGTCGCGCGCGTCGTCTTTTATGTTGCTGTCCGGCAGCAGGAATTCCGTCCGGGTTCAGCGCAGGGCTACTGTTTGTCTTCTCTGCCAGAACTACTCCGTCGAGGCTCAGCACAAACAATAACGAGAGAACGACGATTAGCTTACTTTTTAGCATCACAGCTTTTCTTTCCTTCTGTCTCCTGACTTCTGTCTTCTGACTTCTGCTTTTTCAGATTGTACCTTTGGCGTCCCTGCGGGGGACGACTTCGCCGATGAGTTCTTGCAGGCGTCTCAGACCTGAGAGCGCGTCCGCGCCCAGATCAACGCGAATGGCGCGGCGACCGCGCGTGGCGAGCGAGCGAAAATCGCCCTGCGCCTGCGCCTGTTTCAAGATGCTGAAAGTGTAGGACTGCCCCGGTATCGGCAGATCAACTTTGTCTTGCGCAGTGAGCTGTAGAAAGACGCCATTGTCTGCGCCTCCCTTGTGAAGCTGACCAGTCGAGTGCAGGAAACGCGGGCCGTAGCCGGTGGTCGTCGCGCATCGTGTCGCGTCGCGCAGGTGGTTGCGAATCGCTTGAATCATCGCTTCGTGATCGGGCGTCTCTTCGATGTAATTGAGCATGGCGATGTAGTCACCCGGTTTGACCTCGGAGAGATGCGCCTGCAACGCGTCTTTCACGGACGAGGATGGAAGGCGCGCACGCATTGCTTCATCCGCGTAAATCGTCAGGACATCGTCTGTGGCGATGACCATTTGTTCTTCGAGCTTGCCCTCGCGCTCGAACTTTCCTAAAAGCTCTTTCGTCGCGTCCTTCGACTCCTGAACATTCGGTTGATCGAACGGGTTGATGCCGAGACGCCAGCCCGCGAAGGCGGTCGCAATCTCCCAGAGGAAAAATTCCTCGCCGAGATCGTAGAGGTCTGTCAACGTGCGATAGACGACGGGGTGGCCAGCGGCTTCGAGCGCCTTCAGCTTGACCCCTGTGTCCCCATCCAAAGCGCCGACCGCGATTGAAACGAAAAGACGATCATCACCATAAACGGATGGTGAACTTAAGGGCTCGCCCGCGACCGGCAAGATGCCTTTGCCCTCTTTGCCAGTGCTTTCGGCAACCAGTTGCTCGATCCAAAGCGAGAGCGCGCTGATTTTCGGGTCAGCGATAATCGTCAGCTTGTCGCGCCCGGCGCTTGCCGCTTCGCCGAGGATTGCTCCGAGCCTTGCTCCGGGATTCTCGCTCGCGGGCACAACCGAAGCGCAGGAATGAACGATGCGCTCGGCATGGTCGAGGAGTTTCTTGATGTCTAATCCCATCAGCGCCGCCGGAACCATCCCGAAAAAGGAGAGCGCAGAGTAACGCCCGCCGATGTCCGCAGGATTGAGAAAGATGCGCTTGAATTTATCTTCCACTGCCATCCGCTCCATCTCTGTGCCGGGGTCTGTGATGGCGACAAAATTCTCGCCCGCGTTCTCTTTGACGCGTCCCACCTGGTCGAACCAGTATTTGTAGAAGACGAGCGGCTCGGTCGTCGTCCCTGATTTAGACGCGATGATGAAAAGAGTTTTGTCGAGAGTTATCTGCTCCTGGAAGCGGGCGAGCACGTCCGGGTCTGTCGAATCCAGCACGAGCAATTCAGGATAATTTTCCTGATGACCGAATGTCTGGCGCAAAACTTCCGGGCACAGAGACGAGCCGCCCATGCCGCAGAGCACCACATGCTTAAACTGGTGATTGCGGATGCGGTCTGCAAACGCGATGAGATCGTCTTCGACGCCGATCATCGTATCCGTCACGCTCAGCCAGCCGAGCGCATTTTTAATGATCTTCTGATGAGCTTCCTCCTCTTTCCAGAGCGCGGCGTCCTTGCGCCAGATGCGGCGCATCACATCGCCTTTTTCCGCTTCCTTGAGGGCGGCATTGACGGCGTCCGCATACTTTCCGAGCGAAGCGGTGAGGCGCGCGTGGATGCCTGAGCGGAGCGCGTCGCGCTTGGCCTCGATAGATTCGATGAGCGTGTCGAACGAGCCGACGAACGCGGCCAGCCCGTCTTTCTGTAATTTATCGGTGACTTCGCGCAGGGTAATTCCTATCTCCGCGAGGTTTTCAATGGTGGCACGCGCTTCCGCGAGATTTGCTTCGAGCGTCAACTGAACTGTGCCGTGATCGCGGAATGCCGTGTAGGTCTGCGGTGGAATGGTGTTGACGGTTTCCGCGCCGATGAGGTTGTCAACATAGAGCACGTCCGAATATTTAGGGTTCTTCGTTCCCGTCGAAGCCCACAAACAGCGCTGCACCTGTGCGCCCTTTGCTTTGAGTTTGCCGAACCGCTCGCCCTTAAAGATTTCTTTGAACTTCTGGTAAGCGAGCTTCGCATTGGCGACCGCTACGCGACCCGCAAGGCCTTCAAACATCGCTTTCTCTTCGGGCGTCTTCGCGTGGCGGGCGCGGTATTCAAGGTCAGAATCAATCGCCGTGTCCACGCGCGAGACGAAGAAACTGGCGACCGAGGCGATGTGGTCAACCGTCTTGCCCTCGGAAGCGCGCCGCTCCAATCCTTTGATGAAAGCCTCCGCGACCTGCTCGTAGTTCTCAATCGCGAAGATCATTGTGACGTTGATGTTGATGCCGCGATAGATGCACTCTTCGATGGCGGGCAAGCCTTCCTGTGCCGCCGGAATTTTAATCATCACGTTCGGGCGATTCAGCGTGCGAAAAAGGCGCGTTGCCTCTTCAATCGTGCCAGCGGTATCGTAGGCGAGGCGCGGGCTGACTTCGAGACTGATGTAGCCGTCAACGCCGTCCGTCTTGTCGTAAACGGATTTGAGGGTGTCTGCGGCGGCGCGGATGTCGTCGAGCACCAGCGCCTCGTAGATGTCGCTAACAGACGCACCCTGCCGGACAAGGAGGCGCATCTGTTCGTCGTAGTCGGTCGAGCCCGTGATGGCTTTCTCAAAGATGGTCGGGTTCGACGTGACACCGCGCAAATCGTCCTCGGCGATTTTCTTACTGAGGTCGCCCGTTTCCAGCATCGCGCGCCGGATGTTGTCATACCAGATTGACTGTCCCGCCTTCATCACTTCGACAAGATGATTGCTCATAGTTAGTGTTCCTTAAATAAATTGCCTGTAGTCATCGTGCCCGGCTCATCGCGATTGTTTGCGCCACGCGCACGACTTTGGGGAGGGAAGCGGCGGGGGCGCGCAAAATCAAATGCCGGACTGATAAATACTCAACCGCGCGAGGGAAACCGGGCGAAAACGAATATTGGGATTAAACAGGCAGCATAGTATCACAATTAGGCCGGGTTTTTCGGCAGTCCTTCCACGAGGTGATCGAAGCCAAGCCAGATGCTCCAGCTATGATGATAGAAAGCTACAGGAAACAGGAGCGCGGCTGCGAAGAGAACAGTCAGCACCACTTGATAATCCAGGCCGATGATTACCAGGCAGAGGATGTACATTGCCAGAATCACGAACTCCGTCGTGACCACGTTGATGAGAATCGCCCCGACAAAGAAGCCCGCCTCGCGCATAAACAGCGCATCGCAGGATGGGCAATGGTGCTTGATTTTGAATGGCCTCTCGACGATAGACGACCTACCGCAAACGGGACACCGCAACCGCAGGCAGCGCAGCAGTGTGCTGATTATCGAAGGACGCTCTCTCTTCAATCTCATCTCTGTCGCGGAGCTACGACGCTCGCTTCTCCCGTCACTTCATCTGCCGGGTCGCCGCCGGTCATTTGCAGTGCGACGATAATTTGCCGCGCTTCGGGCCTGAGAGCTGGCAGGCGTAAACCGAAGACTATCGCCCCGACAATGCAGATTGCACCGCCAATCGCCACGGTATGCGGCGCGCCCAGACGCCCGGCCAGCGCGCCCGCGAGCAGCGCGCCAATCGGAGCCATTCCCATAAACATCATCGAATAGACGGCCATCACGCGCCCGCGCAAGTTGTCCGGCACCATTGCCTGAACGAGTGTGTTTGACGAGGCCATCTGAATCATCATCGAGAACCCGACCGGCAAGAGCAGAGCAGCCGACAACCAGAACGAGCGAGATTGTGAGAACAGTATAATGCTCACGCCAAAACCTGCCGATGAAAAAGCTACCCAGCGCCCCAGACCGTAGATGCCTTTCCGCGCGGCCAGAGTCAAAGCCGCGACGAGCGCACCTACACCTGACGCGCCCATCAGGAGTCCGAGTCCGCGCGGGCCCCCATGCAATATCTGGTCGGCGAAAATCGGCATCAGCACGGCGTAGGGCATTCCCATCAGGCTGACGAGTCCGAGCAGGAGCAGCAGCGCACGCACAGGCCCCGTACTCCCGACGAACTTGAATCCCTCGATGATACTGGCGAGCGCAGACCCCGGCAGCGGAACGCGGCGCTGACGGTTAATCTTCATCAACAGCAAGCCTGTGATGACGGCAATGTAGCTCACGGCGTTGGCGAAGAAGCACCAGCCCTCGCCGATGGTCGCTACCAAAATGCCTGCGATTGCCGGGCCGACAATCCGCGCGCCATTGAACATCGAAGAGTTCAAAGCGATGGCGTTAATCAGGTCTTCACGTCCGACCATGTCCACGACGAACGCTTGCCGCGCCGGAATATCGAAGGCGTTGACGAGGCCGAGCATCGCGGCAAACATAAAGACGTGCCACACCTGCACGTGTTGTGTGAGTGTCAGCGCAGCGAGCGTGGAGGCCAGGAGCATTGCCACCGTTTGCGTCGTGACGAGGATGCGATGGCGATGAAATCTATCGGCCACAGTACCGCCGATGGGAGCGAGCAGGAAGACAGGGATTTGCCCTGAGAAGCCGACGAGTCCGAGCAACACGGCTGAACCCGTCAACCTGTAAACGAGCCAGCTCTGCGCCACCGACTGCATCCACGTTCCGGTGAGCGAGATGAGTTGGCCGCCAAAGAAGAGTTGATAATTCCTGTGCTTGAGCGCGCGCAGAGCCGAAGGAAGTTTCGAGCGTTTGCTCTGGCCTGATGCTGCGGATTGTTCGCTCATTAAGTGCCCCCTTGTCAAGAGAGCAAATGTTACCTTGTTGCGTCTCGCCGGACAAAGGGCGGCAAGACTTCCGTCGCGGTGAGCAGACGATAAAGGCGCGGTCTGCGGTAAGCATTGCCCCAGGTTTCCCGCGCGCGATAGGAACGAATGCTGTCCATATCAAACGATGCCATGTAAGCGTCTTCCGCTTCACCCGCCTCGATGATGAGTGTCTCGCGCGCGTCTCCATCTTCGACTGGATAAGCTACAGCATCAAAGGCTACGGAATGCCCGTTGTTCTGCGGAGCGGCATAGTTGGTCATGGCGACACCCAACATATTCTCATAGGCGCGTGTCTTGAATTGATGGATGCGGTGCTCGTCCAGCGTGCAGGCGTTCGGCGTCAGGATCAGCTCAGCGCCTGCGAGCATCAGAATCCGCGCGCTCTCAGGAAACTCGCGGTCGTAGCAGATCATCAGGCCGACTTTCACTTTGCCCTGTGCTGTCTCCAACTCGCAGACCGGAAACTCGTCGCCGGGCGTGAGCGCCGACTCCACGTCGAACTCGCAGGTGTGAACTTTCGCGTAGGTCAAAACAATCTCGCCGCCACAGTCAATCAAAGACACTGAATTACGCGGCCTGCCTTCCCATTTCTCAAGGTAGGTCAGCGCAATCGCCATCTTCAATTCTCCAGCAAGGTCGCGGAAGTGTTGGATGAACGGATCGTCCCGGCTGAGAGCCTTCGCCTGCCAGCGTTCACGGTCATTCTCATCTTTCGGGTCGAAGAACGTCATCCCCGTGCTCCACATCTCAGGAAACAGGGCGATGTCGGCTCCCATCGCATGAGCGCGGCGACAGAAGATGTCTCCTTTGGCTTGAGCGGCTAACTTGTCGTCACCGCAACCCGTCATTTGCAACAAGGCAACTTTAACTACTCCCATAAAACTCTCCTCGATAGCGATTGCGCGCAACCAGCATCCGGCATAAATGGCACTAACAAACATGCAGGAGATGTTTTGCCGGGCGCACCGCGAGAATGATCTGCTGGATAAGGCAGCATTAAATTTATATCAGAGGAAGAGCTTGAAAAGTAATACTATCGAGGCGTCCGCGTTGAATCAGTTTTTAGCCTACACTTTGTCGGCGCGCCTCTCCTGATGAGGACAGACTGAACGCACGCAACCCTGCAACCCAGCCGCCAATCAATACTGCCAACCGAGCCCAATGCCACGTTTTGAACTGATTCACCAGCCTTGTAATCTCTTCACCACTCAACCCAGCGCCTCGCGTGGACTCTGTTTTTTCCAGGATGGGCAGGAAAAAAAGGAACGTCGAGACCATCACGATCATCCCGGATACACCCGCCACCAAAGCCCATTTCCGTTGCGGCTGCAGCATCCACCATGACACGATGATTAACGCCAACGAGAAGAGAAAGTAGAGGGGACTGGCTATCATAAAGAACTTACCCTGAATGCTGCCGTGCGGCCACCCGGTCACAGATTCCGGCAGCGACCCGGCCCAGAGCGGAGTGAGCACCGCGTGCTCGAAGATGCTGCCTCCCGTGAGGATGCCCGCAGAAAGAACAAAGAACCAGAGAGGGATTTGCGTGACCAGTGAGCGTTTCATCTGCTTGGAGTTCCTTTAAAAGATGAAGTGAATGGAGCAAGGTGCTTCTATCTCAAAATTCGATTGGCGTCAACGTCCTCCCGCTATCTGCACACGTCCATCAGTGCAAGCAATCTAACGTCCGAATTTGTATGTTGACTCTAGTCGCCTGAGTAGTCAACATACATCATGAAAATGGCGCCGGTGAAGCCGAGCCCGAATTGAGGCTTGATGAGCCTGCCGGTTAGATCAGCTCCCGTGCGCCAGAACCTTTGCGAGCGCCCCGAAGATCGGACGGTATCTGAAGCCTCTCTTTTGAGAAGAGCTTGTATTGGCAAGTTTGATCCGGCGCCGCGAGATTATCAAGGATAAGGAGTCTTTCAAATGTATCTTCACATCCTCGGCATTGATGTCGCGAAACTGAAGTTCAATGTCTGTCTGATCCGCGAAGATGGACGGCTTCGCCATCGCGTCTTCGCTAACAATGAGGCTGGTTTCACTCAGCTTTCTGACTGGCTCAACAAGTACAACGTCACCCAGATTCACGCCTGTCTGGAAGCTACAGGCACCTACTCGGAGCCACTCGCCGCTTACCTTTATGACAACGCTCATCAGGTGAGCCTCGTCAACCCGGCAGCCACTAAAGCCTACGCCGGGGCGCAACTCTCACGCACCAAGACAGATCGTGTGGATGCCGAGTTGATCGCACGCTTCTGCCTGACACAAAAGCCACAGCTATGGACGCCTGCTGCGCCCGAAGTACGAGAGCTACAGGCACTTGTCAGAAGACTCGACTCACTCATTGAGATGCACACGATGGAGTCTAACAGGTTGTCCAGTGGTCTGAGCACACCTGAGGTCAGAGCTTCCATCGAGAGCGTGATCAGCCATCTGGAGGAACAGATCAAGCGAACTGAAAAGCTGATTCGCAAACAGATCAATAATCATCCTCAGTTGAAAGCTGAGCGTGATCTGTTGCTCTCTATCCCCGGTCTTGGTGAAGCTACGGTGTCGAGACTAATGAGTGAAATCAACTTCCATCGTTACGAGAATGCACGACAGGTAGCTGCCTTCGCCGGGCTGGCACCGCGTCTGCGTGAATCTGGTAAGTCAGTGCGAGGCCATGCACGATTGTCAAAGATGGGGACGCCGCGCATTCGTAGCTCACTGTACTTCCCGGCGATAACTGCGCTCAGATGTAATCCGGTGATCAAAGAGTGGGCGAAGGGATTGCGAGAGCGCGGCAAGTGCGAGATGCAGATCATCGGTGCGGTGATGCGTAAACTGATTCACCTTGCTTACGGAGTCTTGAAGAGTGGCAAGCCGTATGATCCGCTGTATGCACAAAATGCTTGACACCTAACACGGTATCTGACCGAGCGCGAGAAACCGCGATCACAACAGAGTCTCGCGGATGGAAGTTCTGCGAGTCACGCTCCGGTTCAATGAGTTGCTGGGCGGCGTTGTAAATTTAACTGCTATTATTGCTCCGCCTATTCACACGTCTTGGGAAGAACCTTCATCCTTTTCCCGTCATACTTACCCTCATGGCACTGCGCATTTTGATACTGATTGCCATCGTATTTATAAACGTACACAAAATATTCATTGGGGATATCTCTTGCTTCATAGCTTTGAAGGTCGCGGTAGCCATTAGTTGAAGTCTTCTCCAGTAAGAGTTCGGTGCCACTGGTTTCAAGTAACTTCTTATATCCGTTGCCTGACTTGCGATACGCCCACCTCGGGCAGTTGCCTCTCGTACACATCACCCCATCTTCGTCTCGTACCTCGGTAAGATAGTCCGGCTGACCATCCCCATTGAGGTCTGTCTTTTTTACGCGCATGGCCTTTAACGCACTCTTAAATCCACCTAATGAATGGTAGATCATGTCATTGAGTTGTGTCGTATCTCTTGCCATTTGTAGAAGGAGTGCTCTCTTCTCCTTAACAGTCGCTTGCTTACGAGATTGAGACAACACGCTAGTGAGACAACACAACACGATCAGTGATCCCAGGAAAAACTTTGTCATTATTTTCTCTCCTTTTCAGATTGTTAAAACATAGCCGCCCAACGTCATAGTTGACCGAGCGGCGCGAGCGGAAAAGCCGTTGAGCGCAACACAAAACTTGAGAAACGCGCTACAGCCGCTCCGGTCCAAAGACTTGTTGGGCGCGGCGTAGCCGACAAAAGGCAACTTCGCCAAATGTTAAGTTCATTGTCTGAAATCTTCCTTCCAGATTTTCATTTCCTCTTGTTGGGTGATGGAGCTGGCTATGAACTTCAGATCGTCTGGTACATTCCAGAGAAGCTGCGAAGGGAGTGACCTATGCTCGATTCGGTAACACTATATTCTTAAGCAATGGTTCTGTATAGCGCGGATTCCATTCCACTAGAAGCGCCCGATGCTTTCAAGGGTTAGCACACCATAGGCACACAAAACGGGCAGCTATGATTTTAGGCTGCCCGTAAATATTTGTTACTTAATGGCTGGGAGGCAGGGACTCGAACCCCGATAGCCAGATCCAGAGTCTGGAGTCCTACCATTGGACGACCTCCCAACACGGGAGAATAAATTTACGGATGCTGGCTGTGGTTGTCAACCGCACTACACGCGAGTTGAAGAGCTTTGACTCTAACGGCAGCGCGTGATTTTTCTACTTGCCCGGCGTTGCGCATCGGACGCACAATGGAAGCCAGGTCGCAGCCGCTCTTTCTCGCTGGTTGTTGAACAGCATTCGTTGCTTCATCAGCTTCCAACAGCGGCTTTCCTGAAGGGATGGCATAAACAAATGAGCACCGACAAAACGGGCGACCGCACGACCGAGTTGATGGAGCAGCGCCTACGCTCTTTAATCGCCGAATATGAAGCAAAGTTCGCGGAGATCGCAGACCTGGTGGCGCATGTCCGCCATGAAATTAATAATCCGTTGACGGGTGTTATCGGTCAGGCGCAGTTGCTCCTGCGCGAGGAGTTGAGCCCGACGGCGCGTCGGCGCGTCGAAACGATTGAACAACTCGCCGCCAGAATCAGGGACACCGTCGCGCAACTCCGCGATATCCAACGACCGACGAAGAAATGAGCGGAAAACAGAATTCAGAATCCAGAATCCAGAAGTCAGAAGATAAGGCGGAGAACCACTGCTACAGATTTTCTTTTATTCTGGATTCTGGCTTCTGACTCCTGAATTCTGCTTTATCTCCCCTCCGCGTTGACCGACGATTCTCCACGGACTAAAACTTCGAGCCGTTTGCCCGCCGGAAGAATCGCGTTCTCGCCTCGCTTGAATCCGTGAAAGAGTGCCACTGGCGCGACGACCCAGAGCAATGCTCCCATGGCGACTGTCTGGGTGATGACTTTGGCGGCATGGCTATCGCCGACGATTCTGCCCGCCGTTTGCAGCGGAATCCGCGTCCCGTCCACAGCCGTCACGTTCTCCATCGCCCAGGCCAGTCGGCCAGCGCGTCCGAAATGTCCGCCACGGCTTGCCTCGACCACCCGCCCGGTCGCGGTTGCGCCAGGCTCAATCACCACCACTCCATCCACCTTCACCGGATTGACCACACGAAAGCTGATCGCATCGCCTTTTCTCACGTCCTGGGAACTCACTGTAAAGGGCGCTTCCAATTCTATGAGCAGACCGTTTGGAATTTTCACCTTGATGTTTTTCTGTGGCTCTAGCGTTGAAGAATGATTTTGAGATGCGGCGGTCTTCGGTGCCATAACCATCGCGACAATCACCGCATCAGGCACACTCTCTTCTTTCAGGTGCTGTAAGGCAGCGGGCGTCGTCGCAAAGTTGCATGGTGAAGATTTAATCTGGGCGATGATGGTTTCCGGCGTGAAATCGGCTTTGACCATTCTGAGCACATCTTGATTGCTCAAGGGGGTGACGGCCTGTTGCGACTGTTGGATAGTTTTCGCTGCTTCCTGCGCAGAGGCCACGGCCAGTAAAGGCGTTGTTTGAACGAGCAGCAGCGGCAATAAAAACGCGGACAATAGCTTTTTCATACGACAGACTCCTGACGGTTAAAATTACTTCCCGAAGAGGCCTTGGCAATCCCGATGCCAGGCGTTTGTCGTTTCAAGCTGCGGCTGAAAATAAAAAGATGCGCGGCCATTAAGTGCCGCGCATCTTTTTATAGACTTACTGGACGGCTTCTTTGCGCCGCCTCTTCCAGCGAGAATTCTTAAACTGTGGCTTCCTCTTTCTCCTCAATCAGGTAAGGGGAGACTGCCTCGCGTGGCGCGTCCCCGTCCTCTGCCAGAATCTGATTGACGATGGGCAGGCTGAGCGAATGCTTACGGGAGATGCCGGGCACGGCTTTGCCCTTGGCATAGACGGCGTGGCGTCCGTGCTCCTCGTACCATTCGCCTAGACTGGCGGTTTTGTGCATGTTCTCGATAATCTGCCGCCAGCCGACGCCTGTGTTATAGGCGCAGAAGGAAATTTCGCCCTCTTGCGTGCCATAAGGAATCACGCACATCTCTGTCCGGCGAAAATCGTAGTTGAACAAATCCTGAAACCACATGCCTTCGACACAGAGCACACGCCAGATGTCTGCCGGGTCTTCCGTGCTGCCGTGCTGCGCCTTCATACGGTCGTTGCGATCCGAGCTTGAATTCGTCGAAGACGGTTTGAAGAGATTGATGATCTGTGAGATGGGAAATCCTTCGGGCGCACGTGCAGCATCGAAGTTTCGCATGATGGCCATTCCCAACTGCGCGTAAGAAAGTTTCTTCCCTCGCGCCGTGTCCGTGATGACGGCCACGTCCTTCATGAACTGTTCGTAGTTGAAGAAGTCAAACAGCGAATTGAACTCACCCGTTTTGCGGTTGACGACTATCAGCGTGAAGATGCCGCAGTTTGGATGGCAATTACAGCTTGACCATCCCCAGGGCGCGTCTGCTCCCTGCAACATATCCATGACGCTCGTAAACGCCGAATAGCTGGAGAGCGGAAACCAGTCACGCAAAGGTTGAAGCCGTCCACCCAGTTGATCCTTGAGGTCGTGCGTCATCCCCGAAAGCGTGTAGCGTTGCTTGATGCGGACAGGGTCAGGCACATCTTCGTCGCGCCCTGTGAAAGAGACGGGCTGAAAGGCTATGGTCTGAACCTTGTCTATGTTCTTCGCCGCGAACTCGACGATTTGACCGATAGCATCATTGTTGATCGTGTTGACGATAGTCGTGACCAGCGTCACCTTGATTCCGACCGCAGCCAGATTCTCAATCGCGCGCAGCTTCACGTCGAAGAGATTGCCGACACCTCTGTGCTTGTTCTTCTCTTCGGAGACGCCGTCGAATTGCAGATAGACGCCATGCTGCCCAGCTTCTTTCGCGGCCTTGCAGAACTCTATGTCTTCGGCGAAGCGGATGCCGTTGGTCGCTGCCAGGATGCGATAGAAACCGACCTTCTTGGCATAAGCGACAGCTTCGAGGTAATAGGGCGAGAGCGTCGGCTCGCCACCCGAAAAGAGAATGATGATCTGGCGGCGCGGCTTGAAGCTGACGGCGCGATCTAAAATAGCTTTCGTATCCTCAAACGTCGGCTCATGGACATAGCCGACCTGATTGGCGTCCATGAAGCAAGGATCGCACATCATGTTGCAGCGATTGGTCAGGTCAACAGTCAAAACTGCGCCGCGTCCGAACTTGATGTTGGATGTTCCGTGCTTGTGAATGCTGGCATCTTCCGCCGAGCGGAAGTCGCGCCCGAAGAAAAGCGATTCGATACGCTCCAAAAACTTCGGGTCGGTCGCCATCACGTCCGTAAACTCGCCGTGCTTGGGGCAGACTTTACGCATGATGACCTGGCCGTTCTCTTCCAGAATCTGCGCCTTGATTTCGCCTGGATGCTGGTGCATCAAGGTTTCGAGCGTGGTCTCGCCAGTGATGACGGCGGTGCGGACTTCCTTGACGCAACGCGGGCACAAAGAATCGGTCTCGCGCGGGAAGCCTAAGGGCGGCGAAGTGCGCTCATAAGATTTCAGGAGCGGCCCCGGAGCCCAGGTCGGGCGAATGGCCTCGCCTTCGGGCAGACGACGATTCACAGACTGAAAGACTTTCCACGCGACATCCGAAAGACCGGAGATCAGCTTGGAGCTTTTCACCCCGCTAAACCTGGGCTTTTCCGCTTCGCCTCTGCGAAATTGATCGCTAAACAAGTATCGTTCTCCTCAGACGGACGCTCTCTGAAGATGGGGAAACGCGCCCGAATAACCAATCTGGAAAAATGCTTTAATATCTACCGCTTTTGTGCACCTTTGCACACAAAAACACGCAGCGTGCCATGATAGTAGCTGAACATAGCAAAGGCAAGCGCTAAATACCGTGAAAGGAGTGTCTAAATCCGAGTTAGCAGGCATCAAAAGCTCGCGCGATTTGCCCGGTCGCGTCTTCTCGCTGCTCAAATATTAAGCGTGACCTGAGACTCGTTAAGAAATTCCCTCAATAACTCGGTTTTAAACCTCCCCAATAATGAGAGATTATGACCCGCTCGCTGCCGCCGACAAATTATTGACACGCGGTAGAAGGATGGACTATTTTGCGCGTGTACTCATTCTTACCTGTGCTTTCTCACTCTGGCCGCTCTTTTCAAGCATAAGACTTCTGATTTTTGAATCACTAAACTGAGCCACGCGCGGACGGAGGTGGAGATGAAGCGAAATGATTTTGGTCTCTGGGGGCTTGAGCTTCCGCCAGAGGGCTTTGCTATGGCGCTGGCGGCGCTCGGCGTGTTTCAGGGCACAATCGAAAGTTGGCCGGGTTCGCTGAATGTCGAGACCGTCCAGCGGGCGCTTTCCAAAGCTGCTGCTGAGTCGAAAGGATTGCTCGGCTGGCGACTCAGCGTCGTGCCTCCGGGAGAATTGGGCAAGCTGAAAACTCGCCGCACGGCGCACCTCTTCGCGCAAGCGTGGGAGGTGTTCATAAAATCTCACAAAGGCACGCTGCGCTTCGAGCTTCATCTGGACAGGGTGGAAGATTATTTCTGGATCGCCGGACAACTGCTGAGTCCCGCCGTCAAAAATCTCAGCCCTGAAGAACAACAACAGCAGCCTCATAAAATCGCCCCGACGGCTCTTTACGTTCGCGCCGACGAGCCGCAGACCGCCGTCGGCTGGAACTGGCCGCTGCGAATCGGTTTCTTGAAAGGCCAGGATTCCCAGCGACTCCGCCAGCAACTGGAACAAGCGTTCAAACCTTCAAGCCTCAAGCAGCTCGTTGATTTCGTTGACCTGTTGAGCGAGGGCGATGACTGCGACCTGCTGCTTCTTCCGCAAGAGCTGCGCGGCGCTTTGTCCTTGATGCTCAAGGAGAAGTGGCGACCGAAGGCCGACTGCGTGCTGGTGCTTGGCGGGAGCAAAGATTTGTCCGGGCAGGCTGCGGCCTTGCTTCACGCCGTGCGCACGCAGGCTCGCACGAGCGGCGTCGGGCTGCTGTTCATTGAGGCAGAACGTCGCGGCGAGTGGTTCAAGGGACTGGTCGCGGAGTTATCGCACGACAACCCGCTCGACGTGGCGCTTTTCAATGTCAACCGTGAGGTGGAAGCCCCGACCCCGCTGCTCGCCGCGTCGAGGAGTTTGATCGAACTCACGCTCGTCTCGCGCACTGCGGCGCGCATCGGCCAGATGCTTAAACGCAGAGTCGCAGAGACCTCGCTGCCTCCACCCCCCAAACCTCTACGCTCGCGCCGTCCCCTTTACCCGAAACGGCCTGCCGGATTTAAAAGCCGTAATGGGGGTGGTGGCGGCCACATGGCGGGTTTCCGCAGGGCTGTTAAGAAGAACGGCGGAAGCCATCTGCCCACCGCGACCAGAGCCAGGGCGCTCGAAGTTGCCGAAGAACTGGGGCGTGAGCATTCGAGGGATCAGTACAAATATGAGTCGGGGACTGCCACTGATGTCGCCAGGCGGAGCCGCGATGCGGAGTCGCTTATCAAAGATATTCCGCAAAAGATTGAAGACCGGCGGATTCAGGCTCAGGTGTTCGACTCGCCCGGCGACAAACAGCAGCGCGGCGCGCTCAAGCCCGATGCTGCCTACGCCGTTGACGTTCGCATCGGCCCACTCAGCACGAAGTGGGAAAGCGCGCCGGAAAAATTCCCCGTTGAGAAATTGCCGCCGAGCGAGACGGGGCATCACCTGACGGTCTTCTTTACAGAGCCTCGCGTCTCGCCCGACCCGCAGTTCGGGAAGCTGTTCCTCCCGCCCAGTGGCGCAACCGCGCCATGCCGTTTCTACTTTCACACGGGTCAGGCGCTCGACCACATTAGGGCGAGAATCACCGTGCTTCACCGAAACCGCGTTATTCAGACCGCGATTCTGGACGCGCCCGTCGCAACTTCCGGTAAGGCGAAGAAGGGGCGGATCAAAGTGGACATCGAGGCGCGCGTCCTGCCCGACATCAACGACCTCCGGCGACGGCAAACCTTCGATGCCGCGCTCGTTCTCAATCACAGCAGCGAGGGGCAGCCTATGGCGATGGCTGTGTCCGGCGAAGAGGCGGACATGTTCCCCATTGACGACACGTCGTTCAAGCAGACCATTGATGCTCTCAACGGAGAATTGACAAACCTCGCCAACGCTGGCGACTTCCCCAAAGACATCAGCGCGAAACGCACAACCGAACTGCTCAACAAGCTGGCGTCGCACGGCAGGCTTCTCCACAAATACCTCTTTGGACTTCGCCGCGAAGGGCAATGGCTGCTCGATAAAGACAAGAAGAAAATCCAGATCATCTCGACCAGACCGGAAAGCAATCTCCCGCTCGAATTTCTCTACGACTACGAAGCCCCGAACTTGAACGCCAAGCTCTGCGCTTTCGCCAAAAAGTCTCTGCCGACGGGAGAGTGCGACAAGGCGTGCGGAGGGCCGAAGAAAAGAAAAACCATCGTCTGCCCGCTCGGCTTCTGGGGACTTAACCGCGTCATCGAGCGACACACCTACGACGAGAAGATCAAGCTGAAAGGAACTTTCGGCCTGAAGGCCGCCGCCAGCTCGCAGCGTCAGCCGCTTCAAGTCCTCGATAAAGCGCTGTTCGCCGCCAGCGAGAAGGTTGACGAAGGCGACAACAAGGGGACGATTAAGAAAGTGGAAAAGGTGCTCAAAGAAAAGACGAAGCACACGGATTACGTCATGAGCTGGAAGGAATGGGCTGCCAAAATCAAAACCACCTCGCCGAGTCTGCTGCTCCTGCTTTCGCACACGGAGGTGGGCGAGCAGGAAGGCAACATGGCTTCGCTTGAAATCGGCAAGCTCCCCAGGCTCAGAGTGGTTGACATCGAAGAAAAGTACGTGCGCAAGCCCGGCTCGAAAGCGAGGCCGCTTGTCATGCTCATCGGCTGTAGCACGCACGCGCCGGAAAATCCCCTGGAAAGCTTCGTCCCATTTTTCGGCGCGCACGCCTCAATCGTCCTCAGCACGGGTTCGACCGTCCTTGCCTTGCAGGCCGCCGAGGTGGCGATGGAGTTCATCCGAACGCTCTCAAAGCTTTCCGGGAAACCGGGCGGCTCAACCTTCGGCGACGTGATGCTGGATGTGCGCCGCAGGCTTCTCGCCCGCGGCTTGCCGATGGTGCTTTGCCTGGAGGCTTACGGCGATGCCGACTGGCAACTTGAATAAACATCAGGACGCGGAGGATTTGATAGATGCTGAAAATAGAAATGCTTCCGGCTCGACACGGCGACTGCATTTGGATCGAGTATGGCAGCGCGAAAAAAACTTACCGGATGCTCATTGATGCCGGACCCGCGCAGACCTACAAACACGTGCGCGAGCGCATCCTCGCCCTTCCCGAAAGCGAGCGGCACTTCGAGCTTTTCGTCGTCACACATATTGACGCCGACCACATCGAGGGCGCGGTCAGGCTGCTGCAAGACAAGAAGCTCAAGGTCAGCTACGGCGACATCTGGTTCAACGGGTGGAAGCATCTCGAACGGGAGAGTACGCTCGGCGGCCCGCTCGGCGAATACCTGACCTCGACCATCGAGACAGAAAAGTTGCCGTGGAACGAAGCCTTCGGCGGCAAGTCAATCGTCGTCCCCGACAAGGGCAAGCTGCCCATCCGCGAATTGCGCGGCGACATGAAGCTGACGCTGCTTTCGCCGACGTGGACGCAGTTGGACAACCTCCGTCCAAAGTGGAAGAAAGAGGTGGAAGCCGCCGGTCTGGTAGCCGGTAAGGCGAAAATGGCACAGGATAAGCTCGCCGGTATTAAAAGGCTGCAACCGATTCTCGGCGAGCCAAGCATCAACGTGGAGATGCTGGCTGGCGCACCTTCCAAGTCCGACAGCGCTGCGGCCAACGGCAGCAGCATTGCTTTCCTCGCCGAATATGACGGCTTGCGCTGCGTGTTTTCGGGCGACGCCTTCCCGAACGTGCTGGCCGCGTCACTGCGACGCCTGTTGAAAAAGCCCTCCGATAAAATCAAGCTCGACGTTTTCAAGCTGCCCCATCATGGAAGCCAAGCGAACGTCAGCGCCGAGTTGATTGATCTCGTCGAGTGCGGGTGCTATATGTTCTCATCCAACGGAGACATTTTTCATCACCCCGACAAAGAAGCTGTGGCGCGCGTCATCTGGCACGCCAAAACCTCCCCACTACTCTGCTTCAACTACAAAACCGACTTCAACAAAATATGGGACAAACAAAGCCTCATCAGCAAACACAAATATCAAGTCAAATATCCTCTGACCGGGAAAGAGGGGCTGCTCATCGAAGTCAAATAATGAGGTCAAAAGAGTCTGCCATCCTTTGCGGCGCGTCCGTGGAAGAAGTACCATTCCTCCACTGAGGACTTATGGAAATCCATCCGACCGCCGTCGTCAGCCCGCGCGCACAGATAGGCGCAGGCGTGAGCATCCAGCCTTACGCTGTCATCGAAGACGACGTTGTCATCGGCGCAGGCTGCGAGATCGCTGCTCATGTCGTCGTCAAACAATTCACCACGCTGGGGCAGAGGAATCGAATCTACGAGCACGCGGTGCTGGGCGGCGAGCCGCAGGATGTTAAATTCAAAGGTGAGGCGAGCGAGCTTGTCATCGGCGACGACAATTCTGTACGTGAATACGTGACGCTTCATCGCGCCAGTGGCGAAGGAGAGGCGACGCGCATTGGCTCGCGCAACTTCCTGATGATCGGCGTCCACGTCGCGCACAACTGCGTCGTTGGCGACGACAACATCTTCGCCAACGAGGTGGCGCTCGCCGGGCACATCACCATTGAGGATCACGTTTTTCTCTCAAACAACGTCGGCGCGCACCAGTTTGTGCGCTTTGGGCGTTACGCGATGGTCGGCGGCAAGTCGAAAATCGTGCAGGACGTGCTGCCGTTCTTTATTACGGACGGCAACCCGCCGCGCGTGCGCGGATTGAATACGGTCGGGTTGAGGCGTGCGGGATTCTCAGCGGAAGAAAGACGCGCCCTCAAAGACGCCTACAGGATTCTGTTTCGCAGCCATTTAGCGCTCGCCGACGCGCTCTCCGAGTTGGCGCGAGTGACGGATGAAAACGTGCAACATCTCGTCAACTTCATACGCGACTCAAGGCGCGGCTTCTCGCGAGCGCGAAAAGGTGAGCGCACAGTTGATGAGGAATCGCTGACGGTTTGAATCCGATGAGTAAAGAAAGAAGAGAAGTGACCGTCACCGAACTCGCCGCGCACGTCGGCGGGCGAGTCCGTGGCGACAGCGAGCGTTTGATTAGAGGACTCGCAAAGCTGGAGAGCGCCGGGGAGGGCGAGATTGCTTTTATCGAAGATAGGCGACTGCTCGAAAGCGCACGCGAGAGTCAGGCGTCGTGCTTGATCGTCCCCGAAGGCGCACAGGTCGAAGCGGCGTGCGTCATTGAAGTAAAGCATCCCAAACTGGCTTTCGCGCTGATTGCGGAAATACTGCACCCGCCGAAGCGTGACGATGCCGGGATTCATCCGACTGCAATTGTGGCCGAAAGTGTGAACGTGGGAGAAAACGTATCGGTCGGCGCGTGGGTCTCTGTCGGCGAGCGTACCCTTGTCGGCGAGGGAACGCAGATTCGTGCCGGAGCGGTTATCGGCGAGGACGTGAGCATCGGGCGCGACTGCGTGATTCATCCGCATGTGGTGCTGTATGACAGGATAACTTTAGGCGACCGCGTGATTCTTCACGCAGGCGTGGTCGTCGGCGCGGACGGGTTCGGCTACGTGCCTGACGAGCAGAACTTTCGTCATAAGTTTCCGCAGATCGGGACAGTAGTGATCGGGGATGATGTCGAGATCGGAGCGGGCACGTGTATTGATCGCGGCGCACTTGGCGAAACACGCATCGGGTGCGGAACAAAGATAGATAACCTGGTACAGATCGCGCACAACGTCTGCGTAGGCGAGCGCGTCGTCATCGCCGCGCAGACGGGAATATCCGGCAGCAGCATTATCGAGGACGACGCGATCATCGGCGGGCAGGTCGGGATGGGCGATCATGCGCGCGTCGAGAGCGGTGCGATTATCGGCTCGAAGGCCGGAATCCTGCCGGGCAAAATCGTGCGCGCGGGCGTCTGGTGGGGCATCCCCGTGCAGCCGCTCGATGAATACAAACGACTCAACGCGCACATGAATCGCCTGCCGCAGATGCGCGAAGAGATTAAAGAGCTACGCAGACAGTTAAAAGAGTTGCAGGAAAAAATAGACGGATTGTAGGACAGACAGGAATGTCTGTCCTACTTCGGGAGCGTGTTCAGGATGGCGCGGGCTGCGCGGTGTGATGCGCCGCCCTCACCGAGCCTTGCGGTTGCTTGTTTAAGGCGGGCGCGGGCTGCTTCGTTTCTTTCCCTGTTCAATAAATTCTTGAGTTCTGCGGCCAATCGTTCTCCGGTCAAATCGTTCTGCATCAGTTCCGGCACAAGGCGCTCGCCCGCGATCAAATTAATCAATCCGAAGTGTTCGGCGCTGATGAGGCGTCCCAATGTGTGCCAGTTGATGAAAGATTCTTTGTAGACGATGACGAAGGGCGTATCAATCAACGCCGCTTCAAGCGTGGCCGTGCCGCTGGCAACCGCCGCCGCGTCCGCCGCCGCGAGCGCCTCGCGCGTTTCGTGTTGCGTGAGACATAAATGGCTGACGACGTGCGCATTGTTTTGCGTCGCAGCTTTGATGATTGTGTTTGCTTCCATGCGCGAGCGATTGGCGGCGAGGGCAACGACAAACTGCGTGTCAGGTCGTTCGCGCGAAATCACATTCGCGGCGTCGAGCATCGCGGGCAGGATGCGTTCGAGTTCTTTGCGGCGACTGCCGGGAAGGAGTGCGATGATGGGACGCATTGGGTCAAGATTGTTGCGGCGGCAAAACTCTTCGCGCCCGTAGCGCGCGACCACCTCGCCCGCGAGCGGGTGGCCGACAAACTCTACGTGCTCGACATTGCGCGCCTTGTACCAGTCAGGCTCGAAGGGAAGAATGGCGAGCAGGAGATCAACGTCGCGCCGGATGCTGCGGATGCGATAAGAACGCCATGCCCAGAGTTGCGGGCTGATGTAATAGATGACGCGCAAGCCCAGCCGGTGAAGAGCACGCGCAAGTCGTAGATTGAAATCCGGCCAATCCACCAGAATGACTGCCGTGGGGCGGCGCTCAATCGCTGCCTGCTTCAAAGCTTTGTATGCGCGCCAGAACTTCGGCAGCGCCTGAGCTATCTCGGCCAGTCCAAGAATCGCCAGATCGTCCGAGCGCACAATTGACTCCACACCCGCTTCACGCATCTGCGTGCCGGTCGCGCCGAAAAACTCAAAGGTCGCATCCGGCGCTTCTTCTTTGAGCGCGCGCACGAGCGCAGCCGCATGAGCATCGCCCGACGGCTCGCCCGCGACAATCATCAGGCGCAAACCTTTTGCTTCCTCAACGGCCATGATTGAAAGATAGCATAGGAGGCGCAGTACAGAAGTCAGAAGACAGGAGACAGGAGACAGAATAAGAGGCGTTATGGTCTTTGACAACTTAGCTCGGTGAATGGCCTGCTTTCTTTGACCCCGAAGGGGTCACATAGAATAGCCGGGGGCATCGCCCCCGGAACTATGCGCGAAACGATTCCCGACCCTGAAGGGGTCGCACTTCAACATTGAATGTGCGACCCCTTCAGGGTCGGATTCTTTTTACCAAGACTAACCGGGGGCGATGCCCCCGGCTATTATATTCATCCCCTTTGGGGATGGATCAGAATTGCCGAATTGAGTTGTCAATAATCATCATGCCTTTCTTCGATGTTCTTTTCTTCTGTCTCCTGTCTTCTGTCTTCTGACTCCTGCTTTTTGCTTTCTGCCTTTCCGTGTTAGCATCGCCACGCTCTGCAAAGCACAATGAGCGCGCACTTCTCACAACCCCGAAAGGTAGAGATTCGTGCCGGGTTCTACCCTCTGGAGGTCTTCAGTTTCATCCTTGGGCAAAGGTTTTTCCGTGAACAAAGTTTACGCCCGGCTCGCGCTCACCGTCTTGCTCTGCCTTGCCGCAACTCTGTCTGCGTTCGCGCAGCAGACGAATCCCGTTGATCGTCAGGTCACGAATCCCATCACGGATACA
This sequence comes from Acidobacteriota bacterium, assembly GCA_032160705.1. GTDB lineage: Bacteria > Acidobacteriota > Blastocatellia > Pyrinomonadales > Pyrinomonadaceae > QHXM01. The sequence continues at coordinate 88,379 of JAVHVE010000022.1, read as the reverse complement.
CCGAACGTCAATCCTCTGACACAGGAGCAGCCGATTCGTCCCCAACTGCCCGCGCAAAGAGGAGAGGGCGCGCAGAGTACGGAAGAGTTGACCGTCACCGCCGGAAAGCAGACCACCACCGGCCCGAAAAATGCCATCGTTTCTGTTTACGAGGGCAACGTTGACGCGCGCATCGGCACGTTTCGCTTGCAGGCGGACAAGATCACGGTGTACGAGGCGGGTAACCGAGTCGTCGCCGAAGGCAATGTCGTCTTCGACCAGGGCGATCAGCAGCGCATCACAGGCTCGCGCGCCGAATGGAACTACCGAACCAAGACCGGCTTCTTCCTCAACTCGACAGGCTTTACCAACCAGACACAGGACGGCACGGTCATCTACTTCACCGCCGACTCGGTCGAAAAGATAAGCTCCGACACCATCATCGCCATCAACGCGGAGATTACTGCCTGCGAAGACAACGTGCCGAAATGGAGCTTTCGCACAAAACGCGCGAAGATTAAGACCAATGATCGGGTGCGCGTGACAGCGCCATCGTTCCGCGTCAAGGGCGTGCCCATTCTTTATCTGCCATATGCTTCTGTTTCGATTAAGCGGCGCGACCGGGCGTCGGGCTTTCTCACCCCCACCTTCAGCGGCTCAGGCAACAAGGGCTTTCGTATCTCAAACGCTTACTATCAAACTCTTGGTCGTTCGGCTGATGCGACACTGCGTAATGACATTTATACGGGACGGGGAATCGGTCTCGGCCTCGACGTGCGAACGCGCTCCAACTCGCGCTCCTTTCTTAACTTTGGTTTCTACGCCGTCAAGGATCGCATCTTCGGCGCGAAAGCGAGCCCGGCAAATCCAGACCAGGGCGGGTCGAGTTTTTACGTCGAAGGCGTCCACTATTTCCCCAATGGATTCCTCGCCGCCGCAGATGTCAACATCACTTCGAACCTGGCGTATCGGCAGGTCTTCTCGGATTCGATTCAGCAGGCCATCTCGCCCGAAGAACGCTCGCAGGTTTTCATCAACAAAAACTTCGGCGACTACAGCTTCAATTTCCTGGCGCGCTCGCAGGTCACGTCGCTGCCCAACACGCGCATCCGCACGCGCCAGCTTCCGAGCATCACGCTCGACAAGCGGCCATCGGCACTGCGCTACTTTGAGCGCGTCCCCGTCTACTTCTCCATCGAAGGGGCACTCGAAGGCGTCAGCCGCAAAGAGACGGTTGAGAACATTGATGTCTTCCGCGCGGAAACGGGTGGCGAACCCATCATCACACCTTCCATCGTGCAGCGCCTCGACGTGCATCCGCGCTTTTCCGTCCCCGTCCATTTCGGCGGCTGGTCGGTGACGGCGATGGCAGGACTTCGCGCCACTTACTACTCAAATTCGATTGACCCGACGACGCGATTCATCTTGAGCCGCGATGTCGTGCGCGGGTACGGCGAGTTTGAGCTGGACGTGCGCCCGCCCGCCCTGGCGCGCAACTTTCGCCACGGCGACGGCTCATTCTTCTTCCGCCACGTCATAGAGCCTTACATTATCTATCGCAAGATCGAAGGCATCACGAATTTCGACCGCATCATCCGCTTCGATTGGACGGACACAATCGCCGACACCAACGAGATAGAGTTCGGGCTGACCAATCGCTTCTTCACGCGCCGCTCGACGGAGAACGTTAACAAGCAGGCGGCGCAGGCCGCCAATCGTCCGAGGATTCCGCTGTCGAGCCAGCCCTACGAGGCATTGACCGTCACGGTGCGCGGCAAGTATTTCTTCGATCCCTATTTCGGCGGCGCGCTCATTCCAGGGCAGCGCAACCAGTTCTATCCGATCAATACCTTTTCGGGTTTCTCTTACGGAGGAGTTCCACGCCGCTTCTCGCCTTTGAACATCGAGGCGCGGTATCGTCCGAGCCAGAGCTTGTTTGCTGATGTGCGGTCGGATTTGGATGTGCAAAGCGGGGGGCTGCGCGCGCTGTCCGTCACCTTTGGCATCAATCGCCCGCTGGTACAGGCTTTCCAGACCTTCTATTACACGCGCGCTATAGACCTCGTTCCGTCCCTGGCGCGTTTCGCAGATGTTCGTGGTAAAGAGCCGGGCACGTTGCGCGGCTCGCAGTGGAGTCCGTCAATTTTCGTGGGCAACCGCGAGCACGGCTTTTTCGGCGGCGTCTCCTTCTTCTTCGATTTCCAGCATCGCCCCGGACAACGCAACTCCTCGCTCATCAGCTCCGTCTTCACGGCTGGCTACAGCTTCGACTGCTGCGCCGTGACCGTCCAGAACTATTCTTTCGACGTAGGCCTGCGCAAAGAGAATCGCTTTGTTTTCAGTTTCCGCTTAAACGGCATCGGCACATTCGGCACGGAACAAATCGGCCAGCAATATCGCTAAAAACCTTCACCAACGGCGGAGAATTGTAGTGCATTCGTTTGATACGTTCAGATTCATTTCAAATCAGCTTACCGGTATTTACGCGCGCCTCTGACTGTTTAGCCTTCCGGCTTTGAAAACGTAAGGCTTCAAGCCTCAACAGTAACGAACAGATACTGACCATTTCCCGTGATTTGGTGGTTGTGGCCTGCCTGTTGCTTCTATCCGTTAGGGCAGATTGCTCTCTAGCGAAGAATAGAACGGCAGCAATCATTCGCGTTTGATTTTAAGAATTAAGTTCCGGTATTTATTATGCGGCGTATCATCACAACTTTGGTCTTGTTTGTTTCCCTTATCAGTTGGGTTGCGCCCGTGCGCGCCTACACGCTTCAATATACGGATAGCACAGCTAGCGTTCAGATTAAATGGCCAACCAATAAGATCAAGATCGCGCTCTCGCGCTCGCTTAATTCGCCAGCGGCAAACATCAAGCCGGGCAGCGATGTTCTGGGCGCAGCACGCCGTGCGCTCGCGCGTTGGTCGGAAGCCGCCAACATCCAATTCATCGAAACTTCGTCCGACGCGCTCGCCATCAGTCCGAGCGGCGAAGGCGATCAGGTCAACTTGATTACTGTGGCCGACGTGCCGGAGAATCGCGCCGCTTTCACGAGCGCCGACCGGACGGGGCGAACCCGCGTCTTCTACGATCCCGCGACGGGCGCGATCATGGAAGCGGACGTTGTGATTAATCCTTCGGCACAATTCTCGACAGACGGAACTCCCGGCACTTACGATTTGGAAGCGACCTTGACGCACGAGATCGGACACGTTCTTGGTCTTGAACATTCGAATGAGGCCAGCGCTGCGATGCAGCCGCGACAGGGAACAAATGGGCTGTATGAACAGGCAGCCTTGAGCCCGCGCACGCTTTCAGACGATGATCGCGCTGGCGCGCATGCGCTCTACGGCTCGCCTGAAAACTTCGGGGCAATCACGGGAACGATTACGGACGTTGCGGGCATCCCGGCAGGGCACGCGCACGTCTGGGCGGAAGACGCCTTGACGGGCAGAGTCATCGCCGGTAATGAGACTCAAAGGAACGGTTCATATCGCATCGAGGGTTTACCGCAGGGACAGTATCGCCTCGTCACGGAATACGGGAACGAGCGCGCCAAGGATGCTGAAAGCGATTTCGCGAAAGGCGCTGATGCCGGGTTGAAAGACTCGCCGGCTGGAGCGCTCAGCACGGCAGAGACTCAAACTCGGATTAACGTTGCGGTGGGTGGCGTCGTCCGGCAGGATGTTTCACTCAAGCCGGGCAGCGCGGCGCTTCGTCCGCAGGTCTTCGGAAGCCACGGACACCTTTCGACCATCGCCATTCCGCTCACGCAGGGCAAGCGTTACACGATCCTCGTCGGAGGTCAGGGCGTAGATCAAATCTCCGGCAGCGGAATCAGCGTCACATCGCCTTTTATCAAAGTGAATCCGGCGAGTTTGACGCTGCAATCCGGTGTCGATTACCAGTATCCGATTATCAGTTTCGACGTTGAGGTTGCGCCCGACGCTCTGCTCGGCGATTACAGCCTGCGCCTCGAATCGAAGACGGGCGAGGTGGCGTACATTTCCGGCGGCCTCACCATTGACGAAGCCTCCGGCGCGCGCGACCCCGCCGCCATTCGCGACATCGTCGGCGGATTCTTCAATCTCTTCCTCGTCAGCTAAACAACCGGAAAAGTAGGCAGTAGGCAGTTGGCAGTTAGGACAGGCGACGAGCACCGCTCTAGCTTTTGCTTTTGTCTTTAACTGCCCACTGCCCACTGCCTACTGCCTACTTTTCTTGCCTCCTGCCTTGCGCCCCGCGTGGTCTTGCGCTTAAAATGACTCTCCTTGGCCGCTCGGGTGTGCGAGAGTTCTTTACCTCTGCGCTATTGTGCCGCTCAAAGCTCCCCAGGTGAGCGCTATTTCTTTTATGTCCGTGTCCTAATTCGGAGGCTTTTTACGTGAAGCAAGCTTTTCGTTTGTCGTGCGCTGCCGCTCTCTTGGTCTTGCTGGTCGGCGCGTCCGCCACCATTCATGCCCAGACGACGCCTGACCCCTTCGTCACGCAGATTACCAACTCTAGCCGCGAATCGTTTGCCGGAGACATCAGCGGCAACGGGCGCTTCGTCGTCATCGAATCAACCGGTGACATCGCGACAGAGAAGACTACCGCACGCAACAACGCCGACGGAAACCGCGAAATCTTTCTCCTGGATTACGCGCAGCGGCGCATCTTTCAAATTACCAATACGACGAGTGCGCGCGTTGACACCTCGAAGCCGGCGATTGATTTCACCACAGCGGCGACGTCAAACGACTTTAGCAACATCAAGGTCGAGGTCAGCAATAATAAGCCGACGATCAGCAACAACGGTCGCTGGCTCGCTTTCAACTCGAACGCCTCCACGCCCGACAACTTCGATGGCGACGCCAACTCGGCTGCCCTCGTGGCCGACGGCAACCAGGAGATTTTCCTCTACTTCATTCCGGCAACTATGCCTGTGGTTTTATCAAACGGCGCAGACCCATCACCGTTCGTTGACCTGACGACAGTCGGAGGCGGCATTTTCACCCAGGTAACCAACACAGCGGCGAGCCGTCCGCCAGTACCCGGTCGGGCTGCATCCACGACACAGGCGGCAGCCACGCCCTTCGTCGCGTTCGATAACCGCGACGCCGCCGTTAGCGATAATGCATCTGTCCTCGCTTTCGTCTCCACGCGCAACCTGGTGGGCACGAGCAATCAGGACGGTAACCCGGAAATTTTCATGTACAGAAGACTACCTGCGGCGATGTCGCAACTAACAGTCACGGGCAGCACGACCGCTCCCAGCTTCATTTTCAACGAGAACCCGTCGCTTTCGGGCGATGGCTCGGTCGTGGCTTTCATCTCGAACGCGAATATTTCAGCGGGTGGTTCGACCAACAATGCGGATGGGAACGCGGAGGTTTATCTCGGCAGCTTTGATTCAGGAACTGCCGCTTCCGCCGTCACGCGCCAGGTGACGCGCACGACTCCGCCGTTTTCCGGTGTCGGCGTGAATTTCCTCTCTCCGGGACGACGCCTGAGCCGCGACGGAAATCTCATCGCACTGGAATCTCTGGCAGACCTTTCGGGCGACAATTCCATCAAGGCAAACACGACGGTCTTTATCTACAACGTCGCAGGCAACAGCTTTACGCAGGTCGGGCCGCGCGCGTCGAATTCCTCCGCGTTTCGCTTTCCGACCTTCACCGATTACAACGCTTCGCTTCAACCCGCAACGATAATTTTTTCATCGGGTCTGAATTTCACGACCGCTGGGGGAGTTCCAGCCACGACTGCCGAAGGTTTAAATCCGGGCGGAGCTACACAGATTTTCGCTGCGCCTGTTGCCGCGCCGACCACGTTTACGCGATTGACTAATATTCCGGCTCCGTCGTTCTTTCCCGGCCCGTCTATCCAGCCATTTGCCAGCAACACGCAGGAACGCATTGCCTTCAGCATGGGCGCTACGGAGCTGGGCGGTCTCAATCCTGACGGCCTCTCAGAAGCCTTCTATCTCCTGAGCCGACAGGGAACAGATGCAGCGGGCGCAACAGTTTCGTTCGTTACGGGGGCGACCGACCGGGCTGTAGTTGCCAGTCCGACTGCGCCTGCCGTTGCGGGGCTTTCGGCGGGCATGCTCGCTAAAATCCGTTCCGCCACTGCGCTCGCTCCTTCATCCCAGATGGCGGACAGCGCATCGGAATCAACTCGTCGTCCTTCTCTGCCCATCGAACTCAACGGCGTCTCCGTCTCGATCAACAATGCGGCAGCCGGTCTCTTCTTTGTCAGTTCGGGGGAAATCCAGTTCGTCGTGCCGCCCGGACTCGCGGCCACAACGGGAACCAGCACGTATCCCGTTGTCATCAATAACAACGGAACGACGATTCGCACAACGATCCAGATTCTGCCAGCGCAGCCTGACCTTTTCACGGTCATCACAATCTTCGGCACTAATCGCGCCAGCGCTGTGAACGCGACAACGCAAACCCAGGAGCCATTTAGCGTGACGACGAGTGGGGCGGCGACCAAGCTGAGCTTCCTTTTGACGGGCGTCCGTAGGATAACTGATCCAACTCAGGTCACGGTTCGTATCGGAACAACTGATATTGTTGGTACTGCTACCGCCGCCACCAGTCCCATAGTGATTATGCCGACCGATACACCCGGCACAGATCAGATAATCGTGACGCTGCCCGCGTCCTTAGCCGGAGCAGGCGACGTGACCGTTATCGTCACCATTACAACCGGCGGACAGACTTTTACCAGTCGCCCGGCAGACACAGCACCGCGGATCAGGATTAATTAACGGTGTCCGTGCGCCCGGCGAAACTGTTTTTGCTGAAAAGTTTTTTGAGAGACAGCATTCTTTAAGTGCTCATGCATTCCTCAGTAGAAGGGTTAATTTGGGCAACTCCTCTACTTAAGAAGTGCATCTATCTCTGCGGAAAATGGATGAACCCTCTTCCGACGGCAAACATTGTTGACAAAACCGGGGATGGAAAGTATATTTTGAGTGGAGCGTACTGCACGGTGCGCCTAGTCCCCGACCCTTACCGAGCTAATAGCTAACGACACATATCGGAGTTCAATCATATGAAGAAATTTGTGGCCACACTTTTTATAACGGCCCTCATTGCTGTTAACGCTCTCGGCCAGAGTGATCCTCCCCCTACATTGAAGATTGTCACGGAATCTCCCGGCCTGCCTTCAGAGCTTTTCTATGGAAATATTAAAGTCAAGCCGTTGCGACTTCGTCCCGGCACGACCACCCCGATCACGATTGCCGACTACGATTTCTTTATTCAACAGCAATATCTTGATTTTTTGAGACGTTTCCCGGAAGCTGCCGGACTTAAGTTCTACCTGGACATCCTCAACGGATGTAATCCGAGCGATGTCGAGTGCATCAAGTACACGCGCGGCGCGCTGGCAGCCAACTTCTTTCGCTCACCGGAGTTTCAGCGAAAAGGCTCATTCGTGATGAACCTCTACATGGTCTCTCTTGGTCAGAGGCCATCGACGGACGCTGAATTGGCCGACCCGTCCAAGAACACTTTTGAGCGCCCGCACTATAGTGAGTTCATGGCGGACGTGCAGAGCATCTCCGACCCTAATGATGACCTGGCCGTAGTCAATGCCAAAAAGGACGCTCTGACCGTGGCCTGGCTGCAACGTGCTGAGATTCAAGCACTGTATCCTGGCAGTATGACGAATGCGGCATTCGTGCAAGCGCTGCTCAATAAGGCGGGCGTGGCGATAGCGAATCAAAGCGCTCTGGTTGCCGACCTGGATGCTTCGCGCAAGACGCGCGCTCAGGTGTTACGCGAGATTGTGGAGAGGCCGGAAGTAATCGCCAAGTTCTACAAGCAGGCGTTTGTCACGATGGAATATTTCGGATTTCAGCGTCGCGACCCAGACCTCAACGGGTATGTCTTCCATAACAACCGCTACAAGCAGTTGGAGGCCGTGCTTACTCCAGACTTAACGGAGAACTTCATCGTTCGTGGTTTCATAGAGTCGCCTGAGTACATCAATAGGTTTTAAGTTGCGCGTGACATCCGAAGATTAGTGAAAGCTGAAAAAGAATCACCGGATGTTAACAGCAATCTCCTGCATCAGAGGCTGGCCATTAGTAGATGGCCAGCCTCAATGTTTTTTCGCCTCTAATTTCGTAGCTCCTTGATGAATGCGTATTGGACTCGATGGCATCCCGCTTGGCGAGATCAAGACGGGTGTTGGGCACTACACTTTTGAGTTGGCGCGCTCGCTCGCCTGCCTGGCTCTCGAAGATGAGTTTGATCTAGTCTCACCATTTCCTTACGTCGCCTCAGCGTATGGCGATGAATCTGAACAAGCATTACCGCCGAATCTGCGCGTCACCGAGGCCAAGGTAGATCAGCTTCGTCGTCGGCGCTGGTGGTCTATCGGGTTACCTCTTTACCTCAAGCAAGCTTCGTTCTCCCTTTTTCACGGCACTAATTATAACGTGCCGCTGTGGAAGAGTTGCCCGACAATTCTGACCATTCACGATCTCTCCTTATTGCTGTACCCTGAAACGCATGAGAAACATTTGGTGCGGCGCGCTCGCTGGCGATTGCCAGTGATGGCGCGCACGGCCACGATGATTATCACGCCTTCGGAAAGCGTGCGGCGTGAAGTCCTTGAACATTTAGGAAGCCGCCCTGAAAAGGTGGTTGCGATACCGGAAGCTGCGCGCCGCTCTTTTCGACAAGTGCCGCTCGCAGAAACCGCAGAGGTGCGCCGACGGCTCAAGATCGAGGATGAGTTTATATTGTTCGTCGGAACTATAGAGCCGCGAAAGAATCTGCTCTCCCTCGCTCGCGCGTTTGACGAAATCCTCCGCACCACGCGTTTACGCCCGCAACTGGTGATTGCCGGAAAGGAAGGGTGGCTCACCGGCGAGCTATTCTCTTACTTAAAGAGCGCAGAGATAGGAGAACGTGTGCGCTTCACGGGGTACGTTTCCGACGATGACCTGCGTGCCCTTTACTCGTCGTGCAGAATGTTTGTCTATCCTTCTCTGTACGAAGGCTTCGGCTTGCCGCCTCTGGAAGCAATGGCGTGCGGCGCGCCTGTTATCACGAGCCGCATTCCCAGCATTATCGAGACGGTCGGAACAGCTTCCTGCCTCGTCTCGCCAACAGATTTTCGCGAACTAGCGCAAAGTATGATTCGTCTCCTTGAAGATTCCAGTGAGCGGGATCATCGCTCGTCGGCTGGATTGCAACACGCCGCGCAATTTTCCTGGGAAAGAACAGCTTCCGCGACTCTGGATGTTTATCGCAAAGTTCTTGAACAAGAGAAACGACAGGTTGCAGCGATCTGAAAACTCGGTGTCCATCTTACGCCCGCGTTTCTTTGTCAAAGATAAAATTGAATCTTTTTGTGATGTAGTCCCGCTGCCGCGCCATACTTAACTTCCACGCGCCGGCATCAACAACGAAGTGCGACATCGTCGCTCCCAGAACCGCGCCCAGAAGGAAATCAGCCACCATCGTGTAGAACCGATTGCCGCTGACCATCTCGATCTGCTTCAAATCACTGACGCGCCAGAACGCGAATCCTACCACCAGCAGGAAAATCAGGAGTTTCCAAATGCTCCTGTAAGCGACCCGTGCAGGTTGATCGTCCTGTCGGGCGGTCGTTGAAATCACTGTCATGAAGATGATGTATTGCAGACCATGCGCAATGGCATAGCTGAGGAATGCTATATTTTCGTCAGTCGAGAGGAAAACAGGATAGAAGAAGAAGACAGAGGTGAAGAAGAAAACCGTTTTGAAGATAGTCGTGTCCCGGTAATATTTCAAATAAACTGCCAGGCTGAAGACAAAAACTCCGACGAAAGCAACATACCCGAACTGGTAGAGATGGTTAAAAGTACCGTGCAGGTAGCCCGGAGCAACCGCTGTTCCGAGTATCTTAAAGGTTCCCAGAATCCCCAGGATAGTCCCCAGATCAATTGCCAGCTTCTCTGCCTTCTGCGGCGCTCTTCCCGTTTGCGCGATAGACGCGAACGCATAGATACCGATGTTTTGGCGTCCGTAGTGGAACGCCTGCCATGACCAGTAAGCGAGCAGGAGAAAGGCTTGAGCGGTATGGCTCGCGAGGGCGAACACCAGTCCGGTCGTGACGGTTAAGAAAATCGGGGTATAGATGTATCTGAGCCTGTGATTCCTGATGATCCCGGAAAACTCTCTGTCGGTATAAAAAAATAACGTAGTCGGGACATGCGCTGTCCCTAAGAACAGAAAAATACTTTTGATGCCTGCCAGGCTGCCGCTCCCAGCAGTCCCCGGCGGGGCGAGGAGAATAAAAAAGGCGATGGGCACCCAGGTGGATATTAATAATGAAAGAAGGAAGTAACGCTTAAAGAGCAGTCTCCTGCTGAGCTTTAGTTTTTCGTTGCCCACGCCTAAGATTTCATGGGTTGAAGATAGCTGCTCCATAGTGGTCGCTTATCCCAATGATTTTATCGTTTCCGTTTTCAATCGAGACGCGCCAATTCCGAGCGAGCGCGCCATCGCGCTGGCGTTGAGATTTGCGACGCCTTCCATCGCGATGGCGCTCATCACGCGAAAAAAGAGCGTACCGTCAAGCCAATCAAAGCTGATGCCGTCACAGCTATGTGCGGCGACGGTGACAGAGTAAGTGTCGGGCGCTAACCAGCAATCGAAGGCGAAGGTTACTTCGACGATCTCGCCACGCTGGACGGGGCCGAAATTCACTCGCTGCAATTCCGTGTTAGTGCCGTAGAGGTGAATGCCGTGACGATTGCGCAAGAGAAAGCCGCAAACCGGGGCTTCCTCGTCCGCGTCGAAGCGTAAGCGCAGCCGCAGCAGAACTGCTTCACCGCTCTCCACCAATTCCACAGGGCGGTGCGCCGTGTCCAGCAGTTCGACGCGCAAAATCTCCGCGCTTCCATCGCCGTGTCGATAAGTGTAGCGAAGCGGCGAAGCTGTGTCCTCTTCTTCTTCAACGCTTCCGGCTTCATCCGTCGCGCCCGTCTCTTGTTGCTGTTCTGATTCGTAAGCGTCTTCGCGCGCCATTATCAATTTCTGATAGCGGTTGAGAACATCCGTCGGGTTACCAATCGCTTCCATTCGTCCGGCGTGCAGCAAAACGGCGCGCGAGCAGAGGGCGCGGATTGCGCCCGGATCATGTGAGACGAAGAGAATCGTCATGCCGCTTTCCTGCATCTCCCTGATGCGGCGCATGCAGCGGTGCTGGAAAACGGCGTCGCCGACCGCCAGGGCTTCGTCAATAATCAAGATTTGTGGCGTCACGCTAACGGCGGCGGCGAAAGCCAGACGAACGTACATGCCGCTCGAATAGGTCTTGACGGGCTGATGAATAAACGCGCCGATCTCCGCGAAGCGCTCAATCTCAGGCAGCAAGCTTTCGGTTTCGGTGCGCGAAAAGCCCATCAGCGCGGCGTTCATAAAGATGTTTTCAATACCTGTGAATTCCGGGTTGAAGCCTGCGCCCAGTTCGAGCAAGGCGGCGATGCGTCCCTCATGCTGAACGCTGCCGTGCGTCGGTTCGAGCGTGCCTGCGATAATCTGGAGCAGCGTTGATTTTCCGCACCCGTTAGGGCCGATGATGCCGGTTGTCGTACCCTTTTCCAGCTCGAACGAGACATCGCGCAACGCCCAAAACTCCGTGTGCTGCTTCCAGCGACCGCGCGTCAGCGTCTCTTTCAAGCGATCTGCCGGTCGCTCGTAGATGCGGTACTGCTTGGAGACATTTTCGACGCTGAGAACGGTGTTCATAGGACTTATGATAATGAAGGTTGGAGGAGAATGTCGAATATCATTTCAGCACAGCAGGATACACGCGAATTAATCATCAGCTATCTGAGCCGGTTGCCTTTATGCGTCTGCCTGAAAAGAGTGGAATAATAGGGCTAGTATTTATCTGTAAAAAAATGTTATTTTGAATACATCTTCTATGCTAAACGTGGCATCAGAAGAGAGTTTGCCGCCCCCACCAGACGTTAAATATAATTCCTGGCCATTGGTTCTTTAAATAACAGTTCGATAGATTCAGGCGCGGCCTTTTATTCCTCCCTTAGATATTGAGGCGTGCGCTCATTTTTAGCAATTTCTCAGGAGAGCATAGATGTCGCGGTTTCCCCTGTTTCGTTCTACCCCCGGTCGCCCGAAAAATATCTTCTTCTTTCCTTGCTTGCACAAAATTCTGGCATTTGGCTTGGTCGCTTTGCTGTGCTCTTCATCGCTTAGTTTCGGCGTCTTAGCTCACCAAGGCCAGCCGGGAGGCGGTTTCGTGCTGCCTCTCTTGGCGGAATCAAGCAATTCTATAGAAGAGACTACTGAAGGTTCTGGATTCATCATTAACCAAGTGAACGGGCAAACTGTCTGCCGCAACGCTACTCCTGCGGAAATGCGACGGATGAATCAGCGCAACCCCAATCAAAAACTGCATCCAATCAATCACCCGGAAATTTTCAAGCCTTTGCGAAGAGGGTACATTTCTCCTGATGAATCAACAGACTCCGGCTCTCAAAATATAGATTCGGAAGGTCAGGGGGGTGAAACCGCCCCGGGCACTTCGACGGCATTGGAGGCTTCAGCGGGATTAACGATTATTCTTCGCGCGACGGCACAGCTTGAGGCTAATCCTGCCGCTAAAAACGCTTTTATTAGGGCTGCAAATCATTGGGAAGCGATTATCCAGACGCCAATTACCATTATCATTGATGTTGACTACGGCACGACACGGTTTGGAGATGCCTGGGATTCGCCCAACACGCTCGGTTCAACGGATGGCGGAAGCGTGCCTGTTATTAGCTTTCAACAGCTTAGCCAAGCTTTGAATTCTGGAAAATCCAATCCTGACGAAACAGCACTTTACGCTGAGCTAGTCAAAGCTACCGCACTTCCTACTGACCTTAGCACTTCTAATGTCACAGATATAATAATTGATAGATCGTTAGCTCGTGCCTTGGGTTTCCGTGCGCCGGATGCTAGGAGTGATGCCTCAAGTGTAGAGCAACCTTCTATAGGCTTTAATTCAAGTTTTACCTTCGACTTTGATCCGAGCGATGGAGTTACGGCTCACCAGACAGACTTCGATTCTGTTGTTACACATGAGATCGGACACGTACTTGGCTTCATGTCGGCGGCAGGAATGGGACAGATAACTTTATCTTCGCCGAACGGTCCAAGCAGGCAGGCTTATGTGGCGAGTCCCTGGGATGTCTTCCGATTTAAGCCATCGTCTGCGCCATCCCTTACAAACTTCTCCACGCTTGCGCGTACTCTGACGGTCGGAACTTCAAACACAGACCTCCAAGTAGAGTTTCTAGGTACGAATTTACCGCAGCCTGGACTATCAACAGGCGGGCCGGACGGTAAATTAGGCGACAAACATCAATCGAGCCACTGGAGAGCTGATGAGAATGGTGGAACGTATTTTGGCATAATGGACCCAACCATCGCCGCTACTCAGCATTATACGATTACCGATAATGACAAACGGACTCTGGATTTCATGGGGTATCAGGTGGTTGGCATCAGCTCGCCTGCACCTGCCCCTCCGCCTCCGACAATCATTAACTTAACGTCTGGTCAGTCAACGAGCAGCACTGTTGACGCTCCACCTTCTGGTGGGTTTACCTTAAGTCAGACGCAATATGCTATTCAAGTTCCGAGCGGCGCGACTCAGTTGACCATTAATCTCTCGGGCAATCCTGACGTTGACTTGCATGTTCGGCGCAATTCGCCCGTCGCTCTCTCTGGCACTATCATTGTTGATGATGTCAGATCAGATGGCCCTACCGGGAGTGAATCAATAACTCTTGCTCCAACGAGTATGCCTGCCCTTGCATCTGGAACTTATTACATCGCCATAGCTAACTATGGACCGGGCGGGGCAAACTTCACACTCACAGCTACCGTTACATCGCCAACGCTTGTCGTGGCACCAAAATTATTTATCGAAGAGGGGACTATAAACGACCCCGTCGCCGTCGCATTCGATTCAGTGACACAGAGTCGAGGGCCATTCTCCGTGACCGGGCTTTTTAACTTCAGCGCGGATCGCCACACGCGTGTGATGTTGTTTACCAGTAACCTCGGCAGCGATTTGTCGGGACTCTCAGTGCAAGCGCAGGGAGTTCCACTACTTGTCGAGAGTGTTGGGACGGTGCCGGGAGTGAGCAATGCTTCATCCATCATAGTGAGACTGCCGGATGAATTGCTACCGGGCACTTTGTTGCTGAGCGTGACGCTGCGCGGCTCGACTAGCAACATGGCTAAAATCACCATAGTCCCATAGCAGCTCGGTTGGCATTGCAATGAAAACTTCGTTTGTCTTCTAGCTGAGACAAACAACTAAAACACTTCGTAGATTCGTTAAGGAGCGTGACTGTAAGATAACAGTCACGCTCCTTCTATTGGGTGTTCTGCTCGGTCTTAAGTCACGGCAAGCGTTTGCAAACGCGCGGGCGCTTAAACTTCCCGCTGGTTTTAAGATAGAATTTACAGGCCACGAAAATATTTGGTGAATTTGGTGAAGAGGCCGCGATGAGAAGCTTCAGTGGCTTGGCTTCTTTTTATCAGCGCAAACATTATGTTAGAAACCGGCGACCCGGAAATCAACGTTGACCGCTTGATGCATGAGATTCGAGAAACTGTGGCCAGACAGCGACAGGGCGCAGGTGAGGCTATTTCTGTAGCTTCAAGCCGTTTCCCGCTCATCGGCAATTCCGCGTCGCACGCCCCAATTGATTCTTCTCCACTCAATCTGCAACCGGAGTTTCATCCCCGGCCAGATAATCACTACCACGTCAATGACCTGTTGAAGTTTCACGGCAGAGATTTTGTGCGGCATGCCTACCGCGCGATATTAAAGCGAGAGCCTGATCCGGCGGGCTGGGCGCAACATCTGGAGAATCTGGCCAGTGGGCGCTTTAATAAAATTGATATTTTAGCCAGCCTGCGCTTTTCGCCTGAAGGCGAGCGCGCACAGGTGAAGCTGGCAGGGCTTGCCTGGCCTGCCGCAATCAGGCGCATGGGACGCGCGCCGCTCATCGGCTACTTGATTCAAATGGTGATCGCGGTCGGACGTTTGCCCCTCCTGCTCCAACATCAAAGGCAATCCGAATTCTATCTGTCCGCTCAACAACAGCAGATCGTTGACCATGATAATCAGATTCACAAACAACTGGCTGAAACCCTGGCGCAAGTCTCAGCGCAAACCTTTTCAGGCGCGGAAAAGGCGGCAAGTCAGCAGCGGGCAATCGAGCTACTGTCGCAGCAGCAGCAAGACGCGGCCAGACGGCAGGTTGAATTGAGGGACGATATTGAAACTCGTTTGATTGCCACACGGCAGCATGTGGATCAAAGCGCGGCAAAGCTGACTCAACAATTAGAAGAGCGAATACAGCAGATTCTTGAACGGCAACAACAACTGACTGAGCGTCTAGCACAATTGACAGAAGGTCTAGACCAGAGCACGGCAACTCTGATGCAGCAGGTAGAGCACACCAATGCAGCGCTGACCCGGCAGGTAGAAGAACGGATAGAGCAGCTTCTTCGCCAGCAAAAACAAACGCGCGCCGAACTGATAATGCAGGAAAGGCGTCTGAGCCGGTTGCTTGAAGAGACGCGCGAGCATCCGCCAGGGGCTCTCAATCAGCCTTTCGTTCAACTAATAGCCAACGAAGAAGATCACCTTCTCGACGCGCTTTACGCTTCATTTGAAGATCAGTTTCGCGGCGAGCGTGAAGAGGTCAAGAGCCGGTTGCGAGTTTATCTTCCCATCCTCATGGATGCCGCAGTGGTCGAAGGCGTTCTGGACATCGGCTGCGGGCGGGGAGAGTGGTTGGAGTTGCTCAAAAGTGAAGGCGTGCGAGGTCGCGGCGTAGATCGCAACCGCGTTTTCGTTGAGCAGTGCCGGCAAAGCGGTTTCGACGTGGTGGAAGAAGATGCCCTCCGTTATCTGCGCAGCTTGCCCGACGATAGTCTGAGTGCTATCACGAGTTTTCATCTCGTCGAACATTTGCCGTTTGAGACTTTAATCAAGTTATTGGATGAGACTGTGCGGACGCTCAAACCCGGCGGCCTGCTCATTCTTGAAACACCTGACCCGGAGAACTTCATGGTCGGAAGCTGTAACTTTTATACCGACCCGACGCACCGTCATCCGATTCCCAGTCCAACGCTTGCCTTCCTGCTTGAGTCGCGCGGCCTGCACCACATCAAGATTATGAAGCTTCGCCCCTGGGATGCGGCGAAAATCGAAGGCGATACCGAGATTATCAAACGCTTCAACGAATATTTTTACAGCGCACCAGACTACGGCATCATTGGCTGGAAGCTTTGATTCAGACGAAACCTCTGCGGCTCTTGCAATGTTAGATAAAAAAATAATCATCGTCACTCCCTGGTTTGAAGGCTTCGCCGGAGGCGCTGAGCTGCTGGCCAGAGGAATGGCGCGCGAGTTCGACAAACGCGGCGTCCCCGTCATGGTGTTTACGACCTGCTCGCGCTCGCCCTACGATAGCTGGTGGGAAGATTATTACGAGCCGGGCGTTTATACCGTGGCAGGAATAGAGACCCGAAGGTTTGCCACCCTGAAAGCTCCGGCGCAGTATCAGGCGGTCGTCGGCAAGCTGCAACGCGGAGAAAATTTAACGGCGCGGGATGAGCAAGACTTTTTCGTTGGCGGCATCAACAGTGATGCTTTGATTGATGCGCTCGGTGAATACGTTGGCCGCGATTATGAGATTATCGCACTGCCGTATTTTCAAGGTCTCACACATTTGGTGATTAACCAATATCCTGGTCAGGTTTCTCTTATTCCATGCTTTCACGACGAGCCGCAGTTTTACTGGGGCACGACAGAGAGGTTGCTTCGCCACGCCAAGCACATCTTCTTCAACTCACATGACGAAAAGCAGATGACGATCAAGCAGTATGGCAGGAGCGTAGGGCGTCAAATCGTTGAAAGCGTCGTCACGGGAGTCGGCGTCGAGTTGCCGGTGTGTGATAACGGGCAGG
The DNA here is from genome assembly GCA_032160705.1 of Acidobacteriota bacterium. Taxonomy (GTDB): domain Bacteria; phylum Acidobacteriota; class Blastocatellia; order Pyrinomonadales; family Pyrinomonadaceae; genus QHXM01. The sequence goes on along the minus strand of JAVHVE010000022.1, from coordinate 71,408 downwards.
AGGCGAGCCTTGAGCGGTTGCCCAAGAGCTATTTTGTCTACGCAGGCCGCAAAGAAGTGGGGAAAAATGTCCCGCTTCTTTGCCGTTGGTTCACAAGCTACGCGGAAAAATTCCACTCGCCGACGAAACTTGTCTTCATCGGTGGAGGCGACAAATCTCTAGTGCCGCAGAGCGATCATTTCGTGGATTTCGGTTTTGTTCCGGAGGCGTTGAAACATCATCTCATCAGGCATTCAAAAGGTGTCATCAACCTCTCCGAGAATGAGAGCTTTTCGATTGTCATCATGGAAGGATGGCTGCTCGGAGTCCCTGCGGTAGTCTCGGCCAGGTGTGCCGTAACAAGGAATCATGTGAGAAGATGCAATGGCGGTTTGTACGTCGCCAACGGCGAAGAATTTTCGCTAGCTTTAAAGTATCTGGAAGACAACCAGGAAGTGCACGATCTACTTGCGGCAAACGGGCAACGGTATGTCAGGCGCGCTTACTCTTTCGATGCCGTGCTTTCAAGATACTTGCGCGAGTTTCGTCAAGATCGCCAACTCGAACAAAATTGCTCTACCGCCTGGTGACTCATACTGCCATGTTCCTTCTCGTTCACTTTCAACGCCTTCCGCTCTGTCTCCCGCTGCTTAACCTGAACCCGTAATGAAAGTATTGATAGACGGTCAAACACTCCTGACTCCTGAGATTACCCGGGGGATTGGTACTTACTTTAAGAACATCGTCGAGCATCTGCTTGCAAGCGATTTTACCAATGAGTTCTACATCACTGTCACCAGCGAAACTGATTTGGAAAACTTGTCGCCGTGGGCAAGGGCGAAACTCAACGCGCTGACCGATCATGCATATCAACCAGACGCCAACAATGTGTCATCAATTGATGTTTCTTCAAAGAGATACTCGGATAAACTAAATGATGATTTACTGAAACACGGCATAGACATCTACTTCTCTCCGAACGGCCTGATGAATAACGTGTTTCTCCCGACCAAAGAGACTCATTGCAGGTTCGCTCTGTTCGTGCACGACTTGATCGCAATAGTGATGTCGGATGAGTATATTAACCGGTGGCCGCGCGCGCTGGCTCAATGGTATCGCGCCAAGCTGGAGATTCTGGAAACGAGCTATGATCTTTATCTGTATAACTCGCAGCATACCGCGTCCGACTTTCAGGAAGCACTCGATGTGCGCAGGAAAAAGCACGCCGTGACGTGGCTGGGGGTCAGCGATTTCTTTCACCCGTCGCCCTTTCCACACGCTTATTCCGAGGCGCGCTATGTTCTCTACATCGGCGGCTTTGATCCGCGAAAAAATATGCACAAAGCAGTGCAGGCGTTCAGTAGGTTGCAAGAGAGTTATGGAAATGAGACGCAGATTCAAAACACGCAGCTATGGATCGTCTGTCACTTTGATGATTATGCGAAAGCTACTTTGATGGAACGCGCTGCGGAGCTGGGAATCGCGGGGAAATTGAAGCTCACAGGGTTTATTGAGCCGCATGAACTACGTTCTTATTATCAAAAGGCGCAGTGCCTCTTTTTCCCATCCCTTTATGAAGGATTCGGACTGCCGGTGCTGGAAGCGCTGGCGTGCGGGCTTCCGGTCGCGTCATCCAACACGTCGTCGCTTCCTGAAGTGGGCGGTGAATTCGCCACGTACTTCGACCCTTGCGACATTGATGAGATGGCGAAATCTTTATATAAAGCATTGCGTGAACCGATGGACTATGCCGCGAGAATGAGCAGGTACGAATATTCCAGAAAGTTTTCGTGGCAAAAAGCAGCAGAAATAACTCTGAACGCTTTGACGGATTGCGTCAACGACGCCCAAAGAACACAAGCAGCCACAAGCGAGCCTTGAGGATTATGAGTAGCGAAGCAATTGACACCAGCTTTATAGATGTCCGTCAACTCATCAAAGAGTTGAGCGTTGAAGAGTTAAATCAAACAGCCGAAGAATTCTTCGCGCGCGTGGATAATTGGGATTACCTGCATACGAAACCTTTTGCTGCAATCAACGAGACGCCGGAGTTGCTGGTCTGTTTCGCTCAGGTCGTGCAGGGCTTGAATCTGCTGCCCGAGATGACGATTCTGGACTTCGGCGCTGGCTCCTGCTGGACATCACGTTTTCTCACCCAGTTAGGACTCGAAGTGGTTGCGCTCGATGTCTCGCCGTCCGCGCTCAAAATCGGTCAGGAGTTATACCGGCGTCAGCCCATCATCGGTCATCAGCCTGCGCCAAGTTTTTTGAAATTCGACGGGCACAGCTTTGAGTTGCCAGACGAGAGCGTTGATCGCATTAGCTGCTGGGATGCCTTTCATCATGTGCCGAATCCAGAGCAGGTGATTAAAGAGATGGGACGAGTCCTCAAACAGGGCGGCATCGCAGGCTTTTCAGAACCGGGCCCGGAGCATTCAAAATCCCCACAGTCACAGTACGAGATGAGGACTAACCGGGTGATCGAAAACGATATCAACATCAGAGAAATCTGGGGCGCGGCGCAAAAAGCGGGCTTTACGCGGATTGAACTGGCGCTCTTTAACCCGAACCCCTTCCTGCTACCCCTGGAAGAATTTGAAGCTTACGTGGACGGACGTGAGACGGGCGAGAATTATCTTGCCGAAACGCGCAGGCAGATGCAGCACCGCCGCATCTTCTTTCTCTTCAAAGGTGAATCAAACGCTCCTTCGGACAGCCGACAGCGCGAGGGGTTAATGGCAGAGCTACGCGTTGAATCGGCGTCAAACCGTGTGACTGCCGGACAAACGCTTCGTCTCAAAGTGGTTGCCAAAAATTCCGGCAGCCTCGTCTGGCTTCCAACCACAGCGCGCGTTGGGGCCGTCCACTTTGGTGTCCACCTCTTCGATGAGGCAGGCATCCTGCTCGACCTGGATTATTACCGCCATGATCTGTCGCCGGGCGAAGGCCGTGCGATTCTGCCCGGCGAAACAATTGAATTCGATGCCGAAGTCCCCTTGCCGCCAGCAGGCAGGTACATCCTGCAATGTGATCTGGTCAGCGAAGCAGTGTGCTGGTTTGAGCATAATGGCTCGCCGACTGTGCGGCTCAAGGTTGAAGTTGTTTAAGGCAGCTTAGTTCGCGGGCGGCTTTCGACATTTAACGTAAAAGCAATAGCTCAGATTGGCGTCATCACTCAAAGCGGGCGTTCTGAATACTTCAGTTTCATCAAACACTCCCGTCCTGGCCGTTTCCGGCATCGGACAAATCCCCCCCGTTTCAACCACTTCAAGGCCACCGCTCTTAAGCATCTCTATCAATTCGTCCGGGATATATTCAACCTTATGCTCAGGATGAATAAATTGGTCTGGAGAATGGATGCGAGTTAATTTCCCATTCGGCGTATCGAGGCAAAAATACCCGCCGGGCTTGAGCACACGCTTCGCTTCCGCAATGACATCTACAGCCTCGGCTTCAGTCACGTGTTCGATGCTTTCACCAGCGAAGACCAGGTCGGCAATGCCATCCTCAATCGCCGATAAATCAGTCATCGAGGAATGAATGTATTCTATTGTTCCGTAATTGCGAGTTATTTTTTCCTCTTGAAAATCCTGCGGAATAATCATGCGGCTATCAAAAGGGAGGTCAACTATGAGCAATCTTCTGGCTCGATGAGGATAGCCGTTGGTATAAAGAGCGCCTTCGAGGACGGTCGGACATGCGCCTCCCAGATCAACTATACATTCGGCCTGAGGCAAGGTTTTAACGAACTCCTTTCGCGCCTCGTGGAGGCGGTCAGGGAATTTTGGCTCAAAGCGGGAACGGTACTCCGCTGACTCGTAAAGAAAATGAATGAACTGCTGGCGATTATATAGCTGCCCGTCAAGGCGCTGTAAGTAATACTGAATGCCGTCCTCGTCCGGCAGGCGGTTCAAGACCACTAGAAAAGCTACGACGATGAAGTCGTGATGGCTAATTGAATCTAAGATGTTACCCCCATGATTACGCGCCTCCTGAACCAGACGACTCATCCGACCTGCAAAACTGTCGATGGAGTCTTCCTTTTCAGTCAGTTCGTTAACTGTATCTCTGTCATTGGCCATAAGCTGTACGTCAATTCTCCTTCCCCTTGTAGCCTATTAAAGCGGCAAGCGATGATTTCCGCAACCTGCCGCCCTAAAGATTAAAGAGGGAAACATTCACAGACGAGTAATCTGCTTTCCAGCCGCTACATCTCACCTTGCAAAACAGCGTGAAAAGATGGACGATGCCGATTCCAAACGACAGGCAGGGCCACATCAATCTCGACATTACTAGTGTGGGCGCAGGGTATCGCGAAAAGGAAATTTGGTGAACGGTAAGCTCAAAATATTAGCGGAATATGCCGTGGCCGTTATCTTGTGTTTACTGATTCTCACCTGGGTGATGAAGTTATGGAGGGCAGATTTGAAAATACCCTTCGCGTACTTCGGCGATGCGTTGCTGGTTAACGTAGCCACAAAGGGGGCGATGGAGGAAGGATGGTGGTTTCACAATAGCTCGCTTGGTGCACCCGCAGACTTAAAATATTATGTTTTCCCCGCTATAGATAATTTTCACTTTTTGTGGATCAAAGTGATTTCCATCTTTACTTCTAATCATGCGCTTACTATAAATCTCTTTTATCTGTTGACCTTTCCCTTAACAACCATTACCTCCTTATATTTTTTTAGACACTTCAAGTTTTCTTACAGCGCCGCTCTTTTGGGAAGTTTACTTTATACCTTTTTGCCGTATCACTTCTTCCGCAGCTATCACCTCTTTTTAGCTGCGTATTATCTACTTCCGTTGATGATCTTAGTTATGCTGTGGCTGTGCTCCGGCGAGCCGTTTCTGGTTGATTTTGTTGAAAACAAACGCTGGCCGAAATTGGAGTTAAAGAGCTATAAAGCGATTTTTAGTATTAGTGTCTGTGCTCTTGTTGGGTCATGTGGCATCTATTACCCTTTTTTCTCATGTTTCCTCCTGCTCATCGCCGGAATCTCGGCTTCCATTGGCCGCAAAAGCATCTATCCGCTGGTGGCCCCGATCATTCTGGTGGGTTTTATGTCCCTGGTAGTTCTCATCAATTTATCACCGCGCCTAATTTATCAGCATAATCATGGAGCGTCGTCAGTAGGCGTTCGTCGAGTTCAGGACGCTGAATATTTGGGATTGAAAATAACTCAGCTTATCTTGCCTATCGGCGGGCATCGAATACCGTCGCTAGCGGAACTGAAGTACCAGTACAATCTCGGACCTTTAGTTACCGAAAACGACACTGCTTCTCTGGGGATGGTTGCCAGCATAGGGTTTCTCATATTAATTTTCTGGCTTTTTTTTAAAAAAGCGAAAATTCCTATGCTCAATCACCTCAGCATCCTTAATGGTTCAGCCCTGCTGCTGGCTACTATTGGTGGTTTTGGCTCCTTATTCGCTCTTTTAATCTCTCCGCAGATCAGAGGCTACAACAGGATCTCGGTTTTCATCGCTTTTTTTTCTCTCATCGCGGTCGCTCAACTACTTGATGCTTTCTCCCGCAAATATCTCAAGAGCCACAGAGCGCAGCTATGTTATCTGTCATTCCTAAGTTTGGTGATAGTGGCGGGCGTTCTCGACCAGACGAGCACGACATTCTTTTTTGTGCCTGAATATGACAAGATAAAGAATGAATATCAGAGCGATTCAGACTTCGTCAACAATGTCGAAGCTTCTCTCCCGGCACGCGCCATGATCTTCCAATTACCTTACGTTCCCTTTCCAGAAAATCCGCCGGTAAATAAAATGGTTGATTATGAACATCTCAAAGGTTACCTCCATTCTAAAACGTTGCGCTGGAGCTACGGAACAATCAAAGGCGAAAAGGATGACCTCTGGCAGAACTCAGTAGCAGCAAAGCCCGTAGACGAGTTTGTGGAGGAAATATCCCGCGCTGGTTTCATGGGAATCTATATCAATCGTGATGGTTACGCAGATGACGCTGCCAAGCTGGAGACTGAGTTAACTGCTCTTCTCGGTGTGAAACCTCTGGCAAGTCGCAAGGGCAATCTTATCTTTTTCAACTTGGTGGACTATCACAATCGCTTGAAGGGAGGATGAACAGGCGAAAGATTCAAGGCTTTTCCCTTTGCCGTAGCTATCAACCGGGTCAGAGATTTTCTGAATAGGGCTCTTCAGGCATCACTGAACATAATTGCTTATCTTCTTCCTGTTGACGGAAAGCCAGCAAGTTGATCTGAAATGCATAGAGGCCCGAAAGCTCATGCAAGAACTGAGCGTTGGAGAACTGTGCCAAACAATCTTCCTAAAATAGCCTGGCTTTCCCCTTTCCCTCCGCAAAGAAGCGGTATCGCCAATTATAGCTACTGGCTTGTCAAAGCGCTTGAACCTTACTTCGATATTGACCTCTATTACGATGATGAGCCGCCATCGGCGGCGCTTCATAACGAGTTCGACGTTCGCCCGCTCTCCGCCTTCGCGGAACATCATAAAAGTTACGACGAGGTGATCTACCACCTCGGAAACCATAGTGGTTTTCACCGAGGGATTTATCAACTTGCATGGAACTTCCCCGGCACGGTAGTTCTACATGACTACAATCTCGCTCCCTTCATGCATGATGCTTTCTATTGTCAGAACGATGAGCAAACGTACAAAGAGGCTCTCCTTGAAGGATATGGTGATGAAGGGCGTCAGGAATTTCAGGCGTTGCAGCAAGGGCGCAGCCCCGATACTGCCAGATTCCCGATGTCACACGCGGTAGTCAAAAGAAGCAGGAAAGTCATTGTTCATCATCGCTGGATCAAGAATCAGTTTGCCGGCAACGACCACATCGAGGTTATTCCACATTTTGCCAGGCTCAACTGCCAGCCGACGCCGGAAGAGATAAAGGTCTTCAAAAGTAAATTCCTCATCAGTGACAAACACTTTGTCGTCTCCTGCCTGGGGTTCGTCAACAGCAATAAATTGCCCGGGCTACAGATAGACGTTGTTAAGAGATTAATAGATGATGGCTACCCGTTGCAGATGATCTTCGCAGGCGAGCTGGCCCCGGAGGTTAAAAGCTTAGAGCGGGAGATACGCTCCGGTAAGTATAGCGAAAATATTATTTTCACCGGGTATCAAAATGAGAGAGATTATTTCAGCGCCATCTTTGCCTCAGACATTATCATCAATCTGAGAAATCCTTCGATGGGCGAAGCGTCCGGCACTTTGATGCACGCGCTGGCCGCCGCCAGGCCGACGATTATCAGCAACGTCAATCAGTATCGAGAGTTTCCCGACAAAGTATGCTGGAAATTAACTCACGATGAAAATCAGGCAGAGGTTTTATACGCCTACCTGAGCGCGTTGTTGTCCGATAAAAATTTAAGAGCCGCGATTTCAGCTAATTCAGCGGAATATGTGAGAAACGTCTTCAGGTGGGAGAAGATTATCGCTCAATGGATACAGCTTATCCTGAGCTAGATTCCTCCTCACACCTACGTCAACGCTTGAAGAAGATAATCAAACAATGATGATTAGAAACCGGCTACGACAGGCAATCCGATTGAGCCCGACTACAAGAGTGGCCCTCTTGATCTTCGCCCTAACTCTGTCAATCTTCCTGTTCTCGCGTATTCGTCAAGTGACCGACTCAAGTTACTCGATGCTGGTCAGCCAGAGCTTGATAGAACACGGCAGCTTTCAACTAGACCGGTACGCGCTCCCGCGCCACGAGCCGCAAGAGCGCGGATACTACATCAGCCTCGGCCCCATCTATCAACTGGAAATAGCGCGAGGACATATTTATTATCACCTGCCGCCCGGCAGTTCCATCCTTTCCACGCCGTTTGTCGCTGTCCTGAATCTTCTCGGGATTTCCGCCGCCAACCCGGACGGGACTTACGACCCGCGAGGCGAAATGATAATCGAAGCGGGGCTGGCAGCGCTTTTGATGGCGACGCTCGCGGTCATCTTTTTTTACACGGCGCGAAGGCTTCTGCCCGTCGCGTGGAGCGCGGTCGTGGCGCTCGGCGGCGCGCTTGGCACGCAGGTCTATAGCACTGCGTCGAGGGCTTTGTGGTCGGAGACCTGGGGAATATTGCTGCTGGGAATTGTCATCTACCTTTTGCTGAGAAACGAAATCGGCAAACGCGAGTTTAATCCCATCCTGCTGGCAACTTTGCTCTCCTGGATGTACTTCGTGCGCGCGACTTTCAGCGTCCACATCTTCGCCACCACTATTTATCTGCTCGTCTTTCATCGCCGATTGTTTCTTCGCTATGCCGTTACGGGAGCAGCGTGGCTGGCGGGCTTCGTTCTTTATTCCTGGCTTAATTTTGGCCAGCTTCTTCCCAATTATTACCGCGCCAGCCGTTTGCAGTTTGATGTTTTCTGGGAGGCGCTGGCGGGAAATCTCATCAGCCCGTCGCGGGGCGTGCTCGTCTACGTTCCTGTGCTCTTCTTCGTAGCTTTTATGCTGGTGCGCTACCGGCGGCATCTGGCTCATCAACGACTCGTGTGGCTCGCCCTGGCAGTCATCGTCGGACACATCATCATAGTTTCCAGCTTCAATCACTGGTGGGGCGGACATAGCTTTGGGCCGCGTTTTACGACCGGGTTGGTTCCCTGGTTTGTGCTGCTCGGCATCCTGGGCACGAACGCGATGCTCAAATGGCGAGAAGAGAGGGGAGCTACCATTTCGCGTGTTGGCTGGCGCGCGCAACTTGCGTGCGGCGCGCTGCTCTTACTGATAAGCGCCTTTATTAACACTCGCGGCGCGACCTCGCACGCGGCGTGGCTCTGGAATTCAAGGCCGGTCGGGATTGACGAGCATCCTGAGAGGCTCTGGGATTGGCGACAGCCGCAATTCCTGGCGGGGATTTTGCCAGCGCCACCGCCGCCACCATAGAAATGGCTACGAACTATATGGCTGCAAACTTTTCCAATCGTTACCCGGAAATTTCTTTGAGGTCGGCCATCCAAGCTTCGACTAAATCCAGTTCCTGCTCTCCGACCAATCCCATCCTGACAAGCTCTTCGTAGCACAGGCGCAGGTTAGCGTTGAGATGATCCAGACCCAGCTGGAGAGAAAGCTTGTCGAGAGCTTCGCAGATGGCCGTATTGTTCAAGTAACCGGGCACTTCATCCCGAAAATCGCGCATCAGGTTATGCTCGTTGCGTTCCTGCCAGACGGTCGGCTCGTGGTAGAGGATTCCCCAATCGTTAGCCCAACTGATGCGCTGCGCGACGAAGCTGCGCCAGATGTCCGTCATCCGAAAAGAGCAGTAAGCCGGTAAGTAAAGGAGCGGGAAAGCATCGCGCCACCACGTCGTGTTCTGACTATTGAAGGGAGACCACGAGCCGGAGCGCAATGCGACACGGCGATCTTTCCTGAAAGATTGCGGCAGCGGCAAGGCGAGACGGTAAATAGCATCAACGTCAGGATTCTCATCCGCCAGACCCTGCTGAATCGGGCAATCAACTTCCACTTGAGCCAGAGATTCAAAACCGGGAATGATTGTCTGTATCCGGTCGAGCGGCAGACCGCGAGGCCAGATGTTTGCATCCGTGAAGTAGCGATAGACATTCACCCAGCCTGCGTTTGAGATGGTGCTGACAGATTGGAGTCGGCTACGCTCCTCCCAGAATTCCTGCGTGGGATGGTTGTCGTCGTCGGTCTCAATTATCATGGATGCGCCGTCGCGCATCGCCAGCAGGTAGCCGATATTTTTCCTGGCGTAATGTCTGGTCGGGCACTTGAGGGCAAAACTAAATCCAAGCTCACGTTGCTCTGCGAGGCCATAGAAGCGACAGCCTTCCAGTTGGAAATCTTTCGGGCTCGGTTCGTCGCCGATGACGATAAACTCGATGCCTTGCTCAAGGCATCCTTCGGCGAGCGTTCGCAGCACCGCATTCGGCGGCGCAATCGAAGTCACAATCAGGGCGGTCTTATTTTTCATCAGAAAAGGTTTGTCTGTCGGGTCTGTTTTAGAGTTGGCCTTGCAAGCGGAGGCGAAAGAGACGCCACAGGTTGCTGAAAGAATCTTTGAGGGCTTGATTGCCGATATTGTGGCTGGCGGCGCGGTATTGAATCGGCACTTCGGCAATTCGCAGGTGGCGGCAATAGGCTTTAATCTCGGTCTGGAAAAAGGGGCCGCGAGAGCGAATCCCACGCTTGAGAACTTCCAGTAGAGCTTCGCGCCTGAACATCTCGAAGCCACTCGTCATATCTTTAAGTTTTGTGCCGAGCAGGAGATTGGCCAGAATAGTCCCTCCGCTGCTGATGAGCTTTCTTTTGGTAGAACTGTCTGAGATCGTTCCGCCCGGACAGAAACGGCTGCCGAAAACGCAGTCGTAGCCTTCCAGCATCTTGTCGAAAAACTGTGGGATGTCCGATGGCTGATGGCTGAACCCGGCGTCAATCTCCAGAATCCAATCACACCCTGCGTTTAAAGCCTCGCGGTAGCCGCGAACGTAAGCATCAACCACGCTCCGGTTCTCAGGCGACCAGACGACCTTTAGCTCAGTCCTCTCTTTCGCTATCTCCTCCAACAATTCCCGCGTGTGATCCTTACAAACGCGATCCAGCACGACGAAAAAAGTGGCCGACTTAAACCCGTGCGGCACGCACTCGGCCAGCACCGCGTTGACAAACCCTACGGCGGACGTTTCCTCATTCGCCATCGGGCAAACGATTCCCAGTTTAATATCGGAGAACTGCGGGCGCTCTCTCTGCTTATCTGTCTTCATAACCAGCGATGAATAATCAGGGAAAGACCCTGATAATGCAAGAACAGTAGGCAGTTGGCAGTAGGCAGTTGGCAGCAAAGACAAAAGCCAACGCCGTTGGACGCTTGTTCTTACTGCCAACTGCCTACTGCCTACTGCCTACTGCTTGCTATACTTCCGCGCATGATTTCAGCTCAGACAGCGCGCAGGGCGGTGTGGCGTCCGCTCAGGGAATTGCCGAGCCATTTCGGCTTGATTATCTCACTGGCGCGGCGCGAGACCAGCGCGCGTTACAAAGGCTCTGTGCTCGGCATTGTCTGGGCAGTCTTGACGCCCATTGTGACGATTGCGACGTTGACCCTGATCTTCGCCGGAATCTTCGGGGCGCGCTTTAGCCAGAGCAGCAGCGGGTGGGAGTTTGCGCTTTATCTTTTCTGCGGATTGCTGCCCTGGGGGGCATTTCAGGAGGCTGTACAGGTTTCGTCGCAGAAAATCGTCTCACAGGCGAATCTGGTCAAGCGCGTGGTCTTCCCGCTCGAAATCCTGCCGGTCGCGCAAACGCTTGCCTCGCTCGCCAACCAGTTATTCGGAACTATTGCGCTGCTCATCCTGGCGCTCATTATTCAGCGCACAATCCATCCAACCATCCTGTGGCTGCCCGTGCTCATCGGGCCGCAGCTTCTTGCAACCTTCGGCGCGGCCTGGCTCGTTGCCAGCCTGGGCGTTTTCCTGCGCGACATCGTGCAGGGAATTGCGCTGCTCTTGATGGTCTGGATGTATCTGACGCCTATTATTTACCCGGAGGCGATTGTGCCGGAGCGATTCCGTCCTTTCATCAACGTCAACCCGTTCACGCACCTGATTAGGAGCTACCGCAACATCATGCTGGAAGGCGTCGCGCCCGACTGGCGCGGCCTGGCCTACTTCACAGGCTTCGCTCTCATCACTTTCATCTTTGGCTATTGGTGGTTCGCCAGAACGCGCAAAAACTTCGCCGACGTTATCTAGCTTTGATTCCAGGCTGACAGGCAAAATTTAACTCTAAAAATCCAGCTAAACTGAAAAAAGGGAAGCGTTGACACTCAGTATTTACGCGTGTTAGCGTACTTATCTCTGATGCTTTGTTCGGAGCGAAGCGTCAGACAAGGTGTTGCCGGTCGAGTTCATCCCCGGCGTGCTTTAAGGCGCGCTCGGCTCACCGCTCAGGGTTTCAAAAATCACGCGACTTCCGTTTTGACCGACTAGAAGATTCAAGAATGGCCTTCGATAAAGCAAAGGTTGTGCGTGCGGCTGAGAAGTTCCTTGCCCAGGGCAAAATTCCGGCGGCTATCAAAGAGTATCGCCAGATTGTCGAGAACGACCCGGAGGATTTCACCGCGCTCAACATGCTCGGCGACCTCTACGTGCGCCAGAACGACAAACAGGCGGCCATTCAGTGCTTCATCCGCATCGCCGAACATTACCGCGAAGAGGGCTTTGAGACTAAAGCCATCGCGATGTACAGGAAGATAGACCGGCTCAACCCGCGCAGCCCCGAAATCGCCAACAAACTCGCCACGCTTTATGAATCGCAGGGACTCATCGTTGATGCTCGCGCCCAGTATATGATTATCGCGGACGCCTGGCTGCATGACGGGCAGGCGCGCAGGGCTCTCGAAATCCTGCGCAAGGTCGCAGACCTTGATCCGCACAATACTGAGACGCGCATCATGCTGGCCCAGGGGTACATGCGCGAAGGGATGAAGATGGAAGCGGCGGAAGCGTTTGGCGAAGCTGGCGCGCAGTTTCTCGCCGCTCAGGCTTACGAACGCGCTGCCGAAGCCTACACCTCCTCGCTCGACATCCACCCGCAGAATTACAGCGCCCTGACCGGCTATCTCAACACTCAAATTGCGCTCGGCACGCCCGACGAAGCCGCAGAGCTTCTGGAGCGCACGCTGACAGAGAAACCGGATGACATCGAACTGCTTTCGATGCTCGCGCACGCTTACATCGAGGCGGAAGAGGCGGAAGCAGCCGAGCGCACCGTCACGTCGCTCGTCAGGAACGAAGCGTCGCACTACCTGCGATTCATTGACGTCGCGCGGCTTTATCTGAGCGCAGGCCAGGTAGATGATGCTGTCCGGGTGCTTTCAAGCATCACGGAACAGATGCTCTCCGGGCGTGAAGAAGAGAAGCTGATGGAGTTGCTTAACGAAGTGCTCGCGCGCGACCCGGAGCATGTGGAAGCGTTGCGCCTGCTCGTTCGTGTTTACGCCTGGCAGCGCGATGATGAGAAGCAGCGTCAGACGCTCGAACGTATTGTGGAAGCCGCCGAAGCCGCCGGGCTGGCCGAGGTCGAACGCTCGGCGCTGATTCAGCTCGCGCAGTTTGCTCCTGACCAGCGTTACCTTGAGCGGCTGCAAGCTCTGGGACATGAGCCGGAGCAGAGCGCAGCAGCAGCAGAAGAACCCGCGTCGCAGCCTGACGTGATGCCGGAAGAGATTCCATCGTTCGAGAGCTTCGCGTTGGTTGGGGAAGATGAGGCGAGCGCGTCTGCGATGGGATTGCCGCCAACCGAGCAGGTCGCGGAATTTGAGTTCAACACGGTCGCGCCTCCCGCCCCCGATCCGGCAGCCTCGTTTGCCGATCTGAACGAAGACTGGAACCCAGCAGGCGCGAGCGAATCGTCCGTTTACCCTGACGCATCCACGCCTGAGCCTTCGACGGCTAGCTTTCAGGAATTCGATTTCGGAGGAGAGACCAGAGAAGCCCTGCCCGCAGGTGTTAATACGGAAACACGCTCTCCTTCAGTCGCGGTTGATCCACAGCGCGAGGCGCTGCTCAGGCAAGAACTCGACAGCGTTGATTTTTATCTTGGCCAGGGCTACATGGACATCGCTGCTGATACGCTCGACATGCTCGAACGCCAGTTCGGGGCGCACGCCGAGATCGATGCGCGCCGCGCGAAGCTGGCTCAGTCCGAGCCGCCCCAGCCTGTTGCACCTCCAACGGCTGAGACGGTCGAGTTCGAGAGCTTCGCACGCTACGACGTTGCCGAAGAAGTCGCGGAAGTCGAAGCAGACAATGTTGAGGTGGACGAGATTTTCGCAGAGATTGAATCCGCACCCGTGCCCGCCGAGCAGCAGCAGCCGTCCGCGCCTGCGCCTGAAACCGGACAGTCGAAGCCCGGAATTGATCCGGGGCTGGCAGCCATCTTCGACGAATTCCGCACGGCGGCTGAGGAAGAAGAGTCGCCTGCTGCCGACGGCGATTATGAAACACACTATAATCTCGGCATCGCCTACAAAGAGATGGAACTGATGGACGAGGCGGTTGAAGAGTTTCAGTCAGCAGCCGCAATGATCTCGCCGCGCGATGGCACACCGCGCTACCTGCAATGCTGCAACATGCTCGGACATTGCTTCATGCAGAAGGGCATGCCGCAGTTGGCCGTTATGTGGTTTAAGAAAGGTTTGGAGACGCCCGGCCACACGGAAGATGAATATCAGGCGCTGCGTTACGAATTGGGAGCGTCTTACGAGCAGATGGGCGATTTGGACAAAGCCATAGACGTTTTCACAGAAGTCTACGGCATCAACGTCTCCTATCGCGGCGTCGCCGAGAAACTACGCGAGCTGCAAGCGCAAAAAGCCGTGACCGGGGACAGATGACAAGTAACAGGGAAATGTTTTATCTTGTTACCTGTCACCTGTTACTTGTCACTTGAAAAGTTATGGCAGCCAAGCTCAGCGTTATCTTCTACATTATCCTGTGCCTCGAAGTGGGCATCGTGCTCACGCTGCTGCCGTGGTATGCGCCGTTCGGTTTGTCAGACTGGGGCGACAATTTTTTCCTGCTCTACGCGGCGCAGAAGACGGGCTTGCAGGGTTTGCAGCACGCCGTCTCTTCAGGTTGGGTGCGCGGCGCGGTGTCCGGGTTGGGACTTCTCAATCTCGGCATCGCCGTCTGGGAGATCGCGCATTTCCGCCAGACCGTGCAGGCGCTGCAAGGCAATGCCGCCACGCCAACAGCTCCACCAAACAATGCCGCTCAACCTGCCAAAGCCGATTATCTACCTGATTACGAGCGGCGCGACGACGCAGGACAGCACTCCGGCCAGTGAAGATTTCCAGAACGTGCTCGCGCTCGTTGGCGCGGCAACACGCGCCCGCATCCCCCTCGTTCAACTCCGCGAAAAGAATCTCACGACACGCACGCTTTACGAATTAGCTGCGCGCTCGGCGGAGATTACGCGGGGCACAGAGACGCGACTTCTCGTCAACGACCGGGCAGACATCGCACTCGCTGCACGCGCAGATGGCTGCCATCTCACCACGCGCTCGATTGAAGCTTCAGTCATTCGCCGCACCTTCGGCACGGATTTCCTGATCGGCGTCTCGACACACTCTCTCGCAGAAGCGCAGGCAGCGAGAGACGGTGGCGCAGACTTCGCCGTCTTCGGTCCTGTCTTCGATACTCCGTCAAAACAGGTCTACGGCGAGCCCGTTCGTTTAGAATCTTTGCGCGAAGCCTCGCACAAACTGTCTCCCTTTCCGCTGCTTGCAGTTGGAGGCATCGCACTCGAAAACGTGGCAGAAGTCTCGCGCGCAGGCGCGAGCGGCGTCGCCGCGATTCGTCTCTTTAGCGAATCAATTGACCTGGATGCGACAGTCCGCGCGATCCGCGACATAAGCTCCAACGTGTAGGCGAAAGTGAGAGCAGCCTTTCGACTTTGTCTGACGCCGCACAAAATTTAATGGGTCAATGGCCGCTCCCCGGTGTCTAAGACAATTGTGTACTGACTCTTCTGACACGGAGGAATGTGCGATGAAATCTCATGGTAAGTTCTTATTTCGGCTATTTGCGCTCGCCGCTTTCGCCTTGTTGCTCTGCCTTCCCTTGTCCGGCAACGCGCAGGCGCGGGCAGTCAAAGCGCGGTCTGCTGAAGATGTGCGTCCCTCAAGAGTTCCTTTTGAGCTGACTGACGGCGGCCACGTGTTAGTTCGCGCGAGTGTGAACGGCTCTGAGCCTTTGTGGTTCGGGCTTGATAGCGGAAATGAGCAAACGCTCATCAGCCAGCGTCAGGCGGCGGCGCTGAATCTGAAACTGCAAGGCGCAGGGCAGGCTGCCGGGAGTGGAGAAAACCTGGTTGATTTTGCTCTGGTGAAGAATGTCTCGTTCAATCTCGCGGGCGTCAAATTTGTTTTCGGAGAAATCGGCGTGCTGCCGCTGGAGCTTGCTTCCGCTTCCAGTCCGGCTATCGTCGGACTTCTCGGCTACGATTTCATCAGCCGGTTCGTCGTGGAAATTGATTACGAGACGAAGGTGATGACTTTATATCGTCCACGGGGCTATCGCTATCGCGGGCATGGTGACAGTATCCCTGTCAGGATGATGGACAATAACCCGCACGTTCGCGTTTCTGTAGCGCTGCCGGGACTCGCTCCCGTGACAGGGATGTTTGTGATTGATAGCGGGGCGTCGGGGACGGATGTCGAGTTCTACAGCCCGTTCGTGAGAAAGCGCAAGCTTCTTGACTCGACCCAGCAGACCACCGCCGTCGCCGTCGAAGGTATCGGAGGAACGAGCGGGGTTCGCATCGGCACAGCAACGAGCTTACGCATCGGACGCACAGTTATTCAAAATCCGGCCGTTTATTTCTCTACGGCGTCTCAGGGCGGGGATGCAGGCAATATCGGCGCAGGCGTCATCGGAGCAAGGCTGCTGCGCCGGTTTAAAAAGGTGATTTACGACCCGACGCGCCGCCGCATGATTTTAGAGGAAAAGTGAATAGCTCAACGCATAAATCAGCCGCGTAGCGGCGACTTGATTTTAGCCCGGCGTTTCAACGCCGGGTAAAAGCATCAATTTGATTGGCGTCGCGTCAGCGACGTTTGAGAAGCGCGACTAAGAAATAATTCAACCGTCGCTGACGCGACGCGAGCATTGCAATCGTGTTCAGTTCCCGGCTTTGAAAAGCCGGGCTAAATTCATCACACCGCTACGCGGCTGATTTATACATAACCTTTCAAATTACCCATGCCCAATCGTGAATCAAATACTTTGCCCGTCGCGCTGACCATCGCCGGATTCGACCCGTCGGGCGGCGCAGGAATCGTCGCCGACATCAAGACCTTCACGGCCTTCAATTGCTTTGCGGTTGCTGCCGTCACGTCGCTGACGTTTCAGAACACCGTGGGCGTGTTCGGCGCAGCGCATCAAATGGCTGAGACTGTCCGCGCGCAAGTCTTGCCGGTGGTCGAAGATTTCAGCATCGCGTGCGCGAAAACCGGAATGCTGCCGACGCGCGAAGTGATCGCAGAGGTCGCGCGCCTGTTTCGTGAAACGAGCTTGCCCGCGCCCGTCGTTGATCCGGTGGTGCGCTCGACCTCCGGCTACGATTTGATTGACGACGAAGCGTTGGCTGCGCTCGTCGCGGAACTCGTGCCGCTGGCGCGCATCGTTACGCCGAACATCCCGGAAGCCGAACGCATCACAGGCCTGACCATCGAAGATGAAGAGGGAATGCGCCGCGCCGCCCGCGCCATGCGCGAGATGGGAGCGCGAGCAGTGCTCGTCAAAGGCGGACACCTGAAAAATAGTTATGAGGGCGGAGGGCTGAGGGATGAAGACGGGCGGGAGACAAAGAGCGTGCTGTCTGCGCTCGACCTGCTGGATACGGAAGGGCGTGTGACGCTATTTCGCGGAGAGTGGATCGAGTCAACGTCCACGCACGGCACAGGCTGCACGCTCTCCGCCGCGATTGCTGCATGTTTAGGACGCGGGCTCAGTCTGGAAAAATCAATCGAGACGGCCAAACGCTTCGTCACCGACGCCATCCGCCACGCGCCCGGACTAGGGCACGGGCACGGGCCCATAAATGCCGGAAAAGCCGTCACAGGTGACAAGTGACAGGTGACAAGAGAAAACGCTTTTTCCTGTTACTTGTCACCTGTCACCCGTCACGATTCTTTCCTTTCACCTGTCACTTGTCACTGCTCTATTGTTACTTTCTCCATCGTCACGGGTGAAGCCGGTTTGTCATTTCTGCCCGTCGGAGTTGAGGCGATGGCGTCAACCACATCCTGGCCTTCGATGACCTGTCCGAACTTCGTGTAACTCGGAGGCAGTGGGTAATCGGTGTGCATGATGAAGAACTGCGAGCCGTTGGTGTTCGGCCCGGAGTTGGCCATCGCTACCGTCCCGGCTTTGTACGGCCCTTGATAGAGCGCGGACGAGCGATTGATTTCATCGTTGAACTTCCCGCCCCAGGCTGATTCTCCGCCGTAGCCTTGGCCCAGCGGGTCGCCGCCCTGAATCATGAATCCCTTGATGATGCGATGAAAGATAATGCCGTCGTAATAGCCGCGCTCGGCCAGCAGGCGAAAGTTCTCAGTTGCCTTTGGCGCATCCTCCTCTAACAGCTCGAAGCGGATTGTGCCCATGTTCGTCTTGATAACTGCGATGCGATTGGCCATTGGTTGCTCCTTAAAAGCAGAATACAGAAGACAGGAGTCAGAAGTCAGAATAATAAGGCGGAGAACCGCTCTTACTGATTTTCTCTCCTTCTGACTTCTGACTCCTGTCTTCTGTCTCCTGTAGTATGAATTTTTCGATTGTGACGGCGACGCCGTCTTCATCGTTGGTAAGTGTCATGTGACAGCTTGCGAGGTCTGAAAGCAATGCGCGCAGAGAGGCTTCGGCGTTGCCCATCAGGACGCTTGTGCCCGCGTATTGCAGCATCTCCAGGTCGTTGAAATTGTCGCCGATGGCCATGACCTCATCACGGCTTAGACCCTGCTCACGGGCTGCGGCCTCGACGCCCACTCCTTTTGAGACTTCCGGGTGCAGCACGTCCAGCAGCGCAAAGTCCATCTTCGGGTAAATCGTGCTCAAAAGTTTAACGCCTGCGCCAAGCTCTTCGCTCAACGCCGCGCTCAGATGCTTCATCCGCGCCACATTGCCGGAAAAAGTGATGTGAACGGGCGCATGGTCTAGATAATCTTCGAGCGAGGGAACGCGACGCACGGCCTCGTCAACCTCATCGCCATGAATCCGGCGCGACCACGCGATGTATTTCGCCAGCGCCTGATTGTCATCGCTCATGCGGTCGTAAACAAGCACGCCCGCGCCCTGCGGGTCATCGCTGATGAGCGCGTCCGCGCCATTTTCTCGACCAACACGCAAGACCTCATGCGCCTCACGAAGTGGCAGCAGCCTGACCGCCACAGTTTCGAGCGTGCGCGCATGTTTGGTCAGCGCGCCATTGTGGGAGATAACCGGCACGTCCAACCCCAACTGAAGCGCCAGTGGGCGCGCATCACGAAAGCGGCGACCCGTGACAAGCGCGACGCGCACGCCCACCTCACGCGCCGCCGCAATCGCCCGCAGATTGCGCTCTGACAGTTCGCCCCGCGAGTTGAGCAGCGTCCCATCAAGGTCGAGGGCGAGAAGGCGTATTGACATACAGGTTAAAAAGGTAAGGGAGAGGGTAAACGAACGGCGAGGAAAAGGCAAAGAGCAGTAAGCAATGGGCAGTAGGCAGTGAAAAACGTCAGTTCAACATCACGGCAGACAAATGTTCCAAGCTCCGTAGGAGCTAGATGTTTATAGCTGCAATGAGACAGAGAGGGTGAAGCTCCGTCAGGAGCGACATGCTCACCTCTATGATATTCCGCTCCTGACGGAGCTAGAGCACTGTAGCGCATGATTAACTATAAACATCTCGCTCCTACGGAGCTTGGAACAGATCTGGCTCCTAGCGCAATTACACTTATTTGACATCGAACTGATGTTAAAACGATAAGGAGCATCAACCAGCCTTTTCTCTTTAACTGCCTACTTCCCACTAACCACTGCCAGACGAATGCTCCACCTGGCAGGAAAACCGGCGGCGGGCGGATGTGATACGGCTTTGATAAAATAACGCCAAGTCTAAAAAGGATGGCCAAGATTAATGAATGTTACTCATCTGGAGTGCGGAGCGTGCGGACTGAGCCACGAGGCACGACGCTTGCACAACCTTTGCAGAGAGTGCGGCAAGCCCCTGCTGGTGCGCTACGATTTAGAGCGGGCGGCGCGGAGTTTGACAAAAGAATCTTTAAGCGGGCGACCGCCTGACCTTTGGCGCTACCGTGAGGTGCTGCCGGTCGAGAGGGACGAAAACATCGTCACGCTGGGCGAGGGTTGGACGCCGCTCCTCGCTGCGCCGCGACTGGCCGCGCGTGTCGGCTTGAGCGAGCTTTTCATCAAGGACGAATCGCAGAACCCGACGCAGAGTTTTAAGGCGCGCGGGATGTCGGCGGCGGTCTCGATGGCGAAAGAATTGGGCGTTGGCGCATTGGCTGTCCCGTCCGCCGGAAATGCTGCGGGCGCGCTCGCCGCTTATGCCGCGCGAGCAGGGTTAGAGGCGCACATCTTCATGCCGAAAGACACGCCACGCGCCAACGTCGTCGAATGTGAGCAGACGGGCGCGCACGTTACTTTGATGGACGGCCTCATTACAGATTGCGGCGCGGAGGTGGCAAGGCGCAGGGAAGCGGAAGGCTGGTTCGACGTTTCGACTTTGAAAGAGCCGTACCGTATTGAAGGGAAAAAAACGCTCGGCTACGAATTGGCCGAGCAACTCAACTGGGAGTTGCCGGACGTTATCATCTATCCGACGGGCGGCGGGACGGGATTGATCGGCATGTGGAAAGCTTTTGACGAGATGGAAGCGATGGGGTGGATCGGAGCGAAGCGACCGCGCATGGTCACGGTGCAGGCCGCAGGGTGTGCGCCTATTGTCCGCGCGTTTGAGGAAGGGAAGCGGACAGCATCTGAGTTTCCGAACGCGGCGACCGTCGCTTCGGGCTTGCGTGTCCCGCGCGCCATCGGTGACTTTCTCATTCTCGATGCGCTCAGGGCATCGAATGGTTCAGCCGTCAGCGTCACTGATGAAGAATTAATCGCGGCGACGCGTGAGATTGGCGCGAGCGAAGGTTTGTTCTGCGCGCCGGAAGGTGCGGCCTGCTTGCCAGCGCTGCGGAAATTAATCGCCGCCGGAACAATTAAAAGAGACGAGCGCGCCGTGCTGTTCAATACGGGCGCGGGCGTAAAATATCTTGAAAGCTACGGGGGCTAGTGTCATGCAGTGCTTTGCGCGATTGCGAGTTGCGAAGTTTCGCCAACAGGTGATTTCAATATTGCTGGTGTTCATCTTGTGCAGCATGGCTTTCGGACAACAGGCGCAGCAGAAATCATTAATGAATGAAACTGAGCGCGCGCGTTTCGAGGAATTGCGGACCGAAGGGTTCGGGTCGCTTTACAATCTCGATTATGAAGCCGCGCGTGCGAAGTTCAAAGAAATAGCGCGATGCTTTCCAGATCATCCAGCCGGGGCGCAGTTTCTCGCCGCCACGCTCTGGGCGCAGACCTTGAATGAATCGCGTCGCCTGCAATCCTCGCTCTACAACACGGAATCTTTCTATGAGCAGCAGGAAGATAAACCTGACCCGCGCATGGTCGAGCAATTCCGCGAACTGACGCGCACGGCAACGCAGTTGGCGCGTGCGCGTCTGCGTCGCAATGCCAAAGACGTGGAGGCGCTCTATTTTCTCGGCGCGACGGAAGGCTTGAAGGCCGCGTTTGCCACAGCCGTCCAGCGCAGCTTTATGTCAGCCCTCTCTGACGGGTCGAGCAGCGTTGACCGCCATCGTGAAGTCCTCAAGCTCGCCCCGGATTTTCACGACGCGGAGCTAACGATAGGACTATATGATTACGTAGTGGGAAGTCTGCCCGGCCCCGTCAAACTGCTGGCGAGCATGGTCGGCACTCGCGGCTCGAAAAAACGTGGTTTGCTTACCCTCCAGCGCGTCGTCGAACAGGGCAGCTTTGCGCGCGATGACGCGAGAGCTTTGCTGATCGTCTTGCTCAAGCGCGAGAAGCGTTACGAAGAAGCGCTCAGTATCTCGCGTGAGCTGGCAGTGAAATACCCGCGCAATTATCTTTTCAAGCTCGAAGCG
Source organism: Acidobacteriota bacterium (assembly GCA_032160705.1). GTDB lineage: Bacteria > Acidobacteriota > Blastocatellia > Pyrinomonadales > Pyrinomonadaceae > QHXM01. The sequence continues at coordinate 49,734 of JAVHVE010000022.1, read as the reverse complement.
GCGGACGCGCTCGCGACGATTGTGGCGAGCGAGCGGCAGGCGGGACGAGCGGCAGAGGCAGCGAAAGCTGAGCGCGAAGCATTAGCCATTTTCGATTCGCTCTTGCGGGAGCGTACCCAAAGGGAAGCTGCATCGCACTCGCTCGACCTGATTCATTTCCGCTACGGCGAGGCGCTGCTCAGCGCAGGCCAGCCTGAAATGGCGGCGAAAGAGTTTCTCAACGCCACATCAATCGCGGGCGCAGAGCCGGGACTGGCGACGATGGCTCATCTACAGGCGGCGCGCGCCTTCGATCTGGCGGGCAAGCGTGCCGAGGCGGTCGCGCAATATCGCACGGTGTTGGCGCGCCCCGATGTCTCAGGCGCGCACACGCAGGCAAGACAGGGTTTGAAAGAGCCTTACAAGTTGAAGAACAACGGAAAGAACGTTTCAGAATGAAAACCAACGGGAAGCATCAGGTCGAGAGAGCCGGGGTGACCAGGCCAAGACGTTTGTTATTGTGCCTGGACGGCGTGCCGTATGAGGTGTTGAAAGCGGCGAAGGGAAAAGGCTTATTCGATAATTTCGGTGAGCCGTCGCGCCTGCTCTCGCCGTTTCCGACGATGACGAATGTGGCGCTTTCCAGAATGCTCGGCGCGACCGCGCCGCTCGGTTACGAGAGTCTTTATTTCGACAGGTGCGCGCGGGAATTGCGTGGCGGCATGCGTAAATATATCGGTTGGCGCACGCCCGACAAAGCGCCCTCGTCCTACATGGACGAGCTTGATTATCAAGAGCCGTTGCCTTTCGAGTTTCTGGTCTATTTCGCTCCCGAAACTATCTGGCGCGCAGACATGAAGCGATTCCACGAACGCTTTCGCCGCGCTCCGCAGAGGCGAGATTTCTTCGCCTTCCTCAAAGGCACGGACGGCCTGATGCACATTCGCGGCCCGCGTCGCCTGACGGTCGCGCTTCAATCGTTAGATAAAATCCTGACTGACATTCACAACTACTGCGGCGATGAAACCGAGATCGTACTCTTCTCGGATCACGGGATGAACCTGGAAGAGAACAAGCGCGTCAACCTGCAAACGCACCTGCGCCGCAACGGTTACGTTGTGGCTGACAACCTGCGGCAGGGCGACCGGCGCGGCGTCTCGATCCCGGCCTTCGGTCTGTGCAGCTACGCGGCGCTCTACTGCGTGGACGAAGAGGCGGCAGGAGAAGTGGCCAGCGCGTTGGTTGATCTGGAAGGCGTGGATTTTTCAATTCATCGAGACGGCGATACGGCAGTCATGGTGAAGGGAACAAAAGGCGCGGCGCGCATTCACAGGCGCGTTGAGGATAGCGGCACAGCGTATCGTTATGAACAGATCACAGGTGACCCGCTTGAGCTAACTGCTGCGACCGACCGCCTCAGGATGGATGGACTGCTGGATCAGAGCGGCTACGCGGCGGACAGAGCATGGTACGAGCGCACGGCTGCGCACATCTACCCGGACGCGCTCGCCAATCTTTACAAATCGCTGCACGCGCCGCGCGTCGGCCACACAGCGGACGTGTTGGTGAGCCTCCGCGACGGCTACTATTACGGCGACTCATTCTTCAGCCGCCTCGCCCGCCTCGCCGCCACACACGGCAACGCCCTGCGCGCCAGCTCAACGGCTTTTCTGATGAGCACGCACCGCACGCTTCCCGCCTTTGTGCGCGCGGACGAAGCCCAGCCGATTTTGAAGGGATGAGCGCGAGATTAATTCACGCTCCATGCCATGAATTCAATTAAGATTACTATAAGAGCTTGACGGAGTATGCCGAGAGCTTTGAATCTGCGCTAACAATCATTGCCTCTTCTACGATAGCTTGCGCAATCAATAAACGGTCGAACGGGTCTTTATGATGAGAGGGCAGTGTGCTTAAAGCCAGAACATGTTCCAGTTCGATGGGTAAAAGTTGCAGAGCATTAGCTTCTTGCTGACTCTGGATTAATTCCTGTAACGGCAGGTTGAGTTTCAGCTTACCCAATTGCATCTTAACTTGCATCTCCCAGGCACTAACGATGCTTAAAAACAAAGTGTTTGACTCATCCGTCAAGGCGGAGAGAAAAGTTTGTGAGAGTCTCTCCGGCTCATTAGCCCACCAGATGAAAATATGTGTATCCAGGAGCAATTTCATATTTGCCCTAACCAGAAATCATCCGGTAGAGATTCATCAAAATCATCGCTAACCCACAACGCACCTCGATTTAATCCCGCAACACGCTTTTTCCCTCGTGAAGTAACTGGAACCAGACGCGCCAGGGGCTGACCATCTTTAGTAATAATAATCTCGTTGCCTGCTAATGCCAGCGCTAATAAGTCATGCAACTGATTTTTGGCTTCCTCGACGTTCACTGTTTGGGTCATCGTAGTAACTCCTCAATGTTGTGAGTATAACATCGGCAAGCGAGCGCGCCGAGCAATTAAATTATACCTTTCGTCAATTGGTTCCTTGACTGCCTTTGCTGGCAGCGCGTAAAAAGCATAGACATGATGAATGCCCCTCCGCTTGATTCTGTTCAACTACCTGCGGTCGAAACCTTCAACCTCGTCAGGCAGTTCGGCACATTCACCGCCGTTGACCATATCAACCTGCGCGTTCGGCGCGGGCGCTTCTTCGGTTTTCTCGGCCCAAACGGCGCAGGCAAATCAACCACCATCAAGATGCTCACGGGCTTGCTGGCCGTCACCTCCGGCGAGGCGCGCGTGCTGGGGCGCGACGTGCAGACCGAGCCGATGGAAGTCAAACGCAGGATCGGCGTCGTCCCCGAAGACCTCAATCTCTTCGAGCGTCTGACGGGCGCAGAGATGCTTACCTTTACGGGACGGATGTACGGGCTGCAACCTGCGAAGATTGCAGAGCGCACGCAAGAATTACTCGCGCTGATGGAACTCGATACGGAGCCGCGAAAGCTCGTCGTCGAATACTCGCATGGGATGAAGAAGAAACTCTCGCTCGCCTGCGCCCTGATTCATCGCCCCGAAATCCTCTTTCTGGATGAACCCTTTGAGGGCGTTGATGCCATCGCCTCGCGCACGCTGAAAGATTTGCTTTCGCGTCTGACGGTGCGCGGCCTGACGGTTTTTCTCACTTCGCACGTGCTTGAGATCGTTGAACGACTCTGCACAGACATTGCCATCATCTCGCAGGGAAGGCTCGTCGCCGCAGGCTCACTCGACGAATTGCGGCGCGGCATAGAGGTCGAAGGCGACGGACAGGCGGCGCGGGGCCCCATGTCGCTCGAAGACTATTTCATACACGTCATCGGCGGAGCGCGCCAGACCAGTGATGATGTTCTTCAGTGGCTGGCTTAGGCGAGTCATTGCATAATTACTATCTCCCGGAAAAATCTTGTGCCCCAAGACTTAATGGTAGAATCCGCCTCGCGCGCTTAAAGCAGTTCAACTTTCATTTAATCACCTGAAGGGAAAAGTATGAGACGCACACAAATCTTCTTCCTCTTGCTCGCTCTGTTGTTTTCTCTCGTGGGTTATTCTCAACAAGCCGATTCACATTTGCGAAAAGGCTTGACTGCGCAAGATCAAGCGAGGGAAGCGGCGGCAAAAAAGGCCTGGCCTGCTTACTTCGCCGCCTTTCGCGCCGCCGTTAAAAAGAGAGATCGCGCCACCCTGAAAGAAAAGTTGATGATCCTTGAATTCAACGGTTCTCCCGCCTTGCGGGATGCCGCTTTCCGAAAGTGGGATAACCCAAAGGTTCGCGGCTGGGCGAAATTCGATCGGGTGTTGACGCTTGGAGCTGTCCCGCTTGATTCGTCCGGCGGCGAGCAAGACCCGGCGACCGCGCTTCCGTCTCGCATCGCGCCGCCAGCCGCCAGCCGAGGATCCTACAAAGGCTGGTTCACGGTCTTCGAGTTTCGTGAGGATGGGCGCTGGTACTGTTTACAGTTTACGTCTCCCGCCGATTTTCGTTAATCAAGCCGACTGTGTTGCCCTTTCAAAAGATAAGAGTTTGCGCGCGGCGGGGGATTTAGGTTTCCAACGTTGAAGTCGTTGGTGGAACAATGAGGAGCTGTGAATTTGTAGAGGCAGAGGACTTCTTCCTCTGCCTCTACATCATCATTTATAGTTTTGGATGCTGCGCGACATATTCGACCAGTGCGCCAACGTATTCGGGGAAGGATGGACAGGCGATGCCGTGTGTTGAGAGAAGCTCGCTGGCGTGTGCCGTATCGTATGTCTGGTTGAGAAAGAAGTAGGGCACACCGGCGTGAGGTAAACCAGTAAGCGTTGGAGAAAAAGGCAGGGACAAACTTGAGCGCACCAGGCTGGACGGGATGGTGACGAGCGGGCGGCGACCGGCCAAAGCCCTGGTGATGGCCTCGAATAATTCGTGCGTCGTCAAAGGGGCGGGGTCGGCCAGTTGCAGCGTCTTGCCAAGAGCGCGCTCATCAAAGACGAGCGCCGTCATCGCTTCGACGACGAAATCCACAGGCACTAGATTGAGCGACACCTTGCGATTACCGATGTTGACGAGCGAGAGAATTGAGGGCTGCTTGCGAAGATAGTGAATCAGGTAATAAATCCCGTCATACTTCGCCGTCTCGCCCGTGTGGGAGTCGCCGCAGACGACCGCCGGGCGATGAATCGTTACCGGCAACAGTTCTTTGAGCGCGTCCACCTCCAGCTCGGCAAGATACTTCGTCTCTTCATAGAAATTGCGAAACCCGGAGGAGTGCTTCAACTCAGTTTCAAGAATCACGCCTTTGCGTAAGCCCGCCACGTAACAAGTCGAGACGTAATGATAACGACGAAGGCCCGGCAATGTGAGCGTGAACTGGTTGACATTGCGCGTCCCCTCGACGTTGACGCGCATGGCCAGCTCGCGCCTGACTGCGAGGTCGTAGATGGCTGCGAGGTGAAAAACTATTGTCGTTGCAGAGCGCGCCCGTTCGAGTTCCAGCGGCGAGATTCCAAGGCCGGGCTGCGTGATGTCGCCTTCAATCAGAGAGAAGCTGTCGGCGGGCGCGTCCGTCTCCGACGCAATCCGGGCTACTTCTTCGCGCGCTCGCTCCATGAAGGCGGGCTGCACGAGCAGTAGAAATCGCGCTCCTTCCATTGCCAGGCGTTTGACGAGACGCCCGGCAATGAAACCGGGAAAACCCGTGAGAAAGATTGTTTCATTCAAAGCCATGCTTGTTGATTAGCTCAAATATGTCGGGACGGGGACAAGCGCTGCCCCTACGATTTTAACGGACTTTCATTGCAGGTGAGTTCCACAAGTGTCCGCACGCCTGCGCCCGTCGAGCCTTTGGGAGCATAGGGTTGCACATGGTCATGCCAGGATGTGCCCGCAATGTCCAGATGCACCCAGGGCGTAGAGTCTGCAAACTTGCTCAAGAGAAGCGCGGCGGCTGTGGCGTCGGGGCGACCACCGTAGTTTTTAAAATCGGCGATTGCGCTCTCGATAGGTTTCTTGTAGTCGTCGCTGACGGGCATGCGCCACGCCGGTTCGCCTGCACGCGTGGCAGCTTGCTCGACACGGCGCGACCATTCATCATCGTTACTGAAAAGCCCTGTGCGGTGGTCGCCGAGCGCGACGATGATCGAGCCTGTCAGCGTCGCCAGGTCAACGATGCGTGATGCGCCGAGCTGTTTCGCGTAAGCGATCCCGTCGGCCAGCACAAGGCGACCTTCAGCGTCCGTGTCAACAACTTCAATCGTGTAGCCTGCAAGTGTCTTGATGACATCGCCGGGCTTAATGGCACGACCTGACGGCATGTTTTCGGCTGACGGAACTATCCCGACGATGCGTTGTTGCGGCCTGAGCTGCGCGATGGCGCGCATCGCGCCAAGAACCGCCGCGCCGCCCGCCATGTCCGTTTTCATCTCGTACATGTCGAGGCCGTGCTTGAGCGAGATGCCGCCCGTGTCGAAGGTGATGCCTTTACCGACGAATGCCCACAATTCATCATTTGCGCTCATGCCTTCAGGCTCATAACGCAGCACAATCAACGCGGGCGGATTGTCCGACCCCTTGCCGACACCCCAGAGCCCGCCCATCCCGCGCGCTTTAATTTCGTCCGCCGCAAGAGTCTCGACCTGAAGATTGAATTCTTCGGCCATCAACGCAGCGCGACGGGCAAATTCTAACGGCGGGAGTGTTCCACCCGGCTCGTCTGCGAGCGTGCGCGTCCAGTTAACGGCTTCGCCCACAATGCGCCCGCGTTCAATCGCTCTCGTTAGCTTCTCACCCGTTTCGGAAGAGATGAGGGTGAGCCGTTCGAGCGCGCCCGCGTCTTCATCCTTCCGGTAAAAAGCGTTGTCATAAAGCCCCGTCACCGCGCCTTCGATGAGGGCGCGCGTCATCCGCTCCGCGTCATTGGAGGGAAGTGTGATGAAATGTAAATGCTTGATACGGCTCTCGCGCGCACGCCGCACGGCGACGGCGGCTGCGCGACCGTAGGTTTGAGCGTCGAAATCTGTGTGCGCGCCGAGACCTACGAGGAGCAGGCGATGCGCCCCTGTGCCGTTGGCGCTCGCCGCGTGAAGAAACAGCGAAGTCTCCGCTTCGCCTTTAAACTCCCCATCGCGCAGCACATTGTCTGCGATTATCTGCGCCCCGTCGTTCAGCGCAAATAATATGCGGGGCTCGTCTGTGAAGACGCAAACGGCCACGGCTTCGCCCGCCGCCGGTTGGGGAAATGATGTAGTTACCTCGATGTTTAAGATATTTTGAATTGTCATTTGGTGCGCCCTGCGATGGCTGAGTATAATGCAGCCTCTCGAATTCGTCCTAACCGCTGAAACTTTCTGATGGTTTTCCCGGAGGTACTTTGATGGCTTTACGCCTTTTCGTGCGCCGCACGGCGTTTGCGCTGGCGCTGACTTTTCTAGCTACCCTTTCCGCTCTGTCGCAGACGAATGACGCCAAAGAGCGCACGGTGCGGGTCACGCTGCTGCAACTAAACGACGTGTACCAGATTTCGGCGGTTGACAAGGGAACGCGCGGGGGCTTGGCGCGTGTAGCGACTCTGCGTAAAAAAATCATGGAGGAATCGCCTAACACGCTCTTCCTGCTCGCGGGCGACACGATTGCGCCGTCTGTCGCGTCAAATATTTTCAAGGGGCAGCAGATGATCGCCGTCTGGAACATGATCGGGCTCGACCTGGCTGTCCTCGGCAATCACGAGTTCGATTTCGGCCCCGACGTTTTGCGTGAACGTATCAAGGAATCGCGCTTCGCCTGGCTCGCCACCAATGTCATTGATAAAAAAAACAGCAAGCCTTTTGCCAACACGCAGCCTTTCATCATCCGCGAGATCGGGGGAGTGAAGATTGGCTTTTTCGGTTTGCTGACACCGGACACGGCGCAGTTTTCGAGCGTCGGCCCTGACGTGACGTTTCTCAATCCATGCGAGACGGCGAGAAAGATTGTTCCTGAGATGAAAGCGAAGGGCGCGCAGATCGTCGTGGCAATAACGCATCTTTCGATGCGCGAGGACAAGCAGGTCGCGCGCTGCGCTTCCCTGGATGTCATCATCGGTGGGCACGAGCACGAGATGCTCGAATCTCTCTCCGGGCGCACGCCGATTTTCAAATGGGGCGCGGATGCGCGCGACCTCGGACGCATTGATCTGAACATCAAGCTGCCGACGGGCGAGCTTGAAAGTATTGATTGGACGAGCATCCCTGTGACGAGTGAGGTCAACGACGAGCCGCAGTCGGCTGCTCTGATCGCGGATTACGAAAGGAAAGTCTCGGCTGATGTTGATAAGCCCCTCGGCAGTACGCGTGTGCCGCTCGACGCGCGCGGCGAGATGAACCGCTCGCGTGAGACGAACCTGGGCAGCTATATCGCGGACGCTTACCGCAAGGCCGTGAATGCGGACGTTGCTCTCTTCAACGGCGGCTCGATCCGCGCGGGCAGGGTGTTCAGTCCGGGGCTGCTAACAAAGCGCGACGTGATGGCGATTCTCCCGTATGAAAATCCGATTGTGAAGATTGAAGTAACAGGAGCGACCTTGCGCGCAGCTCTGGAGCACGGTGTCAGCCGGAGCGCGGAAGAGAAAGAGCCGGGACGCTTCCCGCAAGTCTCAGGCGTGCGTTTCGTGTTCGATGCGCGCCGTGCGCCGGGCTCACGCATCACGAGCATCGAAGTAAATAATCAGCCGCTCGATGATAAGAAAATTTACACGCTGGCGACCAACACTTTTCTCGTCCTGAAAGGCGGGGACGGCTACACGATGTTTGGCGGCGCTAAATTTCTGGTTGACCCGGAGAACGGCCCCGTCGAGCCCGTCGTCCTGATGAACGCCATCAACGCGGAGAAAGAGATCGCGCCACAGGTTGACGGGAGAATTAAGAGGGTGGACCGATGAAGGCAGAATCCAGAATCCAGAATCCAGGAGTCAGAATGATTAGGCGGAGAACCGCTGCTACTGATTTTCTTTTATTCTGGATTCTGAATTCTGTCTTCTGACTCCTGCTTTACGTATGTTCCAAGATGATTTTTCTACGGGTGCGAAGCGTGAGGCGATAGAGCTTTTTATGCGCGCGTTTGAGGCGCAGCAGGTGGAAGACTATGAAGAGGCGATAGAGCTTTACCAGCGTTCCATCGCAACGTATCCGACCGCCGAGGCGCACACTTTTCTCGGTTGGGTGTATAGCTTTCAGGCGCGTTACGATGAAGCGATTGCGGAATGCCTTGAAGCCATCCGCGTTGATGAGACGTTCGGCAATCCTTACAACGACATCGGCAGCTACCTGGTGGCGAAAGGCGACCTCTACAACTCGGTCAAATGGTTCAAGCGCGCGCTCTTCGCCCCACGCTACGAATCCTACGCCTTCCCGCACATGAATCTTGGCCGCGTTTATGAGCAACGCGGTCGCCTGCTCGAAGCCGCCCGCCACTACGGCCTCGCCCTCGAACAAGAGCCCGGCTACACGCAGGCCTCCGTTGCTTTAAGAAAATTACAGGCACGACTCAACTAAAAGCCGTGACAAGTGACAGGTGACAGGAGAAAACGCTTTTTCTTGTCACCTGTCACCTGTCACTTGTCACCTGTCACGATTATTGGTGTCTTCCGCCGGTTCTCGTCAACGGCGACGTAGACGACTTCGGCTTCGGTGACGCGAATGCGGTCGCGGGAAGTTCCGCCGTGTCGCTCAGTCTCGACGATGACGCGGATGGTGATGGAGGTTGTGCCGACGCGGACGGTCTCGGCGTAGAAGCTGACCAGGTCGCCCACGAAGACTGGTTTGTGAAAGATGATTTCGCGCATGGCCACCGTGACGAAGCGCGGCATGCCTGTGTGACGATGAGCCTCGATTGCCCCCGCCATATCAATGTAGCTCAGGATAATGCCGCCGAAGATCGTGCCCTGCGGATTCGTATCGCGTGGCAGCAGTGTGATGCGAATTGCCGGATCAGTGTAAGAGTTCATCGCAATGAAGGGAGGAGGGACGAAAAGCAGGAGTCAGAATACAGAAGTCAGAAGACAGGAGAAATCTGTGAACGTGGTCGCCGCCTTATTATTCTGAATTCTGACTCCTGGCTTCTGTATTCTGCTTTTCTTCCTCCTCCCCCATCCTTTCGTTCATCCATTCTGTAATCGCTTGCTTCATTTCGTCCAGCCGCCCTTCAAAGAAGTGGTCGGCGTCCGTGATGATGCGGACGCGAGCTTGCGCCTCCGCAGGCAGCGAGGCGGCAAGAGCGCGTACTTTGTCTGCTGCGCCGAACTCGTCCCTATCGCCGTGCACGAAGAGGATAGGCTTGCGACATGACCGGAGAAACGAGAAATCGTACTTATCAACGGGCGTCCCGATGCTGATGAGATTGCGGACGTGCTCATCATTGATACCAACCTCCAGCCCGACGCGCGAGCCGAAGGAAAAACCGGCGAGCGTCAGAGGTTTTCCGGGATACTGTCCGGTCAAATAGCCGAGAGCGGCCTGCACGTCCTCACTTTCGCCGCGCCCTTCGTCATGTGTGCCTGTACTTTGGCCGACGCCGCGAAAGTTGATTCTGAGCGCGACGAGCCCAGCGTCATTCAAAGCGCTGGCGGCGCGAAAGACTACTTTGTTGTGCATCGTGCCGCCGCCCAAAGGGTGCGGGTGAAGCACGAGCGCCACGCCTCGCGCGTCACCGGCGCGCGGCTCTTTGAGAATTGCCTCAAGACGACCATGCGGGACGGGGATCGAAAGATTGCCAGCCGGATACATAAAAACAGTGGGCAGTAGGCAGTGGGCAGTTGGCAGTTAAAAGCAAATGCTCAACGCTGCATCTTGCTTGTTCTAACTGCCCACTGCCTACTGCCTACTATTTCTGCTACCATCAGCAGACTATCAGAAACCGGAGCGCGCTGGCTAATGGACTCAGGGAGCAGAGAATTTATTATAGTGCTCATCGTTATGGGGGCGCTCCTTGTCTTCGGCATCATCGCCGTCATTATCTTCTTGCGCGTATGGCGTAAGGAACGAAAGTAGAGATTGAATCATCGAAAAAGCGTTGAAGCGAATGTCTGGAACTTCAGCGGCGACTTTGAGATTGAAATGGGTGCAGGTTTGGCGTAGTATGCGCGCTAACGAGGTTTCGCTTCCAGGCCGTAGCGTGACGCCCCAGGTTCGCGCCCGCTGTTTTCATCTTTTCTTCTTCCTCGCTCCCGGCTCGTAAAGGTCATCCAAACCAATGATCGGGCAGACAGTTTCACATTACCGAATTATAGAGAAGCTCGGCGAGGGCGGGATGGGCGTCGTCTACGCGGCGGAAGACATGCATCTGGGGCGGCGCGTGGCCATCAAGTTTCCTTCGACCACCCCCGGTGAAAACGACTTTCGCATGCGCTTCCTGCGCGAGGCGCGCGCCGTCTCCACGCTCAGCCACCATAACATCGCAGCCATTTACGATTACGGCGAGACGGAAAACGGCGGCAGCTCCAAAGGCCAACCTTTTATCGTGATGGAGCTAATCAAGGGATCGCCCCTGGATTATCTCATGCACGAAGGCGCGCTCACCTTGAAGCGAGCGGTCGAAATCATCGCCGACGTGGCCGAAGCTCTTGCCGAGGCGCACCATCACGGCGTTGTTCATCGTGACGTTAAACCTTCCAACGTGCTGGTCAATGAGCGAGGCGAAGTCAAGGTGCTCGATTTCGGACTTGCCAAGCAGCTTAACGTGGAGGCCATTCAGGCAATTGATTCAAAGGCGCGCACGCTGCTCGGCACGCAAACACGCAGCGGGGTGGTCATCGGCACACCGCTCTATCTCTCGCCGGAGCAGGCCAAGGGTGGTGCTGTTGACGGGCGCTCGGATTTGTTCGCGCTCGGTGCGCTGCTCTACGAATGCATCACAGGCAGGCCGGCGTTTAGTGGGGTGGGCATGCTGGAGATTGCGGGGCAAGTGCTTCATGTTGATCCGCCGCTGCCTTCAATGATTAACCGACGCGTGCCGCCGGAGCTTGACCGGATTACGATGAAGGCGCTGGCAAAGAAGCCTGAAGCGCGTTACCAATCAGCGGATGAAATGCTGTCCGATCTCCGTGCGACGCACGAAGTATTGAGTGATGAGGACGCGCCTCCGACCGAATGGCTCGCTGCTTCGAGCGCCAGACAGCCAAGCACCCTGGTAACAATTTCCAACGCGCTGCGGCGTCCCAGACTCTCGCTCGGACTGACTCTGATAGCCATCGCGGTGGCAGCATTGGCCATCTGGGGCGTGACGCGGTGGCTGCGTCCCGCGCCGTACAAGCCTTCCGCAGAAGCGCAACGCTGGTATGACAACGGGACGGCAGCGCTGCGCGATGGTTTGTATTACCAGGCGAGCAAAGCGCTGGAGCAGGCGATTAGCGCCGATGGAGAATTTGCGCTGGCGCACGCGCGCTATGCCGAGGCGTTGATGGAACTGGATTATGTTGACAAGGCGAAAGACGAGTTGCTGCGTGTCTCGGCTCTGGCTCCAGACCGCACCACGTTGCTGCCGCTGGATGCGCTGTATCTTGATGCCGTCACAGCAAGCGTCAGGCGCGACTTCGCAAGCGCCATCGAAACCTACGGCGCGATTGCGCGTCTTGCTCCTAACGATCCGCAAGTTTATGTAGATTTGGGGCGTGCCCTTGAGAATAACGAAGAGCCAAACAAAGCCATCGAGAGTTATCTCAAGGCCACTACGCTCGACCAGCAATACGCGACAGCCCATTTGCGTGCGGGCGTTCTTTACGGTCGGCAGCAGCAATTACCGAACGCGCTCTTAGCCTTCGATAAAGCCGACGAGCTGTATCAAGCGCTGGGCAAGGTTGAAGGGCGCGCGGAGGTTTTTTACCAGCGCGGTGCGCTCTTCATCGTGTCGGGCAAGATAGCGGAAGCGCGCCAGCAATTACAGCAGGCGCTTGAACTGTCGCAGGCGATTAATAATCAGCCGCAGCAGATCAAGACGATGCTGCAATTGGTCTACGTCGCCCAGCACCAGGGCGAAACGACGGAAGCTCAGAAACTAGCCGATGGCGCTTTGAGTCTGTCGCAGGCCAACCACATGGAGAACCTGACCGCGCGGGGCTTCACCGATCTCGGCACTGTGTTTTTCCTGAGAAGCGATTACGGCGAGGCCGAAAAGTATTTCAAACAGGGTCTTGAATTAGCGCAGAGATATAAAGCGCACCACACGGAGGCGAGGGCGCTTTTTTTGCTCGGCAGCCTGCGCGTCCAACAAAGCAATCCCGATGAAGCCGCCGTTTACATCCAACAAGCGTTACCCTTTTACCAGCGTGGAGGCTATCGCACGGAAGTCTCAAGGGCTTTTATCCTGCTCGGACGCATCAACCTGATGAAGGGTGATTCTGAGGCGGCGCTCAAGGTCTACCAGCAGCAGCTTCAATTCGCCGAAGAGGTGAATGACCGGCGGCAAAAAGCGCTCTCGTTCGGAGGCATGGGTAATGTCCTCGCTTATCTGGAGCGGTATCCAGAAGCTCTCGGCCAGTTTGAGCAGAGATATGCGATCAGCAAGTCGCTGGATGACGCATTAGATGTTGGCTACAGCTTAACCCAGCGAGGCGAAATGCTGTGGCAGATGGGGCGTTACACTGAAGCGCAGGCGATGTTTGATGAAGCGTTTGCCCTGGCAGACCGACCCGATGGTGGATTTAAAGTATTGCTGGTCGTCGTCTATCAGACCAGTGCCGATCTGGCTCTGAGTCAGCGGCTCTTCCCCTTAGCCAGAGAGAAAAGCGAAAAGGTTCTCGCTCTGGCTGGCTCACAACAGAGGGAATCAACCATTGAGGCGAAACGCATCGTCGGATTATCGCTTGCCTTCAATGGCCAGGCGCACGAAGGACAGCGGTGGTGTGAGGAAGCGGTCGAGATGGCGACCCATTCCAAGAATCCCTGGATGATTTCCAAGACACAACTGGCGCTCTCCGAAGTGATGCTTCAGGGAAATAATCCTCAAGGCGCATTAGCAACTGTCCTGCAAGCTCAAAGCAGCTTCGCGCGCACCGGGCAGCAAGCTTCCGAGTGGCGCGCGTGGCTTGTCGCGGCGCGCGCCAGCCGCCTCCTGAATGATCAGGAGAAAGCGCGCGAATACGCCGCGCGCGCCACCGAACTGCTTTCAGGTCTTCAACAAAAATGGGGAACAGAAGTCTATAACAGCTACCTCACGAGACCCGACGTGCAGTACCTGCGCAAACAACTCAGCGAAGAATCGGCTTTGAGCAAGTCCACTAAACCCTAACTCCAAAGGAGCAACTCAGATGGCAACCAAGAAAGGTAAAGGAAGTAAGAGCAAGAAGTCTGGCAAGAAAGCTGGAAAGAAAGCTGGGAAGAAATCCGGCAAGAAGAGCGGCAAGAAGCTGAGCAAGAGCAAGAAGTCAACCAAGAAGGGCAGCAGTGGTAAAAAGCCCGGCAAAGGCACAAAAGGCAGTAAAGGCAGCAAGGGAAGTAAAGGTGGCGCGAAAAAAGGCGGCGCAAAAAAGAGCAGCGCACAGCCACCAGGCGCAACGAGCCCCATCCAGGATTTAGATTCGGCGGTGGGTGAAGACATCCCGATCATCCCGCCATAATCTGGCGATGTCTGGAAAGAATGTTTCAGGAGAGGTTGATTAAAAGAGAAGAGCACGGATGGAGTCTTCAAACTCATCCGTGCTCTCTTTAGTTTTTGAAAGGCTCGCCGTTTATTTATTTCCCGGCTGCTCTTTTTTATCTTCTTCGGTGACGCCTGCCGCTTTCTCAATCGGCGGGATGGCCTCTACAACAGCGCCTTTGATAGCTCCGGTCACTGCGGCAGAGAGAACTGCACCGGCTACCTTTTTCAGGCTCTTGCCGACAGTTTTCTTCCCTCCACCTTTCTTCCCGCCGCCTTTCGTGCCGCCGCCCTTTGTTCCCCCACCCTTCTTTCCTGCGGAAGCCGTACCCTTCTTAGCAGCGCCCTGCTTCGACGACTTGCCCGAAGATTTCTTGGAGCCGCCCTTCGCAGCCTTCTTGCCGGATGCCTTCTTGCCACCCTGAGACGACTTCGTACCTTTCTTGCTCCCCTTTTTGGTTGCCATGTTTCCCCTCTCCTTATGATTTGTTACACATCTTTGCGAATAAGCTATCAGACTATGAACAGGATGTGAAGAGCGATGGTGAACAATACGTTGGAAAGATGAGGGACAGAGGATGAAAGAATGACCGCGCAATTTGAATCATCATGATTTCATTCATGCGCCTTCCCTTATCCTGATTGACTCGCTCTGAAATTAAGGATAGCTTTCGCAAGAGACAATCAGTGCCCTGGTCAGTAGAAGAAAGCGGCTCGTCGCGAGGGAGAGAAGTGTGATGGATCAGTTTGCGCTCAACCGGCAGGAGCTACAGGCAGCCCTCGACGCAGCGCGCGAGACCGAAGAGCGTCAACGCATTATTGCCGAGACCGTCTCGGACGCCCTCATTACGATTGACGAGAACAGCACGATTCTGTTTATCAACCTCGCCGCCGAGAGGATCTTCGGCTACCCTCTGGCAGAGATGACAGGGCAGCAACTCACCCTTCTGATGCCCGAATACCTTCGACACCTTCATCACACCGGCATTAAACGCTACGTCGAGACCGGGCACAAACATATCTCCTGGAAGGCCGTCGAGTTGCCCGGTCTGCACAAGAGCGGGCATGAGATTCCGCTCGAACTTTCCTTCGGCGAATTTCACAAAGATGGAAAGCGTTTTTTCACAGGGGTCGTGCGCGACATCACGGAGCGTAAACGCACTGAGCATCGTCTGACCGCGCAATATGCCGTCACGCGCGAGCTTTCCGAGTCATCCACGCTCTTCCAGGCTGCGCCGCAGATTCTCCAGGCCATCTGTGAAAACCTGAATTATCAAGTGGGCATTCTCTGGCAGGTTGACCGCGAATCTGATGTGCTGCGTTGCGTCGAAACATGGCACGAGCCATCAATATCGGAAACGGAATTTGAAGCGAGCAGCAAACGGCGCACCTTTGCACGGGGCGTTGGCTTGCCCGGCCACATTTGGACTAGCGGCGAACCCTTCTGGGTCAGAGACATCGCGACCGAGGGCAACTACCCCCGAGCGCCTTTCGCCGACGAAGGGGATTTGCACGGAGCCATGGCCTTTCCGCTCCTGGTCGGTAGTGAGATTCTCGGCGTGATCGAATTTTTCACTCACGAGGTCAAGCAGCCTGATGAAGATTTGTTAAAAATGATGTCGGCAGTCGGCAGCCAGATTGGCCTGTTCATCGAGCGCCGACGAGCCGAAGCTGGTTTACAGGCGAGCGAGCAACGCTATCGTTACCTGGCCGATGCGATGCCGCAGATCGTCTGGACAGCGCGGCCTGACGGCTATCTGGATTACTGCAACCGGCGCTGGTTCGAGTACACGGGGCTCACAATGGAGCAGACTGAAGGCCAGGGCTGGCAATCTGCCATCCATCCTGAAGATGTCGAGCGCTCTCTCAAGCACTGGACGACAGCCATCGAGACGGGCGAAGCCTACGAGATTGAGTATCGCTTTCGTCGTGACTCGGACAAAACGTTTCGCTGGCATCTGGGTCGCGGCGCGCCCGTGCGCGATGAAAGCGGCGAGATCGTCAAGTGGTTCGGCACTGCGATGGACATTGACGACCGCAAGCGCGCCGAAGAAGCTTTACGGTTCATCGCCGAAGCCAGCGAGATGCTCGCTTCCTCGCTCGACTACGAAACAACGCTCTCTAATGTGGCTCGCCTCGCCGTGCCGCGCCTCGCCGATTGGTGCGTCGTCCACATCGTCGAAGAAGACGGCAGCCTTCAGCAATTGGCGGCAGCGCACATGGACGAATCAAAGCTCGAAATGTTGCGAGAGCTAAATCGTCGTTACCCTTCCGGCCTCGATGCCACGCACAGCTACCCATTGGTCGTGCGAACGGGTGAGCCGGAGTTGCTCCCGGAGATTACGGACGCGCTGCTGGTGGCTGTCTCTCGTGATGAAGGGCATCTGGAATTGCTCCGTCATCTCAAGCTGAAGTCCACTTTGTGTGTCCCGCTCATGGCGCGCGGGCGAACACTTGGCGCAATCACTTTTGCGACCGCCGAATCAGGCCGCACCTATGATTCATCCTCCCTGGCGCTGGCCGAAGACCTCGCCCATCGCGCCGCCAACGCAGTTGATAACGCGCGGCTCTACCAGGAGGCGCAGAAGGCTAATCGCACGAAGGAAGATTTTCTGGCGACTCTCTCGCACGAACTGCGCACCCCGCTGACGCCGATTATCGGCTGGATGCACATGATTCGCGGCGGGCTGCTGAAAAATGAAGATTTCGATTATGGCCTGACCGTCGTGGAGAAAAATTCTCAGGCGTTGACCCGGCTCATTAACGACTTGCTGGACATGTCGGCCATCCTGAGCGGCAAGATGCGAATTGAGAAACTGCCTATCCCGCTAGACGTGACAGTCAGAGAAGCTGTCGAGACCATCCGCCCGCTGGCGGAAAAGCGCAGCATCAAGCTCGAAGTTCAATTTTGCGAAGACGATCAGGTCATCATTAACGGCGACCGGACGCGGCTCGTGCAAATCTTCTGGAATATCCTGGCCAACGCCGTCAAGTTCTCTGAGGATGGCAGCCGTGTGCGGATCACTTGCGAGGCCGAGCGAAGCGCAGCGCGCGTGACCATTGAGGATGAGGGGCAGGGCATCGCGCCGGAGTTTCTGCCCCACGTGTTCGAGCGTTTCCGCCAGGCCGATAGCTCAAAGACGAGGACACATGGGGGGCTTGGCATCGGGCTGGCGCTCGTCAAGAGCTTTGTCGAAACTCATGGCGGCAAGGTGACAGCCGAAAGCGCCGGGGCGGGTCTCGGCAGTCGTTTCACCGTCCGCCTGCCACGTCTTGTTTTGCCGGTTGAGAGCGAGACATCAAGCGTCAGCCGCAGCCAGGCGAAGCCTGTGTCGGCCAGCATCAGTGTGCTCGTCGTTGAAGACGCGCCCGATACGCTGGAGATGCTCGGCAAGACTTTGCAGATGCGTGGCTACAGCGTGACGGCATGCGAGTCAGCCGCAGAGGCTCTCGCCATAGCCCAATCCGCAACTTTCGACATCATCATCTCCGACATCGGCATGCCTGAGATTGACGGCTACGAATTGCTCAAGCGTTTACGAAATCTCGCCCACCTGAAGAGCGTTCCATCCATAGCGCTCAGCGGCTACGCTGCCGAGCAAGACATCAACGCGGCGCTGGCCGCAGGTTTCGACGCGCACGTCGCCAAGCCCGTTGATCCGGCTGACCTCGTCGCGGAGATAGAAGAGCTATTGCAGAAAGCAGAAGACAGAACACAGGAGACAGGAGACAGGAGAAAAGAAAATCCATAACAGCGGTTCTCCGCCTGATTATTCTGACTCCTGACTCCTGTCTTCTGTATTATGCTTTTCGCTGTCTCCTGCTTTCCATTGCCGAATCAGCAGCTTTGAGCTACATTAGGCTGCACCTGAAACCTCGATTATTTGTTGGTCCGTCTCCATGTGCGGTGGAGTTTTGAGAGGATGTGAAGATGCAAGCAGCCCCGACTCCTAAGTGTTTTGATTTTCTTGCAGCAATTCACCAGTGGCCGTCAAGCCATTTCGCGTCCGGCGGACGAGACATCTCCACCCGGAGCATGTCAGACACTGGGCGCGCGCCTGAGCCGGATAAAAGCAGGCCGCGCGCCCTCGTGGTTGACGATGCCCCGGATGTCACGGAGATGATTGCGACGTTCCTGCAACACGCAGGCTATGATGCGGTGATGGCCTTCTCTGCCGCCGAAGCATTGGAAGCGGCGCAGGCGGAGCAATTTGAAATAGTCATCTCCGACATCGGGATGCCGGGCATGAACGGCTACGATCTGGCCATCGCTCTGCGTGGCTTGCCGGAATACAGAGACGTTCCATTGATCGCCGTCACCGGCTTCTCGATGTACGATGATCGCGGACGCGCACTCCAATCCGGCTTCAACGCTCACATGACCAAGCCCATCAACCCAATGTCGCTTCTTGATCTGATTAAAAGCCTGGGAGAATGAAAGGCAGGAGACAGAAGACAGAAGTCAGGAGTCAGAATAAATATGCGGAGAGCCGCCGTCACAGATTTTCCTTTCTCCTGACTTCTGTCTTCTGTCTCCTCCACTTGAGTATGCCTGATTCAAGCGATGAAGGGGTAGAGAGCGCAAAGGTCGAGCGGGCGCGGCGATGGCGGGGCGGGTTCTTCGGATCGGAGACGGCCATTCACGCCGTCTTCCTCGTCTGCGGCGCGCTTGTTATCGCGCTTATTTTCCGCAAGCTGCAATACTCCACGCAAAGCGTCTGCTGCGGTGACTACGATGGTTACTATCACATCAAGTGGAGTCGCCTGCTCTGGGAAGGAATAAGAGAGGGGCATTTCCCTCCAAGATTCAACTGGCTGCCGCTGACCACCCTCAACCCGAACGACTACGTTGACCACCATCTCTTCTTTCACTTCTTACAGATTCCTTTCACCTGGTTCGCTGATCTACGCGCGGGCGCGAAGATGGCTTCCTTGCTCTACGCGAGCCTCGCGGTCTTTTCCTGTTATCTCTTGATCGTTCGCTATCGCATCCGCCACACCCTTCTCTGGCTGGTGGCGCTGCTGGCCTCGTCCGCGCCGTTTCTGTATCGCCTCAACATGGCGAAAGCGCCGCCCGTCGCCATCATCTTCATGGTGGTCGGCATCTATCTACTCTTTGAGAAGAGATACCTGCTGCTTCTGCCGCTCGCGTTTATCTTCGTCTGGACTTACAGCCTGTTCATTACGTTGTTTGGGATGGCCCTGATCTGGGCGTGTGTGGTCGGCTGGAGCGAGCGGCGTTTCGAGTGGCGTCCCGTCGTCTGGACTCTTCTCGGAATGATCGCGGGTCTGATTATCAATCCCTACTTTCCCAAAAACATTTGGCTCTTCGGTGAGCATGTTTTGATGAAAGTGGCACCGTCGGGCTTTACGATAGAAGTGGGTCAGGAATGGTATCCGTATGATAGCTGGTATTTACTGGGAAGCTGCGGGATCGCTTTCATTGCGATGATCGTCGGCTATGTTGCTTATGATTCGTCGGATAGGAAGCGCGCCGCGCGCCCGCTCTTCTTACTGTTCTTCTCGACGATATTGATGATCGCCTGCTTCGCGCAGCGTCGCTGGGTCGAATACTGGCCGCCCTTTGCCATCCTCTTCGCGGCTTTCAGTCTCAAACCGCTGCTCGAAGGCGCGCAGGCCGTCATCGGTCGCCTGCCTAGCGATTTGATGGAGGAGTTGCAGCCCTTCCTCGACCGTCACGAGCCGCCTGGAACGGTAGAGACTGAGCGGCGCAGAGATTTCTGGAAAGAACTTGAGGTAGCTGCGGTCGGCATTGCTCTCGGCCTGGTGGGCTACTTCATCTTGAAGCAAGCGGTCTATCCACGCGGGATTTCTCTGACGATCATCGCCGTCGTCATCTTTGCCACCTTGCTCGGCTTTGCTGCCTATGTCTTCTGGCGTCGCAGCTTTCTCCAAACCTTCACTGTGCTCACGGTCGCCGTTCTTATCATCGTCGTCAACTTCAATGTGCGCGAGACGCGCAAATCAATCGAGGGAGACGCCGCGCCGGATCACTACGAAGCCGCAATGGCCTGGATTCGTGATAACGTCCCCGAAGGCGAGACCGTCTTCAACACGGATTGGGACGATTTCCCCAAGATGTTTTACTACGACACGAAGCACGCTTACGCTTCGGGACTCGACCCCACTTATCTGCTGGACAGAGACAACCGGCTCAAGCGCGAGCCAAAACTCGCCGAACTTTACAAGAAGATCACGCTCGGGCAGGAGGACGACCCCGCGCCGCTCATCCGCGAGAAATTCGGCGCGCGCTATGTCTTCTCAGACAACGAAGAGATACACGAAAATTTTTACGCCAAAGCGATAGGGAGCGGCTGGTTCGATCAAGTCCACATCTACACCTTTGAGCGCAAAGACGGACGCCTGCTCACCGACAGCGACCTGTCCACTCTCAAGCAGACCGCACCGCCGGAATTGAACAACTGGACGCTGATCGCTGGAGGCCGCCGCGTCGTCTCAGGCGCAACCCATGATTTCACCTGCGCGGACATCAACGGCCTGTGCGTTGATTTCTTCGTCAACAAAGATATTGATTCAACGGTGCTCCGCATCCGCGACCAGAAGGGACAGCCGCCGCCAGAAGCTCAGGATGAGATGGGAGAAGAGGAAGGCGAGGCCGGTGATGATGGCGTTGATGAGCAGCCGCAAAACCAGTGAGATGAAACCGCAGATGCACACAGATAAACAGATGTAGGCGAATTTAAGTTCTATCTGCCTGCATCTGTAGTGAGAACTTCTTTACGGAACAAGAACGAGCTTGCCGAACTGCGCGCGGTCTTCCATCAACTCGTGCGCCCGCCGCGCTTCCGCCAATGGCAACACGCGATCAACGACCGCGCGAATTGCGCCGCGCTCGATGAATCTCATCGCGTCGAGCAATTCTGCTTTTGAACCCATGAAAGAGCCTAACAGTGAGAGGTGGCGATAGAAGATTTGGCGAATGTCCGTGCGCGCGTCATAGCCGCTGGTCGCGCCGCAGGTGACGAGCCGCCCGCTCTTTGAGAGCGATTGAATTGAGCCGGGCCAGGTTTCCGCGCCCGTGTGCTCGAAGACGACATCAACGCCGCGCTTACCCGTCAGGCGTCGCACCTCTTTCGGCCAGTCCTCGCGTGTGTAGTTGACGGTTTCATCCGCGCCAAGCTCGCGCGCCTTCTCTAGTTTCTCGTCCGATCCGGCGGTCGCGATGACCCGCGCCCCGCGCAGTTTCGCCACCTGTATCCCGATTGAGCCGACGCCGCTTCCCGCCGCGTGAATCAAAACATCTTCGCCCGGCTGCACCTGTGCTCTCGTGACCAGCATGTGCCACGCCGTCACGGTTACGAGCGGGAGCGCGGCAGCTTCCTCCCAACTCAAATTCTTCGGCTTCCCGATCACGTTGACGCCGGGCGCAACGACCAGTTCAGCGTAGCCCCCGTTGCGCCTGTAGCCCAGAATGTCATACTCCGCGCAAAGATTATCCTGCCCGCGCAAACATTCAATGCAGTGTCCACACGAGACGCCCGGTTGCAACATCACTTCGTCACCCGCCTGCGCCCACGTCACAAGCTCGCCCGCTTCGCGCACCACGCCCGCAATGTCATTGCCCAGGATGTGCGGCAGCGGAATCTCTATGCCGGGCAATCCGCCTCGCGCCCACACGTCCAGATGATTCAAAGCGCAGGCGCGAACTTCGACCAACACCTCGTTGGCCTTAATAAGCGGGTCTTCGGCTTCCGCGTACTGCAATACCTCCGGCCCGCCATGCTCATTAAAAACGACAGCTTTCATAGAAAGACTCACTTAAAAACCGACAGTGTAGATTTCACGAATCTTGCGTCCTCAATATAACGCGAAACGTCAGGAAGGCGTAAAGGAACTGTAGGGGCAGGGCTCGTCCCTGCCCGCATGAGTTTATGCTAAGACGGGCAGGGACGAGCCATGTCCCTACTTTTGCCTTACCAGTAGGGCGGTTTCTAAAGTGTCATAGCTTGAGACGATGAGAGGCGCTGCCAGTCTGTATGCTCTCTTCAATGAAAGAAGACATCCCCAGCGCCACGGCTTACCTGATTGCGAGGAGCACCCTTTTTCTCTCCCGTGATCCAAATCTGGGGCGGCTCGTCCCGGCGCGTTCCGCCGAACTCAGCGAACAATTTGTTGATGCCCGACCGCGACTTGCCCGCTGGCTTGATGCGGCCATGAACTCAAAGTTCCTGCGCCCGCTATCCACAGCTTTGGAGCGCAGCACCATTCCCGGCATCAAGCTGCATTACGCTCTGCGGAAACGTTACCTTGAGGAGGTAGCGCGCGATGCGCTCCGTCAGGGGCTGCGCCAGGTGGTCGTCATCGGCGCAGGCTTCGACACGCTGGCGCTCCGCCTGCATGAAGCATTTTCCGAAACAAAATTTTTCGAGATAGATCACCCGGCGACGCAGCGCGTCAAAAAGCGTGTCATCGAAAGTCACCAACAGCCCGCGCGAAACCTGCAATTCATCTCGCTCGATCTGGCGCGCGGGAGCTTGCAGGAAAGTTTGCTTTCATGCGCTGACTACCACCCGGAGACGGACACTCTCTTCATCGCCGAAGGTCTGTTGATGTATCTCGCGCCAGCGGAAGTAGACCTGACCTTCGAGTTCATTCGCTCTCACAGCGGACGGAAAAGCAAGTTTGCGTTCACGTTCATGGAGACGCAAAGCAATGGGCGAATCGGATTCCGCGAATCGAGCCGTGCGGTGGACGCCTGGCTGCGTCTTCGCGGCGAGACTTTCAAGTGGGGAAGCACACGTGCGCGCATCGGCAATTTCCTCGCGGCCAGAGGCTTTGCCGTCCGGGAAATCATCACTTCGGAGACATTGAGAAACAAGTACCTCGCGTCGGAACAGCTAAGCCATCTTTCTCTGGCGGACGGCGAATGCCTCTGCGTTGCGGAGCTTAACTGAGGGGAGAGTCCCATGCGTTTACTGAAAAGAGTTGAAAGAGCGCGGACGCTTCCGTCAACTGCGACTTTGCCCGATCATTATTTGCGGCTGGCGCATGAAAGAGCCGGCAGGTTCGTCAACGATGTCCATTCTCAGTTGAATCGCACGCGCGTGCGCTCCATCGTTCAGCCTGATTCCATCATTGCTCTGCAAGCGATTATCAGGAAGGCACGCGCTCTTGGACAGTCAATCTCGATAGCGGGCGGCAAGCACGCGATGGGCGGCCAGCAGTTTGGAACAGGGACGGTGCTCCTGGATATGTCTGGGATGAATCGTGTGCTGAGATTCGATCAAGAGCATCGCACCGTCGAAGTCGAAGCGGGCATTCAGTGGCCGGAACTCATCAGTTATTTGGTTACAGCGCAGAGAGGACTTTTCCGGCAATTAGGGATAATTCAGAAGCAGACGGGAGCAGACCGGTTGAGTCTCGGCGGTGCGCTCGCGGCAAACATTCATGGCAGAGGCTTGAGCCTCAAGCCGATCATCAACGACGTTGAATCTTTCGTCCTTGTTGACAATGAGGGCAACGCGCGCAGGTGCAGCCGAAGCGAGAACAGCGAGTTGTTCGGTCTGGCCATCGGCGGCTACGGGCTGTTCGGAATCATCGCGCACGTGACGCTCAGACTTCAGCCGCGCCGAAAATTGGAGCGGGTCGTGCGTGTGGCAGACCTGCACGATTTGATGCCTTTGTTTGCAGAGCGCATCGCCGACGGGTTTCTCTACGGCGATTTCCAGTTTATGACGGACAGCAATTCTGCTGGCTTCCTGCGGCAGGGCGTTTTCTCATGTTACAGGCCGACGGCGGATGACGCTCCGGTCGCGCCATCTCACAGGGAACTCTCGCCGGATAATTGGAAGCAACTACTGTCTCTGGCGCACACGGATCGAAAGCTGGCTTTCGACGTTTACTCGTCTCATTATCTTTCAACCAACGGGCAGATTTACTGGTCTGACACACACCAGTTGAGCGTCTACCTGGACGACTATCACCGCGAACTGGATGAGCAAACGGGAGCAGCGGAGCGCGGCAGCGAAATGATTACGGAAGTCTACGTGCCGAGAGAGAAACTGGTAGCTTTCATGGAAGCGACCCGCGCAGACTTTCGCGCGAATAAAACCGAGCTGATCTACGGAACAATCAGGCTCATCGAAAAAGATGACGAGAGTTTTCTGGCCTGGGCGAAAGAGCGGTACGCTTGCGTGGTCTTCAATCTGCACGTCGCGCACAGTCCGACCGGAATTGAAAAAGCAAAAGAGGATTTCCGGCGGTTGATTGACCGCGCTATAGAATACGACGGCAGCTATTACCTGACCTATCACCGCTGGGCGACGAGCGAGCAGGTCTTAAAGTGCTACCCACAGTTCCCTGAGTTCATGCGTCTGAAACGACGTTACGACCAAGCCGAGACTTTTCAAAGCGACTGGTATCGTCACTATCAAACAATCTTCGCCGGAACGGCAACTTAATGCCCCCCGCTGCAACCCCACCAGATGACCATCTTCGGCTTTCTCCCTTTCACGTCGTAAACACTCTTCCCGCCGTCATAGACAGATTGGTAAGTCGTGATAACTTCCATCACGCCGTCGCCGTTGATGTCCAGGATTGCCGCCACCGTCTCTTTGTGATGCCATGAGCCGGTCTGAAAAGGGTCTTCGTGAGTTTTAAGCTCCACTTCCGAGACAATCGGAACGGTTTGCGCCTTGCCCTGCACGACGCGCCTGAGCAGCACCAACGAAAAATCGCCCCTGCTCATGTATATCGAAGGCTTCTCGCTGCTGTTGGCCGAGATCAAAACCTCTTCAGTGCCATCGCCATCCAGGTCAACCCGCAGGAGCTGGAAAATCGTCACCGTTGGCCTGCGGATTCCGGCTGCTTTCACATAGTTGCTGACGATGGTTCTATATTCCTGCTGGCCTGTGCTCTGAATTTTCGGCAATCTCGGTTGAGCGTTCCATGCGCCATTGACGCCGATGATGTCGTCCTCACCTGCGGGAAGCGGGGAAATGTTGACACCGACTATGTCATCACAAGGATACTCCGGGGGGACTATCTCACTGACAACCCCTGTCCCCACTGGCCCCGTCAGCGAGTAGAGACGAAACGTCTCGCCCTTTTTTACCAGCGGCATCGTCTTCAACGCATCCGACCACAGCCTGCCGTTGAAACTTCCCAAGAGTTGCGCCTCTCTCGCGTCAACTGCCAGATTAACGACTCGCGCAGCGGGCGCAGTCGCTGCGCCCCGCGACCCGGCACTGGCTTTCCTGCGAACGGTCTGCGCCCGCCCACTATTGAAGCTGAAGGCTAATAGCAGGCACACGAGAGTTAAAAGTAAAGGCTTTCTCATCAAGTTCCTTTCCTGTTCGTCGAGTTATCCAGACTTGTCAGTAAAGATTTTGGTTTTAGAACTAGCCGCTTCAGTGAAAGATCAGATGGCTGGTCGCTCAACTCAACGCGCGGTTGCGAGACTCGCTTCGGTGATTTCCTCTGATGGCGTTTGTGTCTGCTGGCGCGCGTGATAGGAAGAGCGCGTCAAGGGACTTGATTCGACGTGGCGGAAGCCCATCTCCAGCCCCACGTCGCGCCAGCGCGCGAACTCTTCCGGCGTGACGTAGCGTTCGACGGGCAGACGCCGCTCGTAAGGTTGCAGGTATTGCCCGATGGTCATGATGTCGCAAGAGACCGCGCGTAAGTCTTTCATCAATTCAACGACTTCATCGAATTCCTCGCCCAATCCGACCATGATGCCGCTCTTGGTCAGCATCCCGCGCTTTTCCTCGTCGCGTCTCAGCGCAGCACGCGCAAGCAGCGTCAACGTCTGTTGATAGTCGGCATCAGGGCGCACCCGGCGATAAAGCCGTGCGATGGTTTCGGTGTTGTGATTGAGCACATCCGGCTCGGCATCAAGCACGGCGGAGAGCGCCTGAGCATCGCCGTTGAAATCTGGAATCAAAACTTCGATCTTGCAGGTCGGATTAAGCGAGCGAACCTGGCGAATCGTCTCTGCCCAGTGCGCTGCGCCGCCGTCCGGCAGATCGTCACGGTTGACAGAGGTAATCACAGCGTGAGCAAGGTTCAGATGACGCACGGCTTCCGCCACGTGGCGAGGTTCTTCCGCGTCCAGCAGTCCGGGCTTGCCTTTACCGACCGCGCAGAATCCGCAATGGCGTGTGCAGATGTCGCCCGCGAGCATGAAAGTCGCTGTCCGGTCAGACCAGCACTCGAAGATGTTCGGACATTTCGCTTCCTGGCAGACGGTGTGCAGGTTCAAGCCTTCGATCAGCTTGAGCACGTGATTCTGATTCGTCGGATCACCCAGACGAATCTTCAACCATTCGGGCTTCGGCTGGCGCGGTTTATTACTGATGACTTTGAGTTCGCGTCCCACTCTTAATTGCTCCAGAACTTTCTCTCGGTAAACTTATTTTAGCATCTCACGCTATGGGTTGTCGCTTGCAGCAATCGCGCGAGCGCCTCCGGGTCAATGTTGCCGCCTGAAAGCACCACGCCGACGCGCTTCACGTCCTTCGGAATCTTCTGGAAAAGGACGGCTGCGGCTGCGGCAGCGCCGCTCGGCTCAACCAGAATCTTCATGCGAAAGAGCATGAACTTGAGCGTGGCGACGAGTTCTTCGTCCGAGATCGTCAAGACATCTTCAGCAGTTTTTCGGAGCACGGGGAAGGTGAGCGCGCCCGGCGTCTGGACTCTCAGCCCGTCGGCAATGGTCGGCGGTGGCGGAATCTCGACCCGCTCGCCCTTGAGAAACGACTGTTGCGTATCGTTCGCCAACTCAGGCTCGACGGCAAAGCAGCGAATCTCAGGGTTCAGGCTGCGGGCTGCCGTGCTTGCGCCCGCGAAGAGTCCGCCGCCGCTGCAAGGCGTGACGATGCAGTCGAGATCGGGCGCGTCCTCCAGCAGCTCCAGCGCGCATGTCCCTTGACCGGCCATCACCAGATAATCGTCGTAGGGCGGAACCATTACCAGTTGCTCGCGCTCCGCGATGTCGCGCGTAATGGCCTCGCGGTCATCGCGTTGACGGTCAAACAAAATGACTTCAGCGCCGTAGCCGCGTGTCGCCATGATCTTGAATTGCGGCGCGTCCGACGGCATGACAATGACAGAGCGCGTTCCAGCTTCGCGCGCGGCCAGCGCCACTGCCTGCGCGTGGTTGCCGGAAGAGAATGCGACGACGCCTCTGTTGCGCTCCTTTTCAGAGAGTGAAAGAATCTTGTTGGTCGCGCCGCGCATCTTGAACGCCCCGGCGCGCTGCAAATTCTCGCACTTGAAGAAGACTTGCAGGCGTGAACCCTGAGGCGACGCGGCTTCATCAAACGAGCGCGAAGTTAGAACGGGCGTGCGATGGACGTGAGAGCTAATACGCTCGCGCGCCTCTTTGATAAGTTCAAGGGATAACATAAAGACGGTGACAGGTGACAGGTGACAGGTAAAGACAAGAACTTATCTTGTCACCTGTCACTTGTCACGATCTCCATTTGCTCTTCCAATTCCATCTCGAAAACATCCGCAAAGCGCGCGATGATGCGCTCTTCGACCGCGCGCATGTCCAGCTCATATTTTAGAAGCTTCTGCATAGAGGTGACGGGTTCACCCTCGCAGGCGATGATGAGATCAAAGAAGCTGAGGTCTGTATTGATGTTTAAGGCGAAGCCGTGCGTCGTCACCCAGCGCGCGATGTGGACACCGATGGCGGCAACCTTGCCCTCGGTGGTGTGAACGCCGGTCAGTCCCTTGATGCGGAAACTTTCAATTTTGAAATCAGAGAGCGCGCGAATTAAAGCTTCTTCAAGATCGCGGACATAACGATGCACGTCCTCGCGCTCCGGGCTTAAATTGATAATCGGATAACCGACCAATTGCCCCAGCCCGTGATAGGTGACTTTCCCGCCGCGATTCGTTTCAAAGACCGAGACGCCGCGCGCCTCCAGAATTTCCTGTGGCGTGATAATTCCAGCGCGTGTTGCGCCGCGCCCGAGCGTCAACGTGTGCGGGTGCTCGACGAGCAGCAGCGTATCGGGTTGCATGCCTGCAAGCACTGCCCGCTCAGTCTCCTTCTGCACTTCGAGCGCCGCACCGTATTCGAGACGACCGAGACGTTCAACTCTAAGCAATCGTGGTTTC
This sequence comes from Acidobacteriota bacterium, assembly GCA_032160705.1. Classification (GTDB taxonomy): domain Bacteria; phylum Acidobacteriota; class Blastocatellia; order Pyrinomonadales; family Pyrinomonadaceae; genus QHXM01. The sequence continues at coordinate 21,579 of JAVHVE010000022.1, read as the reverse complement.
ATGTTAAGCGAAATCAAGTGGTGAAAGCTGAGAGCATTTTAACAGCACACACCAGATGATGACCAATTCATTGGGCGCTCAGGTGTGGCCTAATTTGAAAATCAATCTTGACTTCGCTTGAAGCAAGAGATAGAAGGCACTGGCAGTCATCGTTTTTAAACTCTTGCTTGGAGAATCTCTATGCAGACAAAAATTCTTGCCGTCTTCCTCGTGTTGACGATTACCGCGCTTGCCAGCGGCTTTCAGAGTAGCGCTGAGTGGATGAAGTACACTTCAGAAGAAGGGCACTACATTGTGCTCGTTCCGCAACAGCCCAAGCTTAGTTCACAGGAGGTGCCAGCTCCAGACGGCACGAAGTTTACACAGTATATGGCTCAAGCAAGCGACGCGGATAGCTTTTACCTTTTAGGTTATTTCGATTACACCCCGAACATGGTTTTTTCGTTGGACAAGGCGCGAGACGGTATGCTGGAGGCCACCAAGGGGACGTTGCTCAAGGAGGAGGCGATTAGCCTGGGAGTAAATTCGGGGAAGGAGCTGAAGGTCTCGACAACGAATGAAGGCTTCGACCTGCTGATCCGCATCAGGTTTTACGAAGTCGGAAGGCGCATCTATGTCCTTCAACACATCTTCCAAAAGTCAGCCGAATCTCCGGCGATTGCTACGAAGACCACCAAGTTCTTCGACTCGTTCAAAATAATGCCAGTCAAGTAGCCAGAGCCTTAGTCTCTAAGCTCATATCAGGACATTCACGAGCGCTCAAATCCGGGTTGCGGCGCTTGACTACGCAACCATTTGTGAGAATAGTCTAATCAAAGCTCCTGCACGAGAAGTCGGAAGCCGGGGAGAGACGTCCCAAGAGACGGAGGATGAAGAGAATTGAAACGCGCTTTTATCTTATCAATCATTTGCCTACTGCTCTTACCTGTGCCATCGTTCGCGCAAAGCAGGCAGCGCACGACCACCAAGCGAAGCACACAGAAGAGTCGTCCACAAACTTCCCCTTCAGCCGGTGACGCTCGCCTCACGGGTGCGGCGCGCGTGGCCGATCAAATCAAGGTGCTGACGCGCTTTCTCTACCTGCTCGGCGGAGTGGCCAAGGGAATCGAAGCGGCTGACGCGGCAGCGCGGGCTGGCGAGGCCACCCCCGCACAGGTTGAGCAGACCCAGAGAAGCAAAGCGACCGTCAAGGAGAGCTTGCGAAACGTTCGTGAGGGGCTGGACAATCTGGAAATTGATTTTCGCACGAAGCCTGAGTTGCTGCGCTACTATACGAAACTCGCGGGTGTGGCATCTGGCGCAGCGGCTGCTGAAGACCAGGCTGCCGCCAATCAATTCGACCAGGCCGGAAGGTCGCTGCTTGGCGTCGTCAATCGCCTGACGGACGTGCTGCTGGAAATGCGCTAAAGAAGGAAAAAGTAAAAAGGTAAAAGGCAAAAGTGAGGCTGAAACCACTTTTAATAAAATGTGGTTCTCTGCCTTCCTTTTGCCTTTTTACTTTTACCTTTTTACTTTCGGGTAGTAGCCTTCGCGCGCGCGGATGCGGAATCCCGTCTTTCCGGGTGCGGTGACGTTGATGCGCAGGAATTTATTGCCCGCGCTTTCGTTGTTGGAATAATACTGAAGCAGATATTGCGAGCGTAGTTCAGCGGTAATCTGGCGAAATACCGAGTCTAAATTCTCTAGCTTGTCAGGAACGAAAGCGTTGCCGCCGGTACTCTCCGCCAATTGCGCCATGCCTTCCTGCGCACGCACGCCGGGAAGGTTCAAGCGCAAAGCTTCACCGCTCGGATTGATTGAGTAGAAGACGACTTCGGCGCGCTGCAACTCGCGCTGCACGTCAAGCAGAACCTGACGCTGAATGTCATTGCGCCGCCTGACAAGCTGGTCTTTGCGCTGCTTATCGAGTTGCCCTTCGTCTGATTTCAGGGCACGATACGTCGCCAGCTCGATTTCTCTTGTGCGGTTGCTGAAATTATCTTCGCCGTCGGAAATAACCACGACCACGCGGCGGCGCTGTGCAGGAGTGTTCTGTGCCAGATATTTGGCCGCGCCGATGACGGCATCGTAAAAAGCGGTTGCGCCTTTGGCCGGAGGCATCGAGAGCAGCCTGGTGGCGGCGCGCTCCGCCGTATCGCGCGTCTGAATGAGGCGCGGTGTTTGATCTATTGCGAAGACGGTCGCGCGGTCTTCCGCCTTGAGCACCTGCTTGAGAAACCGTGCTGCGGATTCTTTCTCGAAATCGAAGCGCGCATTAACTGAGCCGGAAACGTCCAGCAAGATTGCAATGTCGAGCGGAGTTTGTTCCGGGTCGCCGATTGCCGTAATTTCCTGCGCGCGACCTTCCTCTTCGAGACGAAAATCTGTGGTCTTCAATCCGAGCACAGGCTGCCCCGTCGCATCCGTCACCGACACCGGCACCACGACCAGATTCGATGTCACGCGCACCACCTCGTACTCATCATCTCTTGGCGGAGCAGGTGTGGGCGTCGGCTTAGGCTTTGGTTTCGCCATCACCGGCGGCTCATCCTGCGGCAGTCTCGGAGTCTGCGCGCTGGCCGTGAATGCTGTGAATAAAAGAAAAGCCAGCGCAAGGGAGAGCGCCAGCGTCAAGCGAATTCGCATTTCGTTTCGATTGAAAGTCAGAGGAAACATGAGTGATGAGTGATGGGTGATAAAAAAGCAGAATACAGAATTCAGGAGTCAGGAGTCAGAATGATAAAGCGGAGAACCGCTGTGACAGATTTTCTTTTCTTCTGAATTCTGAATTCTGACTCCTGACTCCTGCTTTTTATCACCTATCACTATTCAGGATTCGACGCGCCTTCGCTGGCGGGCGTGTTCATCGTGGGCGCGCCCTGTTGCAGGCCGCGATTAACGAGAATCTTGACCTCGACGCGGCGATTCTCCGCGCGTCCCTGACGGGTGCGGTTGTCCGCGATTGACTGAGACTCACCGTAGCCGAAAGGCGTGACGATGCGGCGCAGCGGAATCCTGTGATTCTCCGCCAGGTAGCGCACCACCGCGTCGGCGCGCTGTGTGCTCAGCCGTCTGTTCCTTTCGACGCTGCCGCTTGAATCGGCGTAGCCCGAAACCTCTATCACGTAGCCCTTGGCGTTGAGCGCCTTGGTCGCAATCTCGTCCAGATTCGCTTTGGCCTCGCGCGAGAGCACGGCGCTGCCTGAACGGAAGTTAATCGCAATGGTTTCCTGCGGGACGTAGTCGTCGAGAGCGGAGATACGCTCGTTGGTCGCATTGACTCCGGCAACCGCTGCGTCGGCGGTCTGCTGCGCGGCTTTCGCTCCACCGCGAGCGGCGTTCGAGACAGCGGCCAACTCATCAATCTGCCCCGACAGACGCTGCGAATTCTGCTCGACCTGCTCGATTCTGCCTTCGGCAGAGCCGACGCGAGTCTCGACCGGGTCAACGCGCGATTCGACCGTGCGCGCGACTCGCAAATCCGAGGAGGTGAAACGAATCTTCGTGGCGACCAACTGACCTGTTGAATCGCCACGCCCTTCAACCTCGACGTTGAGGCCGCGCAGGATGCTCGTCGTGCCGTAGTTGGTTCCGCTACGGAGGAAGCCGCCCTTCGACTTGACGCTCGTCGAATCGGTCAGACGAACGACTGTATCCACGCCGTTATTGTCGCGGACGGTGAAGGTATCCGCGTCGCGATGCACGATCACGCCGTCAACCTTCATTTTCTGCCCGTCGGAAACGGTACGAACATTTCCTGATTGAGCGACGCTGGTCGGAGGCTTAATCTGTGCAGTCTGGTTGATAGTGGAATTGGGACCTTGTTGCGCCAGCCCCAAAGAAGTTGTTGTTAAGAGAAACGCGAAAGCGAGAAAGAATTTGACGGACAGTCGGGATTTATCAGCACTCATACTTTTGAACTCCATGAGCGAGCGTCTTAGCCGTAGCTTCTGTTGCCACAAACGCTCGCAAGTTGTGGCGACCCCGAACGGGCGGCGGGCGCGGGCAGCTCGTCGTTCCCATTGGTGTCGCGGTTAAGAGAGATTCTACAAAACGCGTCCGCTGCCTTTGTGGATCAAAAGCGACGAACAAAAACAATTGCGAGGTTATCTCGAGCCAGAACCGATTTAACTTGATCGTCAAACGCGAATATTAACCAACAATCAAGGGAAGTCAAGCAGGTCAGATGCCCCAACACCCTTCTGCGGTGGCTTACAAGAACTTCATCATCCAATCGCCACCGGAATGCAATGAAAAGCAGAATACAGAAGACAGGAGTCAGGAGTCAGGAGAAAAGAAAATCTGTGAATGTGGTTGCCGCCTTATCCCTTCTGACTTCTGCGTTCTGTCTCCTGTCTCCTGCTTTTCTCATACCGCGAATTGTCCGGCTTCCAGTAGTTCTTTGACATAGCCGAGAAACTTTTCGGCGTCCGAGCCGTCAATGATGCGATGGTCGAAGGTGAGGGCGAAATAAGCCATCTGGCGAATCGCTATCAGGTCGTCACCCTCCTCACTGGTGATGACCTTGGGTCGTTTCTCGATTGCGCCGACGCCGAGAATGGCGACCTGCGGCTGGTTGATGATGGGCGTGCCGAAGAGGCCGCCGAAGACGCCCGGATTGGTGATGGTGAATGTGCCTCCGGCAACGTCGTCGGGCTTCAATTGCTTGGAGCGTGCGCGATCCGCCAGATCATTGGCGGCGCGTGCCAGACCCGAAATCGAGAGATCGTCGGCGCGCTTGATGACCGGCACGATCAAGCCCCAGTCGAGCGCGACGGCCATGCCCAGATTGATGTCGCGCTTGTAGATAATCTGGTCGCCGCTCACCTGCGCATTGAAGACCGGAAACTTGCGAATCGCATTGGTGACAGCCTGGAAGATAAACGGCATGAACGTGAGCTTCGTGCCCGTGCGCTCCTTGAAACTACGCTTGTGCTCGTCGCGCAGGCGCGCGATGCGCGTCATGTCTATCTCGTAAACGGTCGTCACATGCGCGGACGTGCGGCGCGAGAGCGTCATGTGCTCGGCAATCTTCTTGCGCATGTTGCTCATCTGCTCGACGCGGTCTTCAGCGGTTGGCGGCGCGAGCGGCGGAGCTTGCTGGGGAGGCGATTGCGGCGCAGCCTGTGCAGAAGCGCCGGGCGCGGCAGAGGCACTCATCGCCTGCTGCGGAGTCATCGCTGCGCCGGATTCGATAAAGCTCAGGATGTCATTCTTGGTGACACGCCCGCTCGTGCCTGTGCCTTCGAGTCGCGAGATGTCTATGCCATGCTCGCGCGCGATGTTGCGCACCAGGGGGCTGGACTTGGTACGGCGCAACTCCTCGACCGATTGCTCGCCGCCATTGCCGCCAGAGGCAGGCGAAGAGGCGGGAGCTTGCTGCGTGGAGGAAGAAGACGGTGCCGCCTGGCTCTCTTCCGCTCTCTTGACGGGCGGCGTTTGCGGTTCGGCAGAAGGCTCTGTTGCTTGCTGCGATGCAGCCTCGGTTGCCTGTTGTCCGGCGGGCGGCGGCTGGGTTGGCGGTGGTGGTGGAGGCTCAGGCGACACGGCGGCCTGCGATGCGGGCGCGGAAACTTCCGCCGCGCTCGCGCCTCCATTCGATGAAGACGCGCCTTCGCCGCCATCGAGCACGGCGACCACCTTGTTGATCTCGACCGTCTCGCCCTCCTGGAATTTAATCTCCGTGAGCGTTCCGGCAGCAGGGCTCGGAATCTCCGCGTCAACCTTATCGGTCGAGATTTCAAACAATGGCTCATCGCGCTCAACGCGGTCGCCCACCTTCTTCAGCCATCGCGTAATCGTCCCCTCGGCGATGGACTCACCCATCTGCGGCATCACAACTTCTGTACTCATGGTTTCTCCAAAACAGTTTTCAGTTTCCAGTTTTCAGTTTTGAGCAAAGACAAGTTGCCTCTTCTGAAAACTGAAAACCGAAAACTGAAAACTATCCCTCGGCAGTTGTCGGATCAATCACCGACTTAATCTCGGAAACGCGGTTGGCGGGGAATCCGCCCTGTTGCGCGTGCTCTCGAATCATTTCTTCATTCGGCGCGATATAGACGCAGTAAACTTTGTCGCCCGTGACGTAGCTCTGCACCCACTGAATCTGCGGCCCCATGTTTTGCAGAACTCCGCAAGACTTCTGCGAGATGCCCTGCAACTCCTGCGAAGATAAATCTCCCGCCCCCGGAATCTCACGCTCAATCACAAACTTCGGCATACGCTTTCTCCTTTTCAAAAGTAACCAGTGCTCGATGGCTCACTCTCAGTTTTTCTTCTGACTCCTGACTTCTGTCTTCTGTCTCCTGCTTTCAGTACGCTGCCAGTTTTCGCGCCGCGTCCAGCACATCTTTCACCTGCGGCAAGTAATATTCTTCGAGTGGCGGTGAATAGGGAACGGGCGTGTCAATCGAAGCCACGCGCACGATGGGCGCATCCAACCACTCGAAAGCTTCTTCGGCGATGGTCGCCGCGATTTCGCCGCCGATGCCGCCCGTGCGCGATGCTTCATGCAGCACCATCACCTTGCTCGTCTTTTTAACACTCGCCAGTATCGCTGCCTTGTCCATCGGCGCGAGCGTTCTGAGGTCTATCACCTCCACGTCCAGTCCTTCCTTCTCCAGTTCTTCGGCGGCATCGAGTGCGGTTAGCACCTGCGCGCCGAAAGTGATGATGGAGAGGTCGCGTCCTTCGCGGCGTGTGCGCGCCTTGCCGATTTCGACAATGTAATCGTCCTCCGGCAACTCTTCACGCAGACGCGGCAGGCGGTACAATTTCTTGTGCTCGAAGTAGAGCACAGGGTCCGGGTCGCGTATCGCCGCCTTGATTAAGCCCTTCGCATCGTAAGCGGTCGAAGGCTCGACAATCTTCAGCCCGGCGGTGTTCAGAAAGAACGCCTCCGCGTTGATCGAATGAAACGGCCCGGCGTGGACGCCACTTCCGCACGGGCCGCGAAAGACAGTCGCCAGCCCCGCGCCCCAGCGATAGCGACACTTCGCGGCGTAGTTGGTCAGCATGTCGAAGCCCGCGGAGATGAAATCTATAAACTGAAACTCCGCGACGGGTCGCATCCCCATTAAGGCCGCGCCGCACGCCGCGCCGACAATCGCCGCCTCCGAGATCGGCGTGTCAATCACACGCTCTTCACCGAACTCATCCACAAGGCCGTCCGTCACCTTGAACGCGCCGCCATACGCGCCCACATCCTCGCCGATGCAGAAGACCGTTGGATCACGCTCCATCTCTTCCCAGATGCCCTGACGGATGGCTTCGACCAAGGTGGCAAGCCCACCGCGCGCCGGGCGATTCGATTTGTGTTCTTTCTTGGTCGCAGTTGACATGAAATTTATATTCCAAAGACTTTCGGCCTGAACGCTGGCGGCACATTGTTATTATCAAAGACTCCGTAAGCAGCCTGCTCCGCTTCGGGCATTGGTGAGCTTTCCGCCCACGCGACATCTTCGTCCAGTTCGCGGTTGATGTCCGCCGTTATCTCGTCGAGTTTCTCGCGCGCGGCGATTGTTCTCTCCGTCAAACATCTTTCGTAGCGATCAACGGGATCGTTATTCTTCTCCCACCATTCAATCTCATCTGACGGGACGTAACGCTGGTCGTCGTGTTCGGCGTGACCCTTGCGCCGGTACGTCTTCGCTTCAATCAGCACAGCGCCTCCGCCGCCACGCGCATACTCCGCCGCTTTCCGCGTCACTTCATAGCAGGCAATGATGTCGTTGCCGTCAACGATGTGTCCGGGGATGCCATACCCGGCAGCCTTTTCCGCGAGGTCTTTGACGGCTGTCTGCTTCGAGGTCGGTGTCGAATACGCATAATGATTATATTCGGCGACGACAATCAGGGGCAGTCGTTGCACGGCGGCGAAGTTCAAGCCTTCGTGAAACGCCCCCGTGCTCATCCCACCGTCGCCAATGTAAGCGAGCGCCACAGTATCTTTCTGCTGAAGGCGCGCGCCCAGCAGCACGCCCGTCATCACCGGAATCATATCGCCGAGATGCGAGATCGGCCCAATGAAACCTTTCGACATATCCCCGAAGTGAATGTTCAAGTCGCGCCCGCCCGACGGCCCCCAGGCCTTCGCCATGTACTGCGCGAAAATCTCGCGCGGGCGAATACCTTTCACCAGCACCGCGCCGAGATCGCGAATCAAAGGCGTAATGAAGTCCTGCGGCTGCAAAGCATAAGCCGTCCCAACGGCGGTCGCTTCCTGTCCCAGCGAACGAAACACGCCCCCAACAACCTTGGTCTGGCGATAGAGATTGACCAGCCGCTCCTCGACAAGCCGCGTCAGCTTCAAGTAACGATAAAGCTCAAGCATCTGCTCAGGCTTCAATATCGTCTCACTGCTGCACGTGAGCTGAGGCGCGTCGGATGAAGTGGATTTGCGTCCTGTATCTTTTTTCATAATCAAAAGCAGAATCCAGAAGTCAGGAGTCAGAAGTCAGAATGAAAAGGCTGAAACCGTCTTTCTTCTGTCTCCTGACTTCTGACTTCTGACTCCTGCCCTTAGAAATGTATCGCCAGCTTGTGTACGTCTTCGGCGGCTTCCATGACGGCTTCGGAGACGGTCGGGTGCGCGTGAATCGTGCGACCCAGTTCGTCGGCGGTGGATTCAAGCTGCATGGCGACGCAGGCTTCTGCAAGAATCTCCGTCGCGTGCGGCCCGATGATGTGGACGCCTAAGATTTCGTCATACTTTGCCTCAGAGACGATCTTCACAAAGCCTTCCTCTTCGCCGAGGATGCGCGCCTTGCCCGATGCTGAAAACGGAAACTTGCCGACCTTGACATCGTAGCCCTGTTCGCGCGCCTTCGATTCCGTCAGTCCGACCGAGCCGATTTCAGGGTCGCAGTAGGTGCAGGACGGGACAAGACGCAAATTAATCGGGCGCACGTTCTTTTCTCCCGCAATCTGTTCGACGGCGACGATGCCTTCTTTCGACGCCAGATGCGCGAGCCACGGCGTCGGAATCACGTCACCGATGGCATACACCCCTTCTTCGCCCGTGCGCAGGAATTCATCCACCTGCACGTTGCCGCGCTCGACCTTGATCTTCGTGCCTTCAAGCCCAAGGCCTTCTAGGTAAGGCATGCGACCCACCGCGACGAGCAGCATCTCGGCTTCGAGCGTGACCTCTTTGCCGTCCGAATCTTTACCTGTGACGCGCACGCCCGCGTCGGTCTTCGCCATCTTCTCCAGCTTTGTGCCGAGTTGAGATTTAATCTTGCGCTTACGAAACGCCCGCTCTAAATCCTTAGAGACTTCTTCGTCTTCGAGAGGCACAAGGCGCGGCAATAGCTCGACTATTGTTACGTCCGTCCCGAAGCGCGCGTAGACGGAAGCAAACTCGACGCCGACCGCGCCCGAACCCATCACGATGAGAGATTTCGGAACTTCCTTCAATTCCAGAATGTGATCGGAGTTGACTACCGTCGAGCCATCTGTCTCAAAGCCGGGAATGGGACGCACGACCGAGCCGGTAGCGATGATGATGTTGCGCGTATTGATGGTCTGCTCTTTGCCGTCTTCGCCCGTGACGATGACCTTGCCGGGCAGAGCGAGCCTTCCAGTGCCTTTGAACGTCGTGATCTTGTTCTTCTTCATCAGAAACTCTATGCCTTTAGAGTTCTTCGTCACGACCTTATCTTTGCGCTTCTGCACGTCTGCGAAGGCGAGTTGAATCCCTGTCGCCTGCACACCGAAGTCCGCAGCGTGCTGCATTTGCTCGTAAACGTGCGCCGACATCAGAAGCTGCTTCGTCGGGATACAGCCGCGCAGCGTACACGTCCCGCCCAGCCGCTTGTCTTTCTCCACGAGCGCGACTTTTAGCCCAAGCTGCGCGCCACGAATCGCCGCCACGTAACCACCGGGGCCGCTGCCGATAACCGTCACATCGAATTGTTCAGTAGCCAATGTTCATCTCCTAAGAGCGTGACAGGTGACAAGTGACAGGTGACAGGAAAAGCGTTTTTATCTTGTCACCTGTCACTTGTCACCTGTCACGTAGTTTTTGTTTCCATTCTTCGATCTGCGCCGCGTGATGAGCCAGGTGCTTGAAGGTCACGGCTTCGACGTATTTGTAGATGGGCGTGGCTTCGTCCACTTCATCGGGGAGCGATTCGAGCAGGCGCTCCATCTCGTGGTGCGCGGCATCGTATTCTTCGCGCACCTGCGGCATCGAATCTCCCTGACGACTCTCGACCGCCTGCCGGTTGAATTCGTCTATCGCTTCCTTGTTCAATCTTTGCGGCTTCCACGTGCCATTCTGAATTTCAGTGATGATGCGCGCCGCTTCTATCTCCCAGGCAGAGATGTGCGCGAGCGCGTCCTTGATTGACCAGTTCGGATTCAGGCCGACGCGCGTCGCCTCTTCTTCGGACAAGCCTTCCAGCGCTTCGGTCAGCTTCTGGTGCGATTCGCGCACGCGCTCCTGCAATTCAGTCTTTTGCATCACAAGTCTTCCCGCGCTCCACGCAAATGAAGCGCAAACGGACGCGCGCCCCGCGAGCGTCCTCCAGTCCGGTTTTAAGATGACGAATCTGGATGACAGTATAGACGCTGTATCAGTGCTTTTACAAAAGAGCGGCATTATAATCCCAGACTCGAAAATCATCCACTCCCCACGAGGAAGGGTTTTGGAAATCTACTAAACGAGGACTCAAAACAGATGGAACATTCCGAAGGATTCCTGAAACTGGTCGAAGAAGCCAAAAAGCGCATCCACGAAATCTCGGTCGAAGCCACGCTCGAACGCCTTGCCGCGGGCGAAGGCGCGCGCCTGATAGATGTCCGCGAAGACCACGAATGGGCCGAGGCCCACGCCGCAGGCGCAGAGCACCTCAGCAAAGGCATCATCGAACGCGACATCGAACAGGCCGTCCCAGACAAAGGCACAGAACTCATCCTCTATTGCGGCGGCGGCTACCGCTCAGCCCTCGCGGCTGAAGTCCTCCAACGCATGGGTTACTACGATGTCTCTTCAATGGCTGGCGGATGGAAAGCCTGGAAAGAGGCGGGCGCACCAATCGAAGGGGCTTAAAATTTGTCTTCCAAATGCTCCATCAACGTGCGATATCCTCCAGCAGTATCCTAAGGAGAAGCGGAGGCTTCACTTATGAATAGCTGGCGCTCATGGTGGGACGCTCTCTCGCCGGACAGCAAAAACCTCATCATCAGCATTGGGGTGTTGCGTAAGATTGGCGCGTCCTCGCAAGACCTCAACCTTTTCTCACGAAGGAGTCTCACCAATGGTAAATCAGGCTAACCGATTGAAACCCTCTCAAATTCAGGCAGACAGGGATACGTTCGCGGCGTTGCAGGCGGTGACGGGTTATGCTCCGGCTAATCCGGCTTATGCGTTGACGGTGATTACGGCGGCGCAGGCAAGTTTAGCGTCTGCGCAGCAGGCGGAAGCGCAGGCACAGGCAGCGGCGGCGGCTGCGCGTGACGATGCGGTGGCGCGCGAATGGGAGTTTCATAATCTGATGCTGGGGGCGAAAGATCAGATCATCGCGCAGTTCGGTAAAGACTCGAACGAAGTGCAGGCCGTAGGGTTGAAGAAAAAGTCCGAATACAATCGCCCGCAACGCCGCGCCAGCAAGGAAGGCACGCAGCCATAAAACCACCTGAGTTCGATACAAGCAGAAAAAGTCATGGAGCCATAGCCCCGGAGGGGCGGAATAACAGTAGCCCATGACGTGAGTCATGGGCATCAGTCCGGCGATTTGATTCCAAGCCCCGGAGGGGCGACATAATTTATGTCGCCCCTCCGGGGCTTAACTATTTATTCGATACTTATCCCCACGGCTGACGCCGTGGGCTACTGCTATGTCGCCCCTCCGGGGCTGAAAAAGCTGCTTCCGCTGTCGGATGGCTAACGCTTTCTGCTGCGAGAAGGGGATTTGTGCTTGATTCCTTCATGACGGGCAGTGCCGGGCAGCTTTTCAGGTAAGTCTAATTCATCGTCAATCAAGTCTTCGACGTACACACCTGCGACGCGAGCGTATTGCAAGAGAATCGGCACAGGCGGCTCGCGCTTTCCTAATTCATAATCGGATATTCTGTTGTAAACAATCATATCTTCAGCATCCAGACGCTTGAGCATTTCTGCTTGGGAGAGGCCGAGCGCGAGTCGAAGCTGTAAAAGTTTCTCAGCAAGACGCTCTGCCTTCTGACGCGCTGCTCCCATCAGGAGATACCTCCTGACGGGGTTACGACTGCACAAGGAGACTTGCTGCTATACCGATGATGGTATAGAATGTAGTCGCGCAACTGATTCGCCGTGAGTGTGAACCTTTCATACTCAACGGTGATGCTCATCTCTCAGCTTGAGGTTGAGGGTTGAGTCGTCGCATTAGCCGTTGCCTTTAGTTTTCAAAGACTAGATCGTGCGCGTCATCTTACCAAAGCGCGTGCTTCTTGGACATCACTTTATGACCTCACTAAACCGATAGATAAAGTTCGATAGGGGGCGCGGCCAGGGGTGGAGGCGCTCCCGCCGCGCACGCTCGCTTGTGAGGAAGCGGGCTGTGCGCCGCAAGGCCGCCGTGACTCCCACAGAGACGGCGGCCTCGCTTTTAACTTTGACCCTGAAAGGGTCGCATGGAAGAGCCGGGGGCAACGCCCCCGGAACTATGTGCGAAATGATTCCCGACCCTGAAGGGGTCGCACATTCAACATGGAAGTACGACCCCTTCAGGGTCGGAACTATTTATCACGTCCAACCGGGGGCGGCGCTATCGCTTGCCCCCGGCTATTGTATGTGACCCTTTCAGGGTCAAAGCGAGTTCGGCACGCGCTCTGTCCTGATGTACAATTACACCGAGATGCTAAACAAAGCGAGGAGAGAGACTATCTAGCTCATTCTTGTCTAGAAGTAAGGATGAACCCTGCTATGCCACCAGAAGCGACCGAGCAGAAAGAAAAACTACAGCCTGAGATGCGTGTGGAAACGGATTCGATGGGCGAGATCGAAGTCCCGGCGGATAAGTATTACGGGGCGCAGACGCAGCGTTCGTTGATTCATTTCGACATCGGCTACGACACGATGCCGCGCGAGATGATTCGCGCGCTCGGCATTCTGAAAAAGGCCGCCGCGCTCGTTAATGAAGATTTGGGTAAGCTGCCGACGGACAAGGCCAGGCTGATCGCGCAGGCTGGCGATGAAGTAATTGAGGGAAAGCTGGACGAGCATTTCCCTTTGCGCGTATGGCAGACGGGGAGCGGGACGCAGACGAACATGAATGCGAATGAGGTCATCTCGAACCGCGCTATCGAGATTGCGGGTGGGGTGATGGGGAGCAAAGAGCCTGTTCATCCGAACGATCACGTCAACATGTCGCAGTCATCGAACGATACTTTCCCGACGGCCATGCACATCGCCGCCGCAGAAGAGATGAATAAGTTGATACCGGAAGTTCAGCGTGTGCATGACGCGATTGACGCGAAGGCAAAAGAGTTTGCTGATGTGGTGAAGATTGGCCGGACGCATTTGCAGGACGCGACGCCCCTGACGGTCGGGCAGGAGATGGGCGGATGGGCGAGCCTGGTGGAGCGCGACATAGAGAGATTGAAAATGGTTCTGCCCGGACTCTATGAATTGGCGATTGGCGGCACGGCTGTGGGCACAGGACTCAACTCGCACCCCGAATTCGGGATGCGTGCGGCTCGGAAAATCGCGGAGCTGACGGGGCTTCCTTTCAAATCTCATCCAAACAAGTTCGCCGCGCTTTCGGCTCACGACGAGATGGTCTTTGCGAGCGGAGCTTTGAAGACTCTTGCCGCATCCTTGATGAAGATTGCGAACGACATCCGCTGGCTGGCTTCGGGGCCGCGCGCAGGATTCTGCGAGCTTGTGCTGCCGGAGAACGAACCCGGCTCTTCGATCATGCCGGGCAAAGTCAACCCGACGCAATCTGAGGCAATGACGATGGTCGCCGTGCAGGTGATGGGCAACGATGCGGCCATCGGATTTGCAGGCTCACAGGGTAACTTTGAACTGAATGTCTTCAACCCCGTGATGATCCATAACCTGCTCCACTCGATTCGCCTGCTCAAAGATGCCTCCCACGGCTTCGTTGATTATTGCATCGCCGGAATCGAACTCAACCGCGAAAAGATTGACGAGCATTTGCGAAACTCGCTCATGCTGGTGACGGCGCTTAACCCGCACATCGGCTACGACAATGCCGCGAAGATTGCTAAGAACGCTCACAAGAAAGGCATCTCTTTGCGCGAGTCCGCGATTGAGCTGGGCTTGCTGACGGGCGAGCAGTTCGACGAATATGTGAAGCCGGAAGAGATGACGCACCCGTAAAGACTAAGGATGAGGGCGGAGGGATGAGGGATGAAAGAATTGATGAAACGCTTGTTGGTGACCGTCGTGCTGATTGCATCTGCCGCGACTCTTGCGCTTGGTCAGACAACTGGTAAGAAGTCTTCGAGTCAGGAAGAGCGCGTCAGGGAAGAGTTGATGCAGTTGGAGCGGGGAATTGGCAAGGCCAATGTCAATCGTGACCACGCTTTCTTTGAGCGCGTCGAGGCCGACGAATTTATCTTCACGGATTCGGGCGGCGGCATGACTACGAAGAAAGAGGATGTGGACAGCGTTAAAGCTCCCGCCAATCCTGATGCCAGGCTGCTCTCTTACGAAGTTGACGACATGAAGGTGATGCTCTACGACAAGATGGCTGTGGTGACGGGTCGCTCTACCCTGAAAGGTGTCAATAAAGGGCAGGAGTGGACAGGCCAGAACCGCTTCACGGATGTTTTCGTCTGGCGTGATAAGCGCTGGCAGATCGTTGCCGGGCACTCGTCGCGCATTAACAAGCCTCAAAAATAACCGCTTTAGACTTGAGGGTTTCGTCCACAAATTCGACACATCGTGCAGGTTCATTTTCGCATCTAAATCAGTGCAGGCGTGAGAGGGACTTTTGGGTCGCGCCTGCTCGATTTTTGTTTGCTTAAAGGAAGACCGGGATGGGCGCTTGCGCGCCGTTTCTTAATGCCGGTATAGTTGCCAGTTTGGCGCAAGCGACCCCGTAGCTTAAGGTCGCGACCATAGGGCTGAGAAGGCGCTGGGGGACAAAGATGACGGCTATTCTGGAAATGAAAAGTGCTCCGATGCTGGAAGATTATTTCCGTGTGTCGGACGCGGAATTGCACGAGCGGATTGAAGCGGCGCGGCGCGAGCTTGGAAAGCGTCTGGTGATCCTCGGCCACCACTATCAACGCGACGACGTCATCAGCCACGCGGATTACACGGGCGATTCGTTCAAGCTGGCGAAGTTGGCCGCTTCGCGCCCGGAAGCCGAATTCGTGGTCTTTTGCGGCGTGCATTTCATGGCCGAGTCGGCGGACATTCTGAAACCCGGAAAGCAAAAGGTGATTTTGCCTGACCTCGGCGCGGGCTGCTCGATGGCCGACATGGCATCCGCCGAGCAGGTCGAGGACGCCTGGGAACAGCTCGAAGCTCTCGGGATTCACGAAGAGTTTCGCGTGATGCCGATCACCTACATGAACTCGACCGCCGCGCTCAAAGCTTTCTGCGGGCGCAACGGTGGTATCGTCTGCACTTCGTCCAACGCTGTCCCGCTTTTCGATAAGAGCTTGAAGGAGGCGGACAAGCTTTTCTTCTTCCCCGACCAGCATCTGGGGCGCAATACGGGTGTGAAGTTCGGCATCGGCCTCGACGAGATGGTCGTCTGGGACCCCTCAAAAGAGCTTGGCGGCAACACGGAAGACGAGTTGCGGCGTGCGCGCCTGATTCTCTGGAAAGGTCATTGCTCCGTGCATGGCCGCTTCAAGGCCTGGCATGTGGATCAGGTGCGGGCGGAAGTTCCCGGCATCAACGTCCTCGTGCATCCAGAATGCATTTACGAGGTGGTGCAAAAGGCAGACCTCAACGGCTCGACCGAGTTCATCATTAAGACTCTTGCTACTGCGCCAGCCGGGTCGAAGTGGGCTATCGGCACGGAGGTCAATCTGGTTAATCGTCTCATCAAGCAACACCCGGACAAGCACATTCAATTGCTCTCGCCCGATCTCTGCATGTGCGCGACGATGTACCGCATCGCGCCGCAGAATCTGGCGTGGGCGCTGGAATCTCTGGTCGCAGGCGAGATTGTCAATCAAATCAGCGTGCCCGAAGAAACCGCCCGCTGGGCGCGCATCGCGCTTGACCGGATGCTGGCGATAAAGTAAAAACCCGTGACAGGTGACAGGTGACAGGTGACAGGAAGAAGGCTTTTTCTTGTCACCTGTCACCTGTCACTTGTCACGAAAGGAGAAATCGGTGGCTGACCCGACAGATCGCGTCGGAGAAAATGTGCTTGGCACGTATTACGTTGACACGCAGTGCATAGATTGCGATGTCTGTCGTGATACCGCGCCGGACAATTTCACGCGCTCGGACGAAAACGGTTATTCCTTCGTTTATAAGCAACCGGAAACGGAAGACGAGCGCGCGTTGTGCGAGGAAGCCCTCGCCGCGTGCCCCGTCGAAGCTATCGGCAACGACGGCTGAAGCCTTCAATCTAAAGTCCAAAGCTCAATGTTCAAAGTCAAAGATTAATCTTTGACTTTGGACATTGAGCTTTGGACTTTCCTTTTGCCTTTAGACTCGGATTTTTATCCAGCCGTCTTCAATCATCACTTCGTAGGTTTCAACCGCGCCGCTGTTGGTCAGGCACGCGCCCGTGCGGAGGTCGAAGCGCCAGTTGTGCCAATCGCATTCGATTGTGTGGCCGCAGAGTTGGCCGTCTGCGAGTGGTGCTCCCTTGTGCGGGCAAAAGTTCTCGATGGCATAAAACTCGCCGTTGATGTTGTAGAGCGCCAACTCCGTCCCGTTTAAAAGCTCGACGGTTGCGCCGCGACCCTGCGGGACATCTTCCACCCGACCGACTGTGACAATCTGGCCTTCACGCTTCGGCTTTTTGAAATTGCCGAATTTCGGATTGAAAGATTGCATGAAGAGAATCGTAGCAAAGGAAAAAGGTAAAAGTAAAAAGGCAAAAGTGAGGCGGAGAACCACATTTAATTAAACAGTGGTCTCCGCCTTCCTTTTGCCTTTTACCTTTTTCCTTTTTCCTTTTCCTTCTCTCGCTGGCAATCTCCGCCGAACCTTGTATAATCCCACCCAAGTTCCCCTTTGCAATTTTATTAGTCGGGCGCGAGTGACCGCTCCAATTTTTGCGTTCATGGAAGCCGGGCGCGCCCCTGGCGCTTTCGTCTGTCCTATTGGACGAGGGCGGCCATGTGGTAATCAGCAAACAGGGAGGCAAAAGACAGATCATGTCAAGAAATCGCTACGATAGAGACGACGAGAGGGATTTTTACGGTGGAGGCTCGCGTGAGCGAAGCGGCGGCGAAGACCGCTCCGGCTATAGATCGGAACGTGGAAATTATGGTCGTGAAAGCGGCCCGCTCAACAGAGATTTCGGCTACGACGACCCCTATGGAGCGAGGCGCAGAGGCCCAGCCGAAGGCGGCGGACGCTACTACCGGCGCGACGAACCGGCGCGTGTCGGCTACACCGAGCGCCCGGACAGCAGCCGTTATGAGGAGCGACAATATGGCGGCTACTCAGGCACAGGCGAGGGGCGTCGCAGCCGCCGCGAGGATGATCGTGGCGAGGACGATGGACGCTCATGGTTTGAGGAAGCGCGCGATTATGTCAGGGGCAGGTCGGAGGAGAGAGGGCGCGGGGCAACGCGTTCGCACGTGCGCTGCCGCGACATCATGACGCGCGACGTGACGGTCGCCACACGCGACACGACGTTGCAGGAAGTCGCAGCGATGATGCGCGACGAAGATACGGGCGTGATTCCCGTGGTCGAGCGCGCCAGTACTCAAACGACCGAGAGCGAGGGCGGAAGCGGAAATGGGCGCAGCGATACGAGGACGCGGGGCAACGGCAAACTCGTCGGTCTCATCACCGACCGCGACGTAGTGATTCGCGCGGTGGCCGAAGGCAAGGATACGCGCGCAGTCCGCGTAGAAGAAGTGATGACGACCGACATCCACACGGCGCAACCCAACGACCGCGTCATTGACGCGATTCGGAAGATGGGCGATAAGCAGGTGCGGCGCATCCCTGTGGTGGACAATGATGGAAATTTGCGCGGCATCATCTCGATGGCCGATGTCGCGCTTGAAACCGAAGAGGATCGCGAGCTGGCCGACGCCCTCGAAGAGATTTCGAGCGGCTCGTCCTTCTGGAGCAAAATCTTTGGATGAGAAATAGTGGTCGGTGGTCAGTGGCCGGTGGTCAGTTAAAAGCTGATAACTCCCACTGACTACTGACCACTGACCACTGACAATGGCTAAATCAATCGAGCGCTATTTTCGGATGATGCCTGTCGGCAGGCGAGTGCGACCCGGGGGGCGCGTGTGGCGACCGGATGCGGACATCTATCGCACTGCGGATGGCTGGATTGTGAAAGTTGATCTGGCGGGCGTCGCTGCCGAAGAACTCGCCATCACGATTGATGGCCCGACGTTGAGTATTTCGGGTTGCCGCCGTGACACTTTCTTCGGGAAGGGCATCACCCATCACCAGCTTGAAATCACCTACAGTCGCTTTGAAAAGACGCTCCGGTTTCCTTGCTCCATCGAAGGCGCGTCGCTCTTGCGCGATTACCGTGACGGCTTGCTGATCCTACACCTGCGCGGGGAAGAGAATTGCGAAGGACAGAAGACAGAAGACAGAAGACAGAAGTCAGAATAAAAACAAAAGCGGTCGCTGCTTCTTCATCCTGACTCCTGACTTCTGTCTTCTGACTTCTGCATTTACTTATGAGCGAGAACATTCAAACACAGCAGGCGGCGAACGACTCCGAACAGGCCGTGAGTCAAGAGTCGAGCGTGCACACACAAGGTGAGCCGTTCGAGATTAGCGTGCTGCCTTTGCAGCAGACGACGCTCTTTCCTGAAACGGTTGTGCCGCTGGCGGTCGGGCGTGCGCGCTCGATGGCGGCAGTCGAATCCGCGCTCTCGACCGCAGAGAAATTGCTGGCCTGTATCAGTATCAACAAGGAGAACGTGACGGGCGCGGATGCCACGCCCGCAGACCTCTACAGCGTCGGCACGCTGGTCATGATTAAACGCATGATGCGCGACGGAGAAACGATGCAGCTCATCGTGCAGGGCACGGAACGCATACGCGTTCTGGAGTGGACGCAGGAGCAGCCCTACCTGCGCGCGCGCGTCGAGATTCTCCCGGATTTGAAAACGGAAGACCCGGAAGAAGTCGAAGCCATCAAGCGCAACATGCAGGCGATGATCCAGCAGGCTCTGGCGATGCTGCCGCAAGTGCCGCCGGAAGTGCGCGCGGCTGTGATGTCGGCCAACGATCCTGTCCGTCTGGCTTATTTTCTCGCCTCAGTCCTTGACCTCGGCGTCGAGCAGGAACAGAAAATGCTCGAAGCCAATACTGCCGACGAGCTTTTGCGCCTGGCGCACGGGCTGCTCGCGCGCGAAGTCGAGATCATGGAGATTCGCTCCAAGATTGCGACTGAAGCGCAGACCGAGATGAACAAAGCGCAGCGCGATTACATCCTGCGCCAGCAGTTGAAGGCGATTCAGAAGGAACTGGGCGACGACGAGGGCGGCGAGCGTGCCGAAGCAGACATGATGCGCGAGCGCCTGGAAACGGCAGACCTCCCCGAAGAAGTCCGCAAGGAAGCGGAGCGCGAATTGAAGCGCATGGAGAAATTGCCGTCGGCTGCTCCAGATTATCACGTCATCCGCACGTACCTTGAATATGTGCTGGAACTTCCATGGAAGAAATCAACGGAAGACAAGCTGGACTTGAAAGAGGCACGACGCATTCTGGACGAAGATCACTACGGTCTGGAGGACATCAAGGAACGCATCCTCGAATTCCTGGCTGTCATCAAGCTCAAGCCCGAAGCGAAAAGTCCGATCCTGTGTTTTGTCGGGCCGCCGGGCGTGGGCAAAACCAGTTTGGGACGTTCCGTTGCCCGTGCGCTGGGGCGCGAGTTCGAGCGCATGAGTCTCGGTGGAATGCGCGACGAGGCAGAGCTGCGCGGGCATCGTCGCACCTATATCGGCGCGATGCCGGGACGCATCATCCAATCAATTCGGCGCGCAGGCGTCAATAACCCTGTGATGATGCTGGACGAGATTGATAAGCTCGGCAACGATTACCGGGGCGATCCCTCCGCCGCGCTCCTTGAGATTTTAGACCCACAGCAGAACAATTCTTTCCGCGACCACTATCTCGATCTGCCTTTCGATCTCTCGCGGGTTTTCTTCATTGCAACCGCCAACCAGTTGGGGCCGATTCCTGCCCCTCTGCGCGACCGCATGGAGGTCATCCGGCTGGCGGGTTATTCGGATCAGGAGAAGCTGCACATCGCGCGGCAGTATTTGGTTCCAAGACAAATTCAGGAAAACGGGTTGAGCGATGAGCTATTTACCATCACGGACGCGGCGCTCCAGTTGATTGCTGCGCGCTACACGCGCGAGGCGGGCGTGCGCCAGATGGAGCGAACCATTGGCGGCATTGTTCGCAAGGCCGCCTTGAAGATCGCGCAGGGTGAAGCAGAGAAGCTGACGGTTGATGCGCCAGACATTAAAGAATACCTGGGTGCGCCCAAGTTCTACCCGGAAGAGGCGCGCAAGGAGTTGCCCGCAGGTGTGGCTACGGGGATGGCCTGGACAGAGATGGGCGGCGAAGTTCTCTTCATCGAGGCGACATTATTGCCGGGAGGCTCTGGCCTAACCATCACTGGACAGCTCGGCGAAGTGATGCAGGAATCTGCACGCGCCGCGCGCTCATATCTCTGGTCGCACGCCACGGAGTTCGGCATTGACCCGGAGATGTTCAAGGGCTACGGCGTGCACCTGCACGTTCCTGCCGGGGCGATTCCAAAGGACGGGCCGAGCGCAGGCGTCACGATTACTTCGGCGCTGGCCTCGCTCTACACAGGGCGGCGCGTGCGCCCCGACACGGCGATGACGGGTGAGATTACGCTTTCGGGGCTGGTGTTTCCCGTCGGCGGAGTTAAAGAGAAAGTTCTCTCGGCATATCGTGCGGGTGTTCGCCGCATCATTCTGCCGGCGCGCAACGAGGGCGACCTGGAAGACATTCCCGAAGACGTGCGCCGCGAGCTTGAGATCATTCCTGTCTCGCGCATCGGTGAAGTGCTGGAGGCGGCGCTCGAAAGGCTCGTCGCCAATCCTCCGCCTCCGCCTCTGCCTGCAACAGACGCTGCTTCGGGAACGAGGCGAACAGAGCCGGAGGCGATAAGAGTCCGCGAAGCCTGAGACGTCAAGACAAGCTTCCCTCGCTTGGCCGTCCCACTAATTGATTTAAGTTATGCGAAAAAGAAGCCCCGAGTTGCGCACTGGCAACTCGGGGCATTGACTCTGTCATGAACTACTATTACCGTTCCTCGATCAACATATCCCCGACCCAGAAAGCCGCACTATTACTGGTCTCCCCGTGCAACTTAATGTGCACCCAGAGATCGCCCGCCCCCAGAAGATTGTCAGACAGTTTAATGACAATCTGCGTCAGCCAGTTGAATCCCGGGACGATCCTGACCGACTCCACAGTGATGG